>DASXZA010000028.1:0-179438 GCA_036502205.1 Solirubrobacteraceae bacterium | reverse complement strand
TTTCACGAGGATCGATTTTTCATATTCGTGCAGCGTGGTCGTGCTGACCGTCGAGTAGCTGCCGCCGTTGTCGGTCGCGATCGTTTCCGCGGTCGTCTCGGCGGTGCTGGCGAGGGTCTTCGCCCCGGCGTCGACAGCCTTGCTCTTCTGGCTGAGGAACGCGGGAATCGCAATCGCGGCAAGAATGCCGATGATCAAAATCACGACCAACAATTCGATAAGGGTGAAACCACCCTCATCCTGGGTGCGCTGGCGCAGTCGATACAGCATTGAATCCTCCTAGGATCCGGGTATATTGGGCGCCAGCCCTCGGCCCCACCGCCCTGTTTGGCGATGCGTCCCCCATGTTCGACTATGGTCTTTACGCGAGAGTCGCCGGCTTTGCTACGCGCCCTTGCGGACACTCTGCCTTGGCGCTTCGGCACTGGCTCTATTTGGCCTCAACATCGGCCGCGAGCGCACGCGCTTGAATAGTGCAAGCGGCGATGGACGGATGGTAAACAGGCTCGAGTGGGCCAGCGCCTGGTGAGCGGTCGATACTTAGTCGAACCCGGGATGTCGGGCTGGCTGTCACAGGCAGCAGACACGCCGGACTCAGACAACAGACACGCCGGACTCAGGCGGCGGGCTCGACCTGGGGCGGCGGAACGCCCTCGCCGCCATCCTCACCGAGCCAGGAGGCCTGCGCGTCGATGCCGGCGAGCCGAACCCCCCCGCCACCGCACCAGGGGCAGGTAACCTCCTGCGGCTTGTCGCCCAGATTCGAGATCACCCGCCCGGTCCCTCGACAGGGCATGCATGGTTCGTCCTCGCGTTTCGCCATCGGCGGCGAGGTTAGCGCCACCGGCGCTCGAACGTCGGCGCCAGCGGTCACGACGGCGGCGCTGGGCGGCGTGTGGCGTAGCGGCTGGCTGGCAGCAGCGCTGATCACACTCGGCGCGGCGGCGCTGCGCCTGGCGCATCTCGGAGCGGTCGTGAGCGACCCGTTCTACGACGGCGCGGTGCGCAGCATGACGCTCTCGTGGCACAACTTCTTCTTTGGCGCGGTCGAGCCCTCGGGCGCGGTCGCGATCGACAAGCCGCCGGTCGATCTGTGGCTGCAGGTCGCGAGCGTCGAACTCTTCGGCTGGGGCTCCGCCGCCCTGAAGCTGCCGCAGGCGCTCGCGGGAACGCTCTCGGTGCCGCTGCTGTTCGCGGCAGTGCGACGCGTCTTCGGCGTGCGCGCGGGACTCGCGGCGGCGCTCGCGCTGGCGGTGCTACCGATCGAGGTGATCACGGCGCGCAGCGACACGATGGACGCGGTGATGATGGCGCTGATGGTGCTCGCGCTGCTACTGGCGGTGCGCGCGTGCGAGTCGGGCCGGACGCTCTGGCTGCTCGGCGCGGCGGTGGCGCTGGGTGTGGCGTTCAACGTGAAGCTGCTCGAGTCGCTGCCGGCGCTGGCACCGCTCGCGCTGCTCGCGTGGCTGGGCCTGCCGGGCCGTAGACGGCGCCGCGCGGGGCAGCTGGCGCTGGCGGCTGTGGTCTACGTCGCGGTGTCGCTAGCGTGGCTGTCGGCGACGTTGCTCTACCCGACGCACGATCGACCGTACGCGTATGGCTCGACGAACGGCAGCGCGTGGAACTCGGCGTTCGTGTTCAACGGCCTGGATCGCCTGGAAGGTAAGTCTTTGGAAGGCCCGCAGCAGGGTTTCGTCGTGGGCTATCGCTACCCCGAGCGCACGCAGGCCCAGCGCGACGCGATCCCGATCGTGCCGCCGTCGCCGACGCGGCTGCTGGCGCGCATCGGACCGCTCTCGGGCGAGCGCCTGGGCCTCGAGGCGCTCGCGGGGCTGCTGCTCGGCGGCGCGCTGCTGGGCGCGCTGACCTGGGATCGGCGGGTCGCAAGAGCAGCGGGGCGAGGCGGTGCAGCATCGTCGGCAGCGGCAGAATCGTCGGCCGCAGCAGAGTCGCCGGCCCCGACAGAGTCATCGGCCGCGACAGAGTCGCCGGCCCCGGCAGACCCTCTCCCCCCCGCAGCCCCTCCGCGCCTGGAGCAGCGGCGCTTCGCACTCGCGGCGGCGCTGATGCTGTGGCTGGCGCTGGGGATCGTGCTGTTCAGCGACATGGCGCGCCTGCATCCGCGCTACACCGAGGCGCTGACGCCGGCGGTCGCGGCGACGCTTGGGATTGGCGTGGCGTGGGCGACCGAGCGGCGGACGCGCTGGCGCGCGGCGGCGCTCACGGCGACGCTGATCGGCGTGACGATCTATGCGCAGTCGCTGTTGTTCGGCACGACGGCGGCGTGGTGGATCGGCGCCGCCGGCGCGGCGGGAGCGCTGGCGTTGACCTGGCTGGGTCGACGCCCGAACACCGGTGCTCGGCGTGAGGCAGTGGCGACGGCGCCGTTGACGGCGGCGACGGCGGCGACCTCGGAGCCGGCGGCTGCCACAACGCAACCGGACGACGAGTCGTGGCTGGACGGGATGTCGTCGTGGCGAGCGCCGGCGACGCTGGCGCTGGCGCTGATCGCGCTGCTGGCGATCCCGCTGTCGACGTCACTGCGCGATGTGCGGGACAACGTGTCTGACACGAACCGCCTGGGCGTGCTGCACGCGGGCGAGCTAGGCCCGCTGAGCTCCTACCTGCGCGCGCATCAGGGCGAGGCGTACTACGAGGCGGCGTTCGACTCGGGGACGAAGATGGGTGAACTGGTGGTGCGCGACGAGCGGCCGATCTTGGTGCTGAGCACCCTCAATGGCAAAGTCTTCACGTCGGTGGCACGCCTGCGCGCGCTCGCGGCGGCGGGCGGGGTGCGCTACGCGTTCCTGGACACGCTGTGCGGTCCGCACTCACCGCCGAGCGACGCGGACTGCACGGCACCGGCGCGCTGGGTGGCGGCGCACGGCGTAGACGTCTCGCGACAGGCGGGCCTACCGCGCGCGGGCATGCTGTGGCGGCTGCCGTGAGGTGTAGCGTAAGAGGGACATGAGCACGGTCGAGGCGCCTGTCTCCTTGAAGATCCTCGTCGTCGACGACGAGGCGTCGCTGCGCGAGACGCTGACGCGCTCGTTCACGCGCGAGGGCCATACGGTGCAGGCGCTGTCGTCGGGCGCGGAGGCGATCGAGCGAGCGGACGAGGAGTCCTTCGACGTGGTCCTGCTGGACGTGGCGCTCGGCGCGGGGCCGAACGGCTATGAGGTCTGCCGGGCGCTGCGCGAGCGGCGCAACGTGGTGCCGATCATCATGCTGACGGCGCTGGACACGGAGGCGGACGCGGTGCAGGGTCTGGAGGCGGGCGCGGACGACTACGTGACCAAGCCGTTCGGCCTGGCGGAGCTGCGCAGTCGGGTGCGCGCGGTGCTGCGGCGCTCGGGGCCGCGCGCGAGTGGCCGCGAGCTGCTGAGCGCGGGCGGCGTGACACTCGATCGCAGCCGCCGTGAGGTGCTGGTGGGCGAGCGCCAGGTGCGGTTGACGTTCTCGGAGTTCGAGCTGCTGGCGCGGCTGATGTCGGAGCCGGGCCGACTGCTCAACCGCCAGGAGCTGCTGCGCGCGATCTGGGGTGACTCGGCGTATCGCGACCCGCGCGCGATCGACGTGCACATCCGGCACCTGCGCGAGAAGCTCGAGGACCGGCCGGATGAGCCGCAGCTGATCCTGACGGTGCGGGGCGCGGGCTACCGGTTTCGGGAGTGATGATGGGTCTGCGTCCGCGTCTGCTGGCGGCGCTGCTGCTGACCAGCGCGGTGACGCTCGCGGTGGCGGCGCTGGCGCTGCTCTCGCCGCTGGAGCAGCGGCTGCGCCAGGACGGCGAAGCGACGGTGATCACGGCGCTGAATGCGGCGCACACGGAGTTCAGCGAGATCGAGGTGGAAGGTGATACGGGCCGTCTGGACGATGAGGAAGTGGAACGTGCGACCAATGCGCTACGGCGGCGCTCGCAGGCGACGGTGACGCTGCTGGACAGCCAGCTCGACGTGGTCTACGCGGGTGCGAGCCCGAACCTCAACGTGCCGGACTACTACGGGCAGGTGCGCCGCGCGCTGCAGACGCACAAGCGCATCCAGACGCTGAACGGCGATGATCTCGTGGTGGCTTATCCGCTGAAGATCGCGACGCGACGCTATGTGATCGTGCTGACGAAGCGCTTGGACTACGTGTCCTCGGCGGTGCACGTGGTGCGCGAAGCGTTTCTCAAGGGGGCGGCGGCGGGGCTGGCGATCGCGCTGCTGCTGGGTGTGGGCTTGACGACGACGTTGCTGCGTCGCCTGGAGCGGTTGCGCGACGCGACGCGGGAGCTGGAGCGGCGCGGCGCGGACGCGAGCCCGCTCCCGGAGGACGGGCGCCACGACGAGATCGGCGAACTGGCGCGGGCGTTCGCGCGAATGCAGTCGCGGCTCAGCGCCCAGGAGGGAGCGCGGCGGGCGTTTGTGGCGACGGCGTCGCACGAGCTGCGCACGCCGTTGGCCTCGCTGGATGGCACGCTGGAGCTCTTGGAGGACGACCTCACGGCGGGGCACCTGGACCTGGAGGATGCGCGCGAGCGCACGGCGCGCGCGCGGGAGCAGTCGCGGCGGCTCTCGCAGCTCGCGTCGGACTTGCTCGATCTCAGCCGCCTGGACGCGGAGGTGCAGCTGCGCAGCGAGCCGTTGGAGCTCGGCGAGATCTGCCGCGCGGTGGCGGCGGAATTTGAGCTGGCGGCGGCGGCGCGCGCGGTGACGATCGACCTGCACAGCCCTTCGCGGGCGTGCTGGGTGCAGGCCGATCCGGGGGCGGTGGCGCGCATCGTGCGCATCCTGCTCGACAACGCGCTGCGCGTGACGGCGGAGCGGTCGAGCATCGCGCTGGAGCCGTCGGGGGACGAGCGCTGGGCACAGGTGACGGTTCGCGACGCGGGCCCGGGCGTGGCGCCGGCGGAGCGCGAGTTGATCTTCGAGCGCTTCCAGCGCGGCAGCGCGACGGGCGGGCGCAGCGGCTTCGGCCTCGGATTGGCAATCGGGCGCGAGCTGGCGACGCGCATGGGCGGCACGCTCGAGCTGACCTCGGGCGAGGCGCCGGGCGCGGCGTTCGTGTTGCGGCTGCCGGCGGCGGTCGGCGCGGGCGTGGAGGAGCACGCGCGCGTATGAGTCGCAGACAGCAGCGCAGCGACGGCGAGCGGCCGAGCGCGATCGAAGCTCCGGGCGTGCTGCCGTCGCTGGCGGCGCAGGCGCGCGGTGGCGGCCGCTTGGCGCTCGACACGGAGTTCATGGGCGAGGGCCGCTACCGCACGCTGCTGTGCCTGGTGCAGCTGGCGGTCGCGGACGACACGGCGGGGCTGCGGATCGAGCTGATCGACCCGTTGCGCGAAGATCTCGACGGGACGCCGCTGGCGAACGCGCTCGCGGATCCGGCGATCGAGGTGGTGGTGCACGCGGGCCGTCAGGACGTGGCGCTGGTGCGGCGGCGCTTCGATACCGAGGTGCGCAACGTCTTCGACACGCAGATCGCGGCGGGCTTCGCGGGGATGGCGGCGCAGTGCTCGTATGAGACGCTGCTCTCGCAGCTGCTGGGGGTGCGGGTCTCCAAGAGCGCGAGCTTTACGCGCTGGGACGCGCGTCCGCTCTCGCGCGAGCAGCTGACGTATGCGCGCGAGGACGTGGTGCACCTGCTGGAGCTCGCGGCGGAGCTACAGCGGCGGCTGGCGGCGCTGGGGCGCCTGGAGTGGGCGCGCCAGGAGTGCGCGGCGCTGGAGCGCTCGAGCGACGTGCGCGACCTCGACGCGATCTTCGCGCGTCTACCGCGCGTGCGTGGCCTGAGCACGGCCTCGCAGGGCGTCGCGCGCGAGCTGGTGGAGTGGCGCGAGCGCACGGCGGCAGCGGGCGACCGGCCGGTGCAGAGCGTGCTCTCGGACGCGGTGCTCGTCGAGATCGCCAAGCGCCGACCGACCAACGCGGGGGCGCTCGAGCAGATCCGCGGCGTCGCGCAGAGCAGCCTGCGCCGCCGCGGCGGCGACGTGCTCGAGGCGGTGCGCGCGGGCAGTGAGCGCCCGCACGTGCCACCGCCGGAGCAGAGCCGCTCGTTTGCCCCGGACCCGACCGACGCGCCGCTGGTGGCGCTCAGCGAAGCGCTCGTACGTGCCCGCGCGCGCGAGGCCGATCTGGCCTACGAGCTGATCGCGGCGCGCGCGGACCTGCAGGCGATCGTCGGCGCGGTGCGCGCGGGCGCGGCGGAGCCGGACGTGCGGACGTTGAAGGGCTGGCGGCGCGAGCTGGTGGGCGGCGAGATCCTCGAACTGCTGGACGGCGCGCTCTCGCTGGCGGTGCGCCAAGGCAAGCTGCTCGTCGACCGGAGACCGGCCAGCGCTTCGCGGTGAGCTCCGCCTGAGCCCTCAGCGCACCCGCCGAGGCTCGTGCGGTCGCCGGTTCGACGGAAGCCGGCTCAGCCTGCGCCTGAAATACGCCGATACTTACGCTGAGAACCGGTCGATCGGCCCTCAAAGCAGCGACTTCTTCCGCTAGCATTTCCCAGGAGCCATGAGCGTCAAGCAATACCCACAGCCTGAGAGCCTCAACTCTCAAGCGCGTGCCCGCGAGAAGCAGACCTCACGCGAGGCTGACACACAGGCCCTCTCATTGGGGCGTCGCTCCCCGCAGGGGCTGCGCCGCGAGAACGAGGCGTTTGCTCCGCTCGCCGCTCACGCCGCCGTCAGGCTCTACGCCTCCCGCTCACTCGGCTGACGCCGTCTGGGTGCCAGACAAGCCGCCCCTCACCTACGAGGAGGTCAGGCGCGTCCTGCACTTGTTGGATCCGCTGCTCGCCGACCGGCGGATCATCCTGGTCGGAGGGCAGGCCGTCGCGTTCTGGGGGCGATACCTCGCCCATCGCTCGCTCGAGCTGACCGCCGCCGGTGTCCTCACGAGCAAGGACATCGACTTCGAGGGCAGCGCCCAGTCCGTTACGCGCGCCGCGACCCTGCTGGCGGGCCGCCCGAAGATCGCGACTATGGACGACAACACCCCGAACACCGGCATCGTCCTGTTCACCGACAGCGCCGGCACCCCGCGTGAGATCGACTTCATCGACGCGCCGCTCGGTCTTGGCGCACGTGATGTGCGTGACACCGCCGTGTTGCTCGCGCTCGACGCCGAGGCTGGCCAGCCGCCGGTCGAGCTGTGGGTCATGCACCCCGAGCGCTGCATGGAGAGCCGCGTTATCAACACAACAGTCCTGCACACAACGGCACCCCTCGCGATCCGTCAGCTCGATGTATCCATCCTCTGCGCCCGCGAATGGTCTTCCTACCTGCTCGACAGCGACGAGTTGCCCCAGGAGAAGCGGGTCAAAGCGGTCCTGAAACTCAACGAGCGGGTCTTCAAACACTGCATGCACGATCGCCGCTTCCGCGACGTCCTGCACGACCACGACATCGACCCGTTCCGCGCAGTCCTCGCCGAGCACCCGCTCCTGCCCGAGCGCTTCTGCGCGCAGCGCTACCCGCAGATGCGCACGCTTCTCGGGGAGCGCCTGCGCAAGGACCGCCGCAACCGCGCCCGCGCCGCCGCCCGAAAAGCACTCGCATCGCCACCGGGCAATGGCTAAATGATCGCTTTCATGGCGGTGCGCCATCTGCCCGAGGCCAGCTAAGGAGTAGGCGGCATACCCGAACCTTCGGGAGCGACCCGCGCCCCGGCGCGATGTCTATTCGATGTGGTTGTAAATCGTGAACAGCGGCATGTACATCGAGATGACGATGAAGCCGACGATGGAGCCGATGACGATGATCATGATGGGCTCCATGATCGAGGTGAGGGCCTTGACGGAGGCGTCGACGCGGTCCTCGTAGAAGTCGGCGATCTTGTCGAGCATGCCGTCGAGCGCGCCGGTCTCCTCGCCGACGCCGACCATGTGCGTGACCATCATCGGGAAGACGGGAATTTTGGCGAGCGGCGCGGCGATCGTGCCGCCGCGCTTGACGGAGGAGATGACCTCGTCCATGGCCTCCTCGACGACGATGTTGCCGCCGGTCTTACCGGTGATCTCCAGCGCCTGCAGCAGCGGGACGCCGGCGCTGGTGAGCGAGGCGAGCGTGCGCGACCAACGCGCGACGGCGACCTCCTGGACGATCGTGCCGATCTTCATCGGGACGCGCAGGCGGAAGCGGTCCCATTGCGGGCGCCCCCAGCTGCTGGACTTCCACTTCAGGAAGGCGACGACGACGCCGGCGAAGACGAGCGCCATCGCCCAGAAGTATTTGGTGACGATTTCGGAGAGCAGCACCGAGAACTTGGTGATCGCGGGCAGTTCGCCGCCGAATTCCTTGAAGACGTTCTCGAAGACGGGGACGAGGAACGCGACGAGTGCGAGCATGACACCGACGGCGAAGACGAGGACAAGTGTCGGGTAGATCATCGCGGAGCGGATCTGGCGGCGCAGCGAGGCGTCTTTCTCGAGCTGATCGGCGACGCGCAGCAGGGCGTCCTCGAGCATGCCGCCGGTCTCCCCGGCGCGGGTCATGGCGACGAACAGCGGGCTGAAGATCTTGGGGTGGCGCGCCATCGAGTCGCTCAGCGGCAGGCCGGCCTCGACGTCCTTGCGGACGGCGACGATGGTCTCCTTGAGGAACTTGTTCTCGGTCTGCTCCTCGAGCACGTAGAGCGCGCGCAGGATGCTCATCCCGGAGGTGATCATCGTGGAGAGCTGGCGTGAGAAGACGGCGAGGTCGGCGGCGCTGACGCTCTGCAGGAAGCTGATGTTGATCTCGCGCGAGGCGTGCTTGTCGGCGATCTCGAGGACGATCAGCCCGCGCGCCTTGAGCTGGTCGGAGACGGCCTGCTTGGATTCGGCCTCGACCTCTCCGCGCGCCTTCGCGCCGGCGAGATCCATGGCCTTGAAGACGAAGGTGCTCATTTGGGATCGTCCACGCGAGTGTGTTGGTCACCGTGCCGGTGGGCGCTGGGCATCGTGCCCAGCGTCGGCGGCCGGTGGGTTCCGGGCGCGCGCATCGCGGCTAGGCGGCGAGCGAGCCGGCGCCGAGCAGGCGCCGCAGCTCTTCGGGGGTCGAGGAGCGCGATTCGGCCATCTTCTGGGAGATGGTGCCGGCGCGAACGAGCGTGGCGAGCGAGGAGTCCATCGTCTGCATGCCGTGCGCGGTACCGGTCTGCAGGGTGGAGTAGATCTGGTGGGTCTTGCCCTCGCGGATCAGGTTGCGCACGGCGGGGGTCGGGACGAGTACCTCGCAGGCGACGCAGCGCCCGGAGCCGTCGGCGGTGGGCAGCAATTGCTGGGTGACGATGCCCTGCAGCGCGACGGAGAGCTGCACGCGGACCTGCCCCTGCTGGTGCGGGGGGAAGACGTCGATGATGCGGTCGATCGTCTGCGCGGTGTCCTGGGTGTGCAGCGTCGCGAACACGAGGTGCCCGGTCTCGGCGGCGGTCAGCGCGGTGGAGATCGTCTCGAGGTCGCGCATCTCGCCGACGAGGATCACGTCGGGGTCCTGGCGTAGTGCGGCCTTCAGCGCGTCGCCGAAGCTCTGCGCGTCGGAGCCGAGCTCGCGTTGGTTGACGAGGCAGCGCTTGTGCGGGTGCAGGAACTCGATGGGATCCTCGATCGTCATGATGTGCTCGTCGCGCGTGCCGTTGATCTCGTCGATCATCGAGGCCAGCGAGGTCGACTTGCCGGAGCCGGTGGGGCCGGTGACGAGCACGAAGCCGCGCGGCTTGCGCGTGAACTCGTGCACGGTCGCGGGCAGGCCGAGCTCGTCGATCGAGGTCAGACCGAAGGGGATCAGGCGAAACGCGGCGCCGATCGCGCCGCGCTGGTAGTAGGCGTTGACGCGGAAGCGCGCGTGGCCGGGGATCGAGTAGGCGAAGTCGAGCTGCCAGTCGGTCTCCAGGCGCTGGCGCTGGTCGCCGCTGAGGATCGAGTAGACGATCTCGCGCGTTTCGGTGCCGGAGAGGATGGGGTAGTCCTCGAGTGGCGTGAGGCGTCCGCGGACGCGCACGGTGGGGTGCGCGCCGGCGCTCAGGTGCAGGTCGGAGGCGCGTCGTGAGACGACCTCCATCAACAGCTCTGCGAAATCGATCCCGGTGCTCATCGCTGCGCGCATCGACGCGGCCGACCGTCGGTAAGCGCGCTAGGAGCGCGCAGTGGACAAAGATTCGAGTGCGGGTGGCGGGCGGTGGATGAGAACTTGCAGAGAGACCCCGCCGTGCGTGCGTGCGTGCGTATGCGCGCACGCACGCGGCGGGGTCGAGAACCAACGAACATCGTCACCCGATCGTGCCTCCTCACCCGGTGGTGCCGAGCACGCGGGCGACCTCGGCGATCGAGGTGCGCCCGCGGCGGACCTTCTCGAGGCCGTCGTCGCGCAGGCGGCGCATGCCCTCGTGGATGGCGACGTCGCGGATCTCCTCGGCGGGACGCCGTTCGAGCGCGAGGCGGCGGACCTCGGGGGTGACGGACATGACCTCGTAGATCCCGGCGCGGCCGCGGTAGCCGGAGCCGCTGCAGCGGCGGCAGCCGACGGGCTCGTAGGCCTCGAGGTCGACGAGCGCCTTGTAGCCATTTCTGCGTAGAACATCGGCGGGGATGATCGTGCGCTGCTTGCAGTGCGGGCAGAGCATCCGCACAAGCCGCTGCGCGAGCACGCAGTCGAGCGCGGAGGCGACGAGGAACGGCTCGATGCCCATCTCGATCAGGCGCGTGATCGCGGAAGGCGCGTCGTTGGTGTGCAGCGTCGAGAGCACGAGGTGCCCGGTGAGCGCGGACTCGATCGCGATCTGGGCGGTCTCGCGGTCGCGGATCTCGCCGACCATGATGATGTCGGGGTCGGCGCGCACCATCGCGCGCAGACCGGCGGAGAACGTGAGGCCGGCCTTGGCGGCGACCTGGACCTGTGTGATCCCCTCGACCTGGTACTCGACGGGGTCCTCGACGGTGATGATGTTCTTCTCGGGCGTGTTGAGCGTCTGCAGCGCGGCGTACAGCGTGGTGGACTTGCCGGAGCCGGTTGGTCCGGTGACGAGCACGGCGCCGTGCGCCTGGTGGATGGCCTCCTCGAAGCGCTCACGCTCGACGTCCTCGATGCCGAGCTTCTCGAGCTTCATGACGACGGAGTCCTTGTCGAGGATGCGCATCACGATCGACTCGCCGTGGACGCTGGGGAGCGTGACGACGCGCAGGTCGACGTGGCGCCCGTCGACGGTGAGACCGACGCGGCCGTCTTGGGGCAGACGGCGCTCGGCGATGTTGAGCTCGGCCATGATCTTCACGCGCGAGACGACGCCGGCGGCCATGCGCCGCGGGACGGTGGTGATCTCTTGCAGGACACCGTCGACGCGGAAGCGCACGCGGACTTCTTTGCCATCGGGGGCGAGGTGGACGTCGGAGGCACCGAGCTCGACGGCCTGCGCGACGATCTGGTTGACGAGTTTGATGACGGGCCCGTCGTCGGCGGTCTCGTGCAGCTCGACGACCTCGGCCTGCTGCTCGCTCTCGCTCTCGCCGGTGGTGCTCGCGCCGACGACATCCTCGAGGCGGTCCAGGCGCGAGATCAGGCCGAGGATGTCCTCGGGGGCGGCGACGGCGACGCGGACCTCGTAGCCGGTCATGATCGCGATGTCGTCGACGGCGAGCACGTTGGAGGGGTCGGTCATCGCGACGAGCAGGGTGCGCTTGTCGACGAACGCGACGGGCACCGCCTGATAGCGCTTGGCGGCGGCGGTCGTGACGAGGTTGGCGGCGCCCATGTCGACGGAGAAGACGCCGAGGTCGAGGTGGTCGAGGCCGTAGCGCTCGGCGAGCGCGCGCGCGAGACCGTCGTTGGTGAGCGCGCCTTCTTCGACGAGCAGGCGCTCGGGCGTGGTGCCGGAGCTGCGCGAGCTAGCGATCGCTTCGTCGACGCGGGCGCGCGAGGTGAGGCCCATGTCGACGATGACGTCGGTCAGGAAGCGCGAGGATGAGCCGCGGCGCGTCGGGGAGGTCAGCCCGACGTGGGTGGCGGGTCCGGGCGCGGGCTCCTCGCGCACTTCGGGGGGTGCGCTCTCGATGCTGATCTCGTGGGACTCGTGCGCGAGCGGGTCGTGGGGCTCATGCGCGAGCAGGTCGTGGGACTCGCGCACGAGCGGGTCGTGGGACTCGCGCGTGAGCGAGTCGTGCGGCGCGGCGTCGGCGAGCACGTCGGGCGTGTCGGACGCGCGGCGGTCCATGCCGAAGATCTCGTGCAGGTCGGGGCCGCCGCCGGGAGTGGCGGCGCTCATGCGCGGGCGCTCCGCGCGCGGGTGCTAGCGCGGCTCGCCGGCGGGTGCGGCGCGGGCGGCGTCGCGCATGACCTCGAGCGGCGCCGGGCGACCGGTCCAGAGCTCGAAGCTGAGGGCGCCCTGCGCGACGAGCACGGCGAGCCCGTCGAGCGTCGGCACGCCGCGCTCGCGGGCGGCGAGCAGCAGTGGCGTGGAGCCATCTCGATAGACGAGGTCGACGACATACGAGTATCTACCGACCAGATCGAGTGTGAGAGCGAGTTGGTTGAGCGCGTCGAGCCCGTCTTGGCCGTCCGTTGTGAGCAACCCGACGGCGGTGCAGTTGACGAGCACGTCGGCGGGCTCGGGCGTGGCGACGGCGCGCGCGTCCAGCGCGAGCGCCAGCTCGCGCGCGCGCGCGGGCGTGCGGTTCCACACCGATACCTGACTCGCTCCGGCGTCGCGCAGCGCCCAGACGGCCGCGCGCGCGCTGCCGCCGGCGCCGAGCACGAGCGCGCTGGCACCGCGCGGCGAGCGCTCCATCGCGGCGATCAGGCCGGGCGCGTCGGTGTTCGCGGCGGCGATCGCGCCGTCGGCGGCGAAGCTGAGCGTGTTCGCAGCCCCGATCGCGCACGCGGCGGGGCTGGCGCTGTCGGCGAGGGCGAGCGCGGCCTCCTTATGGGGAATCGTGACGTTCGCGCCGCGAAAGCCCGCGGCGGGCAGCGCGCGCGTGGTCTGCGCGAACAGCTCGGGCGGCACCGGCAGCGCCTGGTAGCTCCAGTCGGCGAGGCCGACGGCGGCGAGCGCCGCGGTGTGCATGGCCGGCGAGCGACTGTGCGCGACGGGCCAGCCGAGGACTCCGAGGCGCACCACGGCTAGTGCTTGTGGCAGCTCGGGACGAGCCCGCCGTGACTAGCGAGCGCGGCGTGGTATGCGGCGTCGTTGCGTTCAAATTCGGTGTAGCTCGTCGAGAACACGAGCTCGCCGCAGCCGTCGGCGCCGTTGACGTAGTAGAGGTAGCCGACGCGCGCGGGGTGCGCGGCGGCGTCGATCGCGGCCAGTCCGGGGTTGCTGATCGGCGTCGGCGGCAGGCCGTGGTGAATGCGGGTGTTGTAAGGCGAGTCGATCCGCAGCTGCGCTTCGGTCAGCGGCTTGGAGTAGTCGTGCAGCGCGTAGCGGATCGTCGAGTCGATCCCGAGCGGCATCCCGAGGCGCAGGCGGTTGTAGATGACGGCAGCCACGAGCGGGCGGTCGCGCGCAAGCAGCGCCTCGCGTTCGACCATCGAGGCGACGATCAACAGCTGGTAGGAGCTGATGTGCAGCTCGCGCGCGCGCCGTTCGAGCGCCGGGCCAAAGTTTTCTCCGAACGCCGTGAGCTGCTTGGCGAGCAGTTGGCGCGCGGGAGCGCCGGCGAACATTTCATAGGTCGCGGGGAATAGGAACCCTTCGAGGCTGTCGGTATGCGCAGGCGTGCCGTAGTGCGCGGGATCGAGCAGCGCGGTGTGCCGCGCCGCCTGCCGCACGGCCTTCAGATAGCTGCCGGTGAGGCCCTTGGTCGCTGCGATCTGCGCGATCTGCGCGGCGGTCTCCCCCTCGGGGATCGTGACCGACACGACGGCAATCGGCGCTGGCGGCTTCGTGGACGCTTTGGCGTGCACTTGCGTATACAGCACGACCAGTCCGCCCAGCACCACCACGACCGCGAGCAGCAGCGCGCCGACACGCAGACGCGCGCCCCGCCTACCCCCCCCTTTTGCGATCGGCGCGATCGGCGGAGGCAGCCGTGGCGGCAGCGGCGCGGGCCGCGGCAGCTTCACCGGGATCGGTCGCAGGGAGGCCTCGGGGTCCGGTTCGAGCTGCGCATGGTCGAGCCCGGGCTCCACGGGCACCGCAGCCACCAGCTCGGGCACGGGTACAGACATAGGAGCGGATACAGGCGCAGGAGCGGGTACAGGCGTAGAAGCTGGCACCGGCGTAGAACCGGACACCGACGCGGGCGGTTGGTCTGCCGACTCGGGGACGGGCGCGGTGGCCGAGTCTGCCGACCCGGGCGCAGGCGCGACGGCCGAGTCTGCCGACCCAAGGGCAGGTGCGGTCGCCGAGTCCGCGGACGTGAGCGCGGGATCTGTGAGCACGCCCTCCGCCGGTACAGACGCAGGATCTGCGGGCGCACGCTCTACGGGTACACGCGCAGGATCTGCGGGCGCGTGCCCACGGCGGGCTTCGCGCTCGCGGCGGGCCTGCTCGCGTTCCTCGGCGGTGCGCTGCTGTCGGTTGCCGGCGCTCATTCCCGCCCAGACTACGTGTTGCCGGGGAGGGAACGCTCGCGCGCGGCGAACCAGCTCTCGAGCATGTGCGCGGCGGCACGCGAGTCCTCGGCGGCGCCGGCACCCGGCATGCGCTGGGCGAGGCGGGTCGTGAAGCGCTCGTCGTGCAACTCGACGGGCACGTCCTCACCGAGGCGGCGCGCGAGGCGTCCGGCGAAGCGCCGTGTCTCGCGTGTCTGGTCGCTGTCGGCTCCGCTCAGCGACAGCGGCAGGCCGACGACGACGCGCTGCACCTCGCGCGCGGCGACGAGCGCGGCGAGTGCCTCGAGCCCCGCCCGGCCCGCCGGCCGCGGGATCGTCTCGATCGGCGTCACAAGGGTCCCGGTCGGGTCGCTCAGCGCGCAGCCGCAGCGGGCGCTTCCGTAATCGAGGCCCAGCACGCGCATCACTGCGCGGGAAGGCTCTCCGTGAGCGCTCTCTCAATAGCGGCGCTAGCAGCAGCGAGCGCGTCGTCGAGCTTGCCCGGGTCGCGCCCGCCGGCCTGGGCGAGGGTGTCGCGCCCGCCGCCACCGCCCCCGACGAGCGCAGCGGCGGCCTTGACGACGGCGCCGGCCTTGACGCCGCGCGCGACGAGCGCGGGGTCGACACCGACGATCAAATGCACGCGACCGTCGTGCGCGCCACCGAGCACGATCGCGGCGTCGGGGAGCTTGCCCTTCAGCCGATCGACGAGCTCCGGCAGCATCTTCGGATCGGCGACGTCGACGACCGCGCTGAGCACCGGCGCCCCGGCGATCTCGGTGGCGCGCGCGACGAGCGCGTCGAGGTCAAGTCCGCCGTCCGCGCCGCCGTGCGCGCCGGCACCGCTGCGAGCGTCCTTGAGCTCCTTGACCAGGCGGCGGCGCTCGAGCTCGCGCTCGCGCACGGCCTCGGCGGCGCCCTCGGGCCGGGTTCGCAGCGTGCCCGCGATCTCGGCAAGCCAGCGGTCATGGTCGCGTACGAGCGCGACGGCGGCGGGGCCGGTGAGTGCCTCGATGCGGCGGACGTTGGCGGCGCTGGAGGTCTCGCTCTGGATGCGCAGCAGCCCGATCTCGGCCGTCGCGCGCACGTGAGTGCCGCCGCAGAGCTCGCGCGAATACTCGCCCTCGCCGATCTGCACCATCCGCACGACGTCGCCGTACTTCTCGCCGAACAGCGCCATCGCGCCGAGCCGCTTGGCCTCCTCGAGCGTCGTCGTGATCGGCCGCACTGGGTCGTTGGCGAGGATCCAGCCGTTGACGCGGTCCTCGACGTCGCGCAGCTCCTCCTCGGAGAGCGCCTGGGAGTGGCTGAAGTCAAAGCGCAGCTTGTCCGGGCCGACGTAGGAACCGGCCTGGCGAACGTGCGTGCCGAGGCGCTCGCGCAGCGCGGCGTGCAGCAGGTGCGTCGCGGTGTGGTTCGCCTCCGTCGCGTGACGCGCGGCGTGATCGACGCGCGCGAGCACCGGCTCGTCGGGATCCAGCGCGCCGCGCTCGAGCACGACGGCGAGCGCCTGATCGTCGCCGAGGCGAAAAACGCCCTCGACGCGCGCGCGGCAGTCGCCGTGCTCGCATTCGATCGTGCCGACGTCGGAGACCTGGCCGCCGCCGGCGGCGTAAAAGGGCGACTCGGCGAGCTTGACGAGGTAGCGCGTGCCATGCTCAGTCTGCGCCGCGCCCTCCTCAACGGAAGACCCTGAACCGTTCGTGGCGGCGTCCTGTGCGGATGCCTCGTCGGGCGTCAGTGCGGTGACGGTCGTGCGCTGCTGCTCGGTCTCGTAGCCGGTGAAGCGCGTCTGCTCGACGAGCTGGGCGAGCTCGCGCGCGTGCTCGCGGGGATCTTCGCCGGCGGCGCCGCTCCCCCCCGCGCCAGCGGCGGCGCGTGCGCGCGCTCGCTGGCCGTCCATCAGCACCTCAAAGCCCTCCGGGTCGACGCCGAGGCCGTGCTCGGCGGCCAGTTCCCTGGTGAGGTCGAAGGGAAAGCCATAGGTGTCGTGCAGCGTGAAGGCGTCCTCGGCGGCGATCCCCTCAGCGCCAGCGTCGCGTGCACGGACGATCAACTCGTCGAGTAGCCGCGTGCCCTGCTCGAGCGTGCGGCCGAAGCTCTCCTCCTCGGCGGCGAGCCACTTCTCGATCGCGTCGCGCTGTTCGTGCAGCTCGGGGTAGGCATCGCCCATCAGCTCGCGCACGGTCGCGGCGTAGCGCGTGAGGAAGCCGCCTTCCATGCCGAGCGAGCGCCCCTGGAGGATCGCGCGGCGCATCACACGGCGCAGCACATAGCCGCGTTCCTCATTGGACGGGACGACGCCGTCGGCGACGAGGAACGACATGCCGCGGGTGTGGTCGGCGAGGATCCGCAGCGCGCGGTCACTCGCGGCGTCCTGCCCGTAGCGCTGCCCGGAGAGCTCCTGGCCGAGGTCGATCAGCGGCTGGAACTGGTCGGTCTCGAAGACCGAGTCCTTGCCCTGCAGGATCGCCGCCATGCGGTTCAAGCCGAGGCCGGTGTCGATGTTGTTGGCCGGCAGCGGCGCCAGGCGGTTAGTCGGGTTCTGGTCGTACTGCATGAAGACGAGGTTCCAGAACTCCAGGAAGCGCTCGTTCTCGCCGCCGGGCAGATCCTCGGCCGTCCCGAAGCGCAGGCCGCGATCCAGGTAGAGCTCCGAGCACGGCCCGCTCGGCCCGACGGGGCCTGCTTCCCAGAAGTTCTCCGAGCGCGGGCAGCCGACGATCCGCTCGCGCGGAACGCCGGCGTCCTGCCACAGCGCGATCGCCTCCTCGTCGGGGCCGAGGCCGAGCGTCTCGTCGCCGGCGAAGACCGTCACCCAGATGTCCTGCTCGCGGAAGCCGAATACCTCGCGCGCGAGCTCCCAGGCGAGCTCGATCGCACCTTGCTTGAAGTAGTCGCCGATCGAGAAGTTGCCGAGCATCTCAAAGAATGTGAGGTGGCGCAGCGTCGAGCCGACCTTCTCGATGTCGGGCGTGCGAAAGCAGCGCTGGCAGCTCGTGAGCTTCGGTGCCGGCGGTGTCTCCTGCCCGAGGAAGTAGGGCTTCAGCGGCTGCATGCCGGCGGTTGTCAACAACACCGAGCGGTCGGCGGCGGGCGGCACGAGCGAGGCCGAGGGCAACCTGGTGTGCCCGCGCTCCTCGAAGAAGGCGAGGTAGCGCGCGCGGATCTCATCGGAGGTCATCGTCGGATGATCTTAGGGGTCGGCCCCGCGATACGGGGGTAGTCTCGCTGAGTGAACACGCCGGATGGGACTGAGCAGGCGAGTGAGATCGAGCACGTCTTCGGCTCGGGCGAGCCGTTCTCGCTCGGGGTCGAGGAGGAGCTGTTTCTCGTCGACCCCATCAGCGGGCGCCAGACCAACGCGTCGGGGGCCGTGCAGGCGCGGCTCGGGCCGGTCATCGGCAGAGTCGAGCGCGAGCTGCACGCGTGCCAGGTCGAGCTGATCACGAATGTCTGTCGCGACGCCGGCGAGGCGATCGGCGAGCTCGCCGCGATGCGCCAGGCGGTACTCGCGACCGGCGCCGGTCTGTTGGGGTCGGGAACGCATCCTGCCGCGCTGGAGGGCGAGGCCGAGATCACCGATAAGGAGCGCTACGAGCGCATTCGTGACCTGCTCGGCGACGCGGTCGCGACACCGGTCGGCGGCTTGCACATCCACATCGGGATGCCCGACGCGCCGACAGCGATCCGCGTGTTCAACAGCCTGCGCCGGCATCTGCCACTGCTGCAAGCGCTGGCGGCGAACTCTCCGTTTCGCCACGGCCGCGACACCGGCCTGGCCTCGGCGCGCGAGGTCACGATTCGCGGTTGGCCGCGCTCGGGGGTGCCGCGTGCGATGCGCGACTACGCGGACTTCTGCGCAATGGCGCGGCTGCTCGCGCGCGCGGCGGACGTGCCGGACTACACGTGGTTCTGGTGGAAGATGCGCCCGCATCCGCGCCTCGGCACGGTCGAGATCCGCGCGCTCGACGTGCAGTCCTCGCTCGCCGACACCGCGGCGCTGGTCGCGCTGGCTCACTGCCTGGCGCGGCACGCCGCGCAGGCCGAGCCCGAGCCCGACCCGCCCGCGGAGGTCCTCGAGGAGGCGGCGTTTCGCGCCGCGCGCTTCGGCGTGACGGCGCGGCTACCCGACGCGCGCGGTGAGCTGCATCCCGTCGCCGCGCTGCTCGAGGAAGCGCTCGAGCTCGCGCGTCCGCATGCGCGCGAGCTGCGCTGCGCGAGCGAGCTCGAGCTGCTCCCGGAGCTGATGGCCGCCCGCGGCGGCGCCGGGCGCCAGCGCGGCGCCTACGAGATCGCGGGTATGGACGGCCTGCTGCGCAAGCTGACGAGCGCCAGCGGCGCGGCCGCCGCGCCACGGGCCGACTGAGCCGCCCGCGTGCCGCGAGCCGTTCGGCGCCGTGGCTCAGCCGGCGATCGTGCCGTAGCCGAGGATCACGTCCCCGGCATACAGGCAGGCGATCTGACCGGGCGCGGTGCGCTCGATCGGCTGCTCGAATCGCACCTCGGCGGCGGCGTGGCGCCCGGGCTCGAGATCGGCGGCGAGACGGCAGGCGTGGCGAGCACCGCGCGAGCGGATCTTGATCGCATCGACGCGCGCGCCGCCGCGCCGCAGCGTGAGGTCGCGGACGGCGACCGTCTCGGTGAGCAGCTCCTCCCGCGCGCCGACCGTGACGGTGTTGGCACGCGGATCGGTGCCGAGCACGTAGAGCGGCTCGCGCCCGCCGAGCCCGAGCCCGTGGCGCTGACCGACCGTGAAAGCGTGCGCACCGCGGTGCCGACCGAGCGCGCGTCCGGCGCGATCGACGATCGCGCCTTCGCGGGCGCCGGCGGCCTCGACGCCGTGGCGTTCCAGAAACCGCGGCAGCCGCGTGCCCGCGAGAAAGCAGAGGTCCTGCGAGTCGGGCTTGCGCGCGACGGCGAGCTCGGCTTCGCGCGCGATCTCGCGCACCTCGTCCTTGGTCATGTCGCCGAGCGGAAAGCGCAGGCGCGCGAGCGACTCGGGATCGAGGCCGGCGAGCACGTAGCTCTGGTCCTTGATCGGATCGCGCGCGGCGCGCAGCAGCGGCGCAGCGCCGTCCTCGTGAACGCGCGCGTAGTGACCGGTGACGAGCTGCGCAGCGCCGAGGCGGTCGGCGAGCTCGAGCATCGCGTCGAGGCGGACGTCGCCGTTGCAGCGCACGCAGGGGTTTGGCGTGAGCCCGCGCGCGTGATCGGCCAGCCAGCCGTCGACGACGCCGGCGCGGAACTCGGCGCGCAGGTCGATCGAGAGGTGCGCGAGACCCTGGCTGTGCGCGAGCTCACGCGCGCCGCGCACGGCCTGCGCCGAGCAGCAGCTGCGCTCGCCATCGTTCTCCGGGTCCGACCACAGCTCGAGCGTGACCGCCATCACTTGCTGCCCGGTGCGCGCGGTGAGCAGTGCGGCAACCGCACTGTCGACGCCGCCGCTCATCGCGACCAGGGCGCGCTCGCCTTCGCCGCCCGGCGTGCCGAGCTGCGCCTGGGTACGCGCCGCGTCGCCGAGCGCGCGGTGCAGGGCATCGGCGGCGAGCTCCGCGGCGTGGCGCTTGGCGGGATGCAGACCACCGAGCTCGTCTGCGATCTGCTCGACCCCGATCCGCGCCGCAGCCAGCAGCGGCGTGCCGCGCACGAGCGCGACGGTCGCGCTGCCGGCCGCGATCGCCGCGCCGCAACCGGACGCGTCGAAGCCGGCGTCGAGGATCACGCCCTCGGCGCTCTCGGGGTCGAGGGCGAGGGAGATCCGTACGAGATCCCCGCACGCCGCTCCGCCGGCGGCGCCGGTGCTGGCCCTCGCAGGCGTGTGCCCGCGCGCGAGCGGATGCTGCAGATGACTGGCGAACGACGCCTCGGCGGGCATGCCGCCGAGTCTAGAGGCCCATCCGCGCGCTGGCGAATCCTCTACCCGCGGGCTTCACGAATCGTCTGTTCGAGCGCGTAGGCGTCGGTGTAGCCGGTCACGGTCGTGACCTGCGCGTGCGGATTGACGACCAGCAGCGTCGGCGTCTGGTAGATCTGGATGTCGCGCGTGATCGACCCGAAGGAGCCGACCTTGTTCGCCGTCGTCGCGTGAACCGCGACGCTGTGACCGAGCTTATGCGCGACGATCTGCACCTGCTTGTGCACCGCCGCGTCGCTGCTGGAGCTGGGGTTCCAGAACAGCAGCAGCACGACCTTGTGCTGCTTTAGCTCGGCCGCGACGGTCGCCTGCATTGCCGGCACGGCCGGGGACTTCGCGCTCGCGCCGGGGGCGGGCTGCGTGTGCGGAGCGGTGGCCGGCTTGTGCGTGGTCGTAGTCGTACGAGTCGTCGTGTGCGTGATCGATGTGTGCGTGACCGAGGTGTGAGGCGCGGTCGGCGAAGCGTGTACGGCGGCGCGCTTGGACGCGGTGTGCGTCACCGAAGTCGTGTGATGGGTCACCGTGGTCGTGTGATGGGTCACGGTGGTCGCGTGCGTCTGCCCCTTGGTGTGATGCGCCTGAGCCGTCACGTGGCTGTGAGTCGCGACGTGAGACGTGCTGCGAGCCTGGGCCGGTGCATGCGGATGCGGCGCGGTGGGGTGCGCCGCGCTAATGGGAGCCGAGCTGCCCGAGGAGGTCGTACCAGGCCGATGCAGCAGCGCGAACCACGCGATCGCGAACAGCACGAACGCGGCGAGCACGACCTGAAAGGGACGCGATATCTGGGCCATCCCCCCCTCCTTCGGCAAATCGCGGGCGCGAGTTGAGCCCGGCAAGGGGGCTTGGACGGTGCAACCGGCTTGCGTGCGACTAGAGGTCGTGCAGGCCGCGCAGCACCGCGTGCACGACGGTGTCCGTCGCGATCGTCTCCTGCCCCCCCCCCTGCATGTCTTTGAGCGTGCTCTCCCCCGCTCCGACGATCGCCACGTACCGCGCGCCCAGCTTGTTGGCCTGTCCGAGCTGGTTCTTCAGCGAGCGCCCCGCGAGCTCCATCTGCGCCGTCAGACCCGCGCCGCGCGCCACGCTGAGGACCCCGAACGCAGCTCTCGCGTCACCCCTGCGCAAACCCGCCGGGGCCCCCTCCAGGGGGCCCATTCCGTCGTTCTCAAAAGCGATGTACAGATCAACCGCCCGCGCCCCCGAGGCCGGCAGCTGGCCGGCGAGCAGAATCCGCTCGATTCCCGCCGCCCAGCCCATGCCGGGGGTCGCCGGGCCGCCGAGCTGCTCTACCAGGCCGTCGTAGCGCCCGCCTCCCCCGACGCCGCTCTGCGCACCAAGCGCGGTCGAGGTGAACTCGAAGACGGTGCGCGTGTAGTAGTCGAGGCCGCGCACCAGCGTCGAGTCGACCTCGTAGGCGACGCCGGCCGCGTCCAGCAGCGCGCGCACCTCCGCGAAGTGCTCGGCGTCCTCGACGCCGAGGAAGTCAAGCAGCCGTGGCGCGCTCGCCATCACCGCGCGCGTGCCCTCGTGCTCGGAGTCGAACGCGCGCAGCGGGTTCAAATCGATCCGCTCGACGACCTCGAGCGCGAGCTCGTCCTCATGCGCGCGCAAATGCGCACGCAGGCGCTCACCGTAGTCCGCGCGGCTCTCGCGGCTGCCGAGGCTCGAGAGCCGCAGGCGCAGCCCGCCGGAGATGCCGAGCTCGCCGAGCAGCTCCGCGAGCAGCACGATCGACTCCGCGTCGACCGCCGGCTCCTGCGAACCGAGCGCCTCCGCCCCGACCTGCCAGAACTGTCGCTGGCGCCCCGCTTGCGCGCGCTCGTAGCGAAAGAAGCTCGACAGGTACCACAGCTTCACCGGCTGGCGCAGCTTGTGCATGCCGTGCTCGACGTACGCGCGGCACACCGGCGCGGTGCCCTCTGGGCGCAGCGTCAGCGAACGCCCGCCGCCGTCTTCGAAGGTGTACATCTCCTTTTGCACGATGTCCGTCGAGGAGCCCACGCCGCGCGCGAACAGCTCCGTCGCCTCAAACACCGGCGTCTCGATCCGCTCGTAGCCCGCGCCCTCGAGGATCGCACGCGCCGCTGCCTCGACCCGCGCGCGCGCCGGCGCCTGCTCGGGCAGCAAGTCGTGCGTGCCGCGCGGCGCCTTCAGCTTCGCTTCGCTCAACGCACGGGGACGTCGGCCGGCACGCCCATCGCGCTTGCTGCGAGGGTCGCTCTGATCTCCGCCAGGAACGGGTTGCTCTGCAGCTCGCGCCCCAGCGTCGTCACGCCCATGTGACCGGGATAGATCGCACTCGCGCCCGGAAAGCGCTCGACCAGCGCCTCGATCGAGCGCTCGAGCACGTTCCAGTCGCCCCCCGGGAGATCCGTGCGGCCGATCGATCCCTGAAAGAGCACATCACCGGAGAACAGCGCCGGCGCCACCGCCGCGCCGCCGGTCGCGGTCGCCGACAGCGCTTGCGCCGCGTCCACACCGATCGATTGCTCGTCTGCCGAGCCCGCCGCGCGCGCGTGCGTGCGCGCGGCGGGGGTCATCGCGTATGTCAGGTGCCCCGGACTGTGGCCCGGCGTGAACAGCACCTCGATGTCGAGCCCCGCCAGGCGCAGGTGCTCGCCGCCGACAAGCGTGTGCTCGGGCGTCCAGCTCTCGAACGGGCCGAAGCCCGGCGGCGTCCAGGCCATGACGTCCACGAGCAGCGGCTCCTCGATCCTTGGGCAGTACACCGGCGCTCGCGTCGCGCGCGCCAGCGGCGCGACCGCACCGATGTGGTCGAAGTGGCAGTGCGTGATCAGGATCGCCTCGATGCGCACCCCCAGCGCCGCGATCGCGTCCTGCAGCCGCCCCGGCTCCTCACCGGGATCGATCAGCAGCGCCGCCTCACTCGTCGGGTCCGCGCGCACGATGTACGCGTTCTCCTGCACCGGGCCCACCGTGAACATGCGCGCATCCAGCGCGCCCGTCGCCGGCGCGCTCACCGCGTACCTGCCCCCTGTTCCGCTTTTTTACGCAGCCGGCGCTTGTACATCCAAGCGTCCGTGTAGTAACTGATCGGCACGTACAGCACCAGCACGAACGGGAACACAATGATCGCCTGCAACGGTTTCTTGGCGATCCCCAGCACGAGCACCGCGATCACCAGCACCACCGCCGCCGCGAGCGCGCGATAGAACGCGCCACGCCACGTCGGCGGGCGATCGTAGCGCTGCTCGCGCTGCACGCGCTTCTGCGCCTTCTCGCGCCCCTCCGGGCTTTTCTCGGCGGCTGTCGGACGTCGGCCGGTGCGCCCGCGCGACTCAACCACGCCGGCCGCGTTACCGCGATGCTTGGTTTGGCGTTTGCGCTTCGTCTGGGCCATGCCTACAAGCCTAGTGCGTTCTCGATCACGTGGCGAGCGGGATCGAAGCCCGGCATCGGCAGCTCCGCCGGAAAGCCCTCCAGCGCGACCCGCGGCGCGAGCCCGACGAGCTCCGCGCGCGCGACACGTGCGTGACGTTCGACCGCCGCGACGACGCTCGCCAGCGGCAGCTCGGCGGGGCGCTCGACGTTCATCGACACCTGCCCCACTAGCTCGTCGCCGCGGCGCAGCGCGACCCCGATCGCGCGCAGTCCCGGCAGGCCCTCCGCGCCGCCCTCGCGCACCGCCGCCGCGATCGCCGCCGCCTCGCGCAGCCCCGCCGGCGGTGCGAGCTCGAGGTTGAAGGCAACCAGCGGCGCGCGCGCCGCGACCAGCGTCACACCTGCCGCCGCGCGCGGCGCGCGCGGGCCGAAGTCCGGACGCAGCTCGCCGCCACGCAGCCGCTCTGCCAGAGCGCGAGCGCCACCGCGGCGCAGCTGCGCGCGCGTGCGCCCCGCGGCGAGCTCGCCGTAAAGCAGCACCGGCACCCCGACCTCGCTGCCGATCGTGTGCGCCGCCACCAACGCCTCCGCGCACGCCGCCCCGCGCAGCCCCTCGTTGAAGTAGACCACCGGGACCACGTCGACCGCGCCGACGTGCGGATGCTGCCCACGGCGCCCGTCGGCTAGATCGATGCGGCGCACCGCCTCCGCCGCACCGTGCGCGAGCGCCTGCGCGAGCGTTCCCGGCTCACCCGCGAGGCTCAACACCGCGCGGTGATGGTCGACGTCGGCGTGCACATCCAACAGCCGCGCCGCGCCATCCGCCGTGAAAGCCATCGCGATCGCATCGACGCTCGCGCGGTCGCGGCCCTCGGAGACGTTGGGGACGGCGAGCAGGGGCGGAGCGGTCATCGCGATCTCATCTCAGCACGCTCCGCCGCCGGCGGCTCACAGCCGCGCGCTCACCATCGCGATCGCCAGCAGCACGACGCCGGTCGCGCACGCGCGCAGCGCACCCTCCAGCGGCGCCGCGATCCGCGCAGCGTCGAGTGCGACCGTCGAGCCGTCGTCCAGACGCTGCTCACCCGTGAGCGACACCGTGCGCCGTCGCAGCTCGCGCGCCGGCGTGCTCAGGCGCCGCTGGAGCACTGTCAGCATGAAGCACCCCGCCGCCGCCAGCAGCGGTGCCACGCGCAGCGTCTGCGAGTTGACCCAGTAGCCCGTCAG
The DNA here is from genome assembly GCA_036502205.1 of Solirubrobacteraceae bacterium. Classification (GTDB taxonomy): domain Bacteria; phylum Actinomycetota; class Thermoleophilia; order Solirubrobacterales; family Solirubrobacteraceae; genus Palsa-744. The sequence continues at coordinate 154,470 of DASXZA010000028.1, read as the reverse complement.
TACCGGGAACGCGCCCCACGACGCCGCCAGCCAGAACGTCGTGTGAAAACGCCCCGCGAACCACTCGAGGTTGTACGCCGCGACGATGAACGCGCCCACCAGCACGAACGGCGCCAGCGACGCCGCGACCGTCACCGCACCCGCGATCCCGATCGCTACCGCACCCGCCAGCGAACCGCCCGCGAGCCCCCAGAGAACGCGGTCGGAGAGTCGCGTCCGCAGCGGCCGGCCGTTGAGCTCGTCGAGCACATGCGCGCAGACGCCGACGCCGAGCAGGAACGCCGCCAGCGCCGCGAGCAGGCGACCTGCATAGAGGTGCGGCGCTAGCGACGCGCCGATCGCGACGTTCGCGAGGTTCCACGCGGTGTAAGGCGGGTGCAGGAGCGTCACGAGATCGCGCCAGCCACCCGGGCGCAGCGCGTAGAACGCCGGGCGCTCAAGCCGTTTGGACACCGTCGCCATCTACCCGCCGCCGCGCGTGCCCCACATCACGACGCCGCCGCCGAGACTCATGCGTCGGGCCTGCACCTCCTCGATGCCCGCCGCGCGCCACAGCTCCAGCACGCGCTCCAGCGGCTGGCGCTCGTAGAACTCGGGGATGCTGTGCGCGAGGAACCGCCCCGTCGCGGCCCACTCGCGCGAGACCGCGCGCCCCAGCACCGGCAGCCCGACGTGCGTGTAGAGCCGCCACGCCGCGCACCACAATGGGTTCGGGGGAACCGCGAACTCCAGCGAGGCCACGCGACCGCCCGGTCGCACGACTCGTGCAAGCTCACGCAGCGTCGCGGCGGGATCCTCGACGTAGCGCAGCAGATACGTGAACGTCAGGTGGTCGAACTCGCCGTCCGCAAACGGCAGGCGCTCGGCTTCGCCCTGCACCAGTGTCACCCGCGCCGCGAGGTCCGGCGCGCGTGCCACACGCGAACGCGCACCGCCCAGCATCTCGGCACTCTGATCCAGGCCGACGACCTCGCAGCCGTAGCGGCGCACCAGTGCCTGCGCGACGAGACCCGTGCCGGTCGCGACGTCGAGCACGCGGTCACTGGAGCTCGCGTCGACCGCCGCGACCAGTGCGGTGCGCCAGCGCGGGTCCTGTCCAAAGCTCAGCGCCGCCGCGACCGCGTCGTAGTGGCGCGGCAGCGGTGCGAACAGCGCCCGCGCCTGCGCTTTGCGCCCGCGTTCGGCCGCCGCGAGGCTCACTGCGACCGTTCGAGCACTACGACCGGGATTTCGCGCCCGGTCTTCTCCTGGTACTCGTCATATGCCGGCCACGCCGCGGTCATCGTGCGCCACAGCGCCGGCTTCTCGCTCGCCTGTGCCGTGCGCGCGTGCGCGGCGAAGCGGTCCCCGCGCACCTGCACCTCGACCTCGGGATTCGCCTGTAGGTTCAGGTACCACGCAGGTGGCTCGTCCGCGCCACCCTTGGAGGCGACGACGAGATAGTCCTCGCCGCTGCGCTGGTAGATCAGCGGCGTGCTACGCGGCGCTCCTGAGTGGCGCCCGGTCGTCGTGAGGATCAGCACCGTCGTGCCCTGCCAGTCGTGGCCCTCGGCGCCGTCGCTCTCCACGTAGCGCTTGACGTGCTCCTCGCCGAACAGCATCTCCTCGCTCCCTTCCTCGGGCGATAGCCGACTCCTGTGAGCCGACTATCGCATGGGCGCGACGCGGTGGACTCGCTCGAAACGCAAACCACCGCGTCCGATCCGCGCGATCATACTCGCGATCAGCACACCCACCAAGAGTGCCTCAGTTGCGGTGATAGACCGCGTAGGTGACCGCCGCCGAGCCGAGCAGATCCTTGCCGGATCCGTACTCGCTCTCAGCCGTCGTCGGCGAGAAACCCGCTGACAGCGGGATCTGCTTCTTGAGGGCGTAGAGCACGAACTCGACGGTGCTGGTCTTGCCGTGTTCGGGGCAGATGCCGCCGTAGCCACTGTGCCCTTGCGTATCGGAGCCCACGATGCCTCCCGCCGGGACCTTGCCGGCGGCGACGCCCTTACTCGACGGGCTGATGTCACCGACCACCCAGCGAATTCCGCTCGCTGAGCCGCTGGGGGTGTCATCGATGATGAACAGCACCAGCGCCGCCGCCTTCGCCGGCACGTTCTGCCATTCCAGCGGCGGGCTGATGTTCGCGCCGTCACAGGTGTACTGCGCGGGGATCACGCCATTGCGTTCGAATGCCGGGCTCGCGATCGTCATCGAGCCGGGCGAGGCGTAGACCTCGCCGCTGGCGCTCGACGAGCGCGACGCGCCCGTCGACGAAACGTGCCCCGAGGAGCTCGCGGTGCTCTTCGACGTCGAGCTCGCCGCAGCGGAGCTCGCCGAGGAGGTGCTGCTTGCCGTCAGGTTTTCGGGCTTGCCGTGGTACTCCGAGCAGTCTTCCATCACGTACCCGGCGGCGCACGTCGTGCGTGCCTTCCAGTGATTCTGGAACGTCCGCTGGAAGCTCGCCAGCGTCGCCTTGCGCTGAGCGCCGCTTTGGCCCGCGGCGACCTGCGCCGCGATGCGCGACTCGAGCAGTTCGACCTTCACGCGCGTCAAGAGGTCGCTTTCGGTCTCGTGCGCGTGCGCAAGAAACTTCTGCAACGCCCCCGCCTTGGGGAAGCTCTGTTGCTTGAGTTCGTCCAGGCGCTGCTTGACGTCCGCGGTCGAGACCGAGACACCGCGCGTGGCCGCTTCGTCGAGCAGCCAGTGGGTGGTCAGCAGGAAGCCGAGCGCGCGGTGACCGGCGTTCGCCTCGCCACCAAGCGCCTGCTCGACGATCAGCCAGTGCGCGTAGCTCGTCTTCGCGATCGGCTTGCCCGCGACTGAGGCGACGGTGGCCCCATGCGAGGTCGCAGCATGGCTGCTCGCCAGCGCCGCATTTGACGACGCCGTTGGCGTCGAGGCCGCGGTGGACGTCGAGTTGGTGGCGCTTTCGCCGCAGCCGGCGAGACCGAGGAGCAGTGCCAGCGCGAGCGCGGGCAGTGATACGAGACCGGTTGTGCGCATGACTTGAGCTCCTCCCTCGGCAAATGTTCCCGCTGATCGTGTTCCCCTCGCGAAAACCTAAAGACGCCGCCTAAAGCGCACCGAAAGCGGTTCTCGCGAACGCCGGAAGGATCCGCTGACCGGCGGCGTCTAGCTGAACGACGACCCAACCAAACACACGGAGGATCTGAGTTGAGGCTCCAAGCTGCACGTCAGGCAACACCGCGCTCCATCTCCAAGCTCGCGGCGCTCGCGCTGCTCGTCAGCCTGCTCGCGCTCGCCGGCTGCGGCAGCTCCTCCAGTGGCGCCGGCTCCTCCGCCTACACCCCACCCGCCGAATCGACGCCTGCCAGCGCCGCGCAGACATCCACGACCGCGCCCACCACGAGCGCGCCCGCCCAAGCTCCGGCAGGCGCAGCGAGCGGCTCGGGGCAGACGCTGGCCCTCGCGGCCAACCCCGCGGGCCAGCTGAAATACGACAAGACCTCGCTGACCGCGAAAGCCGGCAAGGTCTCGATCGACTTCACCAACATGTCCCCCGAGGAACACAACATGACGATCGCGTCCACCTCCGGGGCGACGCTCGGCGCGACACCGACCTTCCAGGGCGCCTCGAAGACACTCACGTTGAACCTCAAGCCCGGCACCTACAAGTTCTTCTGCACGGTTCCCGGGCACCGTGCGGCTGGCATGGAAGGGACACTGACCGTTCAGTAGCGCAACCGTGGGAAGGATCACGGCAGTCCGGAGTCCTCGTGATTTGAGAAGTGCGCGTCGGCGACTTTCGGGGCGCGCAATCGAACCGGTACTTCGACAGAGAGGTGGGGCTGGATCGTGAGGCTGCGCAAACGCTACCTATCCTTCGCGGCCGCGTTCGCGGTGACGGCGATCATCCTTCCGACGCTCGCCAGCTCGGCGTCGCCGACCGACACCGTGCAGGCGCTCGCGCCCTACTCGTGGTCACCCGCCGACGCCTCGGTGAGCGCCGGCGGCTCGCTGGCGTTCAAGAACGAAAGCGCGATCAACCACGGCATCATCTGGACCGGGGGCACCGCGGGCGCCACGCCGACCTGCAACACACAGACCGGCGACAACATCCCGATCGGCGCAGGCAACTGGTCGACGAGCTGGCATGGCAGCTGCACGTTCGCGAAAGCCGGCACCTACACCTACGAATGCTCTTTCCACATGGCGCTGATGCGGGGCACGGTCACCGTCTCGACTCCCGGCGCCCCCGTAGCCATCACCGCTGCGGCGACGGCGGTCGGTGAAACCGAAGTCACGCTCGGCGGAACAGTCGACCCCGAAGGCAAAGCGACGAGCTACTACTTCAACTACGGCGTGAGCACGAGCTACGGGTCACAAACCAGTGAACAGTCCGCCGGCGAAGAAACTGCCGACAAGCAGGTATCGGTCCCCGTCAGCTCACTGGCACCAGGCACGACCTACCACTTTCAGCTAGTCGCGAAAAATAGCGCTGGCACTACCCTCGGCGGAGACGAGATTTTCACCACGGCCGCGCCACCGAGCGCGCCGGCGGCCGTGACGGGTTTGGCTACCGCACTCGGTGAAAACCAGGCGACGCTGAATGGCACGGTCAACCCCGATGGCCTCGCGACGAGCTACTTCTTCGAATGGGGCACCAACGGCAGCTTCGGACAGAAAACCGCCGAACTGTCCGTAGGCGAAGATCACGTTAGCCACGCCGTGGCGGCGACGCTGAACGGATTGACCGCAGGCACAACATACGACTTCCGGATCGTCGCGAAGAACGGCGCTGGGCCCGCGAGCGTCGGCGTCACGCAGTCGTTCACGACGCCATCCACGCCGGTGACTCCCCCCGCGGCGCCGACACCGCCCGTCGCCACGACTGCGACCCAGCCGATCACAGCAGGGCCCGCGGCACCGCTCCCAGGCCCCGGCGCCCCCGCCGCTCCCCTAGGCGGCAGCACGCCGACACTCGCACTGATGAGCGCGCAACACGGCAATGCGGTCCACGGCGCGATCGCAGTCCCCACAGGCGACGCCGGTGCAAGTCTGGAGGTCGAACTACTCGCTCCGCGCGCTTCGCTGGCCAAGGTCAAGCACTCCAGCAATACGCGTGTCGGGCATCTGCTGCGCTCCACGGTCGCGGCGGGCAAAGTCTCGTTCACGGTCGCGCTCGACGCGACGGCCAAGCGCGCGCTGCACCGTCACCACAAGCTGACGCTCGCTGTGAGGGTTGTGCTCACGCCACCGTACGGCGCGCAGGTGACGATCGCTCGCAGCATCTCGCTGCACTCGTGATGCGACCGCGCAAGCACCATCTGCTGCTGGCCGCGGCGCTCGTGGGAGTCGTCGCGATCGTGCCCGCGGTCGCGAGCTCCGAAGCGGGCCCGACAGTCAGCGGCCTGGAATCGATCATGTGGTCTCCCACGCAGGTCACAGTGGCCGCTGGCGCCACGGTGAGCTTCCAGAACAGCAGCGGCTCGGTGCCGCACGGCGTCGTCTGGGAGACCGGCAATCCGGAAACCCCAGCGTGTAGCGGGGTTCCAATCGACGAAGGCCAGACCAATTGGAAAGGTAGTTGCACGTTCACGAAGTCCGGCGTGTATCAGTACTACTGCTCGGTGCACGGCATGGCGATGTCCGGCACGATCATCGTCGGGACACCCCCAACAACCCCGACACCCCCGCCAACGACGCCCACGACACCCGCCGCCCCGACGCCCCCGCCGGCTCCCACCGAAGTCGCGCCTACGGGAGCCAGGCTCACCTCGCCGTTGACGGGCAGCGCCGCCAAGGCGATCGCGCTCGCCGTAAACCAGCATGGCCAGTCGGTGCGCGGCTCGATTCAGGTCTCCCCGGCTGGTGCCGGTGCACGCCTGGAGATAGACCTGCTCGCGGTCGGCGCCGCGCCAACCGCGTCCAGACGCGCAGCTGCGGTGCGTGTCGGCGGGTTGATGCGCACGTCGCTGAAGGCGGGCCGCGTCTCCTTCGCGGCCCCCTTGGATAGGCAGGGGCGGGCTGCACTGCATCGCCGCGGGCGCCTGGTGCTAGCAGTGCGGATCACGCTCACGCCCACGCACGGTGCGGCTGTACACGTGACTCGCACCGTGATCATGCACGCCTCAGACCAACACGCCTGAGCGATCCCGCCTGCGTCGCAGGTGGTCTTCCGCGCTAGATCACCCGCGATCGGTCCGTGGCGGCGCGATTGCTTGGAGCGCAACTACAGGTGCACCTCACCTACCGATATTAGGCAACCCTAATTCGGTGTGATAGCTTGCGGGCGCAATCCCTACCCCCACGATCGGATATCGATGCCCAAGCACAAGACTCTCGCCCTCCTCACAGCGCTGACCCTCACCGTCCTCGCCGTCGCGCTGACGGCCTGCGGCAGCTCGAGCAGCTCAGCGGGCACCGCGACGACGATCACGCTGTACAACGGCCAGCACGAACAGACCACTGCGAAGCTGGTCGCGGGGTTCGAAAAGCAGACCGGGATCAAAGTGAAGGTCCGCTCCGACGACGAGGACGTGCTCGGCAACCAGATCTTGCAGGAGGGTGCGAGCTCGCCGGCGGACGTGTTCTACACCGAGAACACACCGGTACTCGAGGATCTGCAGGAAAAGGGCATGCTCGCCGCGATCCCGCCCTCGACGCTGGCGGCGGTGCCGAGCAAGTACAGCTCGCCGCAGGGCGACTGGGTCGGCGTCTCGGCGCGCGCGTCGGTGCTCGTCTACAACACCTCGCTGATCAAGCCCTCCGAACTGCCGAGCTCGATCCTCGAACTCGCGCAGCCGCGCTGGAAGGGCAAGGTCGGCTTCGCGCCCTCCGAGACCGACTTCCAGCCGCTGATCACCTCGATCACCAAGCTCGACGGCGTCGCAGCCGCGGAAAAGTGGCTGCAGGGGCTGCAGGCCAACGGCAAGGTCTACCCCGACAACGAGACCGTCGTCGCGCAGGTCAACAACGGCGAGAGCGCGGTCGGCGTCATCAACCACTACTACTGGTACCGCCTGCGCGACGAGGTCGGCCAGAGCGGCATGCACTCGGCACTTCACTACTACGCCCCTCGCGACCCCGGCTATCTGATCGATGTGTCGGGCGCGGCGGTGCTGAAGTCGAGCAAGCAGCAGGCCGCGGCGCAGAAGTTCGTGGCTTTCCTGGTGAGCCGCACCGGCCAGGAGATCATCGCGCACAGCCAGAGCTACGAGTACCCGCTGGGCTCCGGCGTGCAGACCGCGCAGCCGCTGAAGCCCTTTAGCCAGCTACAGCCGGCCCCGGTGACGATCCCCGATCTGGGCAACGGCAGCGCACCGCTGGCACTCGAGCAGAAGCTCGGTCTGTTGTAGTTGGCAAGCGATGAGCGCGCTCGCCCCGACCGAGTCGACACCGTCCTCGGCGCGCGCGCCACGGGCGGACCGCTTTGCGCGAGCGTGGTCGGGGCGCCGGCGCTGGCCGCTGGCGAGCATCGCCGGCGGCCTGCTCGCAGCGGGGCTTGTGCTGCTGCCACTGGTCTTCCTCGTCGATCAGGCGCTCCAGCCCGGCTGGAAAGAAGTCGAACGACTGCTGCTGCGCCACGAGACGGCGGTGCTGCTGTGGAACACCGTGCGCCTCGCGCTTGCGAGTACGGTCCTGTGCGCGGCGATCGGTGTCGCGGCGGCGTGGTGCGTAGAGCGCACGGCGCTGCCCGGCCGGCGCGTGTGGGCGGTCGCGCTCGTCCTACCGCTGGGCATCCCGGACTTCGTCGTGGGCTTCGGCTGGGTCTCGCTCGAGCCGGGGCTGCACGGGTATCTGGCGGCGGTGCTGATCATGACGCTGTCGCTCTACCCGCTCGTCTACCTGCCGGTCGCCGCCGCGCTCGGCGGCGTGGACCCGGCCCTGGAGGAGGTCGCGCGCAGCCTCGGGCTCGGGCCGTGGCGGACGTTCTGGCGGGTGACGCTGCGCCAGATCGCCCCGGCGGTGCTGGGCGGCTGCCTGCTGGTGGCGCTCGGGCTGCTAGCGGAGTACGGCGCGTTTGAGATCGTCCAGTACCAGACGTTCACGGTCGCGATCTTCACCGAGTTCAACCTCGGCTTCGACACCGCCGCGGCGTGCGCGCTCTCGCTCGTGCTGGTCGTGCTGAGCGTCGCGGTGCTCAGCGGCGAGCTGGCGCTAAGCGGACGCGGACGGTCGCTGCGCGCCGGCGCGGGTTCCCGACGCCCGGCGCCGCGCGTGGCGCTGGGGCGCTGGCGGGCGCCGGTCCTGATCGGCTTGTTCGTACTGGGCGGGTTGGGGCTCGGGGTACCGGTGGGCTCGCTGGTCTACTGGACGGTGCGCGGGGGCTCGACGACGCTGCCCCCGGCCTCAATTCTCACTGATGCCTGGCACACCGCTGAGCTCAGTGCGGCGGCCGCGGCACTCGCAAGCGCGCTGGCGGTGCCGGTGACGGCGCTGGCGATGCGCCATCGCAACCGCTTGACGCTGCTGATCGAGCGCCTGGCCTACCTGCCGCAGGCGCTCCCAGGCCTGGTCATCGCACTCGGCCTGGTCTCATTCTCGGTGCGCTATGCGCTAGCGCTGTACCAGAGCACGCTGGAGCTGATCGTGGCCTACGCGATCCTGTTCCTGCCGCTCGCGGTCGTCGGCGTGCGCTCGGCGATGGCACACACGTCGCTGAGCCTCGAGGAGGCCGGGCGTTCGCTGGGGCGCCGGCCGCTGGTGGTGTGGTGGCGAGTGACGCTGCCGCTGCTGGCGCCCGGGCTCGGGGCGGCGTTCGCGCTGGTGTTCATCTCCTCAGCGACCGAGCTGACGGCGACGCTGCTGTTGCACCCGACCGGCGTGAACACGCTGGCGACCCAGTTCTGGGCCTACACCAGCGATTTCTCCTACGGCGCGGCGGCTCCCTACGCGGCGCTGATGGTGGGGATCTCAGCGGTGCCCGCCTACCTGCTCAGCCGCCGCATGATCACGCTTGCGAGGATGGGCCGACGATGAGCGAGCTGAAGATCGCGGACCTGTGGAAGGGCTACTCCGCGCAGCCGGTGCTGAGGGGCTTGGATCTGGACGTGTCCGCCGGGTCGCTGACGGCGGTCTTGGGACTGTCGGGTTGTGGCAAGACGACGCTGCTGCGGGTGATCGCGGGCTTTGAGCGCGCGCAGGCCGGTCGCGTCTCACTCGGCTCGCGCGTGCTCGATGACGGCCGCACGTATGTCTCGCCGGAGCGGCGCGGAATCGGCTACGTGCCGCAGCAGGGCGCGCTGTTCCCGCATCTGACGGTCAAGGCAAATGTCGGCTTCGGCCTCGGCCGCGCGGAGCGCAAGGGCAGCGCGGTGGCGGAGTTGTTGGAGATGGTCGGCCTCGCGGCGTTCGCGGAGCGCTACCCGCATCAGCTCTCCGGCGGCGAGCAGCAGCGCGTCGCGCTTGCCCGCGCGCTGGCGCGCCGGCCCGAGGTGGTGCTGCTGGATGAGCCGTTCTCCTCGCTGGACGCCTCGCTGCGGACCCGCGTGCGCGAGGAGGTGCACGCACTGCTGCGCGCGCAGGGGGTGACGACGGTGCTGGTCACTCACGATCAGGAGGAGGCGCTGTCGCTCGCGGACATGGTCGCGGTGCTGCGCGAGGGCGCGATCGTCCAGGCGGGGACCCCCGACGAGCTCTACACACGGCCGGTCGACGTCGAGCTCGCGCGCTTCCTGGGCGCGGTCAACTTGATTGCCGCGGACTTCGCGCGGGGCGTCGCGGCAACCGCGCTTGGTGAGCTGACACTACGGCCGGAGCCGGACGCGGGGGCCGCGACACCGCGCGCGGGGCACGGAATTGTGATGTTGCGTCCCGAGCAGCTCGAGGTCGTGCCCCGTGGGTCGGTCACGCAGGGAGCCGCTGGCTCAGTCGAGCAGTGCCGCTACTACGGGCACGACGCCTTGCTGCACGTCCGCCTCGACGAGCCTGGCGAGGAGCGGGTGCTGCTCGCACGGGTGCAAGGTGAGCAAGCGCTGCCGGCCGGCACGCCGGTCGTGCTGGCTGCGCGCGGGCCGGTCACGGTCGTCAACTGAAGCCGCGCCTGGCGTATCTCAACCGGGCGCCGGTTCGGGCCCGATCTGCTCGATGAACGCGGCGAGCGCCGCGAGCTGCTGTGGTGAGGCCAGCCGGAGGCGCATCGTTGCCTTGCGCATCAGCTCCGTGTCATAGCCCCGGAGGCGATCGCGGCCGGGATCGCGCAGCACTTCGCGCAGGAAGCGTTCGTCGACGAGCACGCGACGCCCGTCGGCAAGCGTGACACGGTGTCCGGCAAAGCTCGCGAAGCTTGGCGCGACTCGGCGTCCCGTGGCAGCGAGATGGCATGCCGAGCAGCCATAAGAGACGACCAGGCGAGCGCCCTGCCCGATCAGCTGCTGCTGATGCGTGAAGGGTTCGGAGACGTACGCGGGCTCGGTCGAGCTGCGCGACGCGTGACCGCCTGCCGACACGTTCGAGCCGCAGCCGGCGAGTACAAGCACGGTCGCGATCGCCGCCGCGACACCGATCCGGATAGTTTGCGACGGCGAGCAGCGGATATCACTGGGCACGGAACCGGATGCCGCTACCGGTCGCCGGGCGCCAGCCGAGGAGGAAGACCCGATGGCCACGAGGACGGTCCCCGCTAGACGGCGGGCAAAAGCGCATGATTTTTGGGCTTCGCTGGACGGAGACGAGCGGCGCACGCTGTTGATGATGACCTGTGTCGTGCTCGCGCTGCACGTCGTCGGGTTCGTGATGCTGAGCGCACTGGTTGCCCCCCACCGCTACCGCCTTGGCAGCAGCGGGGCCTTCACGGTCGGGGTCGGCGTGACCGCCTACACGCTCGGCCTGCGCCACGCTTTCGACGCCGATCACATCGCCGCGATCGACAACACGACGCGCAAGCTGATGTCCGAAGGCAAGCGTCCGCTGAGCGTCGGGTTCTGGTTCTCGCTCGGACACTCGACGATCGTCTTCCTGCTGGCATCGTTGCTCGCAGTCGGGATCAAAGCGCTCTCGGGCCCGGTCGCAAACGGCGACTCCAGCCTGCACCGGGTGACCGACTGGATCGGCACGCTGGTATCGGGCGGCTTCCTCTATGTGATCGCGGCACTCAACGTGATGATCCTGCTCGGGATCGTCGGGGTCTTCCGCGAGCTGAAGAGCGGCACCTATGACGAGCGCGCACTCGAGCGGCGACTCGATAGCCGCGGCTTCATGAACCGCTTCCTCGGTGCGCTCACGAAGACGGTCGCCAAGCCCCGACAGATGTACCGGATCGGCGCGCTGTTCGGCCTCGGCTTCGACACGGCGAGCGAGGTCGCGCTGCTCGTGCTCGCCGGCGGCGCCGCCGGGGCGGGGCTGCCGTGGTACGCGATCCTCTGTCTGCCCGTGCTGTTCGCCGCCGGGATGAGCCTGATGGACACGATCGACGGATCGTTCATGAACTTCGCCTACGGCTGGGCCTTCTCCAAGCCGGTGCGCAAGATCTTCTACAACATCACCATCACCGGGCTATCGGTCGCGGTCGCACTCGTGATCGGCACGATTGAGCTCGGCGGGCTGGTCGGCGAACAGCTGCGCCTCTCGGGCTCTTTTTGGAGCTGGTTCGAGCGGATCGACGTCAACCTGCTCGGCTTCATTATCGTCGGCATGTTCGTCGCGACGTGGGCGATCGCGCTGGCGGTGTGGCACTTCGGCCGCATCGAGGAGCGCTGGAGCGCACACCTCGGCGAGAACCAAGCGTCGTCGCGGGTCGGGTAGCAGCGCGGCCGTCGACCGGTGGCGGACGCCGTGCGCTCTCGCAGGGGTCTAAGCGGGCGCAGGGGTCTAGGCGATCAGCGGTCGCAGGGGTCTTAGCGGTGAGCGGCCGCAGGGGCCTAAGCAGTCGCAGTGCCGAGCAGCTTGCCGATCGACCGACGGGCGCCCGCGACCCTGCGCCCGGCCTCCATCTCGATCAGCGCGGCCTCGGAGATCAAGGCGACGATGAGGCGAGCGGAGATATGTGCAGGCGTCATACCGATTGCGCGCGTGCTCGGCTCGGCGAGCCGCGCGAACACCGCCTCGCGTTCCTCCATCGTGGTCGTCAGCTCGCTCTGCGCGCGCGTCTCGAAGACGAGCGCCTTGACCGCGCGATTTCTCAGGCAGACATCGAGGTAGGCCTCCGCGGCCGCGAGCAGCAGCTCGCGGCCCGCCGGCAGGCCGACGACGGCGCGGGCGACGGCTTCGGTGACCTGTGAGTAGAAGCGTTGGTGCAGCGCATCGATGAATGCCTCGCGATCGTCGAAGTAGAGGTAGAAGGTTCCCTTCGCGACGCCGGCGCGATCGGCGACCGCGGCGACACTCAGCCCGGCCAGCCCGTCGTGCTCGGCGACAACCTCGCCCGCACTCAGCAGAGCCTCGCGCGTGCGGCGCCCCTTGGGGGTCACGGGCGTCGCGCCGGCACGTGCGCGAGACGTCGAGGGCGATGCCATGAGCACTCAGTATAGATGACCGCATCGTCATAAAAAACTGACCAATGAGTCAGAAAGCTGGTAGCGTGCACAAAGGCCACACCAGCTAACCGAGACTGCCTGGAGGGAACGCAATGAGCATCGCGACCGCCACCGACATGCCCACCTATCAATGGCGCTCGCAGGAGCTCGGCCTCGAGGACGAGCTGTCTCTGCCCCACGGTCGGCTGCGCTTCTTTCGCCGCGGCGAGGGCCCCGCGGTCGTGTTCGCGCACGGCTGGCTCGCCAACGCGAACCTGTGGCGCAAGGTCGTCGAGCGCTTGGCGGATCGCTTCACATGTATCGCACTGGACCTGCCGCTCGGCGCGCACCGCGTGGCGATGAACCCGGCAGCCGATCTCAGCCCGGCGGGCTGTGGAGAGCTGATCGCCTCGGCCCTGGACGCTCTCGGACTCGCCGATGTGACACTCGTGGGCAACGACTCAGGCGGCGCTTACTCACAGATCGCGGTGGCCTCTCACCAGCAGCGCGTGGCGCGGCTGGTACTGAACTCCTGCGAGACCCCCTACGGCGAGTTCCCGCCGCCACCGTTTGACGGCCTGCCGGCAGCGGCGCGGGATCCCGAGACGCTCGGGCAGCTGCTCGAGGCGCTGCGCGACCGGGCGATTCGCTCGACGCCGGCTGCGTTCGGCCTGCTCGTCAAGCACGCGCTCCCAGACGTGGTGTCCGACACATACGCGTTGCCATGCATCAACGACCGCGCCATCCTGCTCGACACCGCCAAGGTGATGTCGAGCGCGTCCGCCGCGCCGGTGCAGGAGGCCGGAAGACGACTGATCGCCGAGTTCAAGCGCCCGGTGTTGCTCGCCTGGAGCCCCGAGGACCGCGTGTTCGCGCCGGCTGACGCGCAGCGCTACTGCGAGGCGCTGAGCGACGCTCAAATGACCCTGATCGATGACGCCTACAGCTTCACCCCTGAGGACCAGCCCGAGCGACTCGCCGAGGAGATCGCGAAGTTCGCCGGCCCGTAACTCTTCACTCGCTGCCGGCGAGACAGCGGCTGTGCGCGACACTCGCTCGAGCACCACCTTGACGATCTCAGCTCGCGTGAAAGTGACTCCTGGTTTCGGCGAACAGCCGTTTGAACACGACGCCGTTCACCGGCCCACCCGACCGGCCGAGCGCGCTCGGCTCGATCGCGATGGTCCAGGTGAAGCGACAGCGGTCGGGTCCGTCGGGCTCGATGACGTAGTCCTCGGCGAGACGCCGAAAGAGCGGGAGATTGGCCTCGGCGGCGTAGAACGCATACCGACGACCCTCCTCCCAGATGAAGAAGTGCTCCTGCAACTGCACGACGCCGCCGAGCAGCTTTGCCTGCCTGGTCGTCCCGACGCCGTGCGGACGCTCGGAGGTCCAGCGGATCGAGAGTATGCGACACCAGGCCAGCGGTCTGTCCGAGACGAGCGCGCGCCAGACCTCGCCGGCGGGACGGGCGATCGCGAACGTATCCGAGTAGCGCGCGGGCGCAGAGGCGAAGAAGCCCTCGTCGGCGCGCTCGAGAATGGAGGTCATTGAGCCGCGGTCCCTTCGGTCGTGGTCCCTGTCGCGATTGCTGCCTACCGCGAGTCGACCTCGCGCGATGCAGCCGCTGCCGCCCACTGAGGTGCGGCCGCGCGATTGAACCACATTCACAGCCCGACAGTCGCGTTGCGATTTTCTCAACGGCTACTTACTATGCTCGTCGATGCCAAATGCTAGTAACCGACCGAGACTAAATCACGATGTCCAAGACTTTGATGCGCGGGCTCATGCTGCTCGAGGCAATCGATCTCCGCGGCCCGATGACGGTGATGGAGCTCGCGCGCGACAGCGGGCTGGACAAGTCGATCGTCTCGCGCACCGTCACCGCGCTCGAGCGTGACGGCTGGGTCGCGCGGCACAACGCGAAGCTCGAAGTCGGCCCGCGCGCGGCGCTGCTAGGCCACACCAGCCAGGCCTCGCGCGCGGTGCGTCGCGCCGAGCCGCTGGTGCACGCGATCGCCGGCGTGACCGGGCTGTTAACGCAGGCCTATGGCCTGATCGGAGCGCACGCAGTAGTACTCGCGTCAGCCGGCGGCCGCGGCGTCAACACGCAGGCGGGCCTCGGCTCGGAGGTGCCGCTGTACGCGACCGCCGCCGGCAAGAGCATCGCCACGCAGCTGGAGCCAGACGATCTCGACCAGCGCCTGCCGCCCGAGCCGTTCCCCGATCCGACACCGGCGATCAGGAAGCTGACGGGCTATCCGCCGGTCGCGGACTCGGTGCTCGGGAACCCCCAAGAGCCGCTCGAGCCTTCCCCCGAAATCGCGACCGACCGCACGCAGTTGGAGCGCCAGTTGCGCGAGATGCGCCAGGAGGGCTTCGCGCGGGACAACGGAGAGCTCCACCCACAAGTCGGCTGTCTGGCGATCGCCTGGCCTCAGCCCGGACTGCCGGCGGCGCTCGCAGCGATGGGCCCGCGCTCGGAGATCGACAGCAGCGAAACCCTTGTGCGCACAGCGCTTCGCACCGCCGCGACGGTCGGCGCCGAACCCGACGACATCGTCGCGAGCGTCGCCGGCCTGGTGCGCTCGCGAGCAGGACGCTAAGCCCAGAGCGCGGGAGACTGTAGACTTCTGCGAGACGTTCGTTGCTTTATTTGCAACGTACACATCTTATATGCCTCGGGAGGCCGGTAGGAGCCACCCGTCCACGCAAGGGGAGTCAGATGCGTCAACTCATGCAGCGCTCGACATCGACCGCTCGGCAGCGTCTCCAGACGATCGCCGCGACAGCTCTGACCGGCTGCCTCTGCATCGCGCTGAGCGGCCTCGCGTTGCATGTCTCCCCCGCGCGTGCCAGCGCGTGCGCCGCTCAGAACAACTACACGGGGCCGGTCGACGGGGAATGGAGCGTCGAAGGCAACTGGAGCAACAAACTGCCGAAGACCGGCGAAACGGTCTGCATCCCCGAAGGCAAGGGGACGATCGCGATCGCAGCCGGCGTCAAAGCCGAAGTAAAAATGCTGCTGGCCCAGTCGGGGGTGAGCGTCACCTCGACCGCGTCGCTGGCGATCTCGGAAAAATTCTTCATGGAGGAACCGGCGAAAAACGAAGAACGAGCGACCAGGTTCATGGACGGCCTGACGATCGACACCGGCGCCGTCGTATCGACGGACGGCGCCTGGATCCTGATGACGGGCCCGGTGGTGCTCGAAGGCGAAATCGACAACACGACGGGCAACGTAAACGAAGTCGTCGCGCGTCTCGAGAGCGGCACGCTCACCGGCGACGGCGTCCTGAAAATTCCCTTCGGGAACATCGCTGGCACCGTCGAACCTGGCGGACCCGACGCAATCGGAGCCCTGCACCTCGACTCGATCAGCGGCCAGACTGCGGCGGGCACACTGGTGCTCGACATCGCCTCGAAAACCTCATTCGACGAAATCGTCATGAAAAGCAATGTCTCGTGGCAAGGCACTCTCGAGGTGAACCTGATCGGCGGCTACGAACCGCCCGTCGGAACTGAATTCCTGTTCCAGACCGGCGGCGGGGCGCTGCAGTTCTTCGAAACCATCACGCCCGGATTCCGCGCCGAACCGGAGCCGAACTCGCTGGCGGTCGT
This sequence comes from Solirubrobacteraceae bacterium, assembly GCA_036502205.1. Taxonomy (GTDB): domain Bacteria; phylum Actinomycetota; class Thermoleophilia; order Solirubrobacterales; family Solirubrobacteraceae; genus Palsa-744. Next base: position 138,442 of record DASXZA010000028.1, on the reverse strand, counting down.
CGTCACCCCCAAGCCGCCGTCCGTGGTCACGGGAGCGGCGACCGAAGTCCAGCCGACGACAGCTGTGCTGAACGGCACGGTGAACCCGAACAATCTGAGCGTCAACGCCTGCGAATTCGAATACGGCACCACCACCGCTTATGGCGGAAAAGCAGGCTGCGGTGGCATCGCCGCACACTCAAACACGCCGGTGTCGGTCTCCGGCATCGCGACCGGTCTCACTCCCGGTACCACCTACCACTACCGGATCTTCGCCAAAAACGAAATCGGGTCCAACCACGGCGAAGACCACACCTTCACAACAGCGCCCGCCAGCAAAGAAGTAGAAAAAGAAGCAGAAAAAACCGGCGGCAGCACAGAAACGAAAACCGGCGGCGGCTCCGGCAGTGGCGGCGCCAGCACCAGCGGCTCCGGCGGCAGTGGGACCAATGCTGGCGGTGCGAGCAGCAGCGCGTCGAGCAGCAGCGCCTCCAGTGCCACCGCGAGCGCGGTGGCCAGCGAAAAGGCGATCGAAAAGGTGCTGCTCGGCTGCAGCACGCGGCCACTGGTGCTCAACGACGTCGTGCAACAGGGCAACAAGGTGCTGTTGATCGGCGCTGCGGCACGCGCACAGGCGGGCAAGCAGGTCAAGATCGTGTTCGGCTCGAGCGACAAGGTCGTCGCAACCGCGACGGTCGACCCCAGCGGCGAGTTCTCGACGACCGCTCCGCTGCCACCGGCGAAGATCCGCGGCGGCAACGGCGCGCGCTACATGGCCGAGCTCGGCTCGCTGCGCTCGCTGGACCTGAAGCTGACGCGGCGCCTCGCGCTCGAACCGCCGAGCGTCGCGGCGGGCAAGGTGACGCTGCGCGGCCAAGTCGTCCCGCCGCTCGCCAAGCCGGTAGCGACGGTCACGGTCAGCCAGCAGGTCGATTGCGGCAAAACGACCGTCGTGGCGCGCGCGAGGCCCTCCGCGAACGGAGACTTCAAGGTGACGCTGCCGGCGCCCGCCGGCGCTCAGGGTGCGCGCTACCGACTCACGAGCAGCGTCGCACAGTCGCGCGGCTCGCGGCATTCGTTCGCGACGTACAGCTTGCCGCTGCCTGCTGTGTTGAAGTAGTCGGGCCTGAAACCACTGGGCGCTCTCGTCCGAGGCCGCAAGGCTTTTGACGCCGGTAGCCAAGACACGGTCGGAGGCTCCGCCCGGCGGCGTCGTATTCGATGTTGCGACCCTCCGGCGTCGCCTGCGCCTCAACCGCCAGTGCCACTTTGCGACGTCGTCGCGGTATACGCGCGTTCCGTCTTGTATGCTCTCGGCCGCCGCAGCAAGTATAAGTAATCGGAACAAGTCTGGGAAAGGGGTGCTGTGGGTCCTACCGTCAAGGACATCGAGATCGATGATCCGCCGACCATGTCCGTCAATCGTCCCTTTGGCCGGCGCGCGTGGCAGCGCAGGCGCCGCGCACTCACAGCCGGCACACTCCTGCTAACGCTTGGCATCGTCGCGTCGGCGAGCGCGGCCCCGCACCACATTCCAACACCGGCTTTTCCACGACTGAAGCCCTCGGCGCTTGCTGTCGTCGCGTTCAACGACAAGCTCGAAGCGGGATCGCACGCGGGCATCACAATCCGTATGTCGCACCGACCCCTATGCACACTGCGGCTATCCGGCCCCGGAGGCAGCGCAAACGGGCCCTATACAAAGACGTTCCGACACGAATATGGCTCGTGGCAATGGATGGTTCCCGAGAACGTTCACGGTGGCATGTGGGAGGCGACCGTACGCTGCAGCAGCGGTCGCTCCAGCCACACCGTGAGTTCGCGGGCGCTCGTCGCCGTGACTGCGGCTAACAACGGCCCGGTCGTGACGAGCGGCTCACTTCGCATCTCGTCCGGTCGGATGCCGCCAGGTCCGGGCGGCGTGAGCTCGAGCGGCAAGGGCGGCGGTGGCTACCCCGACGCCGGCGCGCTATGCAAGTGGACCGGACGGCCAACCGGCTATTGCGCCGAATACGAATGGGGGTACCGCAAGGCGTCTGGGCGCTGGCAGGTCATCAGTAGCCGTGGCTTTAATTATCGTAACTGCACCGACTTCGTCGCATGGTTTCTCGGAATCAGCTGGTCCAGCTTCCGGTTTCCGGCGGGCCAAGGCAACGCTTCGGATTGGGAGGCTTACGCCGCAAATGCGGGGTTGGAGGTGACGCACAGCCCATCGGTCGGCGATGTGGCATGGTGGGGTCGCGAGCGCGCGCAGGGTTTTGGGCACGTCGCGATTGTCACCGCCGTCAATAGCAACGGTACCGTGACGATCGCTGAGTACAACGGCGATGGCGAGGGCGATTACGACCTTCGTCCCAACGTCGTCGCGGACGCCTATCTGCACAAACCGGCGCCGACGCCGCCACCGGCACCAGCGCAGCCGAGCGCCGCGCAGCAGTACGCCGGCCACATCGTCCAATGGAGCGGCGACCATAACGCGCAAAAAGCGGCTTGGCTGGTGGGGTCGGAAGGCAAACGCTTCTGGATCCCGACCATCGCGATCTACTGGTGCCTCGTGGAACAGGGCCACCCCGGACCAGACGTGCTGCCGGCAAGCGTCCTTGAACAGCTGCCCGACAGTGGGCAGTCCGCCACCTGCAGTGGCGGCAGAGGTGGTAGCGAAGAACCTCTGCCGAAAGTCGAACCGAAAGCAACACCCGAAGAAGCGCCTCCCCCTCCCCCTCCGCCCCCAGCCACGTACGCGGAGACCCCGGGAGGCATCACCCACACGTGGACTAACTACAGCGACGCCGGCGGAACAGAGGGCCCGTCAATACCGTCAAACCAGACGGTGCAAATTGCCTGCAAGGTGACTGGCTTCCGAGTAGCCGACGGCGATACGTGGTGGTATCGAGTCGCGTCGAGCCCGTGGAATAACGCCTACTACGCGTCAGCCGACGCCTTCTACAACAACGGCCAGACGTCCGGCAGCCTCATCGGCACGCCGTTCGTGGATCCCTCCGTTCCGAACTGCTGAGCAGCATGCCCCGTCACCGAGAGACTCTCCTCAGAAGGACGGCAGCTCCGGCGCTCGGTGCGCTTGCCGCCATGGCGGGCTTGTTCTGTCTGGTGGCCCCGGCGGACAGCGTCGCATCGGGGGAAGCGAGCGGGGTCGCCCCGCGCGTCGAGCTCTCGACGCCTACCGTGCGACCCGGAGGCGTTGCGTCACTCGACGTCGCGACCGAGGGGCTGCACACCTGTGCGCTCTCGTTCCGCGGGCCGGCCGGGGCGGCGCTCGGCCCTTTCCGAGTCGCCTCGCACGGCCGTCACCTGCGCTGGTCATGGCGGGTCGCGCGCGACGCGTCGTCCGGCGTCTGGGTCGCGACCGTCGCCTGCGCGCAGAGCCGAGCGGAGCTGGGACCCAGGGCAGCGAGGGTAAAGGAAGACTTCGTCGTCAAGGGTGGTCACGGCCATACACAGCTCTTCGTCGCGGACGCCCTCCGCGTGCATGTCAGCAGGTTGGCGCCGACCGGAGCCGCTGCGCCCACCGGTGGGAAGGTCGTCGGGCTCGGCGGTGCGGGCAACCCGTTCCCGTACGGACAGTGCACGTACCACGCATTTGAGACGCGCCCCGACATCTACGAATACGCGGTCGCGCATGGCGTGCCGCGCGGTGGGCTCGCGAGTGGCGTGAAATATGGCGGCTACCCGGACTACTGGTGGAACGCGTGGCGCTGGCTCGGGAACGCGCAGCGGGTCGGCTACCCGACTGGTACGACACCGATACCGAAGGCTCTAGTTGTGTTCCCGCGCGGTTACGGCGGCAGCGCGGTGGGCCACGTCGCGTACGTGGAATCCGTGAACGCGGACGGCAGCTACTACGTATCGGAGCGGAACTGGAACTACAATTCGAACGTCACGAAACGACTGGTGCCCGCCGGTGTGTCTGGCGTCGGGTTCATTTACGGCGGACCGGCGGGGTCGGGGCCTGCTGCGCCGAAAGCGTCGAACCCGCCCACGACACTCCCGCCCACGACATCTCCGCCAACGGCACCGCCCGGGACGACCCCGCCGGCGAGCGAACCCAATCGGACCGCGATCACGAGTTACAACCGGGTCGAACCCGGCGCTCCGTATCACGGCGTTTTCGAATTCGCATGGGAACGCTTCACGGCCGCGTCGAACACGATCACGCAACTCGGCGCTACCGTCGGGAACTCTAATTACGCCGCCGGCCAGCCGACTGGGCTCGCGATGACGATCCGGCTCTGTACGGCACAGCCGGCGAGCAACGGCGCGTGCGCCGTACTCGGGGAAACGGCGGCGCAGGTCGTGAACTACGGCGCGACGCTCGGCGACATCGGCGACGTCTCGGTCACGCCCGGGGCGACGTATTACATCGAGTACTTCCCGCCGCAGCCATACGGAAACGGCTGGGTGACGTTCTGGTGGGCCGGCGGCTCCACGATCACGTCAAGCGAACAACTGCAGGCGTTGGTGCGGGGCTACAACCGCTAAGAGCTCGCGGCAATCTACCCGTCAGACATCACGCGAGGCGTGGTCTCCCCCTAACTTTCGCGCCCTCTACTAGTTTGAGTAAACAATGAGACGTATCGCGGTTACCACGCGGACTACTTGAAAGCGTTCGTGGGGGTATGGCTCACAAATGTGGTCACCCCCGGATCTGGGATCAGTGAGGCCTTGCCGGAAAGGGAGACGTGACGGTGAAGGGCATATTTCTTCTTTCGATTAGTGTTGTGCTTGGCTTGCCGGGTCTACTACGCCTACTGGCGTGACGCGGCGGGCGCGAAGCACGGCCGTCGGCTCGGGCCCGCACATGTCAGGGACACCGGTAGGCGGACCGCGCGCGGCGCGGTGCTCTGGCGCGCCGGCGACGGACCAAAGCCAACCGCTCTGGGCATCTGACGCCGCAGGATGCGCAGGCTGAGCTCGAGCGGATCCTCACCAGCCAAGATCAGCAGCACGAGCAGCAGGCAGCGCGCCAGCCGCAGGGGGCGGGGTTTGGTGGCGTGGTGCTTTGGAGGGCGTGTGATGCCTGGCTGTCAGAGCGGGTGGCAGAGCGCGGTTTGAAGCGCTCGACGGTCGCCGACTACGAGGACATGTTCGAGCGTCTCTACCGCGACCTCGGCCCGGACACCCCGGTCACGGACCTCGTCGAGGGGATCTGCGCGGCTATTTCGCGGGGTTTCGCGCGGAACGGCTCCTGGGTGAGCAGCGGGCCCGCGAGCTGCTCGCCGAGGGCCGGGATGTCGCCGAGGTTGAGGTTGTTCGGTTCACTGCTCAGCCGCCTGATAGCCAGGCGTTTGAGGTCGCGACGCTCAGGGAGGCGGTGCGGCTGGCTGCGCGGATCGGCGGGCGCTACAAGCATCGTCGACGCGGCTGCTACCGCGTGACCGCGCAGGGTGCGCAGCGCGCGAAACGGGTCTCCCGCTCACAGGCACGCGTCCGGGCAGATGAAGGGTGGGTTGTGGTCGAGCGTCGGCAGCGGCGGTGGATGCTGCGCAGCGCTGCGTGCGCGCAGACCCGCAACAAGTACCGCGACATTCTCGCTGCCGTCTTTGACCACGCCATCCAGGCAGGCTGGCTTGAACGTAACCCGTTGGCGAGCGTGAGGCGGGCGGATACCCGGCAGGCTCGGTTGCGTGTGCTGCGCCGCGATGACTTCTATGACCCCCGGGAGGTCGCACATCTGTTGGCGTATGCGCCGGGGGTGCTCGAGGAGGCGTTCTGGTTGTGTGGGGCGCATGCGGGGCTCAGATTGTCCGGTGAGGCGCTCGGGTTGCGCTGGGGCGCCATTGATTTCCAAGCCGGTGTGATTTGCGTGTATGACAACTGGGTGCGCAACGCGGTGGATGGCACGAAGACTGGTGGTACGGCGGCGATCCCGATGACCCCGCGGCTCACCACGGCGCTCACCGTGCTCAAGCAGCATGCACCGGGGTGCAGGGATGGGATTTCGTGTTCGCCAGTGACCTGCCGGGCCGGCCGATCAGCGACAAGCCGGTCCGCCAGGCGTTCAAGGACGCTCAGCGGCAGGCGGGGTTGAAGGCGATCCGCATGTACAACCTGCGCCACTCCTTCGGCACCGGCCTCGCCAGCGGCGGTGTCGACTTGCGCACGATCCAGGCACTGATGCGCCACACCCCGGCTGAGCACCACCGAACAGTATTTGGCCTACGCGCCGCAACCAGACCTCGCGGAGCGCCTCACCCGCGCACTGGACCCGCCGGCAGTCAGCGAGCCGACACTAGCCGCCCATATCGGCGATCTTAGATTTGCCGCGCCGGCCGGATGATCGACGCCCTGCCTGTGTCGACCGAGCGGTTGGAAGCGGCTGGCGTTAGCGGCAAGCGGTGGCGCGCGGGCGCAGCGACTGTCTGGCTGCAAGGCCGTCTCGAACACACGTTTGTTGATGTTGGGCTTCTTTTCCTTCATTGAGGTGGCGGATGTCATGCGGCGTTGCGCTGCGGGGGGTTCAGGTTGATGTCGACGGGCGGGAGAGCGTCGATGGCGGGGTCGACCGCGTAGCGCCAGAGGCTTGCGTCGCCGCCTAGCGTGAATGTGCCGCCGGTCCGTGCGCGCAGCACGACAGTGACCCCGCCGAGCGCACGCGTGATACTGCGCTGGAGCCTTTTAGCCGCGAGCTCATCCGCGAGGACCGTGGCCTGCACGTCGGCTATCGCGATAGCGCCGTTGGGACCTTCTAGGAACCTAACCAGCATCGTCCTCAGCCTTTCTTTCGAGGGATTTCCGCAGCGGTGCCCTATCAGCCGCCACAGTGATCTACATGATCTAGCGCGAGAATCTAGAGCTAGATTCGGACAGAATCGATTTCAAAGAATGCGTCGATATGAGTGATGCAGACAACACGCAAAGGTGTTGTTGGCTGGGCTTGAGTTTGCTTGTACGACAGCGTGCAGGCCACGAAATATGCGTGCAGCCCGCTATTTGCGGGGAAAATCGTGCATCGGCGGCTCGATCGGGGAGTTCGCTACAGGCTGTCCACAGGCTAGAGCTAGGTTGTCCACAAGCTAGCTCTATGTGGTAGGGCTAGTTATGCACAGGCTGCGTAGCGTGGAGGGCTGTGTGGGGTCGGTTGGCTAGGCATCCGTGGGGTCGATGCGTTAGTAAAGGGTGCGGTGGCTACCCCTGGACCCCCAAGTGCCGCGCTGGTGCGCAGTGCCCGGAGCGAGATTGAGCGCATCGCGCGTGCGATCGACGGGATCGAGCATCGTCGGTCGGCGCTGCTGGCACAGCTGGCTGAGCTAGATGAGCAGGCAGCAGGCTACGTCAGGCGGCGGGAGCTCTTGGAGGAGCTGGTGTTCGTCGAGGAGGGTACGCCGACCGCGGCGGTTGCGAGTAAGGCGCGTGCTTCGGCGGCGCGGACTGTCAGGGGCGGGGAGTTGCGCCGTGTTGCCGGGCGGCTGCTGTGGGTCATGCAGGGTGCGCAGGAGATCCACTATCGCGAGTGGTTTGAGCGTCTGACGGCGGAAGGGTTCGCTGTGACCGGTAAGGACCCGGCCGCGAGCTTTCTGACGAATGTGCGCGATTCAGCCGCTGTGCAGCGAGCTAGTAAGCCGGGTTACTACCGGCTGGACTCCTCGAGCGTTGATCGCGCGGCGCAGCAGGCTAGCGAGACGCGGGCCGAGCTGGCGGACGTGGAGCGCTCGCTCGAGCGCACCTATGCGGACCCGGCCCGCAGCCGGGGCATCGAGGAGTTGCGGGGGCACCGCGACAAGCTGAAACAGCGTTTGAAACGCGTGGAAGGCACGTTGGCCGAACTGCAGTACATCTTCGCTGAGGAGGCTCAGGTGGACGCGCCTGCGGGCGGCGTCACCCCGGCGCTGGCAGCGTGATCACAGGCGACGTCTGCGATCAGCTCGGCGACCGGCGGTTCAGCCGGCGGATATTCGACGGCGGTGGCGAGGAGCCAGTTTTCGAGTTGTGTGTGGGTGAAGCGGATGTGGCGGCCGATGCGTAGGCAGGGTAGTTGGCGGGTGCGGACGGCTTCGTAGATCCAGCTTGGTTTGACGGCGAGTAGCTCGGCGGCCTCCTCGGGGCGTAGTAGTGGCTGGGCGAGCTGGATGCCGGGGTTTGCCGGTGGTGGCTGGGTGGTGTTGGTTTGGTGCATGTGTGGTTAGCCGGGCTGGCGGGTGGCTGGCAAACTGGCTATGCGCGAGGGGGTTTGGTGTGGAGGGGTTGGTGGGCTGTTTGGTAGACGCTGGGTTGCCAGGGGCGGGCGGGGTGGCGGGGGCCGAAGGCGAGGCACGCCAGGTAGGGCTGTCCCTTGTGGATGCGTAGTTGGAGGACGAGGCCCCAGGGTCCGTTGGGGGCGGGTAGGTAGGTCTTGGCGCATCCGGCGAGTTGGGTGCCGTCGTGGCCGTGGTCTTCGCAGGCCAGGAGTCGGCTGGCGGGGATGAACCGCTCCGGGATTTGTGGTGGCCTGATCGCTTGAGAGGATTGGGCGATGACTACCAAGGGCAAGAGGTATCCGGCTGAGGTTAGGGAGCGTGCTGTGCGGCTGGTGTTGGAGCACCGGCGGGAGTATCCGAATGAATGGGCGGCGATCTGCTCGATCGCGCAGAAGTGCGGGATGACGGCCGAGACCTTGCGTAAGTGGGTGCGCCAGAGCGAAGTCGATGGCGGGCGCCGGCCAGGGGTGAGTAGCGAGGAGGCAGCGAGGATCAAGGAGCTCGAGAGTGAGAACAAGGAGCTCAGGCGGGCGAACGAGATTCTCAAGGCCGCGTCGGCTTTCTTCGCGCGGGAGCTCGACCCGCAGCCAAGGAAGTGAGCCGCATGATCGACGAGCATCGCGGCGCGTTTGGGGTCGAGCCGATCTGCCGGATGCTGCAGATCGCCCCGTCGACGTATTACGCCGTAAAGGCTCGGCAGGCTGCTCCCTCAGCGCGGGCTGTTCGCGACGAGGAGCTGGTCGCGAGGATCCGTGAGGTGCACGAGAAGAACCTCGGCGTCTATGGCGTGCGCAAGGTCTGGTGGCAGCTGATGCGCGAAGACGTCGAGGTCGCCCGCTGCACGGTTGAACGCCTGATGGCCAGGGAGGGCCTGAAAGGCGCTGTGCGCGGCAAGAAGCGGCGCACGACGCTCCCGGACGGCCAGTCAACCCGTGCCCCTGATCTCGTTGATCGTGACTTCAAAGCGGTCGCACCGAACCGGCTGTGGGTCTCAGACTTCACGTATGTGCCGGCCTGGTCGGGCGTCGTCTATGTCGCGTTCACGATCGACGTATTCTCTCGGCGGATCGTCGGCTGGAAGGCCGACACCACGATGAAAACCCCGCTCGTCCTCGACACCCTGGAGATGGCGCTCTGGGCCCGCGACCACCACGGACAGCCCGTGCCCAAGGGCCTGATTGCACACTCCGACGCCGGGAGTCAATACACGAGTTTCGCCTTCACCCAGCGCCTCGTGGACGCCGGCGCTGACCCCTCGATCGGATCGATCGGCGATGGGTATGACAACGCCGTCGCGGAGTCAACGATCGGGCTCTACAAGACCGAGCTGATCAACCAGCAAGGCCCCTGGAAGACGATCGAGCAAGTCGAGTTCGCCACGCTGCAATGAGTCGACTGGTACAACCACCAGCGACTACACGGTAGCTGCGACCGGCAAACACCCGTCGAATACGAGCAGACGAGAGCGAGACAGACCACTCAATAAAAACCGCCACCAACATTCCCGGAGCGGTTCAGGATGCCGTGTTGGTGGAGCTCTTGGACTGTTTGGTTGAGGATTTCGCGGGCTTTGGGGGTGCTGTTGTTGGCGTCGTGGACGAGTAGGGCAGCGTCGAATTGGACGCGGAACTGTGCGCCCGGGCCCGATCGGCTGGGCATGGTTTACCCCTCGTTGTCGGTGGAGAGCCCTGCGAGGAGCTGCTGGAACTCTTGGGGTGTGGCGGGGCGACCTGCGAAAGCCGCGAGGGGCTGTGTGGGGTTGGGGCGTAGGAGGAGCCGCCCGTCGGGTAGCTCCTGCTCGATGAGGTAGTCGCCGTTGAGGTCTCCGGCGAGCGTGACATGCGGGTTCTCTGGCATGGCTCCTGGTCTTAGTGTGCCATGCCTGGCGGGATCCGCAAGAGCTTGGCGGCTGATGGGGATGGTCAATGTGGGTCTCCTTACTGGCTGGCGGGACGTTTGGCGGGCGTTAGATGCAGATGAGGTCGAGATCGTCAAAGCGCTGCAGCGCCGACGTGGCTTGGATGCGGTCGCCGGCGGGACGCAGGAGACCAATAGCCGCGAGGTGGTGGGTGGCGTGGTCGATGTCTTCGGTGGGGTAGTCGTCGAGGGCCTGGTGGAGTTCGGTGTGGGTGCGGCCTTCGGGTGGCGTGGGGTGAGGACGGCGAGGATGAGGAGGCGTTGGAGGTAGAGGTCTTCGACCGGTGGCCGGCTGTCCTGGGTTTTGATCTGTGTGGAGAGTTGGCGTAGGGCGGTGATGGTTTGTTGGGCTTGTTGGCGGCGGGGGGCGGTGTCGGGTAGCTCCTCGGTGAGGTGCTGTTCGGTGAGCGCGGCGGCCCGGATCGCTTTGAGGAGGACCGCACGGTGTTCGGTGAGGCTGATCGTCAGCGGCTCCTCGGGCTGGCTGTGGCTGGCGGCTTGGAGGGCGGCGGCGGCCTGGAACTGGTCGAGGAGCCCCTGTTGCTCAGGGGCGTTGTGGGGCTGGTCGCGTTCGGGGTTGAGGGTCACATGGTCGAGGGCTTCGTAGGTGGTTTGGAGGTGCTCGTACGCCCGGCCGTCGCAAGCGGCGCGGGCGTCATTTTGCATGGTTACTACGGATACTACCCTAATGTTAGCTGTATGACAACCCCCGATCCTGTGGTTTTGGGCGGCGCACTACGTGCCCTGCGAGTGGAGGCTGGGCTCTCGCAGCGGGAGCTTTGTGAACGCGTCGACCTGGACAAGCCGTACTTGTCGCGGCTTGAGGGTGGGCATCGGGATATCCGCTGGTCGATGCTCGCCCGGCTGCTGAATGGCCTGGACGCGTCGCTGGCGGATTTGCAGCGGGCGCTCGCTGACACGGAGCTATCGCAGCGCAAAAACCGATAGCTGTCCGGGCGGCGCATGGGTGTTGGATCGCGGCGTAGCGGTCTGCTCTGCGGAAGAGGAGGCGGCGGCCGTCGCGGTGCGGGGTCAGGCGCCCCTCGGAGACGAGGTCGTAGATGCGATTCACGGGCACGCCAGGTGCTCGGCGGCCTGCTGCATACCACGCCACGGCTCCCCCACCCCCACCTGCCCGCGGCCGTCGCGCCGCCGCTGAGGAGCTGGGCGACGCGTTCGGCGATCGCATGCACAGGCCGCCGGGGACTGTGAGCTGGAGGATTTGAGCGGTCATGCGGGTTAAGCCGGGCTGGATGACGGGGCGACAAGCGAGTTGAATCCCGGGGGCCACCCGAAACCGGCCCTACCTCCCATTCCGACGGAACCGCAACGAGCGGGACAGCGAACCCGCAACCAGGCCGAACTGGTCCGCCCTCCGCGTCCTGCCAGCCCCGGCCCCACCCCGGGCCGCTGCCCCTGGGTGCTGTAGCGGGCGGCCCCCGCCAGGGAGTAACCACGGATGCGTGAGCCGCAGGCGAACCACTGACTCGGCCGCCCGCGGGAAGGCGAGCTTGACTCGCCGGTCACATCACGCCGCCAGGCGTGAGTAGCGTCCTGCCGCACACCGACGCGGGAGACGAGGTCTTAGATGTGGCTCACCGGACATCCGCGGTGCTCGGAGACCTTCTGCACACCGAGCCACGTCCCCCACCCGCCAACGGTGGACCGGGTGCCGCTGAGAGTTCGGCGACGCGCTCGACAACCGCATGCACCAGCCCGTCCGGGACGATGAGCTTGAGGGTTCCAGCGGTCATGTGTTTACAAGCGAGTTGAACCGGGCCAGCTTAAAGGCTCCTATCTCGCTCCGGCTGGAACGAGCCGGGTAAGACATGAGCGGACTATATGAACGCTTCGGATACCGCTCCTCGCCTCGCCAGCTCGACCAAAGCCAGCCAGAGCTGCTACCCGACTGCGTGATCCGCAGGCGAACCACTATCGTGGCCCCCCGCGAGAAGTCGAACTGGCCGTCGGTCATATCGTGCCGACCCGCGGCTCGGCACGATCGGCGTCTGACGCGCCAACCATCAGTGACGTCCGCCAATTGGGGCTGGCTTGCTCCCATTGGTTCGGTCCGCTGGGTGGCCTCAAGCGGTCAGCGCAACAGGGCCTCCATCTTCTCAGTTGGCGTGTGCCACTGGAGTGTTTGTCTGGGGCGGCTGTTGAGGTCGGCTGCGATCTGGTCAAGCTCGTCTTGGCTGCGCGTGGCTAGGTCGAGCTTGCGTGGCAGGTATTGGCGCAGCAGCCCGTTGGTGTTCTCGTTCGAGCCGCGTTGCCATGAGGAGCGGGGGTCGCAGAAGTAGACCTGGATGCCGGTGGCGCTGGTGAACCGTTTGTGGGCGGCGAGCTCTTGGCCTTGGTCCCAGGTCAGTGACTTCAACAGATGCGCGGGCAGCTCGGCGATGCGTGCTTTGAGTGCCTCGACGACGTGTGCGGTCGTGCGATCGTGGCCGAGGCGGGCGAGGAGCACATAGCGGGTCTGTCGCTCAACGAGCGTCGCGACCGCCGACTTGTTTTCAGTACCGATCAACAGGTCTCCCTCCCAGTGGCCAGGCTCACGCCGCTCATCGGCCTCGGCTGGGCGCTCAGCGATCGAGACCATCTCCCGGATGCCACTGCGCGTGCCGGTCCGGCCGCGGGAGCGGCGCGTCGAGCGACCCGTCCTCAGGTTCGCGGTCAGCTGCCGGCGCAGCTCGCCGCGCGATTGGACATACAACGAACGGTAAATAGTCTCGTGACTGATCCGCATCCCCTCATCATCAGGATGATCGAGCTTCAGTCTGAACGAGATCTGCTGCGGCGACCAGCGCCGCTCTAGCCCCTCCTGGACCGCCGCCACGAGCCGCGGGCAGCCCGCGAGCTTCGTCGGCTTCGGCCGTTGCGCGAGCCGCCGAGCCGCGCGATCGGCCTGCAGCGGCCGATAATGCCGGCGCTCTCCGCACCTGCGGATCTCGCGGCCGACCGTCGAGCGATGCCGCCCGAGCGCCCTCGCTATCTCGCTGTCGCTCTCTCCCCGACAGACCCCAACGAAAATGCGCTCCCGCTCCTCAAAGGACAACCAATGCGGCGAACAAACCACCCGCCGACGCACTAGCGCCACTTCGTTCTGAATGCGACACGCGGACGTGTGCGGCACTCCGAACTCTGCCATCACGTCCCGGACCCGCATACCAGCACAGAATCGCGCCTCAATCGACGCGCGCTCCGTCGGCGTCAACAACCGATAACGCCCACGCCTTCCCCTTCTCTTGGCCATCATCTCCTCCGATCACACAACACGAAAAAACGATCGTGTTGCGCCGACCGGATGAATCCACCTGGCCTGGGGGCCCAAAGTGACCGCTAGTCTACGGCTCAATCGTCAAGCCGTAGACCATAAGTGAATCTTCGCCATCAGCGCTTTTAATGCTGCTGATCCCTTCCCGTCCACCAAAAATACAGTACCTCACCCGCATCTATTCCGCTCGATTTAATTTGGTCACGAAAGAAATCTGGCGCCCACGGCTCCCCTGTCAACTCAGACTTCATCATAGACTGGAGTGCCGATTGTGCGGCGTCCGTAGTATAATCATAGTCACCAAATGTAGGAGCGGTCTGCTGGGCTGCCGCATCAAGTACCGCTTGCCACATTGACTGAGAGCTTTGCTCAACCGACTCAATAATAGCCGCGCTCCAGAGCATCGGCAACATGCTTATTCCTGCAAGCAGAGACTGGCCAACGTTCGGCGGCGCATCTGCCGTGATGTGTACTGTATCCATCTTCGCGGGTACAGTATTAAGCGGCGTGGTGGTATCGTCCCCGCTAGCGCACCACCCGCTCGGGTCTGCCATGTTTTCTGGGTTGTCTGCGGTGTAGCTGTATGGTTCGCCTGTGAGGAGGAGTGCGGGGTCGTTGGTGAGGAATTGCCCGGTGGTTGTGTCGTATCTGCGTGCTCCGAGCCAGGCGATGCCTGTTTCGGTGTCGGTGGGTTGGCCGTCGTATCCGAGGGGTGTGGCGTCGCCGGCGGTTTCGATGGTGTTGCCGAAGGGGCCGTAGGTTTTCCAGCCGACGACTGAGCCTTCTTCCTCGTATGTTATGAGTCGGGTTGAGCCTTGCTGGTCGTGGTGGTAGTTGATGGCGTTTACGCCGAAGGTCTCCTCGATGGGGAGGTTTTCTGGGCCGTATATGTAAGAGGCTTCTTCTCCTGCGCTGTTCTCGTCTTCGAGGATGATGGGCAGTGGTTCGGCGGTGTCCCAAGCGACTTTGTATTTTGTGCCGTTGGTCGTTGCTGCTTGCTCCAGGCCAGCACCGTCGTAAGTGGCGTTCTCGGTTAGTTCTGTTTGTTTTGTGCCTTTGGCGCGTTCGGTGCTGGTGAGGTGGCCGGCTTGGTCGTAGGTGTAGGTGGTTGCGGGTTCGCCGTTTTTTGGTTCGAGTTTGGTGCGATCGCCGTCTTCGTTGTATTTGTATTTCGCGGTCGGGCTTTCTTTAAGCTGGTCGGCTTCGTTGTAGGTGTAGCCGGCTTCGCCTTCGATCTCGGTGGGGTTGTTGGCTTTGTCGTACGTGTAGGCGTGTTTGTTGTATTCGATGATGCGGTTGTTTTCGTCGAGTACGTGGGAGATCGTTTCGGGTTCTAATCCTTCGGCGAATTTTTCGGTGGATTTTATGACTTGGCCGTCAGCGTCGCGTTCGTAGATGGCGCCTGCGACGACTGAGCCTTTGCGGTACATGTCGACTTCACTCATCTGGTCCGCTTCGTTGTACGCGTATTCGTCCTTGTCTTCGGTTGCGGACTGGAAGATCGTGGCTGTCTGCATGCTGTCAGCGTTGTATTTGAAGGTCGTGGCGTGGCCTTTCCAGTCAGTGACCTTGGCTAGCCGGTTCTCTTTGTCGTATTCGCGTTTTACTTCTTTGCCGTTGGGGTAGGTGATCGCGGCTTGTAGGTTGTCGAGGTTGTATTCGTATTTGACGGTCTTACCGGCCCCGTTTTTGTACTGGGTGAGGCGGTCGAGTTTGTCGTAGGTGTTTTCGGTGGTGCCGGTTTCGTCTTTCATTTCCGTGACCTTGCTGTCTTTGTTGTATTTGTAGGTCACTTCCCCCGGTTTGCCGGTTGAGTATTTGATTTTTGTTAGCCGGTTTGTTTCGTCGTAGGTGTATTCGGTGGTGTGTTTTTCGGGGTCTTCTAGTTTTTCGATGGTTCCGGCTTTGCCGTAGGTCTTCTTCCAGATCTTGCCGAGCGGGTTCTTTTCTTCCGTGACTTGCTCGAGGAGGTTGCGTTTGTATTCCCAGGTGTGGCTGTTGCCGTCGGTGTAGCTGGTCTTCTTGCCTTCAGCGTCGTAGCCGGTTTTGGTGGTGTCGCCGTTGGGCTTGGTGATTTTGATCGGCAGGTTTTCTTCGTTGTATTCGTATTTGGTGGTGTGTTTGTTGCCGTCGGTTTCGGATTCGATGTTCTGGTTGGCGTCGTATTTGTATTCGGTGGTGTGGCCGAGTGGGTCGGTGATTTTGGTCGGTAGCCCGTAGTTGTTGAGTTCGATTTTTGTTTTGTACCCGCGGGGGTCCGTTTCTTCAGTGGCCTGGGAGTCTTCGTTGTATTTCCATTTGTGTTCGTTGCCTTCGGCGTCGGTTTCGGTTTCCCTGTCGCCGTGGCTGTCATAGGTGTATTTCGTTTTGTTGCCGAGCGGGTCGATGACTTCGGTGAGCTCGCCGTAGGCGTCGTATTTGTATTCCGTCTTCTGTGTTTCCGCGCCGATGGGGCGTTCGATGACTTCGGGGTCGCCGTTTGCGTTGCGTTTGATGGTGGTCGTCTCGCCTTCCGGTGAGGTTTCCTTGACGATGTTGTGTTTTTTGTCGTATTCCCATTTGTGTTCGTCGCCGTTGGGGTCCTTGGCGCTGGTGCGGTTGCCTTCGCTGTCGTAGGCGTATTCGGTGACGTGTTTATTCGGGTCGGTCAGCTTCGTCAGCTCGAACGTCGTCCCGCTGTATTCGTATTCGGTGACCTTTTCCGAGCCGGTTCCTTTGGCTTCGATGACCTTTGTCGGCTCGCTTGCGGTGTTGAAGGTGTAGACGCTTTCGGCGCCGTTGGGTTCGGTGAGCGTCGTTTCGTTGGTGCCGTAGCTCCATTTGCGTTCGTGGCCGGCGACGGTCTCCTTGATCACGCGGTGTGAGGCGTCATATTCCCTGGTGGTGGTGTGTCCGCGGCCGTCTGTGACGCTCGAGAGGAGATAGGGTGCGGTGGCGGTGTAGCCGTATTCCCAGCGGACTTTCCCTTCGATGCTGACGCTCGAGAGGCCGCCTTTGGCGACGTAGGTGTAGCTCACGACGTGGCCGAGGGGGTCTTTGATGCTTTCCACGTGTCCTTCGCCGTTGTATTTGAACGTGAGTGTTCGGCCGGTGGCGTCGGTGACTTTTTCGAGCTGTTTGCTGCCGTTGTACGTCAGGGTGGTCGCGTTGCCGTCGCGGTCGGTTTCCTTGACTAGGCGGCCTTCGCCGTTGAATTCGAGCTTGGCCTGGGTTGGCAGCGTGTAGATGTAGTTGGAGCCTTCTTTGACGAGCCGGGCCTGGACCCACGCGGCTTGTTCGTATTCGCCTTTGTGTTCGGCTTCTTCTTTGTTTTCGTAGAAGGTGATTGCGCTGCCGTTCTGCTGTTGCACGGTCACGGTGTTCTGGCCGCTTTCCGTTCCGAATTCCAGGCTTGCACTGTAGGGTCCGGTCCAGCCCCAGCCCCAGAGGCCGACGCTTTTGCTTTCTGCCTGGGCTGCGGCGGATGCCTGCGAGTCGTAGGAGCGGACGATGTTCAACCCGAGCCCGCGGCCGCCGATCGCGTCGTCGATCTGCTCGGTCGTCTCATCGCCCGTTGCGCAGTTGACGACGTCGCCGCAGTTTAATTTGGAGATCTCTGGCGCTCCGGGGTCATTGCCCGAGCCCTGCGTGCTCTGCGAGGGCGGGTCTGGCGAGGGCCCACCTACTCCTTCGCACGCCGCCGCCGAGACAACCAGCATAATGAAGGTCGCGGCCATTACAGCCATTAGCTCCAGCAGGCGCCGTACCCCCCGGCTACTCGATTTGCCTGTCTCGCGCGATAAGAACCTGTTGTGTGCGCGTGCTGTCGCCCCGTCAAGCATGCCGCCTCCAATCCCGACCGGCCCCCGGGCCGATCTCCGCAGTGATCTCCTTAGCCGAAAAAGTACTCTCGTGCTGCGGCGCAAACACGACCATCACAGGGCGGCTCGCCTTGAGTCACTGCGGATTTCCTGCGCCAGAGCGGGATAACACGCAATACCCCTACCAGCAGCTCGTTAAACGCTGTGTTTCCGATTACTTGACTTGCTGGCATCGCAGGGCGACACTCGATTTGTGTCCAGTGGAGAACCAGCGCATATCGCTCATCCTGTCGCCGGTGGAGCGCGCCATCGGATATGGCTCGCAGTGGCAATCGTCACACTACTCGCCGCGGGTGGCACAGCGCTCGTCCTGCGCAACCACAGCAGCAACCGGGCTGCGGCGTTGGCCGCCAGGCACGCCCAGGTCGACCGCACTGTCAACAGCCTGTTGGCCGGTATCCCTCAGGAAGGTCTCGATCTCGGCAAGCGCACGGCGCCGTTCACGGTGGAAATCTTCCTCGACCTAGAGGATCCCACTTGCCGTTGGTGGTTTCGTGAAAAGCTACCCGTAGTCATCAGCCGCTTTGTCCGCACCGGCGTGTTGAGGCTGCAGTATCATGCGTTCAAGCGCAACACCTACTCGCCGGCAGTTTTCGTCAACCAGCAGACCGCCGCGCTTGCCGCCGGCGCACAAAACGAGCTGTGGAACTTCACCGGCATCTTCCTTTATGAGCAGGGTGGGGAGTTCGCGCACTACGCCAACGAGGCCTTCCTCAACGATATTGCGCGGCAGATCCCGGGGTTGAGTCTGAGCCAGTGGCATACCGACCGGCACACGGGCCGCCGCGAAGAACAAACCGTCAGCGAAGACCAAGCCGCCCGGGCGCTCGGGCTGCACGTCACACCGGCCTTCCGCATCGCTAAAGCCAGTAAACCTATGAGTATCCTGACCGGCCAGTACATGGTGCAGTACCCCGAACAACATCATCCGATTGCGCTCATCGAAGCCAGCGACATCGCCAGTGCAATCAAGAGACTCGATCACAAAGAGCCACCCTCCCCCACCAAGCGGGTCATCCCCGAAATATTGAGCTACCGGCTGGAATGAGACTCGCTATCACCCCGGCGCATGCGGCAGGTCGCGGTGCCCCGGCGCTCAACAGCCCGCCGATCACGCCCCCACCCCTGGGTGCTCTAGCGGGCAGCCCTCCGCCAGGGAGTAACCGCAGATGCGTGAGCCGCAGGCGACCCTTTACTCGGCCGCCCGCGGGAGGCGAGCTTGGCTCGCCGGTCACATCACGCCGGCCACAGGGCCGGCGTGTCCGCTAGGGGTCATCGCGAACTATGGCTCGATTCCCGAGCGTTCGCTCGCGTGGTATCGGATGCCGTTCCGGGAGAATGGGAAGATGAGGATGTTGACCGTGACCCGTTCGTCGCCGCGAGGCACCGGTAGGGTCTCGTGGGTGCTCGGGCTGTGTAGGCGCAGGACCCGATCGCTCCGTGTGATTGTGTGCCACTGGCATGCAACACCGAGGTGACGACACTTACGCTGCTGAAGGGTGGTACGCATGCGAAATCTTTGTCCAGATGCCAATGCGGGGACCTTGATGGTTGCGCGGCCGCGGCTGAGCTGCAGGCGCAGACTGAACGATGCCATTCCCGTGTTGCCTCCGGAAGACTTGCTTCTAGCTCCGCTTGAGCCGTCGTCCAAGGTGTATGTAGGGTACGCGGTTGTGAACACCGCTCCGGTGCCGCTGTCGATCGACGTGCTCACAACGGCGGTCGCCGGCGTTATCACGAAGGTACTGCCGCCTGAGTTCGTCGCGGCCACTTCCAGCCGTAGTGTTGAGCCAACGTCTGGCGCAGCCACTTCGTAAGCATCACTCGTGACGTCGGCGATGGGCACGCACCCGGACCCCGAAGTGTCGCACCGCAGCCATCGGTAGCTGTAGCTGGTGGGCTCGTTCGCCCACGACCCAGGATTTGCGAAGAGAACGCTGTGTTCCACTGGCGCTCCGATGATCGTTGGTGAGATGATGTTCCTTGGCGGCGCTACTTGAGCCGTGAATGACCACGCCACGTCCGAGTCTTCGGGTTGGTAAATGGCGACTTCGTAGACGCCATCGGTGAGCGGGTGGCTTGGGATCAGAATGACGGCGTGATCGAATTCCAGGATCTGTTTACCGGCCGGGCCGTAAATGGGGTCGGTGGATGTGTAGGTGCTCGCGTCAATGACGCACAGTTCGCCGTTTCCGCTACTTTCCGTCCCATGAGGACCCGCTAGCGTCGCTGTCACGCCGACGGGTGGGGGCTGCGGCATCAACGCGATGATTGGGAGGCCGAGCGGCGCGGTGCCCGTGTAGCCGCATGTCTCTAGTGGTGATGGCAGCTCGTTGCCAGCGTACCGTGTGAGATTCGTTGTTATCCCGGGCCCGGGGAACAGAATCGGGTTCGGAGACGAAGGTCGACTTAGTCCCCGCAAGACATCTAGGCCGGCGAAGCCGCTGCTTGGGTTGTTAGCCAGTGCCACCTTCGAGAGCTGCGCTCGCAGCATGCCTATGGCGTGAAATGGGGCCGCCCACCACCAGTCGATCGCTTCTACTCCGGTATGGCCGCCACCAGAGAGTAGGTCGCTCGATTCGGCCTCCAACGCGCCGCTTGGGGTATAGTACGGGCTATTAGGATTCTCCGCGTGTAGCGAAGTGTAGCTGCCCGTGAAGTATTCCTCGGGCGTGTCTTCCAAGTACGTTAGGTGATTTTCTAGCCCGGCCACCCACGCAGGTTCTTCGGTAACAGGGGAGACGTTGGCCGCAACGCGATAGCGATTGATCTCGTTGAGCCATTCGGAGTGGTCGGCCGCCGCCACGGGAGGCACTGATAGCAGCGTCAGCAACACGAGCGCTACAAGAAGTCGTCGAAGAGGCATTGGCAAAGCCTATCGGCCAGACGAATACCTTCGTGACTCCTCTTGGTGACTGGTCTGTGGGTGTTGACGCGGGGGTGGGTTCGCTTGTGGTTGTGGGGGTGAAGGTGCCAGTGTTGTCGCGGTGGGTGTGGCGGTTGATGGGGTTGGGTGTGAGGCTGGCGGCGTGGATGGCGTTGTTCCAGCGGCCGTAGCGGTTGATGACGGTGGTGTAGCTTGGGTGTTGGGGGTTGTGTGTGCCCAGTCGCGTGTGTGCGATACGCGTCCGTGTTCTTTGGCCCATAGATCACGCATGGCAGCACCCGCCGAGTATCCCCCGTGCCACCGACAGTCGATGTGCAGCACGACATCCCGGGATCGTGAACTGAAGGCCTGGCGCAGCCATGCGAGGTAAGCCGGGCCTATTCGTACCTCCGCGCTCGCCGGTACTAGAGGCACGTCGCCTACAGGCTCCCACGGTCGGCCTCCCAGAGCGCCCTATCCTGACTTTCGCGACTCGTCTTTGCGCTCTTTTGCTTGGCTACCGCGAGGCGCTGGCCCGTGGCGCAATGGGCGAAGTAGGATGGCGGGCGTGAGGCGAGCTGCAATCACCGCCGCCCTCAGTGCAGGCCTTCTGCTGCTGGCAGGCGCGGCTATCGCCGCGCGTTCCCCGTCGGGCTTGCTCTACTCGACCGCCGCCGACAACGTGTTGCAGCCGCAGCCGCCGGCTGGGTCGTGCCATACGATCGGCTCTGGGCTGTACTCGCGCCCAGACCCACGTTGCACACCCGGCACGTTGAACCCGCAGGTGACGCAGGCGAGGATCGGGCGCACGATTTGTCGGAGCGGATGGACGTCGAAGGTCCGGCCGCCCGAGAGCGTCACCGAGCCCGAGAAGTTCGCGAGCATGCAAGCCTACGGGGCGCATGGCGCCGCCTCAGACTACGAGTACGACCATTTCGTGCCACTTGAGCTGGGCGGAGCGACGAACGACCCGCGCAACCTGTGGCCCGAGCCCGGCGCCTCGCCGAACCCTAAGGACGCGGTCGGGGACGAGCTCAACCGGGCTGTCTGTGAGCAGCGCATGACGCTCGCCCAAGCGCAGCACGCCATCGTCAGCAACTGGGTCGCACTGGCGCGGAAGCCCGCGTCAGCCGCGCCGAAATCGATGCCATCCCCGGCCAAACCGAGCGGCTGGTGCACCGCCAGTGCCGAGTACAACAACAGCTACAACGATTACGAGGTGTATGTCGAATCCAACCAGCCCGACCAGGACGCGACCGTCAGCGGCGACGGCAAAACTGCGAGCTACCACACGAACAGCTCCGGTTATGCAGACGTGTACTTCTACGCCGGGCCGTCCGCGGCGGGGGATTCGATGAGCGTCAAAGTCGGCAACGCTACCTGCTCGACGACGCTCTGAGCCGCTTGTCACTGGGGCGCATCACTCTGACGGGCGCAGTCGCGGTCAACTGCCATCCCGTCACGGGTGGCGCTCGCCGATGTCACGCGGCCTGTTCGCGGCCCTCGCGCTCGAGCGCGGACTGCAGGTCGAGTGCCAGTTTGACTCCTGGGGCCCGGATGGGCGCCACGACTTGAGTGGTTACGCCGATGCAATCACCGTATGCCGCCGCTAAACACCAGAACGGGAAGTAGGCTGGCGCTCGTAACCGGCCCCATCGGCCTGGGCCGATGTGCCTCACAGACGACCAGCGAGCCGCGACCGCGATGGTGCTGAGGCGGCGGTAGCACTAGACACCGCAAAGTTCAGCAAACCAATACGATTGACGTCATGACGAGCAGCGGAGATCGTAGATGCCCCAGGCCCGTGCGTGTGAGACATGTTGAAACAGCCCGTTAGGCTGCCAGCGCGCATTCTGCCTGGCGTGGCACTCTCGGCCATCGTCGCATACGTGCTGGTGCAGGTGCGACGACGGCGATACAGTCCGGGCTCTGACGAGAGCCAGGGGAAACCTACATCGGGTTGGGAGCCTGATGGTCCATGATTCCTAATGGAGCCCTCATGACCAACAGCAGGACGAAGGTTGAGGCCAATGTCGGATTTCCTAGATGAGAAGCGCGAGGAGATTGCGAGGCGGCTGGATGAGCTCAAGCCGTTCGTAGAGGAATATGCGCGCCTCGCAGCGGCGGTCAAAGCACTCGAAGAGGCACACGCCCCAGCTGACCCCAAGCCGACTGCGGCAGAAGGTAAGACTGTGGGCTCCGTGCCGGCAAGGCCGAAAGGAAGCCATGCGCCGGGCAGGCCGCAAAGTTCACGCTCAGCAACAAGCACAAGGCCCAAGCCACAGGGTAAACGGCGTGCAGGGCTACGGAAGGCTAGCGGCACACGCGCTGCCCAGGCTCTCAGCTTTGTTCAAACGCAGCCGGGGATCACAATCCCAGAGCTCGCTGCGAGGATGGGCATCAAGCAGAACTACCTGTATCGCGTGCTCCCTGCACTTCAGGAGGAAAACAAGGTAGCGAAGCGAGGTCGCGGCTGGTGCGTCGAGAAGGGCTGGGATCCTGACGGGCCATGAGCGAGGAACATCAAAGCCCGACACCGAAAGTCGAGGGTCAGTGGAAACGTCCCAAACTGCTCGGATACACTGAGACCCTCCGTGGTCTTGGCGGAATCGTCGCGCCGCTACTCACTGGGTTCTCGCTTGCGACGATTGCCGTCCTCCTGACTGCTACGACGCATCCACCTTTGTGGCGGTGGGCAATTGTCGCTCTCACGGTTGCAGTCGCGGTGTTCCTTTTCGCGATGCAAGTCTCGTTTCTGGCTCTGGCACGTAGCCCTTCGCCTAATGACTTTCTAGTATGGGTACCCGAGATAGCGAAGGACGAAGATCTGTTAGCGAAGGCACGCGCTGAGCAAGCAGATACCTTTGCAGAGATGTCGCGCCTATGGCAGCGAGCCGGGCACTCATACGAACTCGCGATAATCGCGTTTCTGGCTGGAATCGTTCTGCTACTCGTTCCTCATACCTGGTCTTTTGTGAAGGGGCTTCCGGCAGGGGTGTCGATGATCGCACTTGCCGTCGAGTTGTGGTGGACCGCCGCAAACAAGTTCAGATGGCTACCTCACCCAGCACTCAGATAGTGCTGGCGCTTCACCTTTTTAGCTTGGGCTGCCTGCCGTCCGATAGCTAGCATAAGAAGCATGGGGTCGTTGCATGATTTTGAGTGTAATGCCTGAATGGACTTGGGCGCCCTTATGGGGCGCCCAAGTCCCCCAGTGTCTAGGCGGTGAGTGCCGCCGCCTCCTGCTCCTGCTTGTGTTTGCGTTTGGTGGCGTCGAGGAAGTCGACGGTGTTGGCGGTGATCTCCATGCCGTAGCGGGTGCTGTCGTCGGCGGCTTTCCAGCTGGTGGGTTCTAGGCGGGCGGTGACGGCGACGAGGCGGCCCTTGGTGAGGTGTTTGGCGCATGCTTCGGCTTGGACGCCCCAGACGGTGATGTTGAAGAAGTCCGCACTCGGCCCGTCCTAGTCGCTGCTGCGGCTGGGTTTGCGCACAGCGAGGCCGAGGTTCAGCAATGGGCGCTCGCCGGTGCTGGTCGTGACGGTCCGTAGCTGCGGATCACGCGAGAGACGACCAATCAGTGTCGTGGTGTTCGTGGGTGTCGGGTAGGCCATGCTGGTTTCTCCTGTGTTGTTGGTTGGGGGTTTGTGGTGTGTCGGTTTCCGGTCAGGGCCGGCGGGTCGCCGCGCGGAACCGAACCCCCCTTGGGGGTGAGGGGAACCCCCGTGCGGGAGTTGCAGCGCCAGCGCGGCTCGCCGGCCAAAATCCGGAAGGGAGATATCACGCAAACCACCACCCGAACACCCAGGTCGAAACCCCGGCTGGCTGTCCAGTACAGGAACGTGGGGACACGTCGGGTTCAAACCAAGGCTGTTACGGGTGGTGGTCCTTGCGGCATCTCATGAACATCCGCCCCCGCGGCCCAAACACTGCCCGCAAGGGACGACACCCCCAAAGCCACACAACACCCCGCCCACGCAAACCAATCGACACACGCCACCCGCCACCCGGAGCCACAAACGCAACCCCAGCCACCCGCTGGCACGACTGGATTACGCGCCGCCCCCACACGACCATCACCCCGACTCTCTGCCAACACTCCGGGATCCTCGAACAACACCCCCACCCAACCCCACCTCACACCCAACCAGCAACCCCCCACCACACCAGCAACCCAACACCCGCTCAACACCAGAGAACCACCACACCGACCCTCGCGAGACCCCAAGATCCGCCCCACCCCCACCGTCTCCCGACCTCTCTGATCCTGCTCGCTCGCTTCGTCCTGCTGCCCGCTCGCCCCACCGCTCTCGCTCTGCTGCTGGCTTGACCCGTCACATCCATTTGATGTGGTGGGTCGAGGAAGGGGGTCCCCTGGTCCAAAGCGAAGCGACGGGCAGGGGACCCCCTTCCTCGAAAGCCAGCAGCAGAGCCCAACCCCACCAGGCGAGCGGGCAGCAGGACCCCCACCCCACCCATCCCCCCTTAGAACGGACACCCACACGGACACCCCAGACGGACACCCTCAGGGTGCCAGCACGGCGGCCCCGGCGGCGAGCGCCAGACCTCAGATAGTTCGGTTTGTACTAACGCGTAGGTTTGGGTCGGTTCGCGTAATTGGAAACGCGGTGTTTGCGGGTTCTAGCTGCTGGGACGGTTGACGTTCCGTTCGTTCTTTGGCTAGGGTTCGGATCGATGAGATCTTTGGTGGGGGCGCGTGGGCCGCGCGTGGCGATGGTGCTCTTCCTGGGGCTGGCGCTGGGGCTGGTGCTGGCGCCGCTTGCGTGGGGCGAATCGTATGAGCAGGCGGTGGAAGGCACGTCGGGCCTGGCGCATTTCTGGCCGATGAGCGAGACGTCCGGGTCATCGCTCACCGACGCGGCTGGTGGAGCGACGGCGGAAGTGTCGGGTGGCGTGACGCTCGGCGAACCGGGCGCTCTCGTTGGGGATGCTTCGACGTCGGCGGTGTTCAACGGGTCCTCGGGTGCGGCGCACGCGAGCGTCGACCTGTCCGGGACGCATGAGCTGACGGTTGAGTTCTGGATGAAGTGGAGCACCTACGGGTCCGATGATCATCTAGCGCTCGAGTTCACGCCGAACTTTAACGAATACGCGGGCGGGTTCCTCGTCGACCCGGATGCGACACCGGGCTCGGATTTCGCGGTCTCCCTCGGCCGCGGGGCGACTGCGAACACCGTCCTCTTCGAACGCCCGAGCGCCGGCGCATGGCACTACTACGCGTTCGTGATCAACACCGAAGCGCCCTCGGAAACCGAGATAACACCATATATCGACGGTAAAGCGGTCCCGTATACGAAGAGTGCATCCGATAGTGGCGCGGGGAACTTCGCAGACTCCACCTTGTTTTGGATGTCGCGTGACGCGAGCACCCTGTTCGGTGCTGGGGCGATGCAGGATCTAGCGCTCTATGAAAGCGTGTTGAGCGCCGGCACGATCGCCCACCATTACGAGCTCGGTGAGGGTGGCCCCAAAGCATCGTTCAGCTCCGCGCCGATCACTGCGACGGCCGGCGTGCCGGTGCGCCTGGACGCATCTGGGTCGTCCTCACCCGGCGGGAGCATCACCGACTACGCCTGGGACTTCGACGGCAGCAAAGAATACGCCACCGACGGCGGGGAATCCCCCATGGTTTCGCATACGTTCTCCGCGGCGGGCACGTACACCGTCGATCTGCGCGTCAAAGACAGCGAAGGGCTGACCGCGACGACGAGCCAGACGATCACTGTGGGCTCGGCGCTCCCTGCGTATGAGCAGGCTGTGGAGAGCACGAGCGGCTTGGCGCATTTCTGGCCGATGGGCGAAACCGGCGGCGAATCGCTCGATGACATCTTCGCCGGTGCGAACGCGACGCTCACCGGCGGCGTGAGCCTCGACGAACCAGGCGGCATGAGCGAAGAACCCGGCGCGCACAGCGTGCAGTTCGACGGGTCCAGTGGCGCGGCGCACGCAAGCGTCGACCTGGCCGGGACGCACGAGCTGACCGTCGAGTTCTGGATGAAGTGGAGCACCTACGCCTCCGACGACCACCTGGCGCTGGAGTTCACCCCAGACTTCAACGAATACACCGGTGGGTTCCTCGTCGACCCCGACGCGACACCGGGCTCGGACTTCGCAGTCTCAATCGGCCAGAGCTCCTCCCGCAACACCGTGTTCTTCGAACGCCCGAGCGCCGGCGCATGGCACTACTACGCGTTCGTGATCAACACCGAAGCACCCGCCGAAACACAAATCACACCCTACGTCGACGGCCAACCCGTCACCTACACCAAGACCCTCACTGGCACCGGCGCCGGGAACTTCGCCAACTCCACGCTTTTCTGGATGTCCCGCGACGCGAGCACCCTCTTCGGCGCCGGCAGCATGCAGGATCTCGCGATCTACGAAAGCGCGCTCAGCAAAAGCGCGATCGTGCAGCACTACGAGGTCGGTGTCGGCGGCCCAAAAGCCGCCTTTTCCTCCACGCCGCTTGACGCGAGTGCTGGGGTGCCCGTGCACCTGGACGCTT
This sequence comes from Solirubrobacteraceae bacterium, assembly GCA_036502205.1. Lineage (GTDB taxonomy): Bacteria > Actinomycetota > Thermoleophilia > Solirubrobacterales > Solirubrobacteraceae > Palsa-744. The sequence goes on along the minus strand of DASXZA010000028.1, from coordinate 111,831 downwards.
CCGGGTCCTCCTCGCCGGTCGGCGCGATCTCAGACTACGCCTGGGACTTCAACGGCAGCAAAGAATGCGGAACCGACCGCGGCGAATCAGCGAGCACCACGCATACGTTCTCGACACCGGGCACGTACACCATCGACCTGCGCGTAACCGACAGCGAAGGGACAACTGCGACCGTCAGCCACACGATCACGGTCGCCGCCGCGCTGCCCGCCTACGAGCAGGCCGTGGAGGACACGGGTGGCCTGGCGCATTTCTGGCCGATGGGCGAGACCAGCGGCGAATCGCTCGATGACATCTTCACGGGCGCGAACGCGACGCTCACCGGCGGCGTGAGCCTCGGCGAACCAGGCGGCCTGCCCTCCGATACCGCCGCGGACGCCGCGCTGTTCGACGGGTCAAGCGGTGCCGCGCACGCCGGCGTGGACCTCTCGGGGACGCATGAGCTGACGGTCGAGTTCTGGATGAAGTGGAGCACCTACGGGGCCGATGACCATCTCGCGCTGGAGTTCACACCAGACTTCAACGAAAACGCGGGTGGGTTCCTCGTGGATCCCGACGCGACACCCGGCTCGGACTTCGCCGTCTCAATCGGCCAATACTCCTCCCGCAACACCGTCTTCTTCGAACGCCCGATCGCCGGCACATGGCACTACTACGCATTCGTGATCAACACCGAAGCACCCGCCGAAACACAGATCACACCCTACGTCGACGGCAAACCCGTCACCTACACGAAGACCCTCACCGGCACCGGCGCCGGGAACTTCGCCAACTCCACCCTCTACTGGTTCTCCCGCGACGCCAGCACACTCTTCGGCGCCGGCAGCATGCAGGACCTCGCGATCTACGATAACAACCTCAGCCCGACGACGATCAAAGAACACTACGAAATCGCCGCGGGCCTGCTCAACACCGAAGCACCGAGTGTCACCGGGACCGCCGAGGACGGGCAGACGCTGCTGGCCAGCCCCGGCGGCTGGAGCGGGCCCGAGCCGATCAGCTACACCTACCAGTGGCAGGCCTGCAACCCCTTCGGCGGCGGATGCGAAGACATCGAAGGCGCGACCAACCCGACATACCAGGCCACCTCGGCCGACCGCGAAGGGACGCTACGCGTCCTCGTCACGGCAAGCGACACGGCAGGATCGCTCGCCGTGCCCTCCGCGGCCACCGGGACGGTCCAGGCGGGGCCGCCCAGCGAGATCCAGCCACCCGAACTCTCCGGCACACCGGCGGTCGGGGAAACACTGGATGCGGACCCGGGCTCGTGGGGTGGCAGCGAAGTGCAGTACAGCTACCAGTGGGAACGCTGTAACGAATCGGGCGAAGAATGCGCGGATATCAACGGCGCGAGCGAACCGGTCTACACCCTCAGCGAAGCCGACCGGGACGGCACCCTGCGTGTCCGGGTCGGCGCGAGCAACGATCTCGCGTCGCTGAGCGCCCTCTCGCCGCCATCCCCGGTGATCGGAGCGACAGCGACGCTGCAAAACAGCGCGCCGGCGTTCATCGCCGGCGCTCCGCGCGACGGCCAGACGTTGAGCGCGAACCCGGGCAGCTGGCTTGGTATCTCGAGCATCGGCTACGCCTACCAGTGGCAGCGCTGCGACAAGTACGGCAACGCATGCGCCAACATCAAAGAAGCCACCGAAGCCACATACACCCTTACTGCCGGAGACGTCGGCTATGCGCTGCGTGTCCGCATCCAAGCCACCGAAGCGATCGCGACGCTCTCGCAAACAACGCCGCCGACACAGCCGGTCGCCGCCAGCGAAACACCGACAGCCCAGGCGCCCCCTGTCATCTCCGGGACCGGCCTGGAAGGCTACGCGTTGACGGCGAGCACTGGCGTGTGGTCCGGTGAACCTTCTGGCTACTCCTACCAGTGGGAGCGCTGCGATGAAGAAGGCGCCGGTTGCAGCGCGATCAGCGGCGCAACCTCAGAGAGCTACACGCTCACCGAAAGCGACATCGCCGCGACGCTACGCGTCCTGGTGAGCGCCACCAACAGCCACGGCAGCAGCGAAGGCACCTCCAGCGCAACCGCACCCGTCGCTGCAGCGGCGCTCACCGAAGTCAGCTCACCCTCGATCTCCGGTGAAGCGAGCGCCAGCCACCAGCTCACCGCCAGCCCGGGGATCTGGACCGGCACCGGCGAAATAACCTTCGCCTATCAGTGGCAGCACTGCGGCGAAGCAGGCGAAAGCTGCGCCAGCATCATCGAAGCCACCAGCGAAACCTACCGGCCGACCGCCGCGGACGTCGGGGAGACCATCGCGGTGCAGCTCACCGCGACCGGGCCGGAAGGCACTGCCACAGCCAACTCGCCGCCAACCGTGCCGGTCAGCTCTGAAGCGATGGCGCCCCTGAACCTAATCGCACCATCGATCGAAGGTGAGCTCACCGTCGGTGACACGCTGAGCGCGAACACCGGCACATGGGTCGGCAGCGAACCGATCACCTACACCTACCAGTGGCAAACCTGCAGCGAGACCGAAGAGACCTGTGCCGACATCACAGGCGCGACCAGCTCAACCTACACACTCACCGAAAGCGACCTCGGCGAAGGCCTCGCGCTGATCGTCATCGCGACGAACTCGACGGGCAGCACCAGCGAAACGGTCTACGAACCCGAAACGATCGGGGCGGCCGGCCCGCCAGCCGCCGTCGAAGCGCCCGTCATCGAGGGGACCGCGCAAGTCGCCGACCGGGTGTTCGCGGGCAACGGGCAGTGGTCGGGGTCGCGGCCCTTGAGCTACTACTACCAGTGGGAGCGCTGCAACACCGCGGGGGAAGGCTGCTCCACGATCGAAGGCGCAAGCAAACCCAGCTACACCATCTCAAGCGAAGACGCTTCCTCGACGCTGCGCGTGAAGGTCAGCGTCAAAAACTCGCTCGCGAGCGCCGCGGCGCTCTCCGAACCCAAGCTCGTGTATACCGCCGGCGAAGCGGACGTCAGCGAAGCACTGGAAATCGCCAAGGAAACAGACCCGTCCATTCTCGCACCGTCGACCAGCGCGACCCTTGAAAGCGAAACCATAACACCCGCGTTCACCGATGCCGGAGAGGAACTCACCTCCAGCTCCACCCTCACGAGCTCCTCGGTCTCCAAGGAAACACCTGGCGAATTCGCCGTTGGCACCGCCGACGGCGAATTCGCCTTCACACCCGCCAGCAGCCCTCCTGATGCGACGAAGAACCCAACGATCGTCAACGGCACAGCCGCCTTGTTCGCCGAGACCGCCCATGAAACGGACACGATCATCAGGCCAACCGCGACCGGCGCGACGACCATCCTGCAGCTACGCACCGCGGCCGCCCCGACCTCCTACTCGTGGGAAATCGGGATTGGTCCCTACGAGCATCTCGAAAAACTCTCAGACGGCGACATCGCCGTCGTCGAACCAGAACCGACCAGCATTTTCACCGAATCACTAGCGGCCGAAACACCAGGCGAACCCGAAACGGGCACGCCCGACACGACCGGCGAAAGCCGGACCGCCAATGCCGCAGAAGAAGAACTCGAAAACTCCAGTGAAGAAGAAAGCCCTCTGGAAGAACTAGCGGCCGCTCCGCTGGCGAGCACCCCGGAAATCACACCGCAACCCAGCGAACTGCACCCACAGGAAACCAAAGCCGAATACGAAGACGCGACCAGTGCAACGACCGTCGCTGAAGCGGACACAACAGGTAGGCTGCTGATGGTCATTAAAGCCCCCAGCGCGATGGACGCTGCCGGCAGCACCGTACCCGCCGCGATCAGCATCCTCGGGAACAAGATCACGATGACCCTCACACCAGCCGAAAGTACGATCTTCCCGGTAACCGCCGCGATCACGGCTAGTGGCGACACCGCCGCATCGGCCCCGCCCGAACTTCACTACGGACTCTCTGACGCCAAGCCCGAAAGCTTCGAAGATGCGGAGGAAACATCCGGAACCGTCACCGCCGGCTTCGATAAACACCTCCTAACCGGCCCCCTGCACCTCAAAATAGCCCGGGATTTCATCCACTACAATGCCAGCCCCGCAGAATTCGAAAAACTCATAACGTGGCTAAAGGCAGTCAAACATGCCGGCCATACAACTAAAGAAGACGAAGAAGAAGAAAAAAAAGAAGGAGGAGTTAAACCACTTCTCAAGCCCTATGTCACGTTCACGGCACCAAGTCAATGCGCATTGAGAGAAAAGCGAAAGATCTGCCCAGCAGGAAGTGACCCCAGCTTCGCAACATACAGCAAAGACATCAGCGAAATCATTCTCAAAGTCGAGAAAGAGGCCAAAGAAGGCAATGTGCCGCCCGTGCCGTTCTGAGGCGCCTGGAATGAGCCCGACCTCCATACTACGACGGAAAGCAATCCTCTTTATCACGAAGAAGAAAAGGCCGCTCTGCTCTGGAAAAGGGCGCGACAAGTCCTCAACAACGACGCATGCATAGGTTGCACGATGGCCGCCGGCGAATTCGCCGAATACGAGGGGTATGCCAAGAGATACGAGAAGGTCGTCAAGGAAGACCAAGAGTACTGGCCACATGCGCCCGGTGCTTGGGGCCTACATGACTACAAGGACCTCAGCAAAGCAGACGCACAGGAACCCCACTATGCGAGCTCGTTGGAACACTTCCTGAAAAGCCTCAAAACCAACGGTTTTAGTAAGCCCCGGATCTGGATCAGTGAGGCCGGCGTCGAGCTTAAAAAAACAACCACGCAAACACGACACTAGAGAAAGCAAAGGAAACTCACGAACTGCAACGACTAGCCGCTGAGGATTTCCTGCACTTCCACACAGTCTCAGAACATTATATCGAACTTATCGACTACTACCAGTATTTCGGTCCCTCAAAAACCGAACTAAGTCAGCATAAATTTGCTTTCGATAGCGCCCTGCTCCTTCGCAAGGAAGCGCCGGCTGAAGGACAGGAACCCCGGGAGGCATACTGTGTCATCGCACTGGGCGAAAATGGCTGCCCGCCACACGTAGTGACTCAACGGGCCCAACCTGTGACGTCGGCATTGAGCGCGGTGACCGCAACGCTGACACTCGACCCAGCTGGGCTCCCAGCAAGCTACTTCGTCGAGTATGGAACGACTACGGCATACGGGCACACCACGTCACCCGCTGCTGTAGCCGACGATACCGGGGCGCAAAGCGAGTCAGTTGATCTCAGCGGCCTGGAACCCTGCACGACCTACCACTATCAGGCGGAGGTCGAAAATGAAGCCAACGAGGGGACTCCCAGTCTCGGCGGTGACAAGACATTTCGCACCCCCGGCTGCGGGCCACTCGTGCGAACCGGGAACGCGATCGCAACGTACGAAGAAGGCATTGGAAGCTCCGAATTCACCTACGAACTTACGGGCGAAGTGGACCCCAACGAAAAAGCCGCCAGCTACTATTTTGAATTCGGGCCGACGCTAGCCAACGGGTACACCACACCGGTCGAATCCGCGGGAAGCGGTGCCGAATACACTGAAGTCACAACACACACCATTATACCCCTCACCTTTCACCTTGATGAAGCGGGGGAAGACAACGAAAGTGAAACCCTCAGGGAAGAAGAAGAAGAAGAAGAAGAAGAAAAAAAAAGACGAAGGCGATTTTACATGGGCGTTTTCCCCTCACCCTGATGTGCTCATCTGCCCGAACGCATGGCATTTCCGGATAGTCGGCGTAAACTCTCTTGGTACCAACTACGGCGTCGAGAGACGCATCAAGAAGTGCTTCTAGCCGCCAAACACGGAGACCCTGCAGCCTCCAGGTCTTTATGTTGCGCCCAAATAGCGTGATGAATCGTCCGCAACTTTCGCCGCATATGGTAGTTTTACGAGTATGAAACGACTCGGAATAGCATTGGCGATTTTGCTGACAGTGTGTCTGGCGTCCGCGCAGTACGCTGCTGGCGCTACTCATGCCAAGAAACCGTCCTGTGCACCTTCAGGATCGCGCGTGCTGACAGCGAACGCCCAAGTGATGATCTACTCCAAGGTCGAAGTGATCGGGCCCTACCACGAAAAGGGTGTAAGGATCCACGGTTGCGCATACGGGCACAGGTCCTACCTTCTGGGGACGCTCCCAAACTGTATTCGTCCGTGCGGTGGCCCAGAACATGAGGTGCTAGCCGGTCCGCTCGTCGCCTACGAAGAAGGCGGCGGCGGCGAAGTCGTGAACATCTATCTGGTGGTTGTGCGCAATCTTCGGACCGGTCGTGTAATCCGCGAAGTCCCGACCGGCACCCTATCGACGCCCAAACCTGGCTGGGTCGGTATTGGGCCGACGACGGGCATTGTCCTCAAGAGCGACGGCGCGGTGGCATGGATCGCCGAAACCGGCTTCCCCATGAACTATGAAGTCCACGCGGTTGATAACAACGGCAGCCGCGTGCTTGCCACGGGCAGCGACATCGACCCCTCCTCACTCGCCCTCGCCGACGAAACGATCTACTGGACCGCGGGCTCCACCGCGATGTCCGCACCACTGAACTGACCGCCCACTCCCGGCGGTAGCCTGTGGCAAAGAAGGCTCCTGGTCGGTAAGCAATCACGGACAGCCCACCGCATGAAGCGATTCGGCATATTCTCAGCTTTCGCGCTAGCAGCTTGTCTGGCGTTCACGCAGTACGCGGCCGGTGCTACTCATGCCGCGCAACCATCTTGTGCGCCCCCAGGATCGCATGTGCTGGCTGCTGACGCGCAGGTGATGCTCTACTCCAAGGTCGAAGTGGTCGGATCCCACCACGAAAAGGATACCGGGATCCACGGTTGCGCCTACGGGCACAGGTCCTATCTCGTGGGGACGCTCCCAAACTGTCAAGGAGCTGGCCCATGTGGAGGCCCAAAACGAGAGGTCCTAGCCGGTCCGCTCGTCGCCTACCAAGAAGGAAGCGGCGGCGAAACAGTGAGGATCTATCTTGTCGTCGTGCGTAACCTCCGGACCGGCCGCGTAGTCCGCGAAGTCCCAACCGGCACCCCAGCAACACCCAATAAATCGGTCGTCGGCATCGGCCCAACAACAAGCATCCTAGTCAAGGACGACGGCGCGGTAGCGTGGATCGTCGAAACCGGCTTCCCCACCACCTACCAGGTCCACGCGATCGACAGCAACGGCAGCCGCGTGGTCGCCTCGGGCAGCGACATCGACCCCTCCTCACTCGCACTCGCCGCCAACACGATCTACTGGACCGCGGGCTCCACCGCGATGTCCGCACCACTGAACTAACCACCTCGCCCTCCCGGCGGTCGCATGTGGCAAAAGGCTGCTGGCTGGTAAGTTATCGTCGGCAGCCACTACATGAAGCGACTCGGAATAGCATCGGCGTTTGTGCGTGTCTGGCGTCCGCGCGGTACGCGACCGGCGCGACTCGCTCCCCGAGATCGTTGTGTGCACCTGCGGGGTCGCGTGTGCTGGCCGCTGACGCCCAGGTGATGATCTACTCCAAGATCGAAGTGATTGCGCCTCACCACGAAAAGGGCATAGGGATCCACGGTTGTGCCTACGGCCACAGGTCCTATCTCGTGGGTACGCTCCCGAACTGCCAAGGAGCTGGCCCATGCGGCGGCCCAGAACACGAGGTACTGGCTGGGCCGCTCGTCGCCTATGAAGAAGGAGGCGGTGGCGAAGTCGTGAACATCTATCAGGTGGTCGTGCGCAATCTTGGCACAGGCCGTGTGATCCGCGAAGTCCCCACTGGCACCCTGTCTACGCGCAAACCTGGCTGGGTCGGTATTGGGCCGATGACGGGCATCGTCCTCAAGAGCGACGGCGCGGTCGCATGGATCGTCGAAACTGGCTTCCCCACCACCTTCCAGGTCCACGTGGTGGACAGCAACGGCAGTCGTGTGGTTGCCTCGGGTAGTGACATCGACCGCTCCTCACTCGCGCTCGCCGCCAACACCATCTACTGGACCAAGAACTCCACCGCGATGTCAGCTCCATTGAACTGACCTCGCCCTCCCAGCCGTTAGCGGTCAGCAAGCATCAACGGTAGATCGTAGGTGACCGTGCGACTGGCTCGCGTAGCTGAGGGCCCATCAGCAAGAGATGGCTGGCGGGGTACGCGCTGCATGACCCAGTCGCCGTTGAGGATCTGCTCGCGGGTTGTGAACAGGATGCGTTCGCGAGCTGGGTACACACCGTCACGGACGCTGGCATGCGGGGGACCGTGCCAGGCGGTGAGGGCCCGGTCGGCTGTCTGCAGGAGGCTTGTGAGGGCCGCTGGTCGGGTGGTGATGTAGAGCACAGTCGGTGCGATCGCGTGGCTGGTGAAGTGGGTGCGCTGTCAGCTGTCAAGCAGGAAGTGCTCGTAGCGGCGCTACCGGTCGACCTGCCGGTGCGCTTTCGCAGTCCGGTCATACTCGACGAGGACCGCGAAGCGCTCGCCGTTGACTTCGCCGGTGAGCGTGGCATCTGGCTCCAGGTAGCCCGGGACGCTCTGACCGGGGTGCAGCCGGGCGCCGGCGGGCAGCTCCGCCGCCGAGGAGAGCTCCACGGAGTCGCCCTTGGTGTTCGGGTCGATGCGTCCGCTGCGCGGCCCGTGCCACGTGAACGGCATCCGATCCACCAGCGGCCTCTCGCGACCGGCGGTCGCGGCTTAGGCGATGTGGATGACCAACCCAGCGAGCTGCAGATCGTGTTCGGTGTAGGCGATGCTGTGCAACTCCACCGGCCTGTACGCGCCCTCAGCGAGGCCGTGCTGAGTGAGGGTGATGAGGCGGTAATTCCACTCGCTGCTCCCGGTTGCGGCGGGCCCACGGAACTTGTCGATGTGCCCGCTGTCGTGCAGCCGCCTAAGCCGCTTGCCCGCCGCGTCACTCTCCCGCCTCCACCCCAGCAACGTCATCTGGCTCGCAGACAGATAATTCGCCTCGTAGAGGAGCAGCATCATCCGGCCCCATGCTCTGTTGCGGTTCGTGCAACGTTTGCAGCCTGCTGTGCCAGGGGCGGATGATGTAGCGCAAAGAATGGCGCCGCTTGATGAAATGCGGTCTGGTACGCGTACGGATTTGCAGCAGCGCAGACTGATCGAATGCCGCGACTGGCTGGCGCGGCAAATCGAGCCTGTGCTGCGTGGTCTGATCGAGTACGAGGGGTTTTGGGCGACCGGACGGCCCGGCTGGGCGGACCGCCGCTGGCTATCTGCAGATCAACAATCTCTGTCTGCTGCTCGTCCAGGTCAACGGAGACGAGTGGGCGGCCGTCACCTGTGAGACGGGCCGCGAAACGACATGGGAGGTCGCACTGGCGCGCGGATACACCCTAATGCCGCAGCCGCTCTACACACGACAGCCCGTGCGAAAACCGATGCCGTCCTGGTACTCGCTCGCCAGCCGCGCGTGGCGCACTCGGCACAAACATCCCAGCCTTACCCAGGCTTATCAAGCGCAACGCTCCATCGCAACCAACACCATCAACCGAGACTACAACCAACAACAAAAGAAGTTCCAACGCGCCGAGGACCAATGGCAGGCGAGATACTCAGACGCCCTCCAGGCATTCCGCGCACGTCACCAGAACCACTACGATCAACCGACATGACGTCGCTCGTCTCGGCTTAGCAGGACGCTATGTGTGACGTTCAGCACGGCGGCTTCCGCGCGGTGGCTCGTAGGAGCTCGTAGTCGGGGTCGTTGTGGCCGTGCTCCATGGGAGGCGTTGGTGCGCAATGCCGATGGTGCGGGCGAGATCGTGGTGATGCGTGTTGTCTGCATGACTGTGGCGGGTTTCGACACGGTTTCGACCGCTGGGGAAACTTTTGTGGAAACTCGTGTGGTCCGTCCGGCTGCGCGGTATCCCTGAAACCGTTGTGGTTGCGGGACTTCTGAGATGCCGGAGGAGGGACTCGAACCCCCGACACGCGGATTATGATTCCGCTGCTCTAACCGACTGAGCTACTCCGGCGGGGACGGCGCAGTTTAGCCGCCGGACCTCACGAAGCGCGCCCGACACGCGCCGCCCGCGACGCTCATCCGCCCCTCCCCTACTACTGGCTGAGCGCGAGCCCGCGCATGATCGCGGTGTACTGCGAGACGGCGTTGGCTTCGGCTTGCGCGATCGGCGCTTCGAGCTGTTTGGTGCGGCGCAGCAGCGCGGCCTGCTGGGCGCCCTCGTAGGGAGCGAGGAGTCGCAGCGGCACTTCTTCGGCTTCGACGTCGGCGGCGAGGTAGCGCTTGTCGAAGCTGATGGTCGCTTCGGGGGCGACGCGGAAGCTAGTGGCGGCGAACGCTTTGACATCCGCGCAGATGTCGGCGGGCGGCAGCGCGACGAGGTTCTGGAGCTTCGCGACGTAGCGGCGAACAGAGTGCGTGAGTCGGGCGTCGCTCCAGCGCAGGTGCTCGACGGCGTAAGTGAAAGCACCGATCGCGCGGACGTCGGGCCGGAAGGTGGTGGTGACGATCGTGCCGACGACCTCTTCGCTGAACTGGCTGGCGGCGTTGTTCGTGTAGGACCCTTCGCCTCCCAGCGGGCATTCGCCGACGATGCGACGCGCGAGGGCGTGCGTGGCGCCCTCGCTGGCCGAGAGGTTGACTCGCGCGACGCGGGTGAGCTGGTAGTTGGCCTGGATGTAGGCGCGTGTGGCGGCGATATCGCGAGCGCGACCGACGCTCGCCCCCGTCGCGGCGGCCACGTGCGCGTGCGTCGCGCGCGCGCCCGCGCGCGCGGCGGGGCCGGCAAACGACAACACCAACACCCCGACCATCGGAGCCAGCCAGGACCCTCTGAATCGGACCGTCGCGAAGCGGGGCATGCCCAACAGCTTAGAGCCGCGCGGCGCGATCGCACCGCCTCCCACGATCATCGGGTTTTGCAGGGAATTTGTCAGCGTCGAGGGCGCGATGCGTTAGCCTTGCCCGCATGAAGGCGCGTCCCGAGGACGGGCGGGTCAAGAGCGACCACGAATTTTCCGATAGAGCGAACTACATGACGGGATTACGCCAACCGCTGTCGCGACGCGGCCAGCTGCTCGCGATCGGCGCGCTCGTCGCGGTGCTCGCGGTCGCGGGCGCGGCGACGGCGACGGCGCTGACGCGCCGCGGCGGCATCGGCAGCCTGCTGACCTCGAGCTCGCCCACGGCTCCGACGCCCCCACCGGCGCCGCTGACCCGGACGCGCATCGTGCATCTGCCGCCGAGCACGATCGTCAACGGCACGGGCGCGATCGGCGTGACGCTCTCGGCTCCTGCGGCGGCGAGCTCGCCGCGACCGATCCTCAGGCCGGCGGTGCCGGGCACGTGGAGCGACGGCGGTAACACGGAGCTCTTCACACCGAGCTCGACGCTGGCGCCGTGCTCGACGTACACGCTGACGGTGTGGGCGAACACGATCGCAACGGGCCACTCGCGCGTCGGCCACCGCCACGTGCTGACGCTGAAAGTCGCGTGCCCCCCACTGGCGGGCATGCAACAGGCGCTCGCGCGGCTGGGCTACCTCGGCGCGGAGCTGCACCCGACCTACAAGGTCCACCTGCCGCACGGTCCGGAGACGCGCCGCGAAGCGGCGATCCAGGCCTACCGGCCGTTTCACGGACGGCTCGCGCCGGACCCATCGGACGCGCCGCCGGTGGAAATGGGCAAGCTCGACGAGACGACGAAAGGCGCGATCGAGATCTTCCAGGCGGACCACGGCCTCGAAGTGACGGGCGTACCAAACGCGGTGACGTGGCAGAAGCTGATCATCGTCGCGGAGCTCGACCACCGCAACCCGCAGCCGTACACGTGGGTCTCGGTGACGGAGTCGCTGCCGGAGACGCTCGAGGTGCACCGCGGCGACCACGTGGCGCTGAGCACGCCGGCGAACACGGGCGTGGCGGGCGCGGAAACCGAACAGGGGATCTTCCCGATCTACTCGCGCTTCACGTCGACGACGATGACGGGCACGAACCCGGACGGCAGCCACTACAGCGACCCGGGCGTGCCGTGGGTCAACTACTTCAACGGCGGCGACGCGGTGCACGGCTTCATCCGCGGCTCGTACGGCTTCCCGCAGTCAAACGGCTGCGTGGAGCTGCCGGTCTCGACAGCGGCCGAAGTCTTCCCGATGCTGACGCTCGGCGACATCGTCTGGGTCACTTAGAAGAAACGGTCCGCGCTTCGCGCTCGCCCCTCGCGCGGTGTGCGCCGACGAGGGCCTTGGGAGCTTGTAGGCTGCGCTCGACATGGACGCTGAGAGCACGACGATTCGCATCGAGCAGGACGGTCCGCTGACGGTGCTGAGCATCGACAGCCCGCCGCTGAACCTCTTCGACGAGCAGCTGATCGGCGAGCTCGAGCGGACCGTAGAGCGCATCGCGGCGGACCCGCCGCGATGCCTGCTGATCCGCGCGGAGGGCGGGGTGGTCAGCGGCGGTGTGGACGTGCATGTCTTCGACGGTCTCAGCGTGGCGGACGCGGGCGCGCTGTGGGAGCGGCTGCTGGGGATGGTGCACCGCGTCGAGGCGCTGCCGGCGCCGACGGTGTTCGCAGCGCACGGCCTGTGCCTGACGGCGGCCTTCGAGCTATCGCTCGGCTGTGACCTGTTGCTCGCGGCGCAGTCGGCGCGCTTCGGTCTCGTGGAGACGTGGTGGGCCTGACGCCGGCGATGGGCGGCACGCAGCGTCTGGCCGAGCGCGCGGGGCCGGCGCGCGCACGCGAGCTGGTGATGACGGGCGCGCTGTTTGACGCGGCGACGCTCGAGCGCTGGAACGTCGTCAACCGGGTGCTGCCCGACGAGGGCTTCGCGCAGGCGGCGCATGCGTTCGCGCTGGGCCTCGCGCAGGGACCGACCCGCGCGCACGCGGCGACGAAGGCGATCGTGCGCGCGGCGCTCGACGACGGCGGCGCGCACGGCGCGGATCGGCGTGTGCCGGAGCTGGCGGGCGAGCTGTTCGCGACCGAGGACCTGAAGGGCGCGGTGCGCTCGTTCCTTGAGCGCGGCCCGGGGCACGCGACCTACGAGGGTCGCTGACCTTGCCGACGAGCGCGACCTACGAGGGACGCTAATCGGCCTTGGCAGCCGGCGTGAGTTACGAGGGACGCTGGTCGCCGCCACCCGCCGGCGCGGCCTGAACTGAAGCCGGGGCGGACTGGGCCGGCGCGGCCTCAGCTGAAGCCGGGGCGGACTGGGCCGGCGCGGCCTGCGAAGGCGTGGGCAGCGCCTCGGTAGGCGCGGGCAGCTCGTCGGCGGCGGCCGCGGCGGCGCGGTTCTCCTCCTTGACGGCGAGCCAGATCTCCTCGCGGTAGATCGGCAGCCCCTCGGGCGCGGCGATCCCCAGACGCACGGTCTGGCCGCTGACCTCCATGACAGTGACGAGGACGTCCTCGCCGATGACGACGCGTTCTCCGGGGCGACGCGTCAGTATCAGCATGGGTCGGAATTATGGCGCATCCGCGGGGGCGAACAGGCGAACCTGCAAGTCTGCGCCCGGGGCGGTGTTGAGCACCTGGTGCGCGCGGCGCTCCCAGACGACAATCGGCGCGCGCAGGTTGACGACGACGTCGGCGGGATCGGGAGCGGTGCGGACGGTGACGTAGAGCTGCGCATCGTCGAGGTCCTCGGCGCCGACGCGCTCGTGCTCGTCCTCGCCGAGCTGCAGCGAGAAGTTGCGAAAGAAACTGCGCGGATCGATGACGGGCAGCGCGATCGCGGGATCGTCGAGCGAGTGCAGCCACAGGAAGCCGGTGCCGGGGTTGCGGTCGAGCAGCGTGTAGTGGCGCCCGCCGAGGCCGATCAGCCCGCGCGGGAAGTCCAGGACGTCCTCGGGCTCGATCGTCAGGGCGCCGAAGCGCAGGCTCTCGAGGACGGTCGACGCGGTGGGATCAATGGAGGAATTCAAGGAGTGACTCCTGGACGATCGAGGCGCCGGCGCGCAGCGCGGCGTCATAGGCGGACTGTTGATTTGAGAATTCGAGCGCGACCTGCGCGATGTTGGCATCCTGGACGTTGGAGAGCTGCACGGTAGTCGTGGTCTGTAGGTCCTGCACGCGCGTGAGCCCGGCGTTCAGCTGGTCGGTCGCGGCGCCAGCGTCGGCCTGGACGTTGGCGAGCGCTTCGAGGTTCGTGTCGAGCGCTTTGAGATCGGCGCCACTGACGGCTTCGATCGCCGCGGGGGTGCCTTCGCGCAAGCTCTGCGTGATGCTGCGCAGCGTGTCCAGCAGCTTGCCGTCGCCGGAGGCTTTGCCGTTCCCAAGCACCGCGGAGAGACCGACGCTGATATTGACGGTCGCGCCCGGTCCGACGGCGCGTTCGATCGCGCCTTCGTTGCCCTGGAAGGTGTCGTTGGCTTCACCCTGCCCATAGGGCGCGGTGTTGGTGAGCGTCCCCGAGAAGAGGTACTGCCCGGCGTACTGGGTGTTGGCGTCCTGCTTGACGGTTTCGGTGATCTGCTGCACCTCGTCGGCGATGTCTTCGAGGTCGGCCTTGTTGTTGATGCCGTTGGCGGCCTGCACGACCAGCTCGCGTACGCGCTGGGAGAGTTCATTGATGTTCGACAGCGCGCCGCTGGCGGTGTTCAGCCACGAGACGCCGCTCTGGGCGCTCTTTTCATAGGTGCTGAGACCGTCGAGTGAGCTCTGTAGCCCGATTACCTGGCTCGCCCCGAACGGGTTGTCGGAGGGTTCCTCGATCGTCTTGCCGGAGGAGAGCTCTTCTTGGCTGCGGTCCATCGCGACCTGCGCGCTGTTGATGTCGGCGAGCGTCGAGCCGATCACCATGTTCGTCGTGATGCGGTCACTCATGGCCAGATGACCCCCGTGTTGGTGGTGATGCGACAGCTCATAGCCCGACGACCCCGATGTTGGTCATGCGCTCGCTCATAGCCCGACGACCCCCGTGTGGTTGATCAGCGTGTCGAGCATTTCGTCCATCGAGGTCAGCGCGCGCGCGGAGGACTGATAGCCACGCTGAAAGGTTATGAGGCTCGTCATTTCTTCGTCGAGGGAGACGCCGGAGACACTCTGGCGCTGGCCGTTGACGGCGGAGACGACGGCCTGCGCGTTGGTCTGATCGCTCTTGGCGCTCTGGACGTCGCTGCCGACCTGGGCAATCAGCGCGGCGTACTGCTGTTCGGCGCCGCCGCCGCGCAGGCCGGCGATCGCGAGAGCGACTTCGTTATCGCCGGAAGCGCCGCTTTTGGAGGTCTGCACTTCGGAGGCTTTGACCGCGACGGCGATGCTCGCGGCGGTGGTGCCGGTGAAGAACGGCGTGGAGGTGTGCAGTTCGTTGACCGAGCCGGCGAGCGTTTTGGCGACTTCGTTGAGCGAGGCGCGGTATTTGCCGATCGCGCCTTCGGGGCTTGCCAGTTCCAGCAGCGCGCCGAGCTTGCCGCCGGCGGCGGTCGTGAGCGCCTGCGGCCAGTTGACTTCGGAGCCTTCGACGAGCGGTTTGGCGGCGTTGCCGAACGCGACGGTGTCGGTGCCGTCGGCTTCCTTGGTGACGGTGATGTTGCCGAGTTCGGAGAGCTTGTCGAGCAGTAGGTCGCGGCGGTCTTCGAGATCGTTGGGCTGCTGTTTGGCCTGCAGGGAGAGCTTGATCTGGTGGTTGAGCTGCGCGATCTGCTTGGCGTCGGCCTGGACTTCGCCGCTGGGGCCGGTGATCGCGGTGTACTGCTGGGCGGCCTGCGCCTGCACGGTTTCCAGCTGCGAGTTGACCTCGTGCAGTGTGTCGGCGACCTGCGTGCCGGCGCTGACGACGCTGACCTTGGCGGCTTCGCTGGAGGGATCGTCGGCGAGTTCGCCCCACGAGCTCCAGAAGGCGGAGAGCTGGCTGGAGAGCCCAGCGGTGGACGGTTCGTCGAAGGCGCTCTGTGCCTGCTGGAGCTCGTTGGCCTGCGTACTGGCGGCGCCGAGGCCGGTGTTCTGCGTGCGGTACTGGGCGTCGAGGTAGCTGTTGCGGATCCGCATGTACGTCGCGACGCTGACGCCGGTGCCGAGCTGCCCGCCCTCGCCGTTGGTCGGCGAGAGCGCGGCAATGCGCATCGGTTCGTTGGTCTGCAGGACGGCGACCTGGCGCGAGTAGCCTTCGGTGTTGGCGTTGGTGATGTTGTGCCCGGCGACGTCGATCGCCTGCTGGTCGGCGAGCAGCCCGGAGAGCGCGGTCTGGAGTCCTTGGAGTGTGGGGATAGACATCGCCGTTTACGCTTTCAGGTCCAGTAGGTGCAGCGCGCCGTGCTGCTGGCGCGGACGACCGTTACCGGCACTCGCGCCGCGCGGGTCATAGCCGTGTGTCGAGCCGTCCAGCGCGAGCGACTGCATCAGGTGGTCGAGGAACGACAGCTCGATCTGCATCAGAGTGCGGTTGCAGGTGTGCTCGCGACGCAGCTCGTGCAGCAGCCCGCGCAGCCCCGCGCTGCGCGCGGCGGCGAGTTGCGCAGACGCGGGATCCATCAGGGTGCTCATCCGGGTCAGCGTCACCAGCTCGGGGGGAATGCCGAGTAATGCTCCCGCGCGCGCCAGCAGCAGCGAGCGCTCGCCCTCAATCTGCTGGCGGCGCGTGAGCTCGCCGTGCAACAGGCCCGCGAGGCGCACCACCGTGTGCACGTCGCGTGCGCGGATCGCGGCGCCCTGCTCGAGCACGATCTCCAGCAGGCGCTGCGCCGAGGCGATCTGCGTGTCGAGGTGCGCGAGCACTTCCTCGCTGAGCGCGCCTTCGGGCTCGAGCGCTTCGGGCAGCACGACGATCGGGCTCGCCGCGCTCATGCTGCGACCCCGCCACTCGCCTGCACGCTAGTGCCAGCCGTACCTGCACTGCTGCCGGTGTCAGTCAAACCTGCACTGCTACCGGTGCCAGCCAAACCTGCAGCGGCCGCCGTCGCGCCCCCACCGGCACCGGCACCGGTCGAGCCCACACCGGTAGACGCGCCACCAGCGCCGGCACTTTGCAGCGAGCTGGTCCCGCCAGTCGTGCTCGCGCCAGCAGCGCTCGTGCCGCTGCCAGCTGCAGCGGCCGGATCGAGCGAGCCCATCAGCTGACTGGCAAGGCCGAGGCCGCCCTCGCGCATGACGCCTTCGGTGAGCGCTTGGGGCAGCAGCGAGGAGAGCATTCCGCCTTCGCCCCCGGAGCTGCCCGCACCGGATCCTTCTTCGCCTTCGCCTTCGCCGCCGCCTTCGCTACCGAGGCCGCTGCTCTGCAGCATCTCCTGGGAGAGCTGCTGCATCAGCATCTCTTCAAAGCCCTGTGCGCTCGCATACGCCTTTTTGACCGTTGCCGAACCGTTACGCACGGCCGCGGGCGCGTGCGCTTCGTCGACGACCGACAGGCCGGTGGCCGCGGTGGTGGGTCCGATCGGCGTGCTCATGAGCGCAGCTGGTTGGCGATCTGCAGCATCTGGTTTTCGGTCTGGATCGCGCTGCTCTCCAGCTGGTAGCTGCGCTGGGTGCTGATCATCTTGACCATCTCGTTCGCGCTGTCGACGTTCGAGCCCTCGAGCGCACCCTGCTGAATTTTCGCGGTGGCTACCGGCCGCGGCGCACCGCTGGATGCACTTGTCGTCAAGAGGCTCCCGCCGGCCCCCAGCAGGTGGTCGGGCGAGGCGACTTCGACGAGTGAGATCTTGCCGAGCGTGCGGCCGCTGGCGTCCTTGACGGTGCCGTCGGGCCCGATCGCGACTTCGTTGGGCGAGACGCCTTTGGGCAGCGTGATCGGCGGCTGTACCAGATCGCCTTCGGAAGTCGTCAGTTTGCCCTGCGCATCGACCTCGAAGGCGCCGTCGCGGGTCAGCGCGGTGCTGCCGTCGGCGCGCTTTACGGTGAAGTAGCCGGAGCCTTCGATCGCGAGGTCCAGCGGATCGCCGGTGCGCTGGATCGACCCCTGCGTCTGGTTGGCGCCGATCGTTTCGGCGGCGGCGCCGGCGCCAGCCGTCGTGGTCGTACCGGCCTGGTCGATCTGGTTGTAGAGCAGGTCGCGAAAACCGACGCGCTCGGCCTTGTAGCCGGTGGTGTCGGCGTTGGCGAGATCGTTGCCGATCGCGTCGATCTGCTGCTGCTGGGCGTTCATCCCGGCCGCAGCCGCGTACATGCCTTCGAGCATCTGCTGTGTCTCCTAGCTCGACCCGTTCATCGAGCCGACCTGGGTGGCGGCCGCCTGCAGGGTCTGGTCGATGGCCTGGATCGCCTGCTGGCCGGATTGGAAGGTGCGCAGCGAGCCGACCATTTCGACCATCGCGGTCGTCGGGTTGACACCGGATTCCTCGAGCACGCCCTCGCGCACGGTGCCCAGCGTCCCCGCAGCGGTGCCGGTACTGGCGGTGCCGCTAAAGAGGTTTTCACCCTGCTTGACGGCGTTTGGCACGTTGAAGACTCCGAGTTCACTCGCGGGAACGGTGCCGTCGGCCCCCACTTTGATCGGCGCGCCGCTCTGGCTGAGCACGTTCTGTCCGGCCGTGGTGACCAGCTGACCCTGCGCGGAGGTCGTGAACTGCCCGTCGCGTGTGTAACGCGTCCCCTGCGGTGTCTGCACGGCGAAGAAGCCGGCGCCGACGATCCCGAAGTCGAGCGGTTCGTTGGTGCTCTGCATCCCGGCGGGCGCCATGTCGGTGTAGGTCTTGCCGAGCGCGACACCCGTGTTCAGCGAGCCGATCGACTGGCCACTTGAGCTGTTTCGCAACAGCAGTTCGCCGAAGCTGTGCTGCGGCGTCGCGTCGGGCTTGTAGCCGGGGGTCGAGGCGTTGGCGAGATCGTTGGAGAGCTGATCCTGGCGGGTCTGCTCCGCGACCATCCCGGAAGCGGCGATGAAGAGACCGAGGTCCATCGTGACCCGAGTGATCGCCCGCGGCCGCGAATCCTTTAGACGACGCTGAACAGTGCCTCGTCGCTCTTCAAGCGCTCGCGCAGGCGCCGGCGCAGCTCGGTGTGAATCTGAGAGACGCGGCTCTCCGAGACACCGAGGCGTGTGCCGATGTCGCGCAGCGTGCGACCCTCGACGTAGAGCAGCACCGCGACCTGGCGCTCACGCGTCGGCAGCTCGGCGAAGGCCTCACGGAAGCGCTCCTTGGCGGCGCGGCGCTCGGCGCTCAGCATCGGGTCGGCCTGCTCGTCGGCGCTCTCGAGCGTGTCAATCCGCTCGATCGTCGTGCTGTCCTCGGCGCGAATCGTCTTATTGAGCGATCCGACCTCGGCGAGCGCGAGCTCGTCGAGACGACCGGAGAGCTCGCTGGTGCTCATGCCGACCGCCGCGGCGAGCTCGCCGCGACTCGGTTGCCGCTCGTGCTCGGCGGCAAAGCTCTGCTGCGCGCTGTTGATTGCGCGCTCGGCGCGTCGCAGCGAGCGCGGCGCCCAGTCGTGGCGGCGCAGCTCGTCGAGCACAGCACCGTGAATTCGCGTCCAGGCGAACTGCTCGAGCGTCGCGCCCTTCGCGGGGTCGTAGCGCTCGATCGAGCGGATCAGCGCCTCGAGGCCGCACGAGAGGAAATCCTCGACGTCACATTGCGCGGGGACCTCGCGAACCTTGCGGTAGACGATGTACCTGACCATCGGCGTGAACGTGAAGATCAAGCGATCCCGCAGTTTCAGATCCCCGGTGCGCTTGTACTGCTGCCATAGCGCCAGTACCTCAGAGGCCGAGATCCTGGCGGCCCCCCCCTGTTCCATGCTTTTCATTGCGTGCTCCGACTCTCGAGGGAAAGTGGTCGCCTCCGCGGCCGGCCCGGGAGCTCTTCATCCGCAGAGCTCCCGCTGCCTTGATCCGTGGAGACCCCGCCCTCATCGGAGGGTTTTCGCGCATGCTTGAGCGTCGACCCGTGACTCTCAGCAAGACGAGTGCTCCCGAGTATCAGGATTCGTGTTTACGGCGGCGCACAAACCGGGTATTCAGCTCGACCTGCAACCCCTCACAGTTCGCCTCGTACGGTCGATGACCGGGAGCGCCGCAGGCCCACTGCACGTCGAGGGATGCAGCCCAAAACAAACGCCTAAAGTTTTCAGAGGACCTGTCGATCAACATGAGGAAACACAAGAGCGAAGCGGCCCATGGATGGGTCCGCAAAGAATGCTTTCAGGAGGAAAACAGCATGAGCTCGCCGATCGTCCCACTGCAGAGCACCGCCACAGGCACCCCGATTCGCGCCCACGCCGCGGCCGAGCGCCCGACTCGCAGCTTCGCCGACGCACTCGACTCGTCGGCCGCGCTGGACGCGATCCCGAGCAGCCCGCCGCCGGAGGTGCTCGACCAGATGGCGAGCGCCGCGCAGACCTACGAGCGGCTCAGCTCCCAGGGACGCGAGCTGCGCTTCGCCCACGAGCAGTCAAGCGGCCGCATGACGATCGAGGTGCGCGATCGCGGCGGCAACGTCCTCAAGCGACTCTCGCCCGCCGAGGCCCTCGAGGTCGCGGCCGGCGCGCCGCTGGAGTAGGAGCGCGCGATGACCGCCTCGATCGGCTCCGGCGCGGGGGCGCCGCTGAACATTACCGGCCTCGAGTCGGGCCTAAACACGAGCGAAATCATCACCGCGCTGCTCGCCGTCGAACGAGCGCCGATCACGCGCCTGACCAATCAGGAGACGACGCTCGAAGGTCAGCGCGAACAGCTGCAGTCGATCCAGAGCAGCCTCAGCAAGCTGGCCTTCGCCGCGCAGGAACTCGGCTCGCCGACGCTGTTCCACGACACGCAGACCGTCAGTTCGAGCAACACCAATCAGGTCACCGCTACGAGCAGCTCGGGCGCCGCGATCGGCGGCTATGAGCTGGAAGTCACCCAGCTGGCGAACTCGGCGCAGCGCACGTTCACGTTCAAAGCCCCCGAAAACGCCGAAACGCTGACGATCGATGGCGAAGAAATCAGTGTCGCCGCCGGCGAGAGCATCCAATCGCTTGCCAACACGATCAACTCGGATTCCAAAGCCACGGTCTACGCGGTCGCCGTCAACGGCGAAACGCTGGTGCTCTCGACGCGTGCGACCGGCGCCAGCGAAGAATTCATCAAAGTCTCCTCCCCGGGCGGCAGCCTCACTGAACAGGCGGGGCTTGCTAAAGCGGGGCGTAACGCCGAATACAGCGTCGACGGCGTTGCGGCGAGCTCGATGACGAACACCGTCACCAGCGCCGTGCCCGGAGTGACGTTGAACCTGCTCGCCCTGACGACCACCACCGGCCCGGTCACGATCGACGTCCAGGCGCCGGCACCGAGCGCGAGCGCGATCACCGCCCAGGTGCAGTCGTTCGTCACGCTCTACAACTCGACGATCGGCGCGATCCAGAAACAGCTGAACACCAAGCCTCCGACAAGCCCGCAGACCGCCGCCGAACTGAAGACCGGCACGCTGTTCGGAGACTTCGACCTCAGCAACGCGCTCAGCGGCATGCGCCAGTCGATCTACGAACCGATCGCCGAACAGCCGGCCGAACTGTCGAGCCTCGCCGCGATCGGCATCAGCACGGGCGCGCCGTCGGGGACCGCGACCTACTCGCAGTCTTCTGTCGAAGGCCAGCTGCAGCTGAACACCGCGCAACTGGAAGCCGCGGTGCAGTCGAACCCGGCCGGTGTCCAGCAGATGCTTCAGAAGTGGGCCAAAAGCTTCGAAGGCGCCGTCAACACGGTCGCCGGCCCCGGCGCGGCACTCGAACTGCGCGTAACCGGCGACAGCTCGCAGGTCAGCGAAATGGCGAACCGCATCACGACGATGAACGAACTGCTCACCGTGCGTCAGAAGACGCTCGAGGAAGAGTACGAGGCGATGGAAAAGGCGATCGCCAAGAGCAAGGCCGAGGGCGAATACCTCACCCAGCAGCTCGCCGAGCTGAACTCCAGCTCGTCCTCGTCCTCCTCGGGCGGCTGAGCGGCCCTACTTCCAAGCGGCAGAACGTATCCATCTCCTCAACTTTGCCCCGCTGCGACCGATCACCGGTGCAGGGCAAAACCAGCAGCAGCGACCGAGGAGCGCGATGACCCCACCGACCGCATCACCCCAGGCTTACCGCGAGAACGCCGTGCTCTCGGCGACGCCCGAGCAGCTCGTCGTGATGCTCTACGACGGCGCGCAGCGCTTCCTGCGCCAGGCCGGCAAGGCGATGCGCAGCGGCGAAATCGAGCGCACGCACAATGCGCTGCGCCGCGCGGAAATGATCGTCGCGCATCTCGACGGTGTGCTCGACTACGAGCAGGGCGAGCCGATCGCCTCGCAGCTGCATCCGATCTACCGCTTTTGCTTGACTCACCTGCATCGAGCGCGCATGGATCGCGATGTCGACAAGGTCGAAGAGGTCTCCGGGTTGCTCAGTGAGCTGCGCGAGTCGTGGGCCACAATCGCGCACGGGTGAGCTCATGGAACCGGCCACCGAAAACAGCATCGCGAGCGCACCCGAGTCGCCGCCGACGCTGACGACGCTCGACCCTTACGCCACGAGCACGCCCGAAGTGCCCGCGGCGCTGACCGCACTCGACCCTTACGCCACCGGCACGTCCGAAGCACCCCCGACCCTCGACCCCTATGTCGCGATCCTCGAGCTCGCCGAGCGCGAGCTCGAGCTCGCGCGGGACGGCCGCATCGAGGACCTGCGCTCGCTGGCGCCGCAGTGGGACGCCCTGACCGCCGAGCTGCCCGCTGTCCCCCCACCGTCCGCCCGTGGCCCGCTGGAGCGCGCGGCCGCGCTGCATGCGCGCACCAACGCGACGCTGCTCTCCCTGCGCGAGGCGATGCTCTGCGACCTGCGCACCACCGCGCGCGCGAGCCGCGCCGCGCATGGCTACGCGCGCCAGACACAGCGCCGCAGCCGCCGCATCGACCAGAGCATCTGACCGGGCTCTGCTCCTCGCCGCGTTTGCCGCGACACTGCTCCGGCCAGACACGCGCCGGCTTCGCCGCAACGCTGCTCCGACCAGCCGCGCGCCGGGCCTGCGACACAACGCAGATCCGGCGAAATCGGCTACGAGACGCCCACTGTGGCGATTGCGGAATCGGGGCTAAAGATCCGCGGCGCGCCGCCGATGACGGGAGGGACTCGGACCAGATCCGAGCCAGGATGACTCTCACGGATGAGGGTCGGTATGGCCCACGGAGGGCGCAAGCACACCGATTCGCCTTGTCCATGTCCCTCGCCGACACCACCCAGCTCGCCCTCGACACCGCGATGCGCGGCGCCTGGACGCGTCAGACGCTGCTGACCAACAACATCGCCAACGCCAACACCCCCGGCTACCAGCGCGAGGACCTCAACTTCCAGGGCGCTCTGCGTGACGCGCTCGTGAACGGACAATCTCCGAGCGAAGTCTCGATGACGCCCGAAGTCCAGCCGGGCTCCGCCGGAGCGGAAGGCAACGGCGTCGACGTCGATCAGGAATCCGCGACGCTCGCCGAGAACGGCCTCGAATACCAGGCGCTCGTACAGGTCATGAGCACGCGCGACGAAATCATGCGCTCAGCGATGGGCATCGCCTGATGGGTCTCTTCGACGCGATCGACATCGCCGGCAGCGGTCTCAGCGCCGAACGCGTCCGCATGGACGTCACCTCCGAGAACCTCGCCAACGCGCAGACCACGCGCGCCGCTAACGGTCAGCCTTATCAGCGCCAGGAGGTCGAGTTGCAGCAGAGCAGCTCGCCGTCCGCCTTCAGCTCGACCCTTGCCGGTGCGCTCAGCGACGGCGCCGCCGCCACACAGGCGCCCGCGGGCGGTGTCCAGGTCGCGGGGATCGTCGCCGACAAGACCCCCGATCAGGTCGTCTATGACCCCGGCAACCCCGAAGCCGACAAGCAGGGCTACGTGAAGATGCCGAACGTCAACACCGTCACCGAAATGGTCGATCTGATCTCCGAGTCGCGCTCCTACCAGTCCGACGTGACCGCGATGCAAACCGCGAAGTCGATGTTCACCGCAACCCTCGGGTTGCTCAAATGAACGGCGCTCGCCATATACACGGCGTCCGCCAAATGGACGGCGCTCGCCAGATGCACGGCACCCGCCAAATGCGCGGCACCCGCCAAATGCGCGGCACCCGCGATCGAGGTCGGCGATGACGGTGCTGCCAATCGGCGCCGTCGGGGGCGAATGGTCAGTGAGCCACATCGGCAAGCTCAGCACCAGCGAAGCGGGCGGCGGCTCGGCCCTCGGCTCCGGGGGCGCCAGCGGTCTTGAAGGGCTCAGCCCCACCGAAGGGACCGGCGGCGCCCAGGGGACCGGCGGCGTCGAAGGCGCCGAAGCGACCGGCACCAGCGGCGAAGGCGGCTTCGGCTCTGAGCTCTCCAACGCGATCTCCTCACTTGAGCAGACGCAGAACAACGCGAGCAACGCCTCGCAGGCGCTTGCGACCGGCACCGTCAGCGACCCCGAGAGCGCCGTCGTAACGGTCGAGGAAGCGCAACTCGCGATGCAGCTCGCCTCGCAGATCCGCACCAAGGCGACCGAAGCGGCCCAGCAGATCTTCCAGACCCAGGTCTGAGCCCGGCGCGGTCCGACGAGCCACGCAACGACCAACCACCACGCCAAACCTCCAAATCCCAAAAAACGGATAAGCCCTCACCACGATGCCTATACGACAGCTCACATCACGTTTCACGCCCCGCGGCTGGTTGATCCTCGGAGGCGGCGCGCTTGCCGCGATCCTGGTCGTCTACCTGTTCCTGCACATGGTCTCCCGGCCCAGCTACTCGACGCTGGCGACGGGCCTCGAACCGGCGCAGACCGGCAAGATGACCGCGGCGCTCGACCAGCAGGGCATCGGCTACGAACTGCAGAACAACGGCACCGCGCTCGCGGTGCAGTCCGACGAGACCGCCCGTGCGCGCGTCGCGCTCGCCGGCGCCGGACTGCTCGGCAACACCCAGCCGGGCTTCTCACTGTTTGAAAAATCGAGCCTCGGCGAAAGCAACTTCCAGCAGCAGGTCACCTATCAGCGCGCGCTGCAGGGCCAGCTCGAGCAGACGATCGACAATATCCAGGGCATCTCCGGCGCCCAGGTCGAGCTCGTCCTGCCGAGCGCCCAGAACCAGCTGTTCGGCGAAAACCAGAACGCCTCCTCCGCCGCCGTGCTGCTCAGCGGCTCGAGCTCGATGAGCGCGACCTCGGTGCGTGGCATCGCCCAGCTCGTCGCCTCATCGGTCCCCGGCCTGCAGGTCGGGAAGGTCACGATCACCGACGGCACGGGCGCGCTGCTCTGGCCTTCGCAGAACGGTGAAGGCGCGACCGGCTCGAGTAACAAACAGGCCTCCGAAGAACGCTACGACGACGAGACCGAGGCGAACATCGACGCGATGCTCGCGCAGACGCTCGGCCCCGGCAAGGCCGAGGTGCAGGTCAACGCGACGCTCAACACCAACCAGACCACGCAGGAATCGCTCACCTACGGCAAGGCCGGCGTGCCGCTGCAGCAGACCAAGAACCTCGAAACGCTCGCCAGCAACGGCAGCGGCGCGGGCGGCGGCGCGACCGGCACCGCGAACATCCCCGCCTACACCCAGACGGGCGCCTCGGGCAAGTCCAACTACAAGCACGAAGTCAGCGCCGCGACGCTCGGTGTCGACAAGACCGTCACCCACTCGACGATCGCCCCCGGCGCGGTGGAAAGTCAGCACGTCTCGGTGCTGCTCGACCACACCGTCCCCGCCGCCTCGGTGCCCGCGATCAAGGAAGCCGTCACCAACGCCGCCGGCATCCAGAGCAAGCGCGGCGACACGATCTCGATCGGCCAGATGGCCTTCGCCAAGCCCGTCTCCACCACCGCCGCCGCTGGCGCCGCCGGCGGGATGCTCGGCTACGCCAAGTACGCACTGATCGGGATCGCCTCCGCGATCTTCCTGTTCTTCACAACCCGCACGCTGCGCCGCCGCGAGCAGGAACCGATCGACCACGCGCCGACATGGCTGCGCGAGCTCGAGCTACCCGTGCGGCTCTCCGAGCTGCAGAGCGAAAACCCCTCGCGGCCGACCGAGGCGCTCTCACCGGCGCCCGCCGGGGTCGCCGCCGGTGGCGGCACTGGCAATCCCGTCCGTCGTCAGGTCGAGCAGCTCGCCGAGAGCAGCCCCGAACGCGTCGCCCAGCAGTTGCGTAGCTGGATGCAGGAGGATTGAGATGGGGCTAGCGATCGCGCCGGCTGAGCTTGGCAGCGACGGGCGCAATCACAACCACGCCAGCACGCTCGGCAGGCAAGCCTGATGGCCATTGAGCTGCCCGCCGCCTCCGAGGAGCTCGGCGCGCTGCCGGTGCGCACCGCTGTGCGCGTCGCCGGCCGTCGCAAGGCCGCGGTGCTGATGGCCGCGCTCGGCCCCGAGCGCGCCGCCGAGATCATCCAGCATCTGCGCGAGGAGGAAATCGAGGGCCTGTCGCTGGAAATGGCGAAGATGGGCGCCGTCGAGGAGGAGACCACCGAAGCGATCCTCGGCGAGCTCGCCGACGCGGCCCGCGCCGAGGGCATCGGCGACGTCGCCGGCGGCATCGAGTTCGCGCGCGAAGTGCTCGAGCGCGCGCTCGGCGCCGAGCGCGCCGAGGAGCTGCTCGGGCGCCTGTCGACCGTGATCGAGAGCCGCCCCTTCGAGTTCCTGCGCCGCACCCCGCCCGAGCAGATCGTCGCGTTCCTGCGCGCCGAGTCCCCGCAGACGATCGCGCTCGTGATCGCCAACTTGCATACCGTGCTCTCCGCACAGGTCCTCGCGCGCCTACCCGAGCGTCTGCAACCAGATATTGCGCTGCGTATCGCGCGCATGGGCGAGACGAGCCCCGCGGTGATCCAGCAAGTCGAGGACGTCGTGCGCAAGAAGCTCACCGCGGTCGTCGAACAGGAGTACTCCGCCGCCGGCGGCGCCAAGGCGCTCGCGCAGATCCTCAACCACGCCGACCGCCCGACCGAGCGCAACGTGCTCGACCACCTCGCCGCCACCGACCAGGATCTCGCGGAGGAGGTGCGGCGCATGCTGTTCGTCTTCGAGGACATCGTGCAGCTCGACGACCGCGCGATCCAACAGGTGCTGCGCGAGGCCAACCAGAAGGATTTGGTGCTCGCCCTGCGCGGCGTCCCCGATCCCGTCAAGGACAAGCTGCTGGAGAACATGTCCGAGCGCGGCGCCGCGATGCTCAAGGAGGAGATGGAGATCCAGCAGCCCCAGCGCAAGCGCGACGTCGACGAGGCCCAGGGCCGGATCGTCGCCGTCGTGCGCCGCCTGGAGGAGGCCGGCACGATCGTGCTCGCCAGCGGCGACGGCGAGGACGAAGCGGAAGCGGTCGTCTGAGCATGCCTACCGCCGTCTTCCAGCTCGAGCAGCTCGAGCCCTCCGCGCCGCCGCCCGTCGGTACCCCGGCGCGGATCCTCGCCGAAGCCACCGCCGAGGCCGACGAGATCCGCGAGCTCGCACGCGTGCAGGGCCACGAGGAAGGCCGCGCACAGGGACACGCGGACGGTGTTGCCGAGACGCGCGCCGCCGCGCAGGCTTTGCACGAGGCGCTCGCCGCGCTGGCTGGGCGGACCGAGGAGCTCGCGCAGGCTGTCGAGCACGACGCCGTCGAACTGGCACTCGCGCTCGCCGCGAAGATCGTCGCGGGCACCATTGAGGTCGAGCCCGAGCGCGTGCTCGACACGGTCGCCGGCGCGCTGCGCCGCATCGCCGATCGGCGCCGCATCGCGGTGCTCGTCGACCCCGCCGATCTCGAGGTCGTCAGCGGTGCGCTCGCCGAGCTGCAGGCGCGCGCCGGGGGCATTGAGCTCTGCGAGATCCAAGCCGACCGGCGCGTCGGCCGCGGCGGCGCAATCGTGCGCACCGTCGAGAGCGAGGTCGACGCGAGCGTCGCGACCCAGCTCGAGCGCGCTCGCGAGGTAATCCGCGCCGAGCTCGGCTGCGAGGAGCCCTCCCCCTCATGAGCACCTTCCCCGCATGAGCCCCGAGCTGCTCGACCGCGCCGCGAGCGCGCTGCGCGGCGCGGACCTCGCGCGCACGCACGGGCGCGTCAGCAATCTCATCGGCCTGATCATCGAGGCCACCGGGCTGCAGGCCGAGGTCGGCGAGGTCTGCCTCGTCAGCGGCACCACACGCGGATCGGCAGGCGGCGATCGCGCGGCCGACGCCGTCCCCGCCGAGGTCGTCGGCTTTCGCGAAGGGCGCACGCTGCTGATGCCGCTCGGCGAGCTGCACGGGATCGGCCCCGGCACAAAGGTCCTGGGCACCGGCGCACCGTTTCGTGTGCCCGTCGGCGCGGGCCTGCTCGGGCGCGTGATCGATGGTCTCGGCAATCCGCTCGACGGCCGCGAGCCGCCGCCGCGTGCCGGCGCGCGCTCGACCGCCGCCTCCCCCCCGGCCGCACTGGAGCGCCCGCGCATCAGCGAGCGCGTCGCGCTCGGCGTGCGCGCGCTCGACGGCCTCGTCCCCTGCGGGCGCGGGCAGCGCCTGGGCATCTTCGCGGGCTCGGGCGTCGGTAAGTCCTCGCTACTCGGCATGATCGCGCGCTCGACGAGCGCCTCGGTCAACGTCATCGCGCTCGTCGGCGAGCGCGGCCGCGAGGTCCGCGAGTTCGTCGAACGCGACCTCGGCGACGCCCTGGAGCATTCGGTCGTCGTCGTCGCGACCTCCGACCAGCCGGCGCTTGTGCGCATCAAGGCCGCGTTCACCGCGACGACGATCGCCGAGCACTTCCGCGACCAGGGCCACGACGTGATGCTGATGATGGACTCGGTGACGCGCTTCGCGATGGCCCAGCGCGAGGTCGGCCTCGCGATCGGCGAGCCGCCCGCCACGCGCGGCTACACGCCGAGCGTCTTCGCGCTGCTGCCGCGCCTGCTCGAGCGCGCCGGCACGAGCCCCGCGGGCTCGATCACGGGCCTCTACACGGTGCTCGTCGACGGCGACGACATGAACGAGCCGATCGCGGACGCCGTGCGCTCGATCCTCGACGGGCACGTCGTGCTGACGCGCTCGCTCGCGCACGCCGGGCACTACCCCGCGATCGACGTCCTGCAGAGCGTCTCGCGACTGGTCGGCGAGATCGTCACTCCGGAGGTCGCGCACGCCGGCCAGCAGCTGCGCGGCGCGCTGGCCGCCTTGCACGACAAGCAGGACCTGATCTCGATCGGCGCCTACAACTCGGGCTCGGACCCGCAGCTCGACGCCGCGCTCGAACACCGACTGCGCATCGACGGCTTCTTGCGCCAATCGGTCTCGGAGCCCAGCGACCCGCAGAGCACCGACACACAGCTGCTCGAGCTCGCCGCCTCGCTCGAGCAGGCGGTCGCGCAGCGCAGTGGCGAGATCCTCGACGGCGAGGAGATCAGCGCCGAGGAGCGTCCCGCCGCCCAACCCGAGCCAGGACCGTCCGCGATCCCCGCACTCGGGTTGAGCCTCTGAGACGCGGCTCGAGCGTCGTCCCCGCGCGCTGGCCCCGCGCGGCGGCCGGCGAGCCACACCTGCGCCGCAAGCCGACGTACGGTGTCGTGTCACACTCCAGACCTGGACGCCAGCGCAAATACCGCAGGTGGTGCATCTCGTTTACACCGCCACCGGACGGTACTCGCGGGTCGATGGGTTCTGCTCCAGCAGGCCGACAGCGCGCAGCGTCTTTACATAGCGGTGGGTCGTCGAAGGAGACATGTCGAGCTGCTGCGCGAGGTCGATGATCGCGCGCCACGGCCGCTCGGGACCGTAAGAGGCGAGGATCGCTAGGCCCCGCAGCAGCGACTGCGAAAGCTGTGGATCACCCAATGCCTCCTCGAGCGCCCGGCGCGTCGCTTTCTGCAGATCCGACGGCCGATCACCGTTCGGCGGCTGATAAGCGTTGTCGAGCGCCGCCAGCAGCAGGTTGGACACAGTTCCGTTGCGCTGCTGACCGGCCTCGCGCATGACCTGCTCGACCTGCAATGGCGAGAGCACGATCGTGACCTCGCCTTTTTTCTTCTTGCTCATGTTTTCATCCCCAGGGGTGAGATTGCTTGGATCCAGTAGACCTTTCTGAAACACGCTGCATGCCAGACGGCACCTCCTCGGGGAGCGCCGATCGCCGTCTGGGCATGATCCGACACCTTCTTATGCGAATAGTTGGGCCGTTCGGATCACAATTTGTTGCGTAAATAAAACGCCGAACGCATGCCATTAATTCGGACTTTCCGGGAAACTCGTCGATAACGCGGTCAACCGGCTTCAAATCCAGGCACCACAGCCCCAGCGGGCGAGCTGCGCCTAGACCCATCCAGCGACCGCCGCCGCCTCAAGAACCGCCGCGCCCGTCCGATTACGCGGCCGTGAGCACAGGATCCTCGTTCCGCTTTCGACTCGAGCGCCTCCGCGCATTGCGCGAGCGCCGCGAGGACCTCGCCCGCGAAGAGCTCGCGAAGGCCGTCTCGCGCCTGAATGGCAGCCAGAGCCGCCTGGAGGCAGTCGACGCCCGCCTCGAGCGGGTCCTCGCCGACCAGCGCGTCGCGACCAGCACGGCGAGCACCGTCGACGCTGAGGAGCTCCGCGCTCGCCAGGCATTCGTCGAGCGGATCGAGACCCAGCGCGTCAGCGAAGCGCTGGAGCTGCGCCGCTGTGAGGCAGATGTCGTCGAGCGTGACAGCGAGCTCGGCGAGGCCGCACGCGAGCACCGCATGCTCGAGCGCCTGAAGGAGCGCCAGCACGCCGAGCACGACCGCGAGGCCGTGCGGCGCGAGGGCATTGTGCTCGACGAGATCGCGATCGACCGCTTCCGCCGGAGCGCGGCGTGAGCTCCGCCATCCTCGGAGCAACAGCGTGAGTTCCTCCGTCCTTGGAGCAACAGCGTGAGTTCCTCCGTCCTTGGAGCGACCGCGACTTCTAGCGCCGTCGGCGCCGCGGCGGCCGCCGAACGCATGCAGCAGCTGCAAACGCTGATCGCCCAGGTCGAGCGCGGGCCGGCGGGCTTTGCCGCCGCGCTTGACGCCGCGCAGGCTGACTCCGCCTCCACGCAAGCCACGAGCGCCGGCGTCGGTGAGTCCGCCGCGAGCGGCTCGACGGCGACCGCGGCCGCCTACACCCCCTCCACCGCCGCCCTCTACGGAGCCGGCAGCACCGCCGATGCCGCCGACACGACGCTCGGCCAAAGCACGACCGCGAGCACCGTCGGCTATCCGAGCGCTTCCGTCGAGAACGCAGCCGCGAGCGCGACCGTACCCGTCAGCTCGAGCACCACCGCGGCCGGCGGAGCCGGCAGCGCCTATGTGCCGCTGATCGAACAGGCCGCGGCCCGCAACGGCGTCGACCCCGCCGTCCTCTACGGGCTGATCGAGCAGGAGTCCGGCTTTGACCCCAACGCGACCAGCAGAGCCGGCGCGCTCGGCCTCACGCAACTGATGCCCGGCACGGCTTCCTCGCTCGGCGTCAGCGAACCGCTGAACGCCGCGCAGTCGATCGAAGGCGGCGCGCGCTACCTGGGTCAGCTGCTGCGCCAGTTCAGCGGCAACACGACCGACGCGCTCGCCGCCTACAACGCCGGGCCCGGAGCGGTTCAACAGTACGGCGGCGTGCCGCCGTACCCCGAAACGCAGCAGTACGTGAGCAAAGTGCTCGCCAACGCCGCGAACTACAGCTCCACGGCTTCCTCCGGCGCCACTGGGACGATCGCATGAACGGCCTGCTCGCCCAGCCGCCGCTCGCTGCGACGCCGGGACCATCCGTGACATCCACGGGCGCCCCACCCGGGGCGCCGCCCGAAGCGCCGCTCTTTCAGAGCGCGCTCGACGCCGAATGGGCCCGGACCGCACCCGCGGAAGGCCAACAGCAGGAGAGCTCGAGCGACGCGGTGCACACCGACGAGATCGCCGCCGCGGAAGCCCACGCGCGGGAACTGCACGAAGTAGCGGCCGGCGCCTCCCACGCGGTGCCCGCGTCGCACGCGCACAGCCACCGCCGCGAATCCGCCGGACGTGCGCGATCCGCAGCGCCGGGCAGCACCTCGCCCCTCGCTGATCCGAGCGGAGCGGCGGCCAGCGCTTCGTCGGGTGCCGACGGCGCCGCCGCGCAGGCCGCCGGCGAATCGAGTACCGAAGCGCTCCAGGCCGGCGTCGCCACGGCCGCCACGGCCGGCGCGGCTGGACCGCTACCGGGCGCGCCGACGGCGCCCGCGGGAACGAGCAAGGCCGACAACACCGACTCGACCGCGGCTCTCGCCGGTGGATCGAGCGAGAAGCAACCGGGGACCGCCCAGGCAGGGGTCCTCGGGACGCCTGCGGCCGCCCCTGCGTCCGCGTCCCCCTCAAGCGCCGAAGAAGCAACCGGCGGCGTCGCCGGCGAAGCCGCCGACAGCGTGGCCAAGGATGCCACAGCTACCTCAGGCGGCGCGGTCGCTGCCGCGGGATCGAACGCAAACGCAGCTGCCGCGAGCGCGAGCACACCAACCGCAACGGCGCCCACCATTGACACCGCGGCAAAGGGCGCCTCCACGCCGTCCACCGAGACTCCGGTGGCCACCGCGGCTGCCGCGTCCACCAACTCGAGCTCCGTGGCAGGCGCCGGCGAGCAGACCGACTCCGCAGCGGCCGCGACGCAGAGCGAGATTGCGCAAGCCGCCGCGACAGAGAGCGAAACCGCGCAAGCGAGCCCCGCGACCGGCGAGCGCACGACCGCCACCAAGGCCTCCTTCGTCGCGCCGCTCTCCCACGCCGGTCACACCGGCGCTGCGAGCTCCCAGTCGACGGGCGCCGCGAGCACGACCACGACTTCGGATGCGGGCAGCACGACCGCGGCGGGCACGCATGCCGGCGCCGGCGATGATGGCGGTAGCACCGCTCGTCAGACCAAGCCCGGCGTGCTCTCCTCGGCGCAAGCTCCGTCGCGCGCCGTCGCGAGCTCGCCGCTCGATTCGCTCACCGGCGCTGCTTCCGCCGGCGACTCCGCGCAACCCGCGGCGACGTCCGGCGGCGCCGCGACGCCGGCGAGCTATGGCGTCGAACTGCACCAGACGATCGAGGCGGTCAATGCGACGATCGATCTCGCCGCCCGCCAGGGTCTCACGCAGGCGCGCATCGAGCTCTCACCCGAAGAGCTCGGTGAGATCCGCATCCACCTCACCCAGACCGCGACGGGTCTCTCGGCGCGCGTCACCGCCGAGTCACCGGCCGCCGCGCAGGCGCTCGCGGCGGGTCACGCCGAGCTGCGCCAGTCGCTGCGCTCGCTGGGACTCACGTTGACACGCCTGGACATCGGCCACCACGACAGCCTCGCCGCCAGCGCCGACGGCCGCGACAGCGGCGCGCGTGACGCCCCACAGGGCGAAGTCGCGCCCCGCAGAGCCGATGTCGGCCGCCTGCCTGCCACGACTGACACCGACCCTAGGGCAACCGACGCCGAGCCCGCCGGCGAGGCGCAGAGCGCGCCGCTCGACGGGCCCGGAGCGCTCGTCGACGTACTGGCCTGAGACACGCGACTCACACACACAAAAGAGACCGAGAGGCAGCAATCGACATGACCATCCCGACAGCCACCGCCACCGCGCTTCCCGCAACCGCCACGGCCTCGCCGAACGCGGCGAGCAAAGCGAGTGCGGAAACCGAAGCCGCGAGCCCCGAAAACCCCAAAGGCGAACTCGGCAAGAACGACTTCCTGAAGCTGATGGTCGCGCAGCTGCAGGCGCAGAACCCGCTCGAACCGACCAACGACACCGAATACATCGCCGAGCTCGCCCAGTTCTCACAGCTCGAGCAGACCACGGACATCGCCCAGACCAGCTCGCAGGCCGCCACCTCTCAGCAGGTCGCGCAGGCGGTCGGCTTGATCGGCCACACGGTCTCCTACATCGATCCGAGCACCGGAGCGAGCGCTCAGGGCAAGGTCCAGAACGTCGAGATCACCTCGACCGGCGCGACGCTGACCATCGAAGGCGTCGGCGGCATCGAACCCTCCGGCATCACTGAGGTCTCGTGAGCGTCGAGCTGAACCCCGCGCTGCTCCCACCCGGAGCCGTAAGTGCGCCCCAGCCGGCGAGCTCGCCGGCGCGCGCCGGCGGCAGCGCACCCGCCGGCCCGGCCTTCGCCGACGTCCTCAAGGACGCCGCAGGCACCACCGGCACGACGCCGCTGCGCTTTTCCAAGCATGCCGTCGAACGCGCCCAGCGACGCGGCATCCCGCTCGATCCGAGCACGCTGAGCAGATTGCAGGAGGGCGTCGGGCGCATCGCCGGCAAGGGCTCGCGCGACTCGCTCGTGCTCGTCGACGGCAACGCCTTCGTGGTGTCCGTTCCCAATCGCACCGTCATCACGGCGGTCGGCTCCGCGCAAATGCGCGAGCACGTCTTCACGAACATCGACAGCGCCGTGATCGCATGAGCGCACCGCGCAAAACACACTGACAAAGCGGAGGCCCGACACACCACCAACACCCGACTGACCCCGAGGAATTTCAGGACTGACCCGAGGAATAAGGCCAGACCCCGAGGATCAAAGACAGACCCCAGGAATCAAGGACAGACCCCGAGGAAACACGACAGACACGACGACCACGGCTGGACCTCGCAGAGGAGGCCGCGAAAGGAAGTGACGCCCTCATGATGGGTGGAATGTACGCCGCGATCAGCGGTCTCGACGCAAATCAGACAATGCTCAACAACACCGCCAACGACCTGGCGAATGTGAACACCGTGGGCTTTAAGTCCGCGCGCGTGTCCTTCTCGGACTCGCTCACGCAGGTCCTGCGCGGAGCCTCGGGAGTGACCGCCGACAACGGCGGTACCGACCCCTTGCAGGTCGGTCTCGGCGTACAGGTCGCGGCAACCGAAAACGAAATGTCTGAGGGCTCGTTTCAGTCGACGAACAACCCGCTCGACGTCGCGATCCAGGGCGAAGGGTTCCTGCGCGTCGGCGCCGGTGCCCCGCCGGCGCTGCCGGCGAACGTCAACTACACACGCGCGGGCAACCTCTCGACCAACACCAAAGGCTATTTGACGACCCAGGCCGGGCTGTACGTAGTGGGCACGAAGGCCGAAGAAACAGCGCCCGAAACCTACAAGCCGGGCAAAGAAGAAAGTTACATCGTGATCCCGCCGGGCTCGGCCAACGTCTCGATCGGCCAGGACGGCTCGGTGACTTACACCGACGAGAATCCCGAATCGAAAACCTACCAGCAGCAGGTGACCGCGGGTTACCTGACGCTCGCGCAGTTCCCCAACCAGGCCGGCCTGCAGCGCCTCGGCGGCTCGCTGTGGGCGCAGACCTCCAACTCCGGCACGCCGCTCGTCGGCACGCCGGACACCGGCGGCTTCGGCCAGACGATTGGCGGCGAGCTCGAGATGTCCAACGTCGACCTCGCGACGCAGATGACCGAAATGATCACCGCCGAGCGCGGCTATCAGGCCAACTCGCGCGTGATCACGACGGCCAACGAAATGCTGCAGACGGCGGTGACGATGGTCCAGTAATCAACCGCGGGACGACAACGAGGCGCCCGGGGTCGGGCGCGGCACCGCGATGTGCACGCGCCCGACCGCCAGGCGAAACCGGCCACCGTCGTCCTACGGCAGCCGCCCGCCACCGGCGGGCGAGCGCCGCGAGCCGTCTCCGGCCGGAGCCCAAGCAAAGGAGGACCAGATGATCACTCTGCACAAGCTCGGACGCGCCGGTGAGGCGTTTCAATTGAATCCAGATCTGATCGTCACGATCGAGTCGACCCCCGACACCGTCGTGACGCTGGCGACGACCGCGAAGGTCGTCGTCGCCGAGACGCCCGAGGAGGTCTCCGCCGCGATGCGCGCCTGGCGCGTGGACGTCCTCTCGGAGGCGATGCGCAGCCGCCGGCCCGAGCACGAGCCGGCTCAAGTCCAAGGTTTGCCCAGACGTGCCCGGATCAACTGAAGGATTGCGGCCCGCGGCCGATGAACGAGGGCGATGAAGGCCGCGACAGCGATCGGAATCGGGGTTGCCTTTGCCGCCCTGGCGCTCAGCTCCATGATGGATGGAACGAGTCCCGCTGCCTTCTTGAACCCGGAGGCGCTGCTGATCATCCTCGGCGGCACCGGCGGCGTGACGCTCGCGAGCGTCGGCATGGATTCGATGAAGCGCATCCCGAGCCTCTACAAGCTGACGTTCTCCGCTGAGCCGCCCGACATGCGCGGACGCCTGGATCTCTTGGTCTCACTCGCCGACCAGGCCCGCCGCGACGGCCTGCTCGCGCTCGACGCGCAGCTCGCCGAGATCGATGACTCCTTCACCCGCAACGCGCTGCAACTGGTCGTCGACGGCACCGACCCCGAGATGGTGCACGCGATCATGGAGGCCGAGGTCGACGGCATGTCCGCGCGCCACGAGGCCGGTGCGGCACCGTTCGAGAAGGCCGGCGGCTTCGCGCC
This sequence comes from Solirubrobacteraceae bacterium, assembly GCA_036502205.1. Lineage (GTDB taxonomy): Bacteria > Actinomycetota > Thermoleophilia > Solirubrobacterales > Solirubrobacteraceae > Palsa-744. The sequence goes on along the minus strand of DASXZA010000028.1, from coordinate 75,672 downwards.
GACGATGGGCATCATCGGCACCGTCCTCGGCCTCGTGCACGTGCTGCAAAACCTCGCCGCGCCCTCGACCTTGGGGCCGTCGATCTCGACGGCGTTCCTGGCGACGCTGATGGGAGTCGGCTCGGCCAACGTGATCTTCCTGCCGATCGCCAACCGCCTGAAGGCGATCTCCGCCGAAGAGGTCGAGCTGCGGATGATGACGCTCGAGGGCATCCTCTCGATCCAGGCCGGCGACAACCCGCGGCTGGTCGCCGACAAGCTGATGTCCTACCTGCCGCCCGCCGAGCGCGATACCGCGGATGAGCCCGAATCCGGCGGCGCCCGCGCAGCCGCAGCCGAGGCGGCCTGACGATGGCACGCTCACACAGTCGGGGCCGCAAGCGCGGGCACGGCGGCGGCGAGGGCGAGGAGAGCGGCGAGCGCTGGCTGCTGACCTACGCGGACATGATCACGCTGCTGATGGCACTGTTCATGGTGCTGTTCTCGATCTCCTCGGTCAACATCTCCAAGGTGCAGAGTCTGCAGGAGTCCCTGCGCGCGGCCTTCTCCGGGAACATCCTGCCCGGCGGCAAGGCGATCGCCAAACCGGGCTCGACCGCTAACGCGAGCCACGCCCCGACCGCGACACCGCTCCAAGCGATCGTGCCGATCTCCCCGCAGAGCGTCACTAATCCTGAAGCCCCCACCCATTCGAGCTCCAGCTCGAGCACCTCGGCGACCGCACAGAGCGCCTCCACAGCCGTACACAGCGCGAGCGCCGCAACCAACGTCTCCGCGGCGCGGCAGGAGCAGAGCAACTTCGAACATCTCAAGCACGAGCTCGACGCCTATGCCGCCAAGCACGGCTTCGGGCAGAATGTCCACACGACGATCGAACAGCGCGGCCTGGTGATCCGCGTGCTCACCGACAGCCTGCTGTTCGCCTCGGGCAGCGCGACGCTCGACGCGCAGGGAGATCCGCTGCTCAGCGAGGTCGCCGACCTGGTGAACGTCGACCACACTCACCCGATCGCCGTCGAGGGCAACACCGACGACGTGCCCGTTCACGGCGGCATCTTCCCGAGCAACTGGGAGCTCTCGACCGCGCGCGCCAGCACGGTCGTGCGCTACCTGATCGGCAAGGGCGTCGACCCGCAGCGTCTCACCGCGATCGGCTACGCCTCGCTGCGACCGATCGCCAGCAACGCAACCGCCGCAGGTCGCGCGCTCAACCGCCGCGTTGAGATCGTCCTGCAGCGTCTCTACTGACCCTTCTGGCCCTCCGACACGGACACCCAATCATGACCTCAGCTCATATCCCGCGCAGGCTTATCGGAAACCCGGGCGAACATGTCTAAGAAGAAGCTCTTGATCCCCATCGTGCTGATCGTGCTCGGACTCGCGGCGCACGTCGTGATGGCCAAGCCACAGAAGGCCCCCAAGCTGAAGATCCAAGGAACGATCTACGTGATGCCCCAGTCATTCCTCTTGAACCTCAGCGAAGGCCACTACGCCAAGCTGTCCGTCGCGCTCGACCTCGCGCCGGGCCAGAGCGACGGCGCGTCCGCTACCGCCAGCTCATCCTCGGGCTCCGGTGAAAGCGCCGGCACGCTGCCCGAGGAACCGGTGGTGCGCGAAATCGTGACCAATGCGGTCACCGGCCAAAGCGGCAGCACGCTCGTCAACTCCCACGGCCGCAGCGCAATCAAGCGCCAGATCCTTCATGCAATCAAGCATCAGACCGACGTGAAGGTCGAAGCCGTGCTGTTCCCCGAACTCACCGTGCAATAGGAGCCGACACCATGTCCGATGCAGTGGTCTACGAGCAGTTCGACGAGACCGGCCAGCCGGCCGGCGCGGAGCAGCCCAACTCCGACCTGCGGCGCCTCAGCGACGTCCCAATGGAGCTGAGCGTCGAGATCGGTCGCACGCGGATGACGGTCGGCGAGACATTGGAGCTGCGCATCGGCTCGATCGTGACACTCGACCGGCTTGCCGGCGAGCCCGTCGACTTGCTCGTCAACGGCACGCCGATCGCCCGCGGCGAGGTCGTCGTTGTCGACGAGCAGTTCGGGCTGCGCGTCACGAAGATCACCGACGGCGATGCCATCGGCGAGGAGCAGACCGACAGCGACGAGCTCACGGGCGTGAGCGAGTAGGGGCCGGGAACGCGATGAGCGAGACCGACGAGCAGCAGGCTGGGAGCGCCGAGGAGGCGTCGCCCGCCGCCGTAGCGGAGCCCGCGGACGGCGACGTCCGCGACCCCGCGAGCGCCGAGGTCACCGGCCAGACAATGGGCACCGCCGCCATGCCCGATGCCGCCTCGACCCCCGACGCCGACGAGGGAGCCTCGGAGTCCGGGGCCGACTCAGAGCCCGAGGCCACCCCAGAGCACGAGGCCACCCCAGAGCACGAGGCCGGCTCAGAGCCCGAGGCCACCCCAGAGCCCCAGGCCGACTCAGAGCACGAGGCCACCTCCCCAGAGCCCCAGGCCGCCGTGGATGGCGCAGGCGACGCTGCGGAGGATGACACGGTGCTCGTACCCGAGGACGACGGCGTGCCGCTCGTGGTGCGCCGCGCGCCGCGGATCCGCACGGTCGACTTCTCGCAGCCGACGAAGTTCACGGTCGAGCTGCGACGGCGGATCGTCCGCGTGCTCGGGCCGTTCTGCGAAGCCTTCGCGATTCGGCTCTCCAGCGAGCTGCGCGCGCCGGTCGAGCTGGCGGTCGCGGACTCCAGCCAGCTGACGTGGTCGGCGGCCAAGGCGCAGCTGCCGCCGCATGCGATCGCGGTCGCCCTGGACGTGCAGCAGGTCGAGCGCCACATGATGCTCGGCATCGAGCCGTCGTTGATCCTGCAGGCGCTCGAGTGTCTGCTTGGCGGCACGGCGGAGCAGGCGCCATCCGAGCGCAAGCTGAGCGAGATCGACTGGGCGCTGACGCGACGGCTACTGGAGTCGATGACCGCCCATCTGAACCACGCCTGGCGCGACCTCGGAGGCATGCAGCTGGGTCTCGGCGAGGTCGATCTCGAGGGCGACGCGGGCATCACCCTGCCGATTGGCGAACCGACCTTCGCGGTGACGTTGGCCGGCTCGATCGACGGGCTGCCTTCGACGATGTCGCTGCTGGTCCCGTGGTCGGCGATCGCGCCGGTCGCCGATGAGCTCTTCGGCGCCGGGCGCAAGCCCGAGGACGCCGACCCGCAGGAGGGCCGCGCCGTGCGCCGCGGACTGGCGGGGGCGAACGTGCTGCTGCGCGCCGAGGTCGGCTCGGCGCGGATGCCGGTCGAGCAGATGCTTGCACTGACCCCGGGAACGCTGCTCGCCCTGGAGGATCGCGCCGAGGACGGCGTGCAGCTCTACGCCGAGGGCGTACCGCTTGGACGCGCACGTCCTGGCCTGCGCGGCGCGCGGCGCGCGGTCAAGCTCACCGATGCGATGACGCCGGTCGGAGCTGGAGCCGGGGCGCCGGCGCCGCACGCAATGCCGCCCCCCACCAAACCGGGGGTACTCGAGGGCGAGCCCGCCGCGGCGCACGAGGGCCTGGCACGGATGCTCGGCGTCCCGGTGCGCGTCTGGGCAGAGCTCGGCCGCACGCAGATCCCGCTGGGCAACGCACTGGAGCTCCCACCCGGCACGGTGCTCGAGCTCGACCAGGGCGCGGAGGCGCCGATCGAGCTGTACGTCAACGGGCTCTGCTTCGCGCACGGCAGCCTCGAGGTCGCCGCCGAGGGTGAGTGGGCCGTGCAGATCAACACACTCGTCTGACGCCGTCGAGCAGCGATTTGCGGTTGCTCGACCACGGCGAGCTCACCAAGGCCTGATGACCCCCGCGCTCGTCGCAAGAGCACGGCGCTGCGGACCTTCCGTGCCGCGCTAAAGCCATCCAAATCGACGCCGATAACCGGGAGCGACTCTCCTCGGAGTCGTCCCTCGATGACTTGGTCGATCACGCCTACGCGTGCGGTCCTGCGGGCCGCCCTTCCCACGCTCGGCATTGCCGTGCTCGCTTTCGCCTGCCCTGCGCAGGCGTTCAAGCCGAGCTCGCACGCCGGCAGTGAAAGCACGCCGCTGAACCTCTCCACGAGCACGGGCACCTCGCACACGAGCACGACGGGCCCGAGCCTCGTACGCACGATCGTCGGTCTCGTGATCGTGATCGCCGTGATCTGGGGCCTGACGTGGATTCTGCGTCAGGTCAAGTCCGGACGCACGCGCAGCGCCGCGGGCTCCGGCCTGACGAGCATGGCGACGTTGCCGCTCGGCTCAGGGCGCACGTTGCATCTCGTGCGCGCCGGGCGCGACTACCTGCTGCTCGGTAGCGCCGAGCACGGCGTCGTGCCGATCTACCGCTACACCGAGCAGCAGGCGCTGGAGACCGGCCTGCTGGACTCCTACGAGGAGTCCGCCGACGGCGACTACGACGGTGCGGGAGATCCGATCTTCAGCGCGACGCCGACCGAGAGCGCAACCCCCGGCCGCACGCGAGCGCGGCCGGCGCAGATGCCGGGGCAAGCGCGCAACCCGCGTATGCCCGGCGCGGACTCGAAGATCGTCGAGCGCCTGCGCGAATGGACGGTGCGGCGATGAATGTGACGTCCTCGAACGCCGTGCAGATCCTGCTGCTGCTCGGCGGCCTCACGCTGGTCCCGGCGGTGCTATTCACGGTCACCGGCTTCAGCCGCATCCTGATCGTGCTCGGCTTCATCCGCACGGCGGTCGGCACGACCAACGCGCCACCCAACCAGGTGCTGGTCGGGATCGCGCTGTTCCTGACGATCTTTGTGATGGCACCAACGGTGAGCGCGATCAAGAAGGACGCGGTGGTGCCGCTGGAGGCACACCACATCTCGACGACCGTCGCGATCGAACGGGCCGAGCAGCCGCTGCGCGAATTCATGTTCCGCCAGACGCGCGTGCAGGACATCTCGCTGTTCGTGAACCTCGCAAAAGCAAAGCCGCCGAAGACGCGCGCGGAAGTGCCGACCGAGGTGCTGGTCCCGGCGTTCATCGTCTCCGAGCTCAAGAGCGCCTTTCAGATCGGCTTCTTGATCTTCCTGCCGTTCCTGATCATCGACCTGATCGTCTCCTCGACGCTGATGAGCATGGGGATGATCATGCTGCCACCGACGTTCATCTCGCTCCCGTTCAAGATCCTGCTGTTCGTGCTCGTCGACGGCTGGGACCTAGTCATCAAGGCGCTCGTGCAGAGCTTTCACTGATGGACCAGGACACCGTCATCAACCTCGCCGCGCAGGCGATGAGCCTCGCCTTCAAGGTCGCCGGTCCGCTGCTGCTCGGCGCGATGGTCGTCGGCCTCGTCGTGAGCATCTTCCAGGCGGTTACGCAGATCCAGGAGCAGAGCCTCACACTGATCCCGAAGATCGCGACGATCGCGGCGATCACAGTGCTGCTTGGACCGTGGATGCTCGACCAGCTCGTCGCGTACACGACGAACCTCTACACCGCGATTCCGACGATGATCGGCTCATGAGCGAGCTGCTGGACAAGCTCGCCGGCAACGAGCTCGCGGGCTTCATCCTGGTGCTCGCGCGCGTCGCCCCACTATTTTTGATCGCACCGCCGTTCTCCTCGCCAATCATCCCGCCGCGGGTGCGCGGCATCGTCGCGGTCGGCATCTCGATCGGGCTCGCGCCGATCGCGCTGCGCGGGCAGCACATCCCGAGTGACCCGTTCGCGCTCGGCGCGCTGGTGATCGAGGGCGGCCTCGTCGGCTTGGGCTTCGCATTTTCCTTCGCGGTCCTGTTCGGCGCGATCGAAACGGCCGGCGCCCTCGCGGACCTCGGCTCAGGCTTCTCCTACGGCAGCCTGATCGACCCCTTCAGTGGCAATCAGAGCGGCGCGTTCACCCACCTCTACTCGCTGGTCGGAATCGCGATCTTCTTCGTGATCGGCGGCGAAGCGTGGGTGATCCGCGGCCTCGACCAGACCTTCCAGCTCGTTCCACTGACCTCCGCGCCGCAGCTCACATCGCTAGTGAGCGGCGCCGAGCATGTCTTCTCAACGGTCTTTGCCTCGGCCCTGGAGATCACGGCGCCGGTGCTGATCGCGCTACTGATCACCGACGCCGCGTTCGGCGTCGTCTCACGCGTGGTGCCGCAGCTCAACGTGTTCGCGATTGGCTTTCCCGCGAAGGTCGCAGTCGCGCTGCTGATTGTTAGCGCGAGCATGCCGTTCGTCGGCGGCTGGATCTCCGGTCAAATGTCAACCAGCGTCGGCGCCGCGCTCGGCGCCCTGCACGTCGCGTGATGCCCGGTCGCGACGAGCCCCAAGGACGCGTGATCTGAAGCGATGCCTCAGGAGGATCGCACCGAGAAGGCCACCCCGAAGCGTCGCAAGAAGGCGCGCGAAGAAGGCCAGATCGCGCGCTCGACCGATGTCGGCGGCTCGCTGGTGCTCGCCGCGGGGCTGTTCGCGATCAGCCTCTGGGGCCCGCAGATCGTGAGCTCCACGCAGGGCGCGTTTCGCAAGATCTTCGCGACAATCGCGGACCCCACGCACGCGACCAGCGCGGCTGGTCTGAAGGGGCTGATGAACACGATGCTCTCGACGGTCGCGCTCGGCTTCGGGCCGATCGCGGTGTGCTGCCTGGGCGCGGGGCTACTCGCCGGCGGGGCGCAGGTCGGCTTCCGCCCCCACCCGCAAGCGTTGAAGCTCGACTTCAAGCGACTCAACCCGATCTCGGGCGCGAAGAAAATCTTCGGGCCGAACATGATCTTCGAGGCTCTCAAGGCAATCACGAAGGTCAGCGCGGTCGGCCTCGTCGCGGGTCTGGCGCTGATTCCGGGGATGAGCAGCGTGGCTTCCGAAGTCGGGATTCCGCCGGCCGCGCTCGGCCTGATCCTCGACCACCGCGCGGCGGCGGTCGCTCAGCGCGCCGCCCTCGCGTATCTGCTGATCGCCGCGATCGACTACGCGTGGCAGCGCAGCCGCCATGAGCGCCAACTGCGCATGACCAAGCAGGAGCTCAAGGACGAGCAGCGCCAGTACGGCCTGCCCGCGGAGGTCAAAGCCGCGCAGCGCCGTCGCCGGATGCTCGCGGCGCGTAACCGCATGATGGCCGCGGTACCGCAGGCCGACGTAGTCGTCACAAACCCAACCCACTTCGCCGTAGCGCTGCGCTATGACGGCGCGCGCACCGCGCCGGAGGTCGTCGCCAAGGGGCAGGATCTGATCGCCGCGCAGATCAGAAAGATCGCGCAGGAACACGACGTCCCGATCGTCCCCGACCCGCCGCTCGCACGTGCCCTGCACGCCTCGACGGAAGTCGGCCAGATGATCCCCGAGGAGCTCTATGCAGCCGTCGCGCGCGTCCTCGCGTTCGTCTATCGCGCGGCGCGGCGCCAGAGGTACGCGCTATGAGCGTCATCCACGCAACCCTCGATGGCAGCAACCGGGCGGTGTCCTCGTGAACCTCGACACGGTCCGCCGCGGCCTGCGCCACACCGACCTGCTCGCCGCGATCGCGGTGGTGATGCTCGTGACGATGCTCGTCGTGCCGCTGCCCGCGGCGCTGCTCGACCTGCTGATCACGCTCAACATCTCCGCGGCGCTGACGATCGTGGTCGCGACGATGTACGTCAGCAAGGCACTGGACTTCGCAGCCTTCCCATCGCTGTTGCTGTTGACGACGATGTTCCGCCTCGCGATCAACGTGTCGGTGACGCGCTTGATCCTCACGACGGGCGACGCGGGCAGCGTGGTGAAGTCCTTCGGGCAGTTCGTCGTCGGCGGCAACGTCGTCGTCGGCCTCGTGATCTTCCTGATCCTCGTCGTAATCCAGTTCGTAGTCGTCACCAACGGCGCGGGGCGCGTCGCGGAGGTCGGCGCACGTTTCACCCTGGACGCGATGCCCGGCAAGCAGATGGCGATCGACGCGGATCTCAACGCGGGGCTGATCACCGACGAGCAAGCGCGCAACCGCCGCAAAGAGATCGCTCAGGAAGCCGACTTCTACGGCGCGATGGACGGCGCATCGAAGTTCGTCAAGGGCGACGCGATGGCTGCGGTAATCATCACTGCGATCAACCTGATCGGCGGAATCATCGTGGGCGTGCTCCAGCACCACCTCGCCTTCGGCGAAGCGACGCACCAGTTTTCGCTGCTCACTATCGGCGATGGCCTCGCGGCGCAGATCCCGGCGCTGTTGATCTCGGTCGCGACGGGCATCATCGTCACGCGCGCGGCCTCCGACCGCGATCTCGGTAGCGACATCACCAACCAGATCCTGCGCCAGCGCAAGGCGCCGCTGGTCGCGGCGGGCGCGATCTGCCTGTTCGCCCTCGTGCCGGGCCTGCCCAAGCTGCCGTTCCTGTTGATTGGCGGAATCTTCGGCGCGATCGGCTGGAGTGTGCGCAAGGGCATGCCGGGCGAGGAGGACGCCGCGCTGGAGGCCGCCGCAGCACCCGCGGCGCTGCCCGCCGGCGGTAGCGGCTCCGAGGAGGCGCTCGGACGGCTCTCGGTCGACGCGCTGGAGCTCGCAATCGGCTTCGGGCTCGTGCCGCTCGTCGACGGCGGCTCCAGCGGCGCGCTGCTGCGCCGCGTGAGCATGATTCGCCGCCAGATCGCCGGCGAGCTCGGGATCGTGATCCCGCCGGTGCGCATCCACGACGAGCTCGGGATGGACTCGCATGAGTACCTGCTGAAGGTCCGCGGCTCGGAGGTCGCCCGCGCGCGGATCATGCCGGGACACCTGCTGGCGATGGATCCCGGCGACGCGGTCGGCGGCCTGCAGGGCATCCCGACCGAGGAGCCCGCGTTCGGACTGCCAGCGGTGTGGGTGCATGAGTCTGCGCGCGCCGAAGCGGAGACGCTCGGCTATACCGTCGTCGACGCGGAGTCGATGATCGTCACGCACTTGACCGAGACGATCCGCTCGCACGCCGCCGAGCTGCTCAGCCGCCAGGACGTCAAGACGCTGCTCGACCAGCTCAAGGAGACCAACGCGGCGGTCGTCGAGGAGATCGTGCCCGAGGTGCTCTCACTCGGGGAGATCCAGCGCGTGCTGCAGGCGCTGCTCAGCGAAGGCGTCGCGGTGCGCGACCTCGGCACGATCATGGAGGCGATCGGCGACAAGGCGCGAATAACGCGGGACACGGGCCTGTTGACCGAGTACGCCCGCCAGGCGCTGGGCCGTGCGATCACGGCTCCGCACCTGGACGAGCGGCTCTGCCTGCGGGCGATCACCCTCGACCCCGCGATCGAGCAGGAGGTCGCAACCTCGATCACCCAGACGACAGACGGCGAGTACCTCGCAATCGATCCGCCACGTGCGCAGGCGATCGTCGGCGCGCTGCGCGCTCAGGTCGACCACGCGACCGCCGGCGGCGGCCGCGGCGCGGTACTGCTCTGCTCGGCGCGCGTGCGTCGCCACCTGCGCAGGCTAATCGCCCAAGCCCAGCCCCATCTGCCGGTCTGCTCCTACAACGAGATCGCACCCGGCGTCAACGTCGAGACGATTGGAGTCATCCACGCATGAGCACAGCTATCCAGGACAGCACACCGCGCGCAAGCACGCCCGAGAGCTTGGACGAGACTGCCGGCGCGACGCGCATCTACCGTGGACGCACCGTCGAGGAGCTGATCCCCAAGATCCAGGCCGAGCTCGGCGCCGATGCGATCGTGGTGCGCCGCGAAAAGGGCCTGACGGGCGGGTTCGCAGGCTTCTTCCAGCGACCGTTCGTCGAGATCGAGGCGAAGGCGGGCACGCCGCGCATCGACCTCTACGACGAGGACGACGCCGCGCCGGCACTGCCGCCGCCGCTGGAACAGCTACCCGCGTCGCTCGAGCGACTACCAGCGTCACTTCAACAGGCACCAGCGTCACTTCAACAAGGACCGGCCTCACTTCGACAAGCACCGGCGTCGCTTCAACAGGCACAGTCGCCGCAGCCACTGCGCGGCGCCTACGCAAGCGACTCGCTTGCCGCATACGCCGGCGGAGACCTGGCTGAGCAGTTCCGCGAGCTGACCCCGGCGAGCCTGATCGAGCGCGCGGTTAGCGGCAACGGATCTAACGGGTCGCACCCGGCACAGAACGGCGATCCGTTTGCCGCGGCGCTCGCCGAGGCCGAGGCGGCGGTGCTACCGGCTGTCAGCGCAGTGCCGTTAGCGCGTGCCGCTGAACACACCGATCTGAGCTCATCGGCGTCTCCCCCAGTGGGAGCCTCGACCCCGAGCCAATCCGTGGCCCCGCGGGGGCGCGCGCGGGCGGAGATCGAAGCGAGCCTGCTCGGCTTCGGTGTCGGCGAGCCGCTTGTGCGCGAGCTGATCGAGACAGCAGCGGCCCACGTGCTGCCGCTGATGCCGGCGCGCTCGAGCCTGGCACGTGCTGTGCAAAGGACGATTGCGCAACGCATCCCATCGATCGCCCCGTTGCCGGTCGGCAGCGCGGTAATCGCCGTAGTCGGCCCCGGCGGCAGCGGCAAGACGGCGTGCTGTGCGGCACTGCTGGAGGCCTACCGCGAGCGCAGCACGCTGCCGGCGGCCTGCGCGACGGTGCTGACGGGCGAGACGCCGGGTGAGCTACGGGCGTTGCTCAGCCCCGTGGTACTCGAGCCGACGCCGATCGCGGCTCCTGAGGTCGAGCAGGCGCTGCACACGGCGCGCGCAGAGGGGCTGCTGCTGCTTGACCTGCCCGCCCTATCCCCTAATGATCGCGGCTCGATCAAGGCCGTTGCGGCGCTCCTGCGCTCACTGGAGCCCGATCGCGTAGTAGTCGCACTGCCGGCGACGCTCGGCGCGAAGCCCGTCGCACAGCTGCTGGACGCGCTCCGTCCGCTCGGTGCGAGCGCGCTGGCAATCACGCACGCCGACGAGACCGACCAACTCGGCGTCGCGGTGGAAGCGGCGTGCGCGTTCGACATCGCGCCTGATTACCTGCTCGATCGCGGCCGCGATCGCGGTGGGTTGATCCAGATCGACCCGGTGTATCTCGCCGAGAAGCTGCTCCCTTAGCCACGAGATCCGCGGGCGTGCGGCGCGCGAGTCTCAACCTCCCGCACCCAGCGACCGATCTACTGGTCAAACCAACCGGATACACGCTATGAAACTGATGCGCCCCAAGAGTCGTGCCACGGCCGAGCTTCCGCCGCTGCCGGCGCGCGCCGACGTCGTGACGATCGTTCGCCCTTCCGGCGAACGCATACAGGCACGCGTCGCCGAGAGCGCCGGCGACAGCCTGCTCGTCGCGCTGATGTTCCGCGCGGAACGGCCACTGGAGGGCAGTCGCCTGGATCAGCTGGTGCTTGAGTTCACCAACGATCGCGGCCGCGTGCGCGTGCAGGGCACGGTCACGCTCGAGGACAGCGAGTTGCTGCGCTTTCGCGATCTGCACTCGCTCGCGACGATCCAGGAACGCGAGTACGTTCGCGTCCCCGCGACGCGCCCGGTGACCGTCACGGCGGGCTCCAGCCCGAGCTCAATCCAGACCTTCTCAGTGGACGTCAGCGGCGGCGGCATGCTGCTGGCGGGTCCAAGCACGCTAAAGATCGGCGAACGCGTGCAGTTCCGTCTGAACACCGCGCAGGGCGGCGCACCGATCACCGGCAGCGGCACGGTCGTACGCGCCGACACGCGCGGCCATCGCGCGATCAGCTTCGACGAGATCGGCGAGGGCGACCATCGTCGCCTGGTGCGCTACATCTTCGAGTGCCAGCGCGCCGAACGGCGCCGCGGGCTGGAGCGGAGCGACGGCCGTGGCCGCTAAGCCCAAGGACAAGGAGAAGGCCGCGGAGAAGTCCGGGGGCAAGAAGGGAAAGAAGGACAAGGCGAAGTCCTCCGCGGGCGGTGGCGATGGTGGTGCTGAGGGCCCGAGCCTCGCGGCCCACCCACGCGCTGTGCGCCGCGTCGCAGAGGCGAAGGCATGGGGCGGCCTCCTGGGATTCCTGCTAGGCGGCTACCTCTCGTGGCCGACACACTCGGCCTCCGAAGCGGCGCTGCGCGCGCTGCTCGCGGGTGTCGTCTGTTACGTCGTCGTCTGGGCCGCCGCGGTCTTTCTCTGGCGGCGCCTGGTCGTCGCGGAGCTGCGCCAGGCCGAACATGAGCTGTTGAGTAGCGAACTGGCCAAGCTACGAGGCGCCGACCCGGTTGCATCGCCCACCGTCGATCGCCGCGGGGCACCCGCGGCGCGATAGTCCCACGCACGAGTCCGGAGGAGCGCAATGGATCGCATCGAACCGGTCGAGCCCCGCCCCACCTGGATCCCTCCGATCGCACCGGAGCGTCCCGAGCGCGGCCAGCGTGAGCGCCGCGAGAACAAGCAGCGTGAAGCACGCGAACGGCAATCCCGTCGCGAGCCGACCGGTCGCGAGGTGCCCGCGCAACCAGAGGATGAGACTGGCGCGGGCGGGCATGTCGACGTGCGCGCGTGAACCTCACGACGAGTACCACACACTGCTGGTACTCGAGCGCGCAAGGCGCTTGCGGCCAATCTCGCATGGGGCGCTCAAGTTCGCTGCGACCTTGACGATAAACCGGCATGAAGCAAGGGCTGACAGGGAGTCGGCCCGGGACTAATCCACCAACCGTCATCAAGGAGATGAACGCATGTCCCTTACGATTAACACCAACATCGAGGCCCTGGACGCCCAGCGGAACCTCGCGAACACCGAGAACTCGCTATCGATGTCGATGGAACGCTTGTCCTCGGGTCTGAAGATCAACTCGGCCGCCGATGATGTCGCCGGCTACGCGATCAACCAGCGCCTGCAGAGCCAGATCAACGGACTCGGTCAGGCCGAAGAGAACAGCCAGGACGCCGTTGCGCTCGCGCAGACGGCACAGGGCGCGCTCAACGACGTGACGGAGATGCTCCAGCGTACCCGTGAGCTCGCGGTGCAGTACGAAAACGGCACCAACTCGGCTTCCGACAAGGAAGCGATCGAAGGCGAGGTCACGCAGCTCAGCGCCGAGATCAAGCGCGTCGGTGAAACGACGCAGTTCAACGGCATTTCGCTGTTTGCAAAAGCTGGCGAAATCTCGTTCCAGGTCGGTTCCAACGAAGGCGCGGACGAAAAAATCTCCGTGAAAACAGTCGAATTGGCGAAAATCGCTCCTGAAACGAAACTCTCAGAAGCGAAAAGCATCGAAAAAATCGAAAAAGCCATCGCGGAAGTCGCAAAGACCGCCGGCGAATTCGGTTCGGTGCAGAACCGCCTGCAGTACACCGAGAGCAACCTGGCGATCTACAGCCAGAACCTCTCGGCCGCTCAGAGCACAATCGTCGACGCCAACATGGCGGCTGAAACGACGAACTTCACTAAGGACCAGGTTCTGCAACAGGCCGGCGTGTCCGTCCTGGCGCAGGCCAAGTCGCTGCCGCAGGCAGTTCTGAAGCTGCTCGAATAAGCCAACATCTTCCTCAGCGGCGGCATCTTCTAGGTGCCGCCGCTGCAGCGAGGCCGTCCGCCGTGGGTTCGCTCGCGCGGTCGGACAACAACGCTTCATGCGGTCAGGGAAGGCCGACAGAAGCCACATACCGCCGATTCATCGAGGGAAACGGTGGTCGAGACGGGCGATTTCGGTCGCCCGTCTCGTCGTTTAAGCACCGAGCATCCGGCGAACTGTGGGCGGAAGTTGACACTCGCGGACTCGACCTGACAGATCACCGGCCTCGGACTAACAGATCGCAAGGCCTCGAACCGACCAGTCGCGGGCTCAACCTGACGCTCGCGTGGCCGATCACCCGGTGCGATGTCGGTCGAATCCGTCCTGCAGCGCGTCGCCGTGCTCGAACAGGCGCTCTCGAACCCAGCCGCGCTGCTCGCCGCCTCCGCACGAACCGGAGGTACGGCCGCACCCACGGCGCCCTCCGGCGCGGCGGGTGAAGCCGGTACCGCCGGCGGGAACTCCTTCGCCGAAGCGCTGCAGAGCGCAAATGCGAGCTACCCGGGCGCGAGCACCGCGGCTCCCGGGACAGCCTCCGCTACGAACCCCACGGCGACCTCGACTGCGAGCTCCGCACTCGGCTCGAGCGTCGATCCAAGCCTTGCCAGCCCGACGCTCGCGACGTCCTCCGGCACCCTAAGCGTCGGGGATCCCGCGATGCCGACGTCGTACACCGCTGGCGGCCTCACGGGCATATCAGGCGTGGGCACGCTGACACCGGCGTCGAGCGGCCTCGCATCGGGTGCGAGCACCGGCGCGCACATCGTCGCGATCGCCGAAAGCCAGATCGGCCAGGCCGAGCAGCCGCCGGGCTCCAATGAATCGCCAGCGATCGCGCAGTACCGCACGGCGACTACCGGCGCGATGCCGGGCGCGCCGTGGTGCGCCTACTTCGCCTCCTGGGCGGCGCGCCAGGCAGGCGCACCGCTGGGAGCGCAGGGCGAAGGCCTTGGCTCGGTCTCGGAGATCTGGTCGTGGGCGCAGAGCACCGGCCGCGCGATCACCAATGGCCCCGGTGTGGTGCCCCAGCCGGGTGATCTCATCGTCTTCGGCGGCGAGCACGTCGGCATCGTCAAAGACGTGCTGCCCAACGGCGACATCCAGACGGTCGAGGGCAACTACGAAAACAAGGTCGCGCTCAACGTACGTACGCCGAGCGAAGCGACCGGCTACGTGAACATGAACTGAAAGCCGCGGCGAGATTCTTTGCCGTCTCGCTGAGCGCCGGTGTTTGCGCGAGGATGTGGGCGGTCGATGTTGGAACTGAACTTCGCGATCTCACAGCACTTCCTCGACGACCGCGGACAGCGCGCGGGCTTCGTCCTGCTGGGCTCATTTCTGGCGGCCTTTCTGTTCATCCGCACGAGTGCTCGTCTGATCCGCTCCCCCAAGGTCCCGTGGTGGCCGGGCAGCGTGACGACGAAGGGTGGCCTGCACTTGCACCACCTGGTCTGGGGCATCGTGCTGATTCTCGTCTCGGGATTCCTCAACTTCGTGTTGAGACCAGCGAGCCCCGGACTCGAGATCCTCGCCGCCCTCTTCGGAATCGGCGCGGGATTGACCTTGGACGAGTTCGCGCTCTGGGTGCACCTCGAAGACGTCTACTGGTCGAATGAGGGCCGTGCTTCGATCGACGCGGTCGTCGTCGCGGCGCTGCTCGGCGGCCTCATCGTGCTCGGCATCGCGCCCTTCGACCTCGCCAATCGGACGTCGCCGATCAGCTCGCTGGTGGCGGTGACGATGATCGACCTGGTCTTCGCGACGCTGGCGATCCTCAAGGGCAAGCCGCTGCTCGGCCTGATCGGCGTCTTCATCCCGCTGGCCTCAATCGTCGGCGTGCTGCGACTGGCAGCGCCAACCTCACCGTGGGCGCGCTGGCGCTACTCGCCGGACAGCCATCGCATGATGCGATCTCAGGCGCGCTTCAAACGTGTGCGCGAGCGCCGGCTGCGACTGCTGAACGCGATCGGCGGCGCACCTAGCCGGCCGCTCGACGACGGGGTATGACGGCCATTCCTGTGTCAATCGGGCGCTAGTAGACGCCGTCGCGCCCGGCCACCGCGGGGCGTCTGTCGAAATCGCGGGGGCTCCCAAAGACCATGTGCAGGATGCCATTGACGGCGCTGACGATGATCGCCGCGAGTGCCGCCCACCAGAAGCTCGCGATCGTGAACTGCGGGACGATCCAGTGAGTCAGGTAGAGCATCAGTACGTTGATCAGGAAGTAGAAGATCCCAAATGTGACGAGGATGAACGGGATCGAGAGGATCGCGAGCAGCGGCTTAAGAAAAGCGTTGACCAGCGTGAAGACGAGCCCGGCGATCATTAGCGCCCACCAGTCGCTGCCGTAGCTCAGCCCGGATAGCAGCCAGGTAGCGACGAACAGGGCGACTGTGTTGAAAACCCAGGTGATTGCGAGCTTGGGCAGCACGATGACCTACAGCCTACGCCTCAGTGAGCAGCACGGCGCTTGGGCGAGCATGGGTCCACCGTCATGGAGCGACCCGTTGGAGGTCTGGTGAGCGCCGCATGAGTCGCAAGGGCGGGCTGCCCCCGACGCGCAGCTCAGCGGTTAGCTTGAAGCCATGGCGCGCGTAGAGCGCGGCGCTGCGCTCGCTGGAGGCCTCGAGATAGGCGGGCAGGCCCTCGCGATCGCAGCGATCAAGTGTCGGCCGCAACAACGTGCTGCCGAGACCATTACCCTGCATTTCGGGCAGGACACCGATATCGCGAACGTAGTAGTGAGGCTCGCGCAGGTGGCGCCATTCCATCGCGGCCCCGAGCCTCGCCGCTCTCGGAAGGCGGACGCCAAAGGCCGTGCCGTGCAGCAAGGTGGTGCGTAGTGGCACCCGCCACGCACCGGGCGGCAAGCTCAGCGCCGCACCGGCCAGATCGTCCGTCGTCCACACGCGGCCACGTGGCAACGTGAGGTGCCGCAAGTCGATTCCAAAGTAATGGCGCAGGCGATCTCGTCTCTTGACCTCGTCGGGCATTAGCCAGCCGAATACCGGGTCATCGAAGAAAGCCTCAGCCAGCACATCTCTCAATCGCTGTGTATCCGCCATGGTTGCTCGACGCAGCCCGCAACCTGTAAGCGGTTGCGAGTACGCTTGCAGACCAGCGGCCGCTGCACTCTTACCCATCTTTTGCTCCCTTCGTCTCTGGCCTCATTGAGTCATTCGCACAAGCCGCGGCATCCAGACCGGCGCCATTTAGAAGCTCCCGCGCAAGCGCCTGGAGTGCTTGGAAGATCAGCACCAGCATGTCCCCATAGAGTGAATCGGGAACGGAGTCGGGATCGACCAGCTTCTCCAACGCCAAGCCGTTACCCAGGGCGTTGACGAGCATCCCCACCAGCTGGCCGGCCTCGGCGTTCGGGGGGTGATAGCCCTGCTGCTCGGCACCCTCCAGCACGACGCGTGCACTGGCCTCACGCAGCGACGCGAAGCGGCCCGCCAAACGCTCGCGGAGCACCGGTTTGCGGATCGCATGAGCCCAGAACTCGATGAGCAGCGGGAAGTAATCGGGGCGCTCACGCAGGATCGCCATCCAGCGATCCGCCGCACCGCGAGCCTGCTCCTCGATCGTCGCTCCGGCAGTGACGATGCGCGAGTAGTCGTCGAAGTCGGTGTCGATGCGCTCCGCGAAGAGCGCGAGGAACAGATCCTCCTTGCTAGCGAAGTTCGAGTACAGCGCGCCGGTCGTCGCACCGGCCTCGCGGGCGATCTCCTCGACCGAGGCACCGTGGAAGCCGCTGCGCGCGAACACCGCTTCGGCACCGTCTAGCAAGCGCCGGCGTGTGAGCGCTCGCTGCTCGTCGCGCAACGATGGACGACCCTCGGCACCTTTCATCTTAATCATTATTGCAGATAATGCTTGCTATGTAGGATTGGGAGTCGTCAACCTCGACGAACGTCTCGGCTTCGCTGCTGCTCTAGCGTTCCGCTCATGGCAGAGCAGGTCCCGGCGGTCTGCGACGTGCTCGACGCAATCGAGCGTCGCGACTGGCCGCGTCTACGTCGCCTACTCCATCCCGATGTTCATTGGACCACGGCGGTCGAGGAGCAGCTCCACGGAGCCGACGAGGTCATCGCGCGACTCACCAACGATCCGCCTCCAGCTCCGCCCTCCTACCACGAGGTTCGCGAGGGATGCATGTACCGCTGGATCGACTGCCCCGGCTGACACGCGAACTCGTTGACGGGCGCAAATAGCTATGCCGCCGTTGCGGTCACCGCCCGCGCGCTCTGATACACCGGGAGTGCGATGGAGTCCGAGAGCCTCACGCGCGTACCCCGACGGCGTCTGCAGCGACGCGCCGGGATCGTCGTGGCTGCGATCCTGCTCGCCGCGATCCTTGCGTTCGCGCTCTCGCGACTTGGCTTGCACCGCATTGGCCACGCGCTCGCCTCGGCCTCCCCGGGCTGGATCGTGCTGGCGCTGGGCCTGATGTCGCTCTCGCTGCTCTTACGCGCGATCTCGTGGCACGAGGTCCTGCGCGCGGCGTTGCCACGGATCGCGATCCCGTGGGCGCCGGTCATCCGCGCGACGATGATCGGCGTAATGGGCTCCGCGGTCTTTCCCGGGCGCATCGGCGAGCCGACGCGCGTGCTCGTCCTCAGCCGCCGCCTGGAGGGCTCCGCGCGGCGGCTGATCGCAGTACTCGCCGGCACGGTCTTCTCGCAGACGCTGATCAACCTGTTTGCGCTCGCGATCCTCGCGACCGTGACCTTCACGAGCGTGCAGCTGTTTAGCAACGAGGGTCTCTCGGGCCTCGTGGGCGTGCTGTTCGTGCCGCTGGTGATCTGTCTGCTCGTGCTCGCCGGCCCACGTCTGCTGCGCCTGGCACAGCGCTCGCGCTCGCAGCGCATCGCGCGCGCCGCCGCCGCGCTCGCGCGGATGCTGCGTCTGGCGCGCCAGGGACTCGCAGTCTTTGCCGTGCCACGCCACGGCATCCCGGCGGTGATCGCGCAACTCGTCGCGTGGACGCTGCAATGGCTCGCATGCTACGCGGTGCTGCTTGCCCTGGGCCTGCAGTCCGACGGTGGTCTCGCAGCCGCTGCGGCGATCCTGCTCGCGGTCAACGTCAGCGCTGTGCTGCCGGCGACGCCCTCCAACGTCGGTGTCTTCCAGGCAGCGTGTCTGGTGGTGCTCGCCGCCTACGGCGTGGGAGCCGGCCCAGCGCTCGCGTACGGGATCATCCTGCAGGCCGTCGAGCTGCTCACCGCGCTCGCGCTCGGTATCCCGGCGCTGCTCGGCGAGGGCATGACCTGGCGCGAGATCCGCTCCAGCGCCGCGTTGGAGAACGACGTGCAGGCGGGGAGCGAGCCCAGCGGTCCCCGCGACCCAACCGCTCGTTGATCGCCAGCGCCGACCGGCATTCCTAGACCCGTCCGCCTCTGCGATAGCCGAACCCGCCGCCCGTCAGGAAGACCACGAGGGCAATCAGCAGCAGCAGCCAGAGCAACGGGCTCACACCAAGCCCGCCGGCGATGGCGGCAATTACGAGGACAATCAAAAGCAACTCGATGAGGCCCATATAGAGCCCTCCTTTTCCTTGACTCAGCGATGGGTAGTGGCTCTCCCTCTACCCTGCGCATAGCTCAGCGAACCTATTCTGTGAACAAGCTCATCGAACCGCGCACCTGAGCCAACAGACATCGACAGTCAGCCGGCCCGTCGTTTGTGGCCGGGCAGCTCTCAGCTGACCATCGCGCGCAGCGATTGCCGCAGCGAGTGCGTCGTCTGCAGGACCGCCGTCGGCTCATACCCGCAGTGCGCCATGCAGTTTTCACAGCGCGGGTCGCGGCCGCGGCCGTACTTGCTCCAGTCGGTCGTCTCGAGCAGCTCTTTGTAGGTCTGCGCATAGCCGTCGGCCATCAAGTAGCAGGGGCGCTGCCAGCCGAACAGCGAGTAACTCGGGATCCCCCAGGCAGTGCACTCGAATTCGGCCTTGCCTTCCAGAAAGTCGAGGAACAGCGGGCTGTGGTTCAGCCGCCAACGCTTGCGCCGTCCGTCGGCGAAGGCCTCGCTGAACAGCTCGCGTGTCTGGCGCACCCCCAGGAAGTGCTCCTGATCGGGCGCTTTCTCATACGCGTAGGCCGGCGAGATCATCATCTCGTCGACGCCGAGGTCGTCGTTGAGGAAGTCGAGCACCTCGCGCACGGTCTTCGGCGAGTCCTGTGTGAAGAACGTCGTGTTCGTCGTCACGCGGAAGCCGCGTGACTTGGCCACCTTGATCGCGGCGACGGCCTTGTCGAAGACGCCCTCGCGTTCGACCGAGGCGTCGTGGCGCTCGCGCAGCCCGTCCATGTGGACGGCCCACGCGAAGTACGGGCTCGGCTTGAAGTTATCGAGCTTGCGCTCGAGCAGCAGCGCGTTGGTGCAGAGATAGACGAACTTCTTGCGCTTGACCAGTTCCGCGGCACTCGTGTGGATCTCGGGGTGAATCAGCGGCTCGCCGCCGGCGATCGAGACCATCGGTGCGCCGCTCTCCTCGATCGCACCGACGGCCTGCTCGACCGACATGCGCCGTTTCAGCGTGTGCTCGGGGTGCTGGATCTTGCCGCAGCCCGCGCACTCGAGGTTGCACTGGAACAGCGGCTCGAGCTCGACGATCAGCGGGAACTTTTCCCGTCGCGCAAGGCGCTGGCGCATCAGGTACCAGCCCATGCGCGTGCTCTGTCTCATGCGCGCCGCCATCTTGGCCTCAGACTAGACGATCGTCTCCTCGGCGCCGCCCTCGGCACGGCCGGTTGCATCTGCCGGCACGTCCGCGCTCCAGCCGCGCAGTGCGCCCGCGGCACGCGCAAGCGCGGCCGCTGCGCGTGCGACGCCCGCGACCGTCGCCAGCGGGCGCGTCAGCTCGCGCCGTGGCGTGTCCGAGATGATCCGCAGCACCGCGAACGGCCGCTCGCGCGCACCGGGCGCGAGCCACACCGACTCCATGTCGACCGCCGCCGCCCCGCGCTCGCGCAGGCGCGTGCGCGCATCGCCCATCGCGATGCGCTCGACCGAGGCCACGACACCGCGCCGCACGGTCATGCCGCCCTTCAGCAGTGCCGCCGCGAGCTGCTCGGCGCCGGCGCACTCGACACGCTCGCCGTCGGGGCCGATCACCGCGTCCGCGACGACCGCATCGCCGACCTCGCCGAGCTCGTCGAGGCCGCCGCCGAAGCCCATCACCAGCAGGCGCTGCGCCGGATCGACCGCGAGCGCCGCTACTGACTCGCGCGAGCGGCGTGGACCCATGCCGGTCTGCAGCACGCGTGCCGGCGGGACGGTGGGAGTCCCTGCGCCGCGGGATCCGCGGCGCAAGCCTGCCCGGATCATCGTCGCCTCCAATCGCAGCGGTGCCGCGATCAACAGCTCGCTCACAGCGCCTCCAACGCGCAGCGTGCGGCGGCATGGCCGCTGAGCACAGCCCCCTCGAGTGTCGCCGGCCAGCCCGTCGCGGTCCAGGCCCCGGCGAGCGTGAGCCCCACCGTCGTGGTGCGCGGGCCGCAGCGCAGCGCCGCGACGCCGGGTTGCGCACGGAACGTCGCGGCGTGCTCGCGTGTGACCAGGAACTGCTCGACGCGCGCCGCGCGCACCCGCGGGAAGAGCTCGTCGAGGGCCGGCAGGTAGTGCTCGCGCAGCTCGTTCACGCTCATGCCCATCTCGCGCTCGGCGCCCGACAGCGAGACGGCGAGGTACTGCCGGCCGGCGCCGACGCCACCGGCGACGCTGCGATCGAACACGTACTGCACCGGGGTCCGTACTCCCGCCGCGAAGGGCTGCTCGCACACGACGCGATCGTAGACGACATGCAGATTGACGATCGGCTCCGCGCGCAGCGCGCCGGCGCGCGCCGCGGCGCCGGCGTCCAGCGGCTCAATCAGTCGCGCCGCGCGTGCGTGTGGCAACGCGATGACCACGGCATCCGCGCTCACGGGATCCTCCTCGCCGCTCGCGGGCGCCGCCGTCCGCTGTCGTGCGCCGCCCTCACCCTCGTCCTCCTCCTGCTCCTCGGCGCTGCGCTGAGCGTTGCCGCACAGCACCTCGAAGCCGTTGCCGGTGCGCCGCAGCGCTCCTGCGCGGCAGCTGAGCCGTACCTGCACGCCCGCTGCGTGCAGCGCCCGCTCGGCCGGATCCCCGATGATCTCGCTCAGCGGACGTCGATGAAAGCCGATGTCGCCCGCGTCCGCGCGCCTGAGCAGACCTTCGCGTAAGACGAACGCGCCCAGCGCCAGCGATGCCTGCGCCGCCGGCAGGTTGAGCGTCGGCAGTGCGATCAGATCCCACAGCGCCGCGACCGCCTGCGCGTCCTGCCCGCGCGCCGCCAGCCACTCCCCCAGGTTCCGCTCGTCGAGCTCTGGCGCGTCCGGATCGAGGCGTCCCAGCGCCAGTGCCGCGCGCGCCGCCCCTAGCCGCTGCGAGAGCCGCAGATGCCGATAGCGCGCAAGCGCGCCCGCCAGATGCAGCGGCGCCGGCAGCCCCGAGCGTCGTAGCGTGACCGCCGGCTCTCCGGGGCTGAGCACCGGGATCTCCAGGCGCGGCTGCACGTGCACGCCGTGCTCGCCGCCGATCCGCGCGAGCAGGGAGCGGTAGGCGGTGCAGCAGCGCAGGAAGACGTGCTGTCCGTTATCCATCCGCAGCCCTTCGCGCTCGAACGAGTACGCCGCCCCGCCGAGCCGCGGGCGAACCTCGAGCAGCGTCACTCGCGCACCGGCGGCCGCGCAGTCGAGCGCTGCGGTGATCCCGGCTAGTCCTCCTCCGATGACCGCGACGCGCGCGCTCACGAACCCTGGTCCCCGCTGGCCGCGTGCCGACGCGCGGAGGAGATGCTCATTGCCCGTCTCACACGTCCGCCGGCAGGCGTTCGGCGGGGTGGCGCTCGGGTACTCCCTTCCCACGCAACGCGCGCGCCGCGACCCATGCCTTCTCGCGAGCGCTCAACGACATCCGCCGCGCGAAGGCCTGGTCGGGGTGCTCCTCGATGCGGCGTAGGACATGCAGATAGATGCCGGCCATTGCGAGCACGCACGCCGCACTGCGACGATCCAGCAGCTCGAGCAACGGTAGGCCGCGATGAAACCAGTCACGCGCGCGCAGACACTGAAAGCGCGTCAGCGCGTAGAGCTGCCCGACGTCGCCGCCGCCAAAGCCCGCGACGACCTCGGGGTCACCGATGCTCGCCTCGCGCGCCAGCGCCGCCAGCGCTCCCGCCTCAAGCGGTCCGTCATCGTGCAAGTGGTAGCGCACGAGATCCTTCGCCGGCAGATAGACGCGACCGCGTCCCGCGTCCTCGCGTAGGTCGCGCACGATGTTTGTGATCTGCATCGCCACGCCGAGGTCGTCGGCGAGCTCTGACGCGGTGCGCGGCGCGCCGTCTAGGGCCACCTCGCCGCCTGCCCCGTTTTGGGAGCTGGGCGCGTGGCTGCCGAAGATCGCGAGACACAGCCGCCCGATCGATCCCGCGACACGCCGGCAGTAGAGCTCGAGCTCGGCGAAGCTCGCGTAGGAGGTCCCGAGCACATCCATGCGCACCCCCGCGAGCAGGTCATCGAGCGCGCCCAGCGGCAGTGCGAAGTGCTCATGCGCATCGGCCAGCGCGGCCATCACGGGGTCGGGATCGGTCACTGACAGCTCGCCCAGCGCAGCCTCCAGGGCATCGAGGCGACGTAGCTTCTCTGCCGCCTCGAGCTCGCCGTCGCCGATGTCGTCGACGCGCCGCGCGTACGCGTAGACCGCGCACATTGCACGGCGCTTGGGGGCTGGCAGCAGGCGTATGCCGTAGTAGAAGTTGCCCGCCGCCGCGCGCGTAAGCGACTCGCACTGCTTGTACGCAAGTCGCGTACGCGCCGCTTCGGCGCTCACCTGCGCCGCCCGGCGAGCAGCGCCGCGGTGACCGCTAGTCGCCGCGGGCGCGAAGCGCGCGGCGCACCCGCGAGCACGTCGTAGCCGGAGCGCTCGATCGCGTCCAGTGCCGCCCGCGCACCGCCGGCGAAGGCCGCGACCGCAAGCCGCTCGCGGCCGCGCAGCGTCTCGATCAGCGGCAGGCCCTCAGCGAGCAACGCGCGGGTACGCGCGACCTCGAACGCGAGCAGGCCACACAGGCGCCAGCTCGCCTCGACCCCCCCATCGAGGTCTTGCGGCGGGCCGGCCAGCTCGGACTCCTCGCAGCCAAAGCGCGCGCGATCCTCGCGCGGGAGGTAGATGCGCCCACGTGCGAAGTCCTCGGCGACGTCCTGCCAGTGCTCGGCGAGCTGCAGCGCTGTGCAGATCCGATCCGAGAGCGCGACGCGCTCGGGAGTGGCCTTGCCGAACACGCCGAGCACGAGCTCACCGACGGGGTTCGCGGAGAGCTCGCAATAGCCGAGCAACTGCTCCCAGGTCTCGTACCGCGCGACGCTCTGATCGACGCGATTGGCCTCAATCAGTCGCAGAAACGGCTCGCGCGGCAGGGCGCACGCGCGCAACGTCGGCTGCAGCCCCACGAGCAGCGGATGTCGCGCATGACCGGCATAGGCGCGCTCGAGCTCGTCTTGCAACCACCCCAGTGCCGCCAGCCGCTCGGTTGGCGCGTCCTGGCCTCCGTCGCCGAGCTCGTCGACGAGCCGCGCGAAGCCGTAGAGAGCCATTAGATGAGCGCGGCTGCGTGCCGGCAGTGCACGGCTCGCGACCGGGAAGTTCTCGCTGCCTGCCCGCGCCATCACCTCCACGCGGGAGGGCACGCCCGGGGGCGCGTCGGCGAGCAGCGACATCACACCGCCGCGTCCAGGCAGCGCCCGAGCGCCATCACCGGGAAGCTCAAACGGTAGAGGTGGTAGTTGATGTAGTAATCCGAGGGGAAGCCGGTGCCGGTGTACTGCGGCTCATCCCAGGTCCCGTCGACGCGCTGGACCTGCACGAGCCAAGCGATCCCGCGTGCGACCGCCTCTGAAGGCTCGCGTGCCTCGCCGGCGGCATGCAGCGCGAGCAGCGCCCAGGCGGTCTGTGAAGCCGTCGAGTCTCCGCGCCCGACCCACGCGGGGTCGTCGTAGGAGCGCGGGTCCTCGCCCCAGCCGCCATCCTCGTTCTGGTGCTCCTCCAGCCAGCGCACCGCGCGTCGCACGCTGGTGTCCTGCGGCGCGACGCCCATCGCGATCAGTGCGGGCAGCGCGGCGCCGGTGCCGTAGATGTAGTTGATTCCCCAACGCCCGAACCACGACCCGTCGGCCTCCTGCTGGTCGAGCAACCAACGCAGGCCGGCGCGCGCGACCGGCGTCTCGCTACGACCGACCGCCGCGAGCAGCTCCAGGACGTGCGCGGTGACGTCGGCGCTCGGCTCGTCGATCACCTCGCCGAAGTCGAGGAACGGCAGCTCGCGCACGAGCGCGCGTGTGTTGTCGGCGTCAAACGCGCCCCAGCCGCCGCCGGTGCTCTGCATTCCCTCCAGCCAAAGCGCGGCGCGATCGAGCGCACCCTGCGCGCGCTCGCGATCGGCCGGAGCGGCGTGCAGCAATGCCAGCGCGACCTCGGCGGTGTCGTCGGTATCGGGGTAGTTGTCGTTCGCGAACTCGAATGCCCAGCCACCCGCCTCGAGCTGCGGGCGGGCGACGGCCCAGTCGCCGCGCACCAGTACCTCCTCGGCCTGCAACCAGTGCATCGCGCGCCGCATCGCGGGATGCTCGCCGGGAACGCCGGCGTCAGCGAGCGCGATCGCCGCGAGGGCGGTGTCCCAGACGGGCGACTGGCAGGCCTCCAGGCGTCGACTCGGGCCGGCAGGTGCGTCGGGCGGACGAGATTCGGAACCATCGTCGCGATCCTCAACCATGAAACGATCGAGACCTTCCAGCCCACGGCGCATCACGGGGTGCTCGAGTGGATAACCGGCGAGGTGCAGCGCCATCAGCGAGTAGACCCACGGCGGCTGGATCCCGCCCCAGGACCCGTCGGCCTCCTGGCGGCGCACGATCCAGCGCTCGGCACGGGCGAGCGCGAGGCGCCGCAACGGTGCCAACGGACGCCGCTCGTAGAGGCGCAGTAAGCGATCCAGACGCGTCAGCCATGCGCCCGCCGAGAGCCCGCTCGCGCGAGGCCGGTCGATGGGCGCGCCCTGGAGCTCGTCGAGGTCAAACGGCAGCGCGCGATGCGGACGATGCGCGATGACGATCGTCAACGCGACGATCGTCTGGCGCGCCCAGCAGGCGAAGTCATAGATGTTGAGCGCGACCGAGGACGGCAGCAACACGATCTCCGGCGGTAGCGCCGGGACGCGCTCCCACGACCACAGGCCGAACAGCGCGAGCCAGACGTGTGTGAAGACCCTCGCCCGTTGCAGCCCGCCGCCGGCGCGGATGAAATCGGCTGCGGCGCGCATGTGCGCGTCCTGAGCGGAGTCGCCGGCGAGACGCAGCGCCCAGTAGGCCTCGATCGTCGTCGAGAGATCGCCGTCACCTCCGTAGAAGTTCGACCACGTGCCGTCCGCGCGCTGCTGCGAACGGATCCACGCGGCCGAGCGCTCGGTCTCGGCGGTGGTGCGGATGCCGAGGAACTCGCGCAGCAGCATGTCCTCGGCGTCCATCGTTACGTTGGTCTGTAGCTCTCCCTTCCACCAGCCCGCATCGTCTTGCAGAGCGAGCAGATGCTCGCGGGCGCGCTCTAGCGCTATCCGGGCATCGGTGCTCTTCTCGAGGGTCGACGGAGGCATGATCGACAAGCTAGGTCCTTTCGCTTCACAAGCGCTCGCGGACGCGGTGATATCACGTTGCCGGCCCGCCCGCCGCAAGGGTGCGACCCTCACGACCTCGCAGCGTGCGGACACGCCGCGCGACTACGGCGCGCCGGCCTGCGCGCCGCGGTCGCCGGGGACCAGCACCTCGGGGTGCGCGTGCGGCGTGATGACGTGCGTACGCAGCGCGACCTCCGACACCAGGCGCGGTACGGGTGAGGCGAAGCGGTAGAGAATCAGGCCGTTGGCGTCGGCGCGCTGGACGAGGCGAAAGCCCGCCGCCGGAGGTGTGCCGGCGTCGCGAGCGAGCGGCGCGTAGCCGGTCTCGTCGATCTCGCGCACGCGGACCTGCGTGTCGCGCGCGAGGTTGCGCAGCGGCGGCAGGTAGTACTCCAGTGGCGCCGCGCCGAGCTCGACCGTCGTGATCGCCGTCTGCGGCGGGACGTTGCGCGATGCGAACGTGCCGTCAACCCCCCGTGCCGAGCCCGATGCCGGCGCCACGGCCGGCGTGCGCCAACCTTTGCGCAGCGTTTGCGCAAGCCCGCGCCAGTCGCCGCGCTGCAGCCGCGGGCTGAGCTCGACGTCGATGCTGAGTGCGAGGAAGGCGACGGCGATCAGTGCACCGAGCGCCATGCCGGTGCGACCGGCGCGGCGGGCGGCGACGATCACACCGATCGTCGCGCTCAGCGGGATCATTGCCGCGACAAGGTTGCGGGGCGCGAGATAGTCGGCGCCGAGCAGCGCGAGCGCGAGCGGCAGCAGCACGCCGCAAGCCGCAATCGCGAGCGCGAGCAGCGCGCCGTTGCTCTCCTGCGGAGTGAGCACGCGCCACAGCGCGAGGACAAGGCCGGCGAGAACCGCGAGCGCGACGAGCAGCTCGACGCCGTGCCCGAGAGGGGCGGCGGAGTAGCCGGTCAGGTAGTACTGCGGGATCGCTTCCAGACGCGCCGCGAGCGCCCATTCGCCGATCCATTGGGTGCCGTGGCCTCCCTGCGCGACGATCAACGGGACCAGTGCGACACCGACGAGCGCTAGTGCACCGACCGCGAGGATGACGGATCGTGGCGGGGAACGCAGCGCACCGGCCGAACGCGTCGGGTGGCGCGCGGCGCCGGTGGGCGAGTGGCGCTGTCCCTCGCCACCATCCGCGCGCGCGCCCTCGTTGCGTCTTCGACGCGGGCGCAGCAGCCAGAGTCCCATCGGGATCAGCAGGAAGATCGCGAAGTAGTGGCTGAGCAGCGCCAGCGCGCCGGCGAGCGCGAACAGCGCGCAGCGGCGCGGTGTGGGCACCCGGTCGGCGCGCAGCATGCAGAGCATCGCGAGCGCGCTGAACAGCACGAAGAAGGCATAGGCGCGCGCCTCCTGCGAGTACCAGACGAACAGCGGGTTGACCGCGACGAGCGCCGCGGTGAGGATCGCGGCGTGGCGGCCACTGACGCCGCGACCGGCAAGCTCCCAACCGATGCCCCAGGCGACCGGAACGGTCGCGATCCCGGCGAGCGCGGACGGCAGGCGCAGCGCGATCTCGCCGGTTCCCAGCACGCGCGAGACGCCCCAGACGACGACGTACCACAGCGGCGGCGTGTTCTCGGTGTGCACGAACGCGCGCAGCGTCGCCGCGAGCCCGGGGTGCAGGACGTGCACGGGCGTGAAGGCCTCGTCGTACCAGAAGCTCTGCAGGTCGAGGGTGCCGAGCCGCAGCGCGGCCGCGAGCAGCGTCAGCGCGACGAGCGGCCACCAGACGGGCAGCGTGCGTGTCGCCGCCGCCGGCGGCGGATCGCTCACGTGGTCGGCGAGCGCCGTGTCAGCCATCGACGCCCGCGAGTGGGGCGTGCGGCGCGCCCGGCGGCGTAGCGCGCCCGCAGAGGTCTTCGGGGACCGCGGAGCCGAAGCAGGCATAGCGGTTGATGCGCTTATTGGGCGTATATGGCAGCAGGTAGAAGCCGCCGTGCGCGGCACGCGCGCCGTGGACGATCGGCCCGGTCACGATCAGGCAGATCTGCGGCAGTGCACCGGGGGGTCCGGGCGAGGTGTTGCCGCAGAGAATGTCGCGTGTGGTGTGGTGTTCGAGGTCCTGCTCGACGGAGATGTTGTGGTAGTTGCGGCCGGTGAGCGTACGCCAGGTGCGCAGGTCGGCGGTGATACGCGTCGCGGTGTGGGTGTCGAGCACGACGTCGTTGACGACGGCGACGGCGAGCAGCAGGAAGGCGAGCACCAGCAGCGTGCTCTCGATACGGCGTAGGTCGCCGCGGCCGCGCAGCTCGTGCTCACGCGGACGCAGGCGCTCGGGCAGGCGCTCCCAGCCACTTTTGCGGGGCAGGCCGGCGGAGGCGTCGCTCACTTGGACACCGGCGAGAACAGCGGCGCGGTCTGATGGGCGATGAACAGCGCCTGCACGCCGAGCGTCGCGATCAGCAGGCGCCGGTCGCGTGTGACGACGGCCAGCGGCAGCGACCAGAGCGTGTACCACGCGAGCAGCCAGGTGCTGGTGACGGCGATCGCCAGCAGTGTCCAGCCGGAGGCCGCGACCCAGTCATAGCCGCGCCAGGTGCGCCACAGCAGGTGCATGACGATCGCGACAAGCGCGAGCTTCAGCAGATCGTGATCCACGGGGAAAACGCCGGGCTTACCGAGCAAGTGCGCGATCTCGGTCGCGAAGCTGTCGGTCGAGACGAGCGCGGCGTCGCGGTTGAGCGCGGCGATGATGTTCAGACCGTGCAGCCCGAAGATCGGCAACGAGACGACGGCGACCACGACGACCATCGCGATGGCCCCCAAGAGCCCGGAGAGGTTGCGACGCGCGAGCAGCATGAACGGCAGCAGGGCGGCGGCGACGGTCTTGATCAGCGCTCCCGCGACGACCGCGGCGGCGGCGGGCGCGTCGCGACCGGCGAGCGTGAGGCTCACGGCGGCCATCATGAAGGCGGTCATGATCAGGTCGTTGTGAGCGCCGCCGAGGCCGTAAATTACGTACAGCGGGTTCGCGCCGACGGCGATTAGGGCGGGTACGGGGTTCAGCTCGCGCTGGCGCGCACAGCGCCAGGTCAGCCAGAGCGTCACGGTGCTCGCGATCAGCGCCTCGAGCTTCATCCCCCACAGCGCGCCCTTCAGTCCAAGCGGCACGAGCGGGTAACTGAATAGCAGCGTGTAGAGCGGGCCGTACGCGGTCGCGGTGCGCAGCCAGTCGCTGCCGATATAGGTGTAGACGGCGTCACCACGAATCGCATGCGGGCCGTGCAGGTAGGGGTTGATCCCGTGCAGCACGCCCATGCGGGCGTAGGCGATGTAGCTGAAGACGTCGGTTGAGAACAGGATCGGACCGGCGAACACGATCAGGTTGAGCGCGGCGACGAGCGCGATCGCCCAGCGCGCCGAGCGCCGGTCAGTGGCGAGCCGCGGCGCGAGCGCGAGCAACCCGGCGTAGGCCGCGGTGAACGCGAGCAGCGCGATCAGAAAGACGCGGTAGCCGAGACGCTCGCCGATGCCCTGCAACCAACTCGAGATCTCCGGCGAGCGCGGGATCAGCGGGGCATGGCCGAGCGCGGCGTCGAGCACGATCTCGAGCGTCGCGGCGAGCAGCACGAGCGCACAGAGACCCGCTAGCGCCAGTGCCCAGCGCCGCGCGCCCGAACCGCCGGACACACGTGCCGCGACGAGTCCATCACCGCGGAGAGGCGCGGCAGCGCCCTCCGGGCTCGCGTGCACGGGCTGGAGGGTCAATCCTCGAAGCGCAGGACGTCGAGGGCGCCGGTGACCTCGAAGACGCGCTGCACGGAGGGCTCGCCGCGGCGTAGGAAGAGCTCGCAGCCGCGCTCGCGAGCGCGAGCGTCGGCCTGCAGCAGTAGCCGCAGGCCGGTGGAGTCGATGAAGGCGAGACTCTCTAGGTCGATCACGAGCCGCGCTGGGTTCTCGCGCTCGACCTCGTCGAGACGTGCTTCCAGCTGCCGCGCGCCCGCGAGATCGAGTTCGCCGGCGAGCGCGATGCTGGCCGTGCCGTCTTCGACGGCGCTCGTGATCACGAGGGTTCCGGGAGTCGGCGCGGGTGCGCTCATACCGCTGACTCTAATGCACGCGACACTTGCTTGACCACCGTACGACGGACCGCCGGTCCCCTAGAGCGCGGTCCAGACGGTCTTGGTCTCGAGGTAGGCGCCGAGCCCGTCGTGGCCGTGCTCGCGTCCGATACCGGAGGCCTTGAAGCCGCCGAAGGGCGCATTCGGCTCGACGTTGCCCCAGGTGTTGACGTAGACCGACCCGGCGCGCAGCAGCGCGGCGAGGCGGTGCGCGGAGCCGACGTCGCGCGTCCAGACCCCGGCGGCGAGCCCGTACTCGTTGTCGTTGGCGCGCGCGGCGACTTCCTCGAGAGTGTCGTAGGGGGAGGCGACGAGCACCGGGCCAAAGATCTCCTCGCGGGCGATCTTCAGCTCGTCGTCGGTGACCGAGAAGAGCGTAGGTGCGACGAAGTAGCCACCGCTATCCGTCAACGCGGCCTCTCCCCCGGCCAATAGCTCGGCGCCCTGCTCGCGACCGGAATCGATGTAGCCCATGACGCGCCGCTGCTGCTCGGCGGAGACGAGCGGTCCGAGCTGGGTCTCGGCGTCGAGGCCCGCTCCGAGGCGCGTCCCCGCGGCGCGTTCGGCGAGCGCACCGAGCACCTCGTCGTAGCGCTCCTTGGGCACGAACAGCCGCGAGCCGGCGTTGCAGGCCTGGCCGGAGTTGAAGTAGATCCCCTGGAAGGAGCCCTTGACGGCGGCGTCGATGTCGGCGTCGGGCAGGATGATGTTGGGCGACTTGCCGCCGAGCTCGAGCGTGACGCGCTTGAGCGCCTGTCCGGCCTTCGCGCCGATCTCGCGTCCGACGGCGGTCGAGCCGGTGAAGGCGATCTTGTCAACCTCGGGGTGCTCGACGAGTGCGGCGCCGGTCGCGCCGTCGCCGCTCAGCACGTTGAGCACGCCAGCTGGCAACCCGACCTCCAGCGCCAGCTCGCCGAGACGCAGCGCGGATAGCGGTGTCTGCTCGGCGGGCTTGAGCACGATCGTGCAACCGGCGGCAAGCGCAGGCGCGATCTTCCAGGCGGCCATCATCAGCGGGAAGTTCCACGGGACGATCTGCGCGCAGACACCGACGGGCTCGCGGCGCGTATAGCAGTGGATGTTCGGCGCGGTCACCGGTAGGACGGCGCCCTCGATCTTGGTGGGCCAGCCGGCGAAGTACCGCAGGTGCGCAATCGTGCCGGCGACGTCGACATAGCGCGCGAGGTTCACGGGCTTGCCGTTGTCGAGAGACTCGATCTGAGCGAGCTCGTCGGCGTGATCTTCAATCTTCTGAGCGAGTGCGAGCATCAGCAGCTCGCGACCGGAGGCCGGCATCGAAGCCCACGGGCCGTCGGTGAAGGCGGCGCGCGCCGCGGCGAGTGCACCCGCGACGTCCGCGGGACCAGCGTGCGGGACCTGGGTTATCTCGCGACCGGTCGCCGGGTCGAGCGTGGCGAAGGTCCGCCCGTCAGCGGCCTCGGGACGCTCGGCCCCGATTACGAGACGTTGGGGGCCGGTGATGAAGGCGCGCGCGGCGTCGCCGAGGGCGTCGGGGAGTGTGGGGGCGGCGGTGTCGGTGGGCATTGGTAGAGCCTACCTGCCCGTGGGCGGAGGCTCCACGGCCCAGGCGGGGAGGTGCCTAGGTCGAAGCTGCTGAGCAAGGGTGCGAGATCAGGGTCGCAAGACGATCTTCAAGGCCTCACGCTTGTCGTACAGCGCGTAAGCCTCGGGCGCGTCATCCAAACTCATGTGATGCGTGACGAGCGGCGCGGGATCGAGCACCCCGGCGTCCATCAGTGCGAGCACGCGGTCGACGTGTCCAATCACATTGGCGTGCCCGGCGCAGACGTGCAGCGACTTGATCCACAGCAGGCCCATGTGCACCTCGGCGCGCTCGGCGTAGACGCCGATCGCCTGCACGGTGCCGCACTTGCGAGTCAGGCGCAGCGCGAGGTCGAGCGCCTTGGGGTGCCCGACGGCATCGATGCAGACGTCGACCCCACGTCCGGCGGTTGCCTCGCGCACGGCGCCGCGCGGGTCGCCGTCCTCCAGGTGCACGGCCTGCGCTCCGAAGGACTCGGCCATCGCGAGACGCTCGGGCACGGAGTCGACCGCGATCACATGCGCGGCACCGGCGGCGCGGGCGGCTTGCACGGCGCACAGCCCGACCGGTCCGAGACCGAGCACGGCGGCAACATCGCCGGGCCGCAGGCCGCTGTCGACGACGGCGTGAAAGCCAGTGCCCATTACGTCGCCGGCGAACAGCGCGACGTCGTCGCTCATCCCCTCCGGAACGCGGCGCAGGACGAGGTCGGCGCTGGGGACCAATGCGCGCTCGGCTTGCGTGCCTTGCAGTGAGCCGAGCGTGGCGCCGTGGCCGAAGGTGCGTGAGGAGTCGCACTTGTGAAAGAGACCGCGGCGACAGAAGAAGCAGCGCCCACACGCAGTCTGGAAGCAGCCGAGCACGCGGTCACCGACGGCAACCTCGTGCACGTCCTCGCCGATCTCGAGGACGGTTCCGACGTACTCGTGGCCGATCGTGAAGCCGGGCTCGATCTGGACGCGCCCGTGGTAGATGTGCAGATCCGAGCCGCAGACACCGGTGGCCTCGATCCGCACGATCGCGTCAGTGGCGGCGACGAGCTCGGGCTCGGGAACATCGATGACCTGGACCTCGCCGGGGGCCTGGAAGGTGACGGCGCGCATGGCGATGCGACCCTATCGCGCCGCGGGCGCGCTCGTCGCTCAGCCGAACAGCTCGGCGACCGTGGGACGGAAGCCGGGCACGGCAGAAGAACGGCCAGGGCTTATTCTTGGCGCCCAGTTCCGACCAGGAGGATCGATCGATGGCAGCCAGCGTCTCGAAGGCCGTGCTCATCACCGGCTGCTCGACGGGCATCGGCCGCGCGACGGCCACGCGTCTGGCGCGCACGGGCTGGACGGTGTACGCGACGGCGCGCCGTCCGGAGTCGATCGCGGACCTGGCGCAGGCGGGCTGCAAGACCCTCGCGCTGGACGTCACCGACGAGGACTCGATGCGCGCGGCGGTGAGCGCGGTTGAGGAGACAGAGGGCGCGGTTGGGGTGCTCGTGAACAACGCGGGCTACAGCCAGGGCGGTCCGATCGAGCAGGTGCCGATGGAGGCGGTGCGCCGGCAGTTCGAGACGAACGTGTTCGGGGCGATTCGTTTGGCGCAGCTCGTGCTCCCGGGCATGCGTGGCCAGCGCTGGGGCAAGATCGTCAACGTGGGCTCGATGGGCGGGCGCGTGACGTTCCCGGGCGGTGGCCTCTACCACGCGACGAAGTACTCGCTGGAGGCGATCAGCGACGCGTTGCGCTTCGAGGTGCGCGGCTTCGGCGTCGACGCGATCCTGATCGAGCCGGGCCTGATCACGAGCGACTTCGCGCAGGCGGCGGTCGCGAGCACGGCCGACCTAGACGAGACGCGTGACGCGACCGACGGAAGCTACGCGCGGTTCAACGCGAAGGTGGCGGCCCTGACGACCGGTGTCTATGAGGGCCCGATGCGCCACCTCGGTGGCGGCCCGGATGTCGTGGCAAAGGCGATCGAGAAGGCGATCTCGCGCCGCCGTGCACCGACGCGCGTACTCGTGACGCCGTCGGCGCGACTAACGGTGCTCCAGCGTCGCCTGCTGCCGGATCGCGCGTGGGACGTGGCGATGCGCGCGCAGTTCCCGCAGCCGCGGTAGTCGACAACAAAAAATTCAGCCCCGCCGCGCGCGAGCGCGCACGTACGCCCACGCGCGGCGGGGCCCAAAACCGATACATCGACAGACACCTCCCTCACTCCGGCCTGGCGGCGCCCAGCGGGGTGCGACTGCGACGTCCTCAGACAGCGGCGAGCGCCACGGGGCGCCCGATGTGAAAGCCCTGCGCGTAGTCGACCCCGAGCTCTTCCAGCAGACTCAGCGTGGCGTCGTCGCCGACGAACTCGGCGATCGTCTGGCGTCCCATGCCGCGAGCGACGTCGACGATCGCCTTGACGACGAGCCGGTCGTTGCGGGAGCTGGGCAGCTCGCGCACGAAGTCGCCGTCGATCTTTAGATAACTGAAGGGCAGACGCTTGGCGTAGTAGAAGGAGCCGAAGCCGACCCCGAAGTCGTCGAGCGCGATCGCGCAACCGAGCGACCGCAGGCCTTCGCAGAAGGCGCGGGCGCGGTGGATATCTGAGATCGCGGCGGTCTCGGTGATCTCGACGACAAGGCGGCGGGGATCGGCGTGATTGCGGGCGAGCTCGGACTCGATGTGGGCGAGCATCCCGCGATCGGTGACCGACAGCGCGGAGAGGTTGAGGGCGACGCTACGGGCATCGGTGCCCTCATGCACAGTCCTCGCGCCGAGCAGCTTGGCGACGCGGCTGATGACCAGGCGATCGATCTCGCGTATGAGCCCGTAGCGCTCGGCGGCGGGCAGAAACGTGCCGGGCGCGAGCAGTCGTCCGTCGGGCTCGTCCGCGAGTCGCACGAGCGCCTCGTGGTGGGATACGACGCCGTCGGCGAGATCGACGATCGGCTGGAAGTGCAGCACAAAGGCTCCATCGCGTAGTGCGCGACGGAGCCGCCCGCGCCACGGGCGCGGGTGCAGTCCGGCGTTGGAGGCCAGCGCGCTCTGCGCGCGCAACATGAAGCGCGGTGCCTGCGTGCGCGCGGCGGTCGTAGTCGAGCTGCTGTCCATCTCGCGAGCGATCTTCGACGCGCTGCGTGCTTGTTCCTTGAGCTGTGAGCATCCATGCATCTCAGTTCGACCCCGCCGCGCGGGCGTACGCGCGCGCGGCGGGGTCCTCGACGGACAACATCCAACCCCAGCGATCCCCGGCAAAAGCAAGCGAATTGGCCGGTCGCGCCATTCGCGCGAGCCCGACGTGCCGGCGTGGTCTACCCTGAGACGTCGATGGCGGCTAGGACGATCGTGACCTTCCACCCCGACGTGGCGTGTGACCTCTGTGGTCGGCGACTGCTGCGCGGCGAGCGCCCGGACGTCTTCCTCGGCGGCGGACAACGCCGCATGGTCTGCGAGCTGTGCGCGCCCCGCGCGACTCACGAGGGCTGGCGGCGCGAGGTCGACGCGCACTTGACGAGCCCGCGTGCGCAGCACCCGCAGCGCAGTCGCTCGCTACTGGGACGACTGCGGCAGCTGCGCGAGCCGGTCCAAGCGAGCGACCACAGAGCGGACCCGGCCACATCGGAGTCGCCCGGTAGCGCTCGCCGAGCGGGCGCGACGACGGCGCGTTCGGAGTGGGCAGGCGTCGAGAGCGAGTGGAGCGGCGCGGATGAGCAGTGGGCGGGCGGCCTTGCCGAGGACCCATCACCGGAGGGATACGTGGGCGCCCTCGAGGAGCACGGAGGCGAATCGGCGCAGCCGCCGAGCGGAGGACCCTCGTCCGGGACCGATCCCGGTAGCGACGGTGCCGCCGACGAGGCCGTAATAGATGGAGCGGCGTACGCCGGTGTGCTGCGGGCACTCGAGATCTTCAATGCCGGCGAGCCGCCGCGCCGCGTTGCGGGCGTAGCACGCTCGCTCGGGGCGGCCTGTGTCCGCGCGACGCCGGTGACCGGCAAGAGCACGGTCGCGATCGTGGTCGCGTGGGAGCTCTGCTGGTATCGCTACGAGATCGACCTCGCGGATGAGGCGGCGGGCGTGACCATCGCAGCCGAGGGCATGGAGCTCGAAGAACTACCCGCCGAGGACCGCGTGGCGAACGCGGCGGCCGACGAGCATGGAATGCTCTCGTTGCTGGCTAACTGAGCTAAGATTACGGCAGAATGATCTACTGCGTGGTTCCCAAGGCACTCGAGGATGAGCTCTATCCGAAGCTCGTCGCGCACTACGAGCACGACGAGAACGTGACGGTGATCGTCGAGCGTCGCGAGGCCGATCGACGCGGGCGTCGATCTGAGCCGGTTACCCCGGAGGACCGTCAGCGTCGTATCGTGCGTGACCGCCGCCGCGCACGGGTTGCGGGAGATCTGCTCCCGCTGGCTCAGCCCTAAGCGCACTGGCCCCCTAAGCGCGCCCGCTGCTCGTCTGCCTCCGGAGGCCCCGAAGGCGACAGCAGCTACTTCTTCTTTTTCGGCTTGGCGGCCTTTTGCACTGTGACGGTGGCAGTGTCGATCGTCTTGCCGGCGGAGCTGACGGTCACGATCGTCGTGAGCTTGCCGAACTTCGAGAGTAGTGTGCGCCCAGTCGAATCGAGAGTGAGCGTAAGCGCTTGGGTCGCGCCTGCCGAGAGCGTTACGCCGCCGCTGGCGACTACGACCTGCTTCGTCGTGGGTGACTTTTTCTTCTTGGCGCCGGCGGCGATCGCCGTGATCCTCTTGCCCTTGAGGTGCTCCTTGACAGTGGCATTCACGGTCACCGCCGCACAGGACGCGCCACCCGCCGGGCATGAGAGGGTCACCGTGAGCTTGCCTCGCCCACCGGAGACCGAGACGACGTGCGCACTCGGAACAGACACGGGTCCGCCGCCTGTCGAGGTCCCACCGCCGGTAGTGCCTCCACTCCCGCCGGTTGAGCCTCCGCCCGATGTGCTCCCGGGTCCGAACACGTACGCGGCGCCGTGGTCCGCTGTGGCCGAGCCTGCGACGTGTCGATAGGCGCCGGCGACGATCGTGCTACCGGAGATCGCTACCGAGTAGCCCAGGTTGTCGCTGGGGGTTCCATCACTTGCCGTCAGTTCTCCGCTTTGACCCATGTTCACCCAGCCACCCGCGGGTTCGGTGAACAGGTACGCGATGCCCTGGTCGTCGTTGCCGCCCACCTGGTGGGAGGGCGCACCGGCGACGATCGTGTTGCCCGAAATCGCGACCGAAAAGCCGAGGGCGTTGCCTTCGCTGGGTTCGCTGGTTGTCAGCTCGGCGGTCTGGGCCATGTCTTTCCACCCACCGACGGGCATCACAAAGACATAGGCGGCGCCCTGGCCGGACTCCGCACCGACCTTGTGGTTGTAAGCACCGGCGACGACCGTGTTGCCCGAGACCGCGACCGATGCGCCGAGCTGGTCGCCGCCGGAGAGGTTCGGGTCACTTGCCCCCAGCTCGGCGGCCTGGGTACGGGTGCCCGACCAACCGCCGCCGGGTTCGGTGTATACAAACGCCGCACCCTGGTGCCCGTCACCGACGAAGTAGAGCGCGCCGACGGCGACCGTGCCGCCCGAGACCGCGACCGATGTGCCGAAATGATCCGCGCCGGAGGGGTCGCTCTCCATCAGTTCAGCGGCTTGGGTGTGGGCGCCTGACCAACCGCCGTTAGGTTCTACGAACACGTACGCGACGCCCTCGGGATCCCCATGTATACCGTCGAAGGGCGCGCCGGCCACGATCGTTTTGCCGGAGATCGCGACCGACCAGCCGAGCTCTCCGCCGAGCACGTCAGTTTCGGCCGATTCGGTCAGCTGGGCGTTTGGCGTGCTCGTGCTCGTCCAGGCGCCGGTGGTGGTGTACACATCGACCGTGCCTTGCGAGTGGGTGGGGTTGGAGTCGTGCAGCAACTCGGTGCCGGCCGGCTCGCCGGCGGCGATCGTGTCACCTGAAATCGCGACCGAGTAGCCGAGCTCTGCGCCAGCGCTGCCGGCAGAGTCGGTCAGCTCGGCGGTCTGGGTGGCGTTAGCCCACCCACCGGCTCCCATCTCGAACACGTACACCGCGCCCTGCTGGGCGTTCGCGCCAACCGTGTGTTCGGGCGCGCCGACGACGACCGTGTTGCCTGAGACCGCGACCGAGTAGCCGAACTCGTCGCCGCCGACACCGTCGCCCGCAGTCAGCTCCGCCTGCTGTACGAAGGGGTCCACGCGTACCGGATAGCGCGCCTCGCGATCATCGACCCGCACGAGGGCGCGTCCGCCGCGCACCTGCAGCCACGCAGGCAGCGCGCGACCGCCGGCATCGGTGGCGTGCACGCCGGTGTAGCGCAGACCACCAGGCAGCGACAGCGCACCGCTCTCCAGACGCGCGCTCCGGGGCACGGCAAGCGCGAGCGTCAACGCGCCTGCTCCGGCGGGACGTCGCGCGATATCAAAGCCCTGCTCCAACCCCAGCGGCCCGTTCGCCCACCACTCACGCAGCGAGCCGTGCGCGTAGCTGACCCGATCGGCGCTCGCGACCGGCGAGACCGGCGCGAGCGCTCCCAACGTGCTACCCCGCCCGAACGCTTTCAACGAGATCGCGAACCGTGCGGAGCCGGTCGTGATCGCGACCCCTGAGCGTCCGAACCGCGCCGAAAGCCGCTGCACTGGATTGTGAGCCACCAACCCGTCGATCCGATACACCGCATCGCCTCGCCCCAGCGCAGTCGAAACCAGACCCTGCGCGGCTACCGGCAAGCTCAACAATCCAGCTCGGGAGGCGGCGTGAGACTGTGCACCAGGCACGGCCGGCTGGCTTCTCCCGCCGATACCTTGGTGGAGCACCACACCGAGCACCAGACAGGCCAGCGCGACCGCGACCAGCATGCGCCTGGGCACCGCGGACCTACGAGTAACCACAGGTCCCGCAGCGAAGCCAAGATCGGACGACGGCGGTTGCAAGCGGCTAGTCCAAGCGTTCATCGTGGCCCCCTAGTTGCGTCCAACTCCCAGCAAGTATTCGAGCATTGTGGAAACTACACGAGAAATCACTCGACGAGCGGGTACCGTCCCAAGCAATCGCAATACTTTCGGCTATGAAGGTGATCGTCCACGTCGATGGCGGCGCTCGCGGCAATCCAGGGCCGGCGGCGGCGGCCTGCGTGGTCTCGGACCCCAACGGTGAGGTGCTCGAGGAGCGGGCGCAGCTGCTTGGCAACGTGACGAACAACGTGGCGGAGTACCGCGCACTGCTGCTGGGTCTCGAATGCGCACGGGGTCTCGGCGCGAGCGAGATCGAGGTGATTGGCGACTCGGAGCTGATCGCGAAGCAGGTCCAGGGCGTCTATAAGGTCAAGCACGCGGCGATGCGACCGCTGCACAGCGAGGCGATGGCGGCGCTGCGCGAGTTCGATCGCTGGTCGATACGGACTGTTCCCCGCGCGCGCAACGCGCACGCGGACTCCCTCGTCAACGCCGCACTGGATCAGGCCCGCGCCGCAGCCCGAAGCTAGCGCCCCGGCCTGACGGTAGGCGCGACTCGTGGGCCATCCTGCCCTCAGCGCAGCGGCTGCACTGAATCGGCGATGGTCAGCATCTGCTGGTTGGTGAGTTCCTCGAGCAGCGTGTTAATGACCCAGTAGAGAACCTTGCCGTGGCGCCAGGCGACCATGTGGATATGGGAGCCGTCGGCGAAGATCATGTAGGTGCGTCCGTCGCGATTCTGGGTTTCGTTGGGATGTGAGACGATCGGCGGATCGAGCCAGTCGGTGCCCTGGACGTCGTAGTAGCCACCGAGGATGTTCTGCTGGTAGACGACGACATAGGCGTGGTGCAGATGCCCCTGCTGATCGCGTAGGGCATAGGGACGCACGGTTTCCTGCGTGGCGGGGCCGCTCTGCAAACGTGGATAGAGGACGGGAAATGGCACCTGTACGGCGGCACTAACAGCCTGCTCCTCGTCGGCGGCGGGCGTCGGGTAGAGATCGATGGCGGCAGGATTGGTGGAACCGGAGCTGTGACTGTGGCTGTGGTGGCTGTGGGAGCCGCGGTGTGAGCTGGAGGCGACGTGCGAACTCGGTGCTTGGAGGTGTTCGTGGCCGTAGAGGAAGTCCTTGAGCGTGGCGGCGGCGAGTTCGGGGGTCGTGGTGACGTAGGAGCCGCCGCCGAGCATGTAGTTGACGTTGTTGCGCTGGAACTGAACTTGACGCAGCGGCTTGGTCTGGGAGAAGGCGATCAGCTTGGCGAGCTCGAGCAGCACGCTGCCGGAGGGCGGAAAGTTGGTGCTGATGGCGTGCCCGACGGCCTTGGCGATGGTGCCGACCTGGCTCAGTTCGGGCGAGACCTGCTCGCGCAGATCGCGCAGGAAGTCCTGCTGGCGGGCGACGCGGACGAAGTCGGAATCGGTGTGGCGATAGCGGACGTAGGCGAGCGCGTTTTCATTGCAGAGCTTCTGATAGCCGGGCTGGAGGTTGATGTTGGTGTAGTCGGTTTCGGGGGTGCCGAGGTTTTCGTTGAAATAGCGGTGGTCGACGTTGACGTAGACGCAGCCGAGCTTGTCGACGAGGCGGATAAAGCCGGTGAAGGTGACATCGATGATGCCGTTGAGCTTGAGCCCGGGGAGCACCTTTTTGACGGTCTCGGCGGCGAGCGTGGCGCCCTCGTCGTGCCCGGGCAGGACACTGCCGATGGTGTAGGCGGAGTTGATCTTGGCGGGATAGTAGACCTGCCCGCCCGGCGCGGTGATCGAGACGAGCAGGTCGCGCGGGATCGAGAGCACGGAGGTCTGTTCCTGTTCGGGGTCGAAGCGGACGAGCAGCATCGTGTCGCTGTGCGCGGCGGCGAGACGTTCTTCGGAGTTCTTGGAGCCGTAGCGTTTGTCGGAGCCGAGGATCAGGAAGGTCTTGGGACCGCCGCTGTAGATCGAGGTGATCAGCCCGGTGGGCGTGTGGATCTGGTTGAGCTTGGGGAAGACCTCGGCGGCGAGCTGGTTGGCGGTGCGCAGCGCCCAGACGGCGGTGGCGGTGCCGCAGAGCAGCACGATCAGCACGCCGGCGATCAAGAAGCGCTTCCACATGTCGAGCCACAACCGTGGCGGAGGCTGCTCTCCCACGCGGCCAAGGTTATCCGCGCGGTCGGCGCGTGCGCGCCGCTGCGATGGCTAGGCTCAACCGATGCTGAGCGCGCGCAACCGCGAGCTTTTGGGCCTGCTGCCGGCGGCGCTGCTGGTGACGGCGGGCTTCACGGCGATCTTCATCCAGGCGGAGAAGACGACGCGTGGCAGCTCGACGAACCTAACCCTCAACCACGCGTCGAGTCTTTCGCTGACATACGGAGCGATCTTCCTTGGACTGTGCTTGGCGGGGCACCTGGTGATCCGTTTCGCGCTGCCGGACGCGGACCCGTACCTGTTCCCGTTGGGCGCGGTGCTGGCGAGCGTGGGCATCGTGATGGTCTACCGAATCAACCCGACGCTGGCGCGCCAGCAGGCGCAGTGGATGGTCCTAGGACTGGTGCTGTTCGCGGCAACGATCGTGCTGCTGCGCCGCCGCGGGGTAGGTGTGCTGGAGCGCTACCGGTACACGATCGCGGCGGTGGGCATCGGCATCACGGTGCTGCCGCGCGTGCCGGGGATCGGCGGCGAAGTCAACGGTGCGTACCTGAACGTGCACTTCGGCAGCGTGTCCTTTCAGCCGGCGGAGCTGGCGAAGATCGCGGTGGTGATCTTCCTGGCGAGCTACCTGCGCGATAACCGCCAGATCCTGGTGACGGCGGGCCGGCGCGTGCTCGGCGTGCAGCTGCCGCCGATGAAGCAGTTCGGCCCGATGCTGCTGGTGTGGGGCGCGGCGATGCTGACGCTGCTGCTGACGCGCGAGCTGGGGACGTCGCTGATGTTCTACGGCTCGTTCCTGGCGCTGCTGTACGTGGCGACGGGCCGCGTGTCGTACCCGCTGATCGGCCTGGTGCTGTTCG
This sequence comes from Solirubrobacteraceae bacterium, assembly GCA_036502205.1. Taxonomy (GTDB): domain Bacteria; phylum Actinomycetota; class Thermoleophilia; order Solirubrobacterales; family Solirubrobacteraceae; genus Palsa-744. The sequence continues at coordinate 34,006 of DASXZA010000028.1, read as the reverse complement.
CGCTCGGCGCGTGGTTCGTGGCGAGCCACGTGAGCCACGTGCACGCGCGGGTGCTGGCCTGGGAACACCCCTTCGACCCGGCGCTCTACAACGCGAAGGTCGGCGGCAGCTACCAGCTCGCGCAATCGCTGTTCGCGCAGGCCGATGGCGGCCTGTTGGGGACGGGCTTCGACCAGTCGCTGTTGAAGCTGATCCCGATCCCGGAAAGCGACATGATCTACGCGGTGATCACCAACGAGCTCGGCCTCGCGGGTGCGGGCGCACTGCTCCTGACCTACCTGCTGTTCGTCGCGCGCGGCCTCAAGATCGCGATGCTGGCGCGCGACTCGTTCAGCAAGCTGCTGGCGACGGGACTGGCGTTCACGGTAGCGATGCAGGTGTTCGTGATCGTGGGCGGCGTGACGCGCGTGATCCCGCTGACGGGCGTGACGCTGCCGTTCGTGGCCTACGGCGGCTCGTCGGTGGCGATGAACTTCGTGCTGCTGGCGCTGCTGCTGGTGATCTCCGACCGCGCGCGGCGTCCCGCGTAGGGAGTCTCTTGGGATCGTCCGCGCGAGTTTGCGCGCGGACATGGCACATGGGCGCGGGGCCTCCGTGCCCCGCGACGGAGGAGCGCGGAGCCTCCACGCCCGGCGATGGCGCGAGCGAGCCATCCCCAAAGCGTGCCCGCGGCGATCGAGGCGCTAAGAAGCATGCCCGCGGCGGTCGAGGCGCTAAGCGTGCGCGGCGGCGTGCTCGCCGGCGGACTGATCGACGAGCTTCTGCGCGAGGTGCGCGGGGACTTCGTCGTAGCGCAACAGCTCGAGTGTGTAGTCGCCCTGTCCCCCTGTGATCGAGCGCAGGTCGGGCGCGTAGCTGAGCATCTCGGCCATCGGCGCCTCGGCCTTGATCTCGGTCATGGTACCGGCGGGCTGCATTCCCTGAGGGTGGCCGCGGCGGCTGCTGAGGTCGCCGATGACGTCGCCGACGCACTCGTCGGGCACGGAGACGGTGACCAGCATGATCGGCTCCAGCAAAACTGGACTTGCGTGCTCGAGCGCATCGCGCATCGCGGCGAGGCCGGCCAGCTTGAAGGCGATCTCGGAGGAGTCGACGGCGTGGTGGGAGCCGTCGTAGAGCGTGACGCGCACACCCTTGACTGGATAGCCGGCGAGCACACCTGCACCCATGGCCTCGCGCACGCCTTTCTCGACGGCGGGGATGAACGAGCTCGGAATCACGCCGCCCCTGATGCGGTCGACGAACTCAAAGCCATCGGCGGCCTCGCCGTCGAGAAGCGGCTCGATCTCGATATGGCAGTCGCCGAACTGACCGCGCCCACCGGACTGCTTTTTGTGGCGCCCGTGCGCCTTGGCGGCGCCGCGGATCGTCTCGCGGTAGGGGACGCGCGGGGGCTTCAGGGAGACCTCGACGCCGAAGCGCTGGCGCAGACGATCGACGATCACCTCGACATGGACCTGGGAGAGACCGGCGACGATCTGCTCGCCGGTCTGCGGGTCGCGGTGCAGGTCGATCGTGGGGTCCTCCTCCTGCAGGCGGTGCAGGGCGGTGAAGACCTTGTCCTCCTCTCCCCTACTGGCGGCTTCGATCGCGAACGCCATGACCGGTGAGGGGAGCTTCAGCGCGGGCAGCGCGATCGGCTCGTCGCGAACGGCCAGCCAGTCTCCGGCGCGGGTCTCCTTGAGCTTGGCGACGGCGCCGATGTCGCCGGGCCCGAACTCCTCGACGTGCACGACGTCCTTGCCGGCGAACGTCAGCAGCTGGCCGATGCGCTCCTTGGCGTGCGCGCGCGTGTTGAGCGCGTGGGTGTCATGACGCATCGTCCCCTGGTAGACGCGGAACAGGTTGATGCGCCCGGCAAAAGGGTCGGCGCGGGTCTTGAACACATAGGCGAATAGCTCGCGGTCCTCGTCGGGAATGAGCTCGAGCTCGCCGACCCGCAGCGTGCCGTGCTTCACGGGCGAGGGCAGGTCCTCGACGATCGCGTCGAGCAGTCGCGAGGTGCCGAGGTTGCGCGTGGCGACGCCGCAGACGACGGGGAAGATGCGTCCATGGTTGGTGCCGTCCTTGAGCGCGCCGACGATCTCCTCATGGGAGATCTCCGCACCCTCGAGATAGCGCTCCATCAGCGTGTCGGAGACCTCGGAGACCTCGTCCATTAGCTTCTCGCGGTACTGCGCGGCCCGCTCGGCGTGCTCGTCGGGGATCGCGATCTCACTCCAGCCGTGGCGCTCGGCGGAGTCTTGCTGGTAGGCCTTCATGTCGACGAGGTCGATGACACCGGCGAGCTCGTGCTCAGATCCGATCGGGATCTCGGTCGCGACGACGTGCTGGCCGAAGGCGCCCTTGAGCTGCTCGAGCGCGCGGAAGAAGTCGGCGCGCTCGCGGTCGAGCATGTTGACGAACAGCATCCGTGCGATGTCGAGCTCGGCGGCACGCGCCCACAGCCGCGCGGTCGAGACCTCGACGCCCATGACACCGTTGACGACGAAGATCGCGGACTCGCAGACGCGCAGTGCGCCGAGCGCGTCGGCGACGAAGCTGGGCTCGCCGGGCGTGTCGAGCAGGTTGACCTTGCGTCCGGCCCACTCCAACGAGTTGAGCGCGGCGGAGATCGACATGCGCCGCGCGCGCTCGTCGGGGTCGGCGTCGGAGACGGTGTTGCCGTCGGCGATCGAACCAAGCCGGCCGATGACGGCGGCCTCGAACAGCAGAGCCTCCAGCAGCGAGGTCTTCCCGGCCCCGCGATGCCCGACGAGGGCGACGTTGCGAATCCGATCTGCCGCTGTGTGCACGATGGACGCTCCTCTCCTGCCGGCGCCTCGCTCCCGCCGGCGCCTATGTCCGGGGTATGCGATTCACGATACAGCGCACCGCGAGCGTCCGCCAGGGGTGTCTCGCACACGTGCACGGCGGGACAGCCGACTGCGAGCCGTCCCCTTTTCAGCTCCGCGCGTGGCGGGGTCAGTCGAAGGTGTCGCCCTGCATGCGCGAGCGCAGTCGCAGGACGGCCTTGGTGTGCAGCTGGGAGATGCGCGACTCGGTAACGCCGAGGACCTCGCCGATCTCGCGCAGGGTCAGGTTCTCGTAGTAGTAGAGCGCGATCACTAGCTTCTCGCGCTCGGGCAGCCGCGCGATGGCGTCGGCGATACGGTCCTTCATGTCCCCGACGTCCAGCGCGCGCGAGGGGTCGGGCGCACCGGGGTCCTCGATCGTGTCCATCAGGGAGACCTGGTCGCCGCTGGCGTCGGAGACGCTCCAGAGCTCGTCGAGCGCAGCGATCGAGGAGTGCGAGATCGCCAGCAGCGAGTCCTGCAGCTCCTGATCGGTGAGCCCGAGCTCGGCGGCGAGCTCGGCGTCGGTCGGCGCGCGCTGCAGTTTGTGCTCGAGCTTGGAGTTCGCGCGCTCGATCTCACGAGCGCGAGCGCGCACGCTGCGCGGGACCCAGTCCATCGAGCGCAGCTCATCGATGATCGCACCCTTGATGCGCGTGATGGCGTACGTCTCGAACTTGATCTCGCGGCCGAGGTCGAAGCGCTCGATCGCAGAGATCAGCCCGACGAGGCCGTAGGAGATCAAGTCGGCCTCCTCGACGTGCGGCGGCAACCCGGCGGCGGTGCGCCCGGCGACGTACTTGACCAGCGGTGAGTACGCGACGACGAGCCGCTCGCGCGCGCGCCGGTCGCCATCAGACTTGTAGCGCCGCCACAGGTCGCGCAGCTCGACCGTTTTGACGTTGGTCTCCAGGATCTTTCTCCGCTTGTCAGGCTCGAGGATGGCTGCGCGAGTATGCGCTTTTTATCCTGGCGGACTCTACCCGAGTGTATACCTGCGTCGTCGAGACGCTCGCGTGGCCGAGTAGCTCCTGAATGCTGCGCAGATCGGCGCCGCCGTCGAGAAGGTGCGTGGCGAAGCTGTGTCGCAGCGCGTGCGGCGATGCTCCACCGGCGATCGCGGCGCGCTCGGTCCAGACGCGCAACCGCCGTCGCACGTCGCTGGTACCGAGCGCGCGACCGGACTTGCTGAGGAACAGCGCGCGCTCGGCGCGGGTCCTCTGGCGAGCGGTCTCGGCGTGCTCGGCAGGGGTTCGCCCGGTATGTACTCGCTCGCGCTCATCATCGACATCGGCGCGGACATGGACCTGGGCGTGCGGCGCGGCGGCAAGCGCAGGGCGCGCGCGCTCCAGGTAGCGCCCGACGGCGGCGAGCGCGACTTCTCCGACCGGCACGTAGCGTGTCTTGCGCCCCTTGCCCTCGACGCGCAGCTGCTCGCCGTCGTGGTCGACGTCGTCGATCTGCAGCGAGACAAGCTCCTCGGCGCGCAGCCCGCAGGCGTAGGCGAGCTCGAACAGCGCGCGGTCGCGGATCTCCAGCGCGCCGCCGGCTGGAATCCCGTCGAGCAGCGCGGCGACGTCGCCGGCGCGCAGCACGCGTGGCAGGTACGAGCCGCGCTTGGGCGTCGCGAGCAGCTCAGCGGGGCTATGGGCAATGCGCCCGTGCTCGCGCTGGCTGGCGAACAGCGCGCGCAGCGCGGCGAGCTTGCGCGCGGTGCTGGTCGGCGCAAGTCCCGCGGCGGAGAGCTGCGCGATGTAGCGGCGCAGTTCGCGCGGACCGATCCGCTGGAGCTCGAGCCCCTGCGGAATGGCCCACTCGGCGAACTGCGCGAGGTCGGCGGCGTACGCGCGACGTGTGCGCGCGGCGGCATCGCGCCGCCGCAGGTCGTCCTGCAGCAGCACGAGCGCGACGCGCCAGGACTGTTGCAGTTGCGACTCACCGCTCACGGACACCTGCTCACCACCAGCGGACTGAGACTCGCCACTCACGAACGCCTGCTCACCACCAGCGGGTTGAGACTCGCTGCTCACGGCACGTGGCTCGCCGTCGGCGGTGAGAGTGGCGCGCGACATGACGCTGTATTTCGCCGCGTAGCGCCAAGTGCCCTGCCTGGGAGGACTCGCGGATACTTCGGCACCGCCAAGCGCCAAGCATCCCACTGCTCCCATGCGACGACGGGGTCGGTGCGAAATCGGACGACCGCGGCGCTGGCGCGGCTAGGCCCTTGCAGCGCCGAGCTCGACGCGGGCGTCTGCGATCACAGGTGCGAGCCGCTGCGCGAGCTCATGCCAATCGGGTGCGCAGAGGACGTCCTCTTCTTCGCAGATCTCCTCGTTCCAGGGGTGCACGATCGTCGCCGCGACGATCCCCCGCTCGAGCGCGCCGGCGATGATCATGGGGCTGTCGTCGATCAGCAGTTCGACGCCCAGCTCGAGGCAGCGCTCGAGCTTGCGCGCGGAACAGATCAGGTCGTCGAAGGGCAGCCCGATCGTGTCCAGCCAAGCCGCGGTCGCGGCGTGGCAGCACGCCTCGCGGTTGCTGGCGACGTAAACCGAGTGACCGCGCTCGCGCCACGCGCGCACGGCGGCGACGGCGCCGGGATAGGGAATGCCGGCGAGGATGCGCTCCTCGCTGTAGCTCTCCTTGATACACAGCGCAAGCTGCTCGGGACGCAGGCGCGTGAGCCCCCAGGTCAGCTGCTCTTCATAAGGCAGCTCGACGCCGAAACGGCGCACGGAAATCTCCGAGAGCACATCCCAGTAGTCGTGCAGCGTTGAGTCGATGTCAACCGCGATCCGCATGTGCCGTACCCCCAGCTCGATACATTATGCCGTATATGAGCTCCGTGTCTTCCCCCGCGAAGCCTGACGCCGGCGAGCAGCCTTACGGGCCGGTGGGGCGATCCCCCTGGCTCGATGTCGATTGGAGCCAGCATCAGCACTGGACAATTATAAACGATTTTCCCGTCAATTTCATCGATCTTGGCGAAGGTCCGCCGCTGGTCTTCATCCACGGCCTCGGAGGTTCGTGGCCGAATTGGCTGGAGCAGCTGCCGGTCTTCGCCGGCCAAACCGCGGACCGATTCGGTGGACACTCGCTTAGCGAGCAGCCCCGCACAGGCCAGCGCCAAGAGGACGTGTCCCCCTCCTTCGGCTCGCACCGCGTGATCGCCGTGGACCTGCCGGGCTTTGGCCACTCGCCGATGCCCCGCGAGACGATCAGCATCTCGGGCTATGCGCGTACTCTCGATGCGCTGCTGAACACTCTCGGCATCGACGCCGCGGCGATCGTCGGCAACTCGATGGGTGGCTTCGTCGCGGCGGAGCTCGCGATCAACTTCCCGCGGCGAGTCGAGCGATTGGTGCTGGTCTCGGCTGCGGGCCTCAGCACGTACAACGACAGAACCGGCACCCGCGCGCTGTCGGGACTGCGGCGCGCGGAGCGCGTGATTTCGGCCTACGCAGGCTGGATAGCGGCTCATTCGGATGCCGTGGCGCGCCGCCGCGGCCTGCGCAACGCGACGCTCGGTTTTGTGGCAAGCCATCCGGGCCGGATACCAGCGGCACTCGCGGCCGAGCAGATCCGCGGCGCGGGCAAGCCCGGCTTCGTCCAGGCCTTGGCGGCGAACTTGGACTACGACTTCCGCGATCGCCTCGCGGAGATCGCGTGTCCGACGCTGATCGTATGGGGCGACAAAGACCGCGTGATCACCGCGCGCGACGCGGATCGCTTCGCGGAGCTGATCCCCGGCTCGCGCAAGGTGGTATTCGAGGATACGGGCCACATCCCGATGCTCGAGCGACCCGCCGCGTTCAACGCGCTGCTGGACGAGTTCCTGAACGAATAGTCATACGCCGTCCGCGTGCCAGCCTTCGACGCGGGGCACGGAGGCCCCGCGCCCGCCAGCGCGGACCGCGAGCATCGCCGCGTGGATGATCCCCAAGGACACCCGGTCTAGCGGGCGATGGCGCCTTGCGCGGCGCTGCCGACCAGCTTCGCGTACTTCTGGATCGCGACCTCGACATGTTCGCCGCTGCGATCGCGCGCGGTGTATGCGTCTAGACGCTGGACAATCTCGGCGTCGGAGAGCGCGACGTCGAGCCGCCGCGCGTCGACGTCGATCGTGAGCTCGTCGCCGTCGCGCAGCGCGCCGATCGGGCCACCGCGGACGGCCTCGGGGGCGACGTGCGCGGCCATGAAGCCGTGGGTCGCACCCGAGAAGCGCCCGTCGGTGATCAGCGCGACGGTCTCCCCCAGACCCTCGCCGACGATCGCGGCGGTGACGGCGAGCATCTCGCGCATCCCGGGGCCGCCGGCGGGGCCCTCGCCGCGGATCACGACGACGTCGCCGGCCTGGATCTCCTTGGCGAGCACCGCGGCCATCGCGGACTCCTCACCGTCGAACACGCGCGCGGGGCCGACGTGGCGGCGGCGCTCGTGGCCGGCGAGCTTCACGACGCAGCCGTCCGGCGCGATATTGCCGCGCAGGATCGCGAAGCCGCCGTTCGGCTTCAGCGCGTCGGAGAGTGGGCGCACGACCTGCTGCCCGTCGGTCTCGCTCGCAGCGTCGGCCTCGGCGCCGATCGTGCGTCCGGTGACGGTGATCGCCTCGCGATTCAGCACCCCGGCTTCCTGCATGCGCTTGAGCACGAGCGGCACGCCGCCGGCGGCGTAGAGGTCGGTCGCGACATAGCGCCCGCCGGGCTGCAGGTCGCAGAGCAGCGGCGTGCGCTCGGAGATCGCATCGAACTCGTCGATCTTCAGCGGAACGCCCATTTCGTTGGCAACGGCGAGCAGGTGCAGCACGCCGTTGGTTGAGCCGCCGCTCATCGCGACCGCGGTGATCGCGTTTTCGAGGGCGGCCTTCGTGATGATCTCGCTGGGTCGCAGCCCGCGGCGCAGGACGTCCATCGCGAGTTCGCCGATGCCGCGCGCGACGTCGAGCTTGCGGCCGTCCTCGGCTGGCACCATCGCGGAGCCCGCCGGCGAGATGCCGAGCACCTCGAAGGCCATCGCCATCGTGTTCGCCGTGAACTGCCCGGCGCACGCGCCGGCGCCCGGCGAGGCGACCTCCTCGAGTTCGTGCAGTTCGTCCTCGGTGATCTTGCCCGCGGCGTACGCGCCGACGGCCTCGAAGACCTGCTGGATCGTGACGTCCTGCCCGTGGAAGTGGCCCGCGCGGATCGAGCCGCCGTAGAGCATCAGGCCGGGGATGTCCAGGCGCGCGAGCGCCATCACGGTGCCGGGAATCGTCTTGTCGCAGCCCGAGATCGTGACCAGCGCGTCGAAGCAGTGCGCGCTCGCGACCAGCTCGATCGAGTCCGCGATCACCTCGCGCGAGACCAGCGACGCGCGCATCCCGGCGGTCCCCATCGTGATGCCGTCGGAGATCGCGATCGTGTTGAGCTCCATCGGCGTCCCGCCGGCCGCGCGGATGCCCTCCTTGACCTTCGCGGCGAGGACGCGGTTGTTGAAGTTGCACGGCATCGTCTCGATCCACGAATGCGCGACACCGACGATCGGCTTCGCGAGATCCTCGGCGGAGTAGCCGACCCCGTGCAGGTACGCGCGCGCCGCGGCGCGCTCGGGCCCCTCGATCAGCGCGCGGCTGCGGTGCTTGACGTCGAAGGCGCTCACTGCGCCGGAACACTACCCGCGCCGCGCGCGGGACGCGCGATCCACGCGCCATCCGTCTGCGCGTGGCGCGCGGAAGCCGCTCGCGCGAGCCGCTCGCGCCGGGCCGCGGACCGCTCATCCGCCGCAGCGACGCGCTCGCCCTCAGCGGCGACGCGGTCACGGTCGGCGGCGAGCCGCTCGTGCTCCCAGCGCGCGAGGCGCACGAGATCGTCGCGCACCTGCTCGGGGTCGAGCTGACGGCCGGGCAGGTGCATGTTGGCGTCGGCGATCAGTCGGCGCTCGTCGGCAGCCAGCGCCATCCACTTCGCGAGCACGTCGTCGGCGTCGGGCAACCGCGTGCTGCCGTACGGACGCGAGTGGTCGGGAAACGCGACGCAATACTCGCTGAGCAGCGCGCCGCTGTCGGTTAGGTAGGCGACGATCGGCCGGTGCGGGTAGATCAGGTAGGCGTAGGGCGCGGCCGGCGTTCCCTGCGGCGCGCGACCCGCGATACGCAGGAAGCCGAGGTCGCGATACATCGACCACTCCTCGTCATTGACGCACGAGCGCAGCAGCGCTCGTGCACGCTGCTCGGCGCGCCGCTCGCGGCCCGGGTCATAACCCATGCGCTGCGCGTGCCCGGCGTGCTCACCAGCGCGCGCGCGGCGACTTCTGCGTGTCTCCACCACGCTCGCGAGTAACGCGCGCACACGCGGCAGGCTGAGCTCCCAGAGCAGCACCGCGAGGACGATCGCGGTCGCGCCGAGCGCGAGCACCATCGCGGCCTACCGCGGCGCGCCGCCGGCGGCGCGCGGAAAGAAGATCACGCGCTCGGCGTCGCGCGGGACCTCGCCGAAGTCCTTGACGAGCTCGGCTTCGCGGCGCCCGTCGCGGCGCTCGGTCGGAACGGCTGCCCACATACCGGCGTCGAGCTCGCGACGAAAGGCCTCGATCAACTCGGCTTCCTGTGCCGGGATCTCGACGTCGCCCTCGGCAAGCACGACCTCACCATGCCCGGGCTTCAGTCGCAGCAGCTTCATCGCTCTTCGATTATGCCACCCCGCAGGCCCTCCAGGCCGAGGATGTCGACAGGTCCGGCGCCGGCGCCGACGTCGCGCAGCCCCTGAGCGACGGCTTCGCCGGCAAGCCGACGCGCGACACGCGCGGCCTGCAGCGGCGTGCGCCCGAGCGCGAGCTGCGCGGCGAGCACGCTCGAGTGCGTGCAACCGGAGCCGTGCGCGGCGCCCCGCGCGTGGCGCACGCCCGCGATCTCAATCGCCGCGCGCTCCTGCGCATCGACGTAGACATCGACCGGCTCCACGCGGTGGCCTCCGGTCAGCACGACAGCGGCGGGCCCGAGCGCGAGCACCGCGCGTGCCAGCCGCTCGGCTTCGTCAGCCGTCAGCTCGACTTCGCCAGCCGTCAGCTCGGCGCCGCCGCTGGCGCTGCCGGCCAGCACGCGCGCCTCGGCGACGTTCGGCGTCACGACGCTCGCCAGCGGCAGGATCTCGTCGACAAGCGCGCTCTCGGCCTCGCAGTCGAGCAACCTGGCTCCGGACTCGGCGACCATCACGGGGTCGACCACGACTGGCGTCCCGGGCGGCAGCTCGCGCAGCGCGCGCGCGACGGCAAGCGCGACCTCGGCGGTGCCGAGCATGCCGACCTTCACGGCGTCGACGCCGATGTCGTCGATCACCGCGCGCACCTGCGCGAGCACGATCTCGCCGGGCACGGCGTGAATCGCAAGCACGCCGACGGTGTTCTGCGCGGTGATCGCCGTGATCGCGCTCAGCCCGTGCACGCCGCTACGAGCGAATGCCTTGAGGTCGGCCTGGATGCCGGCGCCGCCTCCGGAGTCCGAGCCCGCGATCGTGAGCGCTCTGGGCGTGTGTTTCTGTCCGGCCACGGTCCCGCAACAGTAATCGTCGACGCGCCGGTCGAGAACCGAGCCCCCCGAGACCCTCCTACGGCTAGCAACCAGATGCGATTCGCCCATATATTTATATGAGTCCATTAATTTGTTAAAATAAGCCCGCTCTATACCCCTACCGATACTCGCCGACCAATCTCAGAAGGGAGCTACTGCTTGCAGATCTCCAATTACAAGCCGATCCTCCTCCTGCTGCTTGCACTGCTTGGCCTTGGGGCGACCACCGCGACATCGGCTTCCGCGAGCTCGAGCTGGTTCGTCGCAAAAACCGCGGTCGAATCGGGCGCAACCGTTGGGATCGACCCGACCGGGAGGACCGTCGAACCGTATGTCCTCGACGTCGCAGAAGTAACCATCACCTGCAGCGACTTCACACCCGGCGAAGCCCAAATCACCGGCCCCTCCGAGTTCGAGATCGGAGCACCGTCGTTCTCGGGCTGCAGCGCATCACCGGAAGGCTGTGAAGTACCTTCGACCATCGGCGGCCATGGCTCGATAACCCCTTCGTGGATCGATTTTCCGGTACGCACAAAAGGGGGAGTCATCCTCGAAATGGAATCCGCAGAAGAAGCACACACGATGATTGCCCTCCACTTAGCGGGGGAATGTCCCTTGAGCGGAGAACAACACATAACCGGCCACCTGTCGGTCGAATTGCCCGACGGGCAAACGGAAGCGGAATCGCACGAATTCAGCTTGAACTCGAATGAAGGGCTCACGCTTGGGGAAAGCCCCGTGACGCTCAGCGGATCAGGCGTCATGAAATTGGCGAGCGGCAAACCCTGGAGCTATCGCTAGCCCCCGGGCGCGAGCATCAGCGAAGTTCCACGCCGCGACCAGGCCATTCCGATGAGCGCCTGGTCGCGGCGCAGCTACGATGGCTAGGCTTCGCGACCGCCCATATCGCGAGCTCGCAGCGCGCGTTCCATCCCAAGCTCAGCGCATGCTCACCGGCATGAGCTCCGATAGTCCCCAACGATCCAAGCAGCCGCCTGCTACACCGGTGCGCTGCCCAGCCGACCGCCTGCACGAAGATCCACGTCGCACACTCGGCCGTCACGGCGAGCGCTTGGCGGCGGCGCACCTGCAGCGGCTTGGCTTCGCGATCCTCGCGCGCAACGTCCGTACTCGTCATGGCGAGATCGACTTGATCGCCTGCGACGACGAGATCCTCATCTTCGTCGAGGTCAAGACGCGCCGCTCGCACAGGCAACGTCCACCCCGCGAGGCGCAGCCGCTGGAGGGGCTGCGCGCCCGACAGCGCAGCCGGCTGCGACGCCTGGCGGCGGCGTGGCTGCAGAGTGAGTCCCGTGAGCGTCGCACCGTGCGCGCGATTCGCTTCGACGCGATCGGCGTGATCGTCGACGAGGCCGACTGTCTGATTTGCCTCGATCACATCGTGGGCGCGTGGTGAGCCGACCTCGGCATGCCGGCGCATAGCGAGCAACGCGCGCGCGACAGCGGCACTCGGGACTCGCCCCCGTCTCGCGCGGTCGGGCTCGACCCGACGGCGCGACCTCGCAAAAGTAGCTTTAGAGCGCCAACTGCTGATAGGCCGCCGACTGGAAGGACAGCCGGTGTAGCGGCGAGACGCCCTGGCGGCGGATCGCGTCGCGGTGCACGGGCGTGGAGTAGCCGACGTGCTCGGCGAAGCTCCAGCCGGGGTGCAGGACGTCGGCGTGGCGCATGTAGCGGTCGCGGGTGACCTTCGCGACGATCGATGCGGCGGCGATCGCGGCGCTGGTGGCGTCGCCGTCGACGATCGCGCGCTGCGGGCGGCCGATGTCGGGTACGGCAAAACCATCGGTCAGGCACGCGACCTCGCCGTCGATGCCGGCGGTGACGCCGATCAGCGCGTCGCGCAGCGCGGCGAGGTTCGTCTTGTGCAGGCCGGTCGAGTCGATCCCGCGGACGCAGCGCGAGACGACGGTGACGCGCGCGGCGCTGCGCAGCACGAGCGGGTAGAGCTCCTCGCGGGCCTCGGCGCTGTGCTGCTTGGAGTCGTTGAGCGCGGCCAGCGCGCGCGTCTCGCGGACGCCGAGCGCGCTGTAGTCGAAGAGCACACCGGCCGCGACGAGCGGCCCGGCAAGGCAGCCGCGACCGGCCTCGTCGGCCCCCGCGACGAGCGGCACATCGAGCGCGCGATCGAAGGCGAACAGGCGGCGACCGCTGCCGGCGCGCCGGGCGCGACGACGAGACCTGGTGTTTCCGGCTCGCGGTCCCTTGCGGACCTGCGGGCTAGAGGGTGCCGATACGGTCGGGGGGCCAGTAGGTGGCGAAGGCGTCACCGATGATCCAGCTTGTGGGGACCGGTCCCCAGAATCTGCTGTCGTCGGATTCACCACGGTTGTCTCCCATCATGAACCAATGACCGGCCGGAATCGTGATCGGCGTCGTGAAGTTGCACTCCTGCACGCCCCCGCAGGGTTTGATGTAGGAGTCGCCCTCGCGCACGAAGCGGGTCGTCCCGGCGGCCTTACGGTAGACGTGGCCTTCCTTGACGTAGAGCGAGTCGCCGGGCGCGGCGACGATGCGCTTGATGAAGTTCACGGAGGCCTCCTGCGGGTTGGTCTGGTCGCAGGGCGCCCCGCCGAAGGTGATCGTCGTGCGGGGCACGGAGCCGCATTGCTCGTTCTCAGCGCCTTCGGGCGGATGGAAGACGGCGATCTCGCCGACGTGCGGTTTGCCGAAATCCATGCCGATGCGGTCGACGAGCACGCGCTGGCCCTTGATCAGCGTCGGTTCCATCGAGCCGCTGGGAATGCGATAGGGCTTGATGATGAACGCCTGGATGCCGACCGCGAGCAGCACAGCGATCGCGATGATCGCGACGAGCTCGATGATCGAGTTCGTCGTGGATTTCGTGCGCTTACTCGACGAGCGCGCATTCTTGCTGGGAGATCCGGGAGTCGATCCGGCGCCCGCGCTCCCGGTGGGTCCAGTGCCTGAAGGCTGCGTAGGGTCCTTGGCGGCGCCTTTGGCCGATCTCACTCCCATGGCCGCCCTCGTACTCCGGCCGCCATGATGGGAGGCGTCACGCCTCTGGGTCGCCGGCGGCAGCGCCACCGGCATCGGAGGGGGATTCGGCTCGATCGGGCTCGGCGGCCGCGGCGTCGCTGCGCTCGGGCTGCTCGACCTCGCTCGAGGTGTCCCCCCCGGCGGAGCTCTCCGCCGACTCGCTCTCGGCGGCGCTCGCTGCGCCGGCCGTGTCCTGCGTCGCGATGTCCTGCGCCGCGGTCTCCTCCACCGCGACGGCGCCGTCGGCGAGCGTCTCCTCAGTGCTCGCCTGCCCGACGTCGGGCTCCTGAATCGTCTCCGTCTGCTCGTGCAGGAGCCCGGGCTGCACGATCTCCTCCGGTCCGGTGTAGCGACGCTCGCGCACGCGTGCGCGCTTACCGACGCGGTCGCGCAGGTAGTAGAGCTTGGCGCGACGCACGTCGCCGCGCGAGGCGAGCTCGATGCGCTCGATCTTCGGCGAGTGGACGGGGAACATGCGCTCGACGCCGACGCCGAAGGACTGCTTGCGCACGGTGAACGTCTCGCGCACGCCGTGGCCCTGGCGCTTGATGACGACGCCCTCGAAGATCTGGATGCGGCGGCGGGTGCCCTCGATCACCTGGAAGTGAACCTTGACGCGGTCGCCCGGCGCGAAGGTTGGGACGCGGCGCAGTTGCGCGCGTTCGAGATTGTCGATGACGCTGCTCATGATCCAGAAGGAAAGCGGTTCGCTCGCGCCGAGCCCATCTGCGGCATCGGGGCCGCGCGAGGTCAGCAATGGTAGCGGACCGCGCGACTATGAGCCGCGGTTGGTGTCCGAGCGGGCTCCGAGCTCGCGGCTACGCTCGCGTCGCCAGCGCCGGATGCGCTCGTGATGACCGGAGAGCAAGACCTCCGGCACGCGCCAGCCGCGGTACTCGGCGGGCCGCGTGTAGTGCGGATACTCGGGGTCGCCTTCGAGGGCCTCACTGAAGGACTCCTCGACGGCGGACTCGGCGTGTCCGAGGGCGCCGGGCAGCTTGCGCAGCACGGCGTCGCAGAGCACCATTGCGGCGAGCTCGCCGCCGGCGAGCACGTAACGGCCGATCGAGAGCGTCTCGCTCGCAAAGTGCTCGACGATGCGCTCGTCGAAGCCCTCGTAGCGGCCGCACAGCAGCGTCAGCGCGGGCTCGGCGGCGAGCTCGGCGACGTAGCGATCATCGAGCTGGCGCCCGCCCGGCGTGAGCGCGATCACGCGCCGCGCACGCGGAAGCTCGACGGGGTCGACCGCGTACCGCGCGCGCAGCGCGCTCTCGACGACGTCGACGCGCAGCACCATCCCGGCGCCGCCGCCAAACGGCGTGTCGTCGACCTGCCCGGCACTCAGCGGGGTGTGGGCGCGAATGTCGATGCACTCCAGACGGCTGCCGGCGGCGAGCGCGTTGCGGACGTGGCGCTGCTCGGCGAACCAGTCGAACCAGGCGGGGAACAGCGTGAAGATGTCGATCTCCACCGTGCGCGCCTCACGCCTCGCCGAGGAACTCGAGATCGATCTCGACGCGTCGCGCGGCGATGTCGACGCCGCGCAGGGCGTCTTTGACCATCGGCACGAGCAGCTCACGACCGTCGCGGCGCGCGACCTCGAGGACCTCGCAGGAGGGCAGCTCGAGCAGTGCACTGACTGTCCCGACTTCGCGGGACCCGTCGAATACGGCGCAACCCTCGAGCTCCTGCGCCCACCATTCGCCGTCCTGCAACGCCGGCGCAGCGGCCAGCGGGATATGCAGCGCGGTACCGCGCAGCGCTTCGGCAGCGGCGCGATCGGCGACGCGCGTGAGCCGCACGATCGGGCGCTCCGGCACACCGGCGCAGCGGACGATCTCGTGCGCGACGCCGCCGAGCGTGACATTCGTGCCGACGGAGAGCAGTCGCGGCCGCGCACCAGTGACGTAGAAGCTGCCGTCGAGGCCGTGCGGGCGACCGACGCGACCGGCCTCCAGCGAGGGCGTCTCAGTCAACGATGTCGAGGAGCACGCGACGCTGGGCGCTCGCGGCTGAGGCGCGCACGACGGTGCGCAGGGCCTGCGCGGTGCGCCCGCCGCGCCCGATGACCTTGCCGTAGTCCTCGGCGGCGACGGCGAGCTCGAGCACGACGGTGCCGTCGTCCTCCTCAAACTGCTCGACGGAAACCTCGTCGGGATCGTCGACCAGTCCCTCGACAAGGTAGGTCAGGAGCTCTTGTACTTTTTGCGCCGCCATCGCCCCGTAGTCTGGCACCCTCGTCGGCGCTCTGCGGTGTGGACGAGCGCCCACACCCCTCTCAGCGCGGCGGCCATCCGCGTCGGCCGTGGCGATGGGTGCCTCTCGCCAGCGCCCGCGTCGCGTGCGAGCGACCGGGAGCGCCGTCGCTAAGCGTGGATGCCCTGGATGCGCAGCAGCTTGCGAACGGTCTCCGAGGGCTGCGCGCCGCGCGCGAGCCAGCTGCGTGCGCGCTCCTCGTCGATCACGATCGTCGAGGGGTTGGTCTGCGCGTTGTACTGGCCGATCGTCTCGATCACGCGACCGTCGCGCGGTGAGCGCTGGTCGGCGACGACGACGCGCCAGATCGGATCCTTCTTGCCGCCGACGCGGGTGAGTCTCAGCCTTACCGACACGAATCAGTTTCCTCTCTACGTTGCGCTGCTCTCGAAAAACGGACCGGGAGAGCTTAGACGGTTCGCCGCTCGCAGCGGGCCTGGCGCGCCAGGCCCATGAGCGCAACCGGGCGCCAACGGACTTGCTCGCACGGGACCGGCGACCCGCGTGGCTCAACGGCCCGGCTCGGATCAGCGCGCCTGGCGCATGAGCGCGCCGACGTCGGGCATCTTGCCGCGTCCGATCTGGCGCATGACCTTGCGCATCTGCGCGAACTGCTTGATCAGCTGGCTGACCTGCTGGACGTTGGTGCCCGAGCCGCGCGCGATGCGCAGGCGGCGCGAGCCCTTGATCAACTCGGGGCGCCGGCGCTCTTCGGGGGTCATCGAGAGGATGATCGCCTGCAGGCGATCGAACTCGCGTTCGTCGATTTTCATATTGCGCAGCTGCGCGCCGCCGAGGCCGGGGATCATGCCGAGCAGATTGCTAAGCGGTCCCATTTTGCGCACGGTCTGGAGCTGATCGAGGAAGTCGTCGAGACCGAACTCGTTGCGGCGCAGCTTGCGCTGCAACTCAAGCGCGTCGCTTTCGTCGAACTCGCGCTCGGCGTGCTCGATCAAGCTCATCACGTCGCCCATGCCGAGGATCCGCTGCGAGACGCGATCGGGGTGGAAGCGCTCGAACTGCTCGAGGTGCTCGCCCGTGGAGGCGTAGACGATCGGGCGGCCGGTGACCGCCTTGACCGACAGCGCGGCGCCGCCGCGCGCGTCGCCGTCGAGCTTGGTCATCACGACGCCGTCGAACTGCACGGCGGCGCCGAACTGCTCGGCGACGTTGACGGCGTCCTGGCCGGTCATCGCGTCGATCACGAGCAGCGTGTTCTCGGGTTCGACGGCCTCGTGGATGCGGACAAGCTCGGCCATCAGCTCGGCGTCGACGTGCAGGCGGCCGCTGGTGTCGACGATCAGGACGTCCTTGCCGTCCTCGCGGGCGCGCTGCAGCGCCCACGCGGCGATCTCGACGGGATCGGGCTCGGTGCCACGCTCGTAGACGACGGCGCCGGCGCGGGTCCCCATCTTCACGAGCTGCTCGACGGCGGCCGGCCGGTAGGTGTCGCACGCGGCGAGCGCGACGGCGGAGCCGTGCTCCTCACGCAGATGGCGCGCGAGCTTCGCCGCGGCGGTCGTCTTGCCGGAGCCCTGCAGGCCGGCCATCAGGATGACGGTCGGCGGTCGCGACGCGAAGCGCAGCGCGGCTGCGTCGTCCGCGCCGCCCATCAGCGCGGCGAGCTCCTCGGAGACGATCTTTACGACCTGCTGGCCGGGGTTCAGGCGCCCGACGATCTCGGCACCGAGACAGCGCTCCCTGACGTCGCTGGTGAACTGCTTGACGACCTTGAAGTTGACATCGGCCTCGAGCAGCGCGAGACGGATCTCGCGCATCGCGCGATCGATGTCCTGCTCGGTGAGCGTGCCGCGCTGACGGACGTCGGAGAGCGTCGCCTGGAGTTTCTCGGCGAGCGAGTCGAACATCTACCCAGCCCTCAGTCCGCGGCGCCCGCCGAGGAGTCCTCGCCGTGCCCCTCGCCGCCCGCTGGGAGTCCGCCGGGTGCGCCGTTGCTGGAGAGCTTCGCGCGACCTTCCTCCTCCGCGGGTTGGCCGGCGCGGTCCTGAGCACTCCGTGTGAGCGCCTCGCCGATCCCGCCGAACGCCTCGGCGAACTCGGAGGGGATCACGAAGACCTTGTTCGAGTCGCCTTCGGCGAGCTGCGGCAGCATCTGCAGGTATTCGTAGCTCAGCAGGTCGCGCGTGGGGCGCCCCTCGTGGATCGCTTTGAAGACGGTGTCGATCGCCTTCGCTTCACCCTCCGAACGTAGTACCGCAGCCTGCTTGGCACCTTCAGCGGAGAGCACCGCGGCCTGCTTTTCGCCTTCGGCGGTCAGGATCTGCGCCTGGCGCTGGCCTTCGGCGGTGAGGATCGCGGCGCGGCGGTCGCGCTCGGCGCGCATCTGCTTCTCCATCGCGGTGCGGATGTCGGCCGGCGGGTCGACGGACTTGATCTCGACGCGGTTGATGCGAATGCCCCACTTGCCGGTCGCCTCGTCGAGCACGGTGCGCAGCTCGGCGTTGACGTTCTCGCGCGCGGTCAGCGTCGCCTCGAGGCTGAGGCCGCCGATGACGTTGCGCAGCGTGGTGACCGTGAGCTGCTCGATCGCCTGCAGCGGGTTGGCGATTTCATAGGTCGCGGAGCGCGGGTCGGTGATCGTGAAATACAGGACCGTTTCGATGCCGACGACGACGTTGTCTTCGGTGATGACCGACTGCGGTGAGAAGTTGACGACCTGCTCGCGCAGGTCGACGAGCGGCTTGACGCGGTCGATGAACGGCGTGACGATCGTCAGGCCGGGCTCGAGCGTGCGGCTGTAGCGGCCGAGCCGCTCGACGACACCGGCGCGCGCCTGGGGAATCACGCGGATCGTGCGCGCGGCGACGACGAGCGCGAACAGCACGATCACAGCAAGGACTATGAGAGCGACCATGGGAAGCCTTTCCAATGCCTGTCGGTGTGGGTCAATGCATCACCAGCGCGGTCGCGCCGCGGATCTCGACGACCTGGACGCGCTCGCCGGCGTCGATGACGTCGTCTTCGTCGTAGCTGCGCGCGGTCCAGACCTCGCCACCGATGCGCACGCAACCGACGCCCTCGCGGTTGGCGATCCGCTCGAGCACCGTCGCGTCGCGGCCGACGAGCGCGGCGGCGCCGGTGCGAATCGGCGGCGGCAGGCGTCGGTGCCGGCGCGCGAGCGGGCGCAGCGTGAGCAGCACAAGTAGCGAGGCCAGCAGGAAGACGACGATCGCGAGCCCCGACCCGACGCCGATCAACGTGAGGATCGCGGCGACGAACGCGCCGACCGCGAACGGCGCGAGGAAGAAGCCGCCGGTGTGCATCTCCCCTACGCCCAACAGACAGCCGGCGGCAAGCCAGATGATCGCAGCGTCCATATGCTCGATTATCGCACCGCAAAGGGGCGAGCCGGTCGCGGTGCTCGCCGCCGCGCCGGCACGGCCTGTGGCTGTCGGCGGGGCTACGCCTGCACGAGCGCGCGCGCGAACTCCTCGGGATCGAACGGGCGCAGATCCTCAAGCGACTCGCCGACGCCGATCAGCTTGACCGGAAGTTCAAGCTCGCGCGCGATCGCCAACGCGATCCCGCCGCGCGCGGTGCCGTCGAGCTTGGTCAACGCGATCCCGCTGACCTGGACGGCCTCGGCGAACATCCGCGCCTGACGCAGGCCGTTCTGGCCGGTCGTCGCGTCGACCGTCAGCAGCGTCTCGTGCGGCGCACCGTCAAGCTGGCGCGAGATCACGCGGCGCACCTTGGTGAGCTCGGCCATCAGGTCGTTCTGGGTGTGCAGGCGCCCGGCGGTGTCGATGATCACGACGTCGATGCCGCGGCTGTTGGCCTGGGCGACGGCCTCGAAGGCGACGGCGCCGGGATCGGAGCCCTCGGGGCCGGTGACGATCTCGCACTCGGCGCGCTGTGCCCAGCCTTCCAGCTGCTCGGTCGCGGCCGCGCGGAAGGTGTCCGCGGCGGCGAGCATCACGCTGCGGCCGAGCTCGCGCTGCAGATGCCAGGCGAGCTTGCCGGCGGTCGTCGTCTTGCCGGTACCGTTGACGCCGACGGCCAGGATCACGGTCGGGCGCGGTCGGATGTCGATCCGCCCCTCGCCGGTGCGCGCGGTCTGCGCGAGCAGCTCGATCAACCGCTCCGAGAGCGCCTCGCCACCGCTGAGCTCGCCACTGGTCGCCTCGCTCTCGAGCGTCTGCACGACGGCCGCCGTAGTCGCGGCGCCGACATCGGCCATGATCAGCGCCTCCTCGAGCCGCTCCCAGGTGTGCTCGTCGAGCGTCTGGAACAGCGTCGCCTGGATCTCGCCGCTGAGCGCCTGGCGCGTCTTAGAGAGGTTCTCGCGCAGTCGCCGGAACAGCCCGCGTCGCGGCTGACTTGTCTCCTCCGAGGATCCACCGATGGCGTCCTCGCCCGCCTCAACGATGAACAGATCCTGCCAGTCGCGCGGCATTTATCCGTCGATCAGTCGCGGCTCGGTGCGGGCATGAGCTAGGCGACCTCAGCCATGTCAAGCGCCGGCTCCGGGCCCTCAGCGCGGGCCTGTTCCGGCGCCTCGGCGCGCCCCTGCTCCGACTCTTCGACGTACGCGGGCTCCGGCTCCTCACCGCGTCGTGCCTGCTCCGGCCCCTCGGCATGGGCCTGCCCCGCATCCGCGGCGCGTGCCTGCTCGGACTCCTCGGCCGACGTCGCCGGTGGCAGCCGCCGCGAGAGCACCTTGGAGACGCCATTGCCGGCCATCGATACACCGTAGAGCCAATCGGCGGCCTCCATCGTGCGCTTCTGGTGTGTGATGACGATGAACTGCGCGCGATTGGCGTAGCGGCGCAGTAGGCTCAGAAAACGGTCGAGGTTGAGGTCGTCGAGCGCGGCCTCGACCTCGTCCATGATGTAGAAGGGACACGGTCGCGCGAGGAACACCGCGAATAGGAACGCGAGCGCCGTCATCGACTTCTCGCCACCGGATAGCAGCGAGAGCCGCTTGGAGGACTTGCCGGCGGGCGTGATCTCGATCTCGACGCCGAGCAGCTCCTCGGCGTCGACCGCGCCGCGCTCCTCCTCCGCGTCTGCCTCCGCCTCCGCGGCGGCCTCCGCCTCGGCGGCGTGCTCGGCTGCTGACTCGGCCCCGTCGGCCGGGATCGCCTGCCCGCCGAGCACCGGGCGCGGCGCGAGCTCGTCCTTGACGAGCCGCAGACGGCCGCTGCCGCCCGGGAAGACGTCGCGGGCGAGCTCCTCGAAGTTGCGTGCCGCGGCCTCGAAGGTGGCCTGGAAGGTCTCGTGAATCTGGCGGTCGGTGTCGCGGATCACGGTGCGCAGCTCGCGCAGCGCGGTCTCGAGGTCGGCGCGACGGCCCTCGAGCTCCTCGACGTGCCCGAGCGCCTCGGCGTACTCATCCTGCGCGAGCGGATTGACAGGCCCGAGCTGCTCCCGCCGGCGCTGTAGGCGCTCGACGCGCGCGCACAGTGCCTGCTCCTGCTCGGGGTCCAGCGGCTCGACCTCCTGTGCGACGTCCGGCTCGGGCAGCTCGAGGCGCTCGGCGACGGTGCGCAGCTCAAGCGTGGCCTCGGCAGTTTGATCGCGTAAACGTTGCGCAGCGACTTCGGCGCTCGTCACGGCCTCGCCCTCGGCGCGCAGGCGCGCCTGGAGCTCGGCCTCGCTAGTGGCGCAGGCGCGCAACTCGCTGGTCATCTCCTCGCCGGCAGCGTTGTGGGCGGCAAGCTCAGCATCGAGCTCGCCGACACGCGCGGCGACCGCGGCGGCGGTGCTCAGGAGTGCCGCCGCGAGCCGCGCGGCGAGTGGCGCGAGCGCGGTATCGGCGGTGTATTGCGCGTTCAGGTCCTCCAGCCGCGCCAGTCGCTCGGCGTGTTCACGTTGGGAGCGCTCGGCCTGGCGGCGCTCGGCTGCGAGCTCGCCCTGCAACTCGGCGCGGCGCACCGCGAGCGCGCCCTGCTCGGGCGCGGCGCGCCGCTGCTCGATCAGCCACGCGGCTTGGCGCTGCTGCTCGCGCGCCTGCGCGTGGGCGCGCTCGGCTTGTCGCATCGCGCTCTCGGACTGCTCCCGCGCGGCGTCCGCGGTGCGCGCCTGCTCGAGCGCACTTTCGACGGAGACTCGCGCGGCTTGCTCGGAGCTTGCCGCGACGTCGGTCGCGGCAAGCAGCTGATCACGCTCGTTGCGTCGCGCGAGTACGCGCTCGGCGCCGCCGGCCGTCACCTGGCGCACCTCGCCAGCCGATGCAAGCCAGACGCGCCCGCCCGGCGTGACCGCAACCCCCGTGAACTGCTCGGGGAGCTCGTCGAGCGACTCGACGACCCACGCGTCGCCGAGCAGCCGCGCGGCGAGCTCAAGCGCGGGGCGCGGTCCCTGCACCAAGTCGAGCAGCCGCCGCGCGCCGGGGCTGGGAGCTGAACCGGCGCGACCGCGAGGGTCCTTGTCATCGTCCTCGCCGGCTTTCGAGGTTGCGGTGGAGGCGCTGTCGTCCCCACTCGCAAGGGCACCTGCGGCGTCGCCGGCGAGCAGCACCGTCGCGCCGTCGGGGCCGGCGCGGTCGAGCAGCTTCGCTGCGCTGGCGATGTCCGCGACGAGCGCCGCGTCGAGACGACCACCGAGCACGGCGGCAAGCGCGAGCTCGTATCCGCTCTGCACCTGGAGGATCTCGCTGAGCGCACGCGGCGCAGCGTCGGTCGCACCGGCATTCGCGCCGTTCGCGCTGAAGGCGCGGCTGTGGCTGCGCAGGAATTGGTTGACCGCGGCAAGCTCGGCGCCGACACGCGCGGCCTCGCGGCGCGCGGCCTCGACCTCGCGCTCGGCTTCGCGCAGCGCGGCGCGAGCTACCTCGGTCTGAGCATCGGTGCGCTCGCGCGTCTCGCTGGCGGCGGCGAGCGCGGCGCGCAACTGTGTGACCTCGGCACTGGCACGCTCGTGCGCGGTGGACAGCTCGGTGACCTCCCGCTCGAGTTCGCGCTCGCGCTCACGGTCGAGCTCGGCGAGATCTGCCTCGAGCTCCTCGATGCGACCGGCGCTGCCCTGCGCGCCATCCTGCGGAGCGCTCGCGAGGAGCTCCCGTAGGCCATCAATCTCGCGCTGCGTGCGCGCGCGACGATCCTCAACAGTCTGCGCGGCAGCGGCCGCGTGCTCACTGCGCAGCTGCAAGCGCTCGTGTGCGGCACGCGCCTTGAAAACGCGGCCGGCGAGCTCGTCGTGACGGGCCGATCGCTCGGCGAGCGCTCGCTCGGCATGGCCGCGACGCTCGCTGACGGTGGCGAGCTCACCTTCGACGAGCTCGCGTGCGGCACGCGCGGCCTGCGCGCGCGACTCGGCGCTATCGAGCTCGAGGCGTCGTGTCCGCAAGGCCTCACGCGCGAGCTCCAGGCGCGCTTCGAGCAACTGGCGCTCGAGACGCTCGTGCAGCTCGGCGGCCTCGGCCTGACGCTTGAGCGGGCGCAGGCGGCCACGTGCCTCGCGCTCGACGTCGAGCGCACGATCAAGGTTCTCCTGGGTGCGCTCCAGCTTCAACTGCGCGCGCCGACGGCGCTTGCGGTGCTTGCCAAGACCCGCGGCCTCCTCGATCAGTAAGCGCCGGTCGCGGGGCTTGGAGGTGACGATGCCCTCGACACGCCCTTGCGAGATGACCGAGTGCGTCTCCTTGCCGAGACCTGTGTCGGAGAGCACCTCGATCACGTCGACGAGCCGGCAACGCGCGCCATTGAGTCGGTACTCCCCCTCGCCGGAGCGGTCCAGGCGCCTGAGGATCGAGATCTCGGAAACCGGCAGCGCGACGGTGCCGTCGGAGTTGTCAAGCACGATCTCGACCTCGGCCGAGCTGCGCGCCTGCACACCGTGGCCACCGCCGAAGATGACGTCCTGCATCGACTGTCCGCGTACGGCGAGCGGAGATTGCTCTCCCATCGCCCACAGCACGGCGTCAGTGACGTTGGACTTCCCCGAGCCGTTGGGACCGACAACGACGCTGACGCCCGGCCCGAAGTCCAAGCGCGTGCGGTCCGGGAATGACTTAAAGCCCTTCAGGGTCAGCGACTTCAGATGCACCGCAGGCTCCTCATGCGCTCTGGAGCTTCTCGACCGCTTCCCGCGCGGCCTCCTGCTCGGCGTGCTTCTTGCTGCGCCCCGAGCCGCTTCCGAGCTGGCGCCCGTCGACGATCGCGCTGACCTCGAAGGTGCGCTCGTGCGGCGGCCCCTGCTCGGCGGTGACCTTGTAGACGACGACGGCTCCGCGCTGCGCGAGGACCTCCTGCAAGGTCGACTTGAAGTCGACGGGATGCTCGAGCGCCTGCGCGATCTCGGGTTCGAATGCCTCGACGACAGCCTCCGCGGTCCGCTCGTAGCCGGCGTGCAAGTAGCAGGCGCCGATCACGGCCTCGATCACGGACGCCAGCACGCGCTCGGTCTCGCCAAGCGCCAGCGCGCTCTCGCGCACGTCCTGCGGCGCGGCGGCATGCAATCGCTCGGGCACCGCGAGTCGTTCGGCGACCGAGCGACAAGACGGCCCCGAGACGGCCTGCGCGCGGATCTTCGTCAATCGTCCGGCACCGAAGCGCTCGGCCTCGAGGCGCGGATAGAGGTGCGTCGTGACAGCGAGACCGAGCACGCTGTCGCCGAGGAAGGCGAGGCGCGCGTAGGAGTCGCTGCGTCGCTCGCTCCACGAGGCGTGGGTGAAGACCTGACGTGCAAGCTCCTGCGGCAGCTCCTCCAACAACCCGTACAGCAGTTTCATCGCGGCTCATCACGCTCCCGCAGAGTGCGCGAGCACGAAGTCGACGGCCTGTCCGACGGTGCGGATGTCGGCGGCCTGCTCGTCGGAGATGCGCATTCCGTAGCTGTCCTCGAGCTCCTGCACGAGTGTGTAGAGGTCAAGCGAATCCGCCGCGAGATCCTCCTTGAAGCGTGTCTCCGGCGCGATCGTCGCCGGATCGACGTCGAGCTCGTCGGCGAGATGGGCACGGATCAGCTCGTAGACCTTCTCAGGAGTCATTGCCGCGCAGGCTAGCGTCCTCTGCGGATGGCGATGCCGCGCCGGGCGCGCGGCGCAGCGCGCCGGCGGCGTCGAGCGCATGGTGGGTGACGCCGACGACGTCCTCGCGTGCACCGCGCTCGGCGCGCAGGATCGCCTGCGCGAAGCCGCGGCGGGTGAAGCGCCCGTGCGGCACAACCCCGAGCCGGCGCAGACCGAGTAGGTAGGCACCGCCCTGTGCTTCGGGGTCAATCTCGTCACGAAATGCGCGCAGCGCGGGCCGCAGCAGCAGCCCGCCGAGCTTCGCGCGACCGGACGATTCGGCGGCGGCGCGGATCGACTCGATCATCGTCTGCGAGACGCCCTCGATCAGCTTCAGGGCGATGTTGCCGGTGAGTCCGTCGGTGACGACGACGTCGGCGACGCCGTCGGTGACATCACCACCCTCGACGTTGCCGACGAACTCGATCGTGAGCCCCTGCGACGCGGACAGGCGGTCCTCGCGCACGCGCACGGCGGGGTCCTCTCCAGCAAGACCCTCACCCACCCCCCCACCGACCCCCGCGGCGGTGAATCCCTCGCGCTCGCGCGCGCGCGCGGCGGGGTCGTAGACGACAAAGTCCTCACGCACCCCCCCAGCGGAATCGGCGGCGGCGAGACGCTCGCGCAGCTGCGCGGCGGCCTCGGTAACGAGCGGACCGCCGCGCGAGTCCTCCTCGCCGTTGGCGAGCAGCGCGACGCGAGGTCGCGTGACACCGAGCACGGCCTGCGCGAGGGCGGCGCCCATGAACGCGAACTGCACGAGGTGCTCGGGCCGCGCCTGCGTGTTGGCGCCGACGTCGAGCAACGTGACGGTATGCCTACCACCCGTCCGACCGACGCGCCGGGGGACGGGCAGCGGCAAAGCAAGCGCCGGCCGGTGGATGCCGCTGGCGCGCTTGATGTTGAAGAGTCCTGCGGCGAGCGCCGCGCCGGTGCCGCCGGCACAGACGAGCGCGTGCGCGCGGCCCTCGGCGACGGCGCGCGCGGCCTGCACGATCGAGGCCTCCGGCGTCGCGCGGGCAGCGCGCGCGGGATCGGCGCTCTTGGCGATCGAGACCGGCGCGTCGATCAGCTCGACGCCGTCGGGCAGGCCCTCAGCGGCGAGCTGTGCGGCGGGGCCGAACAGCAGCACGCGCGCACCCTGCGCAGCGGCCAGCGCGGCGCCCGCGGCGACCTCGGCGGGCCCGAGGTCAGAGCCGTTGGCGTCGACGGCGACGACGACTTCGCTAGTCGTGATCGTGTCCGTCGTGCTCGCCGTGTGCAACCGGCGTGACGATCTCGCGGCCGGCGTACGTGCCGCACACCGCGCAGACGCGATGTGGACGACGTGGGGAATGGCAGCGTGGACACTCGCTCAACGCGGGCGCCGTGATCTTGTGCTGGGCACGGCGCTTGGCGGTGCGACTGTGGGATTGCTTTTTCTTGGGGACAGCCATGTCGGCTGCGAAGCGTAGCAGCAGCGCTCGGCGCAGCCCGTCGCGAGGGCGCCGCGGGCGCTCACTCCAGACGCAGCTCGCGCAGCTTGGCCCAGCGGGGGTCGGGCGCGGACTCGTGATGGTGCTCAGGTCCAGCCTCGTTGAGGTTCGCGGCGCACTCGGGACAGAGGCCAGCGCAGTCGGGGCGACAGAGGATCTGCGCGGGCATGCTCAGCGCGAGTGCGTCGCGCGCCCAGGCCTCGACGTAGAGGATCTCCTCCTGTATGTAGGGACTGGAGAGCTCCTCCCCACCTCCAGGCCGGTCAACCTCGCGCGCGTCGACCTCGATTGCCGGTGCTGCAGGGACGAGGCAGCGCATGCAGGGCCCGGCGAGCGCGGCGCTGAAGCGCAGCCGCAACGCATAGCCGTGGCCGACCATCCGCGAGACTTCGAGCAGCGTCTGTACGCGCGGTGGCTCGCAGGCGTAGGGCTCGCCGCCGAGCGTGAACGGCTCGATCGGGACCTCGAGCTCGAGCCGCCGGCCCTCGCCGGGGCTGAGGCGCAGGCTCGTGAGGTCGAAGCGCTGAGTGGCGACAGACATAGCAGCCTCCAGGCTAGCGACGGGATGGGTGTGGTTCGACCCCCGCACGCGCGCGGTCCCCACACACCTTGGAGGATCAGGGCGCGGCGCTAAGCTCGCGCTTGAGGACCTTGCCGGTGGCGTTGCGCGGGAGCTCGGCGACGAAGACGACTTCGCGTGGGACCTTGTAGCGGGCGAGGTTCTGCTTGACGTATTCCTTGATCGTGTCCTCGTCGAGGTCGGCGTCCTCGCGGGTGACGACGAACGCCTTCAGGCGCTGACCGAACTCGTCGTCGGGCACGCCGATGACGGCGGCCTCTTCAATCTGGGGATGGTCGGCGAGCAGGTCCTCGACCTCGCGCGGGAAGACGTTCTCCCCGCCGGAGACAATCATCTCGTCGTCGCGACCGTCGACGAACAGGCGCCCGGCGGCGTCGAAGTGCCCCATGTCGCCGGTGCTCATCAGGCCGCGCACGATCTCCTTGCCGCCGCCGCCGGTGTAGCCGTCGAAGACCATCTCGTTCGCGGCGAAGATTCGCCCGCGCTCGCCGGCGGCGACCTCCTGGCCCTCGGCGTCGAGCAGCTTGACGACGGTTCCGAGTGGCGGGCGGCCGGCGGTGCCGGGCGCGGCGCGGAGATCCTGCGGCGTGGCGATCGTCGCCCAGGCGACCTCGGTGGAGCCGTAGAGGTTGTAGAGGACGTCGCCGAAGGTGTCCATGACGCGCGTGGCGAGCTCGCCGGGCAGCGCGGAGCCGGAGGCGGCGATGATGCGCAGGCAGCTGACGTCATAGCGCGCGATTGTCTCGGGCGGCAGCTCCATGATGCGCTGCAGCATCACGGGCACGACGGCGAGCGCGCTGGCGCGGTGGTGGGCGATCGCGCGCAGGGTGCCCTCGGGATCAAAGCGCCGCGGCAGTACGAGCGTCGAGGCGAGCGGCATCGCGAGCGTGAAGTGCCCGTAGCCCCAGGAGTGGAACATCGGCGCGGCGATCACGGTGGTCTCGTGCGCGCGCAGCGGGATCTTCGAGAACATCGCGGCGAGCGGCTCGACGGAGTCGGGCTGTTTGCGTTTGGCGCCCTTTGGCGTGCCGGTGGTGCCGGAGGTGAGGATCACGACGCGACCGTGCTCGTGCGGGGGCTCCAGGGGCGTGCGGTCCCCGCGCGCGATCAGATCCTCGAGCGTCGGATCGTCCAGCTCGCGCGGGCCGCCGGCGGCGGGATCGCCCTCGAGACCATCGGCCTCGGCGTCGCCATCGCGGCGATCGGCGGCGGCGGCGCGCTCGGCGGGCGTCTCGGCCCAGGCGACGAAGCGATGCATGCCCTCGGAGCCCTCGCGCACGAGGTTCGCGAACTCCTCGTCGTAGATCAGCGCGGTCGGCGCCTCACGCCGCAGGACGTCGGCGATCTGGGGGCCGGCAAAGGCGGTGTTGAGATAGAGCTGGCTGGCGCCGAGCTTCGCACAGGCGATCGTGCCCTCGACAAACCCGCGGTGGTTACGGCACATGATCGCGACGCCGTCCCCTTCGCGCACGCCGGCCGCGGCGAGCCCATGCGCGAGCGCGTCGGTGCGACGCGCAATTTCGGCGAACGTCAGCGTCCCGCGCTCGTCGACGAGCGCGATGCGCTCGGGACAGCGGATCGCGGAGATCGTGTACGCGGCAGCGGCGCTCGTCCCCCAGCGCTGCAGCGTGCGCAACGCGCGCACCGAGCGGTCGGGACGCTCGGCTTTGAGCATGCGCGTTGCGAGCAGCGTGCGCGCGACTTCCAAGCGATAACGGACCGGCGAGCTCATCGGCGCTGATTATCCCACGACATTCATTTGCCGTGTTGACGCGCGTCCATCACACGCGCATTTGTCGTGATCGCGTCCATCGAACAAGCCGTCCTGAGGTGTGCTGAGCAAGCGATGCAAGGACGCAAGGAGCGAAATGTGCTTTGCACATGAGCGACTGAGGACGCAGCAGCGCGCCGCTCAGCGCGCCTCAGGACACTTCGGCGGGTTCGTCCTTGCCCTGCAACCGCTCGCGGCCGCGACCGACGGCGGCGATGATCTTCGAGAGGTTGGCCTCAAGCGTGCTGAGGATCTCATCGGCGTAGTCCTCGGCGCCAAGCCGAATCTCGCGCTCGCGGGCGCGGGCGTCCTCGACGATGTCCTCGGCGGCGCGCTCGGCCTGCTTGGTGACCTCCTCCTCGCCGAGCAGCCGCTCCTGGCGCTCGCGGGCCTCCTTGACGATGCGCTCGGCCTCGCGCTTGGCCTCGGCGAGCATCTCCTGGCGCTCCTTGACGATCCAGCGCGCCTGCTTGATCTCCTCGGGGATCGTGGCGCGCATCTGGTCGAGGATGTCGTAGATCTCCTCCTTGTCGACCCTGACCTGGTCGGTCATGGGGACGGACTTGGCGTTGTGCACCAAATCGTCGAGCTTGTCGATCAATACCAGGACATCCATAGGGTTACCTCAAAGTCTCCGATCCGAAGTTCGTCAGCGCGCGAGCTCTTCCTGCAACCGCCGGGCGACATCGACGGGGACAAGATCGTCGATCCGCCCTCCGAACGTCGCGAGCTCCTTGACGCCGCTGGATGACAGGAAACTGTACTGCGGGTTGGCCATCAGGTAAACCGACTCGATCTCGGGGTCCTGACGACTGTTGAGCTGGTGCATCTCGAGCTCGTACTCGAAGTCGGAGATCGCGCGCAGTCCCTTGACGATTGACTTCGCGCCGACCTTCCGCGCGAGCTCGACGATCAGCGTGTTGAACGGTTCGACGCGCACCCCCGACAGATCGGCGGTGGCGGCCTCGATGAAGCCGACGCGCTCGTCGATCGAGAAGAGCGTGGGGCTCTTGCGCACGGAGCGGTTAACGACGGCGACGACAACTTCCTCATAGAGCGCCGCGGTGCGCCGAATCACGTCGAGGTGGCCGTTGGTGATCGGGTCATACGAGCCCGGGCAGACGGCGATGGATTTATTGATGGTCATCGTTGGCGGTGGATTGTGATCACGGTGTCGCCGTAGCGTCGCTGCAGCTCGACATCGAGGTCGAGATCGAGCGGGGTGGAGCGCCGATCGCTCTCCACGACCACGCGCGCCCGCGGCGCCAGCAGGGGCGCCAGTGCGACCCCGAGCTCGCGCCCCAGCACACCCGCATGGCTGTAGGGCGGATCGACGAAGAGCAGATCGTATGTCTCAGCGCGCTCGCGTGCGGTGCGGAGGGCTCGCAGAGCGTCGCCGCGGCGGACCTCGGCGACCTCGGGGGCGAGCTCGAGCTCGGTGAGATTGGCGCGCAGCGCGTCGAGCGCGCGCTGGTCGCGCTCGACGAGCACGGCGCGCGCGGCGCCGCGCGAGAGCGCCTCGATCGCCAGGGCGCCGGTGCCGGCAAAGAGATCCAGCACGATCTCGCCCCCCAATGTCCCGAGGCTCGCAAACAGCGCCTCGCGCACGCGCTCGGCGGTGGGGCGCGTAGCGCGCCCGCGCGGCGCGCGCAGGCGGCGGCCTCCGTATGTGCCGGCGATCACGCGCATCGGCGGATCATGGCGTGTGTGAGCCCAGCACTCGGTGAAGTGGCCGGCGTCAAGCGGGAATCGGCTCGCTGGCCTCGGCGCCGAAGACACGCTCGAGGGCGTCACCGAGCAGTGCGTGCTCGGGCGCGGCGAGCTCGGGGTCGGTATCGAGCAGCTGCAGTGCGTGGTCGTGTGCGTGCTCGAGCAGCTCGGCATCCTGCGGCAGGATCGCGACGCGCGGCTCGGCGCGTCCGCTCTGGCGGACACCGGCGAGCTCGCCCTCGCCGCGCAGCCGCAGGTCGACCTCGGCGAGCTCGAAGCCGTCGCCGCTCGCGGCCAGCGCCTGCAGCCGACGCGACCCGGCGGGCCCAAACAGCAGGCAGACGGAGGCGTGCTCGCCACGCCCGATGCGTCCGCGCAGCTGGTGCAGCTGTGAGATCCCGTAGCGCTCGGCGTCCTCGACGAGCATGACGGTGGCGTTGGGCACATCGACGCCGACCTCGATGACGGTCGTCGCGACGAGGACCTGCGCGGCGCCTGTGGTGAAGCGCGCCATGACGCGCTGTTTCTCGCGGGCGGGCAGCTGTCCGTGCAGCAGCTCGACGTCGAAGTCGCGCAGCTCACCGGCGCGCAGGCGCTCAAACTCGGCGGCGGCGGCGCGCGCCTGGAGCTGCTCGGACTCCTCGACCAGCGGGCAGACGACGTAGGCCTGCCGTCCGGCGCGCAGCTCCTCGCGCAGGCGCTCGTAGGAGCGCGCGCGCGCGGCGGGGCTCGCGACGACGTGTGTCGCGATCGGCTGGCGCCCGCGTGGCAACTCGCGCAGGCGCGTGACGTCGAGGTCGCCGTATTCGGTCAGCGCGAGCGTGCGCGGGATCGGCGTGGCGGTCATGTGCAGGACGTGCGGCG
Source organism: Solirubrobacteraceae bacterium (assembly GCA_036502205.1). Classification (GTDB taxonomy): domain Bacteria; phylum Actinomycetota; class Thermoleophilia; order Solirubrobacterales; family Solirubrobacteraceae; genus Palsa-744. The sequence continues at coordinate 2,978 of DASXZA010000028.1, read as the reverse complement.
CAAGCCCCCCGGGCCCCTTGCGATCCAGCGCGGCGCGCTGGCGCACGCCGAAGCGGTGCTGCTCGTCGACGACGGCGACGGCGAGCCGGTCGAAGGCGACGTCGGCCTCGATCAGCGCGTGCGTGCCGACGACGAGGCCGAGCTGCCCGTTGGCGAGCTTGCCGAGCACGTCGGCACGCCGGCGCACAGGGGTTGAACCGCTTAGCAGCGCACTCGGCAGCAGTGCCGCGGGGACGAGCGTCTGCAGCGTCGCGAAGTGCTGTTCGGCGAGCGTCTCGGTGGGCGCCATCAGCACACCTTGCATGCCGTGCTCGACGGCGCGCAGCAGCGCGTAGAGCGCGACGACGGTCTTGCCGGAGCCGACCTCGCCCATCAGCAGGCGCTGCATCGGGCGCTCGCGTGCGAGGTCGGCGTCGATCGCGCCGATCGCGTCGTGCTGCGCGGCGGTCGGCGCGAACGGCAGCAGCTCGGTCAGCCAGTGCGCGGTCAGCTCGCGGGGGCCGGTGAGCGCGGTGGCGCTTCCTGATCCGCGCAGCGCACGGCGGCGCAGTACGGCGAGCTGCATCAGCAGCAGCTCTTCGAAGGCGAGCCGCCGGCGCGCGCCCTCGGCCTGGACCTCGTCGCGCGGAAAGTGCGTCGCGGTGAGCGCGGCGGCGCGCGGCGGCAGGCGCGCGGCGACGCGCAGCGCGGCAGGGAGCGGCTCGGCAACGTCGGCGAGCGCGGCGCGGTGCTCGCGGACGAGCGTAAGGATCTGCGTCGAACTGACGCCCTCGGCGGCGGGGTAGTGCGCGACGCCGGCGACGGCGGCGGTGTCGCCGAGCTCGCTGCCAAGGGCGTGCGAGGTGACCTTGAAGGCGCCCCCGCGCGCGGCCTTGCCGTGTAGCAGCAGGCGCGTTCCGGGCGTATAGCGCTCGAGTAGCCAGGGCTGGTTGAAGAAGGTCGCGCGCAGCGTGCCGGTGGCGTCGAAGACGGTGGCCTCGACGAGCGGGCGCATTCCGCGGCGACGCACGGGGCGCCGCGCGATCGCGCGAACCTCGACCTCAATCGTGGCCTGCTCGCCGGGCGCGAGCTCGCTGACGGTGCGCGCGGCGCGGCGCTCGCGCGGGAGGTGCTCGAGCAGCGCGCCGACACTTTGCAGGCCGAGCGCGGCGAGTCCCTGGCCAAGCTTGCCGGTGGGTACCCCCAGCGGACGCTGCAGGCGCGAGGGACGTGGCCAGCGCAGCGGCGCGGCAAGCAGCGCGGCGCGATCGAGCGGCTCACCGATGGCGAACGCACGAGGACCGCCGGTGAGATCGGCGACAGACTCTGGCCCTCCCGCCGCGCGCGTCCCCGCCCGCGAGCGTGCACGCGCGGCGGGAGGCAAATCGGATCGATCACCCGCAGGGTCGGTCACGGCGGGGACGGACGGAGACATGGACATGGACGATCCCCCATCATGCACGCTCGCCCAGTCGCGAACGCGGATCCCGTCATGCACGCGCGACCAGGCGCGAACTTGGAGCCCGCCATGAACGCGCAGCCGGTCAGAAACGCGCAACCGGTCGTGAACGCGCAGTTCCTCGGATGGCTCGCCCAGCCGTCTACTCGGCGGCGAGCAGCCACCAGTAGGCGGCCTGCCCGCCGCGGCGCAGCTCGAGCTCGGCGTCGAGCTCGCCGTCGAGCAGCGCGGCGACGGCGTCATCGGGCAGCGGGGCGTCGGCGCCGGTGAGCACGCTGAGCAGCTCGGCGCCGTCGGCGAGCGCGGCGAGCACTGTACGCAGCGTGGCGGCGGGCTCGCCCCAGGCGACGACTTCATCCTCGAGAAAGCCGACGGCCTCGCCGGGCTGAAAGCGCCCGCGCGGATCGGCACGCGCGGCGGGCGCGACGGCGCCGGTGCGCAGCCCGGCGAGCGCGCCGCGCACGGCGCCGGCGTTCCGCTCGAGCGGCTGGTCGGGCGCGAGCGCGAGCGCGGCGGCGAGCCCGGCCTGCTGGCTGAGAGCGGGCGCGACGAGGACCTGCTTGTCGGAGAGCTCGGCGGCGCGCTCGGCGGCCATGACGACGTTGGGGCTGTTGGGCAGCACGAGGACCTCCTCGGCGGGCACGTCGTGGATCGCGGCGAGCAGCTCGTAGGTCGAGGGGTTGAGCGTGGGGCCACCGTCGAGCGTGTGGACGCCGAGCTCGGCGAACAGCGTGGCGATCCCGTCGCCGCTAACGACGGCGACGGCGCCGCAGCGCACGGTCGCGGCAGACTCTTCGGCGGCGGGCGCGCGACCGTCGGCCGCCGCGTCGGCGAGGCGCCCGGCGCGCTCGGCGACCTGGGCGTGCATGTCGGCGACGTCGAGGTGGGAGACCTCGCCGGCACCGTCGAAGATGGCGGTGGCGAGCTCGGGATTGTCGGTGTGGATGTGGATCTTCAGCGTGCTCTCGTCGCCGACGACAAGCACGGAGTCGCCGAGGGTCTCAAGCGGGGCGGTGAAGTGCGCAGCATCGAGCGCGTTGCCGGTGACGGCGAAGTTGGTGCAGTAGCGGTAGGTGCTGGAGCTGTGCTCGGGGTGGTGGATGCGCGCGGGCTCGTAATGGTCGAGCGGCGGCGGCTCGTCGCCGCGCAACGCGGCGACGACGCCGGCGAAGAGGATCGTGAGGCCATAGCCGCCGGCGTCGACGACGCCGGCGTCGCGCAGCGCGGCGAGCAGCTCGGGGCCGCGCTTGACGGATTCCTGTCCGGCGGCGACGGCGCGCTCGAGCGTGGCGGCGATCGCGTGATCCTGGGTCTCAGGCGCGGCGTCGGGATGCAGCCGCGCGCGCTCGGGGTCCTCCTGTACCTCAGCGGCGATCCGGCGGGCCATCTCGCGCGCGACGGTGAGGATGGTGCCCTCGGCGGGGTTGCGCACGGAGTCATAGGCGCGCTCGGCGGCGGTGTCGAGCGCGGCGGCGATGACGGTGGCGTCGACGAGCTCGCCGGAGCGCGAGAGCAGCTCCTCGGCGGCGCCGCGGATCAG
>DASXZA010000027.1:0-1785 GCA_036502205.1 Solirubrobacteraceae bacterium | reverse complement strand
CCAGCCCGGCGATCTGATCGAGGTTGACACCACCCCGGTCGCCAAGCCCGCTCGCGGCGGCAAGCCTGCCCGGCAGCAGTCCTCGCGCGGTCAGGCACGTTCGCGCACACCGCCACCGTTCTGAGCTGATGCACGGGGTCTGCGTCGACTGCGGCCACGACGGGCAGCTTCATGCGCGTGAGCGCTGCCAGCCGTGCTATTGGCGCGCCAAGCACGATGCTGCCAAGGAGATCTGTCCCGGCTGCGGGCGACGCGAGAAGCTCAGAGCGATCGCGTCAGGACCGCGCTGCTGGCGGTGCGTTCGCCGGGAAGCCCCACGCAAGCAGCCGACTCCCAGGAGATGTGTGCGCTGTGGTCACGTGCGCCGCCACGCCGCGCATGGGCTCTGCACCGCGTGCTATCAGCGCGACCCGCTGATCGTGGGCGTCTGGGTCCAGGGCGCGGAAGATCGCCTCGGCGACCAACGACCAGCATGGTTCGGCGCGTTCGCCGACTGGCTGGTGGAGCGCTGCGCCCCCGCCGTCACCCTGCGACACCTGCGCCGGCTCGAGAGCGCGCTGCACGCCGGCATCGACCGACCCGCTGCGCTGATCGCAGCCGTGTCTGACGGCGGTCGGTCCGGCCGCAGCCCGGGCGACGCCGCCCGGCTGCTGGAGGCGTTCCTCGTCGCCGAAGGCCTGGTGCTCGCCAGCGACGAGCAGGGTCGCCTGGCTCACCGTCGACGCCAACGCCGGGTCGAGCGCTGCCCCCCGCCGCTGCGCCCCGCCGCCGAGCGATACCTCGCCTGGCTGCTCGCCGGTCGCGACCGCGCCCGGCGGATCGGCGAGCGACCCCTCAAAGACCACACAATCGAGCAGCGCCTCGCCGTCCTCGCGGACCTCGCGACACGCCTCGATCAGCACGGCATCAGCGACTGGGCGACCTGCTCGCCCAGCCACATCGAAGCGTTCCTCGCCAGCGGCCGTGACCGTGGGTTCCGGCTCGCGGCGCTGCGCGATTTCTTCCACTTCGCGCGACAGCAGCGGATCTGTCTCACCGACCCGACCGCGGGTCTCGCGCACCGGCCCGCTCGCGGTTTCCGCGGCCGCACCCTCACCAGAAGCGATCAGGCCCGGCTCTTGCGCCGCTGGGCGGCCGGTGACTGTCACCCGCACGAAGCGCTCGTCGGCCTGCTCGCGCTGTTGCACGCAGCGGCGGTCAGCGAGCTGCGGCCACTCACCATCAATAACGTCAACACCGCAACGAGAACGATCACGCTCGGTCGCCGACCACACCGCGTGCCGCTCGACCCGCTCAGCTTCGCCGCTCTCGAACGCTGTCTCGACCACCGAAACCAGCTTGGCACCGAGAACCCGCACGTGATCGTCACCCGCGGGACCCGCGCGCACCGCACCCCCGCCTCCCAGGCCTACCTCTCCCACATCCTCGACGCCGCTGGCGTCACCCCCAGCCTGCTTCGCCAGACGCGCTTAGCCGAACTCACCCATCGCTTCGACCCGCGCCTCGTCGCTGCCGCGTTCGGGATGACACCCGAAGGAGCGATGCACTACCTGATCGGCGCCGTCGAAACCGAGGCCGCCGTGTTCGCGAACGTGTGAGCGCTGACAACGACAGCCCACACCTTCACTCGAACCTGTGCGCTTTGGACGGGTGGATGTTCGACGAGATCGCGATCGATCGTTTCTCATAGGCGGCGTCGACCACGCGGAATAGCGCCTCGGCCGCGTCGGCTGAGATCGGAAGGAGGCCGACGTCATCAATCACCACGAGATCGACGCGGATCAG
>DASXZA010000026.1:0-53642 GCA_036502205.1 Solirubrobacteraceae bacterium | reverse complement strand
CGATCGATCCTGTCGCGTTTCGTCTTTTCGTTAGGCGCCTCGCACCTTACGGGCTATTTCGCTCAGGTCATAAAAGCGAAGCAGTACGCAGGCAGCTCGTGCTCGTCGCGGCGCACGAGAATCAGGGGCGTCTCTCTTCATGTGTTGGGTGTCAAGACTTCTGCCAGGATAGGTGGGGTGTCGAGCTCGAGCGTGATGAGATATCTGTCGCCACGCGACAGCTCATAGAGGACGGCAAGCTCATTCAAGAACCTGAATTTCTCAGGCTTACTGAGAGCTGTAGCGAAGAATTGGCAGAGCGCATACGGGTATCGAATGAAGTAGAGGCAACGGCTCTCAGTGAATGGGAAGGATACGTAGGACGCACTGCTCCGTCGCTCGGCTATGGACAGGTAGCGGCGCTCCGGGAGGACTTGATCGCCTGGGTACAGCAGATCATTGTCGAGTGTGGTGTCGAAGCGGCAGTGGTGCTGTACCCGGAGGAGGAGCGCTTCAGGCATCGTCTCGACGAAATCAAGGCTCTCGGATTTGGGTTTCTGCCCAGGCGCGATGCAACGGTCATGCTGGCGCGTCCGGAGGCCCTAAAAGGTTTCTTCGAGTACATGACGCCGATGCAGCGCCGGTACTTCGACAGTCTCATGACAACTGCCTACCTGATGTCGGCGTTTACGTTGGATCCGGCTGCGCTCGACGAGGTTCAAAAACTGACCAATGGGCAGCGGCTATACCTAGATACCAACATTGTGTATCCGCTGCTCAAGCTCCACGGAGCGCGAGGCTACGCAAAGATCAGGCGTGTGCTCATCTTGTCTCGTGTGTTGGGTTACCAGACATGTGTGACACCCTGGACGCTGGCGGAGATGCAGGAGAGCGTGCGAGCTGCACGCTTGAGGCTTGCTCGACAACCGTCGCCTCAAGCGCTGACGGATGTCTCGGCGCACGCGGGAGAGAGTGATAATGACGAGGTTCTCATCAGGGCCTTTGGTCGAATGGAGAGGTCGACCGGAATCAAGATCAAGGATTTCTTTGACCTGCATGAACAAGTCGAGTCGTTGCTGGAAATCGAGGGTGTCGAGGTCGTGTCTGATGGTTGTCACGCGATCGATCACGAAGCCGGTCGGTATGACGAAGAGATAGCGGCACTCGAGCGTGTGAGGCAAGGGCCCGAAAAGTCTCGGCTGTTGCAAGAGCACGACGTAAAACTCCGCCTGCTAATCGAGAGGCTCCGTGGGGATGAGGAACGACGCCTGTCGAATGTCGGTTATCTCGTACTGACCGACGATCACACCATGATTAGATATGCGGCAAGCAAGCAGCGCAACGAGGTGCCGTTCGCGCTATCGCTGAACGATTGGGCGGATTACGTACGCTCGATGAGCCCGCGGACCCAAGATTACGCGAAATCGATGGAGGAGATTCTTGATACCCCGTCCATGAGAACTACTGGACTGGTCAGTCAGGAGGAGGTCGTCGATGCCATCGCGCGCATAAACCTTCAAGAAAAATATTCGCCGGCGATCGGCGCACGGTTGCTGATAGATACCTCGTTGAGCGATGGCGGCGAGGACATGAGCCCCGACAGCTATGGGCCGTCGGCAAGCGAAAGGGAGGTCATGCTCACGGCTCGTGCACTCGCGCTGGAGGGGCAGCTGGCTGCAGAGCGCAGAACGCTCGCGGCGAGGGACGCCGAACTGGCTTCCGCACGTGAAGCATATGCCGGCGCGGAGCGGCGCATCCAGCGGGCTCTTGCGCAAGCTCCGCACGTTCAGGAGCCGGACAAGGCCGACATCTCTGTGGTCGACAAGTCTTCCTCAGAGGAGATCGAGGAACTCAAGACACGCGTTAGCCGTCACGAGTCGATTCTACGCTGGCTCGTAGCTTCGATCATCTTTGTCATCGGCGCTGCGACGTTGGTCGTACCCGTGAGTTTTGGATGGATCGCGGAAGGGTGGCCGTTGGCCGCCGATATTTGTGGCAGCGCGGCCATAATGATTGGTGCTGTCGCTTGGCGCTATGGCACAAAACTCGCCAGCGCCTTGTTGACTGGATGTGGTCTCTGTCTCAGCGTGATAGTGGCCGTGCACGCGTTTACGACTTAATTAGACTCCCGCCGGCACCCCGTGCAGGCGCGCACTTGCCGCCAATACCGCCTCGCGCGCGTCGCGGGGCTCGAGCACCGCCGCGTCGCCCGCTTCCTTGAGCACCTCGCGCACAAGCCACTGCACGCCGGCGAAGCTCAGCTCGACGACGACCGAGCCGTCGGCGCTCTCGCGCAGCACACGCCGGCTCTCGCGCGCCCAGCGCGCGCGCTCGGGGGAGATCCAGACATGTGCCGTGCGCGAGGAACTGACCTCGCCGGTGCGCATCCAGCCGTCGACTTCCGCCGCCGGGTCGACCTCGGCGCGCGGCTCGAAGGACTGTTCGGTGACCTCCGCGCGGCGGATGCGATCGAGGCGGAAGTGGCGCATCTCGGCCTTCTCGGGGTCGAAGGAGGCGACGTACCAGCCTTCGCGACCGTTGACCAGCGCGTAGGGCTCCACGCGCCGCAGCGAGAACTCGTCCTCGTTCTCCTTGTAGTAGTCAAGCTCGATCAGTCGCCGCGTCGTGATCGCTTGTGAGACCGCGCGCGCGACGTCGGGGTCGTCGCTGCGGCCGTGCGCGACCTGCAGGCCCTGCTCCATCGGATCGTTGCCGAGCGCCGCGACGATCTTCTCGCGCGCCGAGGTCAGCGAGCCCTCCGGGATGTGCTCGCCGATCAGGTCGATTGCCGCGATCAGCGCCTTTGCCTCTACCGGCAGCAGCCGTGCCGGGCGGTCGAAGTTGTCGCTGTAGGGCTCCGGATCGACCTCGATTTCGCCCTCCTCCTCGAGGATCTCGGCGTAGAGCACATAGGAGCCGCCGCCGAAGTTCACGACGTTCAGCACGTCGATGTCCTCGCGCAGCTCCTCCTCGCTGAGTTGCAGGCGCTCCTGCACGTCGGCCATCGAGACGCGCCCGCGCCCGCCGGGCCGGCCGGCCGGCCCCGGTTGCCCGCCGCCGCCCGAGCGCCCGGCCTGGATCAGGATGCTCGCGAGCGTCACCAGGCGTGCGAAGCGCTCCGGACGGATCGCCGCCTCAACGCGGCGCGGCTCCTCGGCCTGCTCGTCCTCCTCGCCGCCGTCCTGCGCACGTCCGCGCCGGCGGCTCGACTTGCTCGCGCGCGACTGACCGCTGGACTCGTGCGCGGCCGCCCGCTCGTGCCCGCCCTGCTCGCCGGCGTCGACCACGGGGCTCTCGGTGTGGCGCTCCTCGATCAGCACCAAGCGCCGCGCGAGCTCCTCGGCGAGCTCCGGCGGTCCCAAGATCCGCGCGTTCTCGCCAAGGCCGAGCACCCAGGAGATCAACATGCGCGCGTTCCCGTAGGAGGTGCGGAAGATACGGTCGCCGCTCTCATGCTCGCCGGCCGCGCGGATCTCACCGTAGCGGCCGAAGTGGCGCTCGATCTGCCAGGCGATGCGCTCGGACAGCAGGATCTCTGCGATCTCCTCGCTCTCTCCGAGCTGCCACTCCGCGCGGTTCGCGTAGGCCCGCGGGTCGAAGTCTGTGGGTCGCCGGAAATCGTGCTCGGCCTTGGTCGCGTAGGCCACTTTCCCGCGGATCCGCGAGAGACGAAAGACGCGGATCGCCTTGCGCTCGTGCGCGAAGCCCAGCAGATAGAACTCGCCGCCCTGGAACAGCAGGTGGTAGGGGTCCACGCGCCTGGCGCCGACCTCGTCGCGCTCCATCGTGTAGTAGTCGAACGTGATCGTCTTCTGACGGAAGATCGCCGTCTCGACCTTCGCCAGGCGCGCCGAGAGCTCGTGCCCGCCGGCCGAGGCCGTGATCGCGAGCGCGACCGAGCGCTGCTCGGGTGCGCGCAGCGGGCTCGGGCGCCCCCACGTGATTTGCTGCAGCGCCAGACGCAGCGGCTCCGCGTAGGCGAACTTGCCGTCGAGCAGCAGCAGCGCCGTCTGCAGCGCCGCGAGCTCTTGATCGCTGAAGGCGATCGCCGGCAGATGGAAGCTCTCCGAGCGCAGCGAGTAGCTCTCCTGCTCGGCCGCCGCATCGGCCGGGCGGTCCACGGTCAACTGGATGCCCAGCGATTCGAGCTCCGCGCGGTCCGCGTAGAAGCGCCGCGCGAAGGCGTCCTCGTTCATCGCGCTGTAGCCCTCTACGTCGCGCCGGATCTCCAAAGCCGTCACCGGTCGGCGCTCGGCCATCAGATAGGAGATCAGCGACAGCTGGCGGATCAGCTTCTCGGTGTCCTTGGCCATCGGCTCACCAAAGATAGAACCACGCGGCGAGACAGCGATCCTCGCGGGCCTCGCGCGCCGCTATTTGCGAGGATCGCGTCGCAATCCTCGGGAGGAGCGACCCTCGGCGACGAGCGCCGCGGGCGTGCGTCTCAAGCCGCTTCGAGCGCCTCGGCGAGCTGCTCGCGCTGCTGCGGGAAGAACGCCGCCGCGCCGAGCGCGCGGTCGAGTGTCGACCAGTTGCGTCCCGGCGCCAGCTCCTTCTCGAGCCGGTCGAAGCTGCCCAGTCGCCCGCCGAGGTTGTCGATCATGTGCACCAGCGTCGCCTCGCGCGTGCACGGCACGACGGGGCTGCCGTGCTCCAGCGAGCCGTGGTGGGAGAGGATGATGTGCGAGATCTCCCACTGCAGACGCTCCGGGAAGCCCTCGATCTCCTCGATCGCGCGCCGCACGCGGTAATAGCCGAGCGCGATCTCACCGTGCAGACGGCCGAGGTCGGTCAGGTCGATGCTGCCTTCGTCTGTATAAGCCTCGAGCTTGCCGATGTCGTGCAGCAGCGCTCCCGTCACCGCGACGTCGCGGTCGATCCCGGGGAAGGTCGCCGAGATCGCGCCGACCGCCTGCGCCACGCCGAGGCAGTGCTCGAGCAGCCCGTGGCGGTAGGCCTGGTGGTAGTACTTCGCGGCCGGCGCCACGCGATAGCTCGCCCATACCTGCGAGTGCTCACCCAGCGTGCGCTCGAGCAGCACGCGCAGGTGCGGCTCCTGCACAGTCGCGATCAGCTCGCGCAGGTCGCTCTCCATCTGCCGCGCCTCGCGCTGCGGGCCGTCGAGCAGGTCCTGCGGGGAGAAGCTGCCGTCCTGCGCGGGCAGCAGCTCGCGCAGGTTGATCTGCGGCCCGAAGCGCGGGTGCAGCGCGTAGCGGCCGCGCACGTGCACCGGCTCTCCCGGCCGCGCGAGCGCCTCGATCTCGGTGAGCGAGTCCCAGACCATCGCGACGACCGCTCCGGTGCGATCGCCGAGTTGCACGCGCAGGTACTCGCCGCCGTCGCGGCGCGCGCGGCGCTCGAGCTGGCGCACGAGCAGCACCTGGTCCAGCTCCATGCCGTCGGTCAGGGCGCTGACGAACATGCCGCGGAAGGTAGAGACGAGGGCGGACGGCACGCTCGCGGCGAGCGGCGCGGCCTGTCCGTGCGGGCGCCGCGGCGATACCCCGTAGGCCCTCGCCAGCTGTCAAGCAAAGTACCACAGGCCTGTCATTGGTGATGAAAAATGGTCACGCTCCAAAACGTCTAAACGCGCCTCACAAGATCGGCCGCGGCGGACCTAGGCGGCGCGTGCTGCGCTCCCTATGGTGCGGTTGTGTAAGGAGTCGTTTTGTAAGAACACGTTTTTTCGTTAGTCAGTCAGGGACACGGGAGCGGGGGAGCAAAACAATGATCGAGGGAATGCGAGTGGTGAGCTGGAATGTCAACGGGATCCGCGCACGCTGGCCGCGACTGGTCGAGTTGCTCACGTGTGAGCGACCCGACGTCGTCTGCCTGCAGGAGACGCGCTGCCCGGCGGGCCGGTTCCCCCACGAACGGCTACTGGAGATGGGCTATCAGTCGCGCCACAGCGCCGGCCCCGGCAAGGCCGGCGGGGTCGCGATCCTGGTGCGCGGGGACCACCGCGTCACCGAGCGCAACGCCGAGCTCGACCACTCGCGCGGCATCGCCGAGGGGCGTTGGCTTGAGGTCACGACCGAGGGCATTACGATCGGCTCGGTCTACGTACCCGCCGGCGCCGACCGCGAGGGGCGCGATGACAGCGGCAAGCTCGCATTCCTGGAGGCCGTCGCGCGCCAGGCCTGCGAGGAGCACTCGCATCCGCTACTGATCGCCGGGGACTTCAATGTCGCGCCTTCCGACCAGGACATCTACGAGCCCGCGTGGTTCGAAGGCTCCTACCAGACCGGCGCCGCCGAGCGCGCCGACCTGCGCGCGATCCTCGACGAGGGCGAACTCGTCGACGTCTACCGCGGGCTGCACCCCGTCGAGCCCGGCTACACCTGCTGGGACCAGCGCGAGGGCCACTACGCGCGGGACTACGGCCTTCGAATCGATCTCATCCTGGCTAGCCAGGAGCTCGCGCCGTACATCGGCGAGTGCGAGGTCAACCACACCTACCGCCGCGGTTACCGCCCCTCCAACCACGCGCCGCTAGACGTCGAGCTCTGCGATCTCGAGGCCTGCGCGCACTGCATGTCCGAAGAGGAGCAACTGCTGCTTGTCGCTTGAGGGAAGGGGGATGCCCACGGGCCGCGGTCGCACGCTCCGCTCCACTCCATGCGATCGCGGCCCGCGCGTGCCGACCCCGCCGCGTACGCGCGCGCACCCGCAGATGCGCGCGCGGCGGGGTCCGATCAGTCGAGCACTTCGTCCCCGTGTCGCGGCCGCAGCGAGGCCGCTACTGCAGCGCGGCGATCTTCCAGGCGCCGCCTTCTTTGACGAAGCGCATCGTGCTCGTGCGCTTCTTGCCCGCCCACGTGCTCGACACGCGCGCCGTCGCGCGCTTGCCATCGACCGCGATCGACTTCACCGTGAGTTCGTAGTTCTGGATCGCGCCGAGCTGGCGTTTGAGCGCCTGCACGCAGCTGCTGCCCGCGCTCTGCAGGCGCGTCTGCACGACGTGCGCGAGATCGTTTGTGCACAGCTTCTTCTCTTCGGAAGCCGTCACGTCGGTCTGGAAGTCCGAGATGCGCTGCGCGACGGCCTTGCTTTCGCCTTTGTAGCTGCCGGTCGAGACCGCGGTACCGCAGGCGCCGAGGCCGATCGCTAGCGCCGCGGCTGCTGCCAGCGCGCCCGCGCCACGGCTTGCACTATTGGTACGCATCCTTTCCTAAGGCTCCATGCCCTACGGCTCCAGCCGATTCGGGCCGCGGTAGAGGAAGCTGACCTCGCGCACGTTGTCCTGGCCGAGCATCTGCATCAGCAGACGCGTCAGGCCAAAGCCGAAGCCGCCATGCGGCGGCGCGCCGTAGCGGAAGAAGTCGAGGTAGTACTGGATCGGCTCGGTCTCGACGTGCTTGTCGGCCGCCTGCGCCAGCAGCGTCGGCAGGCGATGCTCGCGCTGCGCGCCGGTCGTGATCTCGATGCCGCGCCACAGCAGGTCAAAGCTCTTGGTCAGCCCCGGCCGGTCGGGGTAGCGCATGTGGTAGAAGGGCCGCACCGCGGTCGGGTAGTCGGTGACGAACACGAACTCATGGCCGTGCTGCTCGGCGACGATCGCACAGAGCGCGCGCTCGCTGGGCGGGTCGAGGTCGTCCTCGGGTCCCGGCACGTGCTCGTGTCCGTGCTCGCGCAGCAGCGCCTTGGCCGCTTCCATGCTCAGGCGCGGGAATGGCAGGCTCGGCACCACGACCTCGACGCCGAACGTCTCGCGGATCGCCTCCCCGTGCGCGTCGGCGACGACGGTGAAGACGTGCGCGAGCCACGCCTCCTCGAAGGCCATCACGTCCTCGTGCGAGTCGATCCAGGAGATCTCGACGTCGACGCTCGTGAACTCGGTGTCGTGGCGCGAGGTGAACGACGGGTTCGCGCGGAACACCGGCCCGATCTCGAAGACCTTGCCGAAGCCGGCCGCCATCGCCATCTGCTTGTAGAACTGCGGTGACTGCGCCAGATATGCGGTGCGCTCGAAATAATCGACCTTGAAGAGCTCCGCGCCGGACTCGCTCGCCGAGCCCATCAGCTTCGGTGTGTGCAGCTCGAAGAAGCCCTCGCTGCGCCAGTACTCGCGCATCGCGTGCTCGACGGTGCTCTGAACTTCGAAGATCAGCCGCCGGTCGGGGCGGCGCAGGTCCAGATAGCGCCAGTCGATCCGCTTGTCCAGAGCCGACTCTGCGGTGACCGGCAGTTCGGGTTCGGCGAGCGACTCGATCTCGAGGCTCTGCAGACGCACCTCGACGCCGCCGAGGCGCACGCGCTCGTCGGCGACGACCTCGCCGGTCAGCGTCACGGCGGACTCGTCGGTCAGCTCGGAGATGCGCGCGTTGAGCTCGCTGGGGGGATCGGACTTCTCGAGAATCACCTGCGCGAGGCCGGTTTCATCACGCAGGATCACGAACTGCATGCGCTTCTGGTCGCGCACCGCGTTGACCCAGCCGCGCAGGCGCACGCTTGCGCCGACGTTCGCGGGGAGGTCGGCTATCAGGGTGCGGGGCATCGCGGGCGGATCGTATAGGAGGCGCGCAGCCACCGTCGGGGCTTTTGTCTCTGACCTCGCGCGCCCGCTTTGCAGCGCTTATGCGCGCAGGGGCGAGCGGGTGGCGCCGCGTACAGAACTCGGGCCGCGGATGCCTTGGTACCCTCGCCGGGCCATTGCGGCATTCGATTAATTAGTACGAGTCAGCGGGCGGCGGGTGGCGGTATGAGGGCTGTGAGAGACGTCAGGGTGACGCTCGGTGTCGGCGTCATGCTCCTGCTGGCGCTCACGGCGTTCGTGCTGACGCGCGCGCCGCCGCGCGTCGTGCGTGTGGGCGAGCCGAACACCGGCACCGGCCTGCTGATCGCCGGCGACGCCGAAGTCTGTCAAGCCAACGAAACCCTGCCGGCCGGCGTGTCGGCGATCCGGCTCTCGCTGCTCACCTACTTCGGTCCGGCCGTGCGAGTGAAGCTGTCGGCGGGCCCATCGGTGCTCGCACATGGCGCGCGCGGTCCCGGCTGGAGCGGCACGGCGGTGACCGTGCCGGTGAGCCCTCGCCGGCGCGCGGTCGCGCACGTCAGGCTGTGCGTCAACGTCGCGCCGAACAGCGAGCTGATCGGGTTCACGGGCGTGCGGGCCTCCGCGCGGCGAGCGGCTGTACTGAACGGCGAACCGATGAACGTCAGGTTGGGCGTCGAGTATCTCGCCGCCGGCCGCGGCTCGTGGTGGACGCGCATCCTCGCGGTCGCGCGGCATATCGGTATCGGTCACGCGCTCAGCGGCACGTGGGTGGCGCTGCTGATCGCGGCGCTCGTGGCCGGCGTCGGTGGGCTCGCGGCGAGGCTTCTCCTGCGAGCGCCGGTGGCGGCGGGCCGGCACCCGACGGCGGGTGCGGATGGGCAGCCAGCGAGCAGCGGAGTGAGGCCGCCGGCAGGTGCGAATGGGGGGCCGGCGAGCGGCGGAGCGAGGCCGGCGGCGGCTGCGCTGCTCAGGCGCGTGCCGGCCGCCGCGTGGACGTGTGCGCTGATCGCGTTGCTGAACGCGACGGCGTGGTCGCTGGTGGTGCCGCCGTTTCAGGGTCGCGATGAGGTCGATCATTTCGCCTACGTCGAGCAGCTCGTCGAAAACCACTCGCTGCCCGAGAACGGCCGGGAAAACGGGACCTATTCCGCGGAGGAGACGCTGGTGCTGCGCGGCCTGCATTACAAGCAGGTCGTGCACTCCCCCGCTACGCCGGCGATCTCCTCGGTGGCCGAGCAGCGCACCCTGAGCAGCGACCTTCGGGCGGGAGCCTCGCTGCGTGGCTCCGGGGAAGCGGGGGTCGCGACGGCCGAGCCGCCGCTGTACTACGCGCTGCAGGCGATCCCCTATGTGGTGGGCCGCGGGAACATGTTGCTGCAGCTGCAGCTGATGCGGCTGTTCGGAGCGCTGTTCGGGGCGCTGACGGCGCTGCTGACGTTCCTGTTCCTGCGCGAGGCGCTGCCGCGCGCGCCGTGGGCGGCGACGGTTGGCGCGCTATGCGTCGCGCTGCAGCCGCTGTTCGCATTCGTGTCCGGAAGCGTCAACCCGGACACGATGCTGTTCGCGCTCGCGGCCGCGATCTTCCTCTGCCTGGCGCGCGCGTTCCGTCGCGGCCTGAGCCGGCGTCTGGCGCTCGTGCTGGGGTGTTTGATCGCGGCGGGCTTCTTGACCAAGCTCAACTTCATCGGTCTCGCGGCCGGTGTGTTCGTCGGCCTCGCGGTGCTAGCGGCGCGGCGGCGCCAGGCGGGCGCGGGGGTTCGCGCGGCGCTCGTGCCGGCGGTGATCGCGGCCGGCATCGGGATCTCACCGGCGATTCTCTACGTACTACGCAATCTGCTCGCCAGTCACGCGGCGCTCGGGAGCGCGTCGCAGGGCAGCGTGCTGGTCTCGGCGGACTCGGTCTTTCGCGAGCTCAGCTACATCTGGGAGCTCTACCTGCCGCGTCTGCCGGGGATGACGCACTACTTCGCGGGGCTGGCGACCTACAAGGACATCTGGTGGGACCGCTCGGTCGGCATGTATGGCTGGATGGACACGATGTTCCCGACCTGGGTCGAGAACCTCGCGCTGCTGCCGGCGGGGGTGCTCGTGCTGCTGTGCGGCCGCGAGCTGCTCGCGCGCGGCGCGGTGTTGCGGGCGCGTTCGGCGGAGCTGCTCGTCTACGCGACGATGGCCTTGGGGGTATTGGTGCTGGTCGGCGCGTCGTCGTACCTCAGCGACATCGTCTCCCGCGCACCGGCATTTGGCGAGCCGCGCTATCTGCTGCCCCTATTGCCACTGTTCGGGGCGGGGATCGCATTGGCGGTGCGCGGTGCGGGCCGACGCTGGACCTACGTCGCGGGCACCGCGGTGGCGCTGCTCTGCTTCGCTCACGACCTCTTCAGCCAGTTGCAGGTCGTGGCGCGCTATTACGGCTAGCGCCGATGCTCAGCGTCTGCGTGAACGGCGAGTCGAAAACAAAATCCCCGAACTGGACGCATCTTCGAGCGGCGCGAGGCGCCGCGCGCCCCGTATTCCCAGGGGGCCGACCGTGCCGAGAACGAAATGGACGTCTGGAGGATTGAATCCTCGCGCGAAGCGCTCATCATCCCGAGCGCGATGACCGGCCAGACGATCCAGCTCGACCACGGCAGTCCGCGCGGGTGCAGCCAAGAGCTACTCGCCGAGCTGATCGCGCCGGCGCTGGGAGCAGCCGACGGCGGCGCCGGCGAGGCGTCGCTGCTGGAGCTCGACGGCGCTCTGATCGCGATGAGCTCCGATGCCTTCGTGCTCGATCCGCTGTTCTTCGGCAACGGCGATATCGGCCGGCTGGCGGTTTGTGCGACCGTCAATGATCTCGCTGTCAACGGCGCGGTGCCGCGCTACCTGACGCTTTCGCTGGTGATCGAGCAGGGGCTTGCGGTCGCCGACCTCGAGCGCGTGCTGGACTCGGTGCGTGTGGCGGCGCTCGAGGCAGAAGTCGAGGTGGTCGCGGGGGACACGCGGGTCGTGCCCAGTGGAGCGGCGGACCGGCTATTCATCAACGCGACGGGCGTCGGGGAGCTCGAGCGGGACCTGGACCTCGGTGTCGCGCACGTGCGTCCGGGCGATGCCGTGATCGTCACGGGCGCGCTGGGCGAGCACGGTCTGCACGTGCTCGCGCTGCGCGAAGGGCTCGACTGTGCCGGGCGGGTCCTCAGCGACTGTGCGCCGCTGAGCGGTTTGATCTGGAACCTGCTCGAGGACTACGGGTCCGAGATCCACTGCATGCGGACGCTCGTGCGCGGAGGGTTGGGAGTGACGCTCAACGAACTCGCCGACCACGCCGGGGTGTCGATCGAGGTGGAGGAGCATCATCTTCCGGTCGCGCGCGAGACGCGCGCGGCGGCTGAGCGGCTGGCGGTCGATCCGCTCTACCTGCCGAGCGCGGGCAGCATCTGCGTCCTCGTCGAGCGCGCGGCCGCCGCCGAGGTCCTCGAGCTGCTGCGCTGGCAGCCGCAGGGCCAAGCGGCTCAGATTCTCGGAATCGTGCGTGAGCGCCGTGGTAGTGCGGTCACGGTGCTCCGCCCCGACGGCGGCGGCGAGAGCGTGCTCGCGCCGCGCTCCGGCGCGCCATTGCCGCGCCTCTGCTGAGCGCGCGCTAGAGGGTGCGCTCGCCGGCTTGAGCTTGCGGCTCGGGTGCGAGCGCGAGCTGGTCGCTGGCGAAGGTGACGGCGACGGGCTCGAGCACCACCTGTCGCGGTCCTTCCTCGACGGCACCGGCGAGCAGCGCGTCGAGTCCGAGCTCGCGCGCGAGGCGCACGACGTGCACGCCGTGGCCGGCGCGGCAGTAGACGGCGAAGCCGGCGCCCATGTTCAGTGTGCTGTAGGCGGCGGCCGGGTCGAGGCCGGCATGCTCGGCGAGGAAGCGCAGCACGGGCGGCACGGGCGGCAGCGCGTGGATCCTGTAGGTGAGCTCGCGGCGCGGACGCATCAGCTTGAGCAGGCCGTGCCCGGTGATGTGGCTAAGGTAGGTGAGCTCGACTTCGGGGTCGCCGAGTAGCCGACGGACGAGCTCGACGTAGAGGAAGCTCGGCCGCAGCAGCGCGGCGCCGAAGGACTCGCCGGCGAGGTCGGGTGAGAGCGGCGTGAGCAGGCCTCGCGGCAACTGGCCGGCGATGCGCCGCGCGAGTGAGGCGCCGTTGGCATGCAGGCCGTTGGAGGGGACGAGCACAATCTCATCGCCGGGTGCGAGCTCGCCGCCGAGTAGCGGCTCGCCGGGAGGCGGTACGAAACCAAGGGCGCTGCCGGCGAGCTCGATGTCCTCGCCGCCGAGCAGGCCGGCGAGGGCGGGCGACTCGCCGCCGCCCCACGCGCACTGCGCGTCGTCGCAGGCGCGGCGCCAGCCCTCGAGCAGCGCGCCGGCGCGCGCACCGTTCGTGTACCACGCGCTCGAGCCGGTCGCGAAGTAGGCGTTGAGCACCAGCGGCAGCGCGCCGACGCAGATCAGGTCGTTGAGGACCGCGGCGACCGTGTCGTAGGCGATGTCGGCGAAGTGCCCGCCACCAGCCGGCGCGTCGCCGGCCTGTCCCGCTGCGGCCGCTTCTTCGTATTCGCGGGCCAGCATCGACTTGGTGCCGAGCGTCTCGAGCACGAAAGCGAGCGTGCTGCCGGCGAAGCGCAGCACGAAGGCGGGCTCGCCGCGCGAGGCGTCGAGCGCGCGCCCGCCGGCGGCGGCGAGCCAGTGCGAGGTCGCGAGGGCCTCGCCGAGCGCGTCGCGCTTGCCGGCGTCGAGCACGGCATAGTCGACGCCGGCCTGGCGATAGGCGCTGTGCACGTCGGGGTCGGCCACCGCCTCGGAGCCTATCGACGGAGCACTACCCGCGCTCGCGCACGAGACAGGTCGTCGCGAGCCAGACGCCGGGCTCGCCGGTGGGCGTTAGCGGGAAGGCGAGGTCCTCGACGAGTGCCCACATCTGGGTCCGACGGTCGGTGTCGACCCAGGCGGGCGCCCAGCGCGTGAGGTCGGCGTCCTCGAAGGCCTCATGCAGGGCGTCGCTGACGACGTCTAAGCCGGCGGTGCGGATCCGGCGGCGCTTGCGGAAGCGCAGGACGCAGTGCTCGGAGGCAATGATCTCCGAGACCTCGGGATGCTCGGGGCGAAAGACGCGCACGCGCACTCCCACACCGTAGTGTTGGGCGGCTGCTAGTGCCGGCGCCCGGCTAGGCGCGCGAGTTCGCGCCCGAAGGCGTCCTCGACCTCGCGCGTCATCGTGAGCTGGTGCGTCGCGAGCAGCGCCTGCGAGGAGAGCGGGCGTAGGCGCTCGATCGACTCGGTGATCTCCTCCCAGCGCTCCTCGGGGTAGCCGGCGTCGGCGAACGGCTTCCAGAGGTCGTCGAGGAAGAGGCGCACGAACTCACGCGCGACGGCGCGGCACTGGCTCTGCAGCTTGGCGACGACGGAGAGCGCGTGCGCAAGCGGCACCCCGCGCGCGACGACCTCCTCGGCGGCATGCAGCAGCGAGGGCATCGGCACCTCGTAGCGTTCCGCGCCGAGGGCGACGAGCAGACCGATCTTCTCGGCGCGGACGAGCGCCTGCCGGTCGGCCTGCTCGCCGAAGATCTCCCGCAGTTCGCTCAGCGTGTAGACGCGGGGCTGCTCGCTCTCGAACGGCACGCTCACGGCCTGCTTGAAGCTGAGCAGCTGTTCGGGTCGGCCGCGGGTCTCGTCGAGCAGACGCTCGATCGCGCGCAGGTTGAAGCCTTCGGCCTGCATCCCTTGAATCAGCTGCAGACGGGCGAGGTGCTCGGGGCCGTAGAGGCCGACGCGCTCGCGCACCTCCGGGGCGGGCAGCAGTCCGCGGGCGCGGTGCGCGCGGATGTTGCGCACGGTCATGCCGCTCTCGGCGGCGAGCTGCTCGATCGTGAAGGTGGCCACGCGCCGAGCATACCATCGTGTGATGGCTCATCGAACAATGTGACCTCAAATGGTGTAACATAGATCCATGGCCAGCGAATCGATTCGGATCGGTCGCACGCGGCGCGGAGTGCAGGTCGCGCTACCGCCGGGTCCGCGCCTGCCGCTGCTGGCGCAGAGCGCGCTGACGTGGCAGCGCACGATTCCCTACCTGCGCTGGGCGCGGCGGCGCTACGGGCCGGTGTTCACGATCCGCTCGCTGCCGTGGGGCACGGCGGTGGTGATCAACGACGCGGAGCTCGTTAAGGAGATCTTCACGGGCGACGCCGCGGTCTTCCATGCGGGCGAGGGCAACTCGCTGCTGGCGCCGGTGCTCGGCGAGCGCTCGGTGCTGGTCATCGACGAGGACGAGCATCTGCAGGCACGCAAGCGCCTGCTGCCGCCATTTCACGGCGAAGCGGTGCGCCGCTACGGCGAGACGATCGAGCGGATCGTCACCGCCGAGATCGACAACTGGCCGCTGGGGCGGCCGTTCGCGCTGCACCGGCGGATGCGCGCGATTACGCTCGAGGTGATCCTCGAGGCGGTGATCGGGGTCAGTGACCCGGCGCGCACACAGGCGCTGCGCGAGGTGCTGCCGCGGACGGTCGAGATCGACCCGACGATCATGATGATGTGGGTGGTGCCGGGCCTCGGGCGCATCGGCCCCTGGCGAGCGCACCGCCGGCGCGTGGAGGAGGCCAACCGACTGCTGCTAGAGGAGATCGCGGCGCGCCGCGAGGATCCGCGGCTGGCCGAGCGTGAGGACGTGCTCTCGGCGCTGGTGCGCGCCGGGGAGATCGATGACGGCGAGCTGCGCGATCAGATCATGACGCTGCTGCTCGCGGGCCACGAGACGACGACGACCGGGCTGGCGTGGGCGCTGGAGCGCCTGCTGCGCCACCCCGAGGCGCTCGCGCGAGCGCGTGAGGGCGAGGATCGCTATCTGGATGCGGTCGTCAAGGAGACGCTGCGCGTGCGCCCGGTGATCCCGGCGGTGCTGCGCCAGCTCAAGGCGCCGGTGACGCTCGGCGGCTGGCGGCTGCCGGCCGGCGTGACGGTGATTCCGGCGGTGACGCTGATGCATGAAGACCCGACGCTCTTCCCCGAACCGCAGCGCTTTCGTCCGGAGCGCTTCCTGGAGGAGGAGCAGGGCTCGACGTACACGTGGATCCCGTTCGGCGGCGGCCGGCGGCGCTGCCTGGGCGCGGCGTTCGCGAGCTTCGAGATGCGCGTCGCGCTGCGCACGATCCTGCAGCACACGACGCTGCGCGCGGCGGACCCGCGCGACGAAAAGATCCGCAACCACCACATCACGCTCGTGCCGGCGCGCGGCGCGCGCGTCGTCAGGGAGGCGTGAGCCGATGAGCGTCGATCACCGGATCGTCATCATCGGCGCGGGCTTCTCGGGCTTGGGCACGGCGATCCGCCTCAAGCAGGCCGGGATCGATGACTTCGTCGTGCTCGAGCGCGGCGAGGACGTCGGGGGGACGTGGCGCGCGAACCGATACCCCGGTTGTCAGTGCGACGTGCCCTCACATCTGTATTCGTTCTCGTTTGCGCCGAACCCGGATTGGAGTCGGACGTTCTCGCTGCAGCCGGAGATCTGGGAGTACCTGCGCACGACAGCCGAGCGCCACGGCGTGATGGGGCACATGCGCTTCGGACATGCCGTCACCGGCGCGGCGTGGGAGGAGGAGCAGCGGCGCTGGCGCATCGAGACCTCCCACGGCACGCTGACCGCGGAGGTCGTGATTTCGGGGATGGGCGGACTCAGCGAACCCTCGATCCCGGACATCCCTGGCCTTGAGAGCTTCGCGGGCGCAGCGTTTCACACGGCGGAGTGGGATCACGAGCAGGATCTGCGCGGCAAGCGCGTCGCAGTGATCGGCACGGGCGCGTCGGCGATCCAGGTCGTGCCGAGGATCCAGCCGCAGGTGGGGGAGCTGGTGCTCTTCCAGCGCACGCCGCCGTGGATCATGCCGCATGCCGACCGGCCGATCTCGGCGCGCGAGCGGCGCATCTACCGCAGGCTGCCGTTCGCGCAGCGCGCGATGCGCGAAGGTATCTACTGGGCGCGGGAGCTGCTGGTGCTGCCGTTCCTGCATCCGCGCGTGGGAGTGATCGGCGAGCGGATCGCACGCCGGCACCTGCGCCGTCAGGTGCGGGACCCGCAGCTGCGAGCAAAGCTCAGCCCGACATACCGGATGGGCTGCAAGCGGGTACTGATCTCAAACGAGTACTACCCGGCACTGCAGCAGGAGAACGTGCGGCTCGTCACGGACGGTATCCGCGAGATCCGCCCGCACGCGATCGTGACCGCAGACGGGGTCGAGCACGAGGTCGACGCGATCGTGCTCGGGACGGGCTTTCACGTCGCGGACGTCCCGTTTGGGCAGTTCGTGCGCGGTCGCGACGGACGCTCGCTGGCCGAGGCGTGGCGGGGCAGTCCGCAGGCACACTGGGGAACGACGGTCGCGGGCTTCCCGAACCTGTTCCTGCTGCTGGGGCCGAACACGGCGCTCGGGCACACGTCGGTGGTGTTCATGATCGAGTGTCAGATTCAGTACGTGATGGATTGCCTGCGCACGATGGGTGAGCGCGACCTGCAGGCGGTCGAGCCGCGCGCGGAGGCGCAAGCGACGTTCATCGCGGACGTCCGCCGTCGCGAGCGCGGCACGGTGTGGGTCGCGGGCGGCTGCGCGAGCTGGTACCTGGATGAGAACGGGCGCAACTCGACGATCTGGCCCGGGTCGACGTGGCGCTATCGCGAGCGGATGCGGCGCTTTGAGCCCGGCGAGTATCACCTTTATCCGCGCGCGGGGGCTCCCGCCGCGGCGAGGATGGAGACTCCGGCGACTGCGTAGTGCTTATTGGTGTAACGGCGGTGTAGGTCTGGCCCTCAGTCGGTGATCGCGAACAGCGAGCCGGCGTCGATAGCCCGCCTGTTCTTGCGGACGTCCATTCCGATCTGCTGGAGCGGAGCGGCTGCTTGATAGAAGGTACCGCGTCTTGCTCCGAAGCGCTGGAGAAGACCGGCCTGCACCATTGCTCGAAGATCGTCTGTCGCGCTTTGGTTTGAGATCTCCTCATCCCACATCTTCAAGGACGTGCGATAGGAGGCATTGCGGACTTGCAGCCCGACGGTGGCATCGAATAGTGCACTGAGCATTCGAAACGGCAGGCGTTTGGCCGTGCAAAGCGTTTCGAGCCTTTCCCAGATCTCTCCGGACTCCTGCACTCGTCGCAAGACGCTGCTGGCCTGGATGAAATGTGCTTCCAGGCAGTACCTGACCCATGGCCTGGCGTCACCTTGGGGATTCCAGTTTTCCCCACCAACTCGACGCAGCACTTGATAGTACGACTGCGTGTTTCTCCCTAGATACTCCTCGATGCTTGAGAACTGTGGCTCCAGGATCTGATCGCGAGCAAGGACGAGTGTCTGCAGGCATCGAGACATCCGTCCATTGCCATCGCGAAACGGGTGGATCATGACCAAATTGAGGTGTGCCATCGCGGCTCTGAGCAGGACCGGTGTCTCATCCTCGACTGAAAGATGTGCGACCAGCTCCTCGATCAGCTCTGGGACCTCGTCGTGAGGGGGACCCTCATAGACGATGTCGCCTGTCGCGTCGTTGCGAATCCAAATCGGACCGGGCCGCCATAGTCCGGGGCTCGCCTCGAGTGTGTACTCGGTCATCATGAAGTGCAGGCTGCGAATGAGCTGCGGGGTGTACGCGAAGTGCTCATCCTGGGCGAGCTGGAGGACGTAGGTCATTGCCCGCCGATAGCCCGATACTGCGTTCCAGTCCTCGGTTTGAGCGTCTGTTGGCTCTTCGCCGCCGATGGCTGCCAGTGCGTCCTCGACTGACACCGAGTAGCCCTCGATGCTGTTCGATCCTTGGATCGCGCGGGCTCCGAGGACGCGTCTGACCTGACCCACCCATCGTCGCGGCTGGGAGACGCTGAACCGGAGCTGTCGCCGCAGCTCATCGATCTTGCCGAGTGCCGCGGCCTCTTCGAAGCTCATGGGCGGGGTCGGGAAGATCATCGCCTACCGCTTCTCTTGAAAGAGTGAAGCAATCATAGCTGTCCATGATGCTATCAAGGACAGCTATGAGGCAATCAAGAAGCCGCCCGTGTCGCCTACTCCGCGCGGCTGAACTCGGCGATCGCGATGCCCAGCATCACGAGCCCGAGCGCCGCGACGACGCCGGCCTCGACGAGTGTCGGCACGTGCCAGCCCCACCAGGTGACGCCGGGGGCGAGCGCCTTGCGCGTGGCTTCGCTGACGCCGATATGCGAGAAGATCGCGCGGCGCATGGGGTCGACGGCGTAGGTCAGCGGGTCGATGCGGTTGAGGATTGCCAGCCAGCGCGGCAGGTTGACGACGGAGAACATCGCGCCGGAGATGAAGAACATGGGCATGATCGCCATCTGCATGAGCGCCATGAACGACTGCATCTGGGTGATGCGCGCGGCCGCCATCATGCCGAAGGCGGTGATCGAGAAGGCGAGCAGCAGCTGCAACGCGAAGATCTCGAGGATCAGGCCGACGTTGTAGGGGACTTCGACGAGACCGGCGATCGCGATCACGATCACGCCCTGGAAAGCCGCGACGGTGGCGCCGCCGAAGCACTTGCCGAGCACGATCGAGCTGCGGCGCACCGGCGCGACCATCATCTCGCGCAGGAACCCGAACTCGCGGTCCCAGACGATCGAGGCGGCCGAGAACATCGCGGTGAACATCACGGCCATGCAGAGCACACCGGGGTAGATGAAGGTTTTGAAGTTCACGCCGTGCGTGCCGGCGGAGACGAGCGAGGAGAGGCCGGTACCGAGCACGAACAGGAACAGGAAGGGCTGCACCAACGAGGTGATGATGCGCAGTCGGTCGCGGCTAAAGCGGATCAGCTCGCGGCGCCAGACGACGCGAATCGCGCGCAGCTCGCCGGCCCAGCTGCGCGTCGGCACGCGGACCTGGGCAATCTGATGCGGCCCGCTCACGGGAGTGCCGGGGGTCGAGGTGGGGGCGGTCTTGGTCGCCATCAGCGCGCCATCATCCGCGCGACGTTGCGCATGTGGTCGGTGGAGGTCGCCTCGGCGTCGCGGATTGTCGTGCCGGTGTAGGACATGAAGACGTCATCGAGCGACGGGCGCGAGACCGAGACGGCCTGGATCGGCAGGCCGAGCTCGGCGAACAGGCGCGGGACGAACTGCTCGCCCTCGGGGACGCCGAACGTGACCGAGCCCTCGGCGATCGTGGCCTCGATCTCGAAGTGCTCGTGCAACGCGGCGATCGCGGCGTCGTTGTCGGGGGTCTGGATCTGGACGCGGTCGGTGCCGACGCTGGCCTTCAGCGCCGCCGGGTTGTCGAGGACGATGATGCGCCCCTGGTCCATGATCGCGATGCGATCGCAGTACTCGGCCTCGTCCATGTAGTGGGTGGTGAGGAAGATCGTGATGTCCTCGCGCTCCTTGAGCTCGGCGATATAGCCCCAGATCGAGCTGCGCGTCTGCGGGTCGAGACCGACGGTGGGCTCGTCGAGGAACAACACGCGCGGGGAGTGCAGCAGACCGCGCGCGATCTCCAGGCGCCGCTTCATCCCGCCGGAGAACGTCCCGACGAGGCTCGCACGGCGCTCCCACAAGCCCACCATCTCCATCACCTGCTGCAGGCGCGGCGCGACGACCTCGCGCGGGACGCCGTAGAGCTCGGCGTGCAGGCGCAGGTTCTGCTCGGCGGTGAGGTAGCCGTCGAGCGTGGTGTCCTGGAAGACGAGGCCGATGTTGCGGCGCACGGCGTCGCGTTCGGTGACGACGTCGTGGCCGGCGACGAGCGCGGAGCCACCGGTCGGTTTGACCAGCGTGCAGAGCATGCTGATCGTGGTCGACTTGCCGGCGCCGTTGGGCCCGAGGAACCCGAAGACCTCCGAGCGGTCGACCTCGAAGTCGATGCCGCGCACGGCCTCGATCTCGCCGTAGCGCTTGGCGAGATCTTTGACCGATACGGCGGGATCGTTGGCCATCGGGGACACCGTAGCGCGAGCTCTAGCTGCTCTCGGGCTCGCTGCCCTCACCGAGGATTCGGTAGAGCTCGCGGCGGACGTCGACGAGTACCTTGCGGGCCTGCTCCTGCTGCTCTTCGCTGCCGGTGCGCATGACCTGCATGAACGCGAAGGCGACCTCGCGCATGATCTTGCCGAGCTCGACCGCCTTGGGCGGCGTGTCGCCGCTCATCTGCTCCCACGGCGCGGGCCGCTCGGGATCGCGTTGCTCGACGTGGGCGAGACCGTCGACGGTGAGCCGATAGGCCTTGCGCCCGTCGATCTCCTCGGAGCGGATCAGACCCTCGTCTTCGAGCTGTGCGAGCGCGGGATAGACCGAGCCGGGGCTGGGCCGCCAGGCGCCGTCGCTGCGCTCCTGGACCTCCTGCATGATCTGGTAACCGTTGCGCGGCTCCTCGGCGAGCAGCAGCAGGGCGGCGGTGCGGATGTCCCCGCGCCGTGCCTTGCGACCGCCGCGCCAGCGCGGGCCGCCTGGACCGAAGCCCGGACCGCCGCCGCCGAAGGGGAAGCCGCCGAAGTCCTCGCCGCGTGGGCCGTGCCCGCCGAAGCCGGGGTGGCGGTGGCGGGAGTGTTCTTCGTGTGGTGTATGTCTTGAATGGCGATGCATATATCTAACTCCTATCGTTGAACATCACGATCGTAGCACGATATATCGTTATAGGTCAAGTGTGGGGATTTAGGTCGCGAGGCCGCCCCCGGCACGGGCGCAATCCCAAAAGATCTGCTATGTTCCGACTTAGATTTTTATGCAAGCAGACCGGTTTACGATCAAATCTCAGGAAGCCCTCACAGCAGCTTCGCGGCTTGCTGAAGGGCGACGAAATCCTCAAGTCACGCCCAGTCATCTGCTGGGGGTGTTGATCGAGCCCGGGCTGGAGACGCCGCCGCCCTCGGATGGCGACAGAGACGCGCCGACGGGCGATATTCGCGGTGGCATCGTGCTGCCGGTGCTCGCGAAGCTCGGGGTTTCGCTGCCTGCGCTGCGTGCCGAGGCGATGCGCGCACTGGACGAGCTGCCCCGTCTCGGAGATGGCTTATCCAGCGAAGGCGCCCAACCGTCGGCTGAATTGCTGGAGACGCTCCGCGCGGCAGAGCGCGAGGCGCAGGGCCTATCCGATCAGTACATCTCCACCGAGCATCTGTTGCTTGCGCTCGCTGTCGACGATGGTCGTGCGGGTCAGGCGCTGCGTGTGGTCGGCGCGAGTCGTGAGCGTTTGTTGCAGGCACTTGGGGAGGTCCGGGGCCCGCACCGCGTGACCGACCAGAGCCCCGAGGACAAGTACCAGGCCTTGGAGCGTTTCGGCCGCGATTTCACGCAGCTGGCGGAGCAGGGCAAGCTCGATCCGGTGATCGGTCGCGATGAGGAGATTCGCCGCGTGATCCAGGTTCTCTCGCGGCGCACGAAGAACAACCCGGTGCTGATCGGCGAGCCTGGGGTCGGCAAGACCGCGATCGTCGAGGGTCTCGCGCAACGCATCGTGTCCGGTGATGTTCCGGAGTCCCTGCGCGAACGTCGTGTGATCGCTCTGGACATCGGCTCGCTGATCGCCGGGGCCAAGTACCGCGGCGAGTTCGAGGACCGTCTGAAGGCTGTCCTGAAGGAGGTCTCGCAGGCGCGCGGTGCGGTGATCTTGTTCCTCGACGAGTTGCATACGATCGTCGGCGCGGGCGCCGGCGAAGGCGCGGTCGACGCGGCGAATCTGCTCAAGCCGATGCTCGCGCGCGGCGAGCTGCGCGCAGTGGGCGCGACTACCTTGGACGAGTACCGCAGGCATATCGAGAAGGACGCGGCGCTGGAGCGCCGCTTTCAGCCGGTGATGGTCGGCGAGCCCAGCGTGCAGGACACGATCGCGATCCTGCGCGGGCTGAAGGAGCGCTACGAGGTCCACCACCGGGTGCGCATCCAAGACAGCGCGCTGATCGCCGCCGCGACGCTCTCCGACCGCTACATCGCCGACCGCTTCCTCCCCGACAAGGCGATCGACCTGATCGACGAGGCCGCCTCGGGCCTACGGATCGAGATCGACTCGCTGCCGACCGAGATCGACGAGGTCGACCGCCGCGTGATGCAACTCGAGATCGAGCTCACCTCACTCGCCAAGGAGACCGACACGTCCTCAGCCGAGCGACGCGAAGCGATTGAACGCGAACTCGCCGAGCTCAAAGAGCGCTCAGCCGCCATGAAGGCACAATGGCAAACCGAGAAGGAAGCGATCCAGGGCGTCAGCGACCTCAAGGCGCGCCTGGAGGAAGCCCGTCTGGAGGCCGAGCGCGCCGAGCGCGCCGCGGATCTCCAGCGCGCGGCCGAACTACGCTACGGCGAGATCCCCGACCTGGAAAAGCAACTGGCGGCCGTTGAGGGCGGCCCCGAGGGGTCGGCGAACGCGGAGACCCCGCCAGACGCGACGCAGGCCGCTACTGGGGAGATCAAGCCGGTCTTCCTTAAAGAGGAGGTCGAGGCAGACGACATCGCGGAGGTCGTCGCGCGATGGACCGGTATACCGGTCAGCCGTCTGCTCGAGGGCGAAGCTGAGAAGTTGATTCACATGGAGTCGCGTCTGCACGAGCGTGTGATCGGACAGGATGCCGCGGTTGGGGCTGTCGCAAGCGCCCTGCGCCGCTCGCGCGCGGGGCTGCATGATCCCGAGCGTCCGATCGGCACGTTCCTGTTCCTCGGCCCGACCGGGGTGGGCAAGACCGAGCTCGCGCGCGCGCTCGCGGAGCTGATGTTCGATTCGCAGGACGCAATGATCCGTATCGACATGTCCGAGTACATGGAGAAGCACGCCGTCTCGCGCCTCGTCGGCGCGCCTCCTGGCTACGTCGGCTATGAGGAGGGCGGCCAGCTCACCGAGGCGGTGCGACGCCACCCCTACAGTGTCGTGCTGCTCGACGAGATCGAGAAGGCACACCCCGACGTCTTCAACGTGCTGCTGCAAGTGATGGACGACGGGCGCCTCACCGACGGCCAGGGCCGCACTGTCGACTTCAAGAACACGGTGCTGATCATGACCTCGAATATCCCGACGGAGGGCGAGACCGACACGCAGCTACGCGAGGATCTGCTCGCGCACTTCAAACCCGAGTTCGTCAACCGTCTCGACGACATCGTGCGCTTCGCGCCGCTCAGCCGCGAGCAGCTCAGCGAGATCGTCGAGCTACAGGTGGCGCGCCTGCTGGCGCGCCTGCGCGAACGCGGGATCGAGCTGACACTCACCGACACCGCCCGCGAACTACTGGGGAACATGGGCTACGACCCCGCATACGGAGCGCGCCCCCTACGACGCGCGATCCAAAAGCAGCTCGCCGACCCGCTCGCGCTCGCCCTGCTGCAGGGAGAGTTCCGCTCCGGCGATGTGGTGCGCGCGGACGCCGTCGACGGACAACTTGCCCTCGAACGAGCAGCTACGCCGGTCACCGCTCTCTAAGCGCGACACAGGGCGGCGATCCGCGACGGCGGTGGGGGTCTGCGCTGGCTCAGTGCCGGAAGTGCCGCACGCCGGTCGCGACCATCGCGACGCCGGCGGCGTCGGCGGCGGCGACGGTGAGCTCGTCGCGCACCGAGCCGGCGGGCTGGACGATCGCACCGACGCCGGCGTCGATCGCGAGTTGGGGTCCGTCGGCGAACGGGAAGTAGGCGTCGGAGGCGAGCGCGGACCCTGCGAGCAGCCGCGGCTGGAACTCGCGGGCCTTCTCGACGGCGATGCGCACAGCGTCGACGCGGCTCATCTGCCCGGCGCCGATGCCGATCGTGGCGTCGCCGGCGGCGATCACGATCGCGTTGGAGCGCACGTGGCGGCAGACGCGCCAGGCGAACAGCATGTCCTGCCATTGGCGCTCGCTGGGTGGGGCGGTGCTCAGCACGCGCATCTGCTCGCGCGTCTCGGTGACGGCGTCGCGGTCCTGCACGAGCAGGCCGCCCAGCACGGGCTTGGCTTCGAGGGGCGAATTTGGGGGAGCAGCAGCGCTGCCGGTGTCGCGGTCCGCGCCGCTGGCGGGCGCGGGACCGGCAAGCTCCAGCAAGCGCACGTTCTTCTTCTCCTGCAGCACCTCGAGCGCATCGGGATCGAACCCGGGGGCCAGCAGGACCTCGATGAACTGCCCGCTGAGTGACTCCGCGCAGGCGCGATCGATGCGGCGGTTTAGCGCGATGACGCCGCCGTAGGCGCTCTGCGGGTCGCAGGCGAAGGCGCGCTCGTAGGCGATCTGTGCGCTCTCGCCGAGCGCGCAGCCGCAGGGGTTGTTGTGCTTGACGATCGCGCAGGCCGGCTCGGAGAACTCCTCGGCGAGCTCGCGCGCGGAGCTGAGGTCGAGCAGGTTGTTGAAGGAGAGCTCCTTGCCGTGTAGCTGGCGCACGCCCGCGAGCAGGTGCGTGGGGGCGCCGTCCTGCGCGTAGTAGGCGCCGCGCTGGTGCGGGTTCTCGCCGTAGCGCAGCTCGCGCTGCTTGACGTAGATGTCGGTGCGCCGGTCCGGGAAGCCCTCCGGGGACGCGGGTTCGACCCCCGTCGCACCCGCGGCTGGGCTCTGCTCGGCGTGCGCGGCGAACCAGCCGGCGATCGCGGTGTCATAGCGCGCGGTGCAGGCGAAGGCGGCGGCTGCGAGGCGCTCGCGCGTGGGCAGCGAGAGGCGCCCGTCGCTCGCGCGCAGCTCGGCGAGCACGGGCTCGTAGTCGGCGGGGTCAACGACGACGGCGGCGAAGGTGCGGTTCTTGGCGGCGGCGCGAATCATCGTGGGGCCGCCGATGTCGATGTTCTCGATCGCTTCGGCAGGTGTCGCGTCGGCGCGGGCGATCGTGCGCTCAAAGGGGTAGAGGTTCACGCAGACGAGGTCGACCGGCTCGATCCCGTGCTCGGCGGCGGCGCGCAGGTGCTGGTCCTCGTCGCGCAGCGCGAGCAGGCCCGCGTAGAGGCGCGGGTGCAGAGTCTTCACGCGTCCGTCCATCATCTCGGGGAAGCCGGTGAAGTCCTCGATCGCGCGTACCGGCAGGCCGGCGCTGGCGAGCTCGCGGGCAGTGCCGCCGGTCGAGACGAGCTCGACGCCGAGCTCGACCAGGCTGCGCGCGAAGTCGACGATGCCGGCCTTCTCGGAGACCGACAGCAGCGCGCGTCGTACCCGCACGGCGCCGGGCACGGTGTGCTCGATGCCGGCGGCGGGGGTCGTTTGCGCGGCCACGACTAGAGAGTATCCGCCGGGTCCGATCCGACGCGGAGATCCCTATTCGCTGGCGCCGCGGTGTCATCTGCGATCAGCACCCGCCGCTGATCGGCGGGGTCGATGCTCAGCTGGCCGCGGGCGAACAGACGCACGGCCTGCGGTAGCAACGTGTGCTCGAGCGGCCGCAGAGCGGTCAGCACCTCACCGGCGT
Organism: Solirubrobacteraceae bacterium; assembly: GCA_036502205.1. GTDB lineage: Bacteria > Actinomycetota > Thermoleophilia > Solirubrobacterales > Solirubrobacteraceae > Palsa-744. The sequence continues at coordinate 27,819 of DASXZA010000026.1, read as the reverse complement.
CTCGCGCGTCGGGCAGTGCGACTGAGCCCTGCAGGATCACGGACCCGCTGTCGATGCCGGCGTCGACGAAGTGGACGGTCACGCCGAAGACCTTCACGCCGTAGGCAAGCGCCTGCTCTACCGCGTGCAGCCCGGGGAACGCCGGCAGTAGCGATGGATGCACGTTGATGACGGCCGCGGGGAAGCACTCGAGAAATGCGGTGGAGATCAGCTCCATATAGCCCGCGAGCACGACCAGACGCACACCGCGCGCCTGCAGCCAGTTGGCCATCGCGGCGTCGCGCGCAGTGCGATCCGGGTGCTCCGAGCGCATGAACGCCGCTGTCGGTATCCGCAGTGCAGCGGCTCGCTGTAGCGCGGGCGCGTCGGCGACGTTGGCGGCCACCGCGACGATGTCGGCCTCGTTGCCGTGGACGGTGTCCAGGAGCGCTTGCAGGTTTGTGCCGGTGCCCGAGACGAGGACCGCGATCGGTAGGGACTCTGCGCTCACCGGGGTCGAGCTCCTTTGTCACGGTCGATGCTCATCGGGCCGGGACCATACCGCCGGTCCTGGGTCGTAGGCTCATCAGGCATGGCGCCGACGAGCTACGCGGGATCACGAGCGGATCGCCCTACTGAGATCCACCTCTCGCGTATCGGTCGCAGTCAGGTCGACGTCGGTGAGGTCCGCGTAGATGAGGATCGCCCCCGTGAGCTCCGCTCCTCGCAGGCACGTGCCCGCAAGGTTCGCGCCTGTCAGATCTGCGCCTGCGAGGCTCGCGCCCGTGAGGTCGGTGCCTTCGACGTTCGCGCCTGTCAGGTCCGCCCCGGTGAGATCGCAGTAGTCCATGAACGCCCGCGTCAACGATGCCACCGACAGGCGCGCCTGCGCCATATCCGCCTCCGAGAGGAAGGCCCCATCGAGTACGGCGTTCGCAAGGCTCGCTTTCCTAAGGTTGACTTGGCGGAGATTCGCCTCCACGAGCACCGTGCTGTCGAGATTCGCTTCGCGCAGGTCTGCCCGCTGGATGCTCGCACGCTTCAGCCTGCCGCCCTCCAAGGTCGCGCCGCGCAGAGTTGCCCGCCTGAGCGACGCGTCGTTGAGATGGATGTCGACCATGTTCGCCTCGGCAAGCGTTGAGTCGTCCAGCGTCGCGCCGTTCAGATGACATCCCGCGAGGTTCGCGCCGCGTAGGTTGAGCTTGCTGAGGTCCAGCCGCCATGCCGTCGTCATAACGTGGCCAGGACGGTCAGCGCGGTCTGGACATCCGGAGCCGGGCGCTCACGCGTCGGAGGCAAGCCTGTGTCGATGCCCGCATTTATGTGCAGGTACGCCGTGAGTACCTCGATGACCAGCTGTCGGTCTCGCGGCGAGTTGCGCGCCAACCGGTCCAGCGCGTAAATCCCGCCAACACGTACCTCCAGAAAATCGCCTCCCAGCTGATCCACGGCCTTCGTAAAGCGGTCCGTCAGGTGCGTCTCGCGAGAGAGATAGATCGTTCTCGCCGTCAGTACCAGACCGGTGATCAAGACGATTCCCCCCGCCGATTGCAAGATCGTCGCCCGAATGCTGCTTTCGGCCGTGACACGGGCCTGGTCGCTGTGACTGATCGTCCCGCCTGGCAGGGACGCCGGTGGTAGGACGATCAGCAGGAGCACGATTGCAGCTACGGCGAAGACGAGCCCCAGGACGAGCCCGAGCACCCATAGGGGCAGCCCGGCTCGTCCTGGTGTGCCCCGACCGCTACGAAGCGCCGGGTGCACCGCCGCTTTCGCCGCTCGCGAGAGCTCGCGCCTCACGCTCTTCCGAGCTGCCGTGCTCACGCTCTCCCGAGCTCTCGTGCTCGGGCTTCCTCGGGTTCCGGCGCTCAGGTCTCCCCGAGCTCCGTCGCCCCCTCGCGCCGGCGGCGACGGCTCTGTTGGTGGCCGCCATCTGTCTCCTGTGCGGCTCCGGACGCGTGAACGTCGCACTAGCGCTGACCACGTCGTGGATGCCGCCATCTTCGGCCAGCACCGCCAGCGGCCGCCGGAAGTCGAGCTGCTCGTTGGGCTCTACCAACCACAGTGCCACCTGCCGTGGAGTCAGTATGCCCCGTCTCAGCAAGAAGAGGACAACCGACTTCAACGACAGAATCCCATCCCGGTGGCGACCAGGGTCGCGATCCTCGGACTCTAGCCACGAGCGCACCGTCCGAGGGTGAACGTCCAGTGCTAGCGCGAGATCTGTATAGCGCAGACCCATGTGGAGCATGAGGCGCACGACATCGAGCGGCTCGAAAGTTTCGGCCAGCTTCGCAACAAGCGCCTCGCGGTCCTCTACCAGCCCCTCCGTGGCGGTCGTTGGAGACTCAATTTGCTCATGCCCCACGAGTTCCCCCGCGGATGTCCGCCAGGGCAAATGCGTAGTCAGATTTCATTGAGCCTCCTATTTTTGTCTCTAGGGTCCTTTCGTATGCGGGAAGTTATAGCAGGCTGGAGACATATGTATGTAGATCTAATGCATTTTGCATGCATATTTGCGTGCAGTAAGCGGGCTGTTTGCGCGCATGGCCCTGCTACAGTAGATCTGTGGAAGGAGGGTACGCATAGTGCTCCAAGTATCACGACCCGAGCTGCCGGTGAGTCTGCCGCCGACCGCGAGGCCCCAGCTGGACGAGACCCAGGTGCAGGTCACTGCCGTTGCGCGCACCCGCCGTGTTCTCGGCGTTCGCAGTCGCCTGCTGCCCAGACTGCTCATCGACGGGGCGGTCCTCTGTGACTACGACGGCCTCGACCGCGCCGGCCGCTGGTGCGACTGCCCCCGGCCCAGCTGTCCTCACGCCGCCTATCTCGTCGATCTGTTTCCGTCCGTCGACGCCGCTCGCAGCGCAGCCCGCGAGCGCGCCGAACGTTTCGCCCAGGAAAACATCCCCTCTCACCGCGCGGATTTACTTCGGACACATCGTCTGTACGTTCGCCGGCTCAACGGCGACCAAGCCCGTGGCCACGACTATCGCAGGACCGGCTGCGGGATCCCCAACGCTACCGACGAGCTGCGAAGCGGCAATGGCGACGAGCCCGCCTGGAAAGAGATCAAGCGTCAAAGGCGCGATGAGGGCGCTGATGGCGCGCTGCTACGCAGCGCCAAGACGCCTAACGGCCTGCTGTTCCTCTATGCCAGCGCGCTTGAGCTACTCGATCTCAGCGAAGTCATCGACGAGATCGTCTACCCGTTTCGCTAAGGGCTGAAGGTCTCGCCTCGGCCCCGCGCCACGCTGTGGGCCCGCCCGCTCGCGTCGGGCGTGTTTGGTGGTGTCGGCGGCGCGGGTTCGCTCAGGCGCGCACGAGCGGCAGCGCCGGACCGGCGGGCACGGGCGGCGCGGGCTCCTCGAGCGCGTACTTCCCGTTTGCCTCGCCGGTGCGTGCGAGCGGATACTGGCCGGTGAAGCACGCATCGCAGTGGGTCTCACGCGAGCCGGCAATCGCCTCGTAGACGCCCTGCAGCGAGAGGTAGTGCAGCGAGTCGCAGCCGAGCTCCGCGGCGACCTCGGCGGCGGTGCGCTCATGCGCGATCATCTCCTCGCGCGTGGACATGTCGATCCCGTAGTGGCAGGGGTGCTTGATCGGCGGTGCGGAGATCCGCATGTGGACCTCGCGCGCGCCGGCGTCGCGCAGCATCTGCACAATCTGGCGTGTCGTGTTGCCGCGCACGATCGAGTCGTCGACGACGATCAGGCGCTTGCCGGCGATGACCTCGGGCAGCGGGTTGAACTTCAGGCGCAGACCGTGCTTGCGCAGCTCCTGGCCCGGCTGGATGAACGTGCGCGCGACGTAGCGGTTCTTGACGAAGCCGTCGTCCTGGGGGATGCCGCTAGCGCGCGCGAGCCCGCGCGCGGCGGCGTTGCCGGAGTCGGGTACCGCGATCACGAGGTCCGCCGCTACGGGCGCCTCGCGCCACAGGCTCTCGCCCATGCGCCCGCGCGCGACCTGTAGTACCTGGCCGTTCATGCGCGAGTCGGGCCGCGCGAAGTAGATGTACTCGAACACGCAGAACGCGCGTCGCTGTCCGGGCTGCACGCGGCGGCTCTGCACGCCGTCCTCGCCGAGCGTGACCAGCTCGCCGGGCTCGACTTCGCGCAGGTGCTCGGCGCCGATGATGTCGAACGCGCAGGACTCGCTCGCCACGCAGTAGCGCGCCTGGTCGTCTGCCGAGGAATCCTGGCTGCTGGCGCCCTTCGCGCCGCCGAGCGCCGGCAGCGCTCCCAGGGAGAGTGGGCGCAGGCCATGGGGGTCGCGGAAGGCGAGCACGCGGTCCTTGGTCATCGCGACGATCGAGAAGGCGCCGCGCAGGCGCGGAAGCACGTCGGCGATCGCGTCCTCGATGTGCTCGGCGGGGTGGGTCGCGATCAGCGCGGCGATGATCTCGGAGTCCGAGGTCGAGCTGAACGTGACGCCGCGCTCGAGCAGCTCGTTGTGCAGTTCGAGCGCGTTGATCAGGTTGCCGTTGTGCGCCAGCGCGAGCTCGCGGTGCGAGCCGCGCGTGCCCTCCGAGCGCTGCACCGGCTGGGAGTTCTCCCAGGCGTTGGAGCCGGTCGTCGAGTAGCGCACGTGCCCGATCGCGAGGTCGCCGCCGAGCGTACGCAGGTCGTTCTCGCTGAAGACCTGGCTGACGAGCCCGAGCTCGCGGCGCGTCACGATCTGCCCGTCGTGGTCGGCTGAGGCGATTCCCGCCGACTCCTGCCCGCGGTGCTGGAGCGCGAATAGCGCGAAGTAGGACAGACGCGAAACGTCGTGCCCCGGTGCGTACAGCCCAAATACCCCGCACTCGTCGCGTGGTCCGTCACGCATCACGAGCTCACGCTAGCAGGGCCGCTCATGGGAAGAGCACCCGCAGAGCGCCGTGAGCCTCAGTGAGCTCGGCGAGGGTCCACTCCAGCGAATCGATGCGCAGTGCCGCTCCGCCGACGCTGCCGAGGAGCCGCACACGCGTCTGTCCCGCGAGCTCTTCGAGCGCGTCGCGGGGGCCGCTGAGGAGAAAGCCGCCCGGCGCCTCACCGAAGAGGGCCGCGAACTGCGACTCGCGGGCGTCCTCGGCGGCGGCGTCGGTCGTGACCGTGGCACCGAGGCCGCCGGCCAGGCAGCACTCCGCGAGCGCCACCGCAAGCCCGCCCTCGGCGATGTCGTGGGCGCTCGTGAGCGAACCCGAGCGCACGGCCTCGCGGACGGCGGCCTGGGTGGCGAGCACCGCCGGCAGGTCGATCGCGGGCAGCTCCTCGGGCAGCGCCTCGCCGCGCAGCTTGGCGAGCTCACTCGCCGCCAGCGACGGTCGCGCCTGGTTTGTCCAGCCGACGAGCGCGATCGCGTCGTCCTCGCGCGCAAAGCCGAGCTGCCCGGCGCGCGCCGCGTCGGGCAGCTGGCCGACCATCCCGATCACCGGCGTCGGGTAGATGGGTCCGGCGCTCGCGCCCTCGTTGTAGAGGCTCACGTTGCCGCCGACGATCGGCGCGGCGAGCGCGCGGCACGCCTCGCCGAGGCCGCGCACGGATTCGGTGAGCTGCCAAGCGATGTGCGGCTTCTCGGGGTTGGCGAAGTTGAGGTTGTTCGTCGTTCCCAGCGGTCGCGCGCCGACGCACGCGAGGTTCGCGGCGCACTCGAGCACCGCCTCGATCGTCCCGCGATAGGGGTCGGCGGCGACGCGGCGCCCGTTGCAGTCGATGCTCACCGCGAGCGCGCTTCCATCGGGCAGCACGAGCACCGCGGCGTCGGCCTGCTCGGGGCGGCGCACGGTGCGCGACTGCACGATCGCGTCGTACTGCTCGAACAGCGGTCGGCGCGAGGCGATGTTTGGGCTCGCCAGCAGCGCCAGCAGCGTCTCGCGGGGCGCGCTCCCGGCGGGCAGCGTCGCGGGCGGCGGCGCGTAGATCGCCGTCGTCGGCCGCGCGGGTGCGAGCTCATATAGCGGGCAGTCGTCGACCAGCGCGCGCACCGGCATCTCGCCGACGAGCAGCTCGCCGTCGAAGATCCGCATGCGCTGTGTGTCGGTGACGGTCCCGATCGCGGTTCCGCGGACCTCCCACTTCTCACACAGCGCGAGCACCGCGTCGACGTCGGCGGGTTGCACGACGCACAGCATGCGCTCCTGGGACTCGCTGACCATGATCTCAAACGGCGCCAGTCCCGGCTCGCGCAGCGGCACGCACGCGACGTCGATGTCGATGCCGACCTCGCCCTTGGAGGCCATCTCCGACGCCGAGGAGGTCAGGCCGGCGGCGCCGAGGTCCTGCAGGGCGACAAGCAGGCCGCGCTGCAGCAGCTCGAGCGAGCACTCCAGCAGCTTCTTCTCCTCGAAGGGATCGCCGACCTGCACCGTCGGGCGCTTGTCCTCGCCGCCGTCGGCGAGCTCGGCGGAGGCGAGGACCGAGGCGCCACCGATCCCGTCGCGGCCGGTCGCGGCGCCGAACAGCACGAGCACGTTGCCGACGCCGGCGGCAGCGCTGCGCACGAGTCGCTCGCGCTCGCAGAGCCCGAGCGCCATCGCGTTGACGAGGCAATTCTGCTCGTAGGGGCCCTCGAAGTAGACCTCGCCGCCGACAGTCGGTACGCCGATCGAGTTGCCGTAGTGCCCGATCCCGCTGACGGCGCCGTCGAGCAGATAGCGCGCGCGGGTGCCGCTCGTCTCGCCGGAGAGGTCGGAGGGTGAACGACCGGCGGCCGTCACTGTGCCCGGCTCGCCGAAGCGCAGCGAGTCGAGTACGGCAATCGGGCGTGCGCCGATCGCGAAGATGTCGCGCAGGATTCCGCCGACGCCGGTCGCCGCGCCCTGGAAGGGCTCGACGGCGCTCGGGTGGTTGTGCGACTCGACCTTGAACGCGCAGACAAGGCCGCCGCCGACGTCGACCGCGCCGGCGTTCTCGCCCGGTCCCATCACGACGTCGGGGCCCTCGGTTGGCAGCGTGCGCAGCAGTTTCTTGGAGTGCTTGTAAGCGCAGTGCTCGCTCCACAGCAGCGAGTACATCGCGAGCTCGACCTGATTGGGCGGCGTGCCCTGCTTCGCGCAGATCAGCTCGTACTCCGCCGCGGTCAGCCCGAGCGCGAGCGCGTCTTGCAGCGTCGGCAGCGTTGCGCTCTCAGACACGCGCGCCCTCGGCGGAGAGGCGCATCGACTCGAAGATGCACAGCCCGTCGGTCGAGCCGGTCAACGCGTCAACGGCGTGCTCGGGATGGGGCATCAAGCCGAAGACGTTGCCCGCGGCATTGCGCACCCCCGCGATATCGCGCGCGGAACCGTTGAAGTTGTGCCCGGGTGCATAGCGCAGGACAACTTGGCCCTCGCGCTCTAGCTCGTCGAGCGTCCGCTCATCGGCGTAGTAGCGCCCCCAGGAGTGCTTCGCGGGAATGCTCAGGTTAGAAAGCGGCCTGCACGCGCGCGTGAACGCGCTGTCGGGCTGCGCGACCTCCAGCTCGACCTGTCGGAAGGTGAAGCGTCGGTTCGCGTTGCTCAGTAGCGCGCCGGGCAGCAGCTGCGCCTCGCACAAGACCTGAAAGCCATTGCAGATCCCCAGCACCAGCCCGCCGGCCTGCGCGAACTCGATCACGGACTCCATCGCGGGGGCGAAGCGCGCAATCGCCCCGGCGCGCAGGTAGTCGCCGTAGGAGAAGCCGCCCGGGACGATCACTGCATCCACGCCCCGCAGGTCGCGCTCGGCGTGCCACAGCAGCTCTGTCTCGCCGACCCGCCCGGCCGCCAGGAGCGCGTCGACCTCGTCGCAGGAGCCGGGAAACTGCAGGACGCCGAATCTCATCGCGTCGTGAGCGCCGCGACGACTGCGGCATCGGCTGGGTCGATGTGCTGGCAGTAGCGCTCGCCATCCAATATGTAAATGCAGACGCCCGTGTCGAAAAGCAAGCGACGCACTCGCTGATCAGTTGTAAGTGTCGAGGATGTGTGTGACCCTGGCGTATCTGTCTTCGAGCATCTGCTTCTTCATCGCCGGCCAGTCGTGAACGGGCATCGGCTCGGCTGCGAGTAATCTGTCGCTCGCCTGAGCGCGAGCGTTCGGGGTGCTCGAGAGCTTCTCGTCGATTGCCTCGCGAATCAGGGCTAGCTTACGGGGTGGGCGTGTCATCAAGCTGGAGCTCGTAGTCCTCGACCAGCGGATTTGTGAGCAGCTTCTCGCACATCGCCTCCAGCTGGCCCACGTCCTGTACATCGAGCTCGACCAGGCGCCCGACGCGAACGTCCTCGACGCCCGTGAAGCCCAGCGCGGGCAGCGCGCGCTGCACGGCCTCGCCCTGCGGGTCGAGGATGCCAGCCTTCGGGCGGATCAACACGCGCGCTCTCATGCGGCGGCGGGCGGCTCGAGCGAGGGGTCGCTCGCGGTGCCGGTGCGCTCGAGCCATACCGCAAACGGCTCGCCCGTGATCCGCTCGTACGCCTCGACATAGCGCGCGCGCGTACCCGCGACGACGTCCTCGGGGATCGCCGGGGCCGGCGGACGCTTATCCCAGCCGCTGCCGGCGGCCCAGTCGCGCACGTACTGCTTGTCGAAGCTCGGCTGGCCGTGGCCGACCTCGAAGCCATCGGTCGGCCAGTAGCGCGAGGAGTCCGGTGTGAGTACCTCATCGCCAATCACCAGCTCACCGCGCGCGTCGAGACCGAACTCGAACTTCGTGTCCGCCAGGATCACGCCGCGCTCGCGTGCGTGCGCGGCGGCAAACGAGTACAGCTCGATCGAGACCTCGCGCACGCGCTCCATCAGCGCGCGGTCGCCAACGAGCTCGGCGGCGCGGTCAAGATCGATCGTCTCGTCGTGCCCGATGTCGGCCTTCGTGCTCGGCGTGAAGATCGGCTCGGGCAACTGCTCTGACTCCTGTAGTCCCGCGGGCAGCGCGATGCCAGACACGGTGCCCGTCGCCTGGTAGTCCTTCCAGCCCGAGCCGGTGATGTAGCCGCGCACGATGCACTCGACGGGCAGCATCCGCAGCTCGCGCACGACGAGCGCGCGCCCAAGCGCCTCGGCCGGCACGCCGTCGGTCGCCGAGACTAAGTGGTTGGCGACGATCTGTGCGGTCTTCTCAAACCAAAAGACCGACAGCCCAGCGAGCACCTTGCCCTTGTCCGGGATCGGAGTCGGGTGGACCGCGTCGTAGGTCGAGATGCGGTCGCTGGCGACCATCAGCAGACGCGGCTCGCGCGGGTCCTCTGGGGGGACGCCCGCGGCATCGTCGAGGCGGTAGAGCTCGCGGACCTTGCCGCTGGCAAGGAGGGTCAGATCGGCGAGTGCGCTCACGCGGCGCGATGCTAGCAACGCAGCCGATGGGCCGTCGCTCGCTCGACTTTTGCAGCCCAAATCATCAGAATATTTGAATCAAACTAACAATCAAAAGGAGATCACTCGTATGTCGGCAAAAGCGAAGCTAGTCCTGACTGTGCTCCTCGCGGCCTGCGCGGCGAGCGCGATCGTGGCGGACACGGCGTCCGCTGAATGGTTCGTGAACGGCACTAAATTGACGACGACGACGGCGCCGCTGGCGACGTCCTCGGTGCTGGACACGCCGGTGAGCTGGGAGCTGCCCGTCCCGAAAATCGGCGTGGACTGCTCGGGGCCCGTCGACTACTCGTTCGGGTTGGTCTTACGCGGCGGCAACCTCGACGCGACCACGATCACCTGGTTACATTGCCTGGCGTTACCGGCGGGCGTGTGCTCGCTGGCCTCGACGGCCTCGGCGATCCAGTCCGAACCGCTCACGGCCACGTTGACCAAAGGCCCAGGAGCCTCCGAAGACAGGATGACGATCAGGCCGCTGACCAAAGCCGTCCTCGCGACGATCCCGTTCGCCGAAACCGAAGGCGGCAGCTGTCCGGTGAGCGGAGAACAGCCGGTCAAGGGCTCGCTGACGGTCAGCCTGCCCAAAGGCCAGGTCGAAGAAGCCACGCAGGTCGTCGAAGGCCTGAGCAGCGTGGAAAACAACAGCCTCGAAATCGCCGGCGAGAAGATCTACGTCGAAGGCGGCAGAGGGTTAGTGAAACTGGCCAGCGGCTCGAAATGGAGCTTCCACTAGGGCGTCGTGAGCGCGCGCCGGCTGGGCGCGGATCGCCCAGCAGCGCCGCTCAGGCGATCGCGTCCAGCCGCGCGAGGATCTCGTGCGTGTAGCGCACGTAGTGCCCGTAGTCGAAGATCGCGTCGAGGTCGAGCGCGGCGGTGATCGGGTCGAGCGCGAGCAGCTCGCGCAGCGGCGTGCCGGTGTCCCAGGCCTCCTGCGCAGCGCGCTGCACGCCGAAGTAGGCGTCGTCGCGGCTCATGCCGCCGTCGACGAGCGCGAGCAGCACGCGCTGGGAGAACAGCGCGCCGTGGGTCAGCTCGAGGTTGGCGAGCATCCGCTCGGCGTCGACGGTGAGGCCCTGCACAAGTGTGATCGCGCGCTGCTGGAGGTAGTCGATCAGGATCGTCGAGTCGGCGAGCACGATGCGCTCGACGGAGGAGTGCGAGATGTCGCGCTCGTGCCACAGCGCGACGTTCTCGAGGCCGGCCTGCGCGTTGCCGCGCAGCACGCGCGCGAGCCCCGCGAGCTGCTCGCTCTTGATCGGGTTGCGCTTGTGCGGCATCGCGCTCGAGCCCTTCTGGCCGGCGCGGAAGGGCTCCTGTGCCTCGCGTACCTCGGTGCGCTGCAGGTGGCGGACCTCGGTCGCCAGGCGCTCGAGGCCGGCGGCGGCGAGCGCGATCGCGCTTAATAGCTCGGCGTGGCGGTCGCGTGCGACGACCTGCGTGGAGACCGACTCGTGCGCGAGATCCAGGCGCCCGAGGACGCGCCGCTCGAACTGGGGGCTGGTCGCAGCGTAGGTGCCGACCGCGCCGGAGATCGCGCCGACGGCAGCCTGCGCGAAGGCGCGCTCCAGGCGCTCCGCGTTGCGGTGCGCCTCGAAGGCGAAGCCGGCGAGCTTGATCCCGAACGTCGTCGGCTCGGCGTGCACGCCGTGCGTGCGCCCGACGCACAGCGTGTCGACGTGCTGGCGCGCGCGTACGGCGAGCGCGGCGACGAGCGCGCGCGCGCCGGGCACAATCACGGCGCCGGCGGTGCGCAGTTGCAGCGCGAGCGCGGTGTCGAGCACGTCGGAGGAGGTCAGCCCGTAGTGGATCCAGCGCCCGGCCTCGCCGGCGGAGGCGGCGAGCACGTCGACGAACGCCGCGAGGTCGTGGTCGGTGCTGCGCTCGCGCTCGGCGACGGCGGCGACGGTGAAGCTAGCGGCGTCGATCGCCTCGAGCTCGGCCGGTGTCGGCCCGGCGTCCTTGCCGAGCAGCCGCGGCAGCTCCTGGCAGGCGGCGACCTCGACGCGCCGCCAGGTCTCCATGCGCGCCTCGTCGGTCCAGATCGCCCCGAGCTCGGGCCGCGTGTAGCGCTCGATCATGTCCGCAATTATCGCCGGTCGGCCGCGGAGTGGCCTTGAACCCCTGCGGCGAGCTCGCCGCAGGCGGCCGGCGCGGGCTTACGCCGCGAGGATCTGCGCCGCGAGGATCGCGGCGTTGCGCGCGTTGTCGAGGCCGACACAGGCGACGGGGACGCCGGGGGGCATCTGCACGATCGAGAGGATCGCGTCGAGGCCACCGGCGGCGGTGAGGCGGCCGGAGAGCGGGACGCCGATCACCGGCAGGTCGGTGTGCGCGGCGACCGCGCCGGGCAGCGCGGCGGAGATACCGGCGCCGGCAATGATCACGCGCAGCCCGCGCATTTTCGCGTTCTTGGCGTATTCGGCGACGACGTCGGGTTCGCGGTGGGCAGACATGACGCGCAGCTCGTGCATGATCTCGCGCTGCTCGAGCTCGGCGGCGGCCTTTTGCATCGCGGGCATGTCGCTCTCGGAGCCCATCACGATGCCGACGCGCGGCGCGTCGACGTCGAGCTCCTCCAGCTGCGTGCGGACCTCGCTCTCGGTCAGCGGTGTCGCGATCGGGGAGACGTCACCCATGGATGCCACCCGGTCCGTCGCCGTTGGCGCCTTCGATCGCGTCCTCCTGGTCGAGGCCCCACCATTTGCGCAGCCAGCTCTCGATCGAGCGCTCCTCGGCGCGTGGCTCGCGCTCGATGCCGGCGGCGATGTCGCTGCGCATCTGCATACCTGGGAAGGTGATCATCCGCGCAGCAGCATACGCGGACTCGCGCGCGGCGTCCGGGCTCGTGCCGAGCGCGGTCACGTTCAGGACCCTGCCGCCGGCGGTGACGAGCTGCCCGTTGCGCAGCGCGGTGCCGGCATGCGTGACCTCGACGTCCTCGGGGAGCTGCTCGAGGCCTTCGATCGGGTCACCGCTGGAGGAGGACTGCGGGTAGCCGGCGCTCGCGAGCACGACGGTGACGGCCCATTCGCGTGACCATTCCGGCTCGCATTCGGGGTCGAAGCTCATCAGGCCGCCGGGGCGCATCGCGCGCAGCAGCAGGTCGAGCAGGTCGGTCTGCAGACGCGGCAGCATTGTTTGCGTCTCGGGGTCGCCGAAGCGCGCGTTGAGCTCGAGCACACGCGGCCCCTCGGCGGTCAGCATCACGCCGGCGTAGAGGACGCCGCGGTAGGGGGTGCCGCGGTCCTTCATCAGCGCGACGAGCGGCTGGTGCACGAGCTGGCCGATGCGCCACTCGTCCTCGTCCTCGAGTCCCGGGACCGGCGAGCAGGCGCCCATCCCGCCGGTGTTCGGTCCGGCGTCGCCGTCGAGCGCGCGCTTGTAGTCGCGCGCGGGGTCCAGCGGCAGCGCGAAGTGCCCGTCGCAGAGCGCGAGCACCGAGACCTCGCGGCCGTGCAGGCGCTCTTCGACGACGGCGCTCGCGGGGTCGGTGCCGTCCGCTGTGGGAGCGCTCGCGAAGCGGCCCTCGAGGAAGATCTCGCGCAGCGCCGCCTCGGCCTGCTCGGGCGAGTCGGCGACAGTGACACCCTTGCCGGCGGCGAGACCGTCGGCCTTGATGACGACGCCGGGATTGGCGAGCTCGGCGACCGCCGCGAGGCCCTCCTGGAGCGTGTGCGCGTGGCGCCAGCGCGCGGTCGGCACGCCGGCGTCCTCCATCGCCTGCTTGGCGAAGGCCTTCGATCCCTCCAGACGTGCGGCGGCGGCGGTCGGCCCGAAGACGAGGCGCCCACGGCGGTCGAGCTCGTCGACGAGCCCCGCGACGAGCGGCGCCTCGGGCCCGACGATCGTGAAGTGCACGCCCTCGCGCTCGACCGCAGCGACGATCCCGGCGACGTCGTCAGCGGCGATGTCGAGCAGTCGCGCGTCTTGCGCGATACCGGCGTTGCCGGGTGCGCACAGCAGCTCGAGCTCATCGGGGGACTCGAGCAACGCGCGCACGATCGCGTGCTCGCGCCCGCCACCGCCGACGACGAGGACCTTCACGAGCGGGCCTCCGCGGTCGCCGGGCGTCTCATAGCGAGGCGATGAAGTCGTCGACAGGGATCGCGGCGAGGGTCTCGTAGCGCACGGTCCCGCGCGAGCCAAGCTCGAGTGAGACACGCGCCATCGTCTGCTCGTCGGGTGCCTGCACGATGCTGAGGAAGTCAAAGCGGCCGAGTGTGGCCCACTGCGCGGTGACCTTCGCGCCGAGCTGCTCGACCTCCCTGTTGACCTCGTGGATCCGCTGCGGGTTGTTCTTGACCGTCTGCACGCCCTCGGGCGTGAGGTTCGCGAGCATGATGTAGGTCGGCATGAGGGGGTCGCCTCCTCGGGTCGTGTGGTGGCGCTGGGGTACGTTCGCATGGTCGTTTTTACAGGATCGCGCGGGGGCAGGGCGCGAACTTCCCATGCGGGCGTCGTGGTGGGCTCAGGCCGCCCATGGACGACGGGCTGGCTGGCCCAGGCCCGACAGTGCGCTCCGGTCCTCGCGCATCGCTGCTGGGCCGCTCGGCACCCAGCGATCGCTAACACTCCAACGATTCGACTTGACAGAATGCTTTTGATGATGTAAGTAGTAAGTTGCAGTTGCATTAAGCCGAGAAGATCGGTTGTGCATGGTCATCGGCACTGCCGCAGACGCGGTCCAGGGCCAAAGATCGGAAGGAGATCAACCCATGAGGTAGAGAACGCGGAGCATCGCCGCGACTCTGTTTGCGGCGGCGGCGTTTGGCGCGATCGAGGTGGGTTCGGCGTCGGCTGCTGAATGGTTCGTCGAAGGCGCGAAACTCGCGGCGGATAATCAGTGGCCCTGGCCACAGCCATTCCGGTCGGCGAATGCACCAAGCGCGAAATGCAGCTTGGATCAGAGAGTGAAATTCGAACTGACCAGCGGTTCTAAATGGAGTTTCATGCATAGGTCCGTGCATTGCCTATGCGCTGGTGCGGCAGAGTCATGGATATGTGTCGCTCGGCCGTCGAGTGCAGCATAATTCTAAAAACTCGATGCTGGCTTCCATGGCGGATGGAACCGGGAGCCCGATCGGGTTGGGTATGCGATAGGAGATCAGGTATGAGATTAAAAGTAGGAGTACTTGCTGTGGTGCTGGTTGGGGCTGTTGCGTTGAGCGCGATTGCGGTTGGTTCGGCGTCGGCTGATGAATGGTTTGTCGAAGGCGCGAAACTCGCGGCGGGTAAATCGGCGGCCCTCGCTACGACGACTGCTGTTGACGAATTCGCCAAAATGAGGGTATCGCCTGGGTCTGCATCTGAAGTCGAGATCGAATGCACAGGCGCCGCCTTAGTCGAGGTCAACGTGTATATCTCTTCCGGAACGGGCGGGATGGCTCAATCACTTACACTCGAAAAATGCAGCGTGACTAAACCGACGACCGGATGCGCACTAGAAGGACAGCCCACAACTATTAAAACAAATGCATTGGGCGTCACTACAGCATTAGCGGGTCCAAATACCAAAGTGGGCATCAATGTTCACCCCTTAACCAAAAAAACGTTTACCGAAATCCCGTTTACAGAAAGCAGTACCTGTCTCGGCGGGGGAGGCCTGAAGCCGGTCAATGGTTCGATATTACTCTTATCCTCCGACGGTGCGACGGAAGCTGTGACGCACACGCTTATGGGTCAGGGTAGTGTAGAAAACAACAGCTTGGAAAGTGGTGGCAATAAGACGATTTTCGAAGGTGGGCTGGCATTATTGAAACTGGCGAGCGGCTCGAAATGGAGCTTTCACGCCTAGTTCTGATGCTGGTTAGCTCGGAACTTACCGACTGAATGGCTTGGCTTGGTTTGGGTTGCCTGCGCCTAGCTGCTGGCGTGGGCGACCCGCCTCACGGGTGTGAGGCCAGCGCATAACCAAGCCATGCGCCTGCCTCGACCTTCTCCTTGGGGAAAGGCCAGCTTAGCGGCCTGCTAAGGCCGGTCGAGCTAGACATTGCGCTAACAGGCAAAGGGTGGAAGCTCCGATGCTCAAGATACGAAAGGAGATCAATTATGAGGTCGAGAGTATTGATGGTTTCTGCGGCGCTGCTTGCGGCTGTCGCGTTGAGTGTGATGGCTGCGAGTTCGGCGTCAGCGGATGAATGGTTTGTCGAAGGGGCGAAACTGGCGGCAGGCAAATCGGCGGCCCTGGCGGCTGCCTCTCCCGTCGACCAATTTCCCAAAATCAGAACGGAGGCGGGGTCTTCTAGCGAAATCGAGATAGAATGCACCGGTAGCAACCTTGTTGGGAGCGAAGCATATATCAGCAGCGGATCCAGTGGGATGGAGAAATCGCTTACATTTGAAAAATGCAGTGTCGTTAAACCAACAACCGGCTGTGCGCTAGTAGGACAGCCTACGAACATACCCACAAATCCTCTTGGTCTCACTACATTATTAGCGGGACTTACTACTAAAGTCGGTATCAATCTCCACCCATTATCCGGCAAAACATTTACAGAACTAGCATTTACGGAAAGTAGCACGTGTGGTGGTGGCGGTGGTGCGAAGCCTGTGAATGGTTCAGTGTTATTCTTATCCTCGGACGAGGCGACTGAAGCTGTGACGCATACGGTCATGGCTCAGGGCAGCGTGGAAAACAATAGTCTGGAAGTCGCCGGCAACAAGGTAATTATTGAAGGCGGGCTGTCGTTAGCCAAATTGGTGAGCGGCATGAAATGGAGCTTCCACGCGTAGCTCAATATTGTCAGTAAGATCTGATCGTCGAGGGTTGTTCGGGGGTCGCATGTGCCGCCATGTGGCGTGGGCGACCCGCTTGTAACTCTGCGAATGAAGCCAAGTTGGGCTGGATGTTGGCGGTCTCCTTTCGCAGAGGTGGTGGGGGTGCGAGCGACTGATGGGGGCGAAGAGCAGACCCTTGAGGCTTATTGAGTCTGTCGCGCGGCTTTGCCCCTTCGATGCCTTCTTCAGTTGCGCCGTTCGAGTGTTGTCCTACCGGAGGCCACGCGCCCAGCGGGGCGCACTCACCGTCTTCGGATTCGAAGTGGGCGAGGAAGTTCTCGCGTAACTGTGTGTCTGAGCCGCCCCGGTCGGGATACTGGAGTCATGATCAGCACGGTTTTGAGTCCACGGTGTGCTCGACCTCCTGGCGCGCCTTCAGTCGCTGATCTTGGATTGCGTCTTCTCGCTCTGCCACTGGGCCTTCATGCTCGCCGAGCGCTCTTTGAGCTCCGCGAGCTCCCGCTCAATCACCCCCGACGCTCCGCCGAAGCTCAACGTTGAGGCGTGAGTCGGCGTTATTGGGGCGACGACTGCCTCGCGATCGCGAGGCAGTCTCGCTCGGGCTCTCACGGTGTCAGATGCGCTCCAGAGAGCCCAATCGTCTTCCTAAGCTGTCCAATTTAGGACACATCAGGCAAGTCGCCCACACCAAGTGCAGGCGACCCACCCAACCGGCGCAGCCAGGCTAGTTCGGCTTACATAATAACACCAGTTCTATGAGTGGAAGCTCCATTTCGAACCGCTAGCCAATTTTACTAACGCCAAACCTCCTTCAACGATCGCCTTGTTAGAGAAAAATTCCAAGCTATTATTTTCCAGGCTGCCCTGAGCCATAATCGTGTGCGTTACAGCTTCAGACGCTCCATCAGACGATAAAATAAACACAGAACCATTAATCGATTTGATGCCACCGCCACCGAGGCAAGTGCTGGTACCGAAATTCAATTCCACAAAAGTTTTTTTGGTTAATGGGTGAATGTTGATGCGAACTTTAGTGTTCGGTCCTGCTAATGACGTCGTGATACCGAGAGCATTTGTTCTAATGTTCTCCGGTTGCCCTTCCAGTGCGCAGGTGCTACCGCTTGGAAATTTGGTTACACTGCATCCTTCGAACGCCAGCGACTTTGCCATCCCGCCGGTACCCGAGCTGACATACGCTTCTTCACCAGTGAGGTTCGCACCTTTGCATTCGATGGCGACTTCTTCCGCGTTTCCTGGATTGACCCTAAATTTGGCGAATTCATCTACTGGGGCTGAAGTCGCCAGCGCCGCTGATTTACCCGCTGTTAGTTTTGCGCCTTCGATAAACCATTCATCCGCAGATGCCGAACCCACGACGAGCGCGCTAGTCGCCACCGCTGCAAACAAAGTCACAGCAACTATGCCTATTCTTGACTTCATCAATGATCTCCTTCCACAACATTTTTAGCTAATGGCCTCGAGTTTGCCAGTCGGCCGAGAGCCAGGATATACGATTGAATCGCACCATTCCTATTATATGGATGATAGTTGATGAAGTCAAGGCGGTGTCGCATTCGCCGGCTGTCGCCGAGGCTCGGGAGCTATGCTTCATAGGTATCGCCAATGTGCGGAACTCAAAGCGGTGATGCCCACTGAGAGCCATTCGAGCCGCTTCTCCCTTCGGATGAGAGTCGCCGGTGGCCGGCGTCGACGCGTATCGTGTGGCTGGCGCGGTACTGGTGTTCAGTAGGGCGAGTGCGAGGCGGTCGGTGAGTGCTATATGGATGACACGGCGTAGTGGGCGTGCTCCCTAGGCGGGGTCGTAGCCCATGTTGCCGAGTAGTTCAAACGAGGTGCCGGTGAGCGCGACGCTGATCCTGCGCTGTAGCACGCGTGCGAGTTACAGCTCGACACAATCTCGCTGAACTGCTCGCGGTCGAGTGGGGTGAAGCGTACTGTGTCGTCGAGGCGGTTGACGAACTCGGATTTGAAGTGCGCGAGCAAGCCGCCCACGCCAAATGGTGCAGGCGACCCACCCCAACCAACTCAGCTAGTGCTAGGTCGGCTTACGCAACAATGCTAGATCTATGCGTGGAAGCTCCATTTCAAACCGCTCGCCAATTTCAATAATGCCAGCCCACCTTCGACGATCACCTTATTACCGGCAGCTTCCAAGCTATTGTTTTCTACGCTGCCCTGACCAATAAGCGTATGTGTTACAGTTTCGGTCGTAGCGCTAGAGGATAAGAATGCCACGGAACCGTTAACTGGCTTCACGCCGCCACCACCGAGACACGTGCTACTGCCGAAATTCACTTCTACGAAGGTTCTTTTAGTTAACGAATGAAAATTGATACTTACTTTAGTATTCGGTCCTGTTAATAACGTCGTAATACCCAAAGCAGCCGTAGATATGTTTCGCGGCTGACCTTCCAACGCGCAGGTGGAGCCACTTGGGAATTTGGTTACACTGCATCCTTCGAACGTCAACGATTTTGCCATCCCGCCAGTGCCCGAGCTGATATATGCTTCTTCACCAACCAAGTTGGCACCTTTGCATTCGATCTGTACTTCTTCCGCGTTTCCTGGATTGACCCTAAATTTGGCGAATTCATCTACTGGGGCTGAAGTCGCCAGCGCCGCTGATTTACCCGCTGTTAGTTTTGCGCCTTCGATAAACCATTCATCCGCAGATGCCGAACCCACGGCGATCGCGCTAGTCGCCGCCGCTGCAAACAAAGTCACAGCAACTATGCCTATTCCTGATTTCATCAATGATCTCCTTCGGCAAGTATCTTTAGTTTAATGGCCTCGAGGTTGCTAGTCAGCGTGGAGAGACCATCAGCATTAGCGCCTTCAGCAGTGATCCCTGCTCATTTGTTACGCGTCGCAACTCCCAACTCAAAATTCAATTAGTCAGGCTACGCCCATTATATCGAATAAAGTTGTTGAGTCAAGTCGGCTTCGCGTCCGCCGCTATCGCCGAGTTTCGAGCGCTACGCCTGAGTGGACCGTCAATTTTCCTGCAGTTAAGCGGCGGTGCCTGTCGACAGTCAGGCGACTGCTGGTGCGGCTGTCGGCTGGAACGCGAGGTGCTCGTCCTCTACGTCGACGCGGACCGTGTCGCCGGCGCGGTATTCGCCTTCGAGCAGGGCGCGTGCGAGGCGGTCGGTGAGCTGCTTTTGAATCACGCGTCGTAGCGGTCGTGCGCCGTAGGCCGGGTCGTAGCTCATGTTGCCGAGCAGCTCGCGCGCGGTCTCGGTGAGCTCGACGTCGATTCCGCGCTCGCGCACGCGCTGCAGTACGCGCGCAACCTGCAGCTCGACGATCTCGCCGAGTTGCTCGCGGCTGAGTGGGGCGAAGCGCACAACGTCGTCGAGGCGGTTGACGAACTCTGGTTTGAAGTGAGTGAGCAGGTCTTCGCGCAGCTGTGTGTCGGAGTCGCCCTCGGTCGGGATGTTGGAGGTCATGATCAGCACAGTGTTCTTGAAGTCCACGGTGCGTCCTTGCCCGTCGGTGAGGCGGCCATCGTCCATCACCTGCAGTAGAACGTTGAAGACGTCGGGGTGCGCCTTCTCGATCTCGTCGAGCAGAACGACGCTGTAAGGGCGTCGGCGTACGGCCTCGGTGAGCTGTCCACCCTCCTCGTAGCCGATGTAGCCGGGGGGTGCGCCGAGCAGGCGCGAGACGGTGTGCTTCTCCATGTACTCCGACATGTCGATGCGGATCATCGCCTCTTGTGAGTCGAACATGAGCTCGGCGAGCGCGCGCGCGAGCTCGGTCTTGCCGACGCCGGTGGGGCCGAGGAACAGGAATGTGCCGATTGGCCGGTCGGGGTCTTGTAGCCCGGCGCGTGAGCGGCGCAGGGCACTGGCGACGGCCTCGATTGCCTCGTGCTGGCCGATCACACGTTCGTGCAGGCGGTCCTCCATGTGGATCAGCTTCTCGACTTCGCCCTCCAGCAGGCGGCTGACCGGGATGCCGGTCCAGCGTGCGACGACCTCAGCGACGTCATCCACCTCGACCTCCTCTTTGAGGAAGACGGGGGAGGGCACCTCGTCGGGATCCTCGGAGTCGCCCTCGAGGGTGGCGAGTCTACGTTCCAGTTCGGGGATCTCGCCGTAGCGCAGTTCAGCGGCGCGCTGCAGGTCCGCGGCGCGCTCGGCTCGCTCGACCTCCTGGCGTGCCTCCTCCAGGCGCGCCTTCAGGTCGCTGACGCCCTGGATCGCGTCCTTCTCGCTCTGCCACTGGGCCTTCATGCTCGCCGAGCGCTCTTTGAGCTCAGCTAGCTCCCGCTCAATCACCTCGCGACGCTCCGCCGAGGAGGCATCAGTCTCCTTGGCGAGCGAGGTCAGCTCGATCTCGAGCTGCATCACGCGGCGGTCGACCTCGTCGATCTCGGTCGGCAGCGAGTCGATCTCGATGCGCAGGCCCGAGGCGGCCTCGTCGATCAGGTCGATCGCCTTGTCGGGCAGGAAGCGGTCGGCGATGTAGCGGTCGGAGAGCGTCGCGGCGGCGATCAGCGCACTGTCCTGGATGCGCACGCCGTGGTGGACCTCGTAGCGCTCCTTCAGACCACGCAGGATCGCGATCGTGTCCTGCACGGAGGGCTCGCCGACCATCACCGGCTGAAAGCGCCGCTCCAAAGCCGCGTCCTTCTCGATGTGCTGGCGGTACTCGTCGAGCGTCGTCGCGCCGACCGCTCGCAGCTCGCCGCGCGCAAGCATCGGCTTGAGCAGGTTCGCGGCGTCGACCGCGCCTTCGCCTGCACCGGCGCCGACGATCGTGTGCAGCTCGTCGAGGAACAGGATCACTGTGCCACGCGCGTCGGAGACCTCCTTAAGGACAGCCTTCAGGCGATCCTCGAACTCACCCCGGTACTTCGCGCCCGCGATCAACGAGCCGATATCGAGCGATCACGCGCCGGTCGCGCAGCGACTCGGGCACGTCTCCGGAGACGATGCGTTGCGCGAGGCCCTCGACGATCGCGGTCTTGCCGACGCCGGGCTCGCCGATCAAGACGGGATTGTTCTTCGTGCGCCGCGAGAGCACCTGGATCACGCGCCGGATCTCCTCATCGCGACCGATCACGGGGTCGAGCTTGCCCTACTCGGCTAGCTGCGTGAAGTCGCGCCCGAAGCGCTCTAGAGCCTGGTACTTCTCCTCGGGGCTCTGGTCGGTGACGCGATGCGGGCCGCGGACCTCCGCGAGCGCCTGCAGCAGCCGCTCGCGGCTCGCGCCGACCGCGCGCAACGCCCGGCCAGCAGGGCTCTTGTCCTCGGCGAGGGCGAGCAGCAGGTGCTCGGTCGAGACGTACTGGTCGGAGAGCTGGTGAGCCTCCTGCTCGGCGGCTTGCAGCACGGCTGTGAGCTCGGCGGAGGGCTGGCCGCCTTCGGTCGAAGAACTCTCGCTCAGGTGCGGCAACTCCTCCAGCGCTCGGCTTGTCTCGGCGCGCAGCGCGGGGAGCGAGGTTCCGAGCTTCGCGAGTACCGGCAGAACTACGCCGCCGGCACCGCTGCCGCTCGCCGAGGAGGCGTCGCTCGGGTTCTCGGCCGCCTCTATGCCGGTCTCGAGTAGGACGGCGAGGAGGTGCGCGGGAGTGACCTGCGGGTTGCGGCGCGCCTGTGCGACTCGCACCGCTGCGGCGAGGGCCTCCTGGGACTTAATCGTAAGGCGGTCGGCTTGCATGGCTCTTTTCCGCACCGTAGCAAACGATGGGATGTGTTTCTCACCCACTGATCACACTGCGAACGGGCGAAAAGGCGCTTAGTTGCAGGGTTCTCGGCTATCGCACTGCGCCGGAAAAAGCTATTTCCAGCCCCGCGTGGGACGAGTCTCATTGACACGGACCCTTCGCGTCAAGTAGTCAGTACATACCCGCAGGGGACCTAGTCGTCCGTCCTTATGCGGCCAGCTAAGAGGTCATGACCACAGCTCTAGGCGTCTCTGGACACGGGAAAGGAGCGTATGCAGCGCAACTGAAGTTGTAGGGATCAGCGCTGAAGGTGCTGGCATCAACACGCATCCTCCAGCGCTTGCCGTGAGCATCTCAGGGCTAATTCAGGTTAATGAAGCGGAAGGAGATCAGTTGATGAGGTCGAGAATAGGAATAATTGCTGTAACCATGTTTGCGGCGGTAGCGCTTAGCGCGATCGCTGTGAGTACCGCGTCCGCTGACGAATGGTTCGTCGAAGGCGCAAAACTGGCGGCGGGTAAATCGGCGGCCCTGGCAACCACAGCCCCAGTAGATGAATTCGCCAAATTGAGGATCAATGCAGGAAGTACCGAAGAAGTCCAGATCGAATGTAAAGGTGCCAATCTGGTCGGCGGGGAAGCCTATATCAGTTCGGGTACCGGTGGGATGGCAAAGTCACTGACATTCGAAGGATGCACTGTGACCAAATTTCCCAGTGGTGTCACCTGCGAACTGGAAGGGCAACCGAAGAACATTTCCACGAACGCCTTGGGTGTCACAACGTCATTAGCAGGACCAAATACCAAAGTGAGTATCAATATTCACCCGTTAACTAAAAAAACCTTCGTAGAACTAAACTTTGGCGCTAGTACGTGTCTTGGTGGCGGTGGTGTGAAACCGGTTAATGGTGCCGTGTTAATTTTATCGAATGATGGTGCGACTGAAGCTGTGACGCATACGATTATGGCTCAGGGCAGCCTGGAAAATAATAGCCTTGAAGTTGCTGGTGATAAGTCGATTATTGAAGGTGGTTTGGCGTTAGTGAAATTGGCGAGTGGTTCGAAATGGAGCTTTCACGCTTAAGTCTAAGTGTTTGTTTGTAAGCCGGTGTTTGTTGCTGGCTGATTGATTGGTTGGGCGGGCCGCCTGCACCTTTTATGGGTGTGGGCGGCTTGCCTGATGTGTCCTAGCTGGTGGGTTTGGAGGAGTTGGGTTATGAGGGTTTTTGATCGTGTTAGTGGTTGGTGTGTGCGGCTAGCGGTGGGGCTGGCTGTGCTGGTGGCTGGTGTCGTGTGTGTCTCCGCGCCGGCGCTGGCGGGTACTGGGTTTGCGTTCGTATCTTCTTTTGCTCCTCCTGGCGGGTTCGGTTCGCCCGGTGCTCCGGCGGGTGTAGCGGTTAGTGATACCCCAGTGTTGCCTGGCGGCGACGTGTATGCCGTTGACCCCGCAAGTGGTGTGCTTGAGGAATTCGGTGCGCTGGGCGAATGGGAAGGGCATGCGCTCTCCCTTCCCGGTGTCTCGCCTTGGATTGCGATCAACCAGACTGCGGATTTGGAGGAAGGCGACATCTATGCCGCGCTACCCGCCAGCGGCGTCGTTGATCGCATCCACCCCGGGCTGCTGATGGTCGAAGGGCAGATCAAAGGCCTCACAGGACCAGCTGGGGTCGCCGTGAACAGCACAGGCGACGTGTTCGTCTCAGAGACCACAGAAGGGAAGGTTCTCGAGTTCAACGCAATCGGCGAACCAGTCGACGCTACCGGCAAACTAAACTCGGCGAATACCGTCCTTGAAGGAGTCAACGCCCCCCAAGCCCTCGCCGTAGATAGCAGTGGCGATCTCTACATCACTACCGGTGAAGGGACCGTCGAGTACACCCTCATAGCGGGGGTCTACACGAAGGTAGAACCGCCGCTAGACGGCGGAGCGAGTGGTGTCGCGGTCACACCCGCCGGAGACGTCCTCGTCGACCGTGGCAGCGAATTCGCTGACTACCAGTCCGGTGCTCTTGTTGGTACTGGGGGTAGTGGGATCCTTGGTGGGGGTGGGCGTGGTATCGCAGCTAGTAGCGCGGCTACGCACCGGGTGTATGTCGCTAACAGCGAAGCAGCCGTCATCGATCTCTTCGAAGAAGGCCCAACACCCCAGACACCGACCACCAGCGCAGGCGAAGCGCTCGGCACCAACCTCATCTTCAAGGGGACCCTCGGGGCTGATAGCACGGGCTACTACTTCGAGTACAACACCGGCGGAACCTGCGAAGGAGGCCCCACGACCAGCCCCGAAGCTGGCGCACCGGGCGCGGTCAGCACCCAGGTGAGCCTTGAACCCGCAACGACCTACACCTACTGCCTCGTCGCAACGAGTCCTTATGGCACCGCGGTCGGCAACGCAATATCCCTGGAAACAGGCAGCATCCCCGCAGAAATCAACAACCAAACATTCACCAACGTAGGACCCCATGGTGGGACCCTCATCGCCCCGGTCAACCCCGAGAACCTCCCGGGCACCTACTACTACACCTACGGCACCACCGGAACATTTAAAACAGCACCAAAAACAACCTCGGAAGTCAGCTACGAAAAAACACCGTTCAACGCAGAAGCCGAACTCTCAGGGCTCGAACCAAACACCGAATACCAGTTCCAGCTCACAGTGACCAACGCACACGGCGAAACAACCAAAGGACCCACCAGCACCCTCATAACACTCCCCGTCACACCAGCAGGGCTACCCGACGACCGGGCTTATGAAATGGTCACACCCGTCGAAAACCAAAACGCAGACGTCTTCGTCCCCAGAGCAGAACCCGTCCTAACCACAAACGGGACGCCCACTCTACAACCCTTCCAGGTATCCCCCGAAGGGACAGCCATCGCCTATATCGCCGACGCAACCACTGGCGGTATCGGGAATACCAGCAGTGGTCTCGGTAATCAGTATCTGGCGAAACGTTCACCGGAAGGCGGCTGGGCGCAAATAAACATCGAGCCAGCAGGCCGCAAGCTAGCCGAATATCAAGGCTTCACCAACGACCTCTCAACGGGCATCCTGCTCTCAGGCATTGAACCACCAGCGTATAGACTTCCGCCATTGTCGCCAGCAGTCCCGGGGGAAGGCTACGGAGTACTTTATGCATGCGGCCAGAGTAAAAGCGCCTGCACTGCTCCGGAAGAAACCCAGGTGGTACCGCAGAATCCCTTCCAGCCACTCTTCGAAGGGCCGCTCAGTCGCACTGCGAGAGAATTCGGCACACAAGGTTTCGGACGTCTAGGGAATGGCGTCATCCATGCCGGAAAAACCCAACCAGTACCCGTGTTTGCTGGGGCTGCTTATTCGACCGCGGATGGTTTGTTGTTTGAGGCTAATGATGCACTGCTAAGAGGTAATGGGACTCTCGAAAAAGAACTCGCTGCGAGCGTAAGGAGCGAAATCACGAATAAAGAAGATAGTAATTATCTTTATGATTCTGTTGACGGTGCGCTGAGGCTGGTTGATGTTCTGCCGAATGGTAGCGTCGCGAGCGATGCTACCTTTGGCGGGAAGCCGTTTCCTGGCAATGAATTTGATCCGCCTGACTTCGGTAATGTGATTTCGAATGATGGTGGTCGTATTTACTGGACTGATTTGCATACTGGTGTGGTGTATTTGCGTGTCGGTGGTTCGAGCACCACGCAGGTCTCCGGCGGCGCTGGTGCGGCTCGGTACTGGACATCGGCCGATGATGGCCGGTATGCGTTTTATACCGAAGCTGAAGGCGAAGGGGAAGGTCTATATCGGTTTGATGCAGACACCGGCATAAACGACCAGTTGGATGCGCCTGCAGGTCATGTACTGGGGGTGGTTGGTTCAAGCGAAGACGGCGGCAACGTATACTTTGTCGCCGAAGGCGTCCTATCGGGGGAAAGCTCAGCCGGTATATCGCCAGAAGCGGGCCAGCCGAACCTCTATCTGCAGCGCAATGGTGGTGAACCCGTTTTCATCGCGACTCTCTCCCCTCAGGATGGTTCGGCAATGGAACCATTTTTCTCCTCTCGTAATGAAGACGTAGGTGAATATGGTGATTGGCAGCCGGCTTTGTCTAATCGGACTGCTGAGGTGTCGGCTGATGGTGGTGGTGTTGTGTTTATGTCGAGGTTGAGTCTGCCGGTCGCTGGGTTTCCTGCGGGTTATCCGACTGACGGTGCGGACGAGGTGTACATGTTTGATGCGACCGCGAATCGACTGTTTTGTGTGTCGTGCAGTTCGAGTGGGGAGCCGGGCGACGCGTCTGGCTTTTTGCCGATCAGCTGGGCAGATACATATATCCCGAAGTGGATCTCTGAAGATGGCGACCAGGTGTTCTTCGACAGCAGCGCTCCGCTAGTACCACAAGACACCAATAGTCACCAGGACGTGTATGAGTGGGAGCGAGAAGGGACGAGCGGCTGTCCGGAGGGTCGCGGCGCGAACGGTGGGTGCATATCACTGCTATCTGGCGGCACGAGCAACGCGAATTCATGGTTCGTGGGTGCGAGCGCGAACGGGAGCGATGTGTTCGTTGTAACGCGTGCTCAACTCGTTCCTGAAGACCAGAATGGTGCTTATGATCTTTATGATGTGCGCGTTGGTGGTGTGAGGCCTGTGTCGCCGCCTGCTTGTACGGGATCTGGTTGTCAGGGTGTACCTGCTCCGCCGCCAACGTTTGCGACACCGCCGAGTGTCACGTTTCATGGTGTCGGGAACCTACCGTCAGCTACGCCGAGCACGCAAAAGTTGACTAGAGCACAGAAGCTAGCAAGGGTGTTGAAGGTGTGTAAGAAGGAGATAAAGCGCAAGCGTCAGGCGTGTGAAGCTAGTGCGCGTAAGCGTTATGGGCCCGTGAAGACTAAGAAGAGAGCGAAGGATAGGAAGAAGGCAAAGGGGAAGAAGGCAGTCGTTGGGCGTGCGATAGGGGGAAGGCGCTAATCATGTTCAAGCGTTATCTAGGTTTGATTCTTTTGGTCGGTGGTTTGCAGGCGCTGTTGGGTTCGGTGGCGATGGCGAGTCCGCCGGTGCCGGGGTCCGGCTGGGAGGTGTTCGGGACCTTTAACCCGACGAATCTCATGCCTGGCGGTAAAGGTGAACTCAACTTGTACGTGTATAACACGGGTGAGCTTCCTAGTAGCCCAGAAGGCGCGACGCTGACCGATACGCTGCCCGAAGCCTTGGAAGCGACCCCTCCCGCGGGCTGTTCAGGCACGAAAGTCGTGGTCTGTCACTTGGGTGAAGTGCAGCCTATAGCAGAGCCGGCTCGACTTCATATTCCGGTGAGTGTCGCGAGTGATGCGTCTGAGGCGTCTAGTCCTGTTGATTTGGTGTCGGTGAGTGGTGGTGGTGCGTCGGGTCCGGCTGAAGCGAGGGTGCCGGTGGTGTTCAGTACGGGTGAAGCGAGTCTTGGTTTCGCGAACGCTGATGCGTGGTTGACGAACGCGAACGGGTTGGTTGATACGCAGGCTGGTTCGCATCCGTATGAGTTGACGATGGTGTTCGCGCCTAATGTGCATGATATTCCGCCTAGTCAATTGTCGGCCGAATTGGCGACTGGTGGTGAACCGCATGCGATCGATGTGAATCTTCCGCCGGGTCTGGTCGGTGAACCGGGTGCGGTCCCAAAGTGCCCACGCGAACAGTTTGATGCTGGGAACGAAGATGGCGAAGAAGGTTGCCCGGCGGATACCGAGATCGGTGAAGATTACGCGCTCGTGCCGGGGACGTTTGGCCATTTTGTGGTGTTTAATCTTGTGCCTCCGCCTGGTGTAGCTGCGGAGTTTGGTTTTGATTTTGCGGGGACGCATACGTTTTTGGATGCGCGTGTCCGTAGTGGTGGTGATTATGGGATTACGGAGCATGCGAACGTTCCGCAGCTTGGTGTGAGGTTTAATACGGTGAGGATTTGGGGTGTGCCTGGTGAACATCCGCAGAATGGGTCTGGTTCGACGCGGCCGTTTTTGTCGTTGCCGACGTCGTGTGGTGCGCCGCCGGTGTTTAGTGTGGAAATGCTCGGTACCTGGCAGGATCCCGGGGCGTTCGCGGAAGCGAGTTTTCCGTGGCATAACAATCGTGGTGTGCCGGTCGGGA
>DASXZA010000025.1:0-75309 GCA_036502205.1 Solirubrobacteraceae bacterium | reverse complement strand
CCCGCGGACGTCGCGGCGATGTGTGTGCGAGCACATGTCGCCCAGGCTCACTGGGGCGGTCTGCCCGGACCGCACCGAGGGGAGCTGTTGCACCGCGCCGCCGACCTCCTCCGGCGGCGCGGTCGGCAGCTGGCGCAGCGGATCGTCGCCGAGGAGGGCAAGCTGCTCGCCGACGCGGACGGCGAGGTGCGGCGCGCGGTTGCCGTGCTGCACTTCCATGCCGGCGAGGCCGAGCGCCTCGGCGGCGAGCTCGCCGATGCGGCGCAGTCGCAGACCCTCGCATTCACGCGCCGGCGGGCGCTGGGTGTCGTCGCGCTGATCACACCCTGGAACTTCCCGATCGCGATCCCGGCATGGAAGCTCGCGCCGGCGCTCGCGGTGGGTAACGCGGTCGTGATCAAGCCGTCCTCCTCGGCGCCCGGCGCGGTGCTGGAGCTGGTCGCGACGCTGCATGAGGCGGGCGTGCCGGAGGATGTCGTGCAGGTCGCGCTCGGTGGCTCGGAGGTAGGTCTCGCGCTAGCTGACGATCAGCACGTGCGCGCACTGTCGTTCACGGGCTCGACGGCCGTCGGGCATCGCCTCGCGCGGCGTGTCGGCGAACGCATGCGCTTTCAGGGCGAGCTCGGCGGCAACAACCCGCTGGTGGTGCTCGCCGACGCCGATCCCGCGCGCGCGGTCGAGCTGGCGTGCGAAGGCGCGTTCGCGGCGGCCGGCCAGAAGTGCACGGCGACGCGGCGGCTGATCGTCGAGCGGCCTCTCTATAAGACCGTGCTCGCGGCCTTCGCCGAGCGCGCACGCGGGCTGGTGCTCGGTGCGGGCGGCGCGCAGGGCGCGCAGGTGCCGCCGCTGATCGACTCGGCGGCGGCGGCGGAGGTGCTGAGCGCGGTCACGCAGGCGCGGTCGATGGGAGCGGCGCTCTGCAGCGGCGGCGAGCGCGCTGGCGGCGAGCTGCGCTACGGAAGCTTCGTCGAGCCGACCGTGCTCGCCGACGTGCGCGCCGGGATGCAGGTGCTCGACGAGGAGGTCTTCGGCCCGGTTTGCGCGGTGCAGTGCGCGCGCGATCTCGACGAGGCGATCGCTCTTGCCAACGCCGTTCCCTACGGCCTGTCGGCTTCGATCTGCACGAACGACCTGCACCGCGCCTTCGAGTTCGTGGCGCGCAGCGAGGCGGGGATGGTGCACGTCAACCGTCCGACCCCGGGCGGGGACCCGCACATGCCGTTCGGCGGCTTGAAGGATTCCTCGGCATCGGGTTGGCGCGAGCAGGGCGTGGAGGCGGTGCGCTTCTTTACCGAGCAGCAGACCGTCTACCTGCACCACGGCGACGGGTTCGCCGCCGCGGCGGGCGATGGCCGCGCGGACACCTCGGAGGCGGTGCGATGAGCGCCACGGCGAGCACCGCGGCCGGGGCGACATCGATGGTGGACCGCCCGATTGGCTACGTCGCGGCGGATATGAGGGGACGCTCGGTGGCCGAGATCGTCGCGCTTGTCGCCGGCGCGGGCTACGCAGCGGTCGACTGGACGATGGAGCAGTTCGATCCGCTGTGCGATTCGCCGCGGCGCTTGGAGGAGATGGTGCAGCAGGCGCACGCCGCGGGCCTGCAGGTGCCGCAACTGATGGTCCACCAGGATCACGTGACGCTCGACGAGAGCCTCTGGGAGCAGCGCGTGCGCCGCGCAGAGGGGGCGGTGCTGGCGTGCGCGGACACCGACATCGACTCGATCGGCGTACTGAGTGGCCCCAACCTGTGGGAGCCAGGCGCGGCGCGTATCGGCGTTGACCTCAGTGAGGCGCATGCTTGGGAGCTCTCGCTGCGCGCACTCGAGCGGGTGCTTGATCGCGCCGAAGAAGTGAGCATGCGGGTCGCGCTGGAGCCGTGCTGGGGGACGCTTGCGCACGGGCGCTACCGCGCCGAGCACCTGCTCGCCGCGCTCGACTGTGCGGCGCTGGCGGTCAACTTCGACCCGAGTCACCACGTGCTTTGCGGTGACGACATCCCCGGCGCGGTGCGCGCATGGGGCGGGCGCATTGCGCACGTGCACCTGAAGGATGCGTTTGGCTTTACAGACCCCGCCGCGCGCCCGCGCGCTCGCGCGTACGCGCGCGGCGGGGTCTGTGACGATGTAGGTGTGGACGAGGACTTCACCTTCCTGCTGCCGGGCGAGGGTGCGGTTCCGTGGCCGGAGTTGTTTGACGCGCTCGACGCGATCGGGTACACCGGGGCGATGAGCGTCGAGAACGAGTCCTACCGATTGTTGGAAGGCCCACTGCGCGGGGATCTCGCACGGGGCGCGGCGCTCGCGCGCGAGCTCGTCGCGGGGCTGTTGGCGGGACCCGCGCAGGCGCCGGTCGCGGCGGTGTGAGGTATGCGCGGGGGACGCGGCATGGCGGCGCTGAGCGCGGAGCTCACGCGGCTACTCGGCGCCGAGCATGTGCTCGCGGGTGACGGACCGGGTGTCGGGCACTACGAGCAGGACGCGACCAGCGCACGCGGCTTGCGCGGGCGGGCCGATCTCGTGGTGCGGCCGGGCAGCGCCGCGGAGGTCGCGGCTGTGCTTGCGCTCTGCTACGAGCACGAGACGCCGCTGATCGCGCGCGGCGGCGGCACGGGGCTCGCGGGCGGTGCGGTGCCGTTGCAGGGTGGCGTGGTCTGCTCGTTGGAGCGGCTGCGCGCGATCCGCGAGCTCGAGCCGGGCCTGTGGCGGATGCACGTCGAGGCCGGTCTGCGCACCCGCGAGGTGCAGCGCCTGGCGCGTGAGAACGGACTCTGCTTCCCCCCGGATCCGGGTGCGGCGGAGCAGTCGCAGATCGGCGGCAACGTCGCGACGAACGCGGGCGGCCCGCACGCCTGCAAGTACGGGGTGACGGGCAACTGGGTGACGGGACTGGAGGCCGCGGTCGCGCCGGGCGAGTTGATCGAGCTCGGCGGTCCCTACCGCAAGGACGTTGGTGGCTACGACCTCAAGAGCCTGCTGGTCGGCTCGGAGGGCACCCTCGGGATCGTGACCGCGGTGCGCTTGCAGCTGATGCCGGCGCCCCCGGAGGCGCTGGCGCTGGTCGCCTTCCATGGCACGCGCGAAGCGGGAGCGGCGGCGATCCTTGACGTGCTCGCGAGCGGCGTGCAGCCGGCGGCCCTCGACTTCGTCGACGGCGATGCGCTGCGCATGGCGGCGCACATGTGGGAAGACGGGGACCTCGAGCTTCCGACGGGCACCGAGTTCGCGCTGCTCGCCGAGGTCGACGGGACACGCGAGGAGGCGCGCGCGGCTCACGCGGAGCTCGTCGCCGCGCTCGCGCCAACGGCGATCGAGCTGCGCCGGCCCGATCGCGCAGCGCTGTGGCGCTGGCGCGACCGCATCCCCGGCGCGGTCAGCGCGGTGCGCGGTGGCAAGGTCAGCGAGGACGTCGTCGTCCCTGTCGAGCGCCTTGCGGAGGCGCTGGAGCGCTTCAGCGAGATCGCCGCGCGCCACAGTCTGCAGGCTTGCGCCTGGGGCCACGCGGCGGACGGCAACATCCACGCAAATCTGCTCGTCGACCCGCGCTCCGAGGAGGAGCTGTCGTCGGCGGCGAGCGCCACCGACGAGCTGTTCGCGTTGGCTGTCGCGCTCGGCGGCGCGATCAGCGGCGAGCACGGTGTGGGGGCTCTCAAGCGCGGGCAGCTCGCGCGACAGTGGCCGCCGCGAGCGCTCGAGTTGCATGAGGAGATCAAGCGCGTGTTCGACCCGAAGGGCCTCTTGAACCCGGGTAAGAAGCTCGCGCGCATGCCGGTGTCGCAGGCACCTTCACTGGCATCGGTGCGCGTCAATCCGGACGCGTAAGCGTCAAATCCTCGTCTACGGCGGTCGCCGGCGTGCCTCGAAGACGGCCATCCCGTGCAGGCAAGCGGTCTTTCCGTGTCCGTGCGCGCTACTCTTGCGCGCTCGTGCTTTGCCCATACAACCGAAAGGAAGTTTGTTCATGAACAAGACTCAGCTGGTCGAGGCGGTCTCCGCCGACAGCGGTCTCTCCAAAGCCGACGCCTCGCGTGCAATCGAGTCGTTTGTGGGCACCGTCGGCAAGACGCTCAAGAAAGGCGACGAGGTCGTAATCACCGGCTTCGGCAAGTTCTCGGTCGTCAAACGCGCCGCGCGTCAGGGAGTGAACCCGCGCACGGGTGAGAAAGTCAAGATCAAAGCGTCCAAGGCGCCGAAGTTCACCCCCGGAGCCGGTCTCAAGCAGACGGTTCATCCGAAAAAATAAAGTTTTCGTAGAGCAGTAGGGAAGGCGTCCGAGGCGAGGATCCTCGGACGCGCAGGAGTTGAGGGAGCGAGGGCCGGAGGCCCCAGCGGGACGCGGCAGGGATGCCGCGTGCTGATAGTTTCGTGCGCGATGACGCGCGTCGATGAGCTCGAGCTGCCGCGCCTGGACTACACCGACCCGCAATTGCGTGGTGCTCGTTTCCATGCCGCGATGCGCGAGCTGCGGGCGCAAGGCTGGCTCGCGGCGGGACCCTTTGGCTACGTCGTGCTCGACCGCGAAGCCGGCGAGTTCTTCTTGCGCAACCGTTCGGCGATCTTTCCTGGCCTGAAGATCGCCGAGATCTTCGACGTTCGCGAGGGTCCGCTCCACGAGGAGATGCGACGCAACATCCTGCATCTCAACGGTGCCGACCACACACGTCTGCGCAGCCTCGTGAACCCGGCGCTCTCACCGCGCGCGGTCGAGCGCTATCGACCTGTCATGCGCGAGCTTCTCGGTGGATTGTGGAATGGGCTGGAGAGCGAGGAATGCGAGTTTGTGGAGACCTTCGCGAAGCCCTACCCGTCGCAGGCGATCGCGTATTTCATGGGCGCGCCACTGCAGGACGCGCCGCGCCTGCATCACTGGTCGAACTGGATCCAGCGCCAGTTTGATGCGGTCTCGATGGCGAATGAGCGCGCCGGCATCGAGACTGCGGTCGCCGAGTTCTACGAGTACGCGTGGGCGTTGCTGCGTGCGCGCCGCGAGAGCCCCGGCGACGATCTGATCTCGGCGCTGATCGCCGCGAGCGGCGTCGACGAGTCCGGTAATGAGGTCGCGCGCCTCTCGGACGTAGAGTGCGTGAACCTCGTCCTCAACGTGCTCGTCGGCGGTGTCGACACCACGCAGAGCCAGCTCGCGCACGCCCTGCGCCTGTTCGCCGAGCACCCCGACCAGTGGGCGCTCCTCGCGCAGCGCCCCGAGCTCGCGCCGCGCGCCGTCGAGGAGGTGCTGCGCTTCGAGCCGATCACGCCGTTCAGCGCGCGCATCGTCGTCGAGGAGCTTGCTTTCCGCGATGTCGTGTTCCCGGCGGAGACGATCGTGATGGTCTGCGCGTTTACCGCCAACCGCGACCCCGTCGAGAGCGAGACTGACGACGCGGCGAGTGATCTCGACCGCTTCGACATCACTGCTGAGCGCCCGCGTGCGCGAGCGCTGACGTTCGGCGCGGGCGTGCACTACTGCCTAGGTGCGAACCTCGCCCGCGTGGAGCTCGAGGAGGCGCTCGCGTTCCTCGCGCCGCGTATGTCCCACCTGGAGCTCGCCGGCGAGCCCGTCTACGAGGGGATCACCGGCATCTACGGACTCGCAGAGCTGCCGTTGCGCTTCGCCGCGACCGAGATATAGACAGCGCCCGGACATCCGTCCAAGCCAGTTCCATCATCTCGCATCGTCCCGCCGGTCGCGCCGAAGCAATTGTAGGGGGGGTCACCGGCGAGCTTCGAGCGACATATCGATTAGGAGGTCCCCGCGGGACCGCCGATTCGAGGTCGCGCCACCGCGCGCGGTCGACACAGATGCCGAGATCAAGGAGGAAGGAAGATGTGCACGCAAGCACGCATCACCATCGCCGCCGCGCGCGCGGTCGTCGCGACGGCGGCAGCTATAGCTATCGCGTTCGTCTTTGCCGGCCCCGCTGCGCGCGCGGGTGAGTACCACGTCTACTCCTGCCGCACGCCGAGCGGGGGAGTCGCGCCGGTGGATGGGTGGAGCGAAGGAACCCACTCCGGCGAGGACGTCACCTTGGATACTTGTCAGGAAGCCGGCGGTGGATTGATTGCGGGGATGAACGCTCACGTCGCTCATGCTGCCGAGACAGACAAAGCAACTTGGGCTTTTGAAGCGCCAGTTGACGAGACGATCACTGAGGCAACTCTGATGCGAGCCGGTGAAACAGTGCCTCTATCCAACCCAGAAACCGCATACACATTCTGGCTAGCCGGAATTGCTGACTCAGGCTCGGAAACGGAGGTCTTTGAAGAATGCGGATCGAAAAGATGTCCTCATGAAGGCAGTTTCACAGAGCCTCTGGCGTCAGAAAATCTTGTTGAGGTGCCCGAAAGTGCTTTAGGCGGTAGGCATCTCTATTTGAATGTCTCTTGTGCCTCTCTCGTCGCTTCCTGTGCTGCAGCCACCTCTGGTAAAGCTGGCTACGCCGCCACAATCGAGCTATTCGCAGCGGACCTCGTGCTCTCGGAGTCCGAAAGCCCGACGGTCTCCGCCGTAGCGGGCAGTCTTGCCGAAGCTGCGACTGTGAGCGGCACGAGCGATGTCGCGTTTCAGGCGAGCGATGCTGGTTCGGGCGTCTATGAGGTGGTCTTCAAGGTCGACGGTGCGGTGCTCAGCACGGTGGTACCCGAAGAAGACGGCGGTCACTGTCACGACGTCGGCGGGACGACGGACGGTCTACCGGCTTTCCTCTACACGCAACCTTGTCCGGCTGCGCTGAGTGTCGATCTGCCATTCGATACGACGTCGCTCGCCAACGGCACACATGACTTGCTGGTGAGTGTGTTCGACGCGGCGGGGAACTCGACGACCGTCCTGGACCGCAAAATCACGGTCGCCAACTCGGCGGTTCCCGCTGGCGGCACGGGCGGCACGGGTGGCTCGGGGTCGAGCGGTAGCGGCTCGAGCGGCAGCGGGACCGGTGGCGAGAGCTCGAATGGAGCAGGCGGCGCGGCTACGGGAGGATCCGCGGCGTCCGGCGCCGGGCCGACGGGGGCCGCCGGTTCGAGTGCCGTGGTGCCTGGTCCGGCGAACGGCACCAACGCCTCCGATCTGGCGACGCTGACTGCGACCTGGAGGGGACACGCGGGCGAGCGTCTGAGTGGGGTATACGGTGCCGCGCGCACCGTCGAAGGTCGGCTGACCGCTCCCGGCGGCGTACCGATTGCGGACGCACAGATCGAAGTCGCCGCGCTGCCGAGCTATGTGGGCGCCGCGCCGCATGCGCTGCCCACGCCGCACACGGGCGCGGCGGGGCGCTGGAGTCTCGTGCTGCCGCGCGGCGGCTCCTCGGAGGTGTTGCGCGTCGCTTATCGCAGTCATCTGGGCAGCGCGCCGCCTGTGGCGACGCGCACGTTGACGTTGAGCGTGCGCGCGGGCATCCAGCTCAGCATCGCCCCGCGCGTTGCCGCCG
This sequence comes from Solirubrobacteraceae bacterium, assembly GCA_036502205.1. Lineage (GTDB taxonomy): Bacteria > Actinomycetota > Thermoleophilia > Solirubrobacterales > Solirubrobacteraceae > Palsa-744. The sequence goes on along the minus strand of DASXZA010000025.1, from coordinate 67,886 downwards.
CCGATGGTGGGATCCGCTTCGGTGGGCGCTTGCTCGGCGGCCCGGTTCCGGCAGGCGGCAAGCAGCTCGTGCTCGAGGCGCGTTCACCCGGCGGGCACTGGGTCGAGTTCCACGTGATTCGCGCGCGCTCCGGCGAGAGCGGGCGCTTCCGCTTCACCTACCGGTTCCACCTGCCGGGGCCCGTGCGCTACCAGTTCCGAGTGCTGTGTGAAACAGAGGCCGACTACCCGTTCGCTGCGGGAAGCTCGAATGTAGTGGCGGTGTACGAGCGGTGAGCAGCCGAGTCCGTAGCGAGCGGCGGCCTCGGCGGAAGGGCGCGCTACGGTGCCGCTCACATGAACAGACACTCACTGCCCAGCCGGATTGGGATCAACGCCGTTTTCCTCGAGCCCCGCATGGGAGGTCTGGATACTTATGTCCGCGCGCTTGTCCCCGAGTTAGTGCGCCTCGCTCCGGGGGTGCGGTTCAGCATCTTCTGCTCCCCTGGGGGCGCGAGCTACCTACGAGAGGAGGGCTGGGGCGCTGAGGTCGAGCTCGTAACCCATCCGTTGCTCGGCCGGCGTGGTTTGAAGGCCGCCACCGAGCTCACGCTGCTCGGGGTCCTCGCCGGGCGCCGCGTCGAGCTCTTGCACAGCGTCGCGTTGACCGCTCCGTTGCGCACGCGTGCGGTCAACGTCGTCACGCTGGCCGATGTGACCTGGCTGATCGCTCCCGATGCCGGTGAGGCCACGACCACGAGGATCTGGCGCGCTGTCGTGCCGCCGGTCGCCAGACGCGCCGATCGCTTGATCGCGTTATCGGAGGCCGGCGCCGAGCACATCGTCGAGTATCTGCGCGTGCCGCGCGAGCGCATCGACATCGTGCCGCTTGCGGCCGGCACGCGCACGCGCTCGGCGCCGACGAGCGCAGCCGAGTTGCGGGCTCGGCTGCAACTCGGTGAGGGGCCCGTGATCCTGACGGTCTCGGCCAAGAAGATCCACAAGAACCTCGAGCGACTCGTGCGCGCGATGGTGGCGGTCGTCCAGCGCTGGCCCGAGGCGATGCTGGTCATGCCCGGAAACCCGACAGCGCACGAGCAAGAGCTGCGCGAGCTCGCCTCGACGCTAGGGATTGCGGCCAACGTCGTATTCCCACCGTACGTCGACTCCCCCGACCTCGAGGGCCTCTACGCGCTGGCCCGTTGCTTCGTGTTCGCATCGATCAACGAGGGCTTTGGCATCCCGATTCTCGAGGCCATGGGTCGAGGAGTTCCCGTCGCGTGCTCGGCGGTGTCCGCGCTACCCGAGGTCGCGGGCGACGCCGCGCGCTACTTCGACCCGACCAGCGTCCCGGCGATCGCCGAGGCACTGATCGAGGTGTTGGACGATCGCGATTTGGCTGCACGCCTGACCGATCGCGGACGCCGGCGCGAGGCGCAGTTCACCTGGCAGGCGACCGCGCGCGGCACCCTCGAGAGCTATGCGCGGGCCTGGGAGCGATCGCCGCGGGCGGCGGAGCGATCGCGCGGAGCGGTAGCGACGCCCGCAGGCCAGCCGTGACGGCCTCGCGTTCGCAGGAGTCAGACATGCCGGGAGCGGACGTGTCCCCTGCGGCCGCTGTCGATTCCGACGTCCTGGATACTCCTGCGGCTGGCGGGATGGTCGTCCGCGGTAGCGCGCTGCGGTTCGGCAGCTACGCCAGCGTGATCGCGTTGTCGGTCGTCTCCGCCGCGGTGCTGACCCGCCACCTGGGTCGCGTGAGCTTTGGGCAGTACACCACCGTGATCTCACTTGCCGCGGTGGTCTCCTCGGTGACTGACGCGGGCATGTCAGCGCTGGGTACGCGCGAGTACGCGATGCGCAGCGGTGCCGAGCGCGATGCATTGATGCGAGACCTGTTGGGTCTGCGCGTCGCGCTCACGCTCATCGGCGTGCTGATCGCGACGGCGTTCGCATTAATCGCCGGGTACCCGCCGGCGCTGCTCGCCGGCACCGCGCTCGCCGCACTGGCGGTGGTCGTGATGGTCTTCCAGCACACCCTCTCGATTCCGCTCACCACCAGGCTGCGGCTCGGCTATCTCTCGGGTCTGGAAGTGGCCCGTCAGGCGGTGACCGGTGTGCTGCTGGTCGGCCTGGTCCTGCTCGGCGCCGGCGTGCTGCCGCTGCTCGCCGTCGCGCTCGTCGCCAATCTGCTGTTGCTTCCACCGACCGCCGCGCTGGTTCGCGGGGAGATCTCGATGCGCATGTCGATCCGACCCCGCAGGTGGGTCAAACTTCTGCGCCTCACCGTCGCCTTCTCGCTCGCGTCGGCGGCGAACACGATCTATCTCTTCACGGCTCAGATCATCACCAGCCTGGTCGCGAGCGGCGTTCAGAGCGGGCTGTTCGCCGCCTCCTTTCGGATCTTCATCGCGCTTGCCGCGATTCCCGGGATCCTGGTCACCGTGTCGCTGCCTGTGCTCGCGCGAGCCGCCCGTGACGATCGCGCGCGACTCAGCTACGCCCTGCAGCGCACCTTCGAGGCCTCGATGCTCGTCGGGATGGCCGCCGCGATCGCCGTGATCGGCGGCGCACGTTTCATGATCGCCGTTGTCGCCGGCCCGGAATATGCCGCGGCGGCAGACGCGCTGCGCATCGAGGGCGGCGTGCTGCTCGCCTCCTTCGTGCTCGCCGGCTGGGGCTTCGGCCTGCTGGCTCTGCATCGCCATCGCGCGATGCTGCTCGCCAATCTCGCGGCGCTCGCCGTCAGCTCCATCCTGACGGTGATCCTCGCGCGCGCAGACGGAGCGCGCGGCGCCGCGCTGGCATCGGTCTGCGGAGAGACGACGCTCGCGCTGCTCTACCTCGTGGGCCTGATTCGCGGCAGCCCCGAGCTGCGCCCTGAACTGGGCGCCGCCGCGAAGATCGTGCTGGCGGCGATCCCCGCGCTCGCGGTCGCGCTCCTGCCCGGCATCGCGCAGCTGCTGCAGCCGATCGCCGCACTGGCGGTCTTCGCGGTGCTGATCGTCCTCATGCGAGCCGTCCCCCGCGAGGTCTACGAGCTGATTCCCCCGCGTCTACGCCGCGCGCCCTGATCGCTCAGGGCCTCCAGCCCCAGACGATGCCCGTCCCGTCGGCGGCGCCGTGCAGCGGCAGCGTCTCGTAGCCCGCGCCGACGAGCGCCTTGCGCGCGTCGTCTTCGGGGCTGCCTGAGGGTGCACCGTGAGGGTGGTACTCGAGCATCACCACCGGGACTTCGATCGCGGCGAACCGCGGATCGCGCAGCAGTGGCCACTCGGCGCCCTCGATGTCGATCTTCAACAGGTCGACATCGCCCAACAGTGAGAAGCTGTCGACTCCGGCGACCTCCGCCGTGTCCCGATCGTCGCCCTCGCCGATGCGCCCCGTCGTAGCACGGCCGACGGTGAACGCTACGGGCCCCTCGGCGCATGTCGCGGCGGCCTGGAGAAGCTCCCACTTGCCGCCCAGCTCGTTGAGTGCGATCTGGCGGCGGTGCTTGAGCGCGTTCTCCGGATCTGGCTCGACCGCCGTGAGTCGCGCCACCGGGAAGCGTCCGTGCAGCCACAGGCCCCACATGCCGATGTTCGCCCCCAGGTCGATCGCGCGCAGCGGCCGGCCGAGTCGGTCGAGCTTCGCGCTCGCCGTGGCCGGCGGCTCATAGACGTCTTGGTAGAAGGCTTGGTCGAGCGTGAGCACGTCGGGGGTTCCGTGGGTGATCAGCACGCGCAGCCCGCTCGCGCGGATCCGGTAGACGTGCGTGGAGACCGCATGACGTAGCTCGCGCACGCTGAAGCGAGCGGACTCCCGCACGAGTCTGCCGCGTAAACCGGCCGAGACGTACGGTTCGACGGCCGGATGTTTCAGGACACGCTGCAATGAGCTTGACATCGGCCGTGAGCCTATCTGGCTCGCGGGCGCCACTCGCGGCTGCGGTCTGTGGATCCCGGGACCTTCGGTAGCCTCCGCGCTCGTGACCGTCGAGGCGAAGCGTCCGCTGCGGGTCGGGCTGAATTTCATCTTCCTGCACGCCGCTGCGGGTGGCGTCGGGCGCTACGCCAGGGAGCTGCCGGGCGCGCTGCTGGCGGTTGAGCCCGATACCGAGATCCACGTGTTCGTCTCGCGCGACGCGCCGCTCGATCTCCACGAGGAGCCGTGGTCCTCCGCGGTGCGCTGGGTGCACTGTCCGGTTGGAGCGCTCTCGCCGCGCGCGCATCTGCTCTTCGAGTTCGGTGCGCTTCCGCCTTTGGCGCTCGCGCGCCGACTGGACGTGCTGCACAGCCTCGCCAACGTCGGGCCCGCGATCGCGCCCGGCCTGGCTAGCGTGCTGACGCTGCTCGACGTCATCTGGATGCGCCCGCCTGAGGATTGGGGCGGCAGCCTTAGCGGGCAGCGTTCGCTGCGGCGCATCGTCGAGCACGACATGCGTTACGTCGATCAGGTGTTCGCGATCTCGCAGGCCGGCGCGCGCGAGATCGAGAGCTCGCTGCACGTGCCCGCCGAGCGCATCCACGTCACGCCGCTCGGCGTCAGGGCGCCGACGGCGGTGCCCGCCAGCGAGGACGCCGTGCGTGCGGAGCTCTCGCTCGGCAGCTCGCGCGTGGTGTTGTGTGTAGCGCAGAAGCATCCCTACAAGAACCTGCACCGGCTCGTGCGTGCCCTGCCACAGCTCGACGAGGATGTCGTGCTGGTGCTGCCTGGGTTTGCAACCGCGCACGAGCAGGAGCTGCGCGAGCTCGCCCAGGAGCTGGGGGTCGCCGAGCGCGTGCGGTTGCCGCCCTGGCTGTCGGACAGCATCCTCGCTGGCCTCTACGCGCTCAGCAGCGCCTTCGTGCTGCCCTCGCTCGTCGAGGGCTTCGGGCTGCCGGTGCTCGAGGCGATGCTGCGCGACGTTCCGGTCGCGTGCTCGAACAGCTCCTCGCTGCCGGAGGTCGCGGGGGACGCTGCGCTGCTATTCGACCCCGAGCGCCAGGACGAGGTCACCGCTGCGATCCGCCGGCTGCTGGACGACCGCGTGCTGGCCGCGCGACTGGTCCTCGCGGCACGCGAGCGCGCCGCGAGCTTCACCTGGGAGCGCACCGCGGCCGCGAGTCTCGCGGGGTATCGGCGCGCGATCGCCAGGCGTCGGCGGTTGTTGCGCGGCGGCTTGCGCGGCGCTTCCCGCTAGCCTGCGGCCGGTGCCTCGCGTCCTCATCGTCCGCGGCCATCAGGCTACGCCGTGGGAGTTGCGGCCTTGGCAGGAGCTGCCCGAGCGCTACGAGGTCTCGTTCCTGCTGACCGGCTCCAATCGCTTCGCGACACCGCAGGGCCTGCGTCCCGAGCGCGTGCGCGCGCTGCGCGACCTGCTGCCCGGCGGCACCGTCGGCGACGCCGGTGCGCTGCTCCTCGGCGACCGCTACCTCGACGCCGAGGAGCGCTTTCGATCGGTCGACATCGTGCACGCCGAGGAGCTCTCCTACTGGTTCTCAGCCGAGGCCGCCAAGCGCAAGCGTGCGCACGGCTTCAAGCTTGTGCAGACCGTCTGGGAGACCCTGCCGATGATGGACGCCTACCGCAATCGTCACGCGCGGCGCTACCGCGAGCAGGTGCTCGCCGAGACCGACCTGTTCCTCGCCGCGACCGAGCGCGCCGCCACGACGCTGCGCCTGGAGGGCGTCGAGGACGCGCGCATCCGCGTCTGTGCTCCCGGGATCGACGTCGCGCGCTTTGCATGCGCGCCCCCTGAGCCCCCGCCAACAGAGCACACGATCGTCTCGCCGGGGCGGCTGGTGTGGGAGAAGGGACATCACGACGCGCTGCGCGCGCTGGCTGTGCTGCACCGCGGCATCGTCACGCCGCCCGGCGGAGAGATCGTCAAGCCGCGCCTGTTGATCGTCGGCGCCGGGCCCGAAGCCGACAGGCTGCGCGAGCACGCCGCCGAGCTCGGCCTCGGCGAGGCCGTCGAGATCGGTGGCGTGCCCTACGAGCGGATGCCGGCGGTCTTCGCCGGCGCCTCCGCGATGGTGCTCGCCAGTCAGTCCTCGGCGGGCGCCGCCTGCCACCCCTTCGACATCCCCCACGCCTTCTGGGAGGAGCAGTTCGGATTCGTCCTGATCGAGGCGCTCGCGGCGGGGCTCGCGATCGTCACGACGACCAACGGCGCGATCCCCGAGGTCCTCGCGGACGCTCCCGCCGAGCTCGTCGCGCCCGGCGATTGGATGGGCATCGCGTGCGCGCTCGCCGCCGGTCCGCTCAGCCGGCCCCCGAGCACGCGCGTGCCGGCGCCGGCCGCCGTGCTTGAGCGCTACTCGACGCAGGCCGCCGCGCAGCGCCTCGCCGGCGCCTACGACCGGCTGCTCTCCAGCTAGGGTTCGGCCGGTGAGCGCCGCCTCGGGCATCCTCCACCGGTTGGTCGACCCCCACCAGTTCGACCTGCGCCCGAGCGGCTCGGGAACGGTCCTCGACATCGGCTGCGGCTCGGCGAAGACGCCGGGCGCCGTCGGGCTCGACATCTCGGCGGACACCGACGCCGACATCGTGCACGACCTCGACGCGTTCCCCTATCCGATCGCGGACTCGAGCTTCGATCAGATCCTGCTGCAGGACGTGCTCGAGCACGTCGCCGAGCCGATCCGGCTGTTCGAGGAACTGCACCGCATCGCGCGTCCTGGCGCGCGGATCCAGCTGCGCACGCCGCACTTCTCCTCGGTGCTTGCCTACGGCGACCCGACGCATCGCCACTACTTCTCGACGCTCGCGATCCGCTCGCTGGCCGAGCCGCGCTTTGAGCACTACACCGCGGTGCGCTTTCGCACGATCCACGTGAGCCTCGATCTGTGGCTGCCGTTTCGCGCGATCGGCTTGGGCTGGCTCGCCAACCGCGTCCCCGAGACCTACGAGAAGTACCTCGCGTTTCGCTTCCCCGCGATGAACATCCGCGCGGAGCTCGAAGCGGTCAAGCCCGTCTAAGCAAGCGCCGCGGGCGACGCGAAAGCGCGTCGGCGTCCGCCGCCGGCCGTTTGGCGGCCGCCTACGACGGCCTGCTGGAGGGCTGAGCTGTCGCCGCGCTGCGCAGCGTCGCGATCGTGGTCTCCGCGAAGCGCCCCCACGAGAAGTCGGCGGACCGCGCACGCCCGCGCCGGCCGAGCTCGGCCCGCTCGCTCTCGTCCTCGAGCACACGCCGCAGACCCGCGGCGATGCTCGCGGTCTCGCGCGGGTCGACGTAGGCGACGGCGTCGCCGCCGACCTCGGGCAGCGAGGACAGCTTCGAGGTGAGCACCGCGGCGCCCGCCGCCATCGCCTCCAGGACCGGCAGCCCGAAGCCCTCGCCGAGCGACGGGTAGCAGAAGACCGCGCAGCGCCGGTAGAGCTCGGCGAGTACGGCATCCGAGACGTAGCCGAGCCGGATCGCCTGCTCGCCGAGCGAGTCGAGCGCGTCGAGCGTCGCCCCGGTCTCCCAGCCGAGGGCCCCGACGACGACGAGCGGGTGGTGAGCGCGCAGCGCCTGGGGCAGCTCGCGATAGGCCTCGACGAGACGCGGCAGGTTCTTGCGCGGCTCGAGCGTGCCCGCCGCCAGCACGAACCCGGGCGCCGGTAGCGCCGCGCGCTCGGCGTGATCGAGCTCGACGGCCAGGGCCGGCGAGACCCCGAGCGGCGCGACGACGGTGCGCGCGCCGGCGCGCGGGTAGCGCTGCGCCAGCGCATCGGCGGTCGCTTGTGAGATCGCGAGCAGGCTCGCGGCGCGGCGGACCGCCGGGCCGAGCGTCAGCTGCTCGATGACCTGCGAGCGGCGGTTCGGGTGCATCGAAGGCTCGAAGGCGACCATGTCGTAGACGATCGGCACGCACGGGACTTGCAGGAATCGCGACGTGAGATAGGAGTTCGTCGCCAAGAACGCCGCGCACTCGGCGTTCGCGCGGCGCGCGGCGCGCACGTGCCACCACGGTTCGCCGGCCGCGATCGCGCACCAGCGAAAGCGCTCGTCGAGCTGCTGCTCGCGCCACGGCTCCCGCGCGTAGAGCACGTAGCGCACGTCGTCGTCCTCGCGCTCGGCCAGCGCGCGCAGCAGCTCGCGCACCACTCGACCCCGGCCGGCCGGCACCTCGACCGCGGCGCGTGCATCGATGCCAAGTGTGAGGGGGGCGTGCGGGGCGTGCAAGTCGGTTGGCGAAATCCAGGCGCGGGCGCTCTAAGGTTAGGGCTCTTGGTTGGAAACATCGGTCTCAACCTGATCTACCTCGTCCCCGGCGAGACCGGGGGCATGGAGGTCGTCGCGCGCGAGCTGATCGAGGCGCTGCTCGACGCGGCGCCCGGCCTGCGCTTCACGGCATTCGTCAATCGCGAGGCCGCCGCGGGCGATGGTCCCTGGGGGGAGCTGCTGCCGGCGGTGACCGTCCCGGTCAACGCGCGTCGCCGCGAGCAGTGGGTCTTCGGCGAGCAGGTCCTGCTGCCGCGGATCGGCGCGCGCGCCGGCGTCGAGCTGATGCACAGCCTTGCGAGCACCGCGCCGGCGCGCGGCGCGTTCCGGCGCGTGGTGACCGTGCACGACCTGATCTACGCGCGCTTCCCCGAGGCGCACGCGGGCCTGCGCGGCCGCGGGATGCGGGTGCTCGTGCCGCTCGGGGTGCGCCACTCCGACCGCGTGATCGCCGACTCGCAGAGCACGCGCGAGGATCTGATCGACCTCTTGGGCGTGCCGTCTGAGCGCATCGATGTCGCGCCGCTCGGCCTCGGCTCGACACGCCGCGCGCAGCCGCTCTCGCAGGCGCAGACGCGCGCGCGCTTCGGACTGGGTGAGCGCCGCGTGCTGCTGAGCCTGTCGGCCAAGCGTCCGCACAAGAACCTGCTGGCGCTGATCGGCGCGCTGGCGCGTATCCCCGCCGCGCGCAGGCCGCTGCTGGTGCTGCCCGGCTATGCGACGTGGCACGAGGCCGAGTTGCGCGAGCGCGCCGAGAGCCTCGGTGTCGCTGCCGACGTGCGCTTTGAGGGGTGGCTGGAGGCGGCGGAGCTCGAGGGCCTGTGGGCACTCGCGGATGCGTTCGTCTACCCGTCGCTCTACGAGGGCTTCGGGCTGCCGGTCTTAGAGGCGATGGCCCGCGGCGTGCCGGTCGCGTGCGCTGAGGCCTCCTCGCTACCGGAGGTCGCCGGCGACGCCGCGCTGCTGTTCGACCCGCGCGCCGAGGAGGAGATCGCGGCGACGATCGAGTGCCTGCTCGGGGATCCGCTGCTCGCCGAGCGTTTGCGCGCCAAGGGTCTCGAGCGCGCGCGGCGCTTCACCTGGGAGCGAACCGCGCGCCTGACGCTCGATAGCTATGCGCGCGCATTCGGGCTCCCCGGCGCGCCTACCTCGTGGACCGTGCCGCGGACCGCACCCACGCCGGTGCCGGCGCTCGGTCCGCCGGTCGGGGCCGTTCCGCCGCTCGCGTAGCTCTCGAGCACCGTACGCAGCGAGTGCTCGAGCGACTGCTGCTCGGCGTTCTGCGCGAACCAGTCCGCGGTGCGCTCGCGCAGCGCGATACCGGCGTCGTGGACGCGCACGATCGCGTCGGCGATCTCCTGTGGATCGTCGCTCGGTGCGACGAAGCCGTTGGCGTCCTCCTGGATGAGCTCGACCGCGGCGTTGTCCTCGCCGGCGACGACAACGCTTGGTGTGGCGCGCGCGGAGGCCTCCATCACGACCATCCCGTAGCCCTCGCGGCTGGAGGTCGAGAGCATGCACAGCGCGCGCGTCAGCGCGGCGTCGACGACGGACTCCTCGACGAAGCCCGGTGCGCTTGCGATCTTCTGCACGCCGCACTCGACGATCGCCTGCGCCAGCACCGCGCGCTCGGGCCCGTCGCCGTAGAACTCGCCGCGCAGGCCCTCGATGCGCTGCGCGGCGAGCGCGAACGCGGCGACCGCCAGCGGCGCGCGCTTCTCGGGGATCAGCCGCCCCGCGAAGACCACGAGCGGCTCCGCCGCGCGCGGCGCGAGACCTTCGAGTGTGCCGACGTACAGGCCGCCGGGCACGATCGGCTCGCTGCGCAGGCCCTCGGCGCGCAGCCGCCGCGTGTGCAATGCCGAGAAGCCGAACGCGCGCTGCGGGACGCGCGCGCACAGACGCTGCACCGCCTGCCCGATCGGCCCGCCGACGGGACCGAGGTATTCGCGCCAGTAGTGCGTGCTCCAGACCTCGATCCAGTCAACGACCAGCGCGAAGCCCGCGAGTGGGCGCACGAGCGCGGCGGCGAGCAGCGAGAAGTAGGGAAACGAGCAGGTGTGCAGGACGTCGTAGCGGCGCCCGTGTCGCAACAAATGCCAGAGGACCCCCGCGCCGAAGACCAATGGCGGCAGGATTCCGCGCCGCCCACTCTTGGTGTAGAGCGCGAGGCGCGGCCCCGCGACGACGACACGCACCCGAGGATCGATGTCTAGCTCGGCACCTGGTTCCCACTGGCGCAGCGTCAGGTAGGTGACCTCGTGTCCGTCGGCCGCGAGCCGCTCGGCGAGGCTGCGATACCAGCGCTCGGCGCCCCCGACGGTGTAGGGAAAGAGGCAGTCGTAGGCGACGCAGATGCGCATCGGAGAGGAGACTGACACAACCGCGGCGAAGATTTTTGGATGGATCGCCGCTGCGCGGCCGGTTGTTGGCTGCGGTGCTCCGGAGGCTGTGCGGGGACCTGCGATAGCATCCGTGATCGGTTGCGCGCCACTTTCCGCCCCTCCGCGCGTTATAACCGCATGACCCGGCTGGCGCCGTGACGGCGCGGGAGCCGGTTTCCCGATGAGCACGCTCGAGCAGACAAGGCCCCTGGTCCCCGCGGACATCGTGGAACCCTCCGCGCTGCTCGTCTCTGTCGTGATCCCCTGTCTGAACGAGGCGCAGAACATCGAGCAGTGCGTCACGGCGGCACTCGAGGCGCTCGCGCGCGTCGACGGCGCCGGCGAGGTCGTGGTCGCGGACAACGGCTCAGAAGACGGGTCGGCCGAGCTCGCCGAGCGCGCGGGCGCGCGCGTCGTGCACGAACAGCGCCGCGGCTACGGCAGCGCCTACCTGGCGGGCTTCGCGGCCTCGCGTGGGCGCTACATCGTGATGGTCGACGCCGACCTGACCTACGACTTCAAGGAGATCCCGCGCTTCGTCGCCGAGCTGGAGGCGGGTGCGGAGATGGTGATCGGCGACCGCATGGACAACATCCAGCCGGGAGCGATGCCGTGGCTGCACCGCTATATCGGCAATCCGCTGCTGACGGGTCTCTTGAACCTGCTGTTCAGGACCGGCATCAATGACGCGCACTGCGGGATGCGCGCCGTGCGCCGCGACGCGCTCGAGCGACTGGATCTGCGCACGACCGGCATGGAGTTCGCCTCGGAGATGGTGATCCGCGCCTCCAAGGAGGGCCTGCGGATCGCGGAGTTCCCGATCGAATATCACCCGCGCGGCGGTGAGAGCAAGCTCTCGAGCTTCCGCGACGGCTGGCGCCATCTGCGCTTCCTGCTCGTGCACAGCCCGACCCATCTGTTCATCATTCCGGGCGCCCTGATGGCGGGGATCGGCTTTCTGATCATGTGCCTCGTGGAGGCCGGCCTGACCTTCTTCGGCCGCGCGTGGGGCCTGCACGCGCTGATCGGCGGCTCGCTGCTGATGATCGTCGGCACACAGGTGCTCGCGCTGGGCCTGTGCGCGCACGCCTACGGCACCTACTTCATGGGCGAGCGCGACCCCTGGTTCGATCGCATGCGCGCGCGCTTTCGGCTTGAGCAGGGTCTCGCGTTGGGCGGCGCGTTCGCGCTCGTCGGTGTCGCGATTGCCGGCGTGATCCTCGGTAACTGGATATCCAACGGCTTTGGGCGACTCGCCTACGAACAGCTCGCGGTCTTCGCGGCGGCGCTGGTCGTCGTCGGGATTCAGATCTTCTTCTCCTCGTTCCTGCTCTCGATTCTCGGTCTGCGGCGTCGCTGAGGTGAGCTTCGCCCGGCGGATGCTGGCGCGCGTCTTCGCGGGCGAGCGGCGGGTGTGGCGCACCGCCGGGATCTGCGCGGTGCCGCTGGTGGCGCTGATCGTCTTCTACTGCGTGCGCCCGCGGCCGTATCTCACCGGTAGCGACAGCGTCGAGGTCGTCACCTACGTGCAGCCGGCTCCCGCCGGCGCGAAGGTCTGCGTTCCGGGGTTGCAGATTCCGGCGGGAACGGCGGGCGTGCGCATGCAGTTGGTCTCGCGCACGCAGGAGCGCCCCGAGCTGCACATGACGCTGGCGCTGCCCACGCGCACCTTGACGAGCAGCCTCCCGCCGACGCCCGTCGAACCATCGCGGATCAGCACGCCGACCTTCGCGGTCCCGGCGTTCGGCTCGCACCCCGGGTTCACCGCGGCGACCCTGTGCGTGACGGCCGGCGACCTCGTCAACTGGGGCGGCACGCCACTGCCCGCGCCGCCCGTGCGGGGGCCGACCATGCAGGGCCAGCCCATTCCGGCGCGCCTTGCCGTCTGGTACTTGCCCCCGGCGGGGCGGGAAAGCAGCTATCTCGCCCGCGCCGGCGCGATCCTCGATCGGGCGGCGCTGTTTCGCCCGGGAGCGGTGGGGCCGTGGCTGTATTGGCTGATCCTGCTCGTCGTGCTGCCCGGACTGGCGGTCGCCGCGATTCGCTGCATGGCGATCGCGTTGGGGCCCACCGAGCGTGCCGCGATGCGACGGCTGGCGGTCTGGCTGTTTGCGATCGCGGCGCTGAACTTCATCTGCTGGTCGCTGATCACTCCGCCCTTCCAGGCACCCGACGAGGTCGATCACTACGCCTACACGCAGTCGCTGGTCGAACGCGGCGAAGCGCCCTCGCGCAACCCCGGATCGCCGCTGCCGCGCTGGGCGGGCTCTGAGGCGCTACTGCTCGAAGAAATGAGCTTCCTCACCGATCACCAGGTCGGCGACACGACGATGCCGTGGTCCTACTTACAGGAACGCCACTACGACCGGCGGGTGCTGGAAGCGCCACCGCACGCCAACGACGGCGGCGGCAACGAGACGGCGGCGACGCACGGTCCGATCTACTACGCGGCGCTCGCGCCGGCGTACATGCTCGCGGGCTCCTCGCCGCTGGCGCAGCTCACCCTGATGCGCATCGCCTCGGCGCTGATCGGCGCGCTCGCGGTGCTATTCGCGTTCCTGCTCGTGCGCGAGCTCGCGCCGGGCCGGCCGTGGCTGGCGGTGCTCGCGGCGCTGCTGGTGGCCTACGAGCCGATGTACGGGTTCATCTCGGGCGCGGTCAACAACGACGTCGGCGTCAACGCCGGCGCGGCGGCGCTGGAGTTCCTGCTGCTGCGCATGGCGCGTCGCGGCGTGACGTGGCCGTGGGGGCTGGCGACGGGCGCGCTGCTGATCCTGCTGCCGATCGTCAAGGCGACGTCCTTCTCGCTCTACCCGATCGCGGGGCTCGCGCTGCTGGTCGCGCTGTGGCGCCATCACCGCCGTCGCGCCGACGTGCTGGGGTGGGTCGGGCTGGCGCTCGGCGCGCTGATCGTGCAGGAGCTGCAGGTGCACCTGGCGGGCACCTTTCACCCCGTCGCGACCGTCTCCTCGAGCTCCGCGTCCGGTGCCGTGGGAGCCGTCGGTGTGGCGCGCGAACATCCCCTCGGCTATCTCGCCTACCTCTGGGAGCTATTCCTGCCGCGCCTGTCGTTCATGGCTCCGCACTTCACCGGCCTCGGCAACCCGGCGTTCACGATCTTCGTCAAGCGCGGCTGGGCGGCGTTCGGCTGGTACGACGTGCTGTTCGCGCACTGGGTCTACGTCGTGATCGCGCTGGCGATGGTGCTGGTGCCGCTGCTCGGGCTCGCGGCGATCCGGCGTGAGTGGCCGTTCGTGCGTCGCAACCTGCCCGAGCTGGGCCTGCTGGTGTTGACGCCGCTGGCGGTGATGGCGGGCTTCGAGGCCGCCTTCTACACCACCGGCGAACGTGGCTTCCTCGCGGAATTCGGGCGCTACGAGTTCCCCGCGATGATCTGTCTGGCGGCGCTCGTCGTCGCGGCGCTGCACGCGTTCGGCCGCCGCTGGGCGCTGCAGATTGGCGTCGGGTTGTTAGTCGCGATGATCGCCCTTGATTATGCCTCGCAGCTGCTGACGCTAACGACCTTCTATGCCTGAGGTGACCGTGGCGATCCCGGTGCGCGACGGCGGCGAGTTGCTCGGGCGCACGCTCGCGGCGCTCGCGGCGCAGACAGTCGCGCACGAGCTGCTGGTGTGCGACTCGGGCTCGCGCGACGGCTCGCCGGCGCTGGCGCGCGCGCACGGTGCGCGTGTCCTGGAGATCGAGCCCGGCGCGTTCAGCCACGGTGGCACGCGCAACCTGCTGATGCGCGAGGCGGCGGGCGCGCACGTTGCGCTGCTAACTCAAGACGCCGAGCCCGTCGATCGCGATTGGTTGGAGCGGATGCTCGCCGGTTTCGAGCTGGCTCGAGATGTGGGGATCGCCTACGGCCCCTACCGCCCGCGCCCGCAGGCGTCGATCGCGGTGCGCCTGGAGCTCGAGCGCTGGTTCGCATCGCTCGCGCCCGACGACGAGCCGGTTATCGAGCGGCTCGCGCCGGCCGAGCGGGCGCTGCCTGCGGTCGCGCTGGTGGGCCGCCGCGGCTTCTTCACCGACGCCAACGCTTGCATCGCGCGCGCGGCGTGGGAGCGGGCGCCGTTTCGCGAGGTCGCCTACGCCGAGGATCGCGTGCTCGCCATCGACATGCTGCGCGCGGGCTACGCGAAGGCGTTCCTGCCGGGCGCCGCGGTGTGGCACTCGCACGAGTACACAACGCTGCAACAGCTGCGGCGCAGCTTCGACGAGTGGCGCGGCCTGCGCGAGGTCTACGGCTGGCGCGAGCGCGCCGATCCGCGCAGCCTCGCGCGGGGACTGCGCGGCGAGCTCGGCGCGGCGCGGCGCGACCCGCTGCTCGCGGCACTGCCTCCGAGGCGGCGCCTGGCGACGCTCGCGGCGGTGAGTCGTCACCATATTGCGCGTCTGGTGGGCGCCGTGCTCGGCTCGCGCGCGGACCGCCTGCCCCCGCGGGCTCGCCGTGCGCTGTCACTCGAGCGCCGGGCGGGCTTTGACGCGCTCGATCTCGACCCCGCCACGCCGCCCCTCGACCAGGACCCCGCAGAGTGACCGACGAGCAGAGCCCACAACCCAAGCGCCCGGCGAGTGCGAGCGAGCCCGAGCGGATCGCCGAGCCTAAACGCCCGGCGAGTGCGAGCGAGGCCGAGCAGGCCGCGGAGCCTAAGCGTCCGGCGATTCCGAGTGAGGCGGCGCAGCCCAAGCGCCCCGCGATTCCCGCGGCGGGCGAGCAGATCGCGGACGCGGCGCTCGAGGGCGACCCGCGCGGGCCGTTCGCGGGCCTGCGGCGGCGGATCGAGCTGACGATTCGCTACCACGGCTGGCGCACGCTGCTGTTCCGCGTGGTGACGTTCCCGCTGCGTTTCACGCCGCTGAAGCGCCGTCTGCGGCTGCGCTCGGTCGCGAGCAACGACGCGTACCGCCGCGCGGTCGCGTGGTACCGCGAGCACGGCGAGCCGGTCGACGTCGTGATCCCGAGCTATCGCGACGCGGAGCGCGTCGCGACGCTCGTCGCCTCGATCCAGCGGACGGTCCCGGCGGGGATGGCGCGGATCTTCGTCGCCGACGATGCCAGCGGCGCCGAGAACGTCGCGGCGCTGCGCGCGATCGCGGGGATCGAGGTGCTCGCGGGCGAGCAGAATGCGGGTTTCGCCGCGAACGTCAATCGCGGTCTGCGCGCGTGCGATCCGGCGCGCGACGTCGTCGTGCTGAACTCCGACATGGAAGCACGTCCGGGCTGGCTGGCGTGCCTGCAGTTCGCGGCCTCCCAGGAGGACGACATCGGCATCGTCGGCGCGCGCCTGGTGTATCCCGACGGTCGCATCCAGTTCGCGGGCACGGTGCGCAACCTCGGCGCGCCGGAGTGGTTTGACCACCGTTACCGCTTCAAGCCCGAGGGCTGGGGTCCGGCGGGGATCGCAGGACCGGAGCTGGCGGTGACGGGGGCGTGCATGTACCTCACGCGCGCCGTGCGTGAGCGCGTGGGGCTGTTCGACGAGCGCTACCCGATGGCTTACGAGGACGTCGACCTCTGCCTGCGCTCGTGGCAGGCGGGCCTGCGCGTGCTGTACTTCCCGGCGGCGAGCCTCTACCACCACGAGTCGGTGACGCGTGGCACTGACGTCGGTGAGCGCGAGCGCGCCTCCCAGCAGCTGTTCTGGGAGCTGTGGGGGGACTTCTTCGACGCGCGCGAGGTGTGCACGCCGGAGGGCAAGCTACGGGTCGTCTACGTCACCGAGGGCACCGGTGTCGGCGGTGGGCACCGCGATATCTTCGAGCACCTCAATCGCCTGGCGGAGCGTGGGCACGAGTGCGCGCTGTACACGCTCGGCGAGCAGCCGGACTGGTTCGACCTGCACGTGCCGGTGCACAGCTTCGAGTTCTACGACGAACTGATCGCGGCGCTCGCGGACGTCGAGGCGATCAAGGTCGCGACCTGGTGGAACACCGCCGCGCCGGTCTGGTACGCAAGCGTGCTGCGCGGCATCGCGGTGTACTTCGTGCAGGACATCGAGACCTCGTACTACCCCGACGATGAATCGGTTCGGCATGCGGTGATCGATTCTTATCGCCCGGAGTTCCACTACATGACGATCTCGGGCTGGAACCGCGAGCGTCTGCGCGAGCTGGGCCTCGACGCGGAGCTGATCCCGCCGGGGATCGACCTCGAGAACTTCCGCGTGCGCGCGGAGGTGGCGCGGCGCGATGACATGGTGCTCGCGCTCGGCCGGACGAACCCGCTGAAGAACCTGCCGCTGACCGTCGACGCGTGGCGTGCGCTGCCGGCGCCGCGCGCGGAGCTGTGCCTGTTCGGGATCGAGCCGGAGCTCGCGACCGACGAGGGCATGCGCTACGTGCGTTCGCCGACTGACGCGGAGGTCGGCGAGCTGTTCAGCGAGGCGGCGGTGTTCGTGCAGACCTCGACGCACGAGGGCTTCTGCCTGCCGGCACTCGAGTCGATGGCGACGGGCGGCGCGGTGGTGTGTACCGACGCGCACGGCAACCGTGACTTCTGCGTCGACGGCGAGAACTGCCTGATGCCGGAGCCCGACGTCGAGTCGGTGAGCGCGGCACTCGCGCGGCTGCTCGCCGACCCCGAGCTGCGCGCGCGGCTCGGACGCGCGGGGATCGAGACGGCGGCGCAGTTCGCGTGGGAGCGGCGCATCGACGCGCTGGAGACCTTCCTCGAAGACGTCGCGCGGCCGCGGCGGCTCGATCTCTCGCAGTCGGTCGCGCTGCCCGGCGAGGAGCGCGGCGCGTGAAGGCGGCATTCGCCCAGGAGCTGCGCTGCCCGGCGTGCCGGCGCGACCACACACTGGTGCTCGACGCGCGCGAGAGCGATGCGCACGAGGTGCGCGAGGGCACGCTGCGCTGCTCGGCCTGCGCCACCGAGTTCGCGTTGCGACGCGGCGTGATGGAGCTGCTGCACGACCCGCCGTCCTACATCGTCGCGGAGGCCGCGGGCCTGGAGCGCTTCGCCGAGCAGATGCGCGCGGAGGGCTGGGACCGCGAGCTGGTGCGCAAGCTGCCGGACATCGAGCACGGCTACTGGTACGTGCAGGCGCGCTCGATGCACCAGCTGGTGACGATGATCCCGTTCAAGCCGGGCCAGAGCATCCTCGACGTCGGCTCGAACACGTGCTGGGCGGCGAACCGCTTCGCGGAGCTCGGCCTGCAGGCGGTTGCGCTGGACATCGCGACGACCGAGCTGCAGGGTCTGTACACGGCGGAGTACTTCATCGAGGACGGCGACACGTTCTTCGAGCGCGTGCTGGGCTCGATGGACGCGATCCCGCTGGCGTCGAGCAGCCTTGACTACGTGTACTGCTGCGAGGTGCTCCACCACAACGACCCGGCGAGCCTGCGGCGCACCTTCCAGGAGATCTTCCGCGTATTGCGACCGGGCGGGCGGCTGCTGATGGTCAACGAGACGCTCAAGACGCTGCGCGACCCCAATGGCGTGCACGTCGAGGGCGTCGAGCAGTTCGAGGGTTACGAGCACGCGCACTGGGCGCTGCAGTACCGCTGGGAGGCGACGCGCGCGGGCTTTCAGACGGAGGTCGCTGAGCCGCACTACCGTCCATTTTTCGGCGACGCGGCGGTGCGGCTGCGTGGTTCGGGGATGCCGCTGCTGGGCCCGTTCATCCGCCGTGGCGGGCGCGTGCTGCACCGCAACGGCCTTGCGCGCCGCGCGTATCTGGCGTGGCTGAACGACGTGTGGGGTACGGTCTCGATGAACATGATCGCGACCAAGCCGCTGCGCTATGTCGGTCGCCACGAGGCGATGGGCACGGGTCAGCGCCTCGCGCGCCTGGTGGGCGCGAGCGCGCGGCTGCCGGTCGATCGCCGCCGCGGGCACGCGCCGGGGCGGCTGGCGCGCACGCCGGAGGAAATCGCGGCGATCGGGCAGCGCGGCTGAGGGAGCCTCCATGAGGCGGTGCATCACGGTGCTACACTTTATGCATGCCGACTGCTCATCCGCGCCACATGATCACGGAGACCCCGCCGGTCCAGGAGGCGCTGGCTGAGCTGCGCGCCCGCTTGAACGGTGAGCGAATCGACTATGCCGAGCTGGTGATCCTCGGAGCACGTGCAAAGGCGCGCCGGCTGCCCGATCGACGACGGGCGGCCCACGAGGCCCGCGAGGCCCTTGCCGAGTGGATTCTCACGGGCTCTGGACCCAAGTTGGATGTCGCCGCGGCCGACGAGGTCAAGCATCTAGGGCTGATCTCGAACTACGACGGGTAGCGTGCTGTTACTCGACAACTCGGCGTGGGCGCGACTGCTCGGCGGGGTTGTCCCGCGCGAGCGCGCGAAGACGATCGCGGCGTGGATGAGGGAAGGCGAGCTCGCTGTTTGCCTGCCATTCCTGCTGGAGGCTGGGTACTCTGCGCGCTCGGCGGCTGATCGCAAGGCGTTGATGGCGCGCTTTGCTGAGCTGCCGCATGTCGCGGTCGACGGGGAAGTCGAACGCGCCGCGCTGCAGGCGCAGAGGGAGCTGGCCGAGGTCGGCCACCACCGTTTGGCGCCGGCGGACGTCGTGATCGCGGCGTGCGCACATCGTGCGGAAGCGGGGGTGCTGCACTACGACGGCGACTATGACGTGCTCGTGGAGCGCACGAGCCTCATCTTCGAGAGCGAGCGGCTCGCTGCGCCCGGTACGTTGTAAACGCGAGCGGGCGAGTGTGCTCGTTGCTCACTGCCCCGTGAGCGTCATGACGTGCAGCGCCCGGTTCTGCACCCAGCCGGCTATCGCGTACCGACTGGAGCCGGCGAGCGCCAGTTGCCCGGCGCCGAAATAGCATTCGCTCTGTAGCGGCCGGTAGACGGGCGAGATCGCCGTTGCCGAGGAGAACGCGCCGCTCGCGGGGCGGATCGCGGCGAACACCCGCTGCTTACACGGCAGCGTGTTTTGGGTCCAGAGGACGAGTGTGGTGCCGCCGGCCGTCGCGATCTTCGGTGTGCCGGAGAGGCCGGCGTTGGGCGAGAGCCGCACGGGAGTGGCGAAGACGCTAGCGCCGGTCGCACGCGTCGCGACTATCACCCTTCTCCATGCGACGCCGCTCACCGGGGTCAGTGCTCGCGTGCGTTGCCAGACGGCGACCTGTGCGCCGTCCGCCGGAAGCGCTACAGCGAGGTCTTCGGTCGATATTGGACCGGTCGATGGTTTGGGTTCCGCGGATTCTCGAGCGGTGGTTTCCCGTTCGGCAGCTTCCTGCGGGGATTCCCCGACCGGTAGCGGGTTGCCAAAGAGCCCACTTGGCTGGAGTGCGTCCACTTTGTCGGCAAATGCGAGCGCGGCGCCACCGGGCCCCGCTGCGATCGCGGCGCGGTGGATTTCCGCATACGGGTTGTCCGGTTCGGCGTCGACCGTCTGCGACTGCGAGAATGTGGTGCCGCCCGGCGGGGGGAGCGTGGCGACGGCGGCTTGCTGGTTGACTGGCGAGGGCTGGGTGACGACCGCGGTCGGATAGGCGATGAGCACGGCTCCCGCTTCGGTCTCGGCGACGCTCAGAGGCCCGAAGCCTCCGACCTCGATCACGCCCGTGCTGGGCCGCGAGGTGGCGGCGGCGAGCAGTGCGTAGTCGACGTCTTTGCGCTGCGTCGAGTCGCCGCCTTCCGCCGGCAGTTGCCGCGACCAGACCACAACCACCTCGCCTTCCGTCAGGACCTCGAGTCCTTCCGGATCACTCAGTCGTGTGCCCGATGCCAGGAGGCGTGCCTTGTTGAACTGGTGGCCGGGAGTGGCGATGCTTACATAGATCGATGTGCGGTCTTCGTGACGCTTGTCCCTGCTAAGCGTGGACCACGCGACGGCGGCTGTTCCGCCGGCGCCGACCGCGGTGATCGGCGCTTCGCCGTCCCGGCTCACGGTCTCGGCCACGCTCCAAGGGTGGCCGACTTTGCCCAAGCGCGCCTCGATCCGGCCATGCCCGAGGTCCATGCCGGCGCCCTGCGGAGTGTCCCACGCGGCCAGCGTACGGCCGTCTGGGGAGATCGCGAGGGTGGGGTCGGCGACCGGTATGCCAGCCGGGGAGAGCACACGGCTCGGTGCGAGGCCAGGCGCCGCTAGTGCCGGCGCCGCGCCGCATAGCGCAAGCAAAGCTGCGGTCAAGAGTCCCCCACGCCAGCGAGTCATGTCCGTATAACCAGAACTTGCAACACGAGTTGCGGGTGCGCAATCAAAGAAGCGGTCCTCCCGTCTTGCCACGGTCGCGATGTGGCGGGACGAAAGTTCCTACAGGTTCTCGGCGACGAACGGCGCGGAGCGGTTGAAGACCCAGAAGCCGATCGCGAAGACCGCGGCGGTGACCCCGAGCGGCTCCAACAGCCCGGCCCAGCTGCCGAGCGCCTGCCCGGCGCTGAGCGTGCCGTGAGTGACCATCGCGTGGCGGAACTGCTGGAAGACGGTGACGAGCGGGTTGAGCATGTAGAGGTGGTAGAGGACGCTGTCGATCTGGCTGTTGTTTGGGGGCAGCAGGAGCTTCTCGCGGACCGTCTCGAGCGGGATGATCACTGGCGAGCCGTAGAAGACGATCTGGCTGACGACCGTCCAGATCGGCTGGATGTCGCGGAAGTGCACGAACATCGCGGAGAGCAGCATCGCGAGGCCTGTGGAGAACAGAACCAGCATCAGCAGGATCAGCGGCAGCTCGAGCCAGCTGAGCATCGGTTGCACGCCGGAGATCAGCGCGAAGATCAGTACGACGATCAGGTTCATCGCGAGGTTGAAGAAGGCGAGCAGCACGATCGCCAGCGGGATCACCAGCCGCGGGAACTGGATCTTGCGCACGAGGTTCTCGCGGTCGACGACGCTGCGCACGGCACCGCCTGTTGCTTCGCCGAAGAACGTGAACAGCACGATCGAACCGAGCAGCTGCACCCCGTAGAACTGTTCGCTGGGCTTGCCGCCACCGCCGACTTTGCTGATGACGACGAAGAAGACGTACAGCACGCCGAACAGCAGCAGCGGATTGAGGACCTGCCAGACGTAGCCGAGCACCGAGCCGAAGAACTTCAGTTTGAATTCGTTGCGCGCGATGTTGTAAGTGAGGTGCCAGAAGCGCCGCCAGTCGTTGGTCAACGCGCGCGGGCCGCCGATCGGTCGGCCGAGACCCTCAAACGGTGGTGCCGTCGGCGTGAGGCTCTCCAGCGGGGGTGCCTCGACGCTCATGTCGGGGAGCCGGCCGGCAGTTGCGCGTCGCTGCGGCTGAGAGCGACCTCGACCGGCAGGTCGACCGCGCCACCGAGCGCTTCGGGGCCGGTGACGACAAACGAGAAAGCACCCTCGATGCGGTCCATCAGGTCCATCCCGGTGCCGCGGTGGGCGATCGTGAACAGCGGGTTGTAGCGGCCGGGGGCGAGCACATTCTCGAAGGCGAACGAGCAGAGGATCTCCTCGCCGGCGCGGAAGCTTCCGCTGCGCTCGTCGCCCTTGGAGCTGGTGGCGACGACGATCGCGACGTGGTCCTCGTTGAGCACATAGACGCTTGCGACGGGATCCTCGACGTCGACCTCGAAGCGCACGAGCGTCTTCAGTATGACGCGCTGGCCTTGGGGTACAGAGGCGGGTCGCTCCCCGCGTTCGTCCTCGATCCAGGCCTCGAGCACGCGAGCCTCGCCGTCGCCACCGCGGCTCTCGGCGACGGCGCCGCCGCTCGCATCGGCGTTGTGGCCAAAGTTGATCTCCAAATAACGGTCGGCGACCTCGTGGGGCTCGCCGAGGTGCACGGTGTGCCCGCGCTCGAGCAACAGCGCGCGGTGGCAGAAGCGGTTGAGCGAGCCCATGTCGTGGGTTACGAACACGATCGTGCGCCCGTCGTCGCGCAGGCGATGGAAGACGTCGAAGCACTTCTGCTGGAAGGCGGCGTCGCCGACGGCCAGCACCTCGTCGACGAGCAGTACGTCGGCGTCGACCTGGATCGCGACGGAGAACGCGAGCCTGACGTGCATGCCGGAGGAGTAGTTCTTGAGCTTGAGCTCCTCGAACTCGCGTAGCTCGGCGAAGTCGATCACCTCGTCCACGCGTCGGCGCGCCTCGCGGGGGGAGAGGCCCATCATGATGCCGTTGAGGATCACGTTGTCGCGCGCGGCGAGATCCTGGTTGAAGCCGACGCCGAGCTCGATGAACGTCGAGAGGCGTCCGTCCATCCAGATGCGCCCACGATCTACTCCGTAGATGCCGGCGAGGCACTTCAGCAGCGTGCTCTTGCCGCTGCCGTTGCGCCCGGCGATCCCGAAGAATTCGCCGCGGCGCACGTCGAAGGAGATGTCGTGCAGCGCCTCGAAGGACTCGTGGCGGCTGCGGCGCAGCGGGTGCAGCGCGCGCTCCTTGAGCGTGTGCACGCGCTCCTCGGGCACGCGAAAGGTCTTACTGACCCCGTCGACGACGATCGGCGGGGTGGCGTTAAGCGGGTTGGGCATCGGGGGAAGGGTACCGTGGGGGGTGGCCGGGACAGGCACCTTGGCGATGGCTTGGGTTCGCGCTCGGGAGCGGGCAGAATAGGGTCGTGAGCTTGGAGAGTGCGCGGCGCGGCCGCCGCTGGCGTGCGTTGGGCGCCTGCCTTGCCGTCCTCTGGCTGGTCGTGGTGCTCGTCGGCGCCCAGGCGCGGGCTGCGACGCCTTACATCGACGGGATCTCCGACCAGAACCTGCCCGAATGGGACGGTGATTTCGCGCACAGCTACTTCGCGAGCCTCTTCAGGACCGACTGGGTGCTCGATGGGCACATCAGGCTTGCTCGCTACGTCGTTCAGTGGAACGTGATGGACGGCGACTATGTGGGATCGCGCATGAAATTCGAAGCATGGCTGCGCGACGTCAAGCAGTTGGGCTTAAGCGCGGATGTCGGCCTCACGAGCTACGACGGCTCATATCCGGCCTCGGCGGACGAATACGAGGCGGCCCTCGCGCAAGTGCTCACTCGGGCGCGAGCTGCGATCGGCGAGCCGGTGGAGTACGTGGAGTCGTGGAACGAGCCGAACAATCAGGGTCATGAGTCGGCGCCCGTCGCAGCGCGGCTTGCCGATGCGGCGCAGGCGGTCTGCTCCGCTGACTTCGACTGCACGGTGATTGCGGGCGACCTCGAAGACGCCCCTGGCGCGGCGGCCTACGAGGAGGAATACGTGCGGCACCTGCACTTCGCGCCGTCGATCTGGGGAGTGCACCCCTATCGCTCCGTGCAGGAGATGAGCGTCGTCCCGCTGCGCGAAGTCGTGGCGCACCTCCCCAATGGCGGCGTCGGCGAGCAGTTGTGGTTCACCGAGGTCGCCGCGCGCACCTGCACCGACTACGACGGGCACCTGCGGGAATACGGCGAACAGCAGCAGGCCGAGCGCGTCGCCTGGCTCATCGACACGCTGATGCCGTACGCGAGGCCGGAACACGTCTTCTACTACACGTTCCTGGTCTCCGATCGCCGGTCCCCACCGTGTACGACGAACGAACCCGAAGATGAGGCGCTCTACGTGCCGAGCGGCGATCCGAACGTTCCGGATGTTCCGCGTTCTGCGGCGGCCTACGCCTTCGGGGGGGCTCCCACGCCCTCGATACATACGACGGGCCTCGCGCCGCCGGGGTCCGCAGAGCTGCTCGCTGGGTTCCTCGAGAGCTTCGTCGGTGCTGGTGCGACGGTCAGCTGGTGACTTATGAGGAGTTGACCGCCAGCATGTCGGGCCGCCTCCGGGCTCGCCAGTAACATTCCCGCCCTGTGACGAAGAACTCCAGCGCCATCGAGTTGCACGGCGATGTGCGGACTGAGGACACGCGGAGCAAGCTAATTGCCGCGAGGCTTCGGCAGAGCGCCAGTCGCCGAGCGCCGTCGCTTGACAGTCGCCTACCCTCGTTTGCCCTCGAGCACGCGGTGTCCGGGGATCTCGGCCATCTGCATGCGGCTCATGACTTGCGTGAGCTGCCAATCGTCTCGCGGCGGCGGCTTGTCGGTCCGCTCGTCGTGCGGGCCAAGCGAGCATTGCGCGCTGGCTTGCACCCGCTTCCGGAGGCTCAGTCGACCTGGAATGGCGCGAATGCGCGGGTCGTGACCTTCCTCTTGCGTCAGCTCGCCGCGCAGGCCCGTACGGTCGAATCGCTGGAGCAGCAGGTGGCTGAGCTGCACGACGCGCTGAAGCGATGACGCAGCGCTGCTCGAACCGCGGCCCGAGCGGGATCCTCACGCGACCGTGAAGGTCCTCGTCGCCAGTACCTACGTCCCCTTCATCGACGGTGGCGGGCGCATGATCGTGCGCGATTTGGTGCGCGCCCTGCGCGAGCGCGATCACGAGGTCGACACGATCGAGATCCCCTTCCTCTCAGCGTGGGACACGATGCTGGAGCAGATGCTGGCGATTCGCCTGATGGACGTCAGCGAAGCCGCGGACACGCTCGTGGCGATTCGGACACCGAGCTACCTGCTGCGTCATCCCAATAAGCGCCTCTGGTTCATCCACCATCATCGCGGGGCCTACGACCTCTGGGACACCCCTTACCAGGACATCCCCGCAACTCCCGAGGGGCTGGCGACGCGCGACGCGATCGTGGCCGCTGACAATCTTTACCTGCGCGAGGCGCGGCGCATCTTCACCAATTCGCAGATCGTCGCCGACCGCCTGCGTGAGTTCAACGATCTCCAGGGGACGGTGTTGTATCCGCCACTGGGGGCGCCGGAGCGCTTCGTGGCCGCGCCCGCCGAGGACTACGTCTTCTATCCCTGTCGCATTACCGGTCACAAGCGCCAGCAGCTCGCGGTCGAAGCTGCGGTGAAACTGTCGACGGACGTGCGCGTTGTGATCGCCGGTGCGCCTGACAGCCCCGAGCAGCTACGGCCGCTACAGGAGCTCATCGACGAGCACGACCTCCAAGATCGCGTGCAGCTGATTGCGCGATGGATCAGCGAGGAGGAGAAGGCCGAGCTCATCTCGCGCAGCCTCGGTGTTCTCTACATCCCCTTCCTCGAGGATTCTTATGGATATGTGACGCTTGAGGCGTTCCATGCCAGCAAGCCCGTCATTACTTGCTCGGACTCCGGCGGTACGCTCGAGATCATTGAGGATGGCGTCAATGGGCTAATCACCGCGCCCGACCCGAGCTCGCTGGGGGCGGCGATGGACAGGCTGCGCGCCGATCCGCAGGCGGCGGCGGCGATGGGCGAGGCCGGCCACCGAACCCTCGAGCTCAAGGACATCAGCTGGGACCGAGTCGTCGCCAGCTTGCTCGGATGAAGGTCGCAATCGTCAACAACCAGGCTCCGTTCGTGCGGGGCGGGGCGGAGTTGCTGGCCGAGTGGCTGCACGACAAGCTCGAGGAGTACGGGCATCAGGCGGAGATCGTGCGGATTCCCTTTCAGTGGAATCCGCCGGAGCGGATTATCGATCACATGCTGTCCGCCAGGCTCATACGCTTGGCGAACGTCGACCGTGTGATCGCCTTCAAGTTCCCCGCCTACTACGTGCCACACGAGAGCAAGGTCTTGTGGCTGCTGCATCAGTTTCGTCAAGCCTACGACCTCTGGGGCACGCCCTATCAAGACATTCCGGCTACCCCGACCGGACATCGCATCCGCGAGGCGATTGTCGACGCGGACCGCCGCTATCTGCAGGAGGCAAAGCGCATCTACACGAACTCGAAGATCGTGGGACACCGACTCAATCTGTATAGCGGGATGGAGTCCGAGATTCTCTTCCCGCCGCTCCTCGACGCTGCGCCCTACCGCTGTGAGGAGTATGGGGACTATTTCTTCTTTCCCAGTCGCATCACCGCAGGCAAGCGCCAGCACCTCGCCGCCGAGGCGATGGCGGCTGTCGCCAGTTCGGCGCGCTTGATCATTGCTGGGCAGCCCGAGACGGATGAGGATCTGCGGCGGCTGATGTCGGTGATCAAAGAGCACGAGCTCGAGGACCGGGTCGAGGTGATTCCGCGGTGGATTGACGACGATGAGAAGTTGAGGCTGCTTGCCGGAGCGCGGGGCGTCATCTACCTGCCGTTTGGTGAGGACTCCTACGGCTATGTGACGCTCGAAGCATTTCACGCTCGCAAGCCAGTGATCACCTTTACCGATTCGGGTGGCACGCTCGAGTTGATCGAGGATGGACGCAATGGTTACGTGGTCGACGACGTCCATGACTTGGCCGCAGCGATCGACCGTCTCACAGAAGATGGCTCGCTAGTTGAGCGCATGGGGCAGGCGGCGCTCGACACGATCGACGAGCTCGAGATCTCCTGGGACCGAGTGATTGGGTGTCTTACACAATGAAGGCCGCTTGGTTGCGCACACGATGAAGATCGCTTGGTTTACACCCCTTGCTGAGCGCAGCGCGATCGGCGAGTTCAGCGTTCACGTGGCCGGCGAGCTGGCGAAGTTCGTCGAGGTCGAGTTGTGGGCGTCGAACTCACCTCCACTGCTGGACACTGAGCTCGCGGTAGTGCAATATCGGCCAGGCTCCACTGAGCTCAGTCGGCTCGCGCAGTACGACGCGGTTGTCTACAACATGGGCGACTACCTGCCCTTCCACGATGACATCCACACCGTCTCGCGCGAGCATCCAGGTGTGGTGATCCTGCACGATCGCGTGTTGCACCACCTATTCGCGGGCAAGTGGCTGATCGGGCCGGACGCCTCGCGCGAGCTCTACGTCGAGCGCATGCGGGCCTATTACGGAGAACGCGGTGCCCAAGCCGCGCGTCTGTCGCTGGAAGGTGAGCGTCGGCCGGTGTGGGAGTCCGACGAGGAGGTGTTGAGCTATCCGCTCTACGAGGAGGGGCTGCTTGACGCGATCGGTGTGATCACGCATTCTGAGGGACAGGCCGACGACGTCAGGGCCCGTTGGGTTGGACCGGTTCGCGCGCTCCACCTGCCGTGCTACAGCGAGACCTTGCACGAGGTCGACGGGGGGCCGCCGCCCGCGTCCGCTGGACCGGTGCGCCTGCTGACGGTGGGGCATCTGAACCCGAACAAGCAGGTGCACCGTGTGGTTGAGATGCTCGCCGCCGACCCCGAGCTGTCGGCACAGGTGACCTACACGATCGTCGGCCCCGACGACGGCTTCAAGTCCTACGTGAGCGATCTACGTCGATTCGTCGATCGGCATGCCGATCGACTGAACGTCGAGATACTCGGCTGGCAGCCGCCGGAGCGCCTCGATCAGCTGATGCGTCAAGCCGACATCTTCGTCAACCTGCGCCATCCGGTGATGGAGGGAAGCTCGGCCTCGCTCATGCGGCAACTCGCCTACGGTCGGCCGGTGTTGTGCTTCGGGTCGGGCTTCTTCGGAGAGCTGCCCGGGGAGGCGGTTGTACGGGTTCCGGCGGGCGACTTCGTTGCGGCGAGTGCTGCGCTGCGCGAGCTGGTCGGCGATCGCGAGCGGCGTTTACGGGTAGGAGGACTGGCGCGCACGCTGATGGCCTCTTACAACGAGCGTCTCTACGTCGAAGGTCTGCTGGAGCTGATTGAGCAGAGTCGTCGAGCCGCGCCGGCAATAGGGTTCCTGGGCGCTGTCGCGCGAGAGCTCGGCAACATGCACGTCGACAGCCAGCTCCCAATCTACGACGAGATCGCTAACGACTTTGCCCGCATCCTGTCAATTTGAGCCTTTGCCGATGAGCCGCGATGCCTCGAAGGCGCTCCATTTCGAGCAGATCGGGCCCGAGCACATTGAGGAGCTCACGACGCTCTTCGAGCGCAACCGGATGTCGGCGGTAACGGAGATGTTCGATCCGTTCCCGCTCGACGCGGCGCAGGCGCGCAAGATCGCACTCCACGGCGGCGAGGATGCTTTCTACCTGGCGCGCAGCGACAAGCTGGCGGTGGGGTTCTCGATGCTGCGCGGCTTCGACGAGGGCTATGCGATCCCGAGCTTCGGCATCTTCGTGGATCGGGAGAGCCAGGGTTGGGGCGTCGGTCGCAAGCTCACGGCCTGGACCATCGAGCAGGCGCGCGCGGGGGGCTGCCCGGCGGTGCGCCTGACGGTCTACGCTGCGAACGTCGCCGCATGCCGTCTGTACGAGTCGCTTGGCTTCGTCGAGCTCGAGCGCCAAAGCGTCGAGCGCCTGGGTCGGCGCGAGGAGAAGATCGTGATGCGTGTGGACTTCGGCGGCCGCGATGAGTGAGCCGCGGATCCCGGTGGCGGCGCCGGCCCTGGTGGGCCGCGAGCGCGAGTACGTGCTCGACTGCCTCGACTCGACCTGGATCTCCTCCAGTGGACGCTACCTGGAGCGCTTTGAGGCGGACTTCGCGGAGTTCTGCGGGGTGCGTCACGCGGTGTCGTGCTGCAACGGCACCGTCGCGGTTCACTTGGCGCTGCTCGCGCAGGGAGTGGGCCCGGGTGACGAGGTGATCGTGCCGACGCTCACCTACGTGGCCAGCGCAAACCCGGTCGTCTATTGCGGGGCGCAGCCGGTGTTCGTGGATGCCGAGCCGCGGACGTGGAACATGGACCCCGAGCGGGTCGCCGCGGCGATCACGCCGCGCACGCGAGGGATCGTGGTGGTGCACCTCTACGGCCATCCCGTCGACATGGATCCGATCCTGGAGCTCGCCGAGCGTCACGGGCTGTGGGTGATCGAGGACGCGGCGGAGGCTCACGGGGCGACCTATCGCGGTCGCATCGTCGGCTCGATGGGCTCGCTGGCGACGTTTTCGTTCTACGGCAACAAGATCATCACCAGCGGCGAGGGCGGCATGGTGGTCTGCGACGACGAGCAGCTCGCGGCCACGGTCCGCCAGCTGCACGGACAGGGCCAGGATCCGCAGCGTCGCTACTGGTTCCCGATGGTCGGCTTCAACTACCGCATGACGAACATCGAGGCCGCGATCGGTCTCGCTCAACTCGAGCGGATCGATTGGCACACGGCGCGGCGCCGCGAGATCGCAGGCTGGTACCGCGAAGAGCTCGGCGGCGAGGAGGGGCTCGAGCTCTCGCCCGAGGAGCCGTGGGCGCAGAGTGCCTTCTGGATCATGTGCGCTGTCTTGGATGAGGAGCGCTTCGGGCCTCGCGACGCTGCGATGAGCGCGCTTGACACGGCCGGGATCGAGACGCGCCCATTCTTCTATCCGCTGCACACGCTGCCGATGTACCGCGAGGCGAGCGCCGGCAAAGAGTTCCCGGTGGCTGAGGATCTGGCGCGCCGCGGCATGAATCTGCCGTCCTCGGCGACGCTCACACGCGAGGACGTAGCGCGCGTCGGCGCGCAACTGCGGGGCCTGGCGCGCTGATGGAGCGCGTGCCGGGAGTCGAGCTCGCCGGGTATCTAAGCTCGGCCGTCGGCGTCGGCGAGGCCGCGCGGCGCTATGTAGCGGCGCTGCGCAGCGTGGGCGTGCCGGTCTCCGAGCGCGATGTGCCGTTGCCAGGTCGCGATTCTGTGCAAGGCGGGTTGCCAAGCGGTCCTCGCCCATCGGCGGATGCGGTGGACTTCAATCTGCTGTGTCTCAATCCCGAGCAGATGGTGCCCTATCTGGATGGTCCCGAAGCTCCGGCTCATGGCGATCGCATGGCGATCGGCATCTGGAGCTGGGAGGTCGACGTGCTTCCGCCGGGCTGGCGCGAGGCGAGTGAGCGTCTCGTGGAGGTCTGGACGTACTCGCGCTTTGCGGCCGCTCTGATCGGCGCAGGGCTGGATGTTCCAGTTCTCGGCTTTCCGCCCCCGTTAGCGTCCCAGGGGGAGGCTGACGCGAGAGCTGTGACGGCCGCGCTCGAGTTGCCCGCCGGCTTTCGGGTGCTCATGATGTTCGATTACCTCTCGACGCTCGAGCGCAAGAACCCCCTCGGCGCGATCGCGGCCTATCGTCGGGCCTTCCAACCCGGCGATGGCGCCGTTCTGGTGGTCAAGTCGGTCAACGGCCGCCATCGCCCGGAGCGCTTGCAAGAAGTAATGGCGGCGGTGGATGGACGCCCCGATGTCGTCGTGATCGATCGCACGCTCTCGGGTGGTGAGCGGGATGCGCTGCTAGCGAGTTGCGACTGCTACCTCTCGCTGCACCGCAGTGAGGGTCACGGACTGCCGCTGGCGGAGGCAATGGCCCTCGGAAAGCCGGTCGTCGCGACCGCCTACGGTGGCAACATTGAGTTCATGGATGAGACCAACTCGTACCTTGTCGCATGTGCGCCGGCGCCGGTGGGAGAACACGTCGAGCACTATCCCGCTGGCGCAACCTGGGCTGAGCCCGATATTGAGCACGCTACGCATTTACTGCGCGCCATCCATCGGGATCCGCAGGCCGCCCAGAGCCGCGCGCAGCGTGGCCGGAGCGATGTTCAGGCGTTGCTGGCGCCCGCGACGGTGGGTGCGCGGATCGGTCAACGACTGCACGAGTTGTGCGAGAGTCCGGCCGCCGCGGCGCGGCGCCCCACGTGAAGGTCACGCCGATCCTCAATCGGGAGCAGCTTGGGCTCGCGCGCGGCGCGGCGGTGATCTGTGTGCCCGTCGGCGCCGCGGATGCGCGAACGCTGGTGACGCTGCGGAGCATCCTCAAGCACTCCGAGTCTTCAATCCCAGTGATCTGCGCCGGATCGCCGGCATCGCTCGAGCCGATCGCCGAGGAGCTGGCGGGCGATCGGAACGGCAGCACGCTGTTGAGCTTGGCGGTCGACCGCGACACGGAGGTCGCGGCAGTCAATGCTGCGATGGCGCTGAGCTTCCCCAGCGACTTCGTGCTCGTGAGCCCGGGTGTACGTCTCGGTGCCCATTGGTCGGAGCGTCTGCGCGCCGCGGCGATGAGCGATTCGATCGTTGCAAGTGCCAGTCCGCTGGGTGCGAGCGATTCGCTCGACAATTTTGAGGAGACCGCCCGCCGTATATGCGAGCAGTCACTGCGGCTGCGCCCGCGCATCGCCACGATCGGTCCCGGTTGCACCTATATTCGCCGGCCGGCGCTGGAGTTGGCTGGTCCGTTGGATGAGTCACTTGGCCTGGACGAGGCGCTGACGCAGCTTGCGTTGCGGGCGCTCGCGCTGGGCATGATCCACGTGGCCGCCGACGATGTGCTGGTCGAGGGGCCATCAGCTGCTGCCGTGATGCTCGGCGAGTCGAGCGTGCCTTGGGCGGGCAAGTCACCGGTGCAGGAGACCTTGGATGGGGATGAGCGCGGTGCCCTGCGGCGCGCCGTGAGTCGCGCCCGCTCGGTTCTGCGCCCGCTCTCGGTGACGATCGATGCGCGCGCCTTGGCGTCGACGGTTGGTGGCACCCAGACCTACATCATCGAATTGATCCTTGCGTTGACGCGACAGTCTGCCGTGAGAGTGCGGGTGTTGGTCCCTCCCGATCTCTCCGAGCGAGCCGCTGATGCCTTCGCGATGCGGGGTGTCGAGTTGCTCTCCTATGAGCAGGCTGTCGCGGGGGTGGCGCTCAGCGATGTGGTGCACCGCCCGCAGCAGGTTTTCACTCCAGATGACCTCGCGTTGCTGAGGCTGGTCGGCGAGCGGCTGGTCATCGGACAGCAGGATCTGATCGCTTACCACAACTACTCCTACCATCGCGATATCGAGTCGTGGCGTGGCTACCGCCGCACGACGCGGCTTGCGCTCGCCGGAGCCGACCAGGTGGTCTTCTTCTCCGAGCACGCTCGGCGCGATGCTCTCGCCGAGGATCTGCTTCCGGAAGGGCGGACCCGCATAGTGGGAATCGCGGCCGAAGGACTCGAGTCATCGAGTTTGCCAGCGGTCGCACCCGAAGGTCTATCCGCCGATGGACCGCCGTTCTTGCTCTGCTTGGGAGCGGACTATGCCCATAAGAATCGTCCGTTTGCAATCGAGCTCCTGAGCGCTTTGCGGGAGCTCGGCTGGCCGGGTCGCTTGGTGTTCGCGGGTCCCCACGTGCCAAATGGATCCTCACGCGAAGCGGAGCGGCGGCTATTGAGTGAGAATGCCGGTCTCGCCGGACACGTCGTCGATTGCGGGTCAGTCGACGAGTCGGGCAAGCGGTGGCTCTACGCGCATACCTGTGCGCTCGTATACCCCACGGTTTACGAGGGGTTCGGTCTACTCCCACTCGAGGCGGCCAGGGCGGGCCTGCCGTGTCTGTTTGCTGCACAGGCCTCGCTCGCGGAGGTCGGCGGTGAGGCCGCCACCCTGATCGAATGGGACGCGCCCGCCAGTGCTGTAGCTGTCCTGCCACTGCTGAGTGAGGGCCCGGCACGGACCGAACACCTGAGGCGGCTGGAGGCTCTACCGTTTCCCAGCTGGGAAGAGGTAGCTCAGCAACTCGTCGACACCTATGAGCAAGCGCTCTTCGCTCCGCCCTCCGAGGCAGCTCCACGCATTTGGCAAGAGCTCGATCGTGAGAGCTACATAGCCAGCCTCGCTCGCGATGTCGGTCGTCTTAAACAGATCGCGCAGGAGTACCAGGAGGCCTACCACGCACTTGAGCGGCGCGTCAGCGTCGGTTTGCCGTTGATCGATGACGGCGGCCTGCTCAACCGCGCTCAGCAGCGGGGTCTGATGCGGGTCGCCGCTCGTCGGGGGCTCGGTCCCGCAGTGCTTGCGCCGTTTGGCCTGTTGGGGCGGTTGGGAGACCATCCCGTGGATGCTCATCGCTAATGGGCTCCCAGTTGCTGACAGAGGTAGCGAGGGCGCAAGTCGCCCATCAAGAAAAGGACGGCAACGCCTGGTCGGGGCGGTTGAGGGGGGGCGCGAGAGCAGTGCCGACTTGGCTGTGGGTTCTTGCTTTCTATCTGCTCATGGCCGTAGTCACGATCGGGCGGCATGCGATCGCTCATCCACGTCATATTTGCGCCTGCGTCGGCTCGCAGGATCCGGCTGCGTACATGTGGGCGCTGTCCTGGTGGCCGCATGCGCTGGCACATGGGCTGAATCCCTTCGTCACTCACTACCTCTGGTCCCCGACGGGTGTCAATGTGGCCCAGGGCGCGATGATTCCCACTGCGGCGCTTGTGATGGCGCCCGTCACCGAGTTGGTCGGGCCCATCGCGTCTTACAATGCCTTGTCGATTGCCAGCCCAATGCTGGCCGCTCTGACTGCCTACCTGCTGTGTCGGAGGATCGCTGGGCGGGAGTTGCCCGCAGTCGTCGGCGGATACCTCTTCGGCTTCGGCGCGTACGAGTTTGCGCAGCTCACCGGACACCTGAATCTGACTCTTGTATTCCTGATTCCAGTGATGGTGCACCTAGCTCTACGCCGTCTCGATCGAGAGATCACGCGCCGAGCCTATGTCATTTGGATGGCCGTCCTTTTCGTCCTGCAGGCAGGGCTCTCGACCGAGCTGCTTGCTGATGCACTCGGACTCGGGCTCGTCGCGGTCGTAGCCGCGCGCTTCCTCGTCTCCAAGTCGCGTCGATCCTTGATTGATGGCCTGCTAGCCGAAACCCTCGGCGGCGGCTTGATCGCCCTCGTGCTTGCGTCACCGTTCATCTATTACGCGCTG
Organism: Solirubrobacteraceae bacterium; assembly: GCA_036502205.1. GTDB lineage: Bacteria > Actinomycetota > Thermoleophilia > Solirubrobacterales > Solirubrobacteraceae > Palsa-744. The sequence goes on along the minus strand of DASXZA010000025.1, from coordinate 33,992 downwards.
TTCAGTGGTGCCTTTCCGACGGGCGCCGCAAATCTATCCGACGCCTACGGGCTCGATCTGTTGAACCCGCTTTTCCCCACATACTCTACGTGGCTTGGTCATCACGATTTCCTGTCTCTGGGTCTCACCTACGAGGGCCAGAATGTCTCCGAGGCCGATGGCTATCTCGGTATTCCCATCGTGCTCGCCTTTATCCTATGGGCGGTCGGAGCGCGTCGAACGTTGCTCGCACGCATGGTGGTGATCGTCGCGGCAGTGAGCGTTGTGGCTGCTCTCGGTTCGCACCTTCATGTGGCCGGCCAGCAAACGATGGCTTTGCCTTTCAACTGGTTCAGGGACCTGCCGATCTTCGACAATATCGTCCCCTCACGGATCGTGCTATTTACGGCACTAATGGTCTCGATAGGAATCGCTTCGTGGCTATCGATGCCGACAGGCCGGTCCATCGGTCGCTGGCTCCTGGTGGTAGCTGGAGCTGTCGCGATCTTTCCCAACCTCCTCGTAGGCCTCTATGGCACGCCGCCCGTCAACCCGCGGTTCTTCTCTACGGCTATGTACAGGCGGTATCTGAAGCCGGGTGAGACCATCCTCGCACTACCCTTCGGGGAACGCGATGTGTCCATGCTGTGGCAGGCGGAGACGGGCTTCTACTTCTACATGCCCGAGGGCTACGTATCCGGAGTGGTTCCCTCACCATTTAATATCCAGCCGACGACCGGCGCCCTAATATTAAATGTTCCTCCGTCTGCACCGGCATTCGAAGCCTTTGTCGAGGAACATTACGTGAGCCATGTCGTTGTCGACACCACAAACGCGGGTCCGTGGCCAGCGTTTCTCTCGCAAATCGGCTTGCACGGCCACCAGGTCGGAGGCGTGCTGCTTTATGCGGTGCCAAGTTTGCGCTCGACTCACCGGACGCCACCGAAGGCAAGCAAAACGGCATGACAAAGCTCGTCGAGCCGGTGAATGCTGCGAGCGGAATCACCGAGTGGCGGCGGTGAAGCCGGGTGAGCGTTGCCGGTCGTCTGACTAAGCGCGGCATCATGTCTAAATCTACTTTGCGGATCTTGTTCGCAAACCACAATGGCAGCGGAGCGAGCGGCGGGGGTGGGCAGGTATTACGCGAGACGGTTGCCGGCCTACGTAACCTCGGCGTGGTTGTCGAGGTTACCAGCGAGCTCTATCCCGATGTCAGCGGCTTCGACCTCGTTCACGCTTTCAACGTGTGGCCACTGGAGACGTCGTTGCCGCAGATGCGTTACCTTGGCAAGGCGGGCGTTCCGGTTGTGTGGGAGCCAATCTTCTCGGACTTGCACGAGTTTACTTGGGCGATGCGGGCGGTCCGTCTGTTGAGCGAACTCGTCCACGACTCGCCGGATTGGCAGAGCGTGCTCGCGGCCATTGAATCGAGTGCGCTCGTCGTCGACGGAATATCACGTTGGGGTCGGCATGAAATTACACCGGGCTATCTGGCCGCCGCGGCCGAGATGTTCGCCATCGCGAGCCACGTCTCTGTCTGTAGCCTGCACGAGATCGGGATGCTGTCCCGCGTCGCGTCGACGGTGCGCACGCCTTTCACGGTCGTGCCGCATGGTGTCGCGGCGCGAAACTTTGCAGATGCGGATGCGAGTGATTTCACAGACCGCTATGGTTTGACCGACTTCATTCTATGCGTCGGGAACATCGAAAGGCGCAAGAACCAGTTGTTGCTTGTCGAGGCTGCTCATGATCTCGAACGCCCGATTGTGCTGATCGGTCCCGTTTTCCCCGGTGATGGCGACTACCTCGCAATGTGTCGACTGCGCGGTGCCGATGCATTGACCTATATCAAAGGCCTGCCACGTGAGCTCGTGGCCTCGGCTTATAAGGCGGCGGCAGTGCACGCTCTGCCGTCATTCGCCGAGGGATCGGCGCTGTCGACGATGGAGGCTGCCGCCGCTGGCTGCAGTGTCGTTACATCCAACCGCGGGTCGGAGTTCGAGTACTACGGGGATCTTGCCTATACCTGCGACCCGCTATCGCCGGCCTCCATCCGTGCGGCTATCGAAGACGCCCTTCTGCACCCGCGCGGCGAGCGGCTCGCGACCCATATGCGCTCGTTCTCTTGGGCGCGGACGGCTGAGCTGACGCTCGATGTCTACCGCCGCACGCTAAGCAGTGATTCATCGGGCATCGGCCAATCGTCGAGCTAGGGGCGGCTTTCCTCAAGCGATCTGTGTCGACATCCGACTCTTTGGGAAGACAGATGAGCATCCCTATTCGCATTACGCTCCCCGTCCTCGCGTCGTTCAAGTCTGTCGTGCGGCTGCGCCGTCTTTCGATCTTCGCGCTCGCCGCGGCGCTGTCTGCCGTGCTGGCCGTTGCGCCCGCCGCGCAGGCCGCCGAACCCGGCGTCGCGTTCTCGGCGCCCGACGGCCTGCAGGTCGCGGCGGTCAAGACCCTGGGAGTCCACTGGGTGCGCGTCTTTGCGACCTGGCCCGATCTGGAGCCCCAGCGCGGCGAGTACGCGCAGAACTGGCTGACCTCCTACGAACAGCTGTTCCACTCGCTACCCAGCGGCACGAAAGTCATCGTCGACGTCGTCGACAGCCCGCAGTGGGAGACGGGCTCGACTGACGTGCACGCCCCGCCGGCCAACCCGGCGGACTACGCGGCATTCGTCGGTGGCCTCGCTCAGCGCTGGGCGGGGCACGTCGCGGCGTACGAGATTTGGAACGAGGAGGACAACGCGTCGTGGTGGACCGGGGCTCCGGACCCCGGCGCGTACGCGGCGCTGCTGAAGGCGACCTACCCGGTCGTCAAGGCCGCTGACCCCGCTGCGACGGTTGTGCTCGGCGGGATGACCGGCAACGACTACCCGTTCCTCGAAGGCGTCTACGCCGCCGGCGGCAAGGGATCGTTCGATGCGGTCGGCGTGCACACCGACACCGCCTGCGACGTCAGTCCGCCGTCGTTCTTCATTCGCCAGATGGACGGGCGCATGATCCCGGACTCCTTCCTGGCCTATCGCGAAGTTCACGCGGTTGAGCTCGCCAACGGCGACGACAAGCCGATCTGGATGACGGAGATGAGCTGGCGCACGACGAGCGCGACGTGCGACGAAGGCGCGTGGGCCGGCCAGAAGCCGGAGGGCGTCAGCGACGAACAGCAGTCGGCTTACCTCTCGCAGGCCTACCACTGCATGGAGGAAGCCCCCTACGTCCAACTGGCGCTGTGGTTCCCGCTGCAAGACGAAGGCACCGCGGTTTCGGGGCTGGTCCGCGCAAACGGCTCGCACAAGCCGGCCTTCGCGGCGATGCAGGAATACGTGCGTCACGGCGACCAGCTCAGCGGCGGCTGCGGCGACTTCAACGGGCCGCAGATCGACGTCGCGACACCGTCGAACCACAAGACCTACACGGCGACCCTGCCGATCGACGTTGACGCCCACGACAGCCAGGGCGTCGGGCGCATCACGCTGAAGATCAACGGCAAGCTGATCCGTAACTTCACCAACCAGGCCTTCCCGACGACCCTCGCCGGTGCGATGCGCTGGCACGGCGCGGCGCGCATCCACTACGGAAGCAACCGCCTGACGTTCATCGCGGTTGACAAGCTGCGCAACGAATCGCAGGTCAGCATCACGATCTACCACCGTCGCCCGCGGCGCAGGCGCCCCCACTCCCGGCACTAGACCATCACGGGCGTGCCATCGCTGGCGTGCAGTAGGGTTGCGCGCCATGTCAGCCAAGCGCAGCGCACTCATTACCGGCATCACCGGGCAGGACGGCTCCTACCTAGCGGAGCTGCTGCTCGAGAAGGGCTACGACGTCCACGGCATGGTCCGCCGCTCCTCGACGGAGAAGTTCGACCGCATCGAGCACCTGCGCGATCGCGTGACGTTGCACCAGGGCGATCTGCTTGACCAGCGCTCGCTGGTCGACGCTCTGCGCGCGTCGCGTCCGGACGAGATCTACAACCTCGCGGCGATGTCGTTCGTCGCGGTCTCGTGGATCCAGCCGACACTGACCGCCGAGTTCACCGGTACCGGCGTGACGCGCATGCTGGAGGCGATGCGCGAAGTATGCCCGGAGGCACGCTTCTACCAGGCGTCCTCGAGCGAGATGTACGGCAAGGTCCGCGAGGTTCCGCAGACCGAGCTCACGCCGTTCTATCCGCGCTCGCCGTACGGCGTCGCGAAGGCCTACGGGCACTTCATCACGGTCAACTACCGCGAGAGCTACGACCTGCACGCGACGTCGGGGATCCTGTTCAATCACGAGTCCCCGCGCCGCGGTTTGGAGTTCGTGACCCGCAAGATCACCTGGCATGCGGCGGCGATTAAGCTGGGCCTGGCCGACAAACTGCAGCTCGGCAACCTCGATGCCGAGCGCGACTGGGGTTACGCGAAGGACTACGTCGAAGCGATGTGGCTGATGCTCCAGCAGGACACCGCCGAGGATTACGTGATCGCGACGGGGACGGCGCATTCGGTGCAGACGTGCCTGGAGATCGCGTTCGACCAGGCCGGTCTGGAGATCGGCGATCACGTCTCGATCGACGACTCGCTCAAGCGTCCCGCGGAGGTCGATCACTTGATCGGTGACCGCTCGAAGGCCAGCCGCGACCTCGGCTGGGAGCCCCAGACGAGCTTCGAGCAGCTGATTCGCCTGATGGTCGACGCCGACCTGCGGCTGCTGAGCGGGGGCGGAGCGTCCTAGAGGCCCGCGTGGCGCCCGAGACCACCTCGCGCCCGGGCGATCACGCGTCGAACCCGCCCGAGCCCGCCCTCGAGCCGCGGCGGGCGCTCATCACCGGGATTAGCGGCCAGGACGGCTCATTCCTGGCCGAGCAGCTGCTCGCCGAGGGCTACCGCGTGAGCGGGTTGTTGCGGGGGGGTCCGGACGCGTCGCTCGGTGCGAGCGAGCACCTGCGAGCACAGCTGGAGTTGATCGGAGGCGAGCTGCTCGATGACGCCAGCCTGCGCGCGGCCCTCGAGCGAGTGCACCCGCACGAGCTCTACCACCTCGCGGCGCCGTCGTTCGTGCCGGACTCCTGGGAGCGGCCCGCGCAGACACTCGCGGCGATCGCCGGCGCGAGCACGGTGCTGCTCGAGGCGGTGCGCGAGCTTGATCCGGCGATTCGCGTATTCGTCGCCTCTTCGGGCGCGATGTTCGGTGCCGCGTCCGAGAGTCCCCAGCGCGAGGAGACCTGCTGCCGCCCGGACACTCCGTACGCCGTCGCGAAGCTCGCGACGCACCAGCAGGTCGCGGCGCTGCGCGCGCACGACGGGCTCTACGCGTGCTCGGGCATCCTCTACAACCACGAGTCCGAGCGTCGCCCCGAGCGGTTCGTGACGCGCAAGATCACACGCGCGGCGGCCGCGGTCAAGCTCGGCCTCGCGCGCGAGGTCTTGCTCGGCGACCTCGGCGCGGTGCGCGACTGGTCGTTTGCCGGCGACATCGTGCGCGGAGCGCGGCTGATGCTCCGCCAAGAGCGTCCCGACGACTACATCCTCGCCAGCGGACACCCGCACACCGTCGGCGAGCTCGCCGATACGGCGTTCGCTTGTCTGGAGCTCGTCGCCGAGCGCTACGTGCGCGTCGATCCGGCGCTCGTGCGATCGCCGGAGCCGACACCGCTCGTCGGCGATCCCGCTAAGGCGCGGCGCGAGCTGGGCTGGCAGGCGCAGCTGAGCTTCGAGGAGCTCGTCGAGCGCATGGTGCGCGCCGACCTGCAGGCGCTGCAGGGCGCCGCTCGTTGAACGGGCGCGTCGGATAGCGTTCCCGGCAATGCAAGTCCACCAGACCAGCCTGCCGGGCGCGGTCGTGCTCGAACCGCGCGTCTTCCCGGACGAGCGCGGCTTCTTCGTCGAGACTTATCGTCAGGAATGGCACGCAGCCGCTGGTATTCCCGCGGAGGAGCGCTTCGTCCAGGACAACCACTCGCGCTCGTCGCGTGGCGTGGTGCGCGGCATGCACTTCCACATCGGCGCCGGCGTCGCCAAGCTCGTGCGCTGCGGGCGCGGGCGGATCGTGGACGTGATCGTCGATCTGCGCCGCGGCTCGCCGACCTACGCGCAGTGGGAGGGGGTCGAGCTCGACGACAGCGGCATGCGTGTGCTCTACGTACCAGTCGGCTTCGCGCACGGTTTCTGCGTACTGAGCGAGGTCGCGGACGTGATCTACAAGCAGAGCGCCTACTACGACCCCGAGATCGAGCGCGGGATCGCCTGGAACGACCCCGAGATCGCGATCGAGTGGCCCGCGGAGATTGAGCCGGTCGTCTCCGCGCGCGACGCCGCGGCGCCGACGCTGCGCGAGCTGGCCGACGAGCTGCCGTTCGTCTACGAAGGCTAGGCAGTCGGCGGCCTGCCGGCGCGGAGCTGGCAAACTTTCAGCCGATGCTCGAGAACGCACGCAGCAACCTGCGCGAGCGCACCAACGGCTACACGGTCACGCCGCGGCAGTGCGCGATCGTGGCGTACGTCGCGCTGGGTGCGCTGACGCTGATCGTGCTGACCGGCGCGGCGGTGCGCCTGACGGGCTCCGGCTTGGGCTGCCCACATTGGCCGAAGTGCTACGGGCGGCTCTACCCGCCGCTCTCGACGCACGCGGTGATCGAGTTCTCCAATCGCGTCGTCACCGCGCCGATCTGCATCGCTGCAGGACTGGCGTGGCTCGCGGCGCTGCGCCGCCGCCCCTACCGTCGCGATCTCACCTGGATCGCGGCGCTGCTGCCGCTGGGCGTTATCGCCCAGGCGGTGCTCGGCGGTCTGACCGTCAAGGGCCGGCTCGACTACGGCTGGGTGATGGGCCACTTCGCGCTCTCAATGCTGATCATGCTCGCCGCCGCGACGCTCGTGTGGCGCGCGAGGTACGAGCCGGGACAGCGCCCGCGGGTGGCCGACCGCACGCTGGTGCTCTGCGCGCGTGCGCTCGTCGTGCTGGGCGCGCTGACGATCGTGGCGGGCACCGCCGCAACCGCCGCCGGACCGCACGCGGGTGGCTCGCCGGGGCAGCAGATCAACCGCCTGGACTTCGACGGGCGCGGCACGATGGACTTCGTGATCCACCGTCACGCGGAGATCGCGTTCGTCTTCAGCCTGCTCGCGGTCTGGGTCTGGTGGCTAGCGCGCCGTCACGACGCCGATCCGCTGGTGCGGCGCTGCGCAACCATGCTGTGCGTGCTGGTCGCGCTGCAGGGCATCGTCGGGCTCGATCAGTACGAGACGCACCTGCCGACCGAGCTCGTCTGGGTCCACGTCACGCTCGCCTGCGGAGCGTGGCTCGCGGCGCTGTTCACGGCATACGCCGCGGGGCGCCTGCGCGAGCGCCCCAGCGACGATCCGCAGCGCGCCGGCGAGGGCCGCGAGAGCGAGCGCGCACGCGATGCCGTCCTTGCAGGCCGTTAAGCTGCCCGCTTTAAGCAACACGACACATAACACCCCAGAGAGGGAGGAGTGCCACCTATGACCAAGAACGATCTGGCCGACAAGGTCGCCGAGCGCACCGGATTGGCCGCCAGCGAAGCCCGTCAGGCGCTGGATGCCGCAATCGACGCGGTCGCCGACGAACTCGCCGCAGGTGGCGAGGTCGCCCTCGCGGGCTTCGGCAAGTTCAGCGTCAGCCACCGTGCCGCCCGCCAGGGTCGCAACCCGGCGACCGGCGAGACGATCAACATCGCTGCCTCGAAGGCCGCGAAGTTCTCGGCCGCGAGTGCTTTGAAGACGCGTCTAAACGGCTGAGTCGTCGCTCGCGGAGCGCGGGTAGCGCGGCAGGCCGTCGTCTGGGATCGACTCCCAGGGGGCGGCCGAGTCGACGAACTGGCGGTACTGTGGGCGGATGCCGGGGTCGGCGTCGAGCGTCCCGAGACGGATCCTGACGTGCTCGTCGTGAAACGGATCTCCGCTGAACAGCGCCGATCCGCATTCACTGCAGAACAGCTTCGGAATCCCCGTCGGGGGCTGATAGGCGCGTAGCTGTTCGCTGCCGCTCAGCAGGCGAAATCCGGCGCGCGGGACACGGAGGTTGGCGGATGAGCCGGTCCCGGTGCGGCGCTGGCAGTGCGTGCAGTGGCAGTAGCTGGCGGAGACCGCGGGCGCGCTGATCTCATACCGCACCGCGCCGCACAGGCAGCCGCCCTGCAGCGGGGACTCGGGGGAGGGCGGCGCAGGCAGCTCGGACACCGCCTTCGATGCTAGTCGACGCCGGCGCGTGCCAAAGTTGGCGAGGTGTCCGCAGGTCCCGATCCGCAGTGGCGCCGCGTGCGGCACGAGACGCGTCGCCGCGAGGTCGCGCGCCGCCGTCGCCGTGCGCTTGCCGCGGGCTGCGTGGCGGTCGCGATTCTGGCGGTCGTCGTGGTGATCGCGCTCGCCGACGGCGGCGCGTCGAGCACCTCCTCGGGGCCGACCAAACGCTCAGCGAGCGCGCTCGCCACGAGCGCGACACGTCGCCCTGCGTCCGCCGCGACGAGCAGGCATGGCACGGGCGCGAATGGCGGTGCTGGTGGCGGTACTAGTGCGCGCCGACCCGGCGAGGCGCGCGCGCCGATCCTGATGTACCACGTCATCAACTCGCCGCCGGCGGGCGCGCCGTTCCCGGGGCTGTATGTGACCCCGGAAGAGTTCGCCGAACAGATGCGGGCGCTCGCGCGGGCCGGCTACCGCGCGGTGACGCAGGATCAACTGTGGGCGAGCTGGCACGAAGGCGCGCCGCTGCCGGCGGGCAAGCCGATCGTGCTGAGCTTCGACAACGGCTACCAGTCGCAGTACACGCAGGCGCTGCCGGTGCTGCGGCGGCTGGGCTGGGTCGGGGTCGAGAACATCCAGCTGACCGGCTTGCCGCCCTCGCAGGGCGGGCTCTCCGAAGCCCAGGTGCGGGGTCTCGTGCGGGCGGGCTGGGAGCTCGACACGCAAGGCATCAGCCACGCCGATCTAACGACGCTCGACGCCGCTGCGCTGCACGCCCAGGTGGCGAGCGCGCGTGGCACGATCCAACGTCGCTACGGTGTGCCGGTCAATTGGTTCTGCTACCCGTCGGGTCAGTACGACGCGACGGTGCTCGCGGCGGTCCGCGCGGCGGGCTACCGCGGCTCGACGACCGTCGTCCCGGGCTGGGCGCAGCCCGAAGAGGACCCGTACCGCCTGCCGCGACTGCGCGTGCTCGGCGGCACGAGCGGCGCGACGCTGGTGAGCGAGATCGCGGCGATTCGTGGCGAAGCACCGCCGCCGGTCGCCTACGTCACCAATTGAGTCCGCGGCTGCCGCTCGCAACGGTCGCTGCATTCGGTCCACGGCGCCGCTCGCAAATGGCCGCCGTGTTCGGTCCGCCGCCCGCCGCTCGCGACGGTCGGCGTGTCTACGCCACGTTCTGAGGCGGATCGATAGGATGCCGCGCATGGCGCACGTGCCCGGCTGGGGCTCTTGGACCTTCAACCCGATCGTGATCGTCGCTCTGCTCGGCGCGGGGTGGCTCTACATGCGTGCCTACCGGCGCGCGGCGGCGCGCTCGGAGTCCATCGGCGCGAGCCACTGGATCCCGTACATGTGCGGCCTGCTGGTGATCGCGGTCGCGCTGCTCTCGCCGCTGGACCCAATCGGGGACGGCTACCTGCTCTCGGCGCACATGGCGCAGCACGTGCTGCTCTCGGACATCGCGCCGGCGCTGCTGATCCTCGGCTTGCGCCGGCCGCTGCTGCCGCTGGGCCTCTCGCGTGAGGCGCTGCAGGCGGTCGCGCCCGGCGGGCGCTTCGGGCGCGCGATCGCGCGCCTGACCTCCCCGTGGCTGGCGATCCCGCTGTGGGCGGCCGCGACATGGGTATGGGCGATTCCGAGCGTCTTTGACTTCGCGGCGCAGCACCCGACGGTGCACGCGTTCGAGCACGCGACGCTCTTCTACACGGGCCTCGCGCTGTGGTGGCTGATCATTGACCCGCTGCCCCGCGCGCGCCTGCGCCCGGGTGGGCAGCGGCTTGCGCTGCTCGGCTTCTCGCGCCTGGCGAGCGCTGCGGTGTGCCTGCCACTGACGTGGCTGACGGCGACCGAGTACCCGCTCTACGCGAGCGCCCCGCGCGCCTTCGGCCTTTCGGCGATCAACGACCAGCACCTCGCGGGCGCCGGCATGTGCTTCATCGAGTTCCTCGTCTTCGGCATCGCGTTCGCCGCGGTCTTCATCAGCGTGCTCGGACGCGCCGATGCGAGCGACGCGGTCGCCGACCGCGCCTCCGCCTCGCGGCTCTAGTCGTCTCGGAGCTCGCTTCCTCCGTCGGCGGCTCGTTTTGAGAGTCCGTTCCAGAGGAAGCAGCCGCCGAGCACGACCAGTCCAATACCAAGGCCGTGTCGGCGCCAGATGTCGCTGCCGTGCACCAGTTCGTGCGCGAGCTCAGCGACCCCGATCGCCATCAGGCCAGCCCCGAGTAACGCCATTGGAGCCCAATGCATAGGACGTGTATCGGCTTCAGCGGGCAGTCCCTCCAGAGCGAGCGATTGGCGATCATGCAGAGCGCCCCTGAGTTGCGAGAGCCAAGCAGATCAAGGACGCAGCGAGCGCGGCGTGCTCTGCACGCAAGCGAGCGAGGACGCCGAGCTGCGCCGGCTATCGCAACTCAGCCGCAGCCGGTGTTGTTGCCGCAGCTGGAGCAGGTGTAGCAGGACCCGGTGCGCTGCATCATCCCGCCGCACTGGCTGCACGCGGGCCCGAGGTCCAGTCCCTGCAGTCGCGCGGGGACGACGGGCGGGGTGTCGGTGAAGGACGCGGCTGGTGCGCTGCCGCCGCCGTTGCCGCCGGAGGCCTTGGGTGCGCTGGCGGCGGGCTTGTCCTCGCTCGCGCTCGCGGGCCCGGCGGTGTCGGAGGCGATCACCGACTGCGCGACCTCCTGGGCGGCCTTGCGGGCGCGGACCTCGGGGGTGAGGATGCCGAGCTCCTCCTGAACGTCGGTGTCGAGGAAGCGCGAGGCGAGCCAGCGCATGATGTAGTCGGGCATCGACTTCGCGAAGGGGATCTCGGGGTTGGAGGTGATGCCCTCGGGGTCGAAACGCATGTAGCAGAACTTCTGCACGAGGGTCTCGAGCGGCACGCCGTACTGCAGTGCGATCGAGATCGCGGTGGCGAACGAGTTCATCATGCCGCGGAGCGTCGAGCCCTCCTTGCCGATGTCGGTGAGGAAGATCTCGCCGATCGAGCCGTCCTCGTACATGCCGGCGGTGATGTAGCCCTCGTGGCCGCCGATCGAGAACTTGTGCGTGATCGACTGACGCTCGCGCGGCATCCGCTTGCGCCGCGGACCGACCTCGGCGAGCGCCTTGGCGACGGCCTGCTCGACGAGCGCGTCGACGTCCTCTTTGTCTGAATCCCCACCCGCCCCGCCCTGCTGCGCGTCGGTGCGCAGCGCCTGTGCGGTCTTGGAGCCGTCGCGGTAGATGGCGAGCGCCTTGATCCCGAGGTTCCAGGCCTGCGTGTAGGCGTCGGCGATGTCCTCGACGGTGGCGCTCTGCGGGAGGTTGACGGTCTTGGAGATCGCGCCGGAGATGAAGGGCTGCACGGCGCCCATCATCTTGATGTGGCCCATGTGCGAGATCGCGCGCTCGCCGACGGCGACATCGAAGACCGGCAGGTGCTCGGCGGCGAGGCCGGGGGCACCGACGATCGTGCCGTGCTCGGCGAGATGCGCCTCGATCTGCTCGATCTGCGGCTCGGAGTAGCCGAGGGTCTGCAAAGCGAGCGGGACGGTGCGGTTGACGATCGTCATCTGCCCGCCGCCGACGAGCTCCTTGAACTTGACGAGCGAGAAGTCGGGCTCGACGCCGGTCGTATCGCAGTCCATCAAGAACGAGATCGTGCCGGTGGGGGCAAGTACGGTGGCCTGCGCGTTGCGGTAGCCGAGGCGCTCGCCGAGCTCGACTGCCTCATCCCACGAGCGCCGCGCAGCAGCGAGCAGCTCGCCGTCGCGAGTGTCGGCCTCGGAGATCGCGTAGGAGGCGTCGCGGTGCATGCGCATCACGTCGTTGTGCTCGTCGCGATTTTCGGCGTAGCGCTCGTAGGGGCCGAGCGCGCCGGCGATCTCGGCGGAGCGGCGGTAGGCGCGGCCGGTCATCAGCGCGGTGATCGCGGCGGCGGTGATGCGGCCGGCGTCGGAGTCGTAGGGCATACCGTCGGCCATTAGGTAGGCGCCGAGGTTGGCGTAGCCGAGTCCCAACTGGCGGAAGGCGCGGGCGTTGACGCCGATGCCCTCGGTCGGGTAGCTGGAAGGGCCGACGACGATCTCCTGCGCGAGCAGCATGACGTCGACGGTGTGCTCGAAGGACTCGACGTCGAGCGTGCCGTCGGCGCGGCGGAACTTCATCAGGTTGATCGAGGCGAGGTTGCAGGCGGAGTCGTCGACGTGCATGTACTCCGAGCAGGGGTTCGACGCGTTGATGCGCCCGGAGTTCGGCGAGGTATGCCAGCGGTTGATCGTCGTGTCGTACTGCACGCCGGGGTCGGCGCAGCGCCAGGCGGCCTCGGCGATCTCGCGCATCAACTCGCGCGCTGGGACCGATTCGACGGGCTCGCCGGTGGTGCGTGAGGTCAGGTGCCACTCGCGGTCCTCGACGACGGCCTGCATGAACTCGTCGGTGACGCGCACGGAGTTGTTGGCGTTCTGATACTGGATCGACTTGAAGCCCTCGCCGTCGATCGACATGTCGAAGCCGGCGTCGCGCAGCGCGGCGGCCTTGTCCTCCTCCTTGGCCTTGCACCAGATGAACTCGCGGATGTCGGGATGGTCGACGTCGAGCACGACCATCTTGGCGGCGCGGCGGGTCTTGCCGCCGGACTTGATCGTGCCGGCCCAGGAGTCGGCGCCGCGCATGAAGGAGACGGGGCCGGAGGCGGTGCCGCCCTTGGCGAGCGGCTCCATCGAGCCGCGGATGTTGGAGAGGTTGATGCCCGAGCCGGAGCCGCCGCGGAAGATCATGCCCTCCTTGGTGTTCCAGTCGAGGATCGACTCCATGGTGTCGTCGACGGAGAGGATGAAGCAGGCGCTGCACTGCGGGTTCTCCTCGAAGCCGACGTTGAACCAGACGGGCGAGTTGAAGGCGGCGAGCTGGTGCAGCAAGATGTGGGTGAGCTCGGCCTCGAAGGCATCGCCGTCGTCCTCGGTGGCGAAGTAGCCGCGCTCGCGGCCCCAGCCGGCGATCGTGCCGGCGACGCGGCCGATCATCTGCTTGACGGAGTGCTCGCGTGTGGGACTGTCGAGCTGGCCGCGGAAGTACTTCTGGGAGACGATGTTGGTGGCGTTCTGCGACCAGCTCTTGGGGAACTCGACGCCGGTCTGCTCGAAGGCGATGCGATCGCCGTGTCCGATGCGCGCGTCGCGCGACTCCCACTCGATGGCGTCGAAGGGGTGGGTACCGGAGGAGGTGAAGAGGCGCTCGATCGACAACGCGGTGCCGGGCGCGGCCTGCTCGATGGTGGTGGGGTCAGGGGTTGATCTCATCGGCGGTCTCGCTCCTTCTCTCTCTCCGCGCCGGCGCCGCACGATGGACGCCCACTCGACTCTTTTTATTGGGGGCCGACCATAGTCCCGAGAGGGTCGGACGGATCGAGTATCACCTTTATTTTACTGGGATTTTGGGGGGATCCCGGTGTTTGCGAGAAGACTCTTGGGCGAGCGTTTCGGGTACTCAGCGGCCAAGCCGCGCCCAGTCCGAGAATTCGTCCCACGAAGCCGACAGCCGCCAGCTGGCCTCGGCGAGGGAGTGGCGCAGCGAGATGCTCCAGCGCGGTTCATAGGCGAACCAGCGCGCGATGCCCCAGGCGAGGCAAACCAGGATCAACAGCACGGCCAGGGCGGCGGCGATGATCGCGCCGGTCGACAGCTTTGTGGAGCTCGTGTGACGCGCGGCGGTGCCGGCGCTCGTAGTGCCGGCCGGAGCGCCGGCCGCGGCCGCGGGTGTGGTGACCGTGCTCGCAGGCACCGTGCTCGCCGGCACTGTGCTTGCCGGCACGGTGGCGGCCGGCGTGGTCGTCGCCCCGGGGCTCGTCGCGCCGGCGGGCGCCATGGCGACGGTCGTCGGCGTGGCGACGGCGGGTGTGGTGGCGACTTTGGGGGCGCTGCCGGCGGGAATCGTGGCTGAGCTGCCGTGGACGCGGGCGCTGGCGGGGACGGTGAACGTCGGCGGCGGCGCGCTGCGGCCGGTCGCGGTGGGGCCGGTTGCAGCGATTGCGGGCGCGGGCGCGGCGAGCACTGTGAGCGCGAAGGCGAGCGCGAACCCGGCGGGGAGACGTCGGTGGATGCTGCGCATTGGGCTTGCCATGCTAGAGGGCGTCACCGGCGGCGCGTGCGGTAAGCAGATCGTCGATCGCGGCGAGCGCCTGGGCGAGCACGTCGGCGGGCGGGCGCTCGGCGTCGATCGTACGAAAGCGTTGGGGCTCGGCGCGGGCGAGCTCGTCGTAGGCGGCGGCGACGCGTGCGAAGAATGCTTCGTCCTCGCCCTCGAGGCGATCGGGGCGCAGGCCGCGAGCGGCCTGGCGGTCGCGGCCGGTGGCGGGCGCGATGCGCAGCAGCAGCGTGCGGTCGGGCGCCAACGTGCCGGTGGCGAGCCGATTGATGGCGCGGATGCGCTCGACGCCGAGCCGGCGCCCGGCGCCCTGGTAGGCGAGTGAGGAGTCGACGAAGCGGTCGAGCAGCACGAGCGCGCCGCCGTCGAGCAGCGGCTGCAGGCGCTCCTGGACGAGCTGCGCGCGGGCGGCGGCATAGAGCAGCGCCTCGGCGCTGGCGCCGACGCTGAGAGCGGGATCCTTGACGAGCGCGCGGATGCGCTCGGAGGCGGGAACGCCGCCGGGCTCGCGCAGCAGCTCGACGACCCGCGGTTGCTCTACTTGCTGCGGACCCCGTCGCGCGCCCGCACGCGCGCGCGCGGCGGCCTCTCGAACGAGAGACTCGGCGAGCGTGCTCTTGCCGGCGCCGTCGAGCCCCTCGATCGTGATCAGCGTCCCGCGCGGCATTGGAGCGGACGGTATCTACGATGGCTGCATGACCGCGACGTCGAGCTCGACCGCACCGGCAGCGCCGCCGGCGCTGCAGGGCCTGGAATCCCATCCGCACGCACGCGCGGTGCTGGCGGCGGTGCTGGGACCGGCGGGGGCGCCGTCGCACGCGTATCTCTTCCACGGTCCGTCGGGCGCGGGCAAGCGCGCGGTCGCGCGCGCGCTCGCGGCGGCGCTGCTGCAGGAGGGAGCGCGATCGCCGCAGACGGTGGCGGAGCGCGTGGCGCGCGGAACGCACCCGGACCTGGCGTGGGCGAGCCCGTCGGGGGCGGGTGAGATGCTGGTGGCGGACATCGAGGGCCCGGTGGTGGCAGCGGCGGCGCGCACGCCGTTCGAGTCGCGCCGGCGGGTGTTCGTGATCGAGGACGCGCACACGATGAACGACCAGGCGGCGAATCGTCTGCTGAAGACGCTGGAGGAGCCGCCGCCGTTCGCGCACCTGATCCTGCTGGCGCCAAGTACGCGCGACGTGCTGCCGACGATCGCCTCGCGCTGCCAGGCGGTGCGCTTCGATCCGCTGCCGGAGGCGCGCATCGAGGAGCGCCTGCGGGGCGAGGCGGCGGGAATGGAAGACGAGCAGCACAGCGAGGAGGAGAAGACGCGGCGGCTGGCGGCGTGCGCGCGGCTTGGCCTTGGCGATGCGCGGCGGGCGAGCGAATTGGCGGGGCGTGAGGGCGGAGTGCTGCGCGAGCGGGCGCAGAGCTTCGTGCGGGCGGCGCTGAGCGGCGATACGGCGGGGCGTCCGTGGCTGGAGCTGCTGGCGCTGGCGAAGGAGGAGGCGGCGCGCGCGGGGCAGGAGCGGGAGGCGCGAGTCGCGCAGGAGCTGGAGCTGCTGCCGAGCAAGGACCGCAAACGCCACCAGCGCGAAGCGGCCGAAGCGCAGCGGCGCTCGGAGCGGCGCGCGCGTACGCGCGTGCTGGCGGGCGCGCTGCAGCTGGCGGAGCTGTGGCTACGCGATCTGTGGTGCGTGGCGGAGGGGGTGGGCGAGCTGGTCTACAACTGCGACCGGCTGGCGGAGCTCGAACGCGACGCGGCGGGCCGGCGGCCGGCGGCGCTGCGCGCGGGGATCGAGTTGGTTCGCGATACGCGGCTGCGCTTGGCGCTGAACGTCTCGGAGGAGCTGGCGCTGGAGGCGCTGGCGTACGCCTTGCAGGAGCTGCTGGCTGGGGCGGGCGGCGAATAAAAGCATCCGGTGATGCGTATGTAATAGGTAGTGATGCGCCCAAGACTGCATCTGCGCCGGCCGCGGCCGGCTTCGGGAGACGTTGTGGACGAGGATGCGGTGCGGCGTACCGAGGCGCTGCTGCGCAAGCTGCCGGAGCGCGAGTGGACGGTGCTGAGCGACGTGGACCGGCGCCATGGCGCGGAGCACGTCGTGGTGGGTCCGGGCGGGGTGTTCGTGATCGCCTCGCACAAGCCGGCGGGGGCAGGCGCGCGGGTGCGCGACGGGATCTTGTGGCTACGCCACACGCAGGACGCGCGCGCGGATCGCCCGGGAGTCGCGATCAATCGGCGCGCGCTGGAAGCGGCGCGGGTACTGCATCGTGAGATCCGCACGCGTACGGGACGCGGCCCGGCGGTGCATCCGGTCGTAGTCCTGTGGTGCGAGTTCCCGCAGCGGGTGGCGGAGTCGAGTCGCATCGCGTTCGTGCACGGCCGCGACCTGTCGGCGTGGGTGACGCATCGCGCGGTCGAGCTGGACGAGCCGGGGCGCGGAGAGATCGTGCAGGCGCTGCGCGCGATGCACCCGGCGGAGCCGGCGGTGCGGCATCTGCCACGGCCGCGGCTACCGCACGGATCGCGCCGTCACGCGGCCTGAGACGGAGGCGGGCGCGAGTAGCAGCGCGACGCGTCGCGCGACGGCTTCGCGCAGCGAGCACACGGTTGCGT
Organism: Solirubrobacteraceae bacterium; assembly: GCA_036502205.1. Classification (GTDB taxonomy): domain Bacteria; phylum Actinomycetota; class Thermoleophilia; order Solirubrobacterales; family Solirubrobacteraceae; genus Palsa-744. The sequence continues at coordinate 17,094 of DASXZA010000025.1, read as the reverse complement.
GGTAATGATGGGCTTTGGCTAGCAGCGGCTGTTCGAGGGGCCCGCGCTCATCAAGCCGCCGCCGCTCGGCATCGGTCTCGCGAGCGCGCGCGAGCGCGGCGGTCCAGATGAACTCGAGGTAGGCGCAGGCGGCGGGCAGCTGCTCGTCGGGCAACTCATCGCAGCTCTCGAGCTGGCGCAGGACCGGGATCACCTCGCGGCTGAGCCAGCGCCGCTCGGCGTGGGCACGCAACAGCAGCGAGACGTCGGGTGGCTGCGGGTTCGAGGCGGCGTGCGACGGAGTGCCCGCGGCGGGCGCCGCGGAGTCGGTGGAGGGGTGATCGGATGTGAAGTAGTCGGACATGCGGCGGCTGGCCGTGGCGAGGGGGCTTGCTGCGAGGTGCCCTTGGCCTCGACCGGCTTCGCGGCGGCCTTTAGGAGCGTGGGGAGCTCACAAACGGATTTCTGGTGGGCTCATCGCGTTTCTCCGCAAATTGCCGCGAATTCGATCTAGTCGATCAGCTAAAGCTCGGGTGCGAACTGGACCGATGTTGAAGATGGTGTCCCTCGAGAGTGACCCCATCGCCCGCGCGCCCGGCCAGTACACGCGCTCGATCGTGCAGCGTCTGCGGATGCGCACGCTGCTGACGCTGGGAGCGCTGGCGGTGGCGACGACGGTGATGGGGCGACACTTTGGCTGGCGCGACCCGCGTTTCCTGGCTGCAGAGGTGGCGCTGCTGGCGGCGATCTTCGTGATCTCGCGGTATGTGCTGCCGCTGGTCGAGCGCCACGATCGCGGCGCGGCGGGCGAAGAGCGGGTGGGCGGTCTGCTGGAGGATCTGAAGGGCAGCGGCTGGCAGGCGATCCACGACGTGAGCCTGGGACGAGGCAATGTGGACCACATCGCGATCGGTCCGGGCGGGGTGTTCACGGTGGAGACGAAGAGCGCGGCGGGACCGGTGCGGGTGGCGCGCGTGCACGGCGCGGTGCTGGGCCAGGCGCAGGCGCAGCGGCGCGCGATCGAGCGCGCGACGGGCGCGCACGTGGAGCCGCTGCTGGTGTACAGCCGCGCGTGGGTGGACCGACCGCTGAGCCGTCGCAAGGGGGTGCGGGTGGTGCCGGCGCGGATGCTGGCGAGCTATCTGGAGCGCCAGCCACAGCGTCTGGAGCCGGAGGAGATCGAGCTCGCGCGCGAGCGGATCGCGCGCGCGGCGCTGGCGGCGGCGGCGTATGAGCAGGGCTCGTGGCGTGCGCGGGTAGGGCAGCGGCGGGCGTTCGCGCAGCGCGCGGCGCCGCGCTAGCCTCTTGAGCGTGGCGAGCGCGACGGGGACCCTGCCGGCGGTGGAGCGCGCGCCGGTGGCGTGCATGCTGCCGGCGGGTCCGCGGATGCCGGCGGCGGCGCAGACGCTGGTGTGGGCGCTGGCGATGCCGTGGGCGCTGGACCGCTGGGCGGCGGCGTACGGGGAGGCGTTCACGATGACGTTCGCGCCGAGTGGGCGGCGGATCGTGGTGGTGAGCGACCCGGAGGCGGTGAAGACGGTGTTCACGGCCCCTCCGGAGGTGGCGCCCTCAGCGGCGGGTCTGTCGCCGATCGCGCCGATCATGGGTCCGAGCTCGGTGATCACGCTGACGGGCGCGGCGCACCTGCGCCAGCGGCGGCTGCTGCTGCCGCCGTTTCACGGTGAGCGGATGCGGGAGTATGAGGCGACGATCGTGGAGGCGACGCGGCGCGACATGGCGGGGTGGCGACTGGGCGAGCCGATGCGGCTGCTGGAGCGCACGCGGGCGATCACGCTGGAGGTGATCCTGCGGGCGGTGTTCGGCGTGGAGGCGGACCGCATGGACGCGCTGCGCGAGGCGATCGGCGGGCTGTTCGAGCCGATGAAGATGAGCACGCTGCTGCTGGTGGCGCTGCGGCGCCCGACGCTGGAGCGACCGGGAGGCAAGCTGGGCCGGGCGCTGGAGCGGCTGGACGCGGTGATCTACGAGGAGCTGCGCGGGCGCCGCGCGCAGAGCGACCTGGAGCAGCGCGAGGACATCCTCTCGCTGCTACTGCTCGCGCGCGACGAGGATGGCGCGGCGATGACCGACGGAGAGCTGCGCGACGAGCTGGTGACATTGCTGCTGGCGGGGCATGAGACGACGGCGACGGCGAGCGCGTGGGCGATCGAGCGCCTGGTGCGCCATCCGCGCAAGCTGGAGCGGCTGGTCGCGGAGATCGAGGCGGATGCGGGCGAGGAGTACATGCAGGCGGTGATCAACGAGACGCTGCGGGTGCGCCCGGTGGTGCCGATGGTGGTGCGGATCCTGCAGGAGCCGCTGCGCGTGGGCGAGCACGTGCTGCCGGTGGGAACGCGGGTGGCGCCGTCGATCTACCTGACGAACCGCAACGCGCGGGTGTATGAGTCCCCGCGGGAGTTCCGCCCGGAGCGCTTCCTGGAGAGCGCGCCGGAGACGTTCTCGTGGATCCCGTTCGGCGGCGGCATCCGGCGCTGCATCGGGGCGTCGTTCGCGACGCTGGAGATGAAGCTGATGCTGCGGACGATGCTGAGCGAGCTGCAGCCGCACGTGCCGCGGCGCGAGGCGCGGCTGTTCGGCAAGGGCGAGTGGAACGTGCGGCGTGCGATCACGCTGGTGCCGTCGGGTGGCGCGCGCGTGGTGTGGAGCGGGCGCCGGAGTTGAGGGATTGGCCGCCTTGAGGGCGGCCCGCGTGGCGTGCGAAGCGCGGTCCGCCAGGCGCGTGGCGTAGGGCGGCGAGCGCGTGCCGGCCGCAGTGGACGCTAGCTTCTTGAAGATGACTGCGACTCTCACGCGGGCGACCCCGGAGGAGCTGCTGGAGCGCTTCGGCCTGCAGGCGTTCCGCCCGGGCCAGCGCGAGGCGGTGGCGGCGGCGCTGGAGGGTCGGGACAGCCTGGTGGTGATGCCGACGGGCGGCGGCAAGTCGCTCTGTTACCAGCTGCCGGCACTGGCGGGAGATGACCTCGTGGTGGTCGTAAGCCCGCTGATCGCGCTGATGAGCGACCAGTGGCGGCGGCTGCGCGAGGTGGGAGTCGAGGCGACGATGCTGGCGTCGGGCATGGAGGAGGGTCACAACGCGCAGGCGCTGGGTGAGATCGCGGGCGGGCAGACGCGGCTGGTGCTGGCGGCGCCGGAGCGCTTCGCCTCGCGCGCGTTTCGCGGGGCGCTGGCGCAGCGGCGGATCTCGCTGTTCGTGGTCGACGAGGCGCACTGCGTGGCGGAGTGGGGACACGACTTCCGCCCGGATTATCTGCGGCTGCACAGCGCGATCGCGTCGCTGACGCGGGGCTACGAGGAGGCGGATCCGCCGCGTCCGCCGGTGATGGCGGCGACGGCGACGGCGACGCCGCGCGTGGCACAGGAGATCGCGACGCGACTGGGGCTGCGCGATCCGCTGTCGATCCGCTCGGGCTTCGACCGGCCGAACCTGGCATTCGACGTGGTAAGCGTGGAAGGCAAGGGCGCGGTGGCGCGCAAGCGGGCGGCGCTGAAGCACGTGCTGAGCGATGCGCAGGCGCTGCCGGGGATCGTGTACTGCGGGACACGCAAGGACACGGACGAGGTGGCGGCGCTGATCGCGAGCTGGGGGATCGCGACGGTGGCCTACCACGCGGGCATGAGCGCGGATGCGCGGCGGGCGAGCCAGAGCGCGTTCATGGAGGGTGGCGCACAGGTGGTGGTTGCGACGAACGCGTTCGGGATGGGCGTGGATAAGGCGGACGTGCGGACGGTGGCGCACTGGGCGCTACCGACAAGCCTGGAGGCGTATTACCAGGAGGCGGGGCGCGGCGGGCGCGACGGGCAGCCGGGGCGCGCGCTGCTGCTGGCGGCGCGGATGGACCTGGGGCGGCTGATCCGGTTCATCAACGAGCGCGAGACGAGCGTGGATGACGTGAAGCGCTACGTGGCGCGTCTGCGGCGCGACGCGGGCGGGGATGAGCTGACGATCGGTCCGGGCGAGCTAGGCGAGCGCGAGCGGGTGCTGCTGTCGATCGCGGAGCGCGCGGGCGCGGCGGAGCTGAGCCCGGGCGCGGGCGGCGGCCTGCGGGTGGAGCTGACGGGCCGCGGGAGCCCGCGCGCGGCCTACGCGGCGATCAGGTCGGCGAAGGATCGCGGCTGGGAGTCCTACCGCTCGATCGAGCGCTACATGACGGCAGGCGGGCGCTGCCGGCGGCGGCAGATCCTGGACCATTTCGGCGATCGCGAGGAGGGCGCGCCGAGCGGGCGCTGCTGTGACGTGTGCGACCCGGACCCGCAGCTCGAGCGGGTGCTGGCGGCGCCGGTGGCGCAGACGCGGCGCGGCGGCGGCGCGCGTGGTGGGCGAGGAGCTGCGCCGGGGGGCGTGGCGGCGGCTCCCGAATCGCCACCGCTGGACGCGGAGGACGCGGCGCGCTTCGAGCAGTTGAAGGCGTGGCGGCTGGGCCGCGCGGAAGGCAAGCCGGCGTACACGGTGGCGGCGAACGCGGTGCTCGAGGAGGTGCTGCGCCGGCGCCCGGCGAGCGTGCAGGCGATGCTCGAGATCCGTGGCATCGGCCCGGCGTTCTGCGAGAAGCACGGCGAGTCGCTGCTGGAGGCGCTGGCGGAGTTGTAGGTCGCTGGTGGGCGGGCCGCGGGAGTCGCCCCTGTTAGCAAAACTCAGCTCAGCCTGTGAGCGAAGCGAGGCGACGCGCGGCGGGGCTGTCGGCGCCAGCGAGGCGCTCGATCCATGACTCGGCGAGTGGCAGGTCGAGAGCGCCCGCGGTGGCCATCTCCTCGATGTCGGCCCAGTCCTTGGTGCGGTCGAACAGCGCCTTGAAGACCGTGAGGGCGGTGCATCCGAGCACCGGAATGGTGTGGTCTTCAAACGGCACGAGCCGCACCCCTTGTGCGACCTCGTCGTGAAACCGGTGGACGTTGAGGAAGACGTCGATCGGAGTGTCCTGCCACCACACGCGCACCTGCCCATCGCGCTCGGCGGCTTGGACGTCGGTAGCGGCGACGGTCACCTCATCGGGCAGCGCGGCGAGAACCGCGCCCGCCCGTGCGGGGTTGACGAAGACGTTGACATCGAGGTCGCGTGTGCCGCGTGGCTCCTGGGTGCAGTAGGCGAGCGCGATGGCTCCGCCGAAGGCATGCGGCAGCTTGGCGCGGGAGAGCGCGTCGTGGACGTCGAGCAGTCGCTGTGCGAGCAGGCTCATCCCGGGAGTTGGCTGAGCGGGGGATACGCGAGCGCTCCGCGACGGCGGCTGGGGAGCGCCTCGGCCAAGTCGAGCACCTGCGCGAGTATGTGCCCGGCTCGCAACGTGTCGACCGGGGCGCTCGCGGGGCCGACGCGCAGCTCGAGCCCGGCGGCCGCGGCGATCCGCGCGAGGGCGTCGACGCCGGGCTGGCGACGCCCGTGCTCATAGGCATTGACGACCGACCTCGGCAAGCCGGCGCGCCGAGCGAGCTCGGCTTGCCGTAGGCCGCTTGCGCTGCGGATCTCGCGAATCAAGTCGCCGGCAACATCGCCGATGATCTGCATGAGCCCCATGTTAGCGCATACGCTAACGCGTATTCAACCCTTGCGAAGGTGGCTGTCGCCGACCGGCCGGGCGAGAGGGGCCAGCCGGCCCAAGTGGCGGTGGGCTCTCGGGCGGTGGCGCCGGCGCGCTCATGGCGAGCCTCGATCGCTGTACCATGCGGGTCCTGCCGACGTAGCTCAGCTGGTAGAGCACTTCACTCGTAATGAAGGGGTCCCCGGTTCGAGTCCGGGCGTCGGCTTTGGAGAAGGTGGCAAGCGCTGCGTTGCGCCAATGAGCTGACACAGTGCCAGTATCACTGGGTGATGGATGGAGAAGCGCTCATCTGACGGGACGTTGCTGGATGTGCCCCATGCCCAGCCAGTTCCTCTGTCGCGAAGGACGCCGATCGAGTTCGCGGCTCCCCCTACGTGAAGCGGCTCGCGACTACCGCTCGCGTGCAAGCCGGATCGATGAAGGATCCCGTCGGGGTTGACATTGACGTACGCTTCCGGTACTGTCCTGTCGTGGCAACTGGAAACGGGTTGCCGAAGATTGAACATACGGGTTCTGGTTGGGGTCGATCGTTGCACTGTTCGACTTTCAGCGCTGGCAGGGTTTGATTTGGGAGAGGGACCGGGGTCAGGTCTTTAGAAGGAGATTAGGTTAAGCGTGCTTTCTTTTAGGGGATACGTGCAGGGGATGCCTTGCGTCTGCGAGACTGCTGAAGCTAGATGCGTCAGCAGTCTGACGCATCTCTCTCTCTCTCTCTCTCTCTTCGCCTCGCCGGTTAGCCGCTAGCAGCGGCGTCAGCCGGCGGGCCGCGGCGCACGCGCGCTGTGAGAGTCTCCAATGCGGGAGGCTCGTGTGATGGCGGCTTGCCGGGTCAGATCGGCGTCGGGCGCCGCGCGGTCGCGCTCCGCCGGGCTAGCTCCCAGGGGTGTAGTCGTTCGTCGTTCGCGCCTGGGCTCACCCGGAGTCGAGGCGGGAGGTGGGGAATCCCCCCGCGAGCAGGTCGCTGCGATTCAGCGCTCCCGGCTGCTGGCGGCTGCGCTGAGTGAGATCGACAAGCGCGGATACGCCGCCACGACGGTGGCGCACATAACCGGCCGCTCGCGCGTCTCGCGGCGTACGTTCTACGAGCTGTTCGCCAACCGCGAGGAGTGCCTGTGCGCGGTGCTCGAGGAGGCCGTCGCGCTTGTCGAGCGCGACCTCGCCGAAGCCAGCCTGGCGGGGTTGCCATGGCGCGAGCGGATCCGCGGCGGGCTGGCTGTGATTCTCTCCTTCCTCGATCGCGAGCCCGCGGTCGCGAGGGTCTGCCTCGTGCAGGCGCTCGGTGCCGGCACCGGCGTGCTGGAGCGTCGCGAGGCGCTCCTCGCCCGGCTTGCGCATGCCGTGGACGAAGGCCGCGGCGAGAGCTCACCGGGTCGGGACTGCAATCTGCTGACCGCCGAGGGCGTGGTCGGCGCGGCGTTCACGATCGTCTACTCGCGCCTGCTGCGACGCGATCCCGTGCCACTCACGAATCTGATTGGTGAGCTCTGCGCGATGGTCGTGCTGCCGTATCTGGGCAAGGGGGCCGCGCGGCGCGAGCAACTGCGCTCGACATCCGTCCTCTTCACTCCTCCGAGCAAGCGCGCCGCACCGAGCGCCGGGCAGGCCGACGGAGACCCGCTGGTGGGTGTCCCGATGCGTCTCACCTACCGCACGGCCCGTGTGCTGGAGGGTGCCGGTGAGCATCCCGGCGCTAGCAACCGCCGATTGGCCGACTACGCGGAGATTCGCGACTTCGGCCAGATCTCCAAGCTCTTGGGCCGTCTACAGCGTCTGGGGCTCATCGAAAACGAGGCCGGCAAGGAGCGCCTCAAGGGCGCACCCAACGCCTGGACGCTCACCCTCAAGGGACAACAAGTCACCCAGAGCATTCTCGGGACAGGTGCGCGTGCCGCCGGAGCAAATGGCGCCGGCCCCCCGGCGCAGAGAGCTCGCTCTGCCGGCAGCCGCAGCGAAGTCGTCAACCAGGCGAGCCGAGCGACGTGAGCGCTCGCGTTCGCAAACAAACAAGGGGAAGGATCCGCAGCATGTTCTCTGCAATCCGAAGGCGCGCGACCTACGCAAACGTTGTCGCGACGCTGGCTCTGCTGTTCGCGATGTCCGGTGGTGCGCTCGCCTCCGGCCAATTTCTGATCACCTCTACCAAGCAGATCAGCCCGAAGGTCCTGAAGAAGCTCTCCGGCAAGGCCGGGCACGCCGGCGCGCAGGGTCTCGCCGGCTCGGCCGGTCCCGCGGGTCCAGTCGGCCCCGCTGGTGCGCCTGGTGCCAATGGCAAAGACGGCACCAGCGGAAAAGACGGTGCGAGCGTGACGAGCGCAAGTTTCACCGGCGAAGACGAACCCGCCGGAGAACCATGTGGCGAACAGGGTGGATCGTCCTTCGTGTCCTCCACCGGCACCAGCTACGCCTGCAACGGCAAGCAGGGCGCGCCGTGGCCTGCCGGCGGGACACTCCCGCACGGAGCCACCGAGACAGGCGTGTGGGAGTCCTTCCAAGCGCAAAGAGCCCTGATCAACTTCTCAATTCCGCTAGCGAAGCCCCTCGAACCCGCAAAGATCATCGTCGTTCCGCCCGCAGGCGAGGGCTCGGTGCCGACTCAATGCGAAAACTCGGGCCATCCGGGCACGGCCAGTGTCGAAAACCCCGAGGCGAATCCAGGGTACTTCTGCATCTTCATGAATAAGTACAACAGCTACAACGCCGAAGAACCTGGTGTGTATACCGCAGATATCGCGGCAAGCGAACCAGGATCGCTCGGCGCTGCCGGCGGTGACATCATCGATGTCGAAGAAGGCGGAGGAGAGGGCACATGGGCCGTGGCGGGCGCCTGATGCGTCTCCAGTCGGTCAACGCCCAGCGGATCGGTTCAAACGCGAGCTCCGGATGGCCCGTCTCGACGTCCGGGGCCCGTGGCCGGGCCGAGCTCCAAAGCTCCTCGCAAATCTCCGAGTACATAGACAAGGCACCATGAGCAAACGACAACCAACCCCCAGAACCCAGCTTGCGCGACTGGCAGCCTGCCTCATGGCGGTGGCGCTCCTGGCGGTCTTGACCTGCTCTGCCCAGGCCGGTGCCGCGGGGGTGACCAACGAACGACCGCTGATGTTCTCATTCGACGGATCGAGCTCGACGGCCGGCAGTTTCGCTAACTCGAAATCTGGGTCGAGAGGGATCGGTCAACTCGCGATCAACGACGAGACGGGTGAAATCTATGTGATCGATCAAACCCATGAAACGGTGGACAGATTCGAAGCCGACGGTCAGGCACAAGACTTCACGGCGGGCCCGGCTGCGGGCACGTCATCTTTGCGCGGGCCCAAGAGCACGGAATCGTTTTCGTCGCAGCAAAAGTATTTCTTCGAACTCTCCCCCGACGTTGCTGTGGACAACTCCGGCGGAGCGGGAGGGCCTGGCGAAGGGGAACAGGGGAGATTGTACGTAAGTGGAGCCTTCAGCGGTGTGGTCGATGCGTTTCGGCCAGACGGCGAATACCTCTGGACGCTCCTGGCAGCCGAAGCCTGCGGGATCGCGGTCGATCGAGAAGGACATCTATGGGTCGGCGGACCGGCTGAGGAAGCCCGGCCCGGAGAAATCCATGAGTTCGAAAGCAGCGGCAGTCCCCCGAAAGAAATAACCCACTTTCCCGTCGAAGTCGGCAATCGAGCGCCGTGTGCGCTGGGTGTCGGCTATGGCGGAAACGACGTCTATGCGGCTTTGGACTACAATGCAAACTATGGCGCAAGGGGCGTGGTCAAGTATGTGGGCGGCGGCTTCGACTCACTGTTGACCTCGACGGGTACCAGTGCTCTGTCGGTCGACCAGACAAAAGCGGCTGGGGACATTTTCGCAATGGCGGCCGGAGGATCCGGGGCATATACGGAAAGCGGTGAATATATTGGCGCTAAGGCGTCATCATTCTATGAATATGAACCGTGCTTTTTAGCCGAATGCGGGGGAACCATGATTGGTACTTTCGGCCGTGACTTGATCGGTGACGGGCATGGCATCGCATACGATCCGGCGAGCGACCGCGTGTATGTCGCGGATCGTTCCTCTGGAACGGTCAAGGTGTTCGGCCCCAAGACGAGCGGCCCGGTGCCCGATGTATCCTGTGAAGCCACCGAAGAAATCACGCGCACCGAAGCGACCGCGCGCTGCACGATCGACCCAGAAGGTCTACCGAACAGCTATCGCTTGGAATGGAAGCAGGGAACCGGGACCAGTTGGGGAGCGGCTCAAAGCTCGACCGCCCAGAGCATCGAACCGAGTGACACCAATGCGCACTCAGTGTCGCTGTATCTGCAAAAACTGCGCCAGAACAGCCAATACCAGGTCCGCCTGGTCGCTGAGAACACCGAACCGGCCAAGAACGGAATCAGTGCCTACTCGGCGCCCTTGACGTTCACGACCTTGACGCCACCGCCGCCGGCCATAGAAGACTGCGTGGCTTCGGCGGTGACGGTCTCATCCGCGCACGTCGCCTGCACGCTCAACCCGCAGGAAGACGAAACGCACTGGCGGATTCTGCAAGGCGCCGATCCCGGCGCGTCGGCGGCGCAATGCGAAGCGCTCGCCGAATCGAGCTTCACACAGGTCGCGGAAGGCAAGACAGCCCCCGAAACGACCGGCACAGTGGCGATCGCGGCGGATCTCACGGGACTCGAGCCGGCACAGACGACGTGCGTGCGTGTGATCGCGACCAACAGCGGAGGCACAGACAAGGGCGGACCGTCACCGTTTCAGACGCTGGCGATCGCCCCGAGTGGGGCTGAAACGGCGTTCGCCTCGCGGATCACCGCTACGACGGCGCGCGTCAACGGACGCGTGGACCCCCAGGGCGAGGAGCCCCTGTCGGTCCGCTTCGAACTCAGCGCCGACGGGAGCACCTGGACGCAACTACCTGTGCAAAGCTCGCGTGTGCCTGCTTGGGAAGCGATCGTGGTCGCCGCTGAAGTGAGCGGACTACAGCCGGAAACGACATATCACTACCGTCTGGCATCCGTAGAAGACGAAGCCGGCGTTGCTGCCACGGTGCCCGGATCTGAACGCACATTCACCACTCGTCCCTTAAGCGAGATGAGCCTGCAGCCAAACGCGTTCGGGGAATCCGAAAGGCGCGGGATCGAGCTCGTCAACAATCCCGACGATGGCAACCAAAACGTAAATATGTTCGGACCGATGGACAACGAACTGCATGGGGCCATCACGGCTGACGGCGAAAAGGCGGTGTGGGAAGTGTTTTCAGGTGCGCCCGGCGCGGCGAACGCGGAGTACAACTCGTTCCTCGCCCAGCGAAGCGCGTCCGGCTGGTCGTCTCGGCCGATCATGCCACCCGCGGCCGCACAGTACGGGGGCGGCGGTGCGCAGGTTTCACAGTGGCTGGCGACGCCGGATCTCTCGAGATTCCTCGCGTCTTATTCGGTCGAAGAACCAGGGATTCAGCTAGTGCGTTTGGACTCATCCGGCGGGCAGCAGTTACTGCATACGTTCCCCGAAGGCGCAAGCCCGGAAGCGGCGGATATGACCGACGATGGCGCGCACATCGTGTTCGAAAACAAAGAAGCCGGTGAGTTCGAAGAGGCCGGCGGCGCCAGTGCCGAGGTGATCAGCGTGATGCCCGACGGCTCGCCCGCGGAATGCGGGATGGCGGCGGGAGGGATTAGCTCGGAAGGGATTAGCTTTATGCGCAAAGGTCTCGACGGCACGGATCGCTATTGGCGCGCCGGGTACCACGACGTTGCGACTACCGATGGGTCACGTGTGTACTTTCAAGCCAGACCGAACGGCAGCGGCTGCGGTTCGGACGTTCCACTGGCCCTCTATGTAAGAGACAGCGAAACGGGGAAGACGACGCTGATCGACCCTGGCAGCTCGTCACCCGAACGCGGGCCCTTCTTGATCCGGGCCACGCCCGACGGCCGCGAAGCCTACTTCGTTACCACGGCTAGCTGCAGCAAATACAACCAGGCAGAAGGTTTTTGCGAAAAGAGCGAAACGAAGGACGTCAACGAAGATGCCGACGTCTACCGCTGGGAAGAGGCACGGCACCGCGTGAGCTGCGTGACATGTGAAATACGCAACGAATCCGGTGGAGCAATCACGGACGCCGACGTATCCAGCCGTGTGCAAGGTGTGGCGATCTCCGACGACTTCTCCCACGTCTACTTCGAATCCGAAAAGGCACTCGATCCCGGTGCGGTGGCTGGCAATCGGAACATCTATGTCCTCAGTGACGGCGTGGTCAGGTTTGTAGCCACCGTGTCGAATCGTGAAGTCGGTACCGGCTTGCAGGAAAGTAAACTGTCGGCGAACGGTCGCGTGCTGGTCTTCTATGCCGTTCCGCATCCGAACCTGACCGCGGATGCCGTGGCTTCGCAATGCAGCGACCCGGCGGGACGGTCGATCCAGTGTCTCAAGCTCTACCGCTACGAAGAGGGTGGCGGGGGCATCGAATGCCTCGACTGCGTTGTCGGCGGCGTGAGCGCCCACTCTGACTACGGAGAAAGCGAGGCTCTGTCAGCGGATGGCTCCACGGTCGCGTTCTCTACGCCGGAGGCATTGCTGCCGTCGGACGTGAACGGCAACAACGACATCTACGAATGGCGCAACGGCGCATTGCGGCTAATAACGGACGGCGTGAGCAGTTTCCCGCTGCAGGGATACGCGGAGCCGCACGTGACCGCGATGGACAGCAGCGGTGCGAACATTTTTTTCACACTCGATCAGCCCGGGCTCACGGGATTTGAGTTGAGTGGGTTCGCCAACGCATACGACGCGCGCATCGGTGGGGGCTTTGCGCGCCCACGCGAAGCAGCGCCGTGTGTGGAAGATGCCTGCCAGGGCCCCCTGCTGGGTGCTCCCGAGGCGGTGATCCCTGGTAGCGCGCTGCTGGCCGGCGCCGGCGATGTCGGGCCGTCGGGGGTCGAAGCCGCGGTAAAGCAAAAGGCAGGCAAACCGAAAGCCAAGCGCAAGCGATGCGGTGCGGGGCGTGTACGCCGGCGTGTCCGCGGCGAGCTGCGGTGTGTGGCCCGCAAGAGCCGAGGTCACGTACACGCACAGGGTAGGGATAAGGCTGGTCACATGGCCGGTACCGGCGTGAGGAGGGGACTGTGAGACGCATCGGGATGCTGGCAATTGGACTGGTCGCGCTGGTGTTTGCTCTGTCACCGGCGGATGCGTTTGCTGGTCCGTTGTGGGATGTCAAGGCGAGTTGGGGTCCGACGGATTTGTCCGCGGGCTCTGAAGGGCAGGTGCAGGTGCAGGCGCGCAACCTCGGCGATGAAGCCAGCGAAGCGCCGCTGCGGATAACCGATCGACTACCCGCCGGGGTGACAGCCAAGTCGATTAACTGGCAGGCGGAAGGGGCGGACCTGCCGGGAGCTGCATGCTCGGGCGCCGGCACGGGCGAAGTGGAATGCTCGATCGCTGGATTGACGCTGGGCAGCCTGTCGACGCCCTTCCCGCAGGGCCGGTATGCATACAGGGGCTATCTACCGATCATCTTCATCGACGTGGAAGTCTCGCCGGCGGCCGCCGGCACCGGTACCAACGTCGCGCGCGTAGAAGGTGGCGATTCGGCTTCATCTGAAGACTCGCGCGAAGTCCAGTTTGGTCTGGGGCCTGCGCCGTTCGGCGTGGTGCAGGGCTCGTTCCTGTCGGATGCGTTCAGTGCGGCCTATCCGGCTGGGGAAGCGGTGCGACAGGCTGGTGCTCATCCGTTTGAGCAGCGGGTTGACTTTGAACTCGCCCAGAAGAGCGGCGTCGGCCACGACGGTACGCGCTATCTAGCCGCGAGCGGCCTGTTGCGCAGCGCGGAAGTGGTGCTGCCGCGCGGGTTCATCGGCAACCCGCAGGCGACGCCCAAGTGCAGTCCAACCCAGTTTGCCGAAAGCGGCGCCTACCAGAACTCCACGGGTTGTCCCGCGGACACGCAGGTCGGCTATCTGGATATATGGTTGAACATCGGCCCGGAAAGCTACGGGGCCTCGACTGGCCATCACGCCCTCACCGAGCAGAGTCCGAACGGGTTCGGCAGCCTTGCTGCGATCTATAATCTGACGCCGCCGAAGGGCGAGACGGCGGACTTCGGCTTCAACGTCGCCGGCTACGTGCAGGGTCACATCTATGCCACTTTGGATCCTGAAGATGGCTATGCGATCAAGACACTGAGCCCGGAAGTCTCGGCGTTCAGCGGATTCAGTGTGCGGATTGCGGAAGTGACGTTCTGGGGTGTGCCCGCCGACCCGGCTCACGATAGGTACCGGTACTACCCCCGGGAAACCGAAGGTAAGGTCGTCGGAGCTCCGTTTGGCTCTGCGCCGATCCGTCCGCTGTTGACTACGCCAACGGACTGTGGGGTCGAAAACGGAGGCGCCAAACTACGAGTCGAAAGCTACCAGGAACCGGGGCTTTTCTCGCCGGTCGTCGAATACGGTCACCCGCTGGATGTCGAAGGTTGTCGGGATCCCCGCTTCCGTTTCGAACCTGAAATCGCGTTGTTGCCGACCGATACCGATGCGGGCGCGCCGACTGGCTTGGAAGTCAAGCTCGATGTGCCGCAGCGCTCCGAAGAAGCCGAAAGTGCGGGCGAACTGTATGCGCAGAACGGGTTCGTGAAGGGGATTGCCACGCCGCCGATCAAGAAGACGGTCGTGACGATGCCGGAAGGCATGACGCTCAACCCCTCGGCCGGCCAAGGTCTGTCCGGGTGCTCGCTCTCCGAGCTCGGCATGTCGCCTTCTGGCATTCCTAACGACGAACCGGTGACTTGTCCCGTGAGTGCGCAGATCGGCACGCTTGTGCTGCACACGCCGGAGTTGCCGGCGACCGAACCGATGAGCGGCCGCATCTTCATCGCCAGGCAATCCGAAAACCCGTTCCAATCGCTGTTCGCGCTCTATCTCGTCATCGAAGACGCTGAACGTGGGATTCTCGTGAAGGTTCCCGGACAGCTGGATCTGAACCCGGCGACCGGCCAGATCACGACGACGTTCGACGATCTGCCGCAGTTTCCGGTCTCTGACATGCAGCTGAAATTCAAGTCGGGCCCGCGCGCGGCGCTCGTGAACCCGTCGACCTGCGGGACCAAGACGATGCGCGCCGAATTCTATTCCTGGCAGGCGCCGACCGAAGCGCACGTCGTTACCGACTCCTACCAGATAGCCCACAACCCGGACGGCTCTCCGTGCCCGGCGTCGGCGGCGAGCCGCCCATTTGCGCCTGTGCTCACCGCCGGCACGACCAACCCGCTAGCCGGCGCGTTCTCGCCCTTCACGCTGAGGGTCACCCGCGACGACGACGAACAGGAATTCGCGCGCGTGCAGATGACGCTCCCGCCCGGCCTGTTGGGCAAGCTCGCGGGGGTTGCGGAGTGCCCGGAGGCTAATATCGCCCGGGCTCAGGTAGCGGGACGCATGGGTGCACAGGAGCTCGCCGAACCGTCGTGTCCGGCCTCCTCGCAGATCGGGACGAGCTATGTGGGGGTCGGCACGGGCCCGTCGCTCACCTACGTGCCCGGCCGCATCTATCTCGCCGGTCCCTACAAAGGCGCGCCGTTCAGCGTGGTTGTGATCACACCGTCGGTGGTGGGCCCTTACGACCTGGGCGTGGTGACGGTCCGGGGTGCGCTCTACATCGACAGCAGGAGCTCACAGGTGCGCGTCGTCACCGACCCGCTGCCGCAGATCCTCGACGGGATCCCCGTGCGCATCAGGGATCTGCGCGTGAGCATCGATCGGCCGGGCTTCACGTTCAACCCGACCAGCTGCAGCGAACAGAGCGTCACCGCGGAACTGGGCTCATTCGACGGAGCGAGCGCCGGCCTGACGCAGCGCTTCCAGGCCGCGGACTGCGCGACGCTGGCGTTCGGGCCCAAATTCAGCGTGTCGACTTCTGCTCACACCTCCAGACTCGACGGGGCTTCCCTCAACGTGAAGTTGTCCTATCCCGCCGGCTCGAGCGGTACGCAGGCCAACGTCAAGAGCGTCAAGGTCGAACTCCCGAAGGCTCTGCCCTCCCAGCTGAAGACGCTGCAGAAAGCGTGCACGGCGAAGCAATTCAACACGGACCCTGCCGGTTGTCCGCCCGGGTCGGTCGTCGGACACGCAGTCGTGCATACCCAGGTGCTGTCGGTACCGCTCGAAGGACCAGCGTACTTCGTGAGCAACGGCGGCGAAGCGTTCCCGAATCTAATCGTGGTGCTTCAGGGTGACGGGGTTACCGTGCAGCTTGTCGGGGACACCGACATCAAACACGGAATAACGTCCTCGACGTTTGCGTCGACACCGGACGTGCCGTTTGAAAGCTTCGCGCTGATGCTGACCCAAGGCGAACACGCCGCTCTGACTGCCATCGGCGATCTCTGCCGGCAGAAGCTCCGGATGCCGGCCGCGTTCGTCGCCCAGAACGGCGCCAGGTTCAGTCAAGGCACAGGCATACAGGTGGAAGGCTGCTCCGATGCGCTGGCAGTCAAGTCCAAGAGGGTCAAGGGCCGCACCGTGACGCTTGGGGTGTGGGTGCCGGCCGCTAGACGCCTGACCGTGGCCGGGAAGCGATTCACGACAGCATCAAAGAGCAGCCACGAACGTGAAGAGGTCAAGCTCGCACTTCACGTCCAAGGGCACGGCAGGTTCACGAGCGAGATCCGACTCACGTTCACTCCCACCGCCGGCAAAGACCGCAGGAAGCTCATCAAGAGCGTGTCGGTCAGGGTATGATCTGCGGTCCCAGATTGGGAGCCGGTAGTCGCCAATCCGCCCAGAATGTGATGTAGCGGCGCAGCGTGTGCTCGCACACGCCGAGCTCTCTGGCCGCTTGCGCCGAGCTCGGTGGCTTGGCCGCCGGCGAGCCTGCTGGCGGATGCGAAGCCACATCTGAGAATCGCGCCCGACCGGCTGACCCCCTGCCGTGCAGTCCAACCCGCCGAACCGGAAGCTGCTCGTCGCGGCCTCCGGCGAAGGCGTGAACCTGAAGCTCGTCGGGCACGTTCATCTCGACGAAGTCACAGGTCGCTTGACAGCTACGTGCAGCGAAACCCCTGAGCTGCCGTTCACGGACTTCAAGCTGTACTTCAGCGGCGGCGCACAGGCGGCGCTGAGCACGCCACTGCGTTGCAGCACCTATCACGCTCGTGAGCCGGGATGAGGATTTGAGGTGCGTCGCGACACGCAGCCGATGTGCCGTAGCGCCACCGGCCAGCAGCTAGCGGCGGGCGCGGACGGTCGAGATATTGGGCTCGTGAAGCAATAGGGCAGGGCTCTGCCTGCCGCTTGGTCTTCTGAAACATTGGATTTTGTTGGGAGTGGTGCTCGGAGTGTGCGGGCCTTTGCTGGGGGTGGGGCGTCTGTTTCGAAGGCCATGTGATCGCTTGTGCTGGTGCGGGATGGTGGCCGCTGCCAACGCTGAGGTATGGGTTTGGTGTCGGCGCATGTTTCTTGTTGGGGGTTGACAAGAGTTGGGTTGCGCGGTACTTTGATGTTCGTCGCGGCACGCATGGGTTGCCGGGCGTTGACATAGAGGGTCTGGTTGGGGTCGGTCGGTTGTCTGTGGTTGACCTTGGCGCGCT
>DASXZA010000024.1:0-46724 GCA_036502205.1 Solirubrobacteraceae bacterium | reverse complement strand
AGTGCCGCGCGTGTCTGACAGCAGCGGCTACGAGGCGGTCATCGGCCTTGAGATCCACATTCAGCTGGCGACGGCCACCAAGATGTTCTGCAGCTGCGCGCTGTCGTTCGGCGAGCCGCCCAACACGCGCACCTGCCCCGTCTGCCTCGGGCTCCCCGGCAGCCTGCCCGTCGCCAACGCGCGCGCCGTGCACTTCGGGCTGATGATCGGCCTCGCGCTCGGCTCCGAGCTCGCGCCACGCTCGATCTTCCATCGCAAGAACTACTTCTATCCCGACCTGCCCAAGGGCTACCAGATCTCCCAGTACGACGAGCCGCTGTGCGGCGGCGGGGCGCTCGCGGAGATCCGCATCCATCGCGTGCACCTCGAGGAGGACGCCGCCAAGCTCGTCCACGTCGGCGCCAGCGGGCGCATCCACGGCTCCGACGCCAGCATCGTCGACTTCAACCGCGGCGGCACTCCGCTGGCGGAGATCGTCACCGAGCCCGACCTGCGCTCAGCCGAGCAGGCCGGCGAGTGGCTGCGGCTGCTGCGAACGACGATGCGCCAGTTGGGCGTCAGCGACGTCAACATGGAGGAGGGCTCGCTGCGCTGCGACGCCAACATCTCACTGCGCCCGGTCGGCGCGAGCGAGCTGGGCGTCAAGACCGAGCTGAAGAACATGAACTCCTTCCGCTTCATCGAACGCGGAATTCGCGCCGAGATCACCCGCCAGGAAGCGATCCTGCGCGGCGGTGGCCAGGTCGTGCAGGAGACGCTGCACTTCGACCCCGCCTCCGAGCGCATCACCTCGTTGCGCTCCAAGGAGGAGGCGCACGACTACCGCTACTTCCCCGAGCCCGATCTCGTTCCGGTCGCGATCTCCCCAGAGATGCTCGCCGCGGCGCGCGCCGAGCTGCCCGAGCTGCCCGCCGCACGCGCGCAGCGACTCGAGCACGAGATCGGCCTGAGCGCCGATAGCGCCCGCCAGCTCGCCTTCCGCGCCGAGCTCGGCGAGTATTTCGAGGCGGCGCTTGCCGCCGGCGTCGATCCCGCCGCGCCGCCGCAGACGCTCGCGAACTGGATCACCGGCGACCTGCTCGCGCGCCTGCCCGACGGTGCGGACCCCGCCGAGTCGAAGGTCGCGCCAGCCGCGCTCGCCGCGCTCGTCGGCCTCGTCGCCGCCAAACGCGTCAGCGTCGGCGCCGCGCGACAGGTACTCGACCGGCTGCTCACCGACGGCGGCGATCCGGTCGCGATCATCGCCGCCGAGGGACTCGAGGCGCTCGACGGCGGCGGCGAGGAGCTCACCGCGATCGTCGCCGCCGCGCTCGCCGCCAATCCCGACGCCGCCGAGAAGGTGCGCGCCGGCAACGCCAAGGCGATCGGTCCGATCGTCGGCTTCGCAATGCGCGAGACCAAGGGGCGCGCCGACGGTGGCGAGGTCACGCGGCTCGTGCACGAGCAGCTCGGCATCTGAAACACGCCCTTCCGCGACATCTTGGACTCCGGGCCAAAGGCAAGACGGCCCTCGCGCGCCAATATGCTCGCTATGAACGCCCCAATTCAAAGCTCTCTCGAATCTTCCTCACGGCGGTTCCTCCTGCTGCCCGAGGATGGCGTGGAGTCCTCCTCCGCACGACCCCAGATCCGTCGCTATCGCCTGGCCAGCATCGGGCGACGCGGCGGGCTCAGCGGCTCCGATCTCGTAACGGCGCGGATGGCCGGCGAGCTCATCCGCGCGGGTCGCGCGCGCGGGTAGGTCTCTACGGCGAAGACCTCGCCCCTGCGGTTCCCCTCAATCGTGGCTGGGCGCGGGACAGGCTGGCGCGGCCGGGCAGGAGCGGTGGTTCTTGCCCGGCCGCACCGCACCGCACCGCATCGCACCTTGCTCGTCCGTGTCTCACGGCCGCTAGGCTATGAACATGAACGAGTTGCCTTCGGGCTCATCGGGAACCACCTCCAGCTCCATCGCACGCACGGTCCTCGCGGTCCTGGTGCTCGCGGTCGCGGCCTGGGTGCTGCTGCACGTGATCATCGGCATCGTCACGTTCCTCGCCGGGATCCTCGTCGTGGTAGTCGCGGTCGTCGCGGTCATATGGGCGCTGCGCGTGGTTTTGTAAGGGACGCCGCGAGGCTGTCCGCCGGGTTCGCCGGGAGGAGCGGCACACGATGCCCTACATCCTGATCGCACTCGGATTCGGAATCGGCGGCGGCTACGTCGGCAAGATCAAGGGCAGCTCGTTCCTGCTCTGGTTCACGATCTCGGCGCTGATCCCGATCCTTGGCCTGGTCGCCGCAATTCTCTACCGCTACGAGCGCGACGAGCTGCGCCGCCAGTGCCCGAACTGCGGCCGCGTGACCAAGATCTACGACGCCATCTGTACCCGCTGCGGCACCGAGCTCGAGTTCCCCGACGTCGCGATCGCCCCCGAATCCTGGGAGCGTCAGCCCGCCACGCAAGCTGAGTCGACGTAAGCCGCGCGACACGCGTCATTAGGGAGCCCGAACGGCGGCGCCCTCTATAAATCGGGGCAATGGACGCCGACGCGCAGACCGTGACCGTGCACTCCGGTCTCATCGCACGCCTGATTCACCGCGCGGGGTTCGCCGACGAGCGCGACTTCGTGCTGCGCGTCGTGCAGCCCGCGCTGGTCGGGATGATCGACGGCACCGTCTCTTCGCTGGCGCCGATCTTCGCCGCCGCAATCGCCGCGAACTCGCGCACCGCGCTGCTCGTCGGTTTCTCGACCGCACTAGGCGCCGGCGTCAGCATGGGTTGGTCGGAGGCGCTCTCGGACACCGGCGAGGAAACCGGTCGCGGCTCGGCGCTCGTGCGCGGCTCGATCACCGGCGGCATGACCACGCTCGGCGGCATCTTCCACACGCTGCCATTCATCATCAGCGACGTCCACAAGGCGCTGCTCGTCGCCGGCTGCGTCGTCGCCGTCGAGCTGTTCACGATCGCCTGGGTCCGCAAACGCTTCCTCGACGTCTCACTGCGCTCATCGCTGCTGGTCGTCACCGTCGGCGGGGCGATCGTGCTCGCGATCGGCGTCGCGATCGGCTCCTCGTAGCTGAACGACAAGACCCGGCTCGCCGGGCTTGCAGGCTCGCCGCGTCACCCTCGAGGCCAAAAACCCGCTGGTACACTGGCTTTTTTCGATCCTCGAGCGCGAGAGGGTGGTGCAGCGGCCGAAGGGCCAGTGTGCCAGGCCCCTCGATCATTCAAGTCATAGGAAAGGAGGTCGGTTCATGCGAGCGGTTGACGCATTGATGGCATGCCTAAAGGCGGAGGGCGTGGAGGTCGTCTTCGGGCTCCCCGGCGGCGCGAACCTCCCCACCTACGACGCGTTCGTCGACGCCGGCATCCGCCACATCCTCGTGCGCCACGAGGCCGGCGGCGGCCACGCCGCCGAGGGCTACGCGAAGGCGACCGGCAAAGTCGGCGTCGCATTCGCGACCAGCGGACCCGGCGCGACCAACCTGATCACGCCGATCTGCGACGCGATGATGGACTCCGTGCCCGTCGTGTTCATCACCGGGCAGGTCCGCACCGAGCTGCTCGGCACCGACGGTTTCCAGGAGGCCGACACGATCGGGATCACGATGCCGATCGTCAAGCACTCGTTCATGATCCAGCACCCGCTGGAGATCCCGCGCGCGATCCACGAGGCCTTCTTCCTCGCGCGCTCCGGGCGCCCCGGGCCGGTGCTGGTCGACATCCCGCAGGACCTCTCGCGCGCGGAGATCGAGTACGAGCCCGTCACCGACATCCGCCTGCCCGGCTACCAGCCGACGCTCGAGGGCAACCAGAAGCAGATCCGCCAGGCCGCCAAGGCACTCGCCGCGGCGCAGCGACCCGTGATCTACGCCGGCGGTGGCGTCGTCAACGCCGAAGCCTCCGCCGAGCTCGTCGCGCTCGCGACCAGCGACCGCTTCCCCGTGACCTGCACCCTGATGGGCCTCGGCGCGTTCCCCGCGCGCGCCGCCGGCAAGGACGGGATCCCCGGGGAGCCCAATCCCCAGTGGCTCGGGATGCTCGGCATGCACGGCACGCGCGCCGCGAACTACGCGATGGACGAGGCCGACCTGATCTGCGCCGTCGGCGCGCGCTTTGACGATCGCATCACCGGCAAGCTCTCCGAGTTCGCGCCGCGCGCGAAGTTCATCCACATCGACGTCGACCCCGCCGAGATCTCCAAGAACGTCCCCGCGCACATCCCGATCGTCGGCGACGCCAAGCACGTGCTCGCGAAGCTCGCCGTCGAGTACCGCGCGCTCGCCGCCGACCCCGCGCGCCTGGAAGGCTGGTGGACGCGCATCGAAGGCTGGCGCGAGAAGCACCCGCTGCGCTACGAGGACAGCTCCGACGCCGAGATCAAGCCGCAGTACCTGATCCAGGCGCTGCACGAGGCGACCGGCGGCGAGGCGATCGTCTCCAGCGACGTCGGCCAGCACCAGATGTGGACCGCGCAGTACTACGACTTTCCGGCGCCCAGGCGCTGGATCAACTCCGGCGGCCTCGGGACGATGGGCTTCGGGTTGCCCGCGGCGATGGGCGCCGCGGTCGCCTGCCCCGACCGGCTGGTGTGCTGTGTCGCCGGCGACGGCTCTGTGCAGATGAACGCCCAGGAGCTCGCGACCTGCGCGCAGGAGGGCATCCCGATCAAGGTGTTCATCATGAACAACGGCTATCTCGGCATGGTGCGCCAGTGGCAGGAGCTCTTCTGGGACGGCAAATACAGCCACGTCGACATGGGCAAATACCCCGACTTCGTCAAGCTCGCCGAGGCCTACGGGGCGACCGGGATGCGCTTCGAGAACAAGGCCACGCTCGTCGAGGACATCAAGCGCGCGATCGCCACCGAGGGGCCCGTCGTCGTCGACGTGCGCGTCACACGCGAGGAGAACACGTACCCGATGATCCCCGCCGGCCAAGCCGCGCGGGAGATGGTGGGGTGAGCGTCATGGGCGAACCAGCAACCAAGGACACACTCAGCCTCGCCGAGCTCGAAGCCGCCGGCAGCCTGCGCACCGGCCGCAAGCACGTGCTCTCGATCCTCGTCGAAGATAAGTCCGGTGTCCTCACCCGCATCGCCGGCCTGTTCGCGCGGCGCGGCTTCAACATCGACACGCTCACCGTCGGCCCCACCGACGACGAGCGCATCTCGCGCGTCACCCTGACCGTCGACGGTGCAATCCACCCGATCGACCAGGTCACCAAGCAGCTGCACAAGCTGATCAACGTCCTCAAGATCCGCGACCTCGACCCACAGGACACCGTGACGCGCGAGCTCGCGATGTTCAAGGTCGCCGCCGACGGCACGCAGCGCGGCGAGCTGATGCAAGTCACCGAGATCTTCCGCGGCAAGGTCGTCGACGTCACCAAGCGCTCCGTGATCATCGAGGTCACCGGCACGACCGAGAAGATCGAGGCGTTCGAGAACATGGTGCGGCCGTTCGGGTTGATCGAGATGATGCGCACGGGGGAGATAGCAATATCCCGAGGCCGCGGCGAGACCTGACCTGAGGGCCGTTGAACTGCGCATCTCGGCGTCCTCCCTCGGCTCGCCTGTGCCCCGAACGGGGTACATGCGAAGCATGCTTCGCATGGTGCGTCCTTGATCTGCTTGTTCAACGGCCCTCAGGAAGGCTTGTAGCTAGTGCCTAGCTCCGCGGCTCGCGAACGGCGGGGGGGTCCGTTTGCTCTGGACGCCGCCGACATCGAGCGGCTTGCGGCGCGATTCGAGTTGGCGATCACTCGTGCGCGGCGCACCGGGCAGCCGACGTTGGCGACGCTGACTGTTGCGCTGCCCGCGGATGTCGATCCGAGTGCGGTGGTTTGCGCGTCTCGGCGGGCGGGGGAGCCGTGGTTTCTCTTTGAGCAGCCCGAGCGCTCGCGCTCGGCGCTCGCGACGTTGGGGGAGGCGATCTGCCTTACGGCCTCCGGGGCGGAGCGCTTTGCGACTGTTGCGGATCGGTGGCGCGCGCTGGCTGCGGCGGCTGTCAGCGATCCGCCGGATGCGCGCGAGCGCTCCGGGCCGCTGGCTGTTGGTGGCTTTGCGTTTGCTCCGGATGGCGGTCGCGATCCGATTTGGAGTGGGTTCGAGCCGGCTTCGCTGGTCGTCCCTGAGATCGCGTTGAGCCGCGACGAACGCGGCGGCGGGGAGCGCGGGGGTGGGGGTGGCAAGACTGGCGGCGGTGGCAAGGCGCCCGGTGGTTGCCGTGTGCGTCTGACGGTGACCGCGCTCGCGGCGCCCGATGACACCGTCGAGGAGCTGCTCGGGCGCGTGGAGAGGAGGCTCGGCGAGCTGCGCGAGGAGCCGCTGCCGCTGCTCGATCCAGCGCCGTCCGGTCGCTACCGGATCGCGAGCGCGATGCCGCCCGAGCACTACGAGGCCGCGGTCGCGCGCGCCGTCGAGCAGATCCGCGGTGGGGCCCTGGAGAAGATCGTGCTCGCGCGCGAGGTCGACGTGCACGCGCCGCGCGAGCACGAGCCCGCGGAGATCTTTGCGGTGCTGCGCGACGCGTTCCCGGCGTGCTCGGTGTTCTGCGTCGGTCGCGGCGACGCCGCGTTCCTCGCGGCGAGCCCCGAGCTGCTCGTGCGCCGCGAGGGCCACCGCGTCAGCACGCTCGCGCTCGCCGGCTCGATGCGTCGCAGCGCCGACCCCGCCGTCGACGATCACCTCGGCGAACAGCTGATGCACTCCGAGAAGGACCGCGAGGAGCACGCGATCGTGATCCGCCGCATCGAGCGCACGCTGCGCCAGCACGCGCTGTGGGTTACCGCGACGCCCGAGCCGACGCTCGTGAAGGTCGCGAACATCCAGCATCTCGCGACGCCGATCCGCGCGCAGCTCGCGCAGCCGCTCGACGCGATCGAGCTGCTCGAGCTGATGCATCCCACGCCCGCCGTCGGCGGCGAGCCGCCCGAGCTCGCGCACCCGCTGATCCCCGCGCTCGAGGGCCTCGACCGCGGCTGGTACGCCGGGCCGGTCGGCTGGGCCGACGCCGCCGGCGACGGCGAGTTCTGCGTCGCGCTGCGCTGCGCGCTGCTACGCGGGCGTCTCGCGCGCTGCTACGCCGGGGTCGGCGTTGTGCGCGACTCCGACCCCGCGTCCGAGCTCGCCGAGACCGAGGTCAAGCTGCAAGCGCTGCTGCCGCTGCTCGCGGGGTAGCAGACGGGCGTATTTGCAGTTGGTGGTGCCGTGATCGTCCAAGGGACACGACGAGCCTCAGCAGGTGTTCCGGTAAGGAATCCCCGGAACGTAGTAGCCCCATTCGGTCCTGGTCAAGCCCTCGCCGACCAGCCCGCACACTTTGTCACGCAATTCGGGCAGGCCAGCCCACAGGATGCCCTGCCAAAGCTTGATATCGCCTTCTCTGCTGAGGAACGCAAGGGCGGTGCCAGTTGCGTTGAAGGCCATATCAATGATTGGTTCACCGGCTTCAGCGATGGGCGACCCCAATGCTTGACGGGTTGCAAGATCCCACAGTCGAATCTGGCCTACGGCGACTTCTTCGGTTTCGCCGGCTTCCCCGCTTGCGGTGACGAGTGTCTGTCCGTTGGGTGACAGCGCGATGCTGTTCACCTGTTCAGCCTGCTTGAGCGGTAGCTGCACGGGCGGGCGCTGGGTCATCGGTTGCCAGAGCAGTACATGGCCGACTGTGCTTGCTTCCTTGCGCCTTATGAATGCGACGGTATGTCCGTCGGGGCTGACAGCGAGTTGACCCACAGAGGCCTTGACGGTGAGCGTCCTGCCCACCTGTTTGTCGTCTTTGACGTTCCAGAGCTGGATCTGGCTGGGCGGAGCGTCGGGAGCCGGTTCGCAGACCGTCGCGAGCATGGAGCCATTCGAGCTAAAGCTGACTCTCCTGAACAACTCGTCGCTGCGCTTTAAACGTCCGACCACATCTCGGGTGCTGGCATTCCAGAGTTGCACTTCGTCGTTTGCTCTGCCGGCGACGGCAGCGAGCATTTGCGAGTCTGGGCTGATGCTGAGCATTTCTTCACAGCCGAGGTCGTATTCGGATATGTAATTTTCGATGAAAACCGCGTCGCCGGACAGGCTGCGAGCTCGACCGCGGCCTGGATTCTGAAGCCAGATCGTCCCTGATCGGTCCACGGAGGCGATGAGACCTCCACGAGGGCTGATGACTCGGCATTGTGTGTCGGCAGGCGTGACCTTGAGCGTCGCA
The DNA here is from genome assembly GCA_036502205.1 of Solirubrobacteraceae bacterium. Taxonomy (GTDB): domain Bacteria; phylum Actinomycetota; class Thermoleophilia; order Solirubrobacterales; family Solirubrobacteraceae; genus Palsa-744. The sequence goes on along the minus strand of DASXZA010000024.1, from coordinate 38,543 downwards.
CCACGCTGTATGCGGGTAGCAGAGCTCCAGTGACGCACTTCGCCAGCTTCGCTGATCGACACTAGCGTGTGTTCGTCTTCGTCGAAGCCGAGCTGCTTGGCGGCAGTGCGACCGCTGTGGAGATGATCGTGGAAAGTCTCCAGTGGTCGTGCGGGCGTCATCCGTGTGAGTTCTACGAGCGTGCCATCGGCAGAAGCCGCCAGCGCGCCGGTACGAGCGAGCGCGACGGCCTCGACATGTTCGGGAACGCTCAGCAGTTGGCCGATCGCTCGACCGGACACGCTCAGCAGGGTTGTGCCGGCATTGCCGCCCGCGATCAGCGTTCGACCTTGAGTGCCGAATGCGAATCGACTGATCTCTTTGTGACCCCCGATCGTCTTTCCGATTTGCTTGTGCGTGGCGACATCCCACAACTGAATAAGGCCGTCGGTGAACAATTCGGTCGTAAGCGATGCCAGCATGCGTCCGTCGGGCGTAAACGCGACCTCGGTAACTAGGTCGCTCAAGGTCTCCATGGGAGCGCCGAGCGGTCGATGTGTATCCACGTCCCACAACCGCACGGTGTGTTCATAGCTTCCCGCGGCCAGCGTCTGTCCGTTAGGGCTGAAGGCGATACTGCCGGTATCTCGTGCGGCGATTGTGCCGATCTTTCTACGGTCGGGGACGCTCCAGATGGAGATCGGTCCGGAGAGCCCACCCACAGCTAGGATCCGGCCGTCGGGGCTGAAAACGGCGCTCTTGAGTCCCCGGTTCGCCTCGATCGTGCGACCCAGCGGCCGGTAGGTGCTTGTGTTCCACAGTCCGACAGCGCCTTCGGTGTCGGCTGTCATCAAGGCTTGCCCGGTAGGGTCAAATTCGACTGCCTGGACCGGAGATGTGCCCATCGATATCTCCGCGACCTGCCGACGAGCGTCCACATTCCACAGCAGAACCGAGCCGCGATTGGTGCCGGCCGCGATCACCTTGCCGTTTGGGCTGAAAGCCAAACTGGAGATGCCGGTGACGGCTCCATGTAGGATGCCGACTGCGCCCGTGGCGGCGATTTCCTGCAAGGTCGACGTCAAGATGTCGAGCGCTTGGCCCCCCGGGCGCATGGCGTAGGCGCTCTGGGCGAGCATTAGCGAGACGTCGGGCCGGTCTTCGAGTCGCTCTTGCGCGACCGAGACCAGTGCGAGCGACGCCGCGGTAACAGCTTCGCGCTGGCTGATGGTTGCGGAATGCTTGGCGGCAGCGCGCTGCGAGAGCGCCCAGATGCTGAGACCGGCGAGCAGCGCCGCGATTACCGTCGCACTGCCCGCAAGCCCACGGAGCAGCAATCGGCGTCGCTGATCGCGGCGACGCGCCAGTTCTAGGTCGAGCTGCTGCCGCTGTTTGCTGATCCATGGAACGAGGAGTTCGCTGGCGATTTCATAAAGACGTACTTCGCGGCGGCGCTCGCAGTGCACGAGGCGCGAGTGCTGGTCGAGCTGATGCAGCGTGTCATGGATACGCGATGGCGAGATCGCACGCCGGCTCGAGACTTTCCGGATCAGCTCGGCGCCTGAAACGACATCGCGGGTGCCGGCCGGCGTGACCATTGCGCTCAATAGCGCAATTGCGGTCTCTCTCATGTCAGAGCCCAGCGCGTCGAGCTCGTCGTTGAGGTAATCCTCGAGAATCCCATGCAGCTGTCTGGCATCGAGGGCGACGTCTGGTTGCTTTGACTGCCAAAGGCGCAGGCATACGGTCTGCACCTCGGCCAAGCCGACGTCGCCGGCTTCGAAGTGCTCGGCCAGCAGCGTCAGCAGTCGCCGTGCCAGGCTCGGCGTGATTTCAGGATCGTAGTATCCGGGGTACTGCGTGAATGGTCCACGGATGATGTGCTCGAGTTCATTCGCGTCGGGCCTGCGCAGGCGCAAAGAGCTAACGAACCGATCGGGGCATGGGGCGAGCAGCTCTTTGATCCAGCCGAGATAATCCTCGCGGAAGATGAAGAGAAGCTTGATTTGAAGCGTCTGCTCGCACAAGAGACCGAGCAGCATGTCGACGAGACGATCCCGCGTATCCTGACCGCTACGTTCGAACAGCACGACGAGATCCTCGAAGTGGTCGAAGACCAGCAACAGCTCTGTTTGGGCGCACGCGGCGCGCACCTGCTGTTCGAAGCACTCAATCGAGAACGCGACTTGGCTGGAGGGTTGCTCTGACGGCGCGATCACTGAGTCTAGGAAGCTGCCGTCGGATGCTGCGATGCGCTCCAGGACGAGCTCTTCGCCGGGCTCGGCCTGGATTCGAATGCGCTCGCAGACGAAACCATCGGCGATGCTTGCCGGCAGTAGGCCGGCGTTGACGAGTGAGGACTTGCCGACGCCTGAGTCTCCATACAGCAGAACGCCGCGATTGATCGTGATGCGCTCCAAGAGGAGCGCACTCTCCGTGGCGCGGGCGAAGAAGACCTTGTGGTCCTCGTAACTGAAGGAGCGGATTCCGAGGTAAGGCTCTACGGGTAGTGTGGGGTCACGCTCGCTCGCGATAGCGACAATCCTTTTGCAGTACGCGCTGGTATAGCTCGGGTACGAATGTCCAAACGTCTTCGGCGAGGAACTTGACGTAGCGGTTCTTGTTCTCCCAGACCTCCAGCACTAGTGGATCGGGATGTGGGTCCACGGAGTACATGTCGGGCAGGTTTGCATTGTCTATGCGCCAACGCAAAGTGGTGAAGAGAAGGCGCAGGTTGTAGTCGCGCAGGCTGTACCCCACGAATAGCGTAGTCCACCGCCTGAGGTGGTATTTGAGTCCGGATGGCGCGGGATTGAACTGTTCGTTTTCGCCCATCCGCATGGTGAACTTCAACAGGTCTTCCTCGGTCACGACGACAGTCTCCGGGTGAGTGATATCGCCGTGCAGCTTGTACACGATGGGACTCTCCGCTGCCAGGTTTCTGGGGTCGTCTGATGTCCGGCTTTCGGGGTTGTATATCGACAAGCGAGGCTGCTTGCCCGCTGCCAAAAGCGCGCTCTCTAGCAGCGTGTCCTGATTCGTTGTGATGATCAACGGGAACGGGAGTTCTACGAGCGCGCGCAGCATCGGCGAGATCTGTCGGTCCTCTTGGATCTTGCGGGTGATCTCGAGCACGAGGCGGTGCCGGGAAAACTGATTCTCGAAGAACGTTGCGACGCGAGCGAGGTTTGTCGGATCCTCCTGCGGATAGCGTGTGGACAATCCACAGAGATGTGCGAGCTCTCTGCTGAGATCAGCGCCCAACCTCGGGTACCGCTCGCAGTCGTGGTCGTCGTTGGCGCGTCCTGGGGGTGGCGAGTGCACTCCTGCGCCGAGGAACAAGATGCACTCCTGCTTGCGGACCGTGTCGGCAATGAAGTCCAAGTCCAGGGGTGGAGACTGCTGAGCTGACATGGCAGCAGGCTATCCGGATCATCGGATCGACCCCCAAGAGTGGGCGCCAACACTCGTGCGCTCTCAGGCGACGGTGCCGAGCGTCACGCGCAGCTTGCCCGGGTTGCCCTGCTCGCCGGGAAACACGAGCTTGACGGTGTAGCGCTGGCGGTCCTTGGAGACTGTGCGTCGGCTGATCGCGACCGCGTGCGCTTCCGCGCCGAGGATCCGCGCCGAGGCGCTGATGATCTTGCGGCCCCGCGGGGCGGCGAAGGTGTAGGTCGCATAACCCGTGAAGTGCACCGTTCGTTGCACCTTGGGAACGACGGTGCGTGTGGTCAGCAGCACCAGCAAGCCGTTCTTGACTTTCGCGGCGGCGGCGCTGAGCGGCGCGTTCGTGGATAGGGCCGCGTCGGCTGAGCCTGCCTGGGCGAGCGCCGGCGTCACGAGAGCGAGCGCGCCGAGGAGACCGAGGGTGAAGGTGCGCGCTTTGCCGGTGTTCTTCATCGCGATTCGGTCACTGTACCGAGCGACCCCGAGACCGCACTCCAGACGCGCCGATGCAACTCGACGTTCTGAGCGCGCTCGGAGCGCACCTCGATGATCTGCGTGGCGCGCGGCTGCGCCGTGAGCGCGCGCTCGAGGGCCGCGCGGAAGCTCGCGACGTCGCCGACGCGCTCGTGTCCGATGCCGTAGAGCTCCGCCGCGCGCGCGAAGTCGAGGCCGGTGGGGGTTGCGATGTGGCGCGTGTAGATGTCGATGCCGGTCTCGTCGGTGGTCCGCGCGGCGGCTCGCGCGGTCGGATCCGCGGAGACCGGCAGGAAGTCGAAGATGCCGCCGCCGTCGTTGTCGATCAACACGATCGTCAGTGCGAGCTCCAGCCGCCGCGCGGCCAGCAGCCCGCCGATGTCATAGGCGAGCGCGACATCGCCGATCAGCAGGACGACGGGTCCGTCCGTGGCGGCAGCGGCGCCGAAGGCGCTCGAGACGGTGCCGTCGATGCCGTTCGCGCCGCGGTTGCACAACGCGCGCGGCGGGTCCGAGCGGACCGGCCAGAAGGTCTCGATGTCACGCACCGGCATCGAAGACGCGACGAACAGGGTGGCCTCGGCGGGCAGCAGCACGCCCAGCTCGGCGGCGACCGCGGGCTCGCTGAGGCCACCGGCGGCGAGCACGCCGAGCGTGGCCTCGGCGGCGAGCTCGTCGGCGCTGCGCCATGCCGGCAGCCAATCCGGATCCGCGCCGGCCAGCGCCGTGGGGCCGGTGGCGAGTGCCGCGAGCGTCCGCGCAGGTTCCACGGCGAGCGACTGCGCGAGCATGCCGGCCGGGTCCTGCCAGGTGCCCTCCGGATCGAGCGCGACCTGTGGCGCCTCGCCGAGGCCCGCGAGCCATTCGCGCAGCGGCTTGGAGGTCGGCAGGTCACCGACCCGCAGGACGAGGTCCGGCTGCTGATTGGCCGCGAACACTGGATCGCGCAGCAGCGCGTCGTAGTGCGCGACGGCGGCCGCGCCGCGCCGCGCGCCCGAGAGCGGATCGGCGAGCAACGGCCAGCCGAGCGTCGCGCAGAACGCCGCTGCCGCCGCGCCGAGCGTCTCGAACGCCGAGTCCTCACGGGCGAGCTGATCGCGACGCTCGTGGCGCCCCGCGATCAGCACGCCGCGCCGTGCGCCCGCCAGCAGCGAGCGCAGCTCGGCCTCGGCACCCGCGGCGTGCAGCCGACCCGGTACGCGGCGCACATAGGGCACGCCGCCGGGGCGGCCGCTGTCGTCCTCGGGCAGCGACTGCTCGCCGATCACGAGCGGCTCGCGCAGCGCGAAGTTGAGGTGCACGACCCCCGGGCGACCCTCGAGCGCGCGCCAGTAGGCGCGACAGGCGAGCGTACGCATCCAACGCAGGCGCCGATCGCGCTCGCCGCCCGCGAGCGTCTCGAGCTCGTGGGTGCCGACCTCGAAGAACCACTTCGCGGCGCTCCCGAACAGCCCGAGCTGGTCGATCGTCTGTCCGGCGCCGCTCTCGCGCAGCTCCGGCGGGCGGTCGGCGCTCAGGATCAGCAGCGGCACGCCGGCTTCGCTGGCCTCGATCGCGGCCGGCAGCAGCTCGGCGACGGCGGTGCCCGATGTACAGGTCACCGCGACGGGCAGCCCCGCGGCCTTTGCGAGCCCGAGCGCGAAGAAGCCCGAGCAGCGCTCGTCGATGTGCGAGTGGCAGCGCAGGCGCTCCTCGCGCGCGAGGCTCAGCACGAGGGGCGTGCAGCGCGAGCCCGGCGAGGTGCAGGCGTCGCGCAGACCGCAGCGCGCGAGCTCGTCGACGAAGGCGCGCAGCAGGAGGTAGGTGTCGGTCGGGGAGGAGATTTTCAGGGGTCGGTTATCGCGATCGATCGCTGCTCGTCGGCGGCCTCGTTGCGCCGGGACGCCTAGGATCTGGAGGTGCCCGTACCGGAGCCACAGACAGTAGTCCTATTGCACGGCTTCGGCGGTACGCACCGCGCCTGGGACGCCGCCGCGGCGTTGTTGCCCGGCGAACGCTATCGCCCGCTGGCGCTGGACCTGCCGGGCCACGGGGAGGCAGCCGACGCGCCGCGGCCGATCACGTTTGGAGGGTGCACCGAGCACGTGTTGGCGCGTGCCCCGCAGAGCTTCGCGCTATGCGGCTACTCGATGGGCGGACGCGTGGCGCTGCACGTCGCGCTCGCCGCTCCCGAGCGCGTACGGAGCCTGGTGCTGGTGGCGGGCAGCGCCGGCATCGAGGACGAGCGCGAGCGCGCCGCGCGACGCGAAGCCGACGAGCTGCGCGCGCGGCAGCTCGAAGAGGAGCCCTACGAGCGCTTCATCGAGCGCTGGCGCAGCCAGCCACTGTTCGCCGACGAGCCGCCCGAGGTAGGGGAGCTGGCGCGCGCCGACCAGCGCCGCAACAGCCCGGTGGCCCTGGCGGCGGTGCTGCGCGGGATCGGGACCGGGGAGATGACGCCCCTGTGGAGTCGGCTGGGTGAGCTGCAAATGGAGGTCGCGGTAATAACGGGCGAGCGCGACAGCAAGTTCCGCACTCTGGGCCGCCGCATGGCAGAGCTGCTGCCAAACGGGCGGCTGATCGTCGTTCCCGGCGGTCACGGGTTGCCACTGGAGAACCCCGCGGGAATCGTCGAGACGCTTCTCGCGCTATCGCCCTAGGAGCGGCGCCCGTCGCTTTACTTGTGCGCTGCGGCCTTGTCCGCTGGGTCGACGGTATCGGTCACCGGGCCAAGGGCTTGCAATCTTTGCGACGAAGGCGCGCGGTTGGTCAGCGCCGTGTACGCGATGGCGCCCGTGGCTTCATCCACCACCAAGCTCAGCACGGTCCCGCGCGGTGAGGATGCGCCATGAGGAACCGGCGCCGACCCCAAGGTGAAATGTCCGTGCAGGACGATGAGCTGGGCTTTTTGATCGAGCGTTGCGCGCGACTGAGCGTTTTCGGTGGTGGGTGCTTCTGAGCCCGGGGGGCTGAGCGTGATGGCGCCGGCGCTCACCGTCGTCTTGGTCGTCTGCATCTCGGTCGGCGCGGAATCGCCGTCGGACCGGGCGGCGCCGAGCGCCACCGCGCCGGGATCCGGTTTGCTCGTCGTCTGCGTCCCTGCGCTGGTGCTACTCGTCGCTTGTGTCGCGCGGCGAACGGCAGCCCCCGGCGGGCCGCATTCGTTGCTGAACGACTCACTCGCGTCGCCTGTCAGGGTGATGCAGCCCGACCCTTGTGAAAATGGGGAGTCACCGGACCAGCCTTCGTACTGTTGGCCGTTGGACGCGCTCCAGTAGGACATGTTCATTGACTGACCGGAGGCGTAGATGTTGTCGTTGGTGTTCTCCATCCCATCCTGGGCGAGCGACGCAGACCCCGGCTGGCTGCCCCACGACCATTCGTGTTTGCCTGCCAGGTAGATGTACCAAACACCCGAGCCGACGGTGTGGATGGTGTCTTCAAACCAGTTGTCCGCTCCCGGGCCAAACGAGAAGTCATACTCGTAATAGCCTGCGGTTTCGTAGCCCGGCGGGATGTCCTGGGCGGTGAAATAGGCGAATCCCACATCGCCACCCAAACCCACACCAGCTCCAGCCTTGTCGCCTGCCTCGACCCAGCCACCGCGAGCAAAGTCGTCCCACATCTCATTGTTGACGAAATCTTCATTGGGTTCCGGCACCGAGGCGAAAAAGGTACGGATCTGGCTCGAAATGCCGAGGTTTTCGGCGCTCCATTGCCCGATCGCGTAGCAGTGGTGAGCCGATTCGTCCGGCGGGTAGATTCCGCAGTCATTCGCCGTCAGGGCGGCGGACGGGATGGAGAACGCGATATTCGAGCCGTAGCTGTTCGTTGCGGTCACCTCGACCATCAGCGTCTTTCCGACTTCGGTCGGGCTCGCGACGAGTTTCACGGCCGATGTGTCGCCCGTGATCGGGGTGCAGCCCGGTTCGCAGAGGTACCACTGGTAGGCATATTTTTCCGCTCCCCCGACCCAGGTGCCACTGGATGCACGCTCATAGTGCCACTCCGTGGCCTGGCCGGCGATTGTGGGCGCGGCCGTATTGACAGGTGGGCCCGTCACGGTTTCGGAGGACGCGGAGACTTCGCTGCTGGCGCCGTAGGCGTTGGTCGCAGTCACCTTGACTCGCAGCGTCTTGCCGATGTCGGCCTGTGCGACAACGTAGGTGGAGGCGGTTGCGCCCGAAATCGGCGTGCACGTGCTGCCTTCGCAGCGTTCCCACTGGTAGGTGTAGGTGATCGGTTCGCTCCCGTTCCAGGTGCCGTGGTTGGCGGTCTCTTCTTTGCCATAGGTGTGCGGGCCGGAGATCGTGGGGCGCGTGACATTCGACGGTTTCGTCCCGCCCGCGGTCGGAGCGAACGGAGCGACTTCTCCCACGGTGTCGGTGGTGGCGCAGAGTGTGGTGGATGCGCAGGAGACGCTTGTGAGTTTCTGTCCGAGTTGCTCTTGTTCGGTCCAGCTGGTTCCGGCGTTGGTGGTGACGAAGATGTGGCCTAGGTTGTCGACGGTGGCGCAGGTTGTGGTTCCGGTGCAGGCGATGGCTGTGAGGTCGTTGCTGGCGTCGATGTCGTGTTTGGTTGCGGTTGGGGTGCTGCCTGAGATCGCGAGGTTGATGACGTTGCCGGCGCCGTCGATTGCGATGCAGGCGGTTGTGGAGGTGCAGGCGATTCCGTGGAGCGCGGTGGTGCCGTCGATGTCGGTGGAGGTCCAGGAGGATGACTCGATTTGGCTGGTGCTGTTGGCGATGTGGACGTTGCCGGCGCCGTCGACGATTGCGCAGAAGGACGAGGACAGGCAGGCGACGCCGTTCATGCTGGCGGCGCCTTGGTCCTCCAGTTCCCAGGATGAGGAGGCTGGGCTGGTGGAGTAGCGGAAGTAGCCCGCGCCGTCTTGGCCGTCGACGCAGAAGGTGGATGAGGTGCAGGAGATCGCGTCCACGCCGTAGGACGGGGAGTAGGCTTCGCTCCAGGAGCCTCCCAGGGAAGTTGCATAGTAAAGTTTGCCGCCGGCCGTTTCTTTGCCGTCGGCGAGCACGCAGAGTCCGGTTGAGGGGCAGTCGACCGCTTGGCTGGGGCTTTGGCTGGCGGGTCCGGTCCACGTTTTCCACGTGGCCGACGAGGTCGTGCTGACGTTGGTCGAGTAGAACGCCTGTCCCGCGCTGTCGCTGATTACACAGTCAGTCGTGCCGGGCAGGCACGAAACAGCATTCACACTGTTACCACTATCAACCAACTGCGTGTAGTGAGACGCCAGGGCCTGTGTAGCCGCTGCGGCGTTCCACACGAGCGCGGCCGCTGCGAGTACGACCAGAATGTGTATCTTCCTCGCGGCACGCGAACAAGCGCGCTGCTCATCGCTGGATGTAACTGGTCGCCGCATCCTGGCACCCCCTGGTCGTCTTCGTCTCCTCGCACACTCAGGTGCGGCGATGCGTCGTCCACTGATTCTTTGACGCACCGCCCCACGGGTGATGGAGACATTCTGGATCGATACAAAAGTACAGAATATTGGTTGTATTTCAAGTTTGTGCCTCAGGGCTTGCGCGCAATTTGCATGGTTTTCGGCTTGCCGCGGTCGGATTCACCTGGGATACGTCGAGCACTTCGACGGTGCGATCTCGATCGGGCGCGGTGCGAACAGCTCCGCCCGACACGAGCGGACGGTGCCCTGGTGCTCGGCTTCGCGGCGGGGGCTCGTGTCGAAGGCGGCCGCGGCAGGGGCCCGTGTCAAAGGCGGCCGCGGCGGGGCTCGTGTCGAAGGCCCCGGAGTCCGAGCGCCTCCGCGTGGCGGTGGCTGGGGCTTGCCTATTGCGTCGGCCGCACGCCCAACCCGGGCGCGTCGGGTACCGCGATGTGCCCGGCGCGTACCGGCAGTGGGTTCTCGATGTCCTCGAACAGCCCCAGCGTCGCCAGTCCGCACGGCGGCAGCGGCCCACGCGACGCCAGCGCCGCGGCCGCGTGGAGGGCGGCGGCGATCCCCAGCGGCCCGTCGTAGGTGGAGGCCAGGTAGACCTCCGCGCCGGATGCGCGTACGAGCGCGGCGGCGGCGAGCAGGCCACCGATCCCGCCGCAGCGCGAGATCTTCAGACAGACGGCGTCGGCGACGCCCGCGCCCAGCGCGCCGTGCTCGGCGGCGGTCTCGTCGATCGCGACGCGCGCCGTCACGCGCTCGCGCACCGCGCGCACCGCGGCCAGGCCGTGCGTGGGCTCCTCCACCAACTCCAGCCCCGCCGGTTCAAGCGTCTCGATTGCGCGCACCGCACCCTCGATGTCCCACGCTCCGTTGGCGTCCACGCGCAGCGCGACGTGTGGCCCCGCCGCCGCGCGCACCGCGGCGATCCGTCCGGCGTCGTCGCCGACCCCGACCTTGACCTTCACGCACTCATAGCCGTCGGCGACCGCGCGCGCGGCCTGCTCAGCTGCACCGCCGCGGTCCGTGGCCGAGAGCGTCGCGTTGACCGCCACCGCACTCGCGGGCGCGTCGGTGAGCATTGCCGCGACCGGCCGGCCCGCGCGTCGCCCTGCGCGGTCCCACAGCGCGAGGTCGATTGCGGCGAGCGCCGTCGGCTCGTCGCACACCCGCCGGCACGCGTCCACGAGTTGCGCGCCGGTCGTGCCCGCCGACTGCATCAGGACCGGCCGATAGCTCTCCAGCGCCCGCTCTACCCGCTGGGGGCTTACGCCGTCGTAGATCTCGAGGGGCGCCGCCTCGCCATAGCCGACGCTGCCGTCGTCCGTGTCGCGCAACTGCACCGTGAACAGCTCTCGCTCGTGCACACTTCCGTAGGCAGTCGCCAGCGGACGGCGCAGGCGCAGCGTGCTTCGCGTAACGCGCATCAGCATCGCGGTGCGCTCCTCCAACTTCCACGACGCCGAGGTCGGGCGTCCGCGGCCGGATCGCCCATGCGGCTCAGGAGCCGATTCCGCCGCTGGCGAGGATCCCCGCCGAGAACAGCAGGCAGAAGACGAGCTGCAGCATCCCGGTCCGCGCCAGCGCGCCGTTCAATGACGGCCCGTCGGTACGCGTGCGCACGACGCGTGCCACCGCGATCGCCAGCGGCGCCGCCAGCCATGGCAGCAGCAGCCACGCGGTCATCGAGCCCAATAGCCACGGCAGCGGCGCGCAGAGGAACGCGATCGCGAGCATCGCGGTGTATAAGGCGCGCGTGCGCTCGCGGCCGAGACGCACCGCGAGCGTGCGCTTGCCGGCGCGCCGGTCGGTCTCGAGGTCGCGGACGTTGTTGACGACGAGGATCGCGCTCGCGAGCAGGCCGACGGGGATCGCGCAGACGAACGGCTGCCACGGCAGCTGCTGGACCTGCACGAAGTAGGACCCGACGACGGCGACGATCCCGAAGAAGAGGAACACGAAGACCTCACCGAGGCCTTCGTAGCCGTAGGGGCGCGGACCGCCGGTGTAGAGGACGCCTGCGAGGATCGACGCGGCGCCGACCGCGATTAGCTCCCAGCCGGCGACCGCGACGAGATACACGCCGCACAGCACCGCGAGGCCGAACGTGACGTAGGTCGCGATCAGCACCTGCTTTGGCGGGACGAGGCCACCGGCGGTGACCCTGACCGGTCCGAGCCGGTCCTCAGTGTCGGCGCCGCGCCGCGCGTCGGAGTAGTCGTTGGAGAGGTTCGTGCCGACCTGGATGAAGATCGCGCCGAGCAGCGCCGCGAGGAACGCCAGCGCGGCAAAATGACCGGCGCCCAGCGCCAGTGAGGTACCGACCAGGACCGGGGCGATCGCCGCCGTGAGCGTGCGTATACGGGCGGCCATCACCCAGATGCGAACCGCGCTCGCGCCGCTGGGGACGCCGGGGGCCGGCGGTGCCGGCGACTGGATCGTGCTCATCGTGGGTCGATTCCGCTCGCCGTCAGGCTCGCCGTGGGAAGCGCGAGAAGTCCGGGCGGCGCTTCTCTTTGTAGGCGTCGCGGCCCTCCTGCGCCTCCTCGCTCATGTAGAAGAGCAGGTTGGCGTCGTGTGCGAGCTGCTGCACCCCGGCGAGGCCGTCCTCGGCGGCGTTGAAGCTAGCCTTCAGCAGCCGCAGCGAAAACGGCGAGAGCTCGAGCATCTCGCGGCACCACTGCACCGTTTCCTCCTCGAGCCGCGCGAGCGGGACGACCGTGTTGACAAGACCCATCTGCAGCGCTTCCTGCGCGTCGTACTGGCGGCAGAGGAACCAGATCTCCTTCGCCTTCTTCGGGCCGACTTGGTTCGCGAGTAGGCCCGCGCCGAAGCCGCCGTCGAAGGAGCCGACGCGCGGGCCGACCTGGCCGAAGCGTGCGTTCTCGGCAGCGATCGTGAGGTCGCAGACGAGGTGCAGGACGTGCCCGCCGCCGATCGCATAGCCGGCGACCATCGCGACGACGGGCTTTGGCAGGCGGCGCATCTGGACGTGCAGATCGGTGACGTGGAAACGGCCGACCCCGGCTTTGCCGGCGGCGTCCTCGGCGAGATAGCCCGAGTCCCCACGCACCCGCTGATCGCCGCCGGAGCAGAATGCGTCGGGGCCCTCACCGGTGAGCACGATCACGCCGACCTCGGTGTCCTCGCGCGCCTGCTCCAGCGCACGCGAGATCTCGATGACGGTCTGCGGTCGAAACGCGTTGCGGACCTCCGGGCGATCGATCGTGATCTTCGCGATCCCCGCTGGCGACGCGTCGTCGGCGGCGGTCTTCTCGTAACGGATATCCGTGTAGTCCCCTGCGGGGATCCAAGTGATGGGCATGCCGGAAGGCTAGCCTGTGGGGATGTTGGTCGAGGCTTGGCTCCAACGCGCCGCCGCGACAGCGCCAGCGGCCACGGCGCTGCGGACTCCGGCGGGGAGTTGCTCCTACGCGGAGCTCCTCGTCCGCGCGCGCGCCGGTGCCGCGGAATTGCGAGCGGTCGGTGTGCAGCCCGGGGATCGCGTCGCGATCGCACTGCCCGCGGGCCTGGACTTCGCGTACACGCTGCACGCCTGCCTGTTACTGGGTGCCGCGGCGGTGCCCATCGACTTGCGTCTGCGCGCCGAGGAGCGCAGCGCGATCGAAACCGGCGCGGCGGTTGTCGTGGAGGAGCCGCTTGCACAAGCCCCGTCGCGCACGCGACACGCGGGCGTGCGCGCGCGCGGCGGGGTCGCAAATGTGACTCACCTCGCCGACGCCGGCGAAGAGGGCGGTTTCATGCACGACCTCGACGCGGTCGCGGCGGTGATCCACACCTCGGGGACGACTTCGGCTCCGAAGCCGATCGAGCTGACCTACGGGAACTTCCTCTGGAGCGCGCTCGGCTCGGCGGTTGCGCTCGGATTGGATCCCGCGGAGCGCTGGCTGTGCGCGCTGCCGCTCGCGCACGTCGGCGGGCTCTCGATCCTGCTGCGCAGCGCGATCTACGCGAGCACCGCGGTCGTGCACCCGCGCTTCGAGACCGAGGCGGTGCTCGACGCGCTGCTGGCCGAGTGGGACTCGGAGGACTCGGTGACGCTCGTCTCGCTGGTCGCGACGACGCTCGCACGGCTGCTGGACGGCGGCCTGCGCGACCCGCCGGCGCTGCGCTGCGCCCTGACCGGTGGCGGTCCGGTACCGGCGGCGTTGCTGGCACGTGCTCGCGCGGCGGCGGTTCCGGTGAGTCTCACTTACGGCCTCACGGAGGCCTGCTCGCAGGTCACGACGACGCCGCTTGCGGCGTTGGACAGCGCTGCCGGCGCCGGTCGGAGACACGCGGCTCAGATGCCGCCGGCTAATTCGCCGCCGTCGGCGGATGCAGCGGCGCTCACGCCGAGCGCCGGTCCGCCGCTGTTCTGCACGCGCGTGCAGATCGCCGCGGACGGCGAGATTGAGCTCGCCGGTCCGACCGTTGCGCGCGCGGCGATGGGAGCGGACGGCTGGTTACGCACCGGAGATTTGGGTAGATTGAACGCGGAGGGGAGCCTCGAGGTGACCGGACGGAAGGCCGATACGATCGTCAGCGGAGGAGAGAACGTCGCGCCGGCCGAGGTCGAGGCGGTGCTGGAGGCGCACCCCGAGGTGCTCGAGGCCGCTGTGCTGGGTCGCGTGGACGACCGCTGGGGCGAGGCGGTGGCGGCGCTCGTCGTGCTGCGTGAGCAGGCGGCCGTCGACGTCGAGGAGCTGCGCGCGCATTGCGTGACACGCCTGGCTCCGTACAAGGTGCCAAAGCAAGTCGCGCTCGTCGCCGGCCCGCTGCCGCGCACGCGCTCGGGCAAGCTGCTGCGTCGGGAGCTCGCGTGAGCGGCGCCGGTAGCAGCGCGGCGGACGCCGAGGAGCATCGGCGCACGAGCGCCGAGCACTGGCAGGAGGCGGCCCCGGGCTGGGTTCGCCGCCAGCAGGAGATCCGCGACCTCGGTGCTCCGGTCTCCTACTGGATGGTGCAGGCAATCGATCCGCAGCCCGCGCAGCGCGTGCTTGAGCTCGCGGCGGGTGTCGGCGAGACCGGCCTGCTCGCGGCCGAGCTAGTCGCGCCGGCCGGCGGGGTGATCCTCTCCGATCAGGCCGAGGGGATGCTCGACGGCGCCCGTGCGCGGGCGGTCGAGCTGGGGCTGACGAACGTCGAGTTCCAGGTCTGGAACGCCGAATGGATCGACCTGCCGGTCGCGAGCGTCGACGCGGTGCTGTGCCGTTGGGGCTACATGCTGATGGCCGATCCGCTCGCGGCGATGAGCGAGACGCGGCGCGTGCTGCGCCCGGGAGGTCGGCTCGCGCTCGCGGTCTGGGACGCCGTCGGCGCCAATCCGTGGGCGTCGATTCCGACGTCGGTGCTGCTCGAGCGCGGTCTCGTGCCGGCCCCCGACGGTGACCGTCCCGGTCCGTTCGCGCTCGGCGATCGCGAGCGCGTGTACACGCTGCTGATGCGCGCGGGCTTCACCGAGGTGACGATCGACGCGATCGACGTGCGCCACCGTCACGAGAGCTTCGACGCGTTCTGGGAGACGATGCTTGACATCTCGCGTCAGTTGCACGACGCGGTGCTCGAGCAATCGGCCAAGGACGTCGAGCTGCTACGCACGGCGGTCGCGGAGCGCCTGGCTCCGCACACGCAACCCGACGGCTCGCTCAGCATCCCGGGGCGCTCGCTCGTCGCGGTCGCAAGCGCGTAAGCGACCGGCTGGACGCCGCGTCGAACTCCGCCTCGGCAGACGCCATGAGATAGCCTGCCGCGCATGCTCTACGACGACGACGCAGACCTCAAACTCCTCGACGGCAAGACCGTCGCGATCATCGGCTACGGCTCCCAGGGCCACGCGCACGCACTCAACCTCAAGGACTCAGGCGTACAGGTAGTGGTTGGCCTGAGGGAGGACTCGGCGTCGGTCGCGAAGGCGCGCGAGCAGGGCCTGGAGGTGCTGTCGGTCGTCGAGGCGGCGAGCCGCGGTGACCTGGTGATGATCCTGCTGCCGGACGAGCTCCACCACGACGTGTGGGAGAGCGAGATCCGCGACGGCATCGCGGAGGGCGACATGCTGCTGTTCGGGCACGGCTTCTCGATCCACTACGGCGAGATCGAGCCGCCGGCGGGCGTTGACGTCGCGATGGTCGCACCGAAGGGTCCCGGTCACCTCGTGCGCCGCCAGTTCCTGGAGGGCAGTGGCGTGCCGGGTTTGATCGCGGTCGAGCAGGACGCGAGCGGCAACGCGCGCGAGCTGGCGTTGGCCTACGCGAAGGGCATCGGCTGCACGCGCGGCGGCGTGATCGAGACGAGCTTTAAGGACGAGACCGAGACGGACCTCTTCGGCGAGCAGGCGGTGCTCTGCGGCGGCGCGTCCGAGCTCGTGCAAGCGGGCTTCGAGACGCTGGTCGAGGCGGGCTATGACCCCGAGATGGCGTACTTCGAGTGCCTGCACGAGCTCAAGCTGATCGTGGACCTGATGCACGAGAAGGGCCTCGCGGGGATGCGCTACTCGATCTCGAACACCGCGGAGTACGGCGACTACACGCGCGGGAAGCGCGTGATCACCGACGAGACGCGGGCGAGCATGAAGAAGATCCTGCAGGAGATCCAGTCCGGCGACTTCGCACGCGAGTGGATCGCGGAGAACCGCGCGGGGCAGGAGAACTTCAAGCGCATGCGCGCCGAGCAGGCCGATACCCAGGTCGAGCACGTCGGGCAGGAGCTGCGCTCGCACATGGACTGGATCAAGCCCGCGTTCTAGGTCGCCGGCGCGATGCTCGCCTACGTCTTCTGGCATCGCCCACTCGACGCTTCGACAGTCGCAGCCTACGAGCAGGCGGAGCTCGCGTTTCACCATTCGTTGGCCCGCGCGCGCCCGGCGGGCATGCGCGGCTCGGCGGTCTTCCGCGTCGCCGAGCTGCCGTGGCTCGCACCGGCGACGGCCGGCGCCGAGGGACAGCTGCAGAGCGGCGCGGCGGGCTATGAGGACTGGTACCTCGTCGAGGACTACACGGCGCTCGGCATCCTCAACGAGGCGGCGGTCGCGCACGGCCATCGCACCGTTCACGACGAGCTGGCGCGCCGCTTCGGCGCTGGCGCCGGCGGCCTCTACGGCCTGGTCGAGGGCGAGTTGGCGTCCGGCCTGGACTCGATCGGCGCGGCGTCGATCGCGATCTGGGTCGCGCGCACGCCCGGCACCAGGCGGCTCGGGCTCGGTGAGCTGCTCGGCGACGGGATGGACCCGGCTCGAGCGAGCCTCTGGCGTCGCCAGCTCGTGTTCGGCCCGGCGCCGGAGTTCTGCCTGCTCGCGCACGAGCCTCCCGCGGGAGCCGCGCCGACGCGGCTGCCGAGCGGCTGGAGCGCGCGCACGCTCGCACGCGAGGCGATTTGGCATGGGTAAGCGAGGAGCGAGCATGGGTGAGCGAGATGCCGGCATGCATAGACGAGATGCCGGCATGGCTAAGCGAGAAGCGGATACCGATGAGCGAGGAGGGCCGCGTCGTGACTGAGCCGATCAAAGACCGCGTGATGGGCCGCGAGCTCGCAAGCGGCTCGTTTGAACGTCAGGAGAGCCACTTCCGCGACTGGGTTGGGATCGACCCGCGCACGGGCACCGCGAGCGAGTACGCGGTCGCCGCGGACCGCTACCACCTGTATGTCTCGCTGGCCTGTCCGTGGTGCCATCGCGCGGCAATCCTGCGCGAGCTGGCGGGGCTGCAGGAGGTCGTCGGGATCTCCTACGCGGCGCCGTTTCGCGACGAGCGCGGCTGGGCGTTCACGGGCGAGCGCTTCAGCGACGGGCCCGGCGGCGAGTACGTCGATCGCCTCCACGGCTGGGAGCTGATGGCTGAGGCCTATCGCATCAGCGATCCGGGCTTTGAAGGTCGCATCACGGTTCCGGTGCTGTGGGACAGCGAGACGCGACGTATCGTGTCCAACGAGTCGAGCGAGATCATCCGCATGTTCTACGAACCGACCTCGCTGGGCGGGCTTGGCGCCGCGGTCGAAGAGTCCGCGGCGCAGGCGACCTCGGCTGGCGGTGCCGCGGCATTGGGTGCAGCCGAGCTCGGCGGCGGTGGCCTCGATCTCTATCCGCCGGCGCTGCGCGAGCAGGTCGACGCGCTCAACGAGCGGATCTACGACACGGTCAACAACGGTGTTTACCGTGCCGGCTTCGCGCGCCGCCAGGACGCCTACGAGCAGGCTTTCGCGGCGCTGTTTGAAAGCTTCGACTGGCTCGAGGACCTGCTCGCGCATCGGCGCTACCTCGCGGGCGCGCAGATCACCGAGGCCGACTGGCGTCTGTTTCCGACGCTGGTGCGCTTCGACGAGGTCTACCACGTGCACTTTCGCTGCAACCGCCGGCGGATCGTCGAGTACCCGAACCTGTGGGGCTATACGCGTGAGCTCTACCAGTGGCCGGGGGTCGCGCAGACGGTCGCGATGGACCAGATCAAGCGCCATTACTACACGACACACGACGAGCTGAACCCCAAGCGGATCATTCCGGTGGGGCCGGCGCCGGCGTGGCTCTCACCGCACGGACGCGGATAAGACGAATGAGGGATCGCCTCCGCCCTGACGGGCTGCGGCCCGGGTTTGGCGGCGTGGCGCGCGGCGCATGGTTCGCTACACTCGCTGACCTAGTCGCGACTGGCGCAAATCCGAGGTGGAAGCGACCACCGGGGAGCGACTCGAAAGCATCACCGCCGCGCGCCTGGGCACCTCCAGATCCGTAACCCTCGAGGCCGAAACGAGGAAGCCCATGACGTCGAGCAGCGCAGAGCAGACGCAGTTGACGATCCCGACCGAGCTGAAGCCAGCCGACGGACGCTTCGGTTGCGGTCCCTCGAAGGTGCGCCCGGAGGCCCTCGCGCGACTGGCCGGAGAGGGCGCCGCGCTGATGGGCACTTCGCACCGCCAGGCGCCGGTGAAGGGGCTCGTGGGGGAGATCCGCGCGGGTCTACGCGAGCTGTTCGGCGCACCCGACGGCTACGAGGTCGCGCTCGGCAACGGCGGCGCGACGGCCTTCTGGGACGCCGCGGCCTGCGGGCTGATCGAGCGCCGCTCCGCGCATCTGGCATTCGGCGAGTTCTCCTCGAAGTTCGCGCAGGTTGTCAAGGAGGCGCCGTTCCTGCAGGAGCCGCACGTCGTCAAGGCCGAGCCGGGCGACGCCCCGGACCCCGCGGATCTCAGCGGCGAGGGGGGTGTGGACGCACTCGCGTGGGCGCACAACGAGACCTCGACCGGCGTGATGGCGCCAGTCATCCGGCCGGCGGGAGCGGACGGCGCGCTGGTGCTGATCGACGCGACCTCCGGCGCCGGCGGGTTGCCGGTCGACGTGGCGCAGGTCGACGCTTACTACTTCGCGCCGCAGAAGAGCTTCGCCGCTGACGGCGGTCTGTGGGCGGCGTTGCTGAGCCCGGCCGCGCAGGAGCGGATCGCGAAGCTCGCGGGGGGGACGGACGCGGACGCGGGCGATTCCTCAGTGCCTGCACGCTGGATCCCGCAGTTCCTCTCGCTAGCGACGGCGCTGGAGAACTCGACCAAGGACCAGACCTACAACACGCCGGCGGTCGCGACGCTGTTCCTGCTCGCCGACCAGATCCGCTGGATGCTCGACGGCGGCGGCCTTGATTGGTGTGTGGCGCGCACGAGCGAGTCCTCGAGCCACCTCTACGAGTGGGCCGAGCGCACCCCCTATACGACCCCGTTCGTCAGCGACTCCGCCAAGCGTTCGCTGGTCGTCGGTACGATCGACTTCGACGACGCCATCGATGCCGCTACCGTCGCCAAGACGCTGCGCGCGAACGGGATCGTCGACACCGAGCCCTACCGCAAGCTCGGTCGCAACCAGCTACGAATCGGCATGTTCCCGGCTGTCGAGCCCGACGACGTGCGGGCACTGACAGCGTGTATCGAGTGGGTAGTGGAAAGGATCGGAGGATGAGTGCCGTGCAGAACAGCGCCGATGCGGCCGCGACGACCGCCGCACAGACCGCCGGCTCCGCTGCCGCGGGTGCCCGGCCGAAGGTCCTTGTCAAGGAGAAGATCGGCGACTCCGGCGTCGAGCTGCTGCGCGAGCACTTCGACGTCGAGCTCGGTCTCGACTGGAGTGACGAGCAGCTCGCCGAGCGGATCGGCGAGTACGACGGCATTCTGATCCGCTCGGCGACGAAGCTGACACCCGAGCTAATTGGGCGCGCGACGAACCTGCGCGCGATCGGACGCGCGGGGGTCGGTGTCGACAACGTCGACGTCGACGCCGCGACCAAGCGCGGGATCATCGTCGCCAACGCCCCGCAGTCGAACGTCGTGACCGCCGCCGAGCACACACTGGCGCTGCTGCTGGCGCTTGCGCGCAATATCCCGCAGGCGCACGCGTCGCTGATCGCCGGCAAATGGGACCGCTCGAAGTACTCCGGCGTCGAGCTCTACGAGAAGACGCTCGGCGTCGTCGGCTTCGGACGCATCGGACAGCTCGTCGCCGCGCGGGCGCGTGGCTTCGGCATGCGCGTGCTCGCGTTCGACCCGTTCGTCAGCGCCGAGCGCTACCGCGAGCTGGGCGTCGAGAAGGCCGCCAACAGCGAGGAGATCTACGCGCAGGCCGACTTCATCACGATCCACCTCCCCAAGACGCCGGAGACCCAGAACTGGCTCAACGCCGACGCGTTCGCGCAGATGCGCGACGGCGTGCGGATCCTCAACGTCGCGCGCGGCGGGCTGATCGACGAAGCGGCGCTCAAGGACGCGCTGGATGCCGGCAAGGTCGGCGGCGCCGCGCTCGACGTGTTCCCTTCGGAGCCGATGACCGAGAACCCGCTGTTCGGTTACGCCAACGTGATCGTCACCCCGCATCTCGGCGCCTCCACGGCGGAGGCGACCGACCGCGCCGGCTATCAGAGCGCCGAGCAGGTCGTCGCGGCGCTGACCGGCGGCGTGGTCTCCACCGCCGTCAACATCCCCTCGATCGGCGCCGAGGACATGCAGGTACTGGGGCCGTTCCTGCCGCTCGCTCGGCAGCTCGGGCGCCTGGCGATGGAGCTCGCCGAGGGCAGCTCGGTCGAGCGCATCGAGGCCGCCTTCATGGGTCGCATCGCCGATTTCGACACGCGTCTCTTGACGCTCGCGGTGATCCAGGGCGCGCTGCAGGGTCGCACCGAGGAGCAGGTCAACCTCGTCAACGCGCCCTCGATGGCCGAGGAGCGCGGGATCGTGGTCGAGGAGAAGTCGGTGACCGAGGCGCAGGACTTCAACGAGCTGATCCGCGTCACCGTGATCGCCGGCGATCAGCGCGTCGCCGTCGCCGGGACCGGGATCGGACCGCACCGCGCACCGCACCTCGTCGAGGTTCAGGGCCGGCGCCTGACCGTCGAGCTCGAGCCGTTCGTGAGCATCTTCCGCTACGCCGATCTGCCGGGCATGATCGGCCGGGTGGGCACGATTTTCGGCAAGCACGGCATCAACATCTCCTCGGCCGCCGTCGGGCACGTGCCCGATCACCCGTCCGCAGGGCAGGCGCAAGACGTGCCTGCCGACGGCGAGGAGCAGCGCCTGGCGGCGATGGTCGTCACGACCGACGCCGCCGTGCCGCGCGAGGTAGTGCAGGAGATCGTCGCCTCCGACGGGTTCGTCGACGGCTGGGCCGTCGTCCTGAGCTGAGCAGGGCGACCGTCGCTAAGCGGAGACAGGCCGCGGGCGCTGGGCTCGGGCGTCCAGCGCTCAGGCTCGGGGGCGGCTTGCCGATTTAAATGGTCGTGCTACCCTCGGCCGTAGTCATGTCGCGCAAGCTGTCTCTTCGACTTCTCCTCCTCCCCCCTCGGGGGGAATAGTGCGTGGCGGCCGCGTAGCCGCATACCGATCACTGGAGAAAGCTTCGACCGAGACTTCTAGGAGGACGACGACATGAGCACTGCGCAGGAATCACCAGACATCACGAGCGACGCCGATGATCGCCGCGTCCTGATCTTCGACACGACGCTACGCGACGGCGAGCAGTCGCCGGGCATCTCGCTGAACACGACCGAGAAGCTTGAGATCGCCCAGCAACTGGCGAGGCTCGGGGTCGACGTGATCGAGGCCGGCTTCCCGATTACCTCGCCGGGCGACTTCGAGGCGGTGCAAACGATCGCGCGCGAGGTCACAGAGCCCGCGGGGGTGGACGGGGTCCCAATCATCGCGGGCCTCGCGCGCACCCACGTCGGAGACATCGACGCCGCCTGGGAGGCTGTGCGCGACGCTGAGCGCCCGCGCATTCACACATTCATCTCGACGTCCGACATTCACATCGTGCATCAGCTGCAGACCACGCGCGAGGACGTCAAGGGTCAGGCGCGCGCCGCCGTCGCGCACGCCAAGCAGTACCTCGACGACGTCGAGTTTTCGCCGATGGACGCCACGCGCGCCGACGTGCAGTTCACTGCTGAAGTCGTGCAGATCGCGATCGATGAGGGCGCGACCACGATCAACATTCCCGACACCGTCGGCTACACGATGCCGCACGAGTTCCAGGCGTACCTGGCGCGGTTGTATGAGTTGGTGCCCGCGCTGCACGGTGTCACGCTGTCAGTGCACTGCCACGACGATCTGGGACTAGCGGTCGCCAATTCATTTGCAGGGGTGCTCGCCGGAGCGCGTCAGGTCGAGTGCGCGATCAACGGCATCGGCGAGCGCGCCGGCAACGCATCGCTGGAGGAGATCGTGATGCTGCTGCGCACGCGTCACGCCGACATCGGCCTGGACACCGCGCTGAACACGCGCGAGCTGGCGCGCACGAGCCGGCTGGTCTCGCGCCTGACTGGCTATCCGGTGCAACCGAACAAGGCGATCGTCGGGCGCAACGCGTTCGCGCACGAGTCCGGCATCCACCAGGACGGCGTCCTGAAGGAGCGCTCGACCTACGAGATCATGGACGCCACCAGCGTCGGTCTCGACGCTAACGCGATCGTGCTCGGCAAGCACTCCGGCCGCCACGCGCTGCGCGACGCGCTGGCCGAGATGGGCTACCCGCTCGATGGTCAGGCGCTGAACACCGCGTTCAAACGCTTCAAGGAGATCGCTGATCGCAAGAAGACGCTGACCGCGATGGACCTCGAGGCGCTCGTCACCGAGGAGCTACGCGAGGACGCCGCCGGCTACAGCCTGGAGTGGTTCGAGGTGCAGGCATCTTCACGCCGGCCGCCGCACGCGCACGTCGCGGTCACACTGCCCGACGGCTCGGTTGCCGAGGGCAACTTCACCGGCGATGGCCCGATCGACGCGGTGCTGGCCGCGATCAACGCCGCCACGGGCCTCGATCCGCGACTGCGCGACTTCAAGATCGGCGCCGTCACCGAGGGCCAGGACGCGCTCGGCGAGGTCTCGATGGTCGTCGAGATC
This sequence comes from Solirubrobacteraceae bacterium, assembly GCA_036502205.1. Classification (GTDB taxonomy): domain Bacteria; phylum Actinomycetota; class Thermoleophilia; order Solirubrobacterales; family Solirubrobacteraceae; genus Palsa-744. The sequence continues at coordinate 15,892 of DASXZA010000024.1, read as the reverse complement.
GACGGCGGCTCCGGGTCCGGGCAGGCCGTCTCGACTGACGTCATTGAGGCCGCCGCGCGCGCGTATGTGCGTGCGCTCTCGGTCGCGCGCGCCCGCGCCGAACGCCCTGAGGGCGTCGTCGGGCTGCCGGCGGGAGCGCCATAGATTGACCGCATCGCCATACGGACGTATGTGATAACGTACGCGTGTATGGCAACCTTGCAAGAGCAGTGGGCTGAAAAGCAGGAGCGTTCCGTGCGCGAGCGTCCGCAGGTCTCCGAGCCCGAGCCGGCCGTTGATCCCGTCGTGCGCGCGCCGGCACGCGACGCCGTCGATCCGACCGTCCTCGGCGCCCGCGTGCGCGCGCTGCGCGAGGCGTCCGATCTCTCGCTGCGCGATCTCGCTGCCCGCAGCGGTGTCAGCGCGCCGATGCTCTCCCAGGTCGAGCGCGGCGAGACCAGCCCCACGCTGGTGCTCGCTGCGAAGATCGCCGCCGGCCTCGAGCTGCGGCTCTCCCAGCTGCTGCGCCTCGACGAGGACGGTGCCGTCACGATCGTGCGCGCCGGCGAGCGCGGCCACGGTGGCAGCGAGCAGCGCGGGCACCGCTACGAGGTCATGACCGCTGCCCAGCCCGGCCAGCGCACCGAGCTCTCCCGCCACACGCTCACCGCCGGCGGCGCCACCGGTGCGCTAGATGACCCGCCGATGCACGAGCCCGGTAGCCGCGAGACCGCTTTGGTCGAGCACGGCGCCGTTGTGCTCGTCTGTGATGGCGAGCGCCACGAGCTAGCCGCGGGCGACTGCGTCACTTTCGACGCCGACCTGCCCCACCACTTCGAGAACGCCGGCGACGGCGAGGCGAGCTTCCTGGCCGTCGTCAGCGCCGGGCTGCGTAGGAGCTGACCGTGAGCGCCCGGACCTCCACACCGGCTTCGCATGTCGCGTTTGCCAACCCATCCGGGACCCCGGAGGGGTCCAATCAAAATCAAATCCCGAGCCGGAAGGACGCTTGATGCCCAAGACCCTGTTCGACAAGCTCTGGGAGGCCCACGAGGTCGCGCCGGGTCTCCTCTACATCGACCTGCACCTTGTGCACGAGGTCACCAGTCCGCAGGCCTTCGACGGTCTGCGCCTCGCTGGGCGCAAGGTGCGCCGGCCCGACCGCACGCTCGCCACCGCCGACCACAACACGCCGACCGACGGCACGCCCGTCGCCGCGCGCATCAAGGATGAGCTCTCGCGCGTCCAGGTCGAAACCCTGGAGCGCAACTGCGCCGAGTTCGGAGTCCCCGTCTACTCGCTGGGCTCCAACCGCCAGGGGATCGTGCATGTCATCGGCCCCGAGCTCGGCGTCACACAGCCAGGCATGACCATCGTCTGTGGGGACTCGCATACCGCCACCCATGGCGCCTTCGGCTCGCTCGCCTTCGGGATCGGCACCAGCGAGGTCGAGCACGTCCTCGCTACACAGTGCATGGTCCAGCAGAAGCCCAAGTCGATGCTGATCCGCTACGAGGGCGCGCTTGGCTTCGGCGTCACCGCCAAGGACCTGATCCTCGGTACGATCGGCCAGATGGGCGTCGGCGGCGCCACCGGACACGTCGTCGAGTACGCCGGGCCAGCGATCCAAGCGCTCTCGATGGAGGGCCGCATGACCGTCTGCAACATGACGATCGAGGGCGGCGGGCGCGCCGGGATGGTCGCGCCCGACGACACCACATTCGCTTGGTTCCTCGACGGCGCCGTCACCGACGGCTGGCCGCAGGGTCGCCCCGGCGCTGCGCACGGCCCCGAGCTGGACGCCGCGATCGAGCACTGGCGCGAGCTACGCAGCGAGCCCGGCGCGTTCTACGACCGCGAGATGATCGTCGACGCCGCCGCGCTCTCACCGCAGGTCACGTGGGGCACGACGCCCGGGATGGTGCGCGCCGTCACCGACAAGGTGCCCGCGCCCGAGGAGTTCGACAGCCCCGCTGACCGCGAGGCCACCGAACGCGCGCTGCACTACATGGACCTGGAGCCCGGCACGCCGATCGAGGAGATCCGCCTCGACCGCGTCTTCATCGGCTCCTGCACCAACTCGCGCATCGGCGACCTGCGCGCCGCCGCTGGGGTCATCGGCGGGCGCAAAGTTGCCAAGGGCGTCGAGGCGATGGTCGTGCCCGGCTCCCAGCAGGTCAAGGCGCAGGCCGAGGCCGAGGGCCTCGATCGTGTCTTCCGCGACGCCGGCTTCGACTGGCGCGTTGCCGGTTGCTCGATGTGTCTAGGGATGAACCCCGACACCCTCGCCCCCGGCGAGCGCTGCGCCTCGACCTCGAATCGCAACTTCGAGGGGCGCCAGGGGCGTGGCGGACGTACGCACCTCGTCTCCCCGCAGATGGCCGCCGCAGCTGCCATCGAGGGGCACTTCACCGATATCCGCGACTGGAGCTAAGGAGACTGAGATGGAAGCAGTCGAGATCATCAGCGGGCCGGTCAGCCACTTGGACCGCGCCAACGTCGACACCGATCAGATCATGCCCAAGCAGTTTCTCAAGCGCGTCGAGCGCACCGGTTTCGGTGAGTTTCTCTTCTACGACTGGGCCAAGGAGGACGGCTGGGAGTTGCCCGCCAACCCGATCCTCGTCGCCGGCGAGAACTTCGGCTGCGGCTCCTCGCGCGAGCACGCACCGTGGGGGCTGCAGGACTATGGCTTCCGCGCGCTCGTCGCACCGAGCTTCGCCGACATCTTCTACTCCAACTGCACCAAGATCGGGTTGCTGCCCGTCGTGCTCTCCGACGAGGATTGCCACGCTCTGGCGCACGCGGGGGAGGGCGAGGTCGATCTGCGCGCCCAGGAGGTCCGCTTCGCCGGGCGCGAGGTCGCTTTTGAGATCGACCACGAGATCCGTCGGCGGCTGCTAGAGGGGCTCGACGACATCGGCGTCACGCTCGGTGAGGAACAGACGATCGTCGCCTACGAAGCCGAGCGCGAACGCGCCGGACCGGTCACGACTGCGTTGTGAGTCGCGGTCGCCGCGGATTACGCCGGTTGGCTTGGTCGGTCGGGGTCGGTCGTAGGTTTTGCGTTGCCGACCCCGCCGTGCGCGTGCGCGTGCGTGTGCCCGCGTACGTGTGCGTGCCTGCGCGAGGAGCCGGGTCGGGTGCGGGGGTGGATGTTGCGTTTGTCGACCCCGCCGCGCGTGTGCGCGCCCGCGCGGCGGGGTCGGCGAGAGACTTACCTCGCCGTGAGTCGCTAGCCTGCCAGCCCTGATGGCACATCACGTACTGACCCTCCCCGGTGACGGGATCGGGCCCGAGATCATGGCGCCGACGCTCGAGCTGCTGCGCGCGCTCGGCGACTTCGAGTTCGAGGAGCACACTTTCGGTGGCGCCGCGATCGACGCGTACGGGACCGCACTCACCGATGAGACACTCGCGGCCGCTCGCGCCGCCGACGCCGTGCTGCTCGCCGCCGTAGGTGGACCGAAGTGGGACACCACCGATCCCGCCGCGCCGCGCCCCGAGCAAGGTTTGCTTGGGTTGCGCAAGGGGCTCGGGTTGTACGCGAATCTGCGGCCGGTGCGACCGCTGCCCGCGCTCTATGACGCCTCGCCGCTGCGGCGCGAGCGGATCGAAGGTACCGACCTGCTCGTCGTGCGCGAGCTCACCGGCGGGATCTACTTCGGCGAGAAGACCCGCACCGCGGACTCCGCATCAGATCTCTGTCTCTACACGGTCGCCGAGATCGAGCGCATCGCGCGCACCGCGTTTGAGGTCGCGCGGGCAAAGGTCTCGAGTGTCGACAAGGCCAACGTGCTGGAGACATCGCGCCTGTGGCGCGAGGTCGTCAGCGATCTGCATGCGCGCGAGTTTCCGCACATCGAGCTCGAGCATGTGCTCGTCGACAACGCCGCCATGCAGCTCGTCTCCGCGCCGCGCCACTTCGACACGATCCTCACCGAGAACATGTTCGGCGACATCCTCTCCGACGAGGCCGCGATGCTGACCGGCTCGATCGGGATGCTGCCGAGTGCCTCGCTGGGCGGGGATGGGCCGGGTCTGTTTGAGCCGGTGCACGGCTCCGCGCCTGACATCGCCGGGCAGGGGATCGCGAATCCGCTGGCGATGTTTCTCTCCGCCGCGTTGATGCTGCGCCACGGACTCGGCTTGGAAAGTGAGGCGGCGGCGGTAGAATCGGCCGTTGACCGCGCGCTTGGGGACGGTCTGCGTACCCCCGATCTCGGGGGCGACGCGGGAACGGCTGAGGCGACGCGGGCGGTGCTGGCCAACCTCGAGCAGGAGCTCTGAATGAAAGTGGACCCCACGGACCTCATCTGGATGAACGGAGAATTCGTCGCCTGGGAGGACGCCAAGGTCCACGTCTTGACGCACGGGCTGCACTACGGCACTGGCGTCTTCGAGGGCGTCCGTTGTTACGACACCGAGCTCGGGCCCGCCGTGTTCCGCAATGCCGAGCACGTCGATCGCCTGTTGCGTTCGGCCGAGCTCTACTACATGCCGGTGCCCTACCCGGCCGAGACGCTGCGCGCCGCGACACTCGAGCTGGTCGCTCGCAACGGCCTGCGCTCGTGCTACATCCGCCCACTCGTCTACCGCGGCTACGGCTCGATGGGACTGAACCCATTAGAGGCTCCCGTTGACGTGACAATCGCATGCTGGGAGTGGGGCACCTACCTCGGCGAGGAGGGCATGCGCCACGGCGTGCGTGCCAAGGTCTCCTCCTGGGAGCGCATCGGGCCGCGCTCGCTGATCCCGCATGCGAAGGCCTCCGGTCAGTACCTCAACAGTGTGCTCGCCAAGATCGAGTCGGTGAAGGCCGGCTACGAGGAGGCGATCCTGCTGGACGAACACGGTCACGTCTGCGAGGGCACCGGCGAGAACATCTACATCGTGCGCGAGGGCGAGATCATCACGCCGGGGCAACACAACTCGATCCTCGACGGGATCACGCGCAAATCGGTGATCCAACTGGCACAAGACCTCGGCTACAAGGTGCTCGAGCGTAACGTCGCGCGCGCAGAGATGTACCTCGCCGACGAGGTCTTCCTCTCAGGTACGGCCGCCGAGCTTGTGCCGGTGCGCGAAGTCGACGACCACAAGATCGGCAGCGGCGAGCCCGGCGAGATCACACGCGTGCTGCAAAGTGCCTTCGATGACGCGATCCACGGGCGTAGCGAGCGCTACCGCGAGTGGCTCGACGTCGTCAGCGCGCCCGCGCTGCAGACGCCGACAGGCGACTCGCAGAGTGCTTCGGGCGTCGCGGCGAGCACGCCGCCGCCGCAGACCGCAGCGACGGGCTGATGTCCAAGGTCGAGCTCTACGACGCGACCCTGCGCGACGGCATGGGTGGCGGGGGGCTGTCGCTGACCGCTGAGGAGAAGCTACGCGTCGTGCATGCTTTGGACGATCTCGGGATCGACCTGATTGAGGCCGGCTTCCCGTCATCGAACCCGAAGGAGCAGGAGCTCTTCGACCTGCTCGAGGACGAGCGCTTCGATCACGCCGAGATCGTTGCGTTCGGAATGACCCGTCGTCGCGGCGGACGTGCCGAGGGCGATGAGGGTTTGCGGATTCTCGCGCAGTCCTTCGCCCCGGTCTGCACGCTTGTCGGCAAGAGCTCGGTCGCGCATGTCGAGCGCGTCCTGCGGGTCTCGCGTGAGGAGAACCTCGCGATGATCGAGGAGTCCGTCGCGTTCCTCGTCGCCCAAGGTAAGCGCGTGCTGTTCGACGCAGAGCACTTCTTCGACGGCTACGCGCTGGACGCGGGGTACGCGCTGGACTGCCTGCGCGCCGCCGCCGACGCCGGCGCCGAGCGCGTCGTGTTGTGCGACACGAACGGCGGCACACTGCCGAGTGCGATCGCGGCGAGCGTGCGCAGCGCGCGCGAGCAAGATCCGCAGCTGGCCCTCGGCATCCATACCCACGACGACTCCGGTTGCGCGGTCGCCAATACGCTCGTCGCCGTCGAGGCCGGCGCGACGCAGGTGCAAGGCACGATCAACGGTATCGGTGAGCGCACCGGCAACGCGAACCTCGTGACGATCATCGCCGACCTGCAGTTGAAGATGGGCTTTGAGTTGCTCTCAGACGAGCATCTGGCACGTTTGACGGAGACGGCGCACTTCCTCGACGAGCTGCTCAACCGCGTGCCGAACGCGGCGCAGCCGTACGTCGGCAAGCACGCCTTCGCGCACAAGGCCGGCCTGCACGCCGCGGGCGTACGGGCTGACTCGAGCAGCTTCGAGCATGTCGAGCCCGAGCTCGTCGGCAACCGTCGCGACGTGCTCATCTCGGAGCTCTCCGGCAAGGGCACCGTGATTGAGAAGGCGCGCGAAGCCGGGATCGAGTTGGACGACGACGCAGCTCTGCGGACAGCCGAGCGCGTCAAGCAGCTCGAGCACGACGGCTTTCAGTTCGAGGCCGCCGATGGATCCTTCGAGCTGCTGTTGCGCAAGGAGGCGGGGGAGTACGAGCCGCTGTTTCGTCTCGAGTCCTGGCGCGTGATTGTCGAGAAGCGCGCCGACGGACGTGTCGAGACCGAGGCGACGATCAAGATCTGGATTCCGGACCGCCGCGCCGCGGGGAGCGACGGCGAGGCCGACGATCAGCGCCGCGCGGGGGAGGAGCGCCGCTATGTGCGCACCGCGGAGGGCAACGGGCCGGTCAACGCCTTGGATCGCGCGCTGCGCGATGCGATTGGTGAGATCCACCCGCATCTGCGCGACATCGAGCTCGTGAACTTCAAGGTGCGGATCCTCGACGAGGACAAGGGCACCGGCGCGGTGACGCGGGTGCTGATCGATGCCTCTGACGGACAGCGCATGTGGGGGACGATCGGGGTCTCCGAGAATGTGATCGAGGCCTCCTGGGACGCCCTCGTCGACTCGCTGGAGTACGGGATGCAGCCGGACGGCTCGCGCGGTGCTCCGCAGCTCGCCGAGGTAGTGCCGATCCACCCCGACGCCGCGTAGTGCCGGACCCGGTCATCCCACTCGCGCGCCCTGTCTTAGGGGCGGCGGAGGAGCAAGCGGTGATCGAGGTGCTGCGCTCCGGTCAACTCTCGTTGGGACCACGCGGCGAGCAGTTCGAGCGCGCATTTGCCGCACGCGTCGGCGTGCCGTGTGCCTGCGCGGTGTCCAGTGGGACGGCCGGTTTGCACCTCGCGCTGCGTGCCGTCGGGGTGCAGCAAGGAGATGAGGTCATCACCAGCCCCTTCTCGTTCGTCGCCTCGGCGAACGCCGCGCTGTACGAGGGCGCGCGTCCGGTGTTTGCGGACATCGACGCGGTGACGCTGAACCTCGATCCGCAAGCCGCCGCCGCCGCGGTGACGCAGCGCACAAGGGCTGTGCTGCCGGTCCACATCTTCGGCTATCCCGCCGATATGCCGGCGTTCGAGAGTCTCGCGCGCAAGCACGGGCTTGGCATCGTTGAGGATGCGTGTGAGGCGCTAGGAGCTAGGCACGCCGATGGCATCGCCGTCGGCGGCCGCGGCAATCCAGCCGTGTTCGGCTTCTACGCGAACAAGCAGATCACGACCGGCGAGGGGGGGATGGTCACGCTTGCCGACCCCGCGCTGAAGACACTGATCGACTCGGAGCGCAACCAGGGGCGCGCACCGGACATGGGATGGCTAGATCACGATCGCCTGGGGTTCAACTATCGGTTGTCGGATATCGCCTGCGCGCTGGGAATCGTGCAGCTGGGGCGCCTTGACGAGATGCTCACCGCGCGGGCGCGCGTCGCGGAGCTCTACCGCGAATCGCTCACCGAGCTGGAGGGGCTCGAGCTACCGTGCCCTGACCACGATGCCAACGTTCGCGGCTGGTTCGTGTTCGTCGTGCAGTTGCCGCGCGAGGCCGACCGCGACACCGTCATCCGCGGGCTGGCACGCCGCGGCGTCCAGAGTAAGCCCTACCTGCCGGCGATCCATCTGATGAGCTTCTATCGCGAGCGCTTCGGGCACCGGCCGGGCGAGTTCCCTGTATGTGAGGGGGTCGCGGAGCGTTCGCTGGCGCTTCCGTTCTATCCCGAGCTCTCCGAGCAGCAGATCGAACGAGTCACGAGCGAGCTACGCACAGTGCTTGGGCTCTGATCGCTGGGCCCGCGCCGGATCAGAGCTTGCCGTCGATCGCGACCTTGCCGGCTGCGTCGGCGCCGATGAACGGCGCCAGTGCGAAGTAAGTCGCTCGCGGCACCAGTAGCGGCAGTTCGTCCATGCGGCGCTGCAGCGCGTGGTGCAGGCAAAGCTCGAAGAGCCCGCCCGCGATCGCCGCGGAGGTGACGTGCGGAGGACGCTGCTCCCGGGGCGTCTCGCTGAAGCCGGGAGCGAGCATCTCCGTATAGGAGGTCACGCCGCGTGCCGCGCGCTCGGTGACACGTGAGCTGGCGGCCTGCACGTCGACAAGCGCAAGGTGCGCGAAGGCTGGCTCGCTGGCGAGGTAGTCGAAGAGCGCTTGGATGCCCGCGCGCACACCAATCCGCCAGTCCTCGTGGGAATCGAACGCACGCTCGACCAGCGCTAGGCCTTTGTCGTGGCCGATCTCGTACGCGACGAGGAACGCGTCCTCCTTGCTCGGAAAATGCTCGTAGAACGCCTGCAACGAGATCGCCGCCTCCGCTGCGATGCCTTCGACGGTCAATGCCGCGTAGCCATTCGCGGCAGTCAGGTTCGCGACCGCGTCGAGGATTCGCAGGCGCTGGCTATGCGCGACGTAGATCGGGGAGACGCTGTGCTCGCCGCCGACTAGCCGCCGGCGCTTGCTCGATGCCGCGCCCAATGAGAGCGTCCCCGGGGCTCGGCCACCGACGCGGTTGCGCGGCAGGGTATCCGGGCTGGCGTCCCTGAAGTTCATCAACTCCGGCGGCGCCGGCAGGTAGGAGGTCGTCCAACGCACGAGCTGCGGCACGAGCTCCAAGAGCTGTTTGCGTTTGCCGCTCTGCATGTGGCTATAGAGAACCGCTGCGATCCCGCCGATCACGCCGCGCAGGACCGGGTTTGCGATCGGTCCCTCGCCCCGTGGCAGACCCAGACGCTCGCGCAGCAGGGCTTCGTAGCTCGCGCCGACCTGCTCGCGCCGGGTGATGCCTGCGGGTCCCGCCGTCCCGATCTCGACGAGTAGGACTCGCACGGCGTCCGGTCGACGCAGAGCGCGTTGGAAGATCGTTTCAATCGCTCCCTGTGCGTCGACGGGCAGGTTCTCGCCACTCCCGAACGCACCCCCGACGGCTGCGGCGCTGTCGGCCATGATCGAGTCATAGGCCGCCAAGAAGCACTCCTCGCGGTTGGAGAAGTGCTCGTAGAAGGCTCTGCGTGAGACTCCCGCGCGCTTGATCACGTCTGAGACTGTCAGCTCCGCATAGCCCTTCTCGCCGACGACGTCGATCGTCGCGCTAATCATCCGGCGACGCTGGTTCGCAGCGACCTCTGCACGTGAAAGCGAGTGAGGACCGCGAGGCAGTGCACCGCTCGACGTCTCCCGCGGACGTTCGGCTACGCGCGACACGGCTCGATTATCACGCATTGTCATTGGCTGTACAGGGACTGTTTCCAGCATCCTCCCCCGTGCCCGGAGATGCTGTCCGTGTACGCTGCCTGCGTTGCACATGTCCCGCTTTCGCGAGCCCCAACATCCCGACTTTCAGCGCCTGAACGCCTCGCTGCAGTTCGACCGCAGGCTGTGGCCGCAGGACCTCGCGCAGTCGCGCGCGCACGCCCGCATGCTCGCCGCACGCGGGATCCTCTCGGGGACCGACCGCGACGAGCTGCTGCGCGGTTTGGACGCAGTCGAAGCCGAGCTGGCCGAGGAGCGCTTTCCGTTCGTCGAGGACGACGAAGACATCCATATGGCGATCGAGCGGCGCCTGACCGAGCTCGTCGGGCCGGTCGGCGGACGACTGCACACGGCGCGCTCGCGCAACGACCAGGTCGCCACCGACGTCGCGCTCTACACGCGCGATCGTGCCCGCGACGCGCAGGCCGCGATCGCCGCGCTGATGGCCGCGTTGCTCGCGCGCGCCGAGGAGCACCTCGACTGGCCGCTGCCTGGCTACACGCACCTGCAGCGTGCGCAGCCCGTCTATCTCTCGCACCACCTGCTCGCCTACTTCTGGATGCTCGATCGCGATCGCGAACGCTTCGCCTTCGCCGAGCGCCAGGCCGCACGGCTGCCGCTCGGCGCCGGCGCGCTGGCCGGGGTGAGCTTCGACACCGACCGGCGTATGGTCGCCGCCGAGCTCGGCTTCGCCGAGGTCGCGCCGAACTCGGTCGACGCGGTCTCCAACCGCGACTTCGTGCTCGACTATCTGAGCGCCGCCGCCCTCTGCTCGACCCATCTCTCGCGGCTCGGCGTCGAGCTCGTGCTGTGGTCCAGCGAGGAGTTCGGCTTCTGCGAGCTGCCCGACGCCTGGAGCGCGGGCTCGTCGATCATGCCGCAGAAGAAGAACCCCGACGCCGCCGAGCTGTTGCGTGCGAAGGCGCCGCGGGTGCTCAGCCGCCTAATCGCGCTGCACGGAGCGCTCCACGCGCTCCCGCTGACCTATAACAAGGACATGCAGGAGGACAAGGAGAACCTCTTCGACGCCGCCGACACGCTCGACCTGACGCTGCGCGCCGCGCACGGAATGGTCGCCGGCGCGCGTTTCTCGCGCGAGCGCATGCGGCTCGCCGCCGCCGACGAGCTGCTCGGCGCGACCGACGTCGCCGACATGCTCGTCGGTTTCGGCGTGCCCTTCCGCGAGGCGCACGGCGTCGTCGCCGGGCTGGTGCGCGCCGCGCTGGAGGACGGGCGCACACTTTCGCAGGTCACGCCCGCCGAGCTCGCCGCGCACAGTCCGCTGCTTGGCGAGCACGCCGAGGAGTACTACGGCGCGCTGCGCCAGGAGTCGTGGCTGGAGTCGAAGATCTCAGAGGGCGGCACCGCGCTGGTGCGCGTACGCGAGCAGCTCGAGCTCGCGCGCAGCGCCTTGCAGAGCAGTCCCGCCGGCTGAGCGATGGTGACCCTGAAGGTCGAGTTCTATGCGCGGCCGGTGCTTGAGGTCGCGCAGGCGCTGATCGGCTGCGTCGTCGAGCACGACGGTGCCGCCGGCGTGATCGTCGAGACCGAGGCCTACCACGACAGCGAGCCCGCCTGTCACGCCTTCGTCGGCGTCACCCCGCGCACCGCGACGCTGTTTGGCCCGCCTGGTCGCGCCTACGTCTACCGCTCCTACGGCATCCACGCGCTGCTGAACGCCGTCTGCGAGCCCGAAGGCATCGGCGCCGCAGTGCTGATTCGCGCGCTGGAACCGCTCGATGGCATCGCCGCGATGCGCGCGCGGCGCGGCGTGCAGCGCGATCAGGACCTCTGCTCGGGGCCCGGCAAGCTCACCCAGGCGCTCGGCATCGAGTTGCGCCACAACGGCGGCGACCTCGCACGCGGCCCGGTGCTCATCCACGCCCGTGAAGCCGCGTGGCGCGAGCCGCGGATCCTCGCGAGCGAGCGGATCGGCATCACTAAGGCCGTCGAGCTGCCGTGGCGTTTCTCCGTAGCCGGCAATCCGCACGTCTCGCGGCCGCGACCGCTCGCTGTGAGCTCGGCTGGGCGCTAGCCCGAGGGCGCCGCGCCGCCCGTCGGCGCGCCTGTCCCGCCGCTGACCTTCGGCGCTTCGGCTGCCGGCGCCGCCGGAGTCGGAGTCGGAGTCGCGGCAGGTGGCGTGCTCGGAGCGGGCGTCGCGGGCGCTGGTGTGGCGCTCGCCGGCGGGCTCTGTTCGGCGCCGGCCGGCGCGCCGCCTTCCTTGCCGCCGCCGGCAGCCGGTTCTTCGCCTCGTTCGCCGTGAGTCGACGGCGCCGGCGCCTTCGTCGGCGCGGCGGGCGCCGTGGTTTCCTGCGCCGCCGGCGGCGCGCTCGTCGAGACGCCGCTTTCCGCTTCTGTGGATTCGCTCTTGCTCGTAGGGCTCTTCGCCCCGTTCGCGGCTTCGCGCTTGGCTGCTTCTTCTTCGACGCGCTGCTTTTCGATGTGCAGCGCGGCGGTCATGAAGTTGTGCCAGATCAGCGCCGGAAAGGTGCCGCCGAGCACCGGCCCGCCGTCAAACTCGGTCGTCATCGGTACGAGGCTGTTGGGGAAGCCGACCCAGACCGCGACGGTGAACTTGCTGTCCCAGCCGACGAACCACGCGTCGCCGTAGTTGGAGGTCGTGCCGGTCTTGCCCGCCGCGAACTGCCCGATCGCCGCCGAGTGCGCGGTGCCGTACTGCAGCACCGTCTCGAGCACTTCGGTCTCCGAGGTCGCGACTTCGGGTGGCAGCACGCGATGCAGTTGCGTGTGGTCGCTTTCGCGGTGGTGCCCGTCGGGAAGCGTGCGGTGCGCGGCCGTGACTTCTTCGATCCCGACCGGCATCCCGGGTTCGCCGAGGCTGCCGCCGACGCGCTGGCCGCCGTGGGCGATCGTCTCATAGGCGTGCGCCATGTCCAGTGGTGTCACCCCGATCTTCAGGCCGCCGATCGTCATCGCCGGGTTCGTCGAGATCGGCGTCGTGATGCCCATGCGATGCGCGAGCGCTGCGATCCGGTGGGTGCCGACCTTCAGCCCGACTTCGGCGTAGACCGAGTTGTCCGAGTAAGCCGTCGCATTGGTCAGCGTGCTCTCGCCGGTGTACGCGTCTTCGTCGTTGTGCACCACGAACACTTCGCCGCCGGTCTTGAAGGTCTTCGGCTTGGAGGTCCAGACAGAGCTCGGCGAGATGCCGTCCTCCAGCGCCGCGGCGAGGTCGAAGGCCTTGAAGGACGAGCCCGGCTGGCGCTCGCCCTCGGTCGCGAGGTTGAACGGGCTCTGGTTGTAATCGCGCCCGCCGACCATCGCGCGCACCTTGCCCGTCGAGTTTTCGATCGCCACCAGCGCCGCGCCGGGGCCTTCCGGGCTCGCGAGGTAGCCGCCGATCGCCTGTTCGGCGGCGCGCTGCAGTTCGAGGTCGAGCGTCGTCTTGATCTGCAGGCCCCCGTCGTAGGTGGTGCCCGCGTGGTAGCGATCCACGACCTGCTGGCCGACCCACGCGTCGAAGTAGCCGGTGTCGATGCCGTCGATCAACGGCTGGTTGGGAGCGGCGATGTCGCGCGGCGCCGGCAGCGGCTGCTGCACGCTGGTTTCGTAGACAGATCGCGTGATGTATCCCTGCTGGAGCATCTGCTCGAGCACGACGTCGCGCCGCGCGCGCGCCGCCGCGGGATGTGCGACGGGGTTGTAACCGGTCGGCGACTGGATGATGCCGGCCAGCAGCGCGGCCTCCCACGGCTCGAGCTCTTCGACGCACAGGCGCTGTTTGGGCGTCCCGCAACCTTGGTGGTTGACGTCCTGGCCGAAGTACGTGCGCGCGGCGGCCTCGATGCCGTACGCGCCGTTGCCGAAGTAGATCGTGTTGAGGTACTCGGTGATGATCTTTTCCTTCGACCACTTGTGCGCGAGGTGGAAGGCCAGCGCGGCCTCGCGCAGCTTCTCGAAGATCGTGCGGTGCGCCTGCTCCTGCAGCGCGTTCTTGACGAACTGCTGCTCGATCGTCGAAGCGCCCTGCACCGCGCCGTGGTGCAGCAGGTCGTCGACGAACGCGCGCGCAGTTGAGCGCAGGTCGACGCCGCTGTTGGTCATGAAGCGCTTGTCCTCGATCGAGATCACCGCCTCCTTAACGATCGGCGGGATCTGCTGCGGGGTCACGAGGATCTGGTTCTGGCGGCTCAGCACGCCGATTTCCCGGCCGCGATCGTCGAGCAGCACGGAGTTGCGCGCGTTGTTGTACTGCTGCTGATCTTCCAATCCCGGCAGGTCGGAGGCGACGGCCATGAACATGCCGAACGCGAACGAGACGAGGCCGAGCAACAGGAGCGCGAGGAAGATGAGGAAGAAGCGCAGCTTCTTCAGGCGCGACCGGCTGCCGGAGGGCAGTGTGGCTAGCTCCACCGGGGGCGAGAGTCTAGCATTGGCCGCCGCATGCCAAGCACCCCTGACGAGGCCGCCGCCGAGCCCATCGATGAGCCCGATGACGCCGCGGGTGAGGCCGCCGCGCTCGAGCGCGGCGCCGTCGACAGCCTCCCCGCCGGTGCGCTTGCGGCGAAGCTCCGCGAGGGGCGTCCGCTGCGCGTGAAGCTCGGGATCGACCCGACCGCGCCCGACATCCACCTCGGCCACGCGGTCGTGCTGCGCAAGCTGCGCGCCTTCCAGGACGCGGGGCACCGCATCGTGCTGATCGTCGGGGACTACACCGCGCGGGTCGGCGATCCGACGGGGCGCTCGACGCTGCGCCCGCTGCTCTCCGCGGAGGAGATCGATACCAACGCGCAGACCTTCCAGGAGCAGGCGCTGAAGATCCTCGATCCCGACCCCGAGCGGCTGGAGGTGCGGCGCAACGGCGAGTGGCTCGACATGCCGATGGACGACCTGCTGCGCCTGGTGCGCACGACGACCGTCGCGCAGCTGCTCGAGCGCGAGGATTTCTCCAAGCGCTGGGACGCGCGCCAGCCGATCTCGCTGCTCGAGCTGATGTACCCGGTGCTGCAGGGCTACGACTCGGTCGCGGTGCGCGCCGACGTCGAGCTGGGGGGCACCGACCAGAAGTTCAACCTGCTGCTCGGCCGCGACGTGCAGCGCGCCTACGGGCAGCCAGAGCAGGCGATTCTGACGATGCCAATCCTCGTCGGCACGGACGGTTCGCGCAAGATGTCGAAGTCGCTCGGCAACCACATCGGTATCACCGATGCCCCTGGTGAGATGTACGGCAAGACGCTGAGCGTGCCCGACGAGGCGATGAGTGAGTACTACCGGCTGCTGCTCGACCGCGAGCTACCCGCCGACGCGCCGCCGCGTGAGGCCAAGCGCGAGCTGGCGCGCGAGCTCGTCTCATGGCTGCACTCGCCGCTGGACGCCGCCGCGGCCGAGCGCGAGTTCGACCGCGTGTTCGTCGAGCGGCGCGAGCCCGCCGAGATCGCTGAGGCCCAGGTCGCGGCCGTCGATGGAGCGTTGCACTTGCCGGGGGCGATCGCCGAGCTGTTCGGCCTCTCGCGCGGCGAGGCGCGGCGCCTGATCGACCAGGGCGCGGTCTCGCTCGGCGAGGAGCCACTCGCACCGGGCGCCTACGACGTGCCCGCCGCGCGGGCGGACGGGCAGGTCCTGCGCGTCGGCAAGCGGCGCTTCCGGCGCTTGCGCGTCCAGTAGCCACGCTTGCAGCGTGGCTCTGGAGGGTCGGACGGGGACCCGCGCAGGCAGGAGCGGATAGGGCCGAGAGATGCTTTGCGTTGGAGGCCCCGCCGCGCGCGGGCGCTCGCGCGTACGTGCGCGCGGCGGCCTCCTCGACGGACACCGCAAGCTCCACCGGGCCTTCCGGGCGGATGCCGTCCACGAGATCTACTACTATGCTGCGCTCAGTAGCTCGGAGTAGATGGCCGAGTGGGTGTGCAAGGCGCACGCTCCGGTTTGTCTCTGCGCGCTATACTTCCCGGTCGGCCCGCAGTTGGTGCCCAAGGGCGCCTAGGGTCGGTGCGGTCTCCTCTGAAGAGAAGCCCTTTCTGACGAGGCTCGACGGTCTTTGAAAACTCAACAGCATGCGCACCGACGATCGATCTCGATCGTGGTGTGCGTCCAGGTTCGACCTACCAACGGGTCGGCGCGAATAGCGCTACCGATTTCGATCGGTCCCGAAGGTGGACAAAAATGAGTCAAGTAGGAAAGTAGTACCCCGTCATGGTCTCGGGGCCACGTGTATAGGTCTCGGGACACCGATCTTCGCCGCAAGGCGCGGATCATGTAAATCCATGACAGCTTTTCGTGAAGTTCTTCACGGAGAGTTTGATCCTGGCTCAGGACGAACGCTGGCGGCGTGCTTAACACATGCAAGTGGAGCGACGAACCAGGGCTTGCCCTGGGGCAGAGCCGCGAACGGGTGAGTAACA
>DASXZA010000023.1:0-79984 GCA_036502205.1 Solirubrobacteraceae bacterium | reverse complement strand
GCCGGCGGCGACCGCTACCCGGCAGCGCAGATGGGGCATCTGGACAGCGAGCGCTAGAAGCTCGGCTGGTAATCGCCGAACACGTCGCGCATCGCGGCGCAGACCTCGCCCATCGAACAGCGTCCCTTTAGCGCCTGACGGAGCACCGGCAGCAGGTTGTCGGTGCCCCGGGCGCACTCACGGATCTCCTCGAGACGCTGCTCCACCAGCCCCTGGTCGCGATCCGCCTTAAAAGCCCTCAGGCGCTCCACCTGCTGGTTCTCAGATTCGGGGTCGACGCGCAGGATGTCGGGGACCTCTGGGTTGCGGTCGTCCTCGTACTTGTTGACGCCGACGACGATGTCCTGGCCGATCCGGTAGCGCTCCTGATAGCCCCACGCCGACTCGTCGATCTCGCCGGTGATGAACTCGATCGCGTTGACCGAGCCGCCGAGCGCGTCGACCGTTGCGATCAGCTCGTTGGCGCGCGCTTCGATCTCGTCGGTCAGCGACTCGACGAAGTAGGAGCCCGCGAACGGGTCCACGGTGTCCGCCGCGCCGGACTCGTGCGCGAGGATCTGCTGCGTGCGCACCGCGATTTTCGCGGCGCGCTCCGTCGGCAGCGCGAGCGCCTCGTCGAAGCCGTTGGTGTGCAGCGACTGCGTCCCGCCGCAGACCGCCGCGAAGCCCTGCAGCGCGACGCGCACGATGTTGTTCTCGGGCTGCTGCGCCGTCAGCGTCACGCCGCCGGTCTGCGTGTGAAAGCGCAGCATCGTCGCCTTCGGATTCGTCGCTCCGAAGCGCTCGCGCATGATGTGCGCCCACATGCGCCGCGCCGCGCGGAACTTCGCGACCTCCTGGAAGACATTGTTGTGGCCGTTGAAGAAGAACGCCAGTCGCGGCGCGAACTCGTTGACGTCGAGGCCCTTCTCGATCGCCGCCTGCACGTAGGCGATCCCCGAGGACAGCGTGAACGCGACCTCCTGCACCGCCGAGCAGCCCTTCTCGCGGAAGTGGTAGCCCGAGATCGAGATCGTGTTCCATTTCGGCACGCGCTCGTGGCAGTACTGGAAGAGGTCCGTCGTCAGGCGCATCGTCGCCTCCGGCGGGTAGATGTAGTTCCCGCGCGCGATGTACTCCTTGAGCACGTCGTTCTGCGTCGTCCCGCGCAGCTGCTCGCTCGGCACGCCCTGCTCCTCACCGACGAGCTCGTAGAGCAGCAGCAGGCACGCCGCTGGCGCATTGATCGTCATCGACGTCGAGACCTGGTCCAGCGGGATCGCGTCGAACGCGGTGCGCATGTCGTCGATCGTGTCGATCGCCACGCCCGTGCGGCCAACCTCGCCCAGGCAGCGCGGGTTGTCGGAGTCCAGGCCCAGCTGCGTCGGCAGGTCGAAGGCCATCGAGAGGCCCGTCGTGCCCTTAGAGAGCAGATAGCGGTAGCGCTCGTTTGACTCCTTCGCCGACGCGTAGCCCGCGTACTGACGCATCGTCCACGTCTGCTTGCGGTACATCTCGCGGTGCACGCCGCGCGCGTAGGGGAACTCGCCGGGGTCGCCTAGCTCGAGCTCGGCCGGGAGGTCTGTCTCGGTGTAGAGCGCCTCGATCTCGATTCCCGAGTCCGTGAAGCGACGCGGGTCGTCCGGCCCCACGATCGGAGCGACCGTCAGGTGTTCGCTGCTCTGCTCATCCCGATCCGCTCCGGGACGGTGCTCGAGTGTTGCCATGGTCGGATGATAAGGCCGTCGCCACCTTGGCGGGCGCCGGCGCGGGGAGTCGGTCGGTTGTCGGCGTCGGCAGTGCGCGGGCGGTGGAGGGTCGATGTCGACGGGGCAGCGCACGGCAGTGGGGGTGGGTGCCGGCGGGAGAGAGCACGGTAGTTGGGGTGGGTGCCGGCGGGGCAGAGCACGGTAGTTGGGGTAGGTGCCGGCGGGGGAGAGCACAGGTAGCGCGGTCGGTGTCGGTGGAGGAGCGGGTGTCGGTGGAGGTGTCCGTTGAGGGCCCCGCCGCGTGCGTGCGCGCGTGTACGCGCGCGGCGGACAACCGGTTGGTAACCGTCGCGTGTCGCAGGTGACGGATATCATCCACGCGATGTCGACCTGCATGGTCACCGGGGGCGCGGGATTCCTCGGCTCGCATCTCTGCGACGAGCTGCTAGCGCGCGGAAATCGCGTGATCTGTGTCGACAACCTCGAGACGGGGTCGCTGGCGAACATCGAGCACATCCGCGATGCGGAGCGCTTCACGCACCTCGGCATCGACATCATCGAGCCCTACTTCGTCGATGAGTCCGTCGATTTCGTCTACCACCTCGCCTCGCCGGCTTCGCCGATCGACTACCTGCGCTTGCCGCTGCACACCCTGAAGGTCGGGTCCTACGGCACCCACCACACGCTCGGCCTCGCCAAGGCCAAGCGCGCGCGTTTCCTGATCGCCTCGACGAGCGAGGTCTACGGCGACCCGCACGTGCACCCGCAACCCGAGACCTACTGGGGTCACGTCAACCCGATCGGTCCGCGCGGCGTCTACGACGAGGCCAAGCGCTACGCCGAGGCGCTGACGATGGCCTATCACCGCCAGCAGGGCGTCGACACCGCGATCGTGCGGATCTTCAACACCTATGGCAGTCGCATGCGCCCGCACGACGGCCGCGCGATCCCGACCTTCCTGCGCCAGGCGCTCGCCAACCGTCCGCTAACGGTCTTCGGCGACGGCAGTCAGACGCGCTCGTTCTGCTACGTCAGCGACCTGATCCGCGGCATCATCGCCCTTGCGGAGTCCGGGCACCACGATCCGGTCAACATCGGCAATCCCGATGAGTTCACGCTGCTCGAGCTCGCCGAGACCGTCAAGCAGATCACGGGCTCGACCTCGGAGATCGTCTTCGAGGCGCTGCCCGTCGACGATCCCAAGCAGCGCCGACCGGACATCGCGCTCGCGCGCGAGCTGCTCGACTGGTCACCGGAGGTCTCCCTGCGCGACGGATTGGAGCGCACGATCAGGGACTCCGGCGTCGAGGTTCTCGTCGGCTGAGCCCGTCGGCCGACGTCGCGCGGCGGGGCCGCGCTTGCTTGCGATCGATTCGAGCTGGGTGGCGCAGCCCGCTATGTGACCGCTACATCTGCGACCCTGACGCGTTGTGAACAGCGAGATGGGACCACGTTCGCCGCGGACGTCCAGCGCTGAGCACGCCGAGCGCCCTCGCGCGCTCGGCACCGGCACGCTGCCCGTGCGCCCAAGCGCGAGAGCCTTGACGCGGCAGGTCGGGCAGGGCCCGCCGCGGCTCTCCGAGGCGACCGCGCGACGCGAGGTCAGCG
Organism: Solirubrobacteraceae bacterium; assembly: GCA_036502205.1. Classification (GTDB taxonomy): domain Bacteria; phylum Actinomycetota; class Thermoleophilia; order Solirubrobacterales; family Solirubrobacteraceae; genus Palsa-744. The sequence goes on along the minus strand of DASXZA010000023.1, from coordinate 76,688 downwards.
ACCGCGACATGCGGCGCAAGCGTCCGCCGGCGCTCTCCTTCCTGGTGCAGGTCGAGACCGCGCGCCGCGCCGTGCGGATCCTGTCACTGCTCGCGCTCGACTTCGCCGGCCTCACGCTCGCGATCTTCACGGCGCTGCTCTTGAAGGCCGCCGTGCTCGGCCACGTCGATGCGACGCAGGCCTACGAAGAGACCAAGCAGATCCTCGCGTTCGCATATCTCGTGACCGCGCTCCTGTTCGCGCGCTCCGGCCTCTACGGCGGACGCGGCCAGCGGCCCGGCCTCGCGCGCATCGTCGCCTCGCTCTTTCAGGTGAGCTTCGTCGCGCTGCTGTTCGCGGTCGTCAGCGGCCAGCACTTTTCGAGCTTCTACATCTTCTGGGGCTCGCTGGGCTTCGCGCTGCTCTACGTGCCGCTGCTGCGCTACGCCTACGAGCGCGGCACCGGCGTACTGATGCGCGCCGCCGGGCGCCAGCGGCGCGCGGTAATCGTCGGCACCGGACGCCACATTCGCGAGGTCGCGCACGCCCTCGCCGACGCGCCCAACTCGCGCATCGACGTCATCGGTTTCATTTCGCTGCGCGCGCTGCCCGCCAACGGCCTGCGTGCATTGGGGTCGCTGGGGGATCTCGAGCACGTGCTCGACGGCGAGCGCGTCGACGAGGTCATCATCGCCGATCCCGATTTCCCGCAGGGCGAGGCCGTCGGGCTCGTCGACCGCTGTCACCGGCGCGGCGTGCGTGTGCGGATTGCGCCCTCGACGATGGAGATCCTGATCCACCGCGCCGAGTTCGTGCCCGGCGAGTCCGTGCCGCTGTTCGAGCTCAAGCCGCCCGTCTTCGAAGGGATCGACTACGCGCTCAAGCGCGCCTTCGACCTCGTCGGAGCGACGCTGCTGCTGCTCGCGCTCAGCCCGCTGCTGCTCGCCATCTGGATCGCCGTCCGCGCGAGCTCGCGCGGACCGGCGCTGTTCCACTCGATGCGTCAGGGGATCGGCGAGCGGCCGTTCGCGTGCCTGAAGTTCCGCACGATGTACCTCGACGCCGAGCACCACCAGGCCGATCTCGAAGCGCTCAACGAGGCGTCGGGTGCGCTGTTCAAGATCCGCGACGATCCGCGCACGACTCCGATCGGCAAGCTGCTGCGGCGTTTCTCGCTGGACGAGCTGCCGCAGCTCGTCAACGTGCTGCGCGGCGAGATGTCGTTGGTCGGGCCGCGGCCGCTGCCCGAGCGCGACTTCGAGCAACTCGAGCAGTGGCACCGCAAGCGCTATTTGGTGCTGCCCGGGATCACCGGCCTGTGGCAGGTCTCGGGTCGCTCGGAGCTCGACTTCGATGACCTCGTGCACCTCGACTTCATCTACCTCGAGCACTGGTCGCTCGCGCTCGACCTCACAATTCTGCTGAAGACGATCCCCGCGGTGATCTCACGGCGAGGCGCCTACTGAGCCTGCCTACGCAGGGGCGCTCCGGGCGCGCCAGCGCGCGTTCGTAGACGCGCCAGGTCTCGCGTCCGGCGTCGCGCCAGGTCCAGCTCGCCGGCGCCGCGTTCGGTCGCTTGCCGTCAGCGACAGGGTCGGCCGCCCGCGCCGAGTCCGGCTGACCGGCACCGTTGGTGATGGGGTCGCCCGCTCGCGCCGCGTCCGGTCGACCGGCGCCGTTGGCGACGGGACCGTCCGCCCGCGCCGAGTCCAGCCAGCCGGCGCCGTTGGCGACGGGGTCGCGTGGCGGTGGGATCACGATCACGCGCTCGCGCTCGAAGCCGAGCTCCGCGACCGCTTCGCCGGCTAGCGCCTCGCTGGGGACGATCACGTGTGACGCGCGCTGTAGCGCGAGGTGGCGGAGACGCAGGTGCACGCCGCCGCTGCGCAAGCGCTCGCTGCGACGCGTCAGCGCGTCGAGGTCGTGGATCGTCACGACCATCGCGCACGGGCTGTGCAGCATCGCGCCCTCCAGCCACGGCGCGTGGAACACCTGTGCGCGGCGCGGACGGTGGGTCTCGAGGATCTCGTCGTGCTCGCCCGCGATGTCGCGCAGCGCCTGTAAGAGGCAGCGCGAGTAGCGCCCGACATCGCACCCGCTCGCTCCGGGACGGCTGTCGAACGCGACCCTCACGGGCGGTATCGACCCTTCACGTCACTCCCCGAGACGCGCACGAGCGCCACGTTAGTCGGTTTGGTGTGACGGCGCCAGCGATGACAGCGTACTTTCCGCAGATAGCGATGAGCGACTATCACGAAGCACTTTGGGAGGGCGTGCCGGAGGGGTTGCAGCCGCCGTATCTGAGCGAGCGCCTCGCGTTCGTGCTCGCGCACGTCTCTCCGGCGGCTCGTGTCCTGGACGTCGGCTGCGGCGAGGGGCGCTTCACCGAGGCGTTCGCCGATCGCTGCGCGCAGGTCGTCGGGATCGACGTCGCCGAGGAGCCGCTACGCCGCGCGCGGGCGCGACGGCCCGATCTGGACCTGCGGCGCGTCGAGCCGGCGGGCTCGTGGCCGTTGGCGGACGCGAGCTTCGACGTCCTCTGGGCCGGTGAGGTGATCGAGCACGTCGCCGATACCTCCGCGTGGTTCTCCGAGGCCCGCCGCGTGCTGCGCTCGGGGGGAGCGCTCGTCCTGAGCACGCCCGCGCACGAGCCGCTCACGCGCGCCGCGCTCGCGCTCAACGCACGCGCGTTCGAAGCGCACTTCAATCCGCGCTCCGATCACCTGCGCTTCTATACGCGCCGCGCACTGCTCGAGCTGCTGGCCGACTTCGGCTTCCAAGCGCCGCAGACACGCGCTATCGGACGGTTGCCGGGGGCCCGCCGCGTGCTGCTCGCGAGCGCGCGCCGCGCGCGCTTTTGACGCTCGCCGCCGCGATCGAGCTTCCCTTCGGGCTCGTCGACGCCGCGGTCGAGCTCGCGTTTGCGCTCGTCATGCGCAATGCCTGCAGATAGTCTTCCTGGAGCGTCAGCAGCTGCTGGTCCTGGCCGATGATCGCGCGCGACGCGACCGCCTGCGGGTTTAAGTAGACCGCAGCCCGCAGCGCGTTCAGCGCGGCGCGCGAGTTGCCGATATGCAGCTCGTATTCGCCCAGTGCCTCCCAGGTCTGCCAGTTGGAGGGCTGCAGATGCACCGCGCGCTGGTAAGTCGCCGTCGCTGCCGCGCGCCTGCCGCTGCTCTGCTGGACAGTCGCGAGCGTGATTAGCGCTTCGGCTGAGAGCGGATCGCGACTGACCGCGGTCTGCGCCTCAACGAGTGCCGCCGCGGGATTGCTTGCGATCAGCGCGAGCGCCTGGTTGGATGCGTCTTGCGAGCGCTGCGGCTGCCACTCCGCCCACGCCGCGAGGAGCGCTGCGACAATCACAGCAACGGCGATCCCCAGCGCTCGCGGATCGCGCAGCGCCGGCCCGCGCCAGCGCCCCGATTCAGTTGTGCCGCCCGCAGGCTCTGCGGCGATGATCGCACCCGCCGGCACACCCGCGGCCGCGACGCGCTCGGCCAGCGGTCCCCGGCCCGCGAGCCAGCCCGCGCACAGCAGCGCCGCGCAGGCCAGACCCGGTACGTACCAAGTCCAGTCGACGAACGAGTGCACACCGAACGTCGCGACGAGGCACAGCATTGTCAGCAGACCGATGCGCTCCGGCGTGTAGAGACCGGCTGCGCCGTCGCGGTCGGCGAGCGGCCAGCGACGCCATCGCCAGTGACTCCAGCGCCGGTTGAAGGGGTGCGTGGCGCGGCCCGCCGCCACCATCCACGTGCCGAGCAGCGCGAGCACCACCAGCAGTCCGATAAGACCGAGGTCGGCGAGGGTCTGCACGACGAAGCCGTGCGCCTGCTGGACGTCGAGCGGCAGCGTGCGATAGCGCAGGCGCGCCGTCGCGTAGCCTTCGGCGCCGGCGCCGAGCAGCGGGTGCGCTTTGAAGACCTGCAGCGCCTCGTGCCAGTAACGCGCGCGCGCGCTGCTGACCGCCGTCAGGCGGCCCGGTCCGTTCGCGGGGACGGGAGCGCTGGGATTCGTCAGCGATTCCACTCCGTGCGAGATGCTGCCCGTCAGGCCGCGGTGGCTGACGGCAAGCATGCCGAGCGCCGCGACCACCGCGATCACCGGGATGCTCAGTAGGAGCACGCCGGCGCGCCGGCGATCGGCGCGCGAGGGGGGCTTGCGGCTCGTGAGAAAGCCGACCGCCAAGCCCGCCGCGATCAACGCGAGCAGCACCGCCGCGAGCAGCACGCCGAGCTGATGGCCCGCGTCGATCCGGCTGGTGAGCGTCGCGGTGTCGGTCGTGAGGGCATCGCGCGAGAAGTCCCAGGCGACGACGATTCCGGCGCCGAGCCCGCCGACGAGCAGCACCGTCACACCGCGCAAGCGCAGCGGCACGAGGCACAGCCACAGCGCGACGCCGAGGATCAGCGCGACGAGCGCGCCGCGCGAATAGGCGAGCATCAGCGTCACCAGCATGATCGCCATCGCCGGATACGCGAGGGCACTCAGTAGCGCGTGCCCGCTACGCCGCGCTCCGAGCCACAGACAAGCGATCGCACCCAGCGCCGCGGCGAGCCCGGTCGCGTTCCAGTATCCGTACGGTTCGCGCAGACGCGCGTAGTAGACGACCTGCGCGATACCGAGGCGGTTGGGAAAGACCTTCGTCAAGAGCGCATACCCGCACACGATCGCGCTTGCGAGCAGGATCCCGCCCAGCAATGCCGACCAGCGTCGCGGTGCCGCCCGCGCGAGCAGCACCGCGAGGCCGAACACCGCGCTGTAAGCGAGGATGCGCGACGCCGCCTGCCAGCTCGCGTCGGGCTGCACCGACCACACGACCGAGAGTGCCGAGAGCGCCGCGAAGGCGAGCAACAGCGCCGCTGGCCACAGCCCATACAGGACGCCGCTCGGCGGGCTCAGCAGGATTGTCGCTGCGATCGCCAGGCCGCAGCCGACGGTGAGGCCGATCTCGACAGTCGTCGTCGGCCCGAGGTTCAACCCGGCGCCCGCGATGAACGTCACCAGGCAAAGAACCGTCGCGACGAGCGCCGTCGGCAAAGCCAGTGAGAGCAGCCGCCGCAGGTCGCCGGGCGTCGCCGGAGCAGCGTCCGGGGTCCCGCTCGCGCGGTGTTCGGCGGTCGCCGGCGCGGCGTGTCCCTCCGGGGCGGGCGGATCTGCGAGCAGCGTCGACATCTCAGGCGTCATCGCGCCGGGCGCGCGCGCGGACGAAGGCCAGGCGACCGAGGATCAGCAGCGCGCAGGCGAGCAGGAACGCGAGCAGCGCGAGGAGCGGCGTCGGCAGCTGTCCCACCGCGGAGGCGATGTTGACGTGGACGACACCGGGATGAATGATTTCTTCGCCGACCTTTACCGGCGCGCCGCTGGAGCGGCTGATCTTTTCCAACGTCTGCTGCTCGGCCGGCGTCGGCGGCGGGACCGTACCGGTCGAGCCCCCGCCGGCCCCCGCGGCTGCGTCGTTGCCGTGCTCGCCGGCACCCGCGCGTTGCGCTTTGTGGATCAGCGCCGGGCAGTCGTCGTACTCGGCGAGTTCCGGCGGCATCTGTTTGAGTGCCTGCTCATAGGTCTGCTGATTGAACCCGACGGGAATCTTGCTTTCGCCGCAGTCTTCGAAGATCTTGTTCACACCGCCCCCCGCGCTGGCGGTCGCGGTCGCGCTTAGCGCGATCACAAACGTCGCGAACAACGCGGCAGCCGGCCTCGTGATGCCAATTCGGGGCTTGGGCAAGGCAGGCACGCTACCAGCGCTCCTCCCTGGAAAGACCGAGGCTGCGCAGCGCGCTCGTGAAACCGGCGGCCCACGCGTCGTGGCTGTAGGCCTGCACATCGGCCGCGCCGGCCGCTCCCAGGCGCTCGCGCAGCAGCGCGTCGTCGGCCAGGCGGCGCATCGCATGCGCGAGCGCGCCGGCATCGCCCGCGGGGACGACGAGCCCGTTGCGCCCATCGCGCACCAGGCCCCCAGCGGCGGCGCCGACGGCATCGCTGGCGATAACGGGCAGACTTTGGTTCATGGCCTCGTTGACAACCAACCCCCACGGCTCGCGGAAGGTGCGGGTCGCAATCGACGGCACGACGAGGATGTCAGCCGCCGCGTAAAGCTCGCGTAGCTCCGCTGGGATGACAGGCTCCCGCCAAACCAGATCCCGCCGCACCGCGCCGCCGGCGGGGACCCAAGGGGGGGCGGATCCCACGCCGACGAGGACGAGCGCGGCGGAGGGCGCAGAAAGACTCGAATTGCTCCAAGCCTCAATTAACACCCCGAGACCCTTTTCCCGCGTCGCGCGTCCCGCAAACAGGAACTTGACAGCGGTTCCCGCCGGCCACGCCGTCGCCGCCGATGGATTGCTCGCGTCGTGTCTCCAATATGCGTTATCGACGGATTGCGGTGCGATGTGCACGTTGCGCGCGGCGCGCGCACGCACATATGCGCTGACGTGCGGCCCGTAGGTCACGACGGCATCCGCGGCCCGGTAGAGGCGTCGCAGCGCCGCGTAGCTCGCGAGATGCGCCGCGCTGCGCGGATGCGCCCAGAGTGACGTCCAGAGGATCAGTGGCGCTCGCGCGCGCCGCGCGCCGGCCCAGGCCGCGGGCAGCGCGATGCGCCCTCCCGTCGAGCCGACGATCGCGCGGTAGCGCCCCGACGCCGCGAGCGCCGCGATCTCGTGCTGGGCGATGTGACGGTGACGGAAGGGAAGAGGCTCGCGCGCGGGCGTGGACGCCGCGCCGTCCGTTGTCGCGAGCGCATCGCGGTCCGCCGCCGCGGCAGGCGCCTTGCGGTTCGTCGTCGCGACAGGTGCCTCGCGGTCCGTCGGCGCGGTCTGGAAGCCGTGCTGCGAGCGGCCGCCGAACAACGCGAACTCGACGTCCTCGCGCTCGCTGAGCCGGGCGAACGCGCCGAGCCGATCGAACGGAGCGTGCCCGGTTACGAACAGCACGGGCTTCATCGCGAGTCGGGTCGCAAAGCGTGCTCGTAGGCGGCGACTGTCTGTGTGCCGCAGCGCTCCCAGGTGAAGTGCTCGGCGACCGTCTCGCGCGCGCGGCGACTCGCCTCGCGCAGGCGATGCGGGTCGCTGAGCAACTCGTCGATGCGTTGCGTCAAACGCTCGATGTCGCCTGGTGGAACGAGCAGGAAGCCGTCGCCGGCCGCCGCGATCTCCTCTGGGCCGGGCTCGCCGCGACAGCCGATCGCGGGCAGGCCGCCGGCCATCGCCTCGATGTAAGCGACACCGAACGCCTCCTCGGTCGATGGCATCGCGAACAGCGTGCAGCGCCGCGCGCGCTCGAGCGCCGCCGCGGGTGCGAGTTGTCCGCAGAACTCGACGCGCTCGGAGACCGCCAGGCGCGCTGCGAGACCTTCGAGTGCGACGCGCTCGGGGCCGTCGCCGACGATCACGTAGCGCAGCGTCGGATGGCGCGAGGAGAGCACCGCGAGTGCGCGCAGCACATCGGCGTGGCGCTTACGCGCGACGAGATGCCCGACGGTAACGATCGACGGCGGCCCCGAGCGCGCCGGCAACGAGCGCGGGGTGTCCGCGCCGAGGTGCACGACGCGCACCTCGCGCGCGCCGTGCGCGGCAGCGAGTCCGGCGATGCCGCGGCTGTTGGCGAGCACCAGGTCCGCGGCGCCGAGGCCGCGCGCGACGGCGTGCTCACCGCCGGGCTGGCGGTGCGCCGTGTAGAGGACATCGCCGCCGTGCACCGAGACCACGATCGGCAAGTTCAGACGCGCGCGACGCACGGCGTCGCCGGCCGGCACCGCGTTGTGCGCGTGGATCAAGTCGATTCCCTCGCGCGCGCGCAGCCGGCGCAGGGCGAGCGCCAGCGGCGCCACGGCCCACGCGCCCCACGAAGCGTAGGAGCGGTCGCGCGGGGGGGAGAGGTAGCGTAGGTAGCTCACCGGTAGGCCGTCGAGCTCCTGATGGCGCGGCTCGCGCGCAAGGCCGCCGAGCGCGCGCGCCGCCCCCGCCGGGCCCGCGGCCAGCGTCGCGCGCGGCGGCACGATGCGATGCAGCACGAGCACATGCACCTCGGCCCCCGCGTCGCGCGCTGCCAGCGCCTGACGGTGGGCCCAGACACCCAGCACCGGGTCGCCGCGGCGCGGGTAGAACTCGGCGACGACCGCGACCTTCACCAGGCGCGATGGGTTCGGAGGGTGAGCTGCGCTTCGCGAGCGCTGAGGTAGGGCCGCTCGGCGAGGAACGCACGCGCCTCTGCGATCGCATGCTCGCGCGAGTACGCGTCCGCCGCGGGAGCTGCCGTGTGCGAGATCGCGACGGCGTCGAGCACGCCGCAGCGCCAGCCGTGCGCGCGCGCGAGCGCCGCCCAGTGCAGGTCCAGGCCCCAGCCCATTCGCAGCGAGCCCGGAAACGGAAGCAGTGTCGAGAACGTCGCGCGCGCGAACGCCGTCACCGGCCCGATCTCGACGAATGGCGTCTCGCGCACCGCCATGCGTGCTCGGCGGCGCGTCACCCGCCACGCCGCGTGCGAGCGCGCGCGATGCGCCGGCTGGACGAGGTCGAGCTCGAAGCGCTCCGCGAGGAACAGCAGCCGATCGAGGAAGCCGCGCGGCAGGCGCACGTCGTCGTCGATCACCAGCAACCAGTCGTACTCCTCCAGTCCGGCGCCGTTGACGCCGCCGCCCGCGACGCCGTCGAGCAGCCGGTTGAGGTTCTCGAACTTCCCCGCTTCGCCGGGCGCGGTGCTGCGCAGCTCGACGGTGTGCCTCGAGCGCTCGAGCTCGGTGCGGATCGCGGCGCTCTCGGCCGCGTGCTGCGGTCGCGCGATGCTCAGCACGAGTACCCGCCGACGCGGCGGTCGGCGGCCGGCCGCGCGCGCCAGTCGCAGACGTCGCAGGGTCAGCAACTCCTGCGTATCGACGAGTCGGTCGAGCAGCTCGCGACGGATCGCGTCGCGGCCGCCGACCGTGCCGCTTTCGCCGGAGAGAAAGTCCTCACTTGCCGTCGCCTTCCGCCGCGCGCGACCCGCGCGCTTTTCTCGCACACCCTGTTCGAGGCGGCCGAAGCTGTGCGCGACCATCGTCATGCCGCTCGGGCAGCGATAGCGCACGACGTGGCCCGCGCACTCCGCAAGCGTGCGCAGCTCTTGCGCCAGGCTCGGCGTGCGCCCGTCTTCGTGCCAAGCATCAAAGCGCCGCGCCGCGCGCCCGCGCGCCCGGGCGGCGCGTACAAGTGCCGGCAGCTGCGCATCGGCGCCCGCGCGGCGGTGATGCAGGGCGGCGGCGGCTACGTAGCGCACGTGTCCCGCGCCGCACGTCGCGGCCAGCCGATCCTGCCACTCCTGCTCGTCACCGGCGTGCTCGAGGGAGACGTCAAAGGGACCGATGCGCTCCAGCGCCGAGCGCCGCACCGCCATGTTCGCGCCCCACGCGTAGCGCAGCTCATCGGTATCGCGCGCGCCGAGGTCCAGTGCGGTGATCGGCGGCTGCTCACGCCCGCACGAGCGCGGCGCGTGTCCCTCCAGGCGCGCGCGGATCGGGCCCGTGAGGACCTGCGCGTGCGGCTGCTCGCGCGCGGCGCGCAGCAAGGCATCGAGCCACCCCGGGCAGACCTCAACGTCGTCATCGACGAACACCACGAGCGGCCCTCGCGAGCGCGCGACGCCCGTGTTGCGCGCAACGTTCAAGCCCAGCGGCCGCGCGTGTGGCTCGTAGTGGGCGCCGAAGCGCTCGACGAGCGCGCGCACCGCCGGCGAGGCGCCGGCGTCGTCGACGACGAGCACCTCCGCGCCCGCGGCGGCCGCTTGCGGTGCGATCGAGGCGAGCGCGACCTCCAGATAGCTGGGTCGCGCGCGCGTCGGGATGACGATTGAGGCTGGGGGGATGGCGGCTGGCGTGGAGGAGTTCCGAGGAGAGGTGCGGGCAGGGGCGCGGGGAACATTCTAGGTTTGAGGACCACGACGCCCGGTCGGTGGGATGCAGCCGCAAATCGATGATCGTCTTCCTGCACAATCGCTACCGCAGCACCGGCGGGGAGGAGCGCGCCGTCGAGGACTTCGCGTGGCTCGTCCGCGAACGGCTCGGCGAGCCCGTCGAGCTGCTGAGCCGCGACTCGCTTGCGGTCGCTCGCACCCGCGCGGCGGCCGGTCTGCTGCGCGGCGGCCTCGAGCCCGCGGAGGTTGCGGCGGCCGTGCGAACGACGCGCGCGCGTGTCGTGCACGCGCACAATCTGCAGCCGACATTCGGCTGGCGTGCACTGGCGGCGGCCCGCGCGGAGGGCGCGCGCGTCGTCCTGCATCTGCATCAGTATCGCCTGGTCTGCGCCGTCGGTGTCTGCTTCACGCGCGGCGCGCAGTGCACGCGCTGTCACGGGCGCAACACGCTGCCCGGAGTGCTCCGTAACTGCCGCGGCAGTCGCGCGCAGGCGTTGGCCTATGGCGCCGGGCTCGCGCTGTGGCAGCGCCGCACGATCGAGCAGGCCGATGCGCTGATCGTGCCGAGCGTCTTCGCGCGGGAGCGGCTGCGCGAGCTCGGCGCGCCGCTGCCGTGGGAGCGCGTGCACGTGCTGGCGCCGCCGGTGCGCGCGCTCGAAGCGGACCCTGCGCCGGTCGGCCCGGACGCGCCGCTGCCGCCTTATGCCCTGGTCGTCTCGCGTCTGAGCGCGGAGAAGGGGGTCGATGTCGCGATCGATGCATGCCGGCGCGCGGGGATTGCGCTGGTCGTTGCTGGGGACGGACCCGAGCGCTTGAGCCTGCAGGCGCGTGCCGGCGGAGCGGACGTGCGTTTCGTCGGGCAGATCGACGAGACGCGGCTCACGCAGCTGCGCTCGCGCGCGACGCTCGCGCTGGTCCCGTCGCGCTCGGCCGAGACGTTCGGCCTCGCGGCGGCCGAGGCGATGGCGGTCGGCCTGCCGGTCGCGGCGAGTCGCATCGGTGCTCTGCCGGAGTTGGTCGGCGAGGACGGTTTGGTCGAGCCCGGCGACGCCGCGGCGTTGGCTGCGGCGATCGAGCGGTTGCGTGAGGACCCCGCCGCGCGTGAGCGCGTGCGGGCGCGCGTGCGGGCGAAGTGTGCGCCGGAGATCGTCGCGCGCGGCCTCGCCGAGGTGTACGGAGATGCAGCCGCCGAGAACCTCGACTGCTAGCATTGATAGCACTGTGGAGCGAGTGATGATTCAAGCCGATCGCGAGCTCTTGGAGCGCGCGCGACAGGCCGCGCACGATCGAGGAGTCACCTTTCCGCAACTCGTGCGCGAGGCACTCGAGCACGAGCTCGCAACGCGCGTGGCACCTCGTGAGAGGCTCTCCAGTGTCGGTGTGATTAGCACTGACGGTCGTGCACGCAAGCGCGAGTACCAGCCGGACGCGTGGCGCTGATCATCGACACTGGTCCGCTTGTCGCGGCCCTCGACGCGACTGATCCTGACCACGAGCGCTGCGCCGAGTTGATTCAGGGAACGCCCGAGCCTCGCGTCGTGCCGGTGTGCGTGCTGGTCGAGGCCGAGTATTTGCTGCGTCCGTGGCCGCAGGCCTTTGCCGCGCTGCTCGCCGACTTCGACCGGGGCGGACTTACGTTGCTCGAGCTTCCATTGCGATGGCTGGCTCGCGCGGGAGAGCTGATCCGCGATTACCACGATCTGCCTCTCGGGCTCGTGGATGCGACGGTCTTAGCGGCGGCGGAGATGCTTGGCGAGGGCAAGGTCGCGACACTCGATCATCGGCATTTTCGAGTGGTGCGTCCGGCTCACGTCGAGGCGCTCGAGTTGTTGCCGTGAACGGGTCGCATGAGTACTCACGCTCCGCGGTCGAGGCAGCAAGACGTCGCGACGCGGCCGAGTATCCGTAGACTGCCGCGGCATGAGCGCCCTCCACGATCTGCACCCCGACCCACGCGGGCCCGGCCTGATGGTCGGCGAGGGAGTCGAGATCGGTGCGGACGTGACGTTCGGGGCCTACGTCGTGATCCACGCCGGCACCGCGATCGAGGATGGCTGCGTGATCGAAGATCACGCCGTGCTCGGCAAGCGCCCGCGGCTTGCGCCGGGTTCCTCGGCCGAGGGTGAAATCGGCGCTCTGAAGCTCGGCGCGGAGGCCAAGGTGTGCTGCGGGGCGGTGCTGTTCGCCGGCGCCGAGATCGGCGCGGGCTCGATCGTCGGCGACCAGGCCTATGTCCGCGAGCGCTCGACGATCGGTGCCGGCTCGGTGATCGGGCGCGGCAGCGTCGTCGACAACGACGTCCGCGTCGGCGATCGCGTGCGCGTGCAGACGAGCGTGTACCTGACGGCGTTCACCGTCGTCGAGGACGACGTGTTCGTTGGGCCCGGTGCCAGCACGACGAACGACGACACGATGAACCGCCACGGGCCCGAGACGCCGCTGCGCGGCGCGACGCTGCGACGCGCGTGTCGCGTCGGCGGCAGCGTCGTGCTCACGCCAGGCATCGAGATCGGCGAGGAGGCGTTCGTCGCGGCCGGCGCGGTCGTCACCCGCGACGTGCCGCCGCGCGCAGTCGCGATGGGGGTGCCGGCGCGCGTCGTGCGCGAGGTCCCCGATGCCGACCTGCTCGAGCGCTGGCGCTAGGCGCCGGCTCGAGTGCTGGCGCTAGGCGTCGGCTCGAGTGCTGGCGCTAGGCGTCGGCTCGAGCGCTGGCGCTAGACGCGGGCTTAGCGTTGGCTCTAGATGCCGGCTCGAGTGCTGGCGCTAGCCCTCGGCGCGGGTGACGCGCAGCTCGTGCTCACCGACGCGGACGACGTCGCCGGGATGCAGCTGGCGGCCGCGGCGCCCCTCGGACTCCCCGTTGACCTGAAGCTGCGCGTTGGCGAGCAGCGCCTTGACCTCGCTGCCGCTCGAGACGACGCCGGCGAGCTTCAGCAGCTGTCCGAGCCTGATCATCTCGCCGCGGATCGCGACGTCATCGCGTGCGGTCGGTTGCGGGACCTCGGCGGACACTCGGGGCGCTAGGCGAAGGCGTCGCGCAGCACGGCCGTGACCTGCTCGGCTTGCTCGCGCGTCAGCACCGCGCTCATCGGGATCGCGAGGTGCGTGCGCGCGGCGTGCTCGGTCGCCGGCAGCTGTGCGCCGGCGCCCCACGCGCGCATCGACCGCTGCAGGTGAATCGGAGTGCGGTAATAGGGCTTGTGGCCGACGCCCGCCGCTGCGAGTGCCGCTTCCAAGCGCTCGGGCTCGTCGTGGCCGATGACATACAGGTGCCACGCAGGCTCCGCGCCGGCGCTCGCGCGCGGCATCACGACGAGCTCGCCGAGACCGGCCTGCTCGTAGTGGCCGGCGGCTTCGCGCCGGCCCCGAGCCCAGTCGTCGAGGTGGGGAAGCTCGACGCGCAGGATCGCCGCCTGCAGCTCGTCCAGGCGCGAGTTGTAGCCGATCTCGTGGTAGGAGACCTTGTCGTGCGAGCCGTGGAAGCGCAGCACGCGCACGCGCTCGGCGATCTCGGGGTCTGAGGTCGTGATCGCGCCGCCATCGCCGAACCCCCCCAGGTTCTTGGAGGGAAAGAAGGAGAAAGTCGCTGCCGTGCCCAGCGCGCCCGGACGCCCGGCATCCGAACGCGAGCCGGCGGCCTGTGCAGCGTCCTCGAGCACCGGTACGCCGAGTGCCTCGATCTCCGCGACCGGGGCGACGTTGCCGAATAGGTGCACCGCGATCACAGCCTTCGTGCGCGGCGTGAGCGCGGCCTTGACGGTCTCCGCGGTAACGCAGTAGGTCTCGGGATCGATGTCGCAGAAGACCGGGGTCGCGCCGGTCGCGGGGATTGCCTCGGCGGAGGCGTAGAAGCTGAACGATGGGACCACGACCTCGTCGCCGGGTCCCACGCCCATCGCGCGCAGCGCGATCGTGATCGCCTCGGTGCCGTTGGCGACGCCGATCGCCTCGCCGGCGCCGCAGTATGCGGCGAACTCGCGCTCGAACGCCCGGACCTCGGGGCCGAGGATGTAGACGCCGGAGTCCAGGACGCGCTCGACCGCGGCGCGTAGTTCGTCGCGCAGCGGTCTCAGCGGCGCGTCGGTGTCGAACAGCGCGACGCTCACGTTCGGTCGAGTGCTCGCGCCGGTCATGCGAGCGCCGACCCCTTCTGGGCGGGCAGCGGCGCGTCGCGCCGGCGCAGCCACTCGACGGTCGCCGCGATCCCGTCCTCGACCTCGATCTTGGACTCCCAGCCGAGTAACGTGCGCGCCTTCTCGACCGACGGCCAGCGGCGGACGACGTCGACGGTGAAGCTCGGCAGGTGCTCCAGCGCGAAAGTCTCGGGGTCCTCGCCACAGGCCTCCCAGACGATCCGCGCGATCTGAGCGACCGTGAGCTCGCGCGCGGCGGAGATGTTGAAGTCCTCGTTCAGTGCCGCCGGCGAGCCCATCGCGGTGACGACACCGTCGGCGATGTCGTCGATGTGGGTCAACGTGCGCGTCTGCTCGCCCGAGCCGAAGATCTGCAGCGGGCGCTGGCCCGCGAGGACCTTCGCGATCAGGTCCGGCACCGCGTGCGCGATCCCGGGCTCCGCGTCGGGGACCTCGCCGGGCCCGTAGGCGTTGAAGGGACGGCAGATCGTGAACGGCAGGCCGTGCTCGTCGTGCGCCGCACGGCAGTAGACCTCGCCGGTGAGCTTCGAGAAGCCGTAGGCCGACTGCGGCGTCGGGCAATCCGCAAGGTGCGCCTCGGTCGTTGGATACTCGGTCGCGCGCTCGAAGACCATCGAGGAGGAGACGTAGGTGAAGCGCTCGACTTTCTCCTCCAGCGCCGCGCGAATCACGGCGTTGTAGAGCGCGTTGTTGACCTCGGTCAGCGTGTGCGGAAGGCGGTGGAAGTTCGCGATCCCACCGACGATCGCAGCGAGGTGAATCACCTGCTCGCAGCCGCCCGTCGCGCGGCGCGCCTCGGCGAGCGTGCGCAGGTCGCCGGTGTGCACCTCGCAGCCCTCGCGCATCCACTGCGGGGCGGGGCGCTGGTCGGAGACCCGCACCTCGTAGCGCGGATCCGCGAGCAGGCGCCGCACGACCGCCGCGCCGATCGTGCCGGCGCCGCCGGTGACCAGGACGCGGCTCACGAGACCGCGGCGAGCTCGGCGGTGTAGGCGAAGACCTGGCCCGCGCCCCAGCAGTTCCAGGGGTCGACGACCAGGCAGTCGTCCTTCGCGAGGGTCGCGATCGCGGCGAGCGCGCTCGGCTCGCGGAACTCGCTGTGGTCGGCCGCGACGACGACGGCGTCGGCGTCCTGCAGCACCTGCTCGAGCGGCGCCGTCGGGGTCGCGACATGCGGATCGTGGATCGCGACGTCGGCGAGCTCGCGCTCGAGCAAGCGCACGAGCTTGTGTGCAAGCGAGTCGCGCTCGTCGTCGGTGTCGGCCTTGAACGCGAGGCCGAGCACCGCGACCTTGCGGTCAGCGAGGGAGCCGAGGCGGCGGCGCATCCCTTCGACGAGGAACAGCGGCACCGACTCGTTCACGCGCGAGACCGCGAGCAGCATCCCCGGCGCGTTGGAGCGCTCCTCGGAGAACGTGAAGTCCTTGCGCAGGCACGTCCCGGCGGTGAAGCCCGGCCGCGCGAGGCCGCCGCGCGGATAGTCGCGGTTGACGAGGTCGATGACCTCGAACACGTTCGCGTCGTAGCGCTCACAGTCCATCATCAGCAGGTTCGGCAGCGCGAAGGTCGCGTAGCGCAGGATGTTCGCCCAGATCTTCGCGAGCTCCGCCTGCACTGGGGTCGTCTGCACGAGCGGCGCGTCGAAGACCTCGAACAGCTCCGCCGCGACCTCCCCCGAGCGCGCGCCGACGCCGCCGACGATGCACGGCAGCGTGTCGATCTCCTCCAGGAAGCGCCCCGCCGCGATGCGCTCCGGCGCGTGCGCGACGAACACGTCCTCGCCGATGCGAAAGCCGCGGTGCTTGGCCAGGTATCCGGCGACGAACTCCGTCGTGCCCGGCGCGACCGTCGAGCGCAGGATCAGCGAGTGCCCCGGGGTCAGGACCCCCAGCAGATCGTCCAGCGCCGAGCGGATGTCGCGCATGTCGATCTCGATGTGCGAGAACGACGGCGTGCCGAGCGTGATCACGATGTGCCGCGCGCGCGCCGCGTCGGCGACACGCTCGCCGAGCTCCAGGCGACCGCTGTGGTGCACACGATCCAACAACTCCTGCGCGCCGGTCTCCTGGAAGGGCATCGCGCCCTCGCGCACCGCGCCGAGACGGACCGGGTCGTTGTCGACGCCGATCACGCGCAGGCCGCGGTCGGCGAACGACAGCGCGAGCGGCAGGCCGACACGACCGAGGCCGATGACGGCGACGTCGGCGCTTGTCTGCGGTTGGGTCACCGACGGGAGGTTAGCGACGCTCGTGCCAGTACTGCCGCGCAAAACCCGCGACGAAGCGCGGGTTGTAGCGCGCGTAGCGCCGCCACAGCCGGCGCGGCTCGCGCGCGAGCCGGTAGATCCACTCCAGGCCGTTGCGACCCATCCACGGCGGCGCCTGCGGAACGAGCCCCGCGTGAAAGTCGAACGCCGCGCCCACGCCGACCAGTAGCGGCGCGCGTAGGTGCGGGCGCATGCGATGCATCCAGAGCTCCTGCTTGGGCTGGCCCGTGCCGACCCACACGACCTGCGCGCCGCAGTCGTCGATCGCCGCGATCGTGCGCGCGTCCTCCTCCGCGGTCGGCGCGCGAAACGGCGGCGAGTAGCCGCCGACGATACGCAGGCCCGGAAAGCGCGCGCACAGCCGCTCTTGCAGCAGCTCCAGCGCCGCCGGCGTGCGGCCGCCGTAGAGATACATCGCCGTCCCCTCGCGCGCCGCGCGTGCGCAGTAGTGCGCCATCAGATCCGGGCCGTAGATGCGCGTCGCGCGCGCGTGGCCGAGCGCCTTCAACGCCCACACCAGCGGCTGCCCATCGGGCACCGCGAGCGTCGCGCCGAGGACCGCCGCGCGCGTCGTCGGGTCCTCGCGTGCGCTCATCACGAGGTTCACTGCGGCTGCCGTCAGGTAGCCGCGCTCGCCGGCCGCGATCGCGGCGTCCATCCAGTCCATGACCTGCTCGTAGTTGCTGACCGCGAGCGGGATGTCGAGGATCTCCGCGCGCGGCGGAAGCGTCGCGGTCGCAGGTGAGGTCGGGGCGGCGATGTGGTGAAGATAGCGGCGCGCGCGGCGCGCCTCTCGGTCGCTCCATTGGTGTCCGCTACGTCGTAAAAACGCCGACAGACATATGTCGACTGACTCGCACGATTCGATTAAATCGCACGAGAATCCCTAAGCTCAGGGACGATGAGTCCGCTGCCACTACGCCGCTATCGCGCCGAGCGCCTGCTGCGCGAGGAGTTCGGCGGGCGGCGCGAGCAGGTGCTCGCAGTCGTGCGCTCGCGACTGCGCGCCAAAGGCGTGGAGCTGGATGCCGGAGACCTCGAAGGGTGCTACGCGCAGGCCTGGCACGGTCTCTATGCCACCCTGCTCGAGGGCCGCGAGGTCGCCAACCCGACGGGCTGGCTGACCGTCGTCACGTTCCGCCGCGCGATCGACGAGCACCGCTCGCGCATGCGTGTCCCCACGCCCGCGGTTGGCGACCGCGACCGCTCCGAGGCGTCCGTCGAGCGCGACCTCGCCGCCGAGCTCGATGACCGCACACGTCTGCGCCAGCTGTTCGAGGGCCTGCGCGGCCGGCTCAGCGCACGCGAGTGCGAAGCCGCGAGCCTCTGCTACCTGCAGGGGCTCTCACGCTCACAGGCCGCCGAGCGCATGGGAATCGGCGAGACCGCGATGCGCCGCCTGATGGAGGGTCGCGGGCCCGCGCGGCCCGGAGTCGCCGGCAAGGTCGGCGATCTCCTGCGCGCGATCCGCGGCGGCGAGTGGTGCGAGCAGCAGGCTTCGTTGATGCGCGGTCTCGCGCTCGGCATCCTCGACCCCGACGGCGAGCGCTACCAGCTCGCGCGGGCCCACCAGCGCGAGTGCCCCGCCTGCCGCGTCTACGTCCTCTCGTTGCGCGGCCTCGCCGCCGTGCTGCCGCCACTGGCGCTGCCGTGGGGGCTTGGGCTCGGCGCTGGAGCGGCCGGTGGAGCGGGCGCTGGCGCGGCGGGCGGTGCCGGAGCGGCCGGCGCCGGGGTCGGCTCGGGAACGGGCGTCGCTGCCGGCGGTGGCGCCGGCACCGGACTCGGCATTGGGACCGGCGCGGGCGTCGGGGGCGCGAAGCTCGCGGTCGGCTGTCTACTTGCGCTGAGCGTCGGCTGCGTCGCGGTCGTCGGCCTGCCGCGCCACGCCGCGGGAGACGTGCGCCGGCAGGGAGTGCGCCACGGTGTCCTCGCCGCGCACGCGAGCGCCGCCTCCGGCGGATCGGCGGGCATGCAGAGCGCCGCGAGCTTCCAGCACGGCTCAGGTATCCGCTCCGGCGCCGCCGGCTCGAGCGGCCGCGGCGCGCTCATTCGCAGCGCGGCCCCCCGGGCGTCGGCTGCCGCCGTCGAACCCGCGCGGCGCGAGTTCGGCCTCGAGCGGCGCGGTGCTGGTGCCGGCGCGGGGAACTCCAGGGCCACGAGGACCGCGGCGACGATGGGGTCCCCATCGGCGATATCCGCCAGTCTCGCTACGAGATCTGGCGCGAGCAAGGGGGCCTCGGTGAAACCAGAGGCCGTCGATCGCGCCGAACGGGAGTTCGGACCTTGACAGGCCACTGATGCGGTAGGGGTATCTGGTGAATATCAAAGGCGCCTGCAAGATTCGATCTAGTGGAGGTATCTAGCCAGTCGGTCTTATAGTTTCCGCGCTCCATGGCCACGACCCCCGATGGGACGCTTCGCGATTGGCAAGACGTAGCCGCTCTGCATGATTGGCAGGGACTCATGCTTGGCAACGGCCTCAGTATCAATGTTTGGGAGCCATTTGGCTATCACCGGCTGCTGGATCGCGCAAGGCACGGGCATCTGACGGCCGACGACCTCGCGCTTTTCGCGAGCACAACTAATTTTGAGCGCATCCTTGCCGACATCAGTACGGCGATTCGGGTCTGTGATGTCGTGGGTGTCGATACTGCGCCGCTTTACGCCCGCTACGCGAGTATCCAGTTGGCCCTTGGGCATGCGATCCGGCAGGTGCATCCTTTGCTCAGCGAAGTTCCGGGCGCTGTACGTGCTGCGATTCGCGACGAGATCACGAAATACGAGTGGGTCTTCACAACTTCGTACGATCTGCTGCTCTACTGGGCGATGGGCCACGGTGGCCGCTATATGCCCTTCAAGGACCACTTCCGGTTCGGAGGGCGCTGCGAGTTCGATCCAGCACGGGCTGATGTTTACGAAGGCGAGATTCCGGTCTACTACCTTCATGGCGCCCTACATCTGATCGTCGGGGGGTCCGGAGCGACCTGGAAGCTGAAAATGACGTCGCTGCATACCCTGCTCGATCAGTTTGGGCGCCCAATAGCTGGTGATCCGCAAGTACGTCCGTTACTCGTCACGGAGGGTTCTGCGAGAGAGAAGCTCCAGGCCATCGAATCGAATGCCTATCTGTCGCATGCTCTCGAAGTGCTGACTGAGTTAGATCTCCCGCTCGTAGTCTTCGGCAGCAGCCTTAGCGCTCAAGACCAGCACCTTGTCGACGCGATCAGCCAGTCCCCCACGCGCCCGGTTGCGATCTCTATGTTGAAGGGCCGCAAGACAGAGCTGCTCGCGAAGCAAAGCGACATCTATCAGCGTCTCGGCGTCGATGACGTGTTCTTCTTCGACGCGTCTACGCATCCCCTCGGTTCGGCTGATCTCGTCGTTGATAACGTTGATGGCGAATAGGTATCCGGGGTCGGAAATAGGCTTGGCGAGTCGCGCCAAGGGGCAGTACAGACACAGGAGGACACGCACATGGGCTATGCGCGTAAGGACTACGTCGTAAGAAGCAACGACGGAGGTTGGGACGTGATCCGTGGCGGAGATCGGCTTCCAACTGCGAGGACAGATACTCGACAGGATGCTGTTGCGAAGGCAAAGCGCCTGTCGCGCACGGCTGGTGGTGAGGTTCGCGTTCTTGGTCGAAGCGGCAAGATCGTACGGAAGAACAGCGGCGGCAACGGCTCAATCAAGTAGAGATCGAGAGGGCCGCACCTTCCTCTCGGTGCCGGATGGCCCATGGGCGGCTCTTTAGCCGCGCTCGCGCGTCAGGCGCGCGGGAAGATCTTCCCGATCTTCCTCAGCGCGAGCGGGTTGCCACGCGGGCGTAGACGACGCGTCGCGACCGCGCGTGCCGGATTCAGACGCTCGCCGACGATGTCGACCCAGTCTTGGTAGGAAAGGCTGAGGCGTACGTCGGCGTTGGGCACCTCGCCCTGCGCGACGGTGCTCGAGCCATTGTCCACCGTTAGGTGCCACGTCGGGACGTCGGGGTCGGTGAACTCCCATTGGAAGGTCGTCGGACGGTGCAGACCGTGGTTCGGGTTGACCTGGCGGCGCACTGTGTCGAACAGCAGCTCGAGCACCTCCGGATCCCGGCTGCTCGGGCCCTCGCGGACGCCGATGATGCCGGCCTGCGCCAACTTGCGCCCGCGCTGCGAGAGTTCGACGGGGTTCAGGCCCGGTGGCATGATTGACGGGCCCGGCAGCGTCTCCGGCGCGAGGCCCGCCGAGCGCAGCTTGGTCATCAGCGAGGCCGCGCCCTCGCCGCCGACCTTGTCGAATGTGTAGCCGAAGCACGTCAGGTAGCTCTCGTCCCAGTTCGGCGGCATCAGGACCTGCGCCGTATAGCGCATCACGTCGCGCAGCAGGCCCGCGACCGCCTTCGGGACGCCGACCGGGTCTTCGCGCTTGAGGTCCGCGAGCAGCTTCACGCCGAAGCCGATGTGGCGCTGCTCGTCGGCCGCGATGTTCTCCATGCCCGCGCGGAACCCCGGCAGCAGATCGCGCTCCTCGAGGTAGCTGCAGATCAGGTGCTGGCCCGGTTGCGCGAGCGTTCCCTCAATGATGATGTGGTAGAGCGTCACCGCCGCCGCGAGCTTCGTACGCGAGCGGTCCGCGCGCAGCTCGTCCGCCATCGTGTCCAGGCGGTCAAAGACCTTGCGGAATCCCGGTGTCAGCTGCGGCTTGATCGCGCTCAGGCCGCTCGCCATCGAGCCGTCGCCGATCCCGCAGACCTCGTGCATGAAGCGCTTGAAGAACACCGCGTGGCGCGCCTCGTCGACCTGCTGGGTCGTGAGGAAGTACTTCTGCTCCTCGCGCGGCGCCGCGTCGATGTAGGGGGACAGGTTGTCCGCCACCGCGTCCTCGCCCCAGAAGAACAACGCGTAGTTCCACAGCGCCGCCTGGCGCTCGAACTCCGTGAACTCCTCGCGCCACTGCCGCGCGTCCTCGCTGAAGTCGATCTCCATCGCGCTCCAGTTGCCGCGCTCCCAGCGCGTGTAGAGGTCCTCGTAGGAGATCGCGTCGGTCGGCAGGCTTTCCGCCGTCGGCCACGAGCCAAGCGGTGCCGCGGGCTGCGGATTGGTGCTCGTGTTGCTCGCCATCGTCATCTGCTCCTCTGCGCCGTGCGTCCCGGGTTCGGATAGTAGACGTTATCGGATAATGACCACTATCGCAATATGGATCGTTCGGTCAAGTACGATGCGTTAGTGGCGACCGCGCGTCTAACTCGTGAGCAGAGCAAGGCGCAGACGCGCGACCGTCTGCTCGACGCCGCGCGCAAGGTATTCGCCGCGCGCGGCTTCCACGGCGCCTCGGTCGAGGAGATCGCCGCCGAGGCCGGCTACTCGACGGGCGCGCTGTACTCCAACTTCGACGGCAAGCAGGCCCTTTTCCTGGCGCTGATGGACCGCGTGATCGACTCGCACACCAGTGAGATCGCCGAGGCCGTGCGCGAGCGCACCTCGATCGCCGAGCGCGCCCGCGGCGGCGCCGATCGCTGGATGGCGATGATCGAGCGCGAGCCCGAGCTGCAGCTGCTGTTCATGGAGTTCTGGGCCTACGCCGCGCGCGATCCCAAGGTGCGCCGCCAGGTCGCCGAGAGCTTCGCGCGCGCACGAGCCGTGTTGACTAGCCTGATCGCCGACGGCGCGCGCGAGTTCGGACTCGAGCTCGAGCTACCCGTCGAGCAACTCGCGATTGCGATCGACGCGCTCGCCGACGGCATCGCGCACCTGAAGATGGCCGACCCCGACGCCGTGCCCGATGAGCTGATGGGACGCGTCCTCGCGCTGCTGCTCGCCGGCGCTACGCGCCCGGCAGGCACAGGCACGCGTAGTGCACCGTGAACAGCCGCCGCGCCAAGTCCGGCGCGAGGCGGTGCGAGCCCGCGCGCAGCGCCCACTTGGTGCTCGCCGCCGCATCGTCGAGGATGGTTGCGGTGCCCGAAGACGAGGCGAGGAAGCGGTAGACCTCGCGCGGTAGCGCGTCCTCGAGCTCGCCCGCCACGCGCAGACCCGCTTCGCCGACGATCGCCCGCGCCGCCGCGCGGCTCAAGCGGTGCAGGTGCCCGACCTCCGCCGCGTGCGCGCGCTTGCCCGCGCGTCGCGCCGAGAGGTTGTCCTCAAGCGGCACCTCGACGACCACCACGCCGCAGGCGCGCGCAACCTCCGCGAGCAGCGCTGCCGGCTCGTGCACATGCTCGAGCACGTGCGAGAGGATGCCCAGCTCGTACTCGCCCGCGCGCGCCGCCAGGCGGCGCCCGTCATAGACCTCCACCTGCGCGATCTCCGCCCGCGATCGCGCGATCGCCACCGCCGCCTCGGCGATCTCGACGCCTGCCAGCACTCCACCAAAGCCCCGGCGATGCAGCTCACAAAGCAGCGCGCCGTCGCCGCAGCCAACCTCCAGGGTGCTCGCCGGCTCAAGGCCCGCCGCCGCGCAGAGCGCGACCACGTGATCCGCCTTGCCCCGCGCGCCCAGCGCACGCCAGCGCGAGGAGCGCTCCGCGCTGGCGGGGTCCTGGGTGTAGCCCTCTTCGTAGAAGTCCGCGAGCTCGGCGGTGTTCGGCATCACTCGATTATCGGCGCCGCGTCGGCTTCGCGCGCCGCGCATCAAGGTAGCCTCGGCCCCGATGCCCACCACGGAGAAGCCGGGCGAGAGCCGGCTCGCGCCTGCGCCTGCAGCTTTGCCTTCGACACCCGCACGCCTGATCGCCGCACTGCGCGCGGCGCCCGTGACCCTGCCCGCTCTCGCTGCGCTCGCGCTGATGATCGTCTGGGCGACCAGCGACGCCGGCTATCCCTTGACTCACTGGGCGCCCGGCGGACTGATCGTGCTCGCGCTGCTCGCGATCGCCGTGCTCGCTGTGCGTCCCCGGATCGCCGAGATTCCGCCCTCTGTGCGGATCGCGCTGCTGTGCCTCGCGGCCTACACCACGCTCAGCTTCCTCTCGATTTTGTGGGCCGGCGTGCCCGGCGATGCGTGGGAAGGGGCCAACCGCACGCTGCTCTACCTGCTCGTCTTCGCACTGTTCGCCTGCTGGCCCCAGCGCGGTACCACCGCCGCGCTGCTGCTCAGCGCCTGGGTACTCGCGCTGGTTGTACTTGCCGCCTTCGTCGCGCTGCACGTCGACGCCGCCGCTGGCAGCGCCACGCGCCTCGCCGCGCTGCTGCCCGAAGGCCGGCTCGTCTACCCCGCCGGCTATGTCAACGCCAACGCCGCGCAGTGGCTAATGGCGTTCTGGCCCGCGCTGCTACTAGCCCGCAGCCGCGAGCTCCCCGTCGCCGTGCGCGGCGCGCTCGCCGGCGGTGCCGTACTGCTCGCCGAGGTCGCCCTGCTCAGCCAGAGTCGCGGCGCCCTGTACAGCACCCCCGTGATGCTCGTGCTCGTCTTCGCGCTGCTGCCCGCACGCGTGCGCACATTCGCGGTACTCGCGCCGGTCGCCGCCTGCATCGCCGCGGCCGTGCCCGCCGTGTTGCGCGTCGGCGAACGCATCGAAGCCGCCCAGGCCGCCACGACGCGGACCGCGGCATCGGCCCAGGACGCCGCCACCGCGGCGATCCACAGCGCGACCGTCGCGATGTTCCTCGCCGCATTCGCCGCCGCGCTGCTCGTCGCCGTCGGCGCGACGGTTGAGCGTCGCCGCGCGCCGCTCTCGCCGCGCGCCGCGTCGCGAGTGCACCGCGGTGTCGGCACGCTCGCTCTCGCGCTGCTGCTCGTCCTGCTCGCCGGGGCCTGGGTCGCCACGGGGGACCCACTGACCCGCGTGCGCCACGCCTGGGACACATTTAAGAGCCCCAACGGCTACGCCGCCAACAGCCACGGCGGCAGCCGGCTGACCTCCGGGCTCGGTAGCTCGCGCTACGACTTCTACCGCATCGCGCTCGACGAATTCGTGGCCCATCCATTGCTCGGCGTCGGTGCCGACAACTACGCCGAGCCCTATCTCGAGCACGGTCGCAGTACCGAGACACCGCACTATCCGCACAGCGTCGAGTTGCGCACGCTCGCCGAGACCGGCATTCTCGGCGCGCTGCTCGCCGTCGCCGGGCTCGCCGCCGCACTCCTCGCCTGCTGGCGCGCGCTGCTCCGCGCTGCCGAGCCCCGCGCCCGCGCAGTCGCCGCGGCCGCACTCGCCGGCTTCGGTTATTGGGCGATACACGGTTCGTTTGATTGGTTCTGGGAGTTCGCCGGGCTTGGTGCCTCCGCGTTCGCATTGCTCGGACTCGCCTGCGCGCTCACGCCGCGCACAGCGGTCCGTGCTCCCGCGCGCGCCACCACCGGCAATGCGTCCGCGGGCGATGGGGCGTCCGCGGGCAGTGAGGCATCCATGGGCGGTGAGGCATCCGCCGTTGGTGAGGCCGCCGCGCGTGTACCCGCGCGCGCGGGTACACGCGGCGGGCGGCTCGCGCTTGGACTCATAGGTGGATTGCTCGCGCTGGTCGCGGTCACGAGCTTCACGGCCCCCTGGCTAAGTGAGCTGCAAGTCCAGAGCGCCGCTCGCATCTGGGTGCGCGCTCCCGCCCAGGCCTACGCGCGGCTGAGCGACGCCGCGCGGACGAACCCGCTCGGAGACGAACCGTACGTCGTCGCCGGCAGTATCGCGCTGCGTCTCGGCGAACTGCGCCGCGCCGACCACGAGTTCGCGCTCGCGCTGCAGCGCACCCCCGGGGATGCCTACGCGGTGCTCGAGCGCGGCGCGATCGCATCGAGCAGCGGACGGCGTCACGCGGCGCTGGTACTGCTCGAACGCGCGCATCGCCTGAACCCGCGAGATCCACTGACCTCGCAGGCGCTCGAGCTCGCGCGACGCGGAAAGCGCGTCGACGTCGACGCGCTGAACCGCTCAATCCTCGCCAAGGCTGGTCAATTCTCCTAGCCGCACCCGAATACGGTGTCGATTGGCGGCTTGTTTACTCGACACCGACCCCGGGCTTCGCTACCTTGATGAGAAAGCCTGTTCGATTCGCCGATCTCGGCGCCGTGGCGGAGTGGAGCCCGCGACACGCGAGTGACGAGCCGAAGCCAGGGCACAGGCAAGGAGAGCGCCGGTCGGCGTTCGAGCCAAAGGACACCCACGGTTGGGAAAATGAAACGTCACCGCACCATCGCCGCCACGCTCACCCTGCTCGCGAGCACGATGCTCGCTGGCCCCGCTGTCGCCGACGCCAGCGGTCCGCTGCTCAGCGGCTATGGCCCACCCGGCGCCGGCACCCAGACGATCCTTGGTGCCTCGCTCATCAACGGGCCCGGGGGCGGTGGCTCCGGCGGAGGTGGCGCCACCGCAACGAGCGCTCGCACGGCCTCCAGCGCTACGAGCGCTGCTGGCATCGAGAGTCTCTCCGCGTCGTCGCAGCGGCCCGCGAGCGGCAATCAGGAACGTAGCGCTGACGCACACGCTCGCAGGGGCTCCGCGGCGGCCGGCGTCGTCGCGTCCAGCACGCAACAGCGCGCCGCAGGCGCGAACCCTAATCCATCGCACCTTAGGGACAGCTCGGCGGTTGTCGATGGTAGTGAGAGTACGTCTTGGTTTTCGGGCACCGATCTGCTGGCGCTCGTACTGGCGAGCGGCGTTCTTGCGCTCGTCGCGCTTGCGACGATCCGCTTGACGCGAACCGAGCATGATTGAGCGCATCCAGGGCGAAGCAGTAGGAGCTAGCGAGACGAAAATGAGTATGGACAAGGACGCCCCCCTTCGATGAACGGCCCCCGTCTCACCCGACAGACCACAACGCCTTCGCTGCCCACGATCACGGGTTCCCCTGTCGCGCGCCGCGCGCCCGGGCCACGCTCGGCGCCCGCCGGGATCTTCCACGGGCCCCTGCAGCGTTTGCTCGAGGAGCCCGGCTGGAGCGTCCTGCGACCGGCCGTCGACTTCGTGATGCTGTGCCTCGCGCTCACGCTTGCGCTCGGCGGCCTCTCCGAGGCTCTTCACATCTCCTCCGTCCGTGCCCCGCTGCTCGCGCTGCCGCCGCTGACGGTGCTGCTGCTCTATCTGCGTGGGCTCTACCGCACGCGTCTGCGAGCTCTGATCCTCGATGGTCTCGCGCCCGTCGTCAGCGCCGTCTCCGTCGCCGCGATGGCCGTCGCGATGCTCGGTCAGTTCGCCAACGGACGGGTCCCCAGCGAGTCCATCTGGGTCCACGCCTGGCTCTACGCGCTGCTCGCCGTCGGTGGCGGGCGCATCGTGCTCGCCTCCGCTCAGCGCCTCGCGCGCAGCCGCGGTGCCATCGGGCGCCCCGTCCTGATCGTCGGTGCCGGGCTCGTCGGTGCGCAGGTCGCACGGCGCCTGGAGGATCACCCCGAGTACGGCCTCAGCCCCGTCGGCTTCCTCGACGACGATCCGCGCCCGCTCGCCGAAGTCGGCGGCCGCGACGTCCCCGTGCTCGGCACCGCCGAGGACCTCGACGAGGTTGTACGGCGCACCGGCGTCAAGAACCTGATCGTCGCCTTCTCGTCCGTCGCCGATGCCCGCGTCAATCGCTTGATCCAGCGCTGCCAGGAGCTCGGGATCGAGGTCTCCGTGGTGCCGCGCATGTTCGACACGATCAACAACCGCGTCGGCTACGACACCGTCGGCGGGCTGCCGCTCATGTCTTTCACGACCATCAATCCCCGCGGCCTGCAATTCGCGCTCAAGCACGCCTTCGACCGCGTCTTCGCGCTCGTGTTGCTGATCGTCCTCTTCCCGATACTGCTGCTCACCGCGCTAGTCGTGCGCCTCAGCTCGCCCGGACCGATCCTCTACCGCCAGCGGCGCGTCGGGCGCGACGGCACGCTGTTCAACCTCTACAAGTTCCGCTCGATGCACGTCGATGAGCTCGACCGTCTCGACCGGCGCGACAAGGAGAAGGCCGCCAACGGCTTCGCCGACAGCGGCCGTCCGTCGCTGCTGGCCTACGCCGCCACGCCCGCCCTAGCGTCTTCGACGCCTGACGCGCCGCTGGTCTCGCCGCTCGACGAGCTTCCGCCGACGCCGCTCAGCGGCGACGACATCACCGCCTTCGAGTTCATGCTCGGCGGCGACACCGCCCCCGGCGGCGTCGAGGGACCCGATCGCCGCACACTGATCGGGCGCATCCTGCGTCGCACCTCGATCGATGAGCTGCCGCAGCTCTTCAACGTACTGCGCGGCGAGATGAGCCTCATCGGGCCCCGTCCCGAGCGCCCCGAGTTCGTCGAGCTCTTCCGCCAGGACATCGCGCGCTACGGCGAGCGCCACCGCGTCAAGTCCGGCATCACCGGCTGGGCCCAGGTCCACGGATTGCGCGGCCAGACCTCACTTGCGGAGCGCGTCGAGTGGGACAACTACTACATCGCCCACTGGTCGCTCAGCCTCGATCTCAAGATCCTCGCGCTCACCTTCGGCGCTTTGTTCCGCAACGCTGAGTGACCTCAGGCGCTGCGCCGAGTGACCGTCAAGGCGCTGCGCTGCTCAGGCACTGCGCCGATGTGTCGAGTGACCCCGTCAGGCGCCGCGCTGCGCCGGGCAAGCGTCAGAGGCTGCGCTGCGCCGCGTGCGCGACGCCGGCCCAGTACTGAAAGACACGCACGCGTAGCCCGCTCGTCCCGAGTGCCGACGGCAGCTTGATCGAGTAGCGGTTGAAGCGGTCCAGGGTGAACAGCACGCGGTAGCGCAACGTCGCGCCGCGGAAGACTTCGAGCTGCATGTAGTCACCGACCGGACCCGAGCCGCTGGCGACCATCCTGCCGGCGCGACCGCGATGCAGATGTAGCGTGATCGGCGCCGCGCTCCCAAATGGGTTCGTCAAGACCCGCGAGAGAGCCGTGAAGGACGGCTTGCGCGCGCCCGCGACGTTCAACACGCCGAAGCTTTCGCCGGTCGCGTCCTGTAAGCCGTAGAGCACGTCGGCCGCGACATAGGGAATGCGTGCCAGCGAGCGAAACATGCTGGTGATGTTCGCCGCTTGCACGCCCGTGCTCACGCACCCCTGTTCCTGCTCAACCTTGCGCTGCGGCCAACAGCTGGTCCAGCCGAACTCATCGAGCCACAGCGGCTTGTCGTCGCCGTTGGCCAGCTGTACTTCGTGGATCGCTCGCAACGAGGCCAGCGGGAGGTTGTAGAAGTGCACCGCCAGACCGTCGTAGTAACCCTTGATGCCGGCCGCGTAAAGCGCGCGCAAGAAGACTCCGTTGGCGCCCACCAGCGAGCCCGCGAGCACCGGCACGTTCGGGTTGGCTAGCTTGATCGCCGGGTACGCCGCTCGCAGCACCGCCGCGTAGCGCTGCGGTTTTTCGGGTCCCGCGAAATAGTCTTCGTTGGCTTGATCCGGCTCGTTCCAGACCTCGATCGCGGCAAGTCGCGTGCCATATCGCGTCGCCAGGAACGCGACGAAGCGCGCATAGGCCGCCGGTTCGAGCGGCGGCCACGCGTTGGCCTTGTTCTCGCGCCTCGGCGTGCATTTGCGCAGCAGCGCCGCCGGCGCCGAAGAGGCCCAGCAGGGGGTGCTGTCGGCAGTCGCGATCACCCTGATGCCGTCCGCGGCCGCATCGCTCATCAACCGGTCCACGAAGGCCAACGCCTGCGGATCAGTTTCGTCTGGGCTCGTCGGCTCGAGCACCGACCACGGGATCTCCGCGCGCACTACTCGTGCGTGCGCCGCGCGCGCGACGGCGATCTCGCGATCGGCGAGCGACGGCGGAGCGCCCGGGTAGAGCCCGAGGATGTTCAATCCCCCCAGCGCAGCAGCGGCAGCGACGTGTGCACTCGCGCGTGCCTCGCCCGGCATCGCCATCGAGGCGAATGCACAGCACAGAATCGCGAATGCGACTGCAAACTTGCTCAGAGGCCCGGCCGTGGGCCAGCTTTGGCGTCCTGCCATTCCTTTACACGATAGTGGCGAGTACGCTGTCCGGCGCCATGCCCGCCAACTGGATCTGGATACAGGTCGCGATCGTCGCATTTGTCTTGATCGGCATGATCGTCGCGATCGTTAAGCTCGTCTGACCGTCGCCGTCGTCAGTGTCGGCGGGCCGGCTCCTTTCAGCCGGGCGGGGCGGCTCCTCTCAGCGTGCGAGCCAGCTCCTCTCAGCGTGCGAGTTAGCTCCTCTCAGCGGCGCGACAGGCGCCAGCGCGCGCGTCGTCCGCTGCTCCCGACCGCGACCGTCGCGCCCGGTCGCGCTGGGATCTCGCCGCCGTCGAGGATCGCGCTCGGCACCTCCACGGTCAGCCACTGCGCCAGCGACGCCAGACCGGCTCGCTCGAGCTCCAGGGGGATCTCCGGTGGGCGCTTGATTGCGTCATGCGCGTCGGACGCGACGTTGTGCAACAGGCCCTCTCGCGCAAGCGCCAGCGCGAACCGGCGAGCCTCTTCACCGAAACGCCCTCCGAGCGAGCCCGCCGTGATCGAAGTCAGCATGCCCGCGCGCACCAGTCGCTCCAGCATGTGCGGCTCGCGACGGAAGGTCGGGCAGCGCTCCGGATGCGCCAGCACCACGCGACGCCCTTCCACCGGCAGCTCCAGCAGGAGCGCGTCGAGGTTCGGGGCGACCGCCGCAAAAGGCGGCTCGACCAGCAGCCACGAGCCGCCACCGAGCGTGAGCCCGCGCAGCTGCTCCGGCGCGAGCTCCGCGATCGCCGTCAACGCGACCTCCGCGCCGGGAAGGATCCGCAGCGTCGTTCCCGCAGGGCTCAGCACCTGCTCAGCCGCCAGTCGTCCGTTCAGCTCCTCCACCAGTTGCGCGATTCGCTGCGCATCGTTGCGATAGCGCCAGTTGACATGCGGAGTCGCCACGATCGTCTCCGTGCCCGTCGCCGCCGCGATCCGCGCGAGCTCCAGCGCCTCGTCGATCGTCTCCGGTCCGTCGTCGATGCCCGGAAGCACATGGCAATGCAGGTCGATCATCTCAGCCCCAACGTTAGGGACTGAGCGCGGATATGATCGATCCGGCCGCGCCGCGGCCTACGGTTCGCGCATCCATCCATTCCCCCCAAGCAGGGAAGAGAGGTGTCATCAGGTCATGTTCAAAACGATCGTCGTCGGTACCGACGGATCCCAGACCGCCGGTGAGGCAGTGCGCCAGGCAACCGATCTCGCACGGATCGTCGGAGCGACGCTCGAGATCGTCAGCGCCTACGAACCCGTGCCCGCACCGCGGCTGCGCGAGGAGCGCCGCGAGACTCCAGAGGATCTGCAGTGGGCGATCACCCCTCGCGAGGACGTCGACTTGGTGCTCGACACCGCCGCCGCGCCCGCGCGCGAGGCCGGTGTCGAGGTCAGTGTCTACCCACGTCAAGGCGATCCCGCCGACGCGCTGCTCGACGTCGCCGAGGAGCGCGGCGCCGATCTGATCGTCGTCGGCAACAAGGGCATGACCGGCGCCAAGCGCTTTCTGCTCGGGTCGGTCCCCAACAAGGTCTCCCACCACGCGCCCTGCTCGGTGCTGATCATCAGGACCACCTAGGCAGCTCGTCGCGCGTCGCGCGAGACCTCTTCGTACAGAGCGACCGTGCGCCGCGCGATCGCGTCCCAGCTGAAGTGCTCCTCGGAGAAGGCTCGCGCTGCCTCGCCGCGCGTTTGGCACTCACCGCGGCCCGCCGCCGCGACCGCCTGTAGTTCTTCCGTCAGCGCCGCCACATCCGCGCGCTCGCACAACCAGCCCGTCCGTCCGTCCTCGACGTACTCCGGCAGGCCCCCCACCGGATAGGCCAACACCGGGCGGCCGTACCCGTAGGCGAGCAGCAGCACGCCGCTCGCGCTCGCGCGGAGGTACGGGAGCGCGACCACGTCGGCCGCAGCGAACAGCTCGCCGGCGCGGTCCGGTGCGACGAATCCGCGCAGCACCCGCACTCGCCCGCGTAGGCGTCGGTCCTCGAGCAGCGCCGCGACCTCCGCCAGCGCACCGTGGTCCTCGCCGGCGAGGACCACGGTGACCCCCGGCGCCCGTGCCGCCGCTTCGAGCAGGTCGCGCACGCCCTTATCGCGACGCAGCTGGCCGAACAGCAGCACCAGGAGCTCCTCCTCGGCGATCCCCAGCTGCGTCCGCACCGTCGACGCCTCAATGCGCGCTTGTCCCCTGCGTGCCAGCCCGCCGTACTCGCCGTGAGGGATCACGACGGTCTTCGCTGCCAGCGCTGCTGAGAGCGCACGTCGGTCGAACTCGGAGTGCACGATGATCCGCGCCGCGCAGCGGCGAATCAACGCATGCGAGCGCGGGTAGCTGCGAGCGCTGCGGTCGAACGTGTTGTGCGGCGAGTACACCATCGGTGCGCGCGCCGCGCGCAACATCAGCGCCTGCGCCGCGCCCAGCGGCGGCCACTCCTCGCCCTGCACGTGCACGACGTCGCAGGTGCGCGCGAGCTTCGCGAGCAGCACGTCCGCGCCCAGGTGCGAGGCCCCGTTGACCGGTCGCGAGAGACCGACCGCACGCACCGCGCGAGCCGGCCACGAGCGCCCTCGTACGTATGGGAAGAGGCGATGCACGATCACGTTCGGCGCCTCGCCGAATGCGTTATCGCGACCGGCCGCCAGATGCACCTCGCAACCCGCGCGTCCGATCGCCCCCACCAGTTCGTTGGTGTACTCCGCGACGCCACCGATCCCGCCCTCCTCGACGACGAGCGCGCGCAGTCTCACAGCTGGATTACCGGTCTCGTCTGCGCTCATCGCCCTACCGCTCGCCCATCTCGAGCCGCCGCTAGTTACCCATCGGGGAGCGCAGCGCACTGCGGATGCGCTGCGCCGCGATCCAGCCGTCGTCGCGCAGCCGCCGCCGCAGGCCGGTACCGGTGACGTTGAAGCGCCGCGCCGCGAGCGCCGGGCGCGAGAGGTCGCGCCGCAGGCCTCGCACGCGTCCGTGACTGAGCTCGCGCGCCGCCCGCCGCAAGCTGAGCCCCTTCTCGGCCGGCAGGTGCCAGATTCCCAGTGACAGCGGGTCCGCGACCGGTGGCGCGCCGTGTCGCGGACCCGTCCAGATCCGCGCCGCGACGTCGGAGAGGTCACGAAACCTCACGCGTCCCAGCGCTCCCGCCAGCGTCAGGATCTGCTCCTCGAGCGCCAGTGGCGACCCGCGCTCCCGCAGCTGTGTATCCAGCTGCTCGCACGTCGCGACCAGCCCGCGCAAGGTTCCCGCCGCTCCGCACAGCAGCTCTCCACCGATCCACGCCGGCGCCGACGTCTCCGTACGGCCCATGCCGGTCGCGATCGCCGCGATCCCGTTCGGCGTCGCGCCGATCGCAGCGCCTTCGACAACCTCCCAGTCCGGTTGGTAGGGGATCTGCACGCACCCCACCTCGGACTCCGGCGGGAGCGCCGCGAACGCGCGCTCGGCGTCGACCCATACGCAGTCGAGATCCATGAACCACACCGGCCGGCTCGCGTGCTCGCTCGCCGTCGTCGAGAGGATCGCGTCGAGCACGTAGCGCGAGGCGGCGAATAGGCCGCTCGCGTCGCTCGCGCGGTGCTCGTACTCGGTGGGTACTATCGAGACGCCGAATGACTCGATCCGTCGCACCAGCTCACACCCCGCGGGTCCGAGCTGAGATGCGTCCAGGTTCGTCGCGAGCGCCAGATCGCAGATGGTATTCTGCAGGCGCAGCGAGGCCGCCTGGACGAGCGCGCACTCCAGGTAGCGGGTCGCCACTCGCGCCGCGTGGTGCTCGGCGCGAACCGACGGGTAGTGGAAGCTCTCTCCCCGCTCGTGCACGTATAGGTACTGGACGATCAGCGGGACCGGACGATTATTCACTGGAGCTTCTCTTGTGCCTTTCCGGCGCCCGCTCGAGCAGGGACGATGCCGCCTGCGCGAGCCGCGCGCCCCGTGTTCGCAGCGGCTGCGGCAGCGACCGCACGATGATAGGCGCTCGACGATGAAGATCGTGAGCGTCATGACCACCGCCTCCCTCGGAGGAGCCGAGTTCGCCGCCGTCGAGATGCTCGACGCGCTGCGCGCGCGCGGACACGAGACCGTGCTGCTGACCGACATGCCCGAGCTCGCGCGCGAGACCGACGTGCCGGTCCGCCGGATCGACATCGGCCCCAAGCTCTCCTCCAAGACCTGGACGAAGCTCGCCGGAGCCTGGCCGCTGCTGCTGTGGCGCCTACGCGCCGCGCTGCGCGCAGAGGCGCCCTATGACGTGCTGCTCGTCCACTACAAGAAGGAGCAGCTGCTCGCGAGCGCGCTCCCCGCGAATCTCAGGCCCCAGCTCGTGTGGGCCGAGTGGGGTCCCGTCCCCTATCCCATGCGCCGCGGTCTCCCGCGGCTCGCGTTCCTCGCCGCCGCGCGCCGCATCTCGCTAGTGATGGCGATCTCCGAGGGCACGCGCCGCTCGGTCGCCGACGTCGGTGTCGATCCGCGCAAGATCGTCGTCGTGCCGAACGTGTTGCGCACCGAGGAGATCGGCTTCACCGCGGCCGGGCGCGCGCGTGTCCGCGCCGAGCTCGGGATCCCCGCCGACGCCTTCGTCGTCGGGTGCATATCGAGATTTCATCCCAAGAAGCGCAACGACGTGCTCGTCAGCGCCGTGCTCGAACTGGACGATCTGCAGGTCCATCTGATCCTCGCCGGCGACGGCGAGACCGAGGGGCAGCTGCGTGCGTTGGCCGCCCCGCTGGGCGAGCGCGTCCACTTCATCCCGACGCCCGGCGCCGACGTCGCCGACGTGCTCTCCGCGTTCGACGTCTCGGTGTTCTGCCCCAGCCCGACCGAGGGCGCGCCGCGCGCGGTGATCCTCGGGATGCTCGCCTCGCGCCCCTGCCTCTCCACCGGTGCCGAGGGCGTCGCGGACATGATCACGCCCGAGCTCGGAGGCATTGCGACGCCGGAGAACGATCCGCGGTCGCTGCGGCCGTTGATCGAGCGTTATCTGCACGACCCCGCGCGCATCGAGCGCGAGGGGCGCGCCGCGCGCGCGTACGCCGAGCGCACCTACGCCGCGCCGGTCGTCGCCGCGAGCATCGAGGAGCTGTTCGAACGCCGCGGATCGCAGGAGCGAGGCCGATGAGGCGCGCCGTGGAGTCGCGAGTCCGATGAGGCGCGGAGTCGCGAGGTCGGTGAGGCGCGCCGTGGAGTCGCGAGTCCGATGAGGCGCGCCGTGATCCTCGCGGGCGGGGAGGGCGTGCGCCTGCGCCCCTACACGTCCGTGCTCCCCAAGCCGCTGATGCCGATCGGCGATCGTCCGGTACTCGACATCGTCGTGCGCCAGCTGAAGGCTCACGGCTTCGAGCGGATCACGCTCGCCACGGGGTACCTCGCGGAGCTGATCGAGGTGTTCTTCCGCGACGGCTCCGCCTACGGCATCCCGATCGACTACTACCGCGAGCAGGAGCCGCTCGGCACCGTCGGCGCGCTCGCGCTGATCGACGGCCTCGCAGACGACGACGTGCTGGTCATGAACGGCGACGTGCTCACCGACATGGACTACGGCGCATTGCTCGAGCGTCATCGCGCCAGCGACGCCGCCGCGACGATCGCCACCAAGGTACGCAACGTCGAAATCTCCCTCGGCGTACTGCGCTTCGACGACGGACGCGACTCCACGCGCCTCACGGGCTACGACGAGAAGCCCGTCATCGACTACACCGCCAGCATGGGCATCTACTGCTTTGCGCCGCGCGCACTCAGCCATATCGATCCCGGCGAGCACATCGACTTCCCGGATCTGATCCTGCGTATGATCGCTGCAGGAGAGATCGTGCGTGCATCACCGAGCGAGGACTACTGGCTCGACATCGGTCGACACGACGACTACGAGCTCGCCCAGGACGAGTTCGAGAGCGTGCGCGAGCGGCTCATTCCACCCGAATAAGCGCCTCGCGCGAGCGGCTCATCGCACTCGAATGAGCGCCTCGCGCACCGCGCCGACGACGACGTCGAGCGCAGTCTCATCCATCGTCGCGCTCAGCGGCAGCGCGCAGTGACGCTCGGCCGTCGCCAGCGCTCGCGGGAGACCGTCGCGCGGGGCGTAGCGGCGGTATCCGGTGAAGCTGTGCAGAGCGGGGTACCACGTCGTCTGCACCCCGTTCGCCGACAGCTCCGCGCGAAAGCGGTCGCGCCGCTCGCGATCCTCGAGCAGCACGAGGAAGGCGAAGTGGCTTGCGCGCGTCACCGCGTCATCGTCCCAGGGGAGCTCGAGCCCCGGCAGCCCCGCCAAGCGCTCGCGATAGGCGCGCACGAGCGCGCGCCGCGCCGCGATGTCCGCCTCCAAGCGCGGCAGGCGGCTGAGGCCCAGTGCCGCCCGCGGCTCGTCCAGGCGGAAGTTGAAGCCGATATCGACCACGTCGTAGGCCGGGTCGTGGCCGCGGTGTCGGTCCCACGTCGTGCTGCTCAGCGCATGCGAGCGCAGCAGCCGCACCCGCTCCGCGAGACGCTCGTCGGCGGTGCTGACCATGCCACCCTCGCCGACGCACAGCTGCTTCTTGGAGAAGAAGCTGAACGCTCCCAGATCGCCGACCGTTCCGACCTGCGTCCCGGCATCGTCCAAGCGCGCGCCGATCGCCTGCGCGCAATCCTCGATCAGCACCAGCCCGTGCTCGTCGCAGAGTGCCCGCAGCGTGCCGATCTCGGCCGGGTAACCCGCGAAGTGCACCGCCACCACTGCGCGCGTGCGCGGGGTAATGCGCGCCGCGACGTCCTCCGGGTCGAGATTGAAGCGCAGCGGGTCGCACACGTCGCAGAGCACCGGCTCCGCCCCGACGAAGCGCGCCGCGCTCGCACTCGCGACGAACGTGATTGCCGGCACGATCACCTCGTCGCCCGGCCCGATTCCGGCGGCCAGACACGCCAGATGCAGCGCCGCGGTCGCGCTCGAGACCGCGACCGCGTGCGGAGTCCCGACATAGTCCGCCAGCGCCTGCTCGAAGGTCTGCGTGCGCGGGCCCATCGTCAGCCAGCCCGAGCGCAGGCAATCGAGCACCGCCTGCACGTCGTCCTCGGGCATCGCGATGTCCGTCAGTGGGACCCGCCACGTGCTCATCGCGCGAGCACCTCCGTGAGGGCCGTCGCGACGCGATCCTGATCGGCGTACGTCATGTGCGGGTAGAGCGGCAGCGTCAGCTCGGTACGCGAGGCGAGCTCGGTCACCGGCAGCGAGACGTCCGCAAAGCGCTCGCGGTAGGCCGAGAAGCGGTGGATCGCGGGATAGAAGATGCTCGTCTGGATGCCGCGCTCGCGCAGCGCTTGACTGACCTGTGCCTGCAGCCCATCGCGCTCGAGCATGATCGGCAGCACGTAGCACGAGGAGCTCTCCACCTGCTCCTGCGCGAACGGCACGAGCACGCCGTCGATTCCAGCGAGCAGCTCGCGGTAACGCAAGGTCAGCTCGCGGCGGCGCGCGATGTCCGCCTCCAGCCGTCCCAGGCGCGAGAGCAGCAGTGCCGCGCGCGGCTCATCCAGGCGGTAGTTGTAGCCAAGACCCGTCACGTCGTAGGTATCGGTGCGCTTGTTGTGACGGTCCCACGTGCCGCTCGTCATCGCGTGCGAGCGCCGCGAGCGCACGAACGCCGCGACCTCGTCGCTATCGGTGCACAGCAGGCCCGCCTCGCCCGCCGAGAGAATCTTGTTCGAGAAGAAGCTGAACGCCCCCGCCAGACCCCACGTACCGAGCTTGCGCGCGCCCAGCGTCGCGCTGGGCGCGTGCGCGACGTCCTCGATCAGGGCGATTCCGCGCGCGTCGCAGAGCGCCCGCAGACGGTCGACCGGAGCTGCGTAACCCGCGTAGTGCACCGCACACACCGCCTTCGTGCGCGGTGTGATGCGGCGCTCGACGTCCTGCGGGTCCAGGCTCGGCAACTCGCGCGAGGAGATCTCCGCGAACACCGGCGTCGCTCCGCAATAGAGCACCGCCGCGGCCGTCGCGACGAACGTGAACGACGGCACGATCACCTCATCGCCCGGTCCGACTCCCGCGGCCAGGTACGCCAGGTGCAGCGCCGCCGTGCAGCTTGAGAGCGCGATCGCGTGACGCGCGCCGAGCTGCGCCGCGAAGGCCTCCTCGAAGGCCACCGTCCGCGGTCCGAGTGTCAACCAGCCCGAGCGCAGCGTCTCGGCGACCGCCTCCAGATCCTGCTCCTCCAGACGCAGGTCGAAGAGCGGCAGGTCAGGGGATGTTTCGGTAGCGCCCATCGAACGGGTCGCCGAACGCGCCGGCGTCGAGCGCCGCGATCACCTCGGCGATGCCGTCGGGGACCGTCATCAACGTCTCGAAGCCGAGCTCCGCGCGGATCCTGTCGAAGCTCACCTTGTAGTTGCGTGGATCCTCGTCGCGGCGCACGTAAGAGACCTTGCCGCGGTCGAGCCGGCCGGAGATCTCCCGCACGAGGTCGAGCTTGCGGTAGTTCTCGCCCGAGCGGCCCGCGTTGAAGACCCTGCCCGCGACCTTCTCCACCGGGGCCTCCAGCGTCGTGCGCACCGCGCGCGCCGCGTCGCGCACGTGGATATACGGGCGCCAGAACTGCTCCCCGAAGACCTCGAGCTCGCGGTCCGCCCATAGTTCGCGCGTGAACTCGTTGACCGTCAGATCGAAGCGCATCCGCCGTCCGACGCCGTAGACCGTCGCAAAGCGTAGGCACGTCGGGCTCATCGCCTGCGTGCCACCGCTCAGGATCAGCTGCTCCATACCGACCTTCTGCTCCGCATAGAGCGAGACCGGCCGCAACTCGCCATCCTCGGTGATCGGGACCGTCGGATCGGCCATACGCCCGTAGTTCGAGCACGTCGAGGCGAACAGCAGGCGCTGTACGCCCGCTCGGTCAGCGTCGCCGACGAGCGCGCGCGTGGCCTGCACGTTGACCTCGTCCGAGAGCGCCGGGTCCTGTGCACACGCCGGATCGCCGACGATCGCCGCCATGTGCACGACCGCCTCGACGTCGCGTAGTGCACGCGCGCGGGCCTCCGCGTCGCGGACATCACCGCGGAGCACCTCGACACCGGCCTGCTCCTGCTCGGCAGCGATGTCCTCCTGGCCGTGCAGCAGCGAGTCCAGCACGCGCACCTCACGTCCCGCCTCGCGTAGCTCCTGGACGATCAGCGCGCCGATGTAGCCGCTGCCGCCGGTGACAAGTGTGCGTGAGCTCATGCGCTGCTGATGCTATCGGCGCGGGGTGCGCTTGCTCTTTAGCGCTCGCCGGTATTGTCGTACTCGCAAGCGCGGTGCTGCACCCGCGCAGCTGGGCGCGGAAGCTGCTCGGCCACGTAGGGGGCGACGCACAGCGACACTAGGATGACGCCTGCGTGGCCCCGTGAACCGCATCGTTTCGATACAGACAAGCAGCGAGCGGGGCGGAGCCGAGTACGCGAACGTCGACCTACTCGTCGCACTCGCCGCGCGCGGCCACGACGTCGTGCTGCTCACCAACATCCCCGACATCGCCGCCGGCACGAGCCTCGCGGTGCGCGAGGTCGAGCTCGGTCCCAAGCTCGCGCGCGACAGCGTCGCCGCCGTCGCCCTGCGCACCCCGCTCACACTGCTCACGCTGGCCCGCGCGCTGCGCTCCGAGCGACCCGTCGGGGCGGTGCTCCTGCACTTCAAGAAGGAGCAGCTGCTCTGCTCGCTGCTGCCGCGCCGCCTGACCGGTGAGATTGTCTGGGCCGAGTGGGGGCCGGTACCGGCGCCGATGCTCACCGGCCTCGCCCGTCGGCTGTACGCGCTCGCGGCCCGCCGCACGCGCCGCATCGTCGCCGTCTCGGAGGGCACTCGTCGCTCGGTCATCGCGACCGGCGTACCCGCCGCGAAGGTCGACGTCGTGCCAAACCTCGTCGACGTCGACGAGGTCAAGTTCGACGCCGGCGCCCGCGCCGAGCTGCGACGCAAGTGGGGAGTCGCCGAGCAGATGCTCGTCGTCGGCTGCATCTCGCGCTTTCAGCGACGCAAGCGCAACGACGTCGTGATCGACGCGATGGCTCACCTGGATGGCGAGGCGCTGCTCGTGATGGCCGGCGAGGGCGATCAAGAGCACGCGCTGCGCGAGCGCGCCGCGCCCTACGGCGAGCGCATCCGCTTTGTGCCCAACGTTCGCGGGCACGTCGAGGCCTTTCTCTCCGCCTGCGACCTGCTCGTGTTCGCCCCCAGCCCCACCGAGGGCGAGCCGCGCGTGATCGTGATGGCGCAGCTCATCGGCCTACCCGTGCTTGCCACCGCGCCCGAGGGCGCCGAAGGCCTGATCCCGCCGGATGGCGGGACGATCGTCTCGCCTGAGCACGATCCGCGCGCGCTCGCCGCCGCGATCGAGGCCTACCGCGCCGATCCCGAGCGCCGCCGGCGCGAGGGGTCCAGGGCGCGCGCGATCACGCTTGTCAGTCACGAGCCCGAGCGCACGCTGCGCGCGGTTGAGGGGGCGCTGGGGGTCGGGGCGGGCTGGAGCTCAGCAGGCGCAGGGTGATCCGCAGAGCGGGGTGATTGCTTCCGGGTCATCTGGTTTGCTGTCGTGTTGGATGGCGTGGATCATGGCCTCATCAGATGCGGTGACCGGTATTGTCGGCGCTGCCGCATCGTTCGTCGGCCTTATCGTCGGCGCGTTCGTTACGCTGAAGGTAGCGCGCGATAATCAGAAGAGCGCTCAGCAGGTTGAATTGGCTCGAGCTCTAGCTGGTTATATGCAGGCAACACAGCTTGTCGCGATGGAGTTGGCTTCTATGCCCAAGCCGACCAGATTCGAGCGCCAGCTTGACCGAATGCCGAGTGGACGAGGGCAGTTTTTCTTCAATCGTTTGCTCTCACGTGTGATTTTCGGTAAGCGCCACGACGAACTCCGTGATCGCTATCACCGAGCGAGCGCTGAGGTAATCCTCGCTGCACCGATTCCAGTGATCGATTTGGTGCGGGAGATCGATGATCTCTTCTCCGAGTGGGAACAACACCCAGGCGCAAGCTTGGGCGGGCCGTGGCACGAGGTACGTAGGCGACTTCGACTGACTGCGCAGAAAGCGGTCGATGAAGCTCGCGGACATCGTGGATCTAGGCGGTGAGTATGCGAATGCTGCCAGATCAATTTGGGTTCGGGTCACCTCGAGCGGGCCACTCCCGTGCTCAAGGCGCGGTGAACCGTGCCAATCCCCGGACGCACCAATTGAGGTGCTGGCGGGGTCTCAGAAGTCATCCTTTACCTCGCCAGTTGAGGGCGAGCGGCTAGGTCTGGATAAGAGCGCGCTACGGGCCTCGATCCGATCGAGATCGGCGCTCAGCCGAGATGGCTCGACATGGAAGAGGGGCACGCCGAGCAGTGTCGCTGCCTCAAATGTCGAACCGAGGCACACGCTCAAGCCGCCGCGCTCGATCTTGTAGACGGTGCGTGAGGTGATGCCGATTCGCTCTGCGAGCTCGTCTTGTGACCAGTGCCGCTCGCGCCGCGCGAGACGGATCTGAGCGCCCAAGAGACGTGCCGCCTCCGCAGTGTAGGGAGAGTAGGGACGCGGATATTTCCGAGACATATCGGAAATATATTACTGATAAAGCGGGTTAGCGGAACTATTATTCTGCTAGTCGCTCTATGTCACTTCCCTTGCCCCCGCAGGGCCATCAGCTCCCCCCAATCGACGATCCGCAGCGCGAACAGCCCCCCGGCGTAGAACAGCACCCCGAGAATCCCCGCCGGCACCAGTCCGAGCGGCCGCGCGAGGGTCATCACGCCGGTCATCGCGGCCGCCAGCAGCAGCGTGCGCGCCAGCCTGCCAGGGGCGAGCCTTAGTTTGAGCGCACGCAGGCTCGTGCCCAACATCAGCACCATCGTGAGGACCTCGGTCGCGACCGTCGCCCACGCCGAGCCGTAGGCCCCGTCGGGCGGGATCAGCAGCAGGTTCAGAGCGACGTTCGCCGCCGCGCCCACCGTCGCGTACAGCGCCAGGCGCCACTGCAGGCCGAGCACCGGTGCGAGGAAGCCCGCGAGCGAGCCGAAGCAGATCGAGACGAACGCGATCATCAGAATC
Source organism: Solirubrobacteraceae bacterium (assembly GCA_036502205.1). Taxonomy (GTDB): domain Bacteria; phylum Actinomycetota; class Thermoleophilia; order Solirubrobacterales; family Solirubrobacteraceae; genus Palsa-744. Next base: position 35,519 of record DASXZA010000023.1, on the reverse strand, counting down.
GGCAACAGTCCCGCTGCACGCTGGTAGTTGGGCCCGTAGAGCAGCGCGACGATCGGTCCCGACAGGGCGATTGTGCCTGCGAGGATCGGCAGCGCGATCGCCGCCATCGTCTCCGCGCAGCGCTGCACGAGCCGCCGCGCGCGCTGCGGATCGTCGCGATAGACCGCCGCGAGCACCGGGAAGAACGAAGACATGATTGCCGCCGGCAGGAACGCCAGCGGGCCGAGAAAGCCGTACGCCGCGCCGTAGATGCCAGCTTCCTTTGTACCCGCGATCTGCAGCAGCAGCACCGAGTCGATCTGGTAGTAGATCGTCGTCATCACACCCGCGATCGCTAGCGGCGCCGTCACGCGCAGCAGCGGACGCCACAAGCGTCGCCCCGCGCGCCACGCGATGTGCGCGAAGCGACGCGTTACCTGGAGTTGCAACGCTCCCATTGCGACGATCATCAGCGCATACGCCGCCGCGAAGTCCACGGTCGAGGCGTGCGTGAGCGCCAGCGTGACCACCAGCGCCAGCCACACGAAGCTCTGCAGGATCGTCAGCGACAGGATCAGGCCGGCGCGCAGGCGCGCCTGAAAGACGCTCATCAGCGCCGCCGCGCCGCTCGCGAGAATCGTGACGGTCATGATGTAAGCGACCGCGTGCGTGTCTTCGACGCTCGTCAGGAAGAGCGGGACCGAAGCCACGCAGATCGCCATCGCCACCAGCGACAGCGCTGTTCGCGCGCCCGCCAGCGCGCCGAGCCACTCCGCCTCGCGCTCCGGCTCCGCCGCCATCCGCTGCATCGCGGCGACCGTGATCCCGAGATCCGTGAACACGCCGAACAGGCCGACGTAGCTGAACACGCCGTTCCAGACCCCGTAGCCACCTGGGTGCAGCGCGCGCGCCATCAGCGAGACCGTCACCACGCTGAGTGCCATCGAGACCACGCGCGCGAACACCTGGACCACGACATTCGAGGCGATGTGCCGGCCCCCCGCCAAGCCCGCATCGCCGGCCGCCCCTCCCTGCAACAGCCGCCGCGGGAGCGCTCTGGCTCTGCTCACCATGTGCGGCATACTCTCGCAGCCTTGCGTGTCCTCGTCGTCCTGCCGTTCTCGCCCCAGCCGGAGGGCGGAGCAGCCGCGCGCTGCGCAGTGGGCCTGCTGCGGGGACTGCGCGCGCTGGGTCTCGACTGTCAGGCGCTCGCCGCCGAGGAGGACCCCTCGCCGACGCCGCTGCCCCCCGACCTCCAGGTCGAGATTGTCCCGATCCGCGAGCCATCCAACGCGCGTGCGCGCTACGAACGGCTGACCAATCCCGGTGGCGCGCTCGGACGTGGCGAGTTCGCGCGGCGCTTGCGCGCGCGCGCCGCCGATGTCGACGTCGTGCACTACTTCGACATCCGCGCCGCCGCCGCGCACCGCGTCGTCACGCATCCCGCGGTCCTGCAGATCGATTGCCTCACCCTCCGCGATCGCCGCATCCGCACGCTCTGGCGGCGCGAGGACCGCATCGCGATCGAGTTGCTGCGCGCCGAGCGTCGCGCGCGCCGGCACGCGCGCTGGCTGCTTGCCAACTCCGCCGAGGTCGCCGCCGAGCTGCGCGCCGGTCACAACCGCACGCAGATAACAGTCGCCCCGCTCACGCTCGATCCCGCCGCCTACCCGCGGCGGGCGACGCTCGAGCGCCCTGTCGCCGGTCTGATCGGCACCGCTCGTTGGCCGCCCACCGCTAACGCGGTACAGCGGCTGCTTAGCGCGGTCTGGCCACGCGTGCTCGAGCGCCGCCCCGACGCGCGGCTCGTGCTTGCCGGCCGCGGCATGCACGCCGCGGCGTTCGGCGCACACGCCCACCAGCCCGGTATCGAGTGGCGCGGCGAGGTTCCCTCAGCCGGCGAGCTGCTCGGCGAGCTCGGCTTGCTGCTCTACCCGTTGACCGCCGGCAGCGGAATGAAGGTCAAGGTGCTCGAGTCCCTCGCCCTCGGCCTGCCCGTCGTCAGCACGCCCGACGGCGCCGAGGGGCTCATCGACCGTGGTGGCGTGTTCGTCGAGACCGACGACCAGCGCATCGCCGACGCCGCGCTCGCATTGATCGAGGACGCCGAGCTGCGCGCCGCCGCCGGCGCGCGCGCACACGAGAACTTCATGCGCCATCACACCCCCACCGCCGTCGCCGCGACCGTCGCTGAGTTGTACGAGCGCATGCTGGCAAGCACGCGTCCCGCTCGATGAGACTGTTGGCCTACACCGATTCGCAGGCCGTCGGTGGCGCCGAGCTGGCCCTCGGGTATCTGCTCCGAGCGCTCGCGCCCGAGATCGAGGTCGGTCTGCTCGTCAGCGACCCCGAGGTCGGCGAGATGCTCGCCACGTATCGCCCACAGGCGCCGCTCAGCATCGTGCCCGCCCCCGCGGGCCTCGACGATCGCGCCGCGCTGCTAGCGCACCTGCGCGCGATCCGCGCGCACGCGCCCGACATCCTGCACGCCAACCAGGCGTGGCCATGGGCCTGCGGCTACGGCGAGCTCGCCGCGCTGCTGACGCCCGGTGTACGCGTCCTCGCCGTCGATCACCTACCCATCGGCGGCGCCGTGCCGCGCCGGCGGATCCTCGCGCGGCGGCTACTCGCGCGGCGGCTGCACGCGCACGTCTCCGTCGGTGAGCGCTCCGCGCGTGCCGTCGAGGAGATCATCGGCTTGCGCGCCGGCTCGGTCGGCGCGGTCCCCAACGGCGTGCCGCGCTGGCACGGCGAGTCCCTGCCGCCCGCGCTCGCGGCCGGGTCGAGCTTCGCGTCCGCGGCCGGTCCGATCGTCGGGTCCGTCGGACGCCTCACCGACCAGAAGGGCTACGACCTCTTGATTCGAGCGCTGCCCGAGCTGCCCGGCGCGAGGCTGGTGCTCGTTGGCGACGGTCCGCAGCGTGGTGCGCTCGAGCGTCTCGCCGCGCAGCTCGGGGTCGCCGAGCGCCTGCTGATCACCGGCTGGATCGCCGACGCGCGCGCCCACCTGCCCGGATTCGACGTCTTCGCGCTGCCCTCCCGCTGGGAGGGCATGCCGCTCGGGATCATCGAGGCGATGCACGCCGCGCTGCCCGTCCTGGCCTGCGACGTCGGCAGCGTCGTCGAGGCGGTCAGGGATGGTGAGAGCGGTTTCGTGGTCGGCGCCGACGATCTCCCGGCGCTGCAAGCACGGCTCGCCACGCTGCTCGCCGATCCGCAGCTGCGCCGGCGGATGGGCGAGCGCGGTCGCAGCCTCGCGACTGAGAACTTCACGGACACCGTCATGGCGCGACGCTACGAAGCGATCTACTACGAGATGATCGGCCCCGTCGCGCGCACGCGCGGGCGCGCGAGCGCGCGCGGCGGCCCGTAAATCGCGAATGGGTATCGCGGCCGGTGGGAGGAGCGATCAGCCGGTCGGCCGGTGGGAGGAGCAATCAGGCCAGCGTCGGCCGGTGGGCGGAGCGATTAGGCCGGCGCCGCCAGGAAGTTCCAGATCGGCTCGGCGAACGTGTCGCGGAAACGCTCCCGCGAGTACGGCCCCTCGCCCTCGAGGTCAAAGATCCGCAGGCCGGCATTGCTCAGCAGGTCGAAGACCTCCGTCGGTTGCGCGCCGTAGAGGTCCGCGCCCCCCGCGCCGTGCTCGAAGATCACGAACGGACGGTGGCGGCGGATCGTCTCGGCCGCCCCGCGCAAGACACTCAGCTCCGCGCCCTCGACGTCGATCTTGATCAGTGCCGGCACGTAGTCGTCCTCGACGATGTCGTCGAGACGTTCGGTGCGCACCGGGATGCGCCGCACGTCAGTCGCGCCGGCCGGCAGGTCCTCACGCTGGCGCAATCCGCTGTAGGCCGGGGCATCGAGCACGTGGAACAGCTCGGTGCTCTCCGCGACGTCGGCGAGCGCCGCGCAACGAACGTCGACGTTCGGGAAGCGTTGCGCGAGGCGCTCCTGTAAATCCGGGATCGGCTCGAAGGCGATGTGCCGCCCCGCGGGTGCGATACGCACGATCGCCTCGAGTACCGCGCCCTCGTTGGCGCCGACGTCGACCGCATTGGAGTCCTTGCGCAGGATCGCCGCGAGCAGCACGTGCAGCGCGTGCTCGTCGCGAAGCTCGCGCCGCAGGAGTGGATCGAAGGCCGAGCGAGCCTCGCGTACGCGTCCCACCAGCTCCCGCGCCTGCTCCTCGCGGCCCAGGCGTGCGGCCGAGGAGCGCACCGCCTGCCGAGCGGTGGCCATTCCGGCTTTCAGGCCTCGGTTTAGGGGTGCGCGCGCCATCCTGGCGCACCCTAGCGCGCGAGGCGAACGCGCAGGCCTTAGCGGCCGAGGTCGACGCGCCGGAACCATGGACGTCTGCGGAGACGCGGAACCATGGATATCGGCGGCGACGCGAACCATGGATATCGGCGGCGACGCGGAACCTTGGACGTCTGCGGCGACGCTCTCACACCGGGGTACCATCATCTGTGATGCCCTGCCCTGCCCCGACGCGGAGCGAGCGGCGAGCCCCCTCAAGGGGGAGAGTTCCTCCGACGATAAGAGCCAAGTAGTGAGAGCCGCCCATTCGATCTGCAGCCCGTCGCCTTCTTCGGAGGCGCTCTCATGAGCGCCTCCGAACGGTTCGAGCGCGCGCGCGAGAGCGAGGGGCTCTCAGGTGCGTTGAGTGTGCTGCGTCGTCGCTGGCTGATCGTCGTCGGTGTGACGCTCGCGTGTGTGCTGATCTCGGTCGCGCGCCACGAGCGCGCCAGCAAGTCGTACTCCGCCACCGCGAGCGTTGCCTTCCAGAGCGGCACGCTGCCCGACGCCGCGTTGCAGATCTTCCCTTCCAGCAGCACCGAACCGCAGCGCGAAGCCAATACCGAGGTGTTGATCGCGCACTCGCCCGAAGTCGCCGAGGGCGTGCGCCGACAATTGAACATCACGACCTCGCCGAAGGTGCTGCTCGAACAGGTGCAGGTCGAAGTCGCGCCCAACGCCGACATCCTCGAAATATCCGCGTCCAGCGGCGACCCGGAGTACGCGGCGCAGCTCGCCAACTCCTTCGCCGAGCAGTACATCGCCTTCACCGCGCGCTCCGAGCTCGCCGGCATCGCCAGCGCCCAGCGGAACCTGGAGAGCCAGATCGCAACGCTTCCGGCCGGCTCGAGCGAACGCGCGACGCTGCAGCAATCCCTGCAGCGCCTCGGAGAGCTGAAGGCCGTCGCCGGTGGTGGCGCGAGCATCATCGGCCGCGCCACTACCCCCGGCAGTCCGACCGGAAAAAGTCTGTCCTCCGCCGTCGCGATCGGCTTGCTGATCGGGCTTGCGCTCGCGTTCGCGCTTGTGTTCCTGCTCGAGTCGCTCGACCGCCGCATCAAGACGATCGAGGAGTGCGAGCGCGAGTATCGGCTGCCGGCGCTCGCCGGAGTGCCCCAGGGCGCTTTCCGTGCCGCGCGCGCCGATCAGCGCGAGGAGCTGCTCGAGCCCTACCGCATTCTGCGCAGCGCACTCGACTTCGTCGCCGTCACGCACCGGCTTGACACGCTGCTCATCACCAGTGCCGTATCGGGCGAGGGCAAGACGACCGTCGCGGTCGACCTCGCACACACCGTGGCGCTGACCGGGCGCCGCGTCGTGCTCATCGAGCTGGACCTGCGTCGCCCGACGATCGCCGCTCACTTCGATCTGCATCCCGATGGCGGACTGACCTCGGTGCTCACCGGCGGTGGGGAGTTGACGGACTTCCTGGTCGAGCCGCTGTCCGAGCTACCCAACTTCTCCGTGCTGCCGGCCGGACGCCTTCCCCATAATCCCGCCGAGCTGCTCGGCTCGCCGCGCGTCGCGGAGATCATCGACGAGCTCTCCGGTGAGGACGGGATCGTGATCGTCGACGCCCCGCCGCTGAATCCCGTCGCGGACGCGCAAGTCCTGATCGGCAATCCCGCGATCCACGCCGCGCTGATCGTCGCCCGGATCGACCGGGTGACCCGCGACGAGGCACGCCGCGCACGCGCGATCCTCGACCGCCACATGGTCGAGCCGGTCGGGATCGTCGTCACCGGACTACGCGACGGTAGCCGCTATGGCTACGAGCCCTACGGCGAGCCCCCGAAAGCGCCGAAGGCTGGCGAGACCAGCGTCGCAGGATCACCCCGGTCGCGCGGCTCGGAGAGCCGGCGAGCGCGGCTCTAGAGGGACCGCGAGCGGCAGCGATGGTTGCGCGGCGGCTGCGTCCAGCGGCGATCGACGGAACCGAGCTGCGCGTTGCGCTCGTCGTCGGCGGGGCGACCGCGCTGCTCGCGCTCGCAGGCATCCACAGGCTCGGCACCGAGGGTCTGCTGGCGCCGCTCGCACTGGCGGCCGTCGCGCTGCTGCTAACGCGGCCGCGGCTGGCCATGGGTCTGTTAGTGGCGCTCGTGATCCTCTGCGAGGGGCCTACTTTCGGGATCCTGACGGTCACCTCGCACCTCTACAGCCAGCTCTACAAGTACCTGTCCGTGCTCGATCTGCTGGTCATTCTCGCGCTCCTCTCGGTCGCGCTGGAGGTCATGCGCGAGCGCCGACCGCTGTGGCTGCCCCGGCCGTTGCGGCTGCCGCTCGCGATCCTCGTGCTCGCGATGCTCGCGGGCGTCGTCACCGGTCACGCCAACGGCGCCGGACTGCGCTACGCGATCGTCTCCGAGCACGTCCTCTGCTACCTGCTGCTGCTGCCGATCGCCATCGCAAACCTCGGTCTCGATCGCCGCGAGGTGAGTCGCGTGCTGGTCGTCTTGTTTGCGCTGGCCGCCGTCAAGGCGGTCATCGGGCTGGTGGAGGTCGCCGGGCACTACGGCGAAACCGTCGAAGGCACCACGACCCTCACCTACTACGAACCGGCGGCCAACTGGCTGATCATGCTCGCGATGCTCGGGGCGCTCGCCTACACGCTGCTAGACCGTGCGTTGCCGCCGACGAGCGTGATCCTCGCAAGCCCGCTGCTGGTCGCGTGCCTGGTGCTTGCCTATCGGCGGTCTTTCTGGATTGCGGCGGTGCTCGGCGTGCTGCTGGTCGTGCTGCTCGGCCTCTCGCCGGTCGGGCGGCGGGCGATGGCGCTCGCCGCCCTAGCTGTGATCGCCGCGATCTGGCTGCTGGGATCGGTGAGCTTCCAGTCACAGCTGCCGATCGTCAAACGCGCCGAGTCACTCGTGCCGTCGCGGCTCGAAGCGAATCTCGAGGACCGCTACCGTCTGGACGAGCGCGCAAACGTGCTCGGTGAGATCCGCAAACACCCCATCACGGGGCTCGGCATGACGATTCCCTGGTCGGCTTCGGTGCAACCGTTGTCGGTCGAACACGTCGAAGGTCGCGAATACGTGCACTTCGCTGCGCTCTGGTACTGGCTGAAGCTCGGCATCCTGGGGCTCTGCGCCTACATCGGCATGATGCTCGCCAGCATGACCCTCGCCTGGCGCGTCTGGCGCCGAAGTCGAGAGCCGCTGCTGCGCGCTTTCGGCCTCGCCTCGCTCGCAGCCGTCGCCGGCCTGGTCGTGATCGACACGACCGCCAGCTTCACCGGCGTCGATGCGCGCTTCACGGTGCTGTTCGCGGCGCAGCTCGGATTGCTTGCCGCGGTCTCGCGCACTGAGCCCGCCGCTGATTGAGCCTGCCGCCGACTGAGCCCGCCGCGGACTGAGCCCGCCGCGGACTGAGACCGCGGCTCGACGCTCAGCGTTGGAGCATGACTTCGGCGGTGCTTTCCCCCGACATGCGGCGCAGGGCGCTCGCTCGCAGCGTCCGTGGACGTGTCGCCACGAAGCGCGAGACGGCGTACGTTTCGCTCCTGCGCACCCCGGCCAGGCGGAAGCCACTAGGCGGACTTGTTGGCGGCGCGGGCGCCAGTGGCGAGCGGCCGGTACGCCGCACGCGCAACGCGATGAAGTCCAGTTCGCGTGTGATGACGGTCGGTGCGGCGAGCGCCTGCACGCCGGGCAGGTAGACCGAAAGCGGGATCGACGAGGAACTTTCGCTGACAAGCACGCGGCTGCCCAAGCGCAGCGGAGTCAGCGCCCGTGCCGCGCCGCGCCAATCGTCGCGCTGGTAGGCCGGGATCAGATTGGTCGCGGCGATCACCGCGAGCGACACCGCGCACATGCCCACGCCCAGCACAGCGCCAGCGTGACGTGCGCCGGCGGCCCCCAGGCCGATGGCCAACAGCACCGCCCACGGCACCCAGTCCGCGATCACGTTGCGACCGTCGAAGACGTCAAGCGCGCCGCTGAGCGCCGCCAGCAGCGGGATCAGCATCGCGGTGGCGGCGACGATCGCCGTGTCGCGCGCCACCGGCCGCGCGCGCTCGTCGCTGTCCCGCAGAACGAGCAGCAGCGCCCCGATCGCCAGCAATCCGGCGATTGCCGCCGAGAGGATCTCGAGCGGTCCGTAGAGCCCCACCAGGAACTCCTTGGCCGTCTCGGCGATCCGTGAGATCAGCGAAGACGCTTCGATCCATTCCGACTTCCTGCCGTTTTCGTGCTGGCTGATAGCCAGTGGCAGCAACGCCACTCCGACCAGCACGACCGCGCCGGCGGGTGCCAGCACGCGCCGCCAGCCCAGGCGCCGCGCGAGGATGAGCGCCTCGGGTATGAACAGGAAGGCCGCGAAGTAATGGGTGAGGACCGCCAGGATCGACGCTCCGGCCCACAGCGCCAGCCGGCGCGCGTCGGGTGCTGCCAGCGCACGCTGCCAGAGCACGAACGCGACGGCGCTGAAGAAGATCAGCAGCGCGTAGCAGCGCGCCTCCTGCGAGTAGTAGTACATCGCCGGGTTGCAGGCTGCGAGCGCCGCCGCCCATACGCCCGCGCGCTCCGATACGCGGCGTCCCGCCAGGTACAAGACGGGGACCGTCAACGTTCCCACCAGCGCCGAGAGTGAGCGGAAGCCGACCGCGCCGGCGCCGAAGAGCTTCGTCCATGCCCACACCAGCACGTAGTACAGGGGTGGCGCAGACTCGCTTGATGAGAGATGCGAGAGCATCCCCGAGAAGCCGCGATGCACGAGGACCACGGTGGCCGACTCGTCGAGCCACAGGCTCTGCACGTCGAGGGTCGCGAACCGCAGGGCCGCCGCCGCGAGGGTCAGCGCGAAGACGATCTCGACGGGGCGCGGCCGCCACGAGCCTGCCGGTCGGCCGCTGCCGGCGGCGGGCTCTGCAGGCGCTGTCACGTCGGGGGGCGCGTGGAGCGCAGCGCGGGTGCCCACCTCGCGATTATGCCACGGTGCTCTGATCGCTTTCCCGGGGGAGCGATCAGGAGGCGAGCAGCTCCTCGACCGCGGTCGTGAAGGAGCCCTTGGGCTGCAGTTCGTGCTGCAGGGCGCCGAAGTAGGACTCGCGTTCGTTAGTCGCGCCGGCCTGCTTCTGGTCGCGGATCTGGTAGAGCATGAGCATCCCGAAGCGGCCGCCCAGCACTTCGTGCATTTCCCCGATCGTCCGCGTCAGCACTTCGCCGGCTTCGCCGTAGTTCATGCACGCGTTCCAGCCGTAGTTTTCGCTCACGCAGCGACTGCCGTCGGTTGAGAGGCCCCACTCGGTGATGTCGACCGGGATGCTCGACGGCGCGCCCTGCGCTGCGGTTTCGCTCATCAGGGCTTCCAGGCGCGCGCGCCAGCCCGGGCCGTAGGGGTGGATCGTCCAGCCGGCGACCAACTGTCCGAGGTTTGGCACCGCCTTGAACATGTTTTCCACCCACAGCGAGCCCGCGTTACCGGCGTCGCCCTGCGCGAGCAGGCCCACGCCGGGGTTCACCGCGCGGATCGCGCTCGCCGCTTCGGCGAAGCGCAGCGCGTACGCCTGTGCGCGGCTCGCGTAGCCGGCGGCTGTGTCGTTGCTGTACTGGTAGCTGTAGCTCGTCTCGTTGCCGAACTCGATCGATTCGATCGCCAGTCCGCCGTCGGTGCGGTTGGCCCAAAATGTGCCCCCGGGTCCGAAGGCCTTCGCCCAGCCGGCGAGGCTCTGCGCCTGTTCGGGTGTCGGCATCGTGCCGCCGAAGTCCACGAGCGGCAACACGCGGATGCCCTGCGCAGCGTAAGCCGCGACGATCGGTTCCATTTCCTGTGCGGTCTGTCCGAGATTCACGTCGAGTCGCACCAGCTTCGCGCCCAGCTTGGCCGCGCCGGGCACGTCATAGGTCTGGTCCCAGCCCGAGTTGATCCCCGGCTGGAAGGTGCTCGCGGCGCCGGAGGGCGCTTCCTGGACGGGCGTCGGGCCGCTCGTGATGGGAGGCAAGATGTCCGCACTCGATCCGCTGCCGGTCTGGCCGGACCCGGACTCGCCGGCACTCGACCCCGAGGTGCTCCCGCTCGACCCCAGCGTGCTCGTGCTCGATTCCGAGTCATTGGGTCGCGAAGCCGGTTTGCTGGGGGGCAGGGTCGCGGAGTGCGATTTGCCGACGAAGTGCGCCTGCTGTGCGCGTCTAAGCGACAGCATGTGGCGCGCCTCATGTAGTGCCTGTCGAGCCGCGGCGCAGTGTCCGGGATGCTCGCGCAGGCAACTGTGCAGGGCGCTGGTCCGCGCTCCGACGGTGTGCCTGGCGGCTCTCGACGCGCTCCTGGCCACCGCGAGCGACGCGCTCCTGGCCCTCGCGAGCGAGCTTGCGGTGGCGCTTTGGAGCGAGCTTGCCGTGGCGCTTTGCGGCGCAGCGAGTGCGCTCGCTGCGATGGCAGTCGACAGCAGGCCAAAACATGCGATTGCGGCCGCGATGGCTCGCCGCACCCCGGGGGTGCGAAGCTTGAGATGCGCCACGAAATGCTCCTTCGGGAGCCGGGCTGTCTACGTGAGACCCCTGGCTTTGCGGGCCCGCCTCGCGGCGGGGGTGCCTTTGTCGGGAGCAGGGCTGGCTTGTCCGATATTGCGGTTTCGGGGCCGGCCTGCCCGCTCTCTTTAGGTGTGCAAGAGATGTTTCGGTCGATCTTCGCCACTTGTGAGCGGGCGAAGGCCGCTTGGACGTATGTCCGTTCTGCGTCGAGCGCCTTGTAGCCCGCCGATCTAACCCGCGGGGTGCAGCGACACGGCTGCCGTGCGGCGTGTCTGGGGTGCAGAGACGCGGCCGCCGCGTCGCGTGTTTGAGGTGCAGCGAGGGGGCCGCCGCGTTGCGTGTTGGAGCGTCGTCAATCCCTCAGCAGCCGGCTGAGCGTCTCGATCGAATAGCGCTCCGCGGCCAGCTCGCGTCCACGGCGCCCGAGCTCGGGTGCGCCGTCGCGCAGGACCTCGATGAGCTCGCGCGCAAACGTCTCGTCGTCGTCGGCGATCAGGCAATGCTCGCCATCGCGCAACCCTAGGCCGGCCGTCGCTCGCCGCGTCGCGATTACCGGCAGACCGTAGGCGAGCGCCTCGATCAACTTCAGCGGCGTGCCGCCCCCCAGTTGCAGCGGCACGACCGCGCAGCGCGCGCGCGCGTAGGCCTCGCGCAGGTCTGCGACGAAGCCGACGCTCTCCACGCGGCGATCGTGCGAGGGTGGCTCGTCGAGCCCGGCGCCGACGAGTGCGAGTCGCGCCTCGGGCAGCTCGACCCAGACGCGCGGAAAGACCTCCTCGAGCAGGAAGCGCAGACCGTCGCGGTTGGGCGTGTAGGCGAAGTTCGCGACGAAGATCGCGCGCTGATCAGGTGCCTGGGGGACGGGGGCGATCGCCTGGACGTCGACGACGTTGGGCACATAGCGCAATCGCGCCTCCGGGCTCAGCTCGCGCGCGGCTGCGAGATCGGGTTCGCTGACCATCCAGGACTCGCTCGCGCGCTCCAACAGGCGACGCTCGAAGGTGCGCAGTGCATCGCGCTCGCGGTGCCCGGAGCGATCGAGCTCGTGCCGAAAGCCGGACTCGAAGTTGTGCGCGTTGTAGATCACCGGCCGCCGCTGCGCCAGGCGGCTCAGCGCGGCGGCCGCGACCGGCCCATCGGCGATCACGCGACCGCGGCCAGGCGCACCGGCGAGCCGTTCGGCCTCGCCGACCAGCTCAGGGGAGACGCCGCGGGCGATACCACTCGGCACGCCCGTGCGGCGCGCCGCTGCGAAGGCGAGCAGTCGCTGCGGACCACGCGAAGGGATCGCGACGTGCAGCTCGACCCCGGTGATCGAGCTGAAAGCGGCATCCGGCACGGGATCCTCGAAGCGCGCGTAAAGCAGGTCGAGGCCTCCATTGCTCGCCAATGCGCGAGCGATGCCGTATGTGCGCAGCGCGCGCCCGGAGCGCAGCACCGGGGTGTGCGAGGTGACGAGTAGATCCCTCACAGCGCCTCGATCGCGGTCGCGATTTCCTCCAGGCGGCGATCCCACGAGTGCGAGCCGGCTGCGCGCGAGCGCTCCAGGCGCCGCGCTGGGTCGTCTTCGGCAATAGCCCGTTCGAGCAGATCTGCGATACCCGCCGCGTCGGCGGCCGTCGCGACCTCGGCTACCTGCGCGAGCGCCGGTAGCGGCGTCGCCACCACCGGCAGGCCCGCGGCGAGGTACTCGTAGACCTTCATCGGAAAGATGCTCGCCGTCAGGTCATTCTCGGCGTAGGGGATCAGGCCGGCGTCGGCGGCGCGCAAGACGTCGGGCAACTGCTCGTAGCGGCGCGGGCCGAGCAGGTGGATGTTGGGCTCGCCATTCAGCAAGGAGAGGTCGGCGCGCGGTTCGCCCGGGCCGATCGGTCCGACAAGCGCAAAGGACCAAGCGCGCCGCGCACGCGCGAGCGCGACGAGCAGCGGCAGGTCGAGCTTCTTCGCGACCAGCGCTCCCGTGAAGATGACACGCGGCGCCGGCAGCGCCGCGATCGCGGAATCGGGCGTCCCCGGCGACAGCGCGCTGGCGAACAGATCGGTGTCGGCGACGTTCGGCGCGTAGAGCACGTTGTGCGAGAGGCTCCGCATGCGACTCGCAAGCGCCGGTGCGCTCGCGAGCACCAGGTCCGCACGCGCCGCGAAGCGCTGCTCGGCTGCGCGAAAACTGGTCGTGTCGATGCCGGCCTGGGCAGCGATGTCATCGACGCAGTGGTAGACCACGATGCTCGGATCGAGCGCGCTCAGCAGCGCCTCGGCCTGCGGCACATACGCCCACAGGATCGGTTCTCGCATCCCGAGCTTGCGTGTCGCGCGCCGCACAAGCAGCGGCAGTAGACGGCGGTTGAGCGCTCGCGCCGCCGCGTTTCCGTGGAAGGGCAGCACCAGCGGCGAGAGCACATGCAGTCCGTCGACCGCGCGCGGCGCTCCCAAGCCACGGCGCAGCCGACGCGCGATTCTGCTCAGGTCGCGTCCCGCGAGCTGCGGGCGGCGCAGGCCGAGAGACTCCACGAACAGCACGCGGTTCTCGCGTGCCAGCCGCGACATCAGATGGTGCTGGTTGGTCCACAGGTCGGTGTCCCAGTCGGCGAACCCGACGCACACGATGTCGCGGCCGCGCAGGTGCGGGTGATCCGGCGCCATAGGCGGCCATGATCCCAGGCGGTGCGGGCGCACGGCCAGGTAGTCTCGCATCGGTGAGCGCCAACGCGAGAGCCGCTCCGGTCCGCGGCTGGGATGCCTGGAGCGAAGCGCAGCGACGCACAGCCCGGCTGCTGTTCGACGCCGAGCTCACCGCCGGGACCCTGGACGAAGACGCGCTGAACCGCCCACAGGTGCGCAGAGCTCTGCGCGTTCGCGCCGTTCCGCCGCGCGCGGCGCGCATCGGGGAGCAAGTGCTCTACAAGCTCGAGCGTCGTCGCTTCGAGCAGGCCGTCGCGCCGCTGCGCGCCGCGCGCCGCGCGGTGTGCGGGCCCCAGAGTCAAGGGCCGCCGCCGCGGATTCTCGTGCGGGTCGACGAGTTTCCCCACTACCAAGCTTGGGATGATCCCGACCGTTTCGGCGCGGAGCAGTTCGAGCGCTTCCACCGCATCATGCACGGCGCCGGCGTGCCCTATCTGGTGGCGGTCCTGCCGCGGGTGAGTCATGCGCCCCTGACGCCGACCGCCACCGGCTCGCGCCCGCTGCAGGAGCGCGAGGTCGCGATCCTACGACGCCTGGCCGGCGAGGGGGTCGCATTTGGCCTGCACGGGCGCGACCATCGCACCCGATTCGCCTCGCCGCGGCGCCACTCCGAGCTGTGCGGGCTCGATCGCGCGCAAACCGACGAGCTGCTCGACGACGCCTGCGCGGAGCTCGCGCGGCACGGCTTCGCGCCCGACGTGTTCGTCCCGCCCTACAACCGCTTCGACTCACGCCAGCTGCCGTGGCTCGCGCAGCGCTTCGCGGTCGTCTGCGGCGGCCCGGAGTCGATCGGGCGGCTCGGCTTCCAGCCGACGCCGCAGTGGCGCGGGGAGACCGTGTACCTGCCCTCCTACGCTCCGCTCTACGGTCACGCGGCGGAGGTCGCGAGTGCGCTGGGGCAGACGGTCGAGCATGGCGGCGGGCTGTGGCTAGCGGTCGTGCTGCACTGGGGCTGGGAGTACGAGGCCGGCTGGAGCGAGCTTGAGGAGCTGGTCGGTGAGCTCGCTCCATACGCGGCTCGCTGGGAGGATTTCCTCGCGGCGGTCGAGCGCAGCCGGGATGCCACCGGGCGCGATGCTCGCGGGAGCGGAGCATGAGCTTGAGCTTGGCGGAGCTGCGCGCGCGCTTCCCGCGCGTCGCGGTCGTCCATGAGTGGCTGACGATCCCCGGAGGCTCCGAGCAGGTCGTGCTGGAGCTGCTGGAGATGTTCCCGCAAGCGGAGCTGTTCACCTCGGTCTACGACCCCGCGCCGTGGCCGGCGCAAATCACCGATCGTCCCGTCCACACTTCGTACCTGAATCGTATTCCCGGAGCGCGGCGCCACTATCAAAAGCTGCTGCCGCTGATGGACCGCGCTTACCGCGCCTTCGACCTCACGGGCTTCGATCTGGTCCTCTCCAGCAGTCACGCGTGTGCCAAGAACGTGCGTGTCCCGCGCGGTGCGCTGCACGTCTGCTACTGCCACACGCCGATGCGCTACGCGTGGGAGGAGGGCTTCCTCGACGGCGAGTCGCTGGGAGCGCTGACGCGCATAGCGCTGCCGCCGCTGTTAGCGCGCCTGCGGCGCCAGGATCTTGCGGGTGCGGCTTCGCCGGATGTGTTCGTCGCGAACTCGCGACATGTCGCCGAGCGCATCGCGCGCTACTACGGACGCACCGCGGTGGTGGTCAATCCGCCCGTCGACGTCGAGCACTTCCTCAAGCTGCGACGCGCCAGCGAGGACTACTACCTGGTGTTCGGACGGGTCGTGCCCTACAAGCGCGTCGACCTCGCAGTCGCAGCCTGCGCCGCTCTGGGAAGGGGCTTGAAGGTCGCGGGCGACGGGCGCGCGCTGGAGGACGTACGCAGCATCGCCGCACAGGCTTCCGCGGGCGACGTCGCGGCACGCGCCGCAGGCGCTTCCGGGAACCGCGTCGAAAGCAGCACCGCGGGTGCGCCCGCAGGGGGGTCGCGAGCGGCGCTGAGCCCGCCGATCGAGCTGCTCGGACGCGTCGCCGATCGCGAGCGCGACGCGCTGCTCAGCGGCGCGCGCGCGCTGCTGTTCCCTGGCGAGGAGGACTTCGGCATCGTGCCGGTCGAGGCGCAGGCGGCGGGACTGCCGGTGATCGCCTACGGCGTCGGTGGCGCGCGCGAGACGGTGTCTGACGGTGCGAGCGGCGTGCTGTTTGAGCAGCAGAGTCGCGCAGGCCTGATACAGGCGATCGAGCGCTTCGAAGGCCTGCGGCTCGACGAGGACGAGATCCGCGCGAATGCTCAGCGCTTTGGCCGCGAGCGCTTCCGCCTTGAGATGGCCGAGGTGATCGCGGGGGCGGCACCACGGAGTTAGGGTTCGGCGGCGTGGAGCTCGACACACGTGCGCTGGCTGCCGCGGTTGGTGATCGCCGCGAGGAGCTCGCTCAGCTGTGGCTCGCGCTCGGCGCGGACGGGCCGACCTATGGCGATGTCGGCTCCGAGCCGCACGAGATCGCCGACGTGCTCGACGGCCACTTGCGGCCCCTGACGAGACTGCTCGCCGACGCGCTCGGCGGCTCGTCGATGCACCGCGCGATCTACCTCGACGAGCGAACGCGCTTCATCCCCCAGGGCATCCCCGCCGCCGAGCGCCTGGCGCTCGTGGCCACTCACCTCGACACCGAGATCGAGGCACTCGTGGGCCTGTTCGGCGACGTCGGGCCCGCGCCGGCAATCGCGCGCATGTTGCACGAGCTGCAAGCACCGTTGCTGAGCGCGCCGGCGGCTGGCGATCCGCGCGTGCTGCTGATCGGCGACTGCCTGATGGCGGACATCAAGCTGTTCCTGGAACCCGCCATGCGCGAGCTCACGGGCCTCGGCGTCGATACCGACTACATCGCCTTCAACGCCGGCTGGCGCACACTCGAGCCGCAGGACATCGCCAGGCGCACGACTGCGGTGGTTCCCTCGCTGATCGGCCTCTCGCTGTTCACCTACGAGGGCATCCCGGCATACCGGGCGCTGCTCGAGGACGCCGGTCGCCTGCGCGGCTCGCGTCTGCGCACCCGCGTCGGTGAGTGCGTCGAGATCCTGCGGGCGACCGTCGAGGCGATTCGCGAGGCCACCGACACACCGCTGCTGATCCACTCGGTATGCGGCATGCCGATCGGACCGCGCCGCATCCGCTACCGCTTCCTACCGGCCGAGTGGCCGAGTCGCCGCCGTCTGATCGACGAGATGACCGCGCAGATCGCCGCGCTCGTCGATGCGACCGAGAACGCGATGCTGATCGCCGAGGAGGATCTCATTCGGCGCGCCGGCGGCCTGCGCCGCGTCGCTGCGCCGCTGCTCGCGCCCGAGTACCTCGGGGCCTGGTTTCACCCCTCGCATTTCGGTCCGGTGCTGGCCGCCGAGTACGGCGAGGTATTGAGCGCCGTCGTCACGCTCGCCGAGGCCAAGGTGCTGCTCGTCGATCTCGACAACACCCTGTGGCGTGGGGTGATGGCCGAAGGTGAGGTCGTGCATGACCGCGAGGGCCAGCGTCTGCTCAAGCAGCTGCGCGAGGCCGGTGTGCTGCTCGTCGCGCTGTCCAAGAACGACCCCGCGAGCATCCGCTGGGAGGAGCTCGAGCTCGATCGCGAGGACTTCGTCCTGCACAAGATCGACTGGCGACAGAAGCCCGAGGGCGTCAGCGAGGCCGTACGCGAGCTGGATCTCGCGCCGACGGCGTTCGTGCTCCTAGACGACAACCCGGTGGAGCGGGCGCTGGTGGCGGAGAACGTGCCAGGCGTGCAGGCGCTCGACCCCGCCGAGCCGCGCACCTGGCGCAACCTGGAGCGCTGGCTGCAACTGCCGTCGACCAAACAGACCGCCGAGGCGCGTGCGCGCACGGAGATGTATCGCCAAGCGGCCTCGCGCCGCAGCGCGATGGACAGCCAGCACGATTACGGCGCGATGATGGCCTCGCTGCAGCTGCGAGCCGAGCTGCGACGGGCGAGCGAGCAGGACATCGACCGGCTGCTCGAGCTCGTCCAGCGCACCAATCAGTTCAACACGACCACGCGGCGGCGCTCGGCCGCGGAGGTGCGCGAGCTGCTGCATTCCCCTCGACACGAGGTCCACGTCGCCGCGCTCGGCGATCGCTTCGGCGATCTGGGGATCGTGGCCGTCGCAATCGTCGAGCACTCCGATCCGCGGCGGGTCGAGCTTGACTCGTTCATCATGAGCTGCCGCGCGATGGGCTTCGGTCTCGAGCAGCTGGTTCTGCACGAGCTGACCGCCGCTCGTCCCGAGGCGACATGGGTGGGGCACTTCGTCGCGACCGCGCGCAACGGTCCCGCCGCATCGCTGTACGTAGGCGCCGGCTTTCAGGAGGGTCCGGAAGGCGTTTGGACACTCACTCCCGAGCAGGACAGGCCGCCGCGACCGTCGTGGTTTCCCTAACGATCGCGAGTAATCCGCCTCGGGATCGCGAGTAATCCACCTCGGTCGCTCGCAGCGCGCGCCGCGGGCGCTATCCCCGACTGTCGAAGGCCGCGCATTCGCCCGAGAGCGCGGTCATACGACCTGGTAGCTCACGTGGGTGATTTTCCCATTTTTACCTTTGATCTGCCATTTCCAGCCGGCGGGCACGAGGAAGGTGAACATGTGCTCGGTCGCGTCGGCTAGCGCGGCTGGCTGTTTGACTTTGCCGAGTGTCAACGTTCCTTCGGTTTCGCTGCCAGGGTTTTTCACGACCGTTTCGGCGATCCCTTCTTTGCTGGCTTCGAGTTCGACGGTCGCGTAGACCCACACCGGACGCGTGGCGTTGGCGACCACTTCCACGCCGAACGCGCTCGGTGCGGTGAAGCCTTCCAGTTGTGGTCCGACGGCGATCCCGACCGCCGGCGAGCCGGTCGTGCCGATGTCCAGCAGCGGTGCTCTGCGAGCCGACGCGAAGGTGGTCAGCGTTGCTTGGGCACTGGTGCCGAAGATGCCCCAGCCGGCCGATTCGTTGTTGTAGATCATGACCGCTTTCAGCCACCCTTCGGCGTACCATTCCCAGGCGGTTTCCAGCAGGTGCTGGATCTTCGCGGCCTGTTCGGCTTCGGTCAGTTCTTCGCCGCCTTCGGTTTTTTTCGCGCGATCGTAGCCACACTCTGTGATCCAGACGTTGTTGGCGCCGGAGCCGCCCTGCGCGACAATCGTGGCGTGCTGGGCCGCGGCGCTCTGCAGGCCGTTGCTCTGGCCGTTGTAGACGCCGTAGGACCAGCCGTAGGGGTGGCAGGACCAGCCGTTGATCTTCTTCTTGCCTTCGCTCCAGCCGCTGTAGAGGTCGATGATCCAGCCATGTCCTTCTTCTGGTTCGCGGAATTCACCGGCCGCGTTCACGTAGCGCCCGAACGCCGCGACCAGCAATGTCGGCATCGAAGGCAGTTCTTTTTTGCTGACCGCTTCTTCGACCTTTTCGTAGGTCGCCTTGCAGATTTCGCCGTAACGGCTGGCGTTGTTCTTGCGTTCGCCCTTTTCCCATGGCTCGTTGATAATCTCGAAAACCGTGGCGCCCGGATGTTCTTTCATCACTGAGGAGACGATCGAGACGAACTTTTCGGCATAGGTCGCCGGCACAATTTCGCCCAAGGAGATTTTGTTTTCTTTGCCGCCGGTATTGATCAGGACAACTGGCGAGGTAAGCCCTTTTTCGAGGCGTTCCCCGACGTATTCCACGAGTTTTTTGACTTCGGCGGCCGACGCGTTGTATTCGATTGCCAGTCCGTTGGCGCCTTCGCCGATGTTGCCCCCGCGGTCGCCCAGCACGCCGGCGGCGGTCCACGTGGCGTAGTCGCCATATGCACCGTTTACGCCGAAGACGAGCGGCTTGGCCGTCGTCGAGACGACCCCCGGCAGCGAGGCTTCGATCGCTTTTGCCGAGATCGAGTCTTCCTCCCATTCCGTAGCGCCCGTATCGATTTTGATCTTGGTCGAGTTCTTCATCAGCCAGATCGAGCCGCCGTGCTTGGCTCCGTGGAGGACGGGGACCATTACTCCGTACTGTTCGGAGTTGGTGGCGAAGGCCGCCGGTCGTGTCCATTTCGTGCTGCCGCCCATCACGACCCAAACGCCGTTCTGGGAGGCGGTCGTCTGGCCCGTCAAGAGCACCAGTTGCCCTTCGGCGAGCGTCACTTCGTCGGTCAGGCTTTTCGCGGGCAGCCCTTTGGTTTCGACGTTGCTTGTCGCGAGTGCCTGCACGGCCACGCTCGGGACGCCTTCGACGTTGGCCGCCGTGAGCACGACGACGCCCATCTGCCCATTGACGCTCGTAACGCCTTCGGCGCGCGCGGTCTCTGGTGAGAGGGTGCGCTCGGCGAGGATGCCGGCGGTGGCGGCGGCTGTCAGGCCGAGTGCCGCGCGTCGAGTGGTGAAGCGCGATCGATCGGTGTCTTGCACCCCGGTATCGATGCTCTCGCCGACCGATTGGCGTGATTTGTTGCTCATCATGCTCCTCCTGTGCTCGACAGCGACCCGATTGACCTCAGCGACCGGCAGCGTACTCGAAACGATGGCCGAGATCCAACTGTCCGACGCAGGCTAACCTACTGCATGACGGTCTAAGCGGTCGCATGCGCCGCTTGCGCGGTTCGCGCGCGTCGCTCGAGTGCGTCGGGTGCGAGCCTCGGTAGTTGCGTAATGGATTATTTGGCCGCGGCGCCGGGACCGCCGGCGGCGGTCGCGGCGGCAGCATCGAGTAGGCCTGCGCCGTAGAGCTTGCTGTCGCCTGGGCCGCCGAGCGGGCGGGCCGTGGCGATCAGCCGCGCCGCGATCTGCTTGGGCGTTGGGTGACGTCCCAGGACGCCGCTGGCGATGACGAGCGCCGCGGTCGCGGCGACGTGGGGGGTGGCCATCGAGGTGCCTTCGTAGCCGCCGGGGATCCCGAACTTGCGCGGCGAGGAGCCGCTGAAGGTGACCTGGAAGATGTCCTGGCCGGGAGGCGCTTCGGGATGACAGTTGGGATCGCCCGGCAGCGTTGCGTCGGGGCCACCGCCGGGCGCGACCAGTGTGAGGCCGGTGCCGTAGTTGGAGTAGCTAGCGAGGCAGCCGTGTTCGGTGCTGGCGCCCACCGCGATCACGCTCGGCGCGCGCGCGGGATAGGCGGCGGCGGCATGCGCCTCGTTGCCGGCGGCGGCGACGACGACGACGCGGTGGCGGTTGGCGTAGCGCAGCGCCGAGATCAGCTCGGGGATGTCCGATGCCGTGATGCCGGTCGGGAATTCGAGGCTCAGGTTGATGACCTGCGCGCCGTGGTTGACCGCGAAGCGCACGCCTTTCGCGATCACCGACGCGTCGCCGTCGCCTTCGCTGTCGAGCACGCGGACCGGCATGATGCGCACGCCGTAGGCCAGGCCGGTGAGGCCCTTGCCGTTGTTGGTCGCCTCCGCGATCGTGCCGGCGACGTCGGTGCCGTGGCCATTGCGGTCGTTTGGGTAAGGGTCGTGGTCGATGAAGTCGTAGCCCTTGACGAACTGGTAGGGGTAGAAGTCCGGTGAGATCCGAAAGTGCGCGCGGTTGGCGTAGGCGACGCCGGTGTCGAGTACGGCGACGACCACGCCGCGCCCGCCCGGAGCGTGGTCGGCGATTAGGTTGTTCCATGCCGCCGGCGCCTGAACGCCGAATTCGCCGATGAAGTTCCACTGCAGTTGCTGCCAGCCGCCCGGGACATTCGCGAGCCCGGGGTCGTTGGGGAAGGGGCCGGTCGCGGCGGTGTGGGCGGCCGGAGAGCTGTCGGCGAGAGTGCTGGCACCAGCGAGAGTGCTGGCACCAGCGAGAGTGTTGGCGTCGGCGAGAGCGTTGGCGCTGGTGAGAGTGCTGGCGGTCGCGGCGATTGCGCTTGCTCCGCCGGGTGGCAATGTCGACTCGTGCGCTACGTAGTCGGGTACGGCCCACGCGACGTCGCGTGTGTGGCGCAGGCGTGCGATTGCGGCGGGGACGCTTGCTCCGCGGCGCAGCGTCAGCAGGCGTGTGTGTGCGGCGAGCGCAATCGGATCGACGGCGCCGGCGGCGTGCACGATCGCGGCTTGTGCGGCGGGCGAGCTGGAGTTGCCGTAGCCGACGACGACCGTGTCCGGTGTATAGGGCGCGGCGGCGGGGGTCCTCGTTTCGGCGGGCTTCTCAGCGCTCGTCGAGACTTGTGTCGGCGCTTGCGCGTCCAAATGGCTTTGAGTCGAGGGCTCGCCTCGCGGGCGGCCGATGCGGGGGGCGGCGAGCGCTGGCGGCGAGGGCAGCGTCGCGGGCATCGCCAGGGCGAGGATCAGCGAGGCGCAGAGGAGGCCGAGAGTGCGTAGGTGGAGGCTGCTTGACACGGGGTTCGTAATGATGATGATCGCCGGGATCCCCGACGGCAGTGACACTGGGTCGCGGGGCTCGAGGCGCAGACTATGGGCGACCGCTTCTTTCCGCGTGACGAGTACTTCATGCGCCTCGCGCTGCGCGAGGCGCGGCATGCTCTAAAACACGACGACGTGCCGATCGGCGCGGTCGCGGTGCACGGCGGCGAGGTGATCGGGGCGGGCCACAACGAACGCGAAGTGCGCCAGGATCCGACGGCCCATGCCGAGCTGGTGGCGCTGCGCGAGGCTGCACGCGCAGTGGGCGGTTGGCGCGTGCTGGAGACCGTGCTCTACGTGACGCTCGAGCCATGCGCGATGTGCGCCGGAGCGATCGTGCTGGCGCGGATCCCGCGCGTCGTCTACGGCGCCAGCGACCCGAAGGCCGGGGCGGCGGGGAGCGTGCTCGACGTGCTCGGCGAGCGGCGCTTGAATCATCGGCCCGAGGTTGCCGGGGGGTTGTTGGCGGATGAGTGCGGGGGGTTGCTCAGCGAGTTCTTTGCGGCGCGGCGGTAGGGGTGAGGCGGATTGAGGGTTGGCTGACGCTCGGTGAGCGAATCCCTGTAGAGGAGCTCCGGCTGATATCGATCGTGTCTAAGGGACATGATCCAGCCCTTACCGAGCTCTTGACGTAGGGCATGACTGTTGAGCTTCTCGAGTGCCCGCAGCGCCAGCTCCGCGGCCGACGCCGCGTTTGCGCGCCCGCCTCGCCAGTGAGCTCGGTCACCTGCGCGCACATCCGCGTTTCCGTGAAGGGATCTCTGGAGCCCTCGAGCCGACTTTGCGAGCCAGGCTCGCGCCGAGGTGGCGGCTTGAGCAGTTCATCAGTTGCGCCCACGGAATCACGCTCAAAATGGGGAGGGAGGGACGGCTCTCGAACATGACCCTGCCTGGAGGCGCATTCGAGACCTGCACGCTGAGTGCTTCGGCCAAGATCCCGGTGCGGTTTGTGGGCTCCGGTGCGCTCAGGCTGCATAGCCCTGAGCGGGCCAGATCCCGGTACGGACACGCTCGTAGAGCGTGTCGGGAGCGAGATCAGCACCCCCCGGCCAGCAAACGGTCCCAAGCTCGGTATCAACGCTCACCTCCACGAACCCTGCACGCGTACGAGCACGCTCGAATACCGGACCGCGCATGCGACTCAGGACCTCGACTTCTCCTACGAGGCCATCGGCAAATGTGATCCGCAACTTGCCGTGTCGCGGAACCTCAACACCGATGATGTCTGGAGTTAGACCGATCATTGCAGTGGCTCGACTTCCAGCAGTGTCTCACCTGCGCGGGCTCTTCGCCAGTTGTTCTTTAGCTCCGATGCGTGCAGCTCTGCCCAGGCTAGAACGAGACGCAACTCCCTGCGCGGTAGGTCACCCACCAGTAGCTCGAGCGTGTCGGTGCGGATCTTTGCGTTGAACTCCCCCGATCGCGCATGAAAGTGCGGCGGTTGATGATCATCGAAATACATGGAGATCGTGATCCCCAAGAACCTACTTATCGTTGGCATCTGCTCGATTCTGGCGGAAGCCTGGGTCGGCATCCTCAGGCGCGACGAACGCCTGTCCAGCGGACCGGGCAAGTACTCCGATCCTGCATGGGAGGGCTCCAGGGCAACAACGTTGCGATCGCTAGATGGCATATCGGATACCAGCGTCAGATCGCCACGATCAAAGCTCCAGACGCGGTTCGCTACCCAGGCCGACTTGATATCTGGGGCCTTCAGCAGCACTCCGCAACCTACGTCATCTACCAACGAGTGCAGCAGCCGTCGTGCCTCCTGTGCCTGTGCTGTCCCGAGACCAGCGAATAGGTCGCCGATGACGACGAAACGCGGGCGAGTTGCCGCGACACGGGCAAACTCGACGAGGACTCTCTCCCAGAATGTCGACTGCTCCAAGTAGATTCTGGCCAAATCCGCCACACCCAGCTGCTCCAATCCAAGGTGCGCTCTTCGAGCTGCCTCGCGTATACCGATCCGGCGGTCAGCAAGCAGGTTCAATCCGACGTAATCCTGAACCTTCAACCTCAATTTCTGGCGGCGGCAGCTGACTGTCAAGCAATAGGATGTGCCGACGTCGGAGGGATTCGCGCCTCGCATTTGACAGTCGCGTGACGTCGATCCCGTCGAGTCGCATCTGTCCTGTATCTGGCTGCATCAAAGCCTGCGGCTACTTCCAACAGGGTTGTGCCTTTCTCGTCGCGTGACCCAAGGATTCCCACGATCTCGCGACTAGCGACGCTCAGCGAGACGTCTCTCAAGATCTGTACTCGTCGCTTCCCGCGCCCCTGGCTCTTGCATATGTCCACCAGCGACAGCATCTAGACCAGCCTAAGCCAGCGGGACCACGTGGTGCAGATGCCCCATCCAGCCATGAGTGCCTCAAGCATCCCTCCACCCTAAGCCTCGCATCCCAAGATCTCGTCAGAGAGGTGCCTCTGGTCTAGGGGGACGCGAGGAAAGTTCGAACAACGGCATCGAACCTAGCGATAACGGGGAGCGCGGGACGAAGCTCGAACACTGACCCTGTCTGGCAGCGCATCGGTGATCTGCATGTACGACGCTTTGGCTGAGCAGTAAGAGGATGGAGTTAGGCGACTTTGAGGTACTGGCGCAAAGCCTCACGGATTACCGCAGAGGTTGTCTCGTGATCGCGGCTAGCTCGCCGCGCCAGCGCCTCGCGGAGCTCGGGATCGAGCCGAACGGACTCCACCCCGGCCGCTGCCGATCCTATCGGTGGTCGCCCGCCACGCCGACGGAGCGTCTCTTCGACGTCATATCCCGCCTCGGCCTTGGCGCTCAGCTCATCGACCAGCTCGTCCGTGATCGGCAATCCGCTAGCGGTTCTGCCGTAAGTCTTCTTCGCCATGTCAGCCACCAGGCAACAATCGCTGATATTTCGGCCGCATAGCCATCGCGTGGATCGCCAGCTCGGACCCGTCGTCGCGCATGATGGTCAAGACCTCCAGTAGCGCTGCGCTGCGCGCAGGCCCGAGATATAGCCGGGTGTCGTCGTCTTGGTCTTCGATGGTCATCGCGTGCGTTACGGCGTGTTCGATGTCGACGTCGGCGATCCCATGCTTGCGCGCCGACTGATGGATATCCACGAGAGAGAAGTGTAATACGAAACCATCCACCGATCGGTGGATGAACGCGCACCGTCGGATCCATCGATCGGTGGATAGGCACGCATCTTGCGCCCCTCGATATTGGGACCATGCCATGTAGTAGCCAGCGAAGAACCAGTCAAGAGTCAACCCTCGCGACTGCCCGCGATGCCCTGCTGGTTATCGTCGAGTTGCTGAGGATCGTGCTCTCGGGAGTGTTTCGTGTCTGCGCGATCGTGCTCCTGATTCGAGGTCACGTAATGGAGGCTGTGCTCGTAGCGTGTGCGGATCGCTACCAAAGCCGTTTCTGGTCGAACGCTCGTTGAGCGAGACGGTGGGCCCGCGTGCGGGAGTGCCCATGCGAGCGAGAGAACTGGCCTCGGGCTCGCTAGGGTCGGACGGAGGGGGAGGGATTCGAACCCTCGTCAGACCAATCAGGCCTGAAACGGTTTTCGAGACCGCCGCATTCAACCGCTCTGCCACCCCTCCAGGGCGACGACGCAAGGCTAGTGGATTCAGCCGCGGCGTCGCGAATCCAAGACGGCCGCTCGGGGTCGACCCCTCGCCCGCTACCGTGGCCACGATGACCATCGAGGAGCTAGAGCTTCGGTATCTGATGCTCCACGGGCATCGCGTCGCCTATCGTCAGGCGGGCAGCGGTCCGGTGGTCGTGCTCGTCCACGGGATCACCTCCAACTCGGAGACCTGGCTGCGGGTGATGCCCTACCTGGCGCGCGACTGCACGGTCATCGCTCCCGACCTGCTCGGTCACGGAGAGTCCGCCAAGCCCAGGGGCGACTACTCGCTGGGTGCCTACGCGAGCGGCTTGCGCGACTTGTTGGTCGCGCTCGGGCACGATCGCGCGACCTTCGTCGGACATTCGCTCGGTGGCGGTATCGCGATGCAGCTCGCCTATCAGTTTCCAGAGCGCTGCGAGCGGCTCGTACTCGTCGACAGCGGTGGCTTGGGTCGCGATGTGAGTGTGCTGCTGCGCATGGCGACGCTGCCCGGGGCCGAGCTCGTGCTGCCGCTGCTGGCCACGACGCGGCTGCTCGACGTCGGGCGCGCCGCAGGCGGCTTACTTGGTCGGCTGGGTCTGCGCGCCGGTACCGACATCGAGGAGATCGCCCGCGGTCACGCGACGCTCGCTGATCGCGAATCCCGCGGCGCCTTCGTCCATACGCTGCGCGGCATCGTCGAGCCCGGCGGGCAGCGCGTCGATGCATCCGACCGCCTGTATCTGGCCAGCCACATCCCCTTCCTGCTGATCTGGGGCGAGCACGACTCCATCATTCCCGTCGCGCACGGGTACCGAGCCCACGAGCAGGTCGCGGGTAGCCGCCTCGAGGTCTTCGCCAACTCCGGGCACTTCCCGCAGCTGGACGAGCCCGAGAGGTTCCTGGACGTCCTGATCGACTTCATCGAAGGCACCGCTCCAGCGCGCGTCGATCAGCAGCGCTGGCGGGAGCTGCTGCAGGAGGAACGCGGTCCGGGCATCTGAGCTCACGAACGACTGCGCTGGTCGGTGGGTGCTGTCAAGGTAGGATTGCCGAACGTCGATGTCCCTTGCCCGTCCAGCTCTGATCGAGTTTCCCGCCGACGACCCCGAGCGAGCGCGGCGCTTCTGGTCCGGCGTGCTGGGGGCCGAGCTCGAGCCTCGCGATGACGTCGAGGGCGAGGGGTGGCAGACGCACGGGGAGGCGCCCGCCGTTGGGGTGCACGCACGGGGACGCGGCCCCGGCGACACGTTCTCGCTGCCCTACCTCGCCGTGAACGATCTCCCGGCCGCGCTCGAGCGGGTGACCGCACATGGCGGGACCGTCGTGCATCCCGGTGAGCGGTGGGCGATCTGCCGCGACTCCGAGGGGAGCCCGTTCGGGCTGGCACTCGACCCCGGCGTCGCCGGCTGATCGTCATGAGCGTCTGACCAGGGTCACGGTCTCGATGGGCGACCTGCAGACGATGACCTATGAGGTGGCCGAGCGGATCGCGCGGATCACCCTCGATCGGCCCGCGCGCGGCAACGGCATCACGCGGCGGCTCGTCAGCGAGTTGGAGGCCTGCGTCGAGCGCGCCGACCTCGATCCCGAGGTGCACGTCGTCCTGCTCTCCGGCAACGGCAAGGGGTTCTGTGGCGGCTACGACCTCGTCGAGAGCGCTGAGGGTCAGGGGCGGATGGGCGAGGAGGGTTTCTCGCCGCCACCGGGCTCTCCGCTGGATCCGCTGGTGATGGCCGCCAACCATGATCCCGCCGGCACCTGGGATCCGATGGTCGACTACGCGATGATGCGCCGCAACGTCCGCGCGTTCATGTCGCTGTTTCACTGCGGCAAGCCCGTCCTCTGCAAGGTCCACGGGTTCTGCGTCGCCGGCGGCACCGACATGGCGCTCTGCTCAGATCTGCTCGTGATCGCCGCGGACGCCAAGATCGGCTACCCGCCGGCGCGTGTCTGGGGCTCGCCGACCACCTCGATGTGGACGCACCGGCTCGGGCCACAGCGCGCCAAGCGCCTGCTGTTCACCGGCGACTCGCTGTCGGGGCTCGAAGCGCTCGAGTGGGGCCTGGCGATCGAGGCGCCGCCAGCGCACGAGCTCGACGACCGCACAGAGGTGCTGCTCGAGCGGATCGCGCGCATGCCCCTCAATCAGCTGATGATGATGAAGCTGCTCGTCAACCAGGAGTTGATGGCCGGCGCTCTGCACACAACGCAGGTGCTCGGCACCGTCTTCGACGGCGTCACGCGTCACACCGCCGAGGGCTACGCGTTCCAGCAGCGCGCCGCCGAGGTCGGCTTCAGGCAAGCCGTGCGCGAGCGCGACGAGCCCTTCGGCGACGCCGGACCATCGACGTTTAAAGGCTAGGCGACCGCCGAGGTATGGCGGCCCCGCCGAGGTATGGCGACACCGCTCAGGCTAGGTGATCGGTGAGGCGTGGAGACCACCCAGGCTAGGCGACCGCGGGCTCTTCGCGATGCGCCGGTACGCCGGCCGCGGTGTACGCGTCGAGCGCGTCGAGCGTCTCCGCTTTGAGCAGCGCCTGCGCGAGGCTCTCCAGCTGATCGCGGTGCTCGCTCAGCAGGCGCGTGACCTCCTGGTGGGCTGTGTCGACGATGCGCCGGACCTCCTCGTCGACGAGGCGCTGTGTCGACTCCGAGGTCATGCTGGCACCCGGCAGGAATGGCCCCTCGCCGTCGGCCGGGAGCACCGCGATCGGGCCGACCGCCTCACTCATGCCCCAGCGGCCCGCCATCTGGCGCGCGATCATCGTCAGCTGCTGGATGTCCGACTCCGCGCCGGTCGTGATCGTGCCGTAGACGACCTCCTCGGCGACCCGCCCCCCGAGCGCCACGCGGATCTTGGCCTGAAGGTCCTCTAGGGAGTAGGAGACGCGGTCGGCGTCGGGCGTCGAGAGCGTCACGCCGAGCGCCATCCCGCGCGGGATGATCGAGACCTTGCGCACCGGGTCCGCGCCCGCGGTCAGCATCCCGACCAGCGCGTGTCCCGACTCGTGGTAGGCGGTGCGCTCGCGGTCGGCCGGGGACAGCAAGATGCCGCGCGGAGAGCCCAGCATGATCTTCTCCAGCGAGTCCGTCAGGTCGGCCATCTCGACCTGCTCGTGCTCGCGCCGCGCGGCAAGCAGCGCCGCCTCGTTGGTGAGGTTCGCCAGATCGGCGCCCACCATGCCCGGGGTGCTTGCCGCCAGTGCATCGAGATCGACACTCTTGGCGAGCGGGATCGAACGCGTGTGGACCTCCAGGATTTCGCGCCGGCCGGTGCGATCGGGGGCCTGCACCGCCACGCGCCGATCGAAGCGGCCCGGTCGCAGCAGCGCCGAGTCCAGCACGTCCGGACGGTTGGTCGCGGCCAGCACGACCACGGCCTCCGCGCTCTCGAAGCCGTCGAGCTCGGTCAGGATCTGGTCGAGCGTCTGCTCGCGCTCGTCGTTGGCGCCGCTGACCGCGATCGAGCCCTGGCGCGAGCGTCCGATCGCGTCGAGCTCGTCGATGAAGATGATCGCCGGCGCCGCCTCCTTGGCCTTCGCGAACAGGTCGCGCACGCGCGACGCGCCGACGCCGACGATCGCCTCGATGAACTCCGAGGCCGAGATCGAGAAGAACGCCGCATGCGCCTCTCCTGCGACGGCGCGCGCGAGCAGCGTCTTGCCGGTGCCTGGCTGGCCCGACAGGAGCACACCGTGAGGCATGCGCCCACCCAGCCGTCCATAGCGCTCGGGGGTGCGCAGGAAGTCGACGATCTCCGAGAGCTCCGCCTTGGCCTCGTCAATGCCCGCCACGTCCGCGAAGGTCACGCGGATCGTCGCCGGGTCGATGCGTCGTGCCTGCGAACGCCCAAAGTTGCCAAGCGCGCTCATGCCTCCACCGGCTTTCGCGGCGCGCCGCGCGAGCAGCACGAACAGACCGACGATCAACAGTGTCGGGCCGAAGCCGAGCAGCAGCTCGCTCAGCAGCGACGTGCTCTGGGCGGTC
The DNA here is from genome assembly GCA_036502205.1 of Solirubrobacteraceae bacterium. Taxonomy (GTDB): domain Bacteria; phylum Actinomycetota; class Thermoleophilia; order Solirubrobacterales; family Solirubrobacteraceae; genus Palsa-744. The sequence continues at coordinate 6,194 of DASXZA010000023.1, read as the reverse complement.
GATTTGGCGTTGACTTCGACGTCCTTTTCCTCCAGCAGCGCGGCGAGCTGGCTGCCGTTCCAGAAGCTCGGTACCTCGGTCGCGAACAGCGAACTGGGTGTCGCGTGCTTGTCGCTCGCCGGATAGCGCAGCTTGCTCTTGAAGGTGCCCTGGATCGTGTCGCCCTTGGAGGAGATCGACTTCACCTCGCCGCCCCGCACCTGCTCGAGGAAGAACGGGTTGAACGACACCGTCACCCGCGGCTGTCCGGAGGACGGCGCGAACAGCAGGACCACCAGCCAGTTGAGCGCGATCAGGGCCACCACGAACCACAGGAAGCCGCGCGTGCGGTGTGCCGGCGGCCCTTTCGGCGCCTGCTCCGGCATGCCGCGGCCATCTGGTGCCGGCGCCACCTGCCAGCCGCGCTTGTCGCGCGGCATCGGCGGATGCGCGTCGGTCCGGCTCGAGCTCACATGCCCTGGCTCGCCTGGCGCTTGCTCGTCGGGCACGGGTGTCAATCGCTCCGCGGTTCGTCGTCGCGCACGACGCCCATGCTACGCGTCGAGGCCCGTTGACTTCTCCGACCCCTCGCCGGGGTCGGAGAGATCGATCTCCAGCTGACGCGGGGCCGGCTTCAGCGGCTGGCTTGTCGTCCGCGGCCGCCCGCGCTTGACCCAGTGGCCGACGACCTCGCGGCTGCGACAGCTGTGGTAGTTGATGCGACGGTCCAGCGGCGCCAATGCGAGGCCTCCTGTTTGCGCGCCGGTCACGAGTGCATGGAAACGCCGACCGTGGTGGTCGACCTCGACGATGTCGCCGGTCAGGATTCCCTCGAGTCGCACAGTGGCGCGGAGCTTCGCGGCCTCAAGCCCCGGGCACGACGCCCTCGACGGCTGCCAACGACAACGTCTGGCTCTGCGCAACACCGGATGCCCACTCCACGAAGTCCGTCTCGGCACGCGCGCGTCGCGCCTCGCTAAGGAAACCATCCGCGACGACCTGATGTCCGCGCGTCGCAATCACCTGTCCCCACAGCGCGATGCGCACCTCGAAGTCCGCCTCGCCGCGACGCGCGGTCTCGGGCTGCGGCGTGCGACGGACCTCGCGCAGGCCCAGCTCCTCGAACAGTGCCTGCAGATGATCGGCCATCTCGTTGTCCATACCCGCCTGCGCGCGCCACTCCAGGAAGGCCCCGTAGAAGGCCGCCACCGACTCCGGCGGTTCCGGCTCCCAGCTCGTCTTGCGGAGGTTGTAGTCGAGCACCACCACGATGCCTCCCGGGCGAGCGACGCTCGCCAGCGCCGCCACCGCCGCTCGCGGATCGGCCAGCCACAACAGCATCCTTGCCGCCGTCACCACGTCGAAGCGTCTCGCCTGATGTGCCAGCGATGAGAGGTCGGCGAGCTCGAAGGAGAGATTCGCGTGGCGCTCGGCTCGCGCCTGCGCACGGGCGATCAACTCTTTGCTCACATCGACGCCGACAACCGCGCCTCCGGGCGCCACAGCCTGCGCGATGCCTTCCGTGATCGCTCCCGTCCCGCAGCCGACGTCCAGCACCGTCATCCCCGGCCGCAACAGCTCCGCCAGGCGTCGGTGGGCGTCTGCAAGCGAGCGCGCGTCCAGAAAGCGCTCTGTGCCCGAGGGCATCTGTGCGCGGTGAGTGGCGACCGTGTCCGTCATCGGGAGTTCACACAGATAGCACGCCCTCCTCGCTCGCGCCCGCACGTGCGATCGCTCTCGCCAGTCCTCCGCGTATCGCGGCGAGATCGCCCACGCGCGGCGATCTTCGGCTCTCCTAAGCGGTTGCGAACAGCGGCGGGCGGCGCTCCTGCCAGCGCTCTACGGTCTCCAGCTGCGCGGCTAGCGAGATCAGGCGCGACTCGCTGTTTGCGGGGCCGAGCAGCTGCGCTCCGAGCGGCAAGCCCTCCGTAGTAAGGCCTGCGGGGACGTTGATCCCGGGCCAGCCCAGCACGTTCCACGGCCACGCGTAAGGGCACGCGCCGACGACCACCTTGTCGGTGGCCCACGGCGCCAGATCGTCGATTGCGCCGACGCGCACCGGCGGCTTCGCGGTCGTCGGCGCCAGCACGACGTCGACGCGGTGGAAGACCCGTCCCACCTGCCTGTGCAGTGGCGCCTCCAACGCGCGTGCGAGTCCCAGCAGTGGTTTGAACAACCGGCCCATGCGCGCATTGCTGCGGGTGCGCGGGTCCAGCAGTGCGGGGTCCGGGACGCGCGCAATCCAGTCGTTGACGCCGCCCGTCGAGCGCGGCATGAAAGGTAGGCCGATCAGGCCGTAGTAAGGATCGTCGTGCACTACTTCGTGGCCCAGGTCACGCAGGACCTCGGCGAGACGGGTTACCGCCGCGCGTACCCGGGGGTCCAGCTTTGCGGGTGCGCCGCTGAACGGAATGCGCTCGGAGAGCGCGATTCGCAGGCGTCCCGGCTCGCGCTGGGCGGCTTGTGCGTAGGACTCGCTCGGTGGTGGTGGTTGGTGACGGTCGTCCGGATGCGAGCCACTCAGCACGTCGAGCATCAGAGCCGCGTCGGCCACCGTGCGCGTCAGCGGTCCGAGGACCGTCAGGCCGTTGAACGCCTCCGCGTCCGGCCATGTCGAGATGCGTCCACGTTGGGGCTTGATCCCGACCAGCCCCGTCCAAGCTGCGGGAATGCGGACCGATCCGGCACCGTCGGAGCCCATCGCCGCACTCACCAGGCCCGCCGCGACTGCCGCCGCCGCGCCACCCGAGGAGCCGCCCGGGGTGTGGTCGAGGTGCCACGGGTTGCGCGTCGCGCCGAACTCGGGGCCCTCCGTCAACGGCCACTGGCCGATCTCCGGCGTATGCGTCTTGCCAACGATCACCGCTCCCGCCGCACGCAGCCGGCGCACCGCCTCGCAATCCTCGCTCTTTGGTCTGAAGCTGCCGCGGCAACCGAAGCGGCTTTCCTCGCCCGCGAGATCGACGTCGTCCTTGATCGCGATCGGGACTCCAAGCAACGGTGCCCGCTCCCCCGCCGCAAGGCGGCGGTCGGCCTCCGCGGCCTCCGCACGCGCCTGCTCGGGGCGCACGCAGCGGAACGCGTTGAGCGTCGGCTGCGCGGCCTCGATCCGCGACAGCGAGAGCTCGAGCAGCTCGCTCGCTGAGAGCTCACCCGCCGCGAGCGCGCGCGCGTGTGCGACAGGCCCCGCGAAAGCGAGGTCCGCTTCGTCGGTCGATGTCCGGGCTTGCACCACGGCGTCATCCCGTGCCGCGAGGTCTTGTGCGGTGGCGGTCTCTCCTGCGGCGACTGTCTCGTGCATCTCGCTTTCAACTCCCGGCTCGCGCTCGTGGTCGCTTGCGAAAAATCCGACCGATCCCCGGGCCTGCGGGGGCAGGCCGCGACCGCCTAGGGCGCCGGTCTCGGGGTATCGGTCGTTCGACCGAACGATGACAGATTCGCTAGGCTCGCACAACCACTAACGCCTGCGGCTGCGCCGCCGGGCTAGAAGGTAAAGATGGCGAGCACCACCACCACAGCGCCGGATACCCGCGAGCGGCTCCTGCGCACCACGCTGCGTCTGATTGGCGAGCACGGCATCGGCGAGGTCTCCAATCGCGCGATTGCCGCCGCCGCTGGCGTCTCGCTGGGCTCGCTGACATACCACTTCCCCAGCCAGACGCTGCTGTTGCGCGAGGCCCTCCTGCTCTACGTAGGCGAGGAGGTCGCGCGGCTGCAGGCGATCGCAACAGAGCTGCGCGCCTCGCGGCCGAGTGCCGCGGAGGTCGCTGCCGAGGTCGAGCGCATCGTCGAAGGCTCCGCCGACCGCATCGAGCAGGTCGCCGAGCTCGAGTTGCACCTGCACGCCTCGCGCGACCCCGAGTTGCATGAGGCGTCTATACGGTGCTTCGCCGCCTACGAGGATTTCGCCGCCGCCGTGCTCGAGGCGCTGAATGTCCCCGACCCCGCGCGCCACGCGCGCACCGTCGTCGCCGTCATGTGCGGGCTAGGCCTGCGGCGTCTCGGGACCGGCAGTCACGACGCCACCGGCACCGCCGATGCGCTGCTCACGATCGTGCGCGGCGCCGCCGTCTAAACGCCGGTCTTGTCGCGGCGCGAGGCGAGGTAGTCCTGGTTCTGCTGGCGCTCGCCGCGGACCTGCACGGCGATGTAGACCAGGATCACGTTCACGATCACCCCGATCCCACCGAAGGTGATGATCAGGCCGATGTCCTTGCTGACGGCGGCGCTGGTAGCGAGCAGCATGCGTTTCCTCGGGAGGCTCCGGTTGGCGGGGGCGACGACTCCTTGGGAGCCTAGCAACGGCTTGGGTCGTCCGTCGCGCTGGGGGGTTGGTTTGTGTTGTGCGTTCGAGGCCCCGCCGCGCGCGCGTACGGGCGCGCGGCGGGGTCCTTGCGGGCGTTGGTGTCGTAGCCTTAGCCCCGACGCCGCGCAGAGCGAACCTGGAGAGGTGCCGGAGCGGTTGAACGGGCGCGACTGGAAATCGCGTAACGGGGGAAACCTCGTTCGAGGGTTCGAATCCCTCCCTCTCCGCCAGTTTGACGAAGATCGAACACCTAGCATCAGAAGGCGGCTCGTAGGGGCCGCCTTCTGTGTTGGCCGGGGTTGCAGCACGGATCAGGGCTATCTCGCTTGTGATGTCTGCCACTAGGCTGGTGGCCAGAAGGTGTTCGTAGGGCTCAGTCAGCTCAGCTCTGGTGATCTCTACGACCGTTTGGCCTTGGTCGCCGTCCCATGCGGGCGTGACGTAGAGACCAGTGAAGAAGGCTTGGTTGTAGCCCCGCTTGGTCTGGTCGCTCGCAGCGCTGTAGACCTCGGCCACGTCCTCGGCTAGCTCCAGGGCCATCCGCAGCATGTCGGCGTCGAGCTGGAGACGTTGCTCGGTCTCGGCCAAGGATGTCTCGGCGGCGGCGATCTCGGCTTGCATCCGCAAGCGCTCTTCCCGGAAGGCATCGCCAGAGATGTCGTCGCCCTCTTCGGCGTGCAGCCGGATCAGCCGGACCTGCTGGGCCTTGAGTTTGGCGATCAGGCTGGTCTTGGCGGCTTTGACCTGAGCCACGGCCTGCTGACTGACGGCCACGAGGGCTTCAATGGCCTCGGTACGAGCCTCCACGTCCTTGGTATCGAGCTGCACCGGCCGCTCGCGGTAGTAGCGCTCAATGGCCTGTTCGATCAGCTCGGGGCGCATATTGGTTCGCTGGCTACAGCTCGTGCCGTTGATCCGAGCGCTACAGAAGTAGTAGGCGTACTTTCGGCCGCTCTTGCTGGTCGAGAAGGCGAACGTCAATCGCTGGCCGCAGTCTCCGCAGAAGACTGAGCCGCGCAAGTAGTGCTGGCGCTTCTGGGGACGCTCGCCGGCGACACGCTTTTCATCGAGCCGGGTTTGCACCTGGTCAAAGGTCTCCTGATCGATGAGCGCGTCGTGTCGGCCAGGAAATACTTGCTCGTCCGGGGTGCCCCGCTTGTAGACGATCAGCCCCACGTAGTAGGGGTTGCGGAGTATGCGCTGCCAGGCAGTAGAACCGACTTTGTCGCTGGCCTTGCGCTTGGTCGGCAGGCTCTTGAGGCCCAGGCGGTACAGCTCATCGGCCAGCTCGGATAAGGAATACTCGCCGCTGGCGTAAAGCTGAAAACCCAGGGTCACGAAGTGGTGGCGCTGTGGGTCAGGCGCTATCGCGGGAATCTGGCGGCCATCGGGCAGCTGCTCAATGACCTTGATATATCCCAGCCGACTACCGCCGTAGCTGCCACCGGCTTTGGCCTTTTGGTAGATGCCGCCCCGCACATTGCGGCCGGTCTTCATGGACTCAAACTGGTTGTTGAGGGCCAGCATGCCCTCCATGTAGAAAGACTCCGGGGTGTCCTCCCCAATAAGGGGCTCGGTGATCGAGACCAGCCGGGCACCAGCGGCCCGCACCATATCGTGGGCGTCAAAGTGAACCCGGATGTCCCGTGCCCAGCGACTGGAGGCCCAGACGATCACGTAGTCAATTCGTGTGGCCTCGTGCTGGTTGCAGCGCTTCAGCTCTTCCAGCATTTCGAGAAAATCTGTGCGCTTATGTAGATCGACAAAGGCACTCTTGCCAGGATCGAGGAACACGCGAGCGATCTCAGCATGCAGCTGTTCGGCCTTGCTTTCGGCGGCTTCGCGTTGGGCGTCGATCGACAGTCCATCTCGGCTGTAGCCAGTATTGACTTGCCCCTCAGAGGACACC
>DASXZA010000022.1:0-1544 GCA_036502205.1 Solirubrobacteraceae bacterium | reverse complement strand
GCTCCTCCGCGAAGCCGACGACCCTTTGCCGGCCGAGCCCTTGTACGTCGAGCGTCCCATTCAGAGAGATGTGCCACGCTGCGGCGAGCCCTCGCTCGAGCACGACTTGACCCGGCTTGCTTGAGACGTCGTGGCCGGCGACGATCGCGTAGCCGTGCGGGCCGCTCCCACCCGCGCCCACCACCTCCACTGACGTGTTCCCGGCGGTGTGCGCTCGTGTGGAGATGTCGATATTCGTGAACTCCTGGCGCAGCGAGAAGTACCTGATGTCCGGCAGCGCCTGAATGCGTTGAGCGACTCTCCCGGCTGGTTGCGGGTCGAAGCGCACGATGATGTCCGCGAGGTGGGCCTGCGTCGCGGCCCTCGAGAACCCCTTGCCGAGACTGTCGCTCACGACGATCGCGGCAGCGAGCATGGCCGCGGCGAGGGCGATCCCCAGCGCGGTGAGGAGTGTGCGTCGCCGCCTTTGTCGCAGCCCCAGGCGCGCTTCGAGGAGGGCGGCTCGGGCTGCGACGCGCACTTCGATGAGGGCGGATTTCACTTGCGAGGTCGGGCGGTGCTCAAGTGCGACATGGGGCTCATGCGCATGTGCGACGTCGGGCGGTGCTCACGCGCGGCATGGCGCTCAGGCGCGGGTGCGACGTCGGGCGGTGCTCACGTGCGGCATCTGGCCCATGCGGCGCCGAGCCTCGTCCGACGACACTGGACTCATGCGGCGCGAGGCTGGCGACATTGGGCTCATACGGCGCCGAGCCTCGTCCGGCGAGCCTCAGCCTTCGTGTCGGTCAGCCGACCGTCTTCGAGGTTGAGCACGCGGTCGGCGATCGCGGCCGCCTGCGGCTCGTGCGTCACGATCACCACGGCCCGGTGCTCAAGGCGTCTAAGGAGATCGAGGACCGCTGCTCCGTTCTCCTGATCGAGATTGCCCGTCGGCTCGTCCGCGAGCACCAGCTCGGGGTCGTTCACGAGAGCCCGGGCGATCGCGAACCGCTGCTGCTCGCCGCCCGAGAGCTCGTGTGGCCGGCGATCGGCGATGTTATGTAGGCCGAGTTCGGCTATTAGGTTTTTTGCGCGCCGCTCGCCGCCTTTCTTTGCCCCGGGGAGCCGCGTGGGCACCAGGACGTTCTCCTCGCCGCTCAGCTCCTCGATCAGGTGGAAGGCCTGAAAGATGAAGCCGACGTGCCTGAGCCGCGTGCGCGCGAGCGCGTGCGGTTGCTGCTTCGTCAGGTCCTCGTTTGCGATCAGGATTCGCCCCTGGTCGGGCTTGTCGAGCGCTCCCAAGAGATGCAGCAGCGTCGACTTGCCGCTGCCGGAGCGGCCAAGAATCGCGACGACCTCGCCCGCGTCGACCTCCAGGTTGACGTCCTCGAGCAGCCGCCTCGCCGCACGCCCGGCCCCTACCGTCTTCGTCACGCCGCGGGCCTCCAGAACCGGCACCAGCGCTACGGTAGCGCGCGGTTGTTTGGGCCTATGTCGGTTGGCGGTTAGCGCGCTTTTGACCTCTCGTCGTTCGTGAGGCCACCTCGCATTTTCAGTTCAAGCCG
>DASXZA010000021.1:0-2116 GCA_036502205.1 Solirubrobacteraceae bacterium | reverse complement strand
CCAGACCCCAGCGTCCCAGCAAACGCCGCACGCGGGACGCGCCACATGAAAGCGACAATCATCGACCTCCGCGCCAGACCGATGCTCGCGCCCAGCAGGAGTCGTCACCGGCGCTCCGACCGGGCGAGTGCTTCGCCACGCACCCAGCTGTCTCGCCGCGCGCGGCGGACGGCTGCATAGCCCGGATGATGCGCAAGCCGAATGCCGCGAGGCTTGACGTCATACGCCGCGCTACTGCTTTTGTCGGACGTCGGGTTGCTGGTTCGCCACGAAAGCACTCGCCGTGCCTCGGGCGACATCACGATCGCCTTCGCCCAAAGGACCCGTGCCGTCGTACCGGGGAGTGGAGGTCGAGTCGACCCAAACTTGTCAACTACCGCGCGGGCGCCTGGCGCCGCTATTTGCTTAGGCAGACTCGACCGACGCGTTTCACAATCAGGTCGGCTATGTCCTATCGCACGTGCTGGATCGACCTACGGGCGCGCAAAAAAAGGCGGCGTAGTGTGATGCCCACAGGGCAGAGCGACAACGTCGGCGTCGGTGGGCTCGGGCGAGTGCTTGGCTGGATTGGGACTTGTGGCGTTGGGGTCCGGCGGGAGCGCTTGCGGGTTTGGCGTCCGGCGAGCCGGCCGCGTGTCCTGCCCCGCCACGCGGCGCGACCTGTCCTTCCCCGCGAGGGCGAGCGCGGGCTTCCGTGCCCGCGTCTCGCCATACGCTCGGACTTCTAGGCGCGCTCTACCCGGGCGAGTGCCGCTTCGAGCCGCGCCGCCAGTGGTTGTTCTGTCTTTGGCAAGGCCTGGAGAGCGGCGATGATGTGCCCGCGCACGATCGCCGGCCACGGCAGCTCGCGGTCGCAGAACAGCTCGCTTGGCAGATCGGCCTTGGCTTCATCGTTTCGCTGCCGCGCCACCTCTCTGACGTCTAGGAGCGTCAGCTTGCCTCGTTCCGCCAGCTGGCGGGTGAGGGCCTGCTGCTCAGGCTCGGGCAGCCGGGCGGCGGCCTCGGCGACGCTCGCGGTGATCATGCCTTGGTCGAATGCGTCGCGCAGTTTCAGTATCAGCGAGCGCAGCCGCAGGCGGCGCCGAACCGTTTGTACGCTCATCGCCGTCTGCGCGGCGATCTCCTTGACCGTGGCGACATCACCGTCTGCGTCGCCGGTCTTGAGGATCGCTTCAATCTCCCGAAGCTCGCTGGCAGGTGACGCGCTGCGGGTCGCGTGCAGCGCGAGCGCCAGCCCGCCCCGCACCTCTGCACGACTGGCCTCGGGCGCGTTGAGGGCGAGCGCGTCGACCTCGGGCGGCGTGGGCCACTGGTTTTGGTCCGCCAGCTGGGCGATCGCCTTGCAGCGCCGGCGACCTTCCACGACGTCGAAACGGCCATTGCGCTTCGCGACGATCACGACCGGCTGCAGCAAGCCGAGTTCGCGGATCAGCTCGCGCAGCTTCGCGCTCGGCGCGGCGTTCGCGAAGCCGTCGATCAACTCGAGCCGCACGGGCTCGCGCCGGATCTCGGCTGGCGCGTCGGGCAGGAGCGAGAGCTGCGGGCTCACTGTTCCACCTCGATCACCGGCACGTCCGCCTCGGAGACGAGTTGCATCGTCTCGACGTGGCTGCCGCCTGCCTTGTCGCTGACGACCTCGATCTGCGAAATCGGAAACGAGGCGAATAGCGCGAGCCGATGTTGGGCGCCTTGCAGCGGTTCCTGCCACCACAGCCGCGCGCACATGCCCTGAAACGCGGGCACCAGGTGGTCATCCATGCGGCAGGGGCAGACGGCGTCGGTGGGGAACTCGGCGGCGTTCGCGATGTCAGCGTGCGCGTGGGCCAGCAGCAGCCTGCTATGCGCACTGATCTGGGCAAAGTCGACGGTCCTTGGCGCGCGCCGGGAGACCCCCAGCCGGCGTGCCTCGTCGACGAACGTAGACACCGTGGGGTAGTGCTCGCGGCCGACGATGTCGACCACGTGCGTGACGCCGTCGCGCTCGAACACCGCGACCCCGACCGAGGTGAGACCGAGGCGGGCGGCGTCCTTGATCACCACGGGCGGGTCGATCAAAAATTCCTCCACCGGGCGCCCGTCCGGCGCGAGGGGGACTGCGAAGTACGCGCCGCCGGGC
>DASXZA010000020.1:0-50531 GCA_036502205.1 Solirubrobacteraceae bacterium | reverse complement strand
GACCATCTGACGATCTACTCGAGCCTGCCGCTGGAAGGCGCCCTGGCGCCGGTCTCGCGCCAGATCGTCGACGGCGAGAAGCTCGCGCTCGCGCAGACCGGTGGGCGCATCCATCGCTTTCATCTCTACTACGCGTCGCTGAACGACGCGAACCCAAAGACCGGCGAATGGGCGCCGGGGGAAACCGCGAACAACGCGAAGTACGCGGCGCAGGACAGCACGACGATCGCCTACCTCGGTGATTTCAACTCCGAGGCGACGGCGATCTCGCTGCCGTTCGTCAACGCCGCGGGCATCCTGCAGGTGAGCCCGGCGAGCCCGTATGTCGGACTGACCTCCTCGCTGCACGCGGGCCAGGACGAGCCGGAACGCTTCTACCAGACCGGCAAGCGCACGTTCGCACGTCTGATGCCCGGCGATCCGGTACAGGCCGCGGCACAGGTCCAGCTGATGCGCAAGCTGGGGATCGAGCGGGTCTACGTGATCGAGGACCAGGACCCCTTCGACTTGCCGCTCGCGGCGATCGTCGCCGAAGACGCTAAACGCGCCGGCATCGAAGTCGTAGGCGAAGGCACGATCGACACGACCGCGAGCACGGAATACTCCGAAGAAACCAAGAAGGTGAGCGAAAGCGGGGCGCAGGCGGTCTTCTTCAGCGGTCAACCGGGCGCGGGTGCGGTTGCGCTTTGGCAGCAGCTGCACAGCGTCGACTCGAGCTTGCGGCTGCTGGGCTCCAGCTCGCTCAGCGAATCGGCGCTCCCGTCCAGCGAAACACCCGCCAGCGAAACACCCGCCAGCGAAGCGCCTGTCAGCGAAGCGCCTGCCAGCGAAGCGTCCTTCGCGAGCCAGCTCGGCGCGGCCGCCGACGTGACCTATCTGGCGACTCCGGTGCTGCCGAGCGCGCTCTACCCACCGGCCGCGCAGGCCGTTCTCGCGCAGTACCGCGCACGGTTCCACGAAGCCGGTGGGCCGTATGCGCTGGCGGGCTACGAGGCGATGAGCGCGGTGCTGCTCGCGATTCGTCGCGCCGGCGCGCATGGCAACGACCGCCAGACGGTCATCGACAAGTTCTTTGCGATCAGGGACCGCGACTCGGTGCTCGGTCGCTACTCGATCGAAGCCAGCGGCGACACGACGCTCTCGCGCTACGGCATCGATCGCGTGAGTGCCGACGGCCGGCTGGTCTTCTATCGGGTCTTCGGCGGCTTCTGAGCACGGCGCCGCTTCGGACGCGCCGGCGACCTCGCGCCAGGCGAGCCGCGTCAGGTGCTCTCGTGAGAATCGCCTCAGGTGAGTCTCTTGGGGGTGAGCCGCCTCAGGCGAGCGCGGCGGCGAGCGCCTGCTCGAGCTTGGGATAGCGGAAGTCAAAGCCCAGCACGAGCGCCTTCGCTGGCAGAACACGCGCGCCGGTCGTCACGATCTGTGCCATCCCGCCGTAGAGGGCGCGCAGCGCGAAGCCCGGGACCGGCAGGATCGCGGGCCGGTGCAAGGTGCGTCCAAGGGTGTGGGCGAGCTCGCGGTTGGTCTGCGGCGCGGGTGCGGTCGCGTTGAACGGGCCCGACCAGCGCGAGTCGGTGAGCGCGGTGCGCACGAGCTCGATGTGGTCGTCGGGGTGGATCCAGGAGACGTATTGGCGCCCGCCGGCGACCGGTCCGCCGACGCCGAGACGGAAGGGGGGCAGCATCTTCGCGAGCGCGCCGCCGTCGCTGTCGAGCACGACACCGGTACGGATCTGCACGACCCGCATACCCAGCTCCTGCGCGGCCGCGGCCTGTGCCTCCCACTCCACGCAGACCTGTGCGAGGAAGTCGTTGCCGGGCGGCGCGTCCTCGTCGATCGGCTCCTCACCATGCGGGCCGTAGTAGCCGACCGCCGAGCCACTGAGCAGCGTCGCGGGGCGCGCGGATGCGTCGGGAATCGCGCGTAGTCCCTCGACGAGGTTGCGTGTGCCGAGCACGCGGCTCTCGCGGATCGCGCGCTTGGCACTCTCACTCCAGCGCTGCGCGACCTCCTCGCCGGCGAGATGCACGACCGCGTCACGCCCTGCCAATGCGACCGTCGGCGCGCTTTCCCGGAGCGGATTCCAGGGCAGCGTCTGCAGCGTGCCGCCCTGCGCGGTGCGGGGCTCGAGCTTGGCGCGGGCACGCTGGGGATCGCGCGAAAGGACCGTGACCTCGGCGCCGTGTGCGCGCAGCGCGGCGACCAGGCGCGTGCCGAGCAAACCCGTCGCCCCGGTGACGGTTATGCGCATCATGTGCCTGCTTAGCTTGGCACGTGTGTCTGCCGGTCGGCGGAGACCTCGCCGGCGGATGCTCCGGGGGAGACGGTCGCGTGCGTGCCGGTGGGGGTTTCGCCCTGTGCGTAGCCGACCTCTTGGCCCGCGAGCGCGGTGCCGCTCGCGCGCGCCTGCTCGGCGACGGCGGCGGCGACCGCCGGGGCGACGTCGCGGTTGAACACGGAGGGGATGATGTAGTCCTCGCGCAGCTCGTCCTCGGGCACGATCGCCGCGATCGCGCGTGCCGCGGCCATCTTCATCTCCTCCGTGATCGCCTGCGCGCGCACGTCGAGGGCACCGCGGAAGATGCCGGGGAAGCAGAGGACGTTGTTGATCTGGTTCGGGTAGTCCGAGCGGCCGGTCGCCATGATGCGCACGTAGGGGGCGGCCTCCTCGGGGACGACCTCGGGGTTCGGGTTGGCCATCGCGAAGACCATCGCATCGTCGTTCATGCGCGCCAGGGCCTCGGGTGGCAGGACGCGGGCGCCGGAGAGGCCGATCACGAGGTCGGCGCCATCGATCACGTCCGCGGGTGCGCCGGCGCGGTGCTCGGGATTGGTGACCTCGGCAAACCAGCGCTTGGTGGAGTTCATCGAGCCGTCGAGGTAGTCATCGCGCTCGACGTGCAGCGCGCCGCGGGAGTCCGCGCCGATGACGTGGTGTACGCCGGCGGCGAGCATGATCTTCGTCACCGCGATGCCGGCGGCGCCGAGACCGATCACCAGCACGCGCAGGTCCTCCAGGCGGCGGTTGGTGAGCTTGACGGCGTTCAGCAGCGCCGCCATCACAACGACGGCGGTGCCGTGCTGGTCGTCGTGGAAGACCGGGATGTCGAGCTCCGCCTTGAGGCGGTCCTCGATCTCGAAGCAGCGCGGCGCGGAGATGTCCTCGAGGTTGATCCCACCGAACGAGGGCGCCATCAGCTTGACGGCGTTGACGATCTCATCGGGATCGCGCGTGTCCAGGCACACCGGGAAGGCGTCGACGCCGGCGAACTCCTTGAACAGACAGGCCTTGCCCTCCATCACCGGCATCGCCGCCGCGGGGCCGATGTCACCGAGGCCGAGCACGGCGGTCCCATCGGAGACGACGGCGACGGTGTTGCGCTTGATCGTGTACTGGAACGCCTTGGCGGGATCGTCGCGAATCGCGATACAGACGCGCGCGACGCCGGGGGTGTAGGCCATCGAGAGGTCGTCGCGGGTCTTCAACGGATGCTTGTTGTGCTGTTCGATCTTGCCGCCGAGATGCAGCTGGAAGGTGCGATCGGTGGTGTCGATCACCTCGACGCCGCCGATCGCCTCGATCGCGGCGATGATCTGACCCCAGTGTTCGCGGTTGGCGGCGTCGACGACGATGTCGCGCACGCTCTGAGCCGCGTCGACCTCGACGGTGTCGACCGCGCCGACCGCGCCGCCGGCCTCGCCGATCGCGCCGGTGACCGCGCCGAGCAGCGTCCCGTGGGCGTCGTCTAGCTTGACCCGGATGGTGAGTCGATACTGGGCGCTGGGGGTGACGTTCACGGGCACGGGCTCCTGGTAGGTCGAGGGCAAGCCATCTTATTGTGCGCGCCGTCACGCGCGAGCCTGTCCTAAAGTGCTCCGTCGTGGCGACACGCGCGACAGCCCCCGCGGGCCCGTCGGGGGCCTCCGAGCGGCGGCTGTTCCTGATTGACGGTCCGAGCCTCGTCTACCGGGCGTTCTTCGCGCTGCCGGAGTCGATCGCGACTTCGACCGGCGTGCCGACGAATGCGATCTTCGGCTTCGCCTCGATGCTCGTGAAGATCGTCACCGACTATGGCGTCCAACCGACGGTCGTCGCGTGGGACGCGGGCACCTCGGGGCGCACAGAGCTGTTCCCGGAGTACAAGGCCCAGCGCCGCTCGCGCCCGGATCTGCTCAAAGCGCAGTGGCCGGCGATGGAACCGCTGGTCGAGGCGTTCGGCTACCGCAACGTGAAAGTCGAGGGCTACGAGGCCGACGACGTGATCGCCTCGCTGGCCGAGCGCGCGCTGCGCGCCGACCCGCCCGTCGCGGTGATGATCGTGACGGGCGATCGTGACGTCTTCCAGCTGATTGACGAGGCGGGTGTCGTGCAGGTGATGGCCACCGCACGCGGGATCACCGAGACGAAGATCTACGACCACCAGGCGGTGGTCGACCGCTACGGCATCCCGCCGGCGCTGATCCCTGACTTCTACGGCCTGAAGGGCGACACCTCGGACAACATCCCCGGGGTTCCCGGCATCGGCGACAAGACCGCCTCGGAGCTGATCCAGCGCTACGGCACGCTCGAGGAGGTCCTCGCGCACATTCACGAGATCAGCGGCGCGAAGCGCAAACAGAACCTCACCGAGCACGCTGAGAACGCGCGCGTATCGAAGCGTCTGGCGACGGTCGACCGCGCGGTGGCGTTCGAGCTCGACCCGACGAGCGAGGCCGTCCGTCCCCCGGACCGCTCGCGCCTGCGCGAGGTGTTCCGCGAGTACGAGCTGCGCGATCCGCTGCGCCGGATGGAGGAGGCGCTGGGTGAGGCCGAGGAGGCCGTGCCGGCGGCGGCCGCCGAACGCAAGCTGTCCGGGCGCGTGCGCGCCGGGACGCCGGGGGAGATCGCGGATCTGACCGCGCGTGCGGGCGCCAGCGTCGAGCGCGAGCTGCTCGTGGCGGTCGCGCCTGTGGAGGCGCCCGAGGGGGCGCTCTTCGCGGAGGGTTCGGACTGGCGCTTTGCGGCCGTTGCCGGAGCCGCTCCGAGTGGTGCGCCCAGTGGCTCGGGTCCGGTTGGCGGGTCCGGTGCTTCGACTGGACGCGGCGCGCCGCTGCCCGAGGTGCTCGCCGGCGAATGCCGGGAGCCGCAGGAGGTGGCCGCGGCTTGCGGTGAGCTGCCGGTCGTTGCGCACGACGCGAAGGCTCTCGGGCTGGTGCCGCCGGGTCTGGTCCACGACACGCTGTTGGGTGCCTACCTGCTGGAGCCGGCCCGGCGCGGCTATCCGTTCGCGGAGCTCTGCGAAGAGCGCGGTCTGGTGTGCGATCTGGAGGATCAGGCGGCTCGCGAGGCGGTGCTGCTCGGTCCGCTGGCGAGCTGGCAGCGCGAGCAGATCGCGCAGCGGGGCCTGGAGGGCTTGATGGGCGATATCGAGCTGCCGCTGGTGAGCGTGCTGCGCGACATGGAGCAGATCGGGGTGCACATGAACGTGCCGCGCCTGGGAGAGATCACGGCGCGCGTGCGCGAGGAGATCGCCGAGCTCGAACAGGAAATCTTCGCGCTGGCGGGCGATGAGTTCCTGATCGCCTCCCCGCAGCAGCTGGGGGAGATCCTGTTCGAGAAGCTCGGCCTCTCGCGCAAGCGGCGCGGGAAGACCGGCTACTCGACCGACGCGCGCGTGCTGCAGGCGATCCGCTCCGAGCACGTGATCGTGCCGCGCATCGAGCGCTGGCGCGAGCTCTCGACGTTCATCAAGACCTACCTGGACGTGCTCCCCGACGCGGTCGACGAGCAGTCGCGCATCCACACGACGTTCCTGCAGACCGTCGCGCAGACCGGGCGCCTGTCGAGCACGAACCCGAACATGCAGAACGTCCCGATTCGCACAACGCTCGGGCGTGAGATCCGCGGCTGCTTCGAGGCCGAAGCGGACGCGGTCCTGATCTCGGCGGACTACTCGCAGATCGAGCTGCGCGTCCTTGCGCAGGCGGCGGATGAGCCGGTCCTGCGGGAGATCTTCGAGCGCGAGGAAGACGTCCACACGGCGACGGCCTCACAGGTCTTCGGAGTCGAGCCCGCGCAGATCGACCCGGGGATGCGCTCGAAGTCGAAGATGATCAACTACGGGATCGTCTACGGACTCTCCGACTACGGGCTCGCCGATCGCCTGAACATCCCCCGCGAGGAGGCCAAAACGTTCATCGAGGCCTATCTCGCGCGCTTTCCGCGCGTGGCGCAGTTCATGGCGGAGACGATCGAGCGCGCCAAGGAGGAGGGGCACGTCACGACTTTGTGGGGTCGCCGGCGCCAGATCCCGGAGCTGCGTGCCCGCAACTATCAGGTGCGCTCGCTCGGCGAACGCCTCGCGGTCAACACGGTCATCCAGGGGACGGCGGCGGACGTGATCAAGCTCGCGATGGTGCGCTGCCACCGCGCGCTCGCGGTCGCGGGCCTCGCGACGCGGCTGATCCTGACGATCCACGACGAGCTGCTCTTCGAAGGGCCGCCCGACGAGGTGCCGGTCGCACGTGAGCTGATCGTGCGGGAGATGGTGGGCGTGTGGGAGCACGAGCCGCCGATGGCTGTCGATCTCGGTGTCGGGAAGACTTGGCTGGAGGCGAAGTGAGCCTGCGAGCGCACAGTCGCGCGGGCTGCGGGCGAGCCGCGGTATGAGCCGCGGACTGGCGCTCGTCCTGGGTGTCGGGGCGGGTGTGCTGGTTGGCATGCAGGCCCCGGTGAATGCCCGTCTCGGCCGCGCCGTGGGAGGCGTGCAGGCGGCGAGCATCTCGTTCCTGGTCGGCACCGTCGCGCTGCTGGCGGCGGTGAGCCTTGCGCGCGGAGGGTTCGCGGGCTACGCGAAAGCCGGCGGCGTGCCGTGGTGGGCGTTCATCGGCGGCCTGCTCGGCGCGGTCTACGTGACAGTCGCGGTCCTCACGGTGCGGACGCTCGGCGCGAGCAGTCTGACGGCGGTCGTGATCACCGGTCAGCTCGTGATCTCGGTGGTGATCGACCGCTTCGGTCTGTTCGGGATCGAGCGGCAGTCGATCGGGGTGTCGCGCATCCTTGGGCTGGTGCTGCTCGTTGTGGGGGTCACGCTGGTCGTGCGCAAGTGAGCGACTACCCGAGTCCGTCGCGGAAGCCCTCGCGCCAGCTCGCATAGCGAGGCTGCCAGCCGAGCTCACGCTTGGCGAGCTCGTTCGAGGCGCCCTGCGCGCGGGTCATCGTCTCGATGCCGTAGTTGCCGGCGAGCGGACGCGCGATGAAGGTCGGCACGCGCCACGGACGCGGCGCACCAAGCGCTTGCGCGAGGGCTGGCAGCCACTCGGCGACGGGCGCGGGCTCGTCGTCGACGATGTTGAAGACCGCGGGCCCGTTGTGCGTGAGCGCTGCGACGGTCGCGCGGGCGGCGTCCGCGATGTGGATAAACGACCACACGCCACGGCCGCCGCCGACAACCGGAACGCGGCGCCGCTGCAGCTCCGCGGCCAGCGTGCCATCGCGCGCGATCGAGTTGCCGGGACCGTAGAAGTAGCCGTAGCGCAGCACTGTTCCGTTCGCACCGAGCACCGCCTGCTCCAGTTCGCCCAGTGCGCGTGCGGCGCCCTTGAAGGACTTCGGCGCCTGCTGCTCGGAGAGCAGCGGATCGCGCTCGTCGTGCGTCGTGCCCGGTGGGCCGGGCGCGTAGGCGAACGCGATGCTCTGGGCGATGAAGCGCTGGGCGCCGGCCGCTTGGGCGGCCGCGACCAGGTGACGGGTACCTTCGCTGCGCAGTCGGTTAGTGAGCACGAAGTCGCGTGCGATCGTCCGCGGGTCGATCAGCGCGGGGATCGCGGTGAGCTGATGGATCACGGCTTCCGGTCGCGCCTGCACGACGGCGGCGTGCACCGCCTCGCGCTCGAGGGCATCGGCGATGACGGCCTCGGCGCCCGCAGTCTGGAGCTCGCGCGCGCGCTGAGGCGAGCGGGTCATGCCGGTCACCTGATGGCCGTCGGCCAGCAACAGAGGCACGAGCTGGCGGCCGATCGCGCCGGTGGCGCCCGCGAGGAAGACCCTCATCGCTGCACTGCCAGCGGTCGCGCGGACTCGCGCGCGAGCCACGCCAGCGTGACGATCGCGAGCGTGAGCGAGATGAAGTCGCCGGGGCCGAGCCACGATGAGTGCGCCGCGCCAATATCGAACAGATGGTTGAGCGCGTGCAGGCCGGACTGCAGCGCGAGGCAGCAGAGCACCGGCGTGCGCCACGACTCGTACCGGTAGGCCACGAGCAGCACCACCGCGAACGCTGCGTAGCAGGTCGCGACATCGCGCAGGTAGTGGTTGTTTTGGACGCCGAACGGTCCGACGTCGGTGTAGAAGACATGTGGGGTGAAGACCATCAGCGCGGCGAGCGCGAAGTAGATGACGGCGAATGCGATCAGGCCCACGCGAACGGTCGACACGGCGCAGACTCTAGAACCACAGGAGTGGCCAGTTTCGCGATGAGTTTGGGGACCAGTTATCACCTGGGAGCGGACGAGTCGGTTGCCTGCCGGTCTACCGGCTCACAGCTGCATAGGCCTCGGCGAGCAGGCGCACGCCCTGCTCGATCGCGGGCGGCGCGAGGTTGCCGTAACCGAGCAGCACGCCGGGCGAACCACCGTCGCGGAAGCGGTGCCAGGAGAGACCCTCCATGCCGACGCCGCGCTCGGCGGCCGCGGCGAGCAGGGCGGCCTCGTCGATGTGGTCGGGGAACTCCACCGGCGTGTAGAGGCCCGCGGCGCTGCCGCCGGGACGCCCCTCAGGCAGCCAGTGGACGAGTGCTTGCTGCAGCGCCTCACGCCGTTGCTGGTAGTGCGGGCGCATGCGGCGCATGTGGCGGTCGAGCTCGCCGCGCGCGATGAAGTCGCGCAACGCGAGCTGGCCGATGACCTCCGAGCCGCCGTCGTCGATCGCCTTTGACGTGGCAAGGGGCCACGCGAGCCACGAGGGCATCAGCAGCCAGCCCAGACGCAGGCCGGGAGCCAGGCGCTTGCTGGCCGAGCCGATGTAGAGGACACGCTCGGGCGCCAGACCTTGGAGCGCGCCGACCGAGCCGCGGTCATAGCGATACTCACCGTCGAAGTCGTCCTCGACGATCAGCCGCTCGCCCCGCTCGGCCCACTCGATCAGCGCCGTACGCCGCTCGCGCGCGAGACCGACGCCGGTGGGGAACTGGTGCGCGGGTGTGAGCACGACGGCGGCGACGTCCACCTTGGCCAGCGCGTCGACGCGCAGCCCGCCGGCGTCGACGGGCACCGGCACGACCTGCATGCCGGCCTGCTCGACGATCAGTCGCGCGATGTGCCAGCCGGGCTCCTCCAGCGCGATGCGCTCGACGCCGCGAGCGCGCAGCGTGCGGCAGACGAGCGAGAAGCCCTGCATGAAGCCCGAGCAGATCAGCATGTGCTCGGGATCGCCAGCCGCGCCGCGAGCGCGGGCCAGGTAGTCCGTGAGTGCTTCGCGCAACTCCGGGGCGCCGCGCGGGTCGCCGTAGCCGACCGCCGCGAGCGGCGACTCGCGCAGCGCCGAGCGCAGCGAGCGCAGCCAGCGGTCACGGGGGAAGCTCGCGAGGTCTGGCAAGCCGGGATGAAAGTGGTAAGGGAAGCTCGGTAGCAGCGAGCGGGCCGGGGCACGCTGGGAGGGCGCGCGTACGGTCCTCGCGACTCGCACCGGCGCTCCCTGGCTGGTCGTCAGGTAGCCCTCGGCGGCGAGCTGACCGTAGGCCTCGGTGACGACGCCGCGTGAGATCCCCAGCTCGCTCGCCAGTCCACGTGTAGAGGGCATGCGCATGCCGGCCGGTAGGCGTCCGCAGCGGATGCTCTCGCGCAGCGAGCGCTCGATCTGCTCGTGGAGCGCCCGGGTACTCGTGCGCTCCAGCTCCACCAGCAGTTCCGGTCCAGCATCTGGCCCTCTCTGTTGCGTCATTACTGGAACTGTATACCGGGCCAGTCTTGCCTTAGAGTCGACGACGCAATGCCAGACCAGTGCTGTCGCCACTAGCGGTGCAGCGCCGACATCAAGGAGGTCGCGATGAGCCGGATCACGGTGATCGGTGGAGGGTTGGCGGGACTCACGGCGGCGATCGCGTGCGCCGAGGAGGGCGGCAAGGTTCGTCTACTGGAGGCCCACGAGACACTCGGCGGGCGTGCGCGCAGCGACGGCGGCCCCTACAAGACCAACTTCGGCCCGCATGCCCTCTACAGCGACGGCCCGTTCTGGAAGTGGTGCAAGCAGCGCGATCTGCTGCCCGCCCACGCACGGCCAACGCTGAGTGGGGTGCGGCTGCGCTGGCAGGGAGAGCTGCGGCGCACGCCACCGCTCGGCATGATCCCCGACGTTCTGCGCCTGCGTGGCCGCGAGGCCCCCGTCGAGCTCGACTTCCGTAGCTGGGCGACCAAGCACACCGACGCGCGCACCGCTGCGCTGCTCTCGAACGCCGCGGGCGTCTACACGTTCCATCACGACCCCGGTGAGCTCTCGGCAGCGTTTATCTGGGAGCGCACCAAGCGCGCGCTCCTGAGCCCACTGCCGGTCGCGCGCTTTCCGATCGGCGGCTGGAGCGCACTAGTCACGAAGCTAGAGACTCGAGCGCGCGAGCTCGGCGTCGCGATCGAGACGTCCAGCCGCGTGCAGGAGCTGCCCGAGGCGCCCGTGATCGTCGCGACCGAGCTCTCGCAGGCGCGCGGTCTGCTCGACGACGAGAGCCTCGACTGGCCGAGCGCGCGCACGCTCTGTCTGGACCTCGCGGTACGCCACCGCCGCGGCGATCCCTACGTGGTCGCCGATCTCGACGAGGCCGGCTGGATCGAGCGCTTCACTGCGCTGGATGATTCGCTCGCGCCCGCCGGCGAGGAGCTCTTCCAGGCGCAGATGCCGCTGCGGCCCGGTGAGAGCGCCGAGCAGGCCGCTGCGCGCCTGGAGCGCCTGCTGGATCTCGCGCTCGTCGATCGCCGTGCGCGCGAGACGTGGCGCCGGCGTCAAGTGATGGACGCACGCACGGGCGCGCTCGACATGCCGGGCAGCACCTGGCGCGAGCGGCCCGCCGTCGATCGCGGCGACGGCGTCTTCCTTGTGGGCGACATGGTGGCGGCTCCCGGCCTGCTGGCCGAGGTCTCCTGGGCGAGCGCGGTCGAGGCCGCGCGGCTAGCGGTAGCGGCCGCCTCGCGCGGTACCAGCGCCGCGGCGCGCTCCGGGGGACCGTCGTTGCGCAGGGTTGCGTGAGCGCGGCTCGTCCGAGTGCGCGACCGGTGCCCGAACGGCGCCTGCCGGCCGCTGTCTTCAACGGGCGCATCGCCGCGCACATCGCGCCGCGCGGCGTCCGCGAGGTTGCCGATGCACCGCGCACGGGCTCGCCGCGTGAGATCCCGCCGAGCAAGCGCTCGCTGCTCGTCACCTACCGGCGCAGTGGCAAGCCGGTGCCGACGCCGGTGTGGGCCGCCGAGGCCGACGGATGCCTCTACGTGCGCAGCGAGCGCGCCGCCGGCAAGGTCAAACGCCTGCGCCGCGACTCGCGGCTGCTCGTCGCTCCGTGCACTGTGCGCGGCAAGCCCCTGGGTGCGCCGTTCGAGGCACGGGCACGCGTGCTCGGTGCGGATGAGGAGCCGGTCGGCGAGCGGGCGCTCGTGGCGCGCTACGGGCTTGGTCGCGAGATATTCGAGCGCGCGATGGACATCCTGCGCGTCGACATGTGTTATCTGGAGATCACGCCCGGCGCGTGGGAGAAGTAGTGGGCTCAGGCGGTCGCGGGCGCCGGCGAGCGCCTCGCGGTGGGTCGCTGGGCCGATGAGGTCGGCCCAGCGCCGACGAACGAGGGCGGAGCGATCTGCAGATAGTGCTCGAAGGCCCAGCCACAGAAGCCGGGGTGCTCCAAGGCACGCACGAGCGCCGTCACCGAGCGGCTGGGAGTTAGGCGCCCGATCGCACGTTGAGTGCGCAGCAGCCAGGCATATTTGCGCGCGTGCGCGTCGGAGAACGCGCCATAGCGTGCAAGCGCCGACGCGCGGTCGGTGTGGCCGTCGACGATCGCGCGTAGCTCGCGCCCGCAGGCGATGCCGAAGTACAGCGCCGTGCGGATCCCCTCGGCGGTCAGCGGCAGGCAGTGCCCGGCGGAGTCGCCGACGAAGAACACGTCGTCCTCGACCGCCGCGCGCAGCTGGTGGGGAATCCAATTGCCCTGGTAGCCCTCCGGCGGGAGGCCGAGGTCGCGCGCGAGGCGCACCGTGGGCTCCTTGACGTGGTGTGCGGGCCAGAACGAGCCGATCCCGACACGCAGCTCGTCAGCGGCCGGGAAGCTCCAGCCGTAGCCCGCGCGGACGTAGTTCGCATCGATCCACAGCTCCATCTCCTCACCGGTGCCCGGCGGGTGGACCTCCAGGCCGCGCGAGAGTCGCGCGTTGGGGGGTTGGATCGCGGCAGCGTTCGAGAGTACGCGTCGCCAGCCGAGCCCGTCGACGATCAGCGGCGCGCGCAGCTCGCCGCGGTCGGTGTGCACCGTGAAGCCCTCGCGGCGCGCGACGGTCGCGGTCTCGAACTCGATCTCGGCAGTCTGCGCCTGCTCCCACAGCAGCGCACACAGCTCGCGGTAGTCGAAAGTCGAAAACGTCCATGGGAGCTTCCAGCGCGAGCTCGTCCACGGTGTGTGCACGGTCAGCTCACCGAAGGTCTGACGTAGCGAGCCCATCAGATCGAGGCTCTCGAGCCAGCCCGTCGGGATGCCGCAGGCCGAAGTCTGGCGCTCACCGATCTCGTAGCGGTCGATCACCAGGACCTGTGCGCCCGCGCCCGCCAGCTCGCGTGCGACGGCAAGACCCGCGAAGCTCGCGCCGCAGATGAGCACGTCGCAGTCGCGTTCGAGGGTCGTTCGCTGGGCTCCCCGCTTCGTCGCTCGCATCGGCATCGCTTGCGCAATGATAGGAGCCGCCCCGAATCGCGGCCCGCGCGTGGCGCTTTCGCGAGCCCGGCGTCCTCGGCCCGGGGCGCTGCGCTAGGCTTCGGGCCGTGCAAGCACTGATCGAGAAACCCGAGGCCCGCGTGGTCGAGGGCTCCAACGGACTCCTGCTCGAAATCGACGGCCAGGTAGTCCCCAACTACGACGCCACCCTGAAGCCCTTCGAGGAGGGCGATGTAGTCACCGGTCGCGTCGTACGCATCGACAAGGACGAGGTCCTCGTCGACATCGGTTACAAGTCCGAGGGCGTCATTCCCTCCGGTGAGCTTTCCATCCGCAAGTCGGTGGACCCCAACGAGGAGGTGTCGCTCGGCGAGGAGGTCGATGCGATCGTCCTCACCAAGGAGGACCAGGACGGCCGCCTGATCATGTCCAAGAAGCGCGCCCGCTTCGAGAAAGCGTGGCGGCGCATCGAGGCTGCCGCGGAGTCCGGCGAACCGGTCGAGGGCACCGTGATCGAGGTCGTCAAGGGCGGCCTGATCATCGACCTCGGCGTACGCGGCTTCCTGCCGGCCTCGCTTGTCGACATCCGTCGCGTGCCAAATCTCGACGAATATCTCGCGACGAAGATCGAGACGAAGGTCATCGAGCTCAACCGCTCGCGTAACAACGTCGTACTCTCGCGCCGCGCGGTGCTCGAGGAGGAGCGCAAGGAGGTCCGCCAGCAGATTCTCGACCGCCTGCAGCCCGGGCTCGTCGTCGAGGGCCAGATCTCGAACATCGTCGACTTCGGCGCGTTCGTCGACCTCGACGGCATCGACGGTCTGATCCACATCTCCGAGCTCTCGTGGTCGCACGTCAACCATCCCTCGGAGATCCTCAACATCGGCGACACCGTGCAGGTCAAGGTGCTCGACATCGACCGCGACCGTCAGCGCATCTCGCTTGGTCTTAAGCAGACCCAGGAAGATCCCTGGCAGCGGATTGTCGACACCTACAACATTGGCGACGAGTTGCAGGGCACTGTCACCAAGGTCGTCACGTTCGGCGCGTTTGTCGAGATTCTCGACGGCGTCGAGGGTCTCGTGCACATCTCCGAGCTCGCCGGGCACCACGTCGAAAGCCCGCGCGAGATCGTCCATCCGGGTGATGAGATCCGCGTCAAGATCCTCGAGATCGACTCCGAGCGCCGGCGCCTGTCGTTGTCGGCCAAGCGCGTCGAGGGCCAGATCCTGCCGCTGCCGCGTCCTGATGCTCCGGCCCCCGCGGCCGGTGAGGTGGCCGCCGAGGGCGAGCCGGAGGCGGCCGCGAGCTCTGAGTCTGCTGAGGTCGAGCCGGAGGCGGCAGCGAGCCCCGAGTCCGCTGCCGAGGTAGAGCCGCAGACAGCCGCGAGCACCGAGCCCGCTGCTCAGCCGGAGGCACAGGCGCCTGCGCCGGAGGCGGCGGAGGTTCAAGCCGCGCAGCCGGAGGAGACGCTGGAGCCGGAGGTCGCGATGGCGCAGGACACCGCCGAGGCCTCGCCCGAGCCGGCAATCGAAGCCGCCGTGTCCGAGCCTGTCGCGCAGGCGCCTGAGCCGATCGTGCCGGAGGCGGAGCCCACAGCTGAGGCCGCGGCGCCCGTCGAGGATGCCGTGGAGCCCGCTGCTGAGGCCGCGGCGCCCGTCGAGGATGCCGTGGAGCCCGCTGCCGAGGCCGTCGAGCCCGCGGTGGCTGAGCCTGCCGCCGAGGTCGCGCAGGTGGTCCCGGCTGCTGCCGACACCGAGGCGCCCGTCGGCGAGTCCGAGGCGCAGCAGCCGGCAGCGGACGCTTCGCAGGACTGAGCGGAGCACCGCCGGTGGCGGCAGAGCCGGTGGTTCCGCTCGTCGGCTTGACGGGCGGGATGGGCGCGGGTAAGTCCACCGCGCTCGCGGTGCTCGAGCGGCTCGGTGCGGCGGTGCTCTCGACCGATGCCGTCGTTCACGATCTCTACGCGCACGACACCGGCCTGCGCGATGCGGTCCTGGCGCGCTGGGGTTCGGAGGTAGCGCCGGACGGGGTGGTCGATCGCGCGGCGATCGCGCGTCACGCGTTCGCGCAGGAGAGCGAGCGCCGCTGGCTCGAGGGCCTGCTGTGGCCGCTTGTCGGCGCGCGCGTCGCGGTGTGGTTGGAACAGGCTCGGGCTCGACGCCCGGCGCCACCGGCCGCCGTTGTGGAGGTGCCGCTCCTGTTCGAGGCGGGGATGGAGGGTCTCTACGACGCGACGATCGCGATCGTCGCCGATGAGCGACTGCGCGCCGAGCGCGCCGCCGGACGCGGGCATGCGCTCGCGGACGAGCGCGCCGCACGCCAGCTCTCGCAGGAGGAGAAGGCGCAAAGAGCGACCTACGCGGTCCGCAACAATCGTGGCGAGCGCGAGTTGCAAGAGGATCTGTCGGGAATCCTTGACAAGCTGAAGGGGTGAACGCTTCGGCTACAGCGCGAGTCGGCACGCGGACGCCGCCGCGGCGTGGGCGCACGCTGCGCACCCTGCTGGGTCTTGCAGTCGCGATCGGGGCGATCGCGCTGATCGCACCGCACCTCGAGCACGCGGTGCACGAACTCGCGCTGCCCTTACAAGACGCCAGCGTGATCCGCGAGCAGGCCGCCGAAAAGCACCTCGATCCGGCGCTGATCGCGGCGGTGATCTACGCTGAGACCAAGTTCGACCCGCGGCCGTCCTCGGCGGGCGCGCAGGGTCTGATGCAGATCCTGCCGAGCACCGCGGAGTTCCTCGCGCACCTCTCTGGCGGTGTGAGCTTCCAGGCCGGCGATCTCGCGACCCCCGCAGTCAACATCGCCTACGGCAGCTACTACCTGCGCTACCTGCTCGACCACTACGAAGGCAACGAGCTGCTGGCAGTCGCGGCGTACAACGCGGGCCTGACCAATGTCGACGGCTGGGTCGCGCACGCGCGAGCCGAAGGCAAGCAGTTGACGGTGGCGGAGATCCCGTTTCCCGAGACCCGCGAATACGTGCGCCGCGTGCTCAGCGCGCAGCGCGCCTACCGCGCCACTTATGCGCGGCAGTTGGGGATCGGGTAGGGGAGCCGCACATGTGCGGCTCCCGACAGCGGCGCATGCGCCGCTGTCTCGACGGCCGCATGCGGCCGTCGGCCGGGGCCGCATGCGGCCCTGGGGCTCCCTGGCGCGTGCGCCAGGGGCCTCCTGAGGATTAGCCCGCTACCGTGAGTCGTCGTGCCGCCCTTCAAGCTCGACTCCGTCTTTACGCCGACCGCCGACCAGCCCAAGGCGATTGCGGCGCTCGCCGAAGGGATCGAGAGCGGCGAGCAGTTCCAGACGCTGCTCGGCGCGACGGGCACCGGCAAGACGATGACGATGGCCGGCGTGATCGAGGCGGTGCAGCGCCCGGCGCTCGTGATCGCGCACAACAAGACGCTGGCGGCGCAGCTCTGCAACGAGTTCCGCACGTTCTTCCCCGACAACGCCGTCGAGTACTTCGTCTCCTACTACGACTACTACCAGCCCGAGGCGTACGTTCCGAGCCGCGACCTGTACATCGAGAAGGACTCGGCGATCAACCAGGAGGTCGACCGTCTGCGCCACGCGGCGACCGCCGCGGTGTTCGCGCGACGCGACGTGATCGTCGTCGCCTCGGTCTCATGCATCTACGGCCTGGGCTCGCCGGAGGTGTACGAGATGAACATGCAGATCCTCAGGCGCGGCGAGGAGATCGACCGCGACAAGCTGCTGCGCAAACTCGTCTCGATCCAGTACACGCGCAACGACACCGCGCTCGCCCGCGGAACCTTCCGCGTGCGGGGCGAGACACTCGAGATTTTCCCGGCGTACGCGCAGAGCGCGTTCCGCGCGACGCTGTTCGGCGACGAGGTCGAGCGCCTGCAGGAGTTCGACCCGCTGACCGGCGAGGTGATCGCCGACGATCTCGAGCACGTCGCGATCTGGCCGGCGACGCACTACAACGTCAAGGAGGGCACCGTCGAGAAGGCCGTCGAAGACATCGGCGCGGAGCTCGAGGAGCGCTGCGCGCAGCTCGACGCCGACGGCAAGCTGCTGGAGTCCCACCGCCTGCGCCAGCGCACGCAGTACGACATGGAGATGCTGCGCGAGATGGGCTTCTGCTCGGGGATCGAGAACTACTCGCGGATCCTCGACGGACGCCAGCCGGGCGAGCGGCCGTACTGCCTGATCGACTACTTCCCAAAGGACTTCGTCTGCTTCGTCGACGAGTCCCACCAGACCGTGCCGCAGATCGGCGGCATGTTCGAGGGCGACCGCTCGCGCAAGAGCACGCTCGTCGACTACGGCTTTCGGCTGCCCAGCGCGATGGACAACCGCCCGCAGAAGTTCGACGAGTTCCTCTCGATCACGCCGCAGTTG
Organism: Solirubrobacteraceae bacterium; assembly: GCA_036502205.1. Taxonomy (GTDB): domain Bacteria; phylum Actinomycetota; class Thermoleophilia; order Solirubrobacterales; family Solirubrobacteraceae; genus Palsa-744. Next base: position 33,273 of record DASXZA010000020.1, on the reverse strand, counting down.
CTGTTCGTCTCGGCGACCCCCGGCGAATTCGAGCGCACGCGCTCCGGGCGGATCGTCGAGCAGATCGTGCGGCCGACCGGGATCGTCGATCCCGAGGTGCAGGTGCGCGCGACGCGCAACCAGATCGACGACCTGATGAACGAAATCCGCACGCGCGTCGAGCGCTCCGAGCGCGTGCTGGTGACGACGCTGACCAAGAAGATGAGCGAGGACCTCTCGCAGTACCTGCTGGAGATGGGCTTCAAGGTGCGCTATCTGCACTCCGAGATCGACACGCTGGAGCGCATCCAGATCATCCGCGACCTGCGCCTCGGGGAGTACGACGTGCTGGTCGGCGTCAACCTGCTGCGCGAGGGGCTCGACCTGCCGGAGGTCTCGCTCGTCGCGATCCTCGACGCCGACAAGGAGGGTTTCCTGCGCGGGGAGACCTCGCTGATCCAGACGATCGGCCGCGCCGCGCGCAACGTCAACGGCAAGGTCCTGATGTACGCCGACAAGGAGACCAAGGCGATGCGCGCCGCGCTGGGAGAGACCGATCGCCGCCGCGCGATCCAGCTGGCCCACAACGAGCGCCACGGGATCACCGCCGAAACGATCGTCAAGGGCGTCTCGGACATCGCGGAGTTCCTGCAGGGCGAGTCCAAGGTGCCCAAGGGCCGCCGCCGGCGTGGGGGTGCGCGGGCGAAGGCCAAGGAGCTACCGACGCACGAGCTCGAGCGCATGGTCGTCGAGCTCGAGGAGGAGATGATCGCCGCCGCCGACGACCTGCGCTTCGAGTATGCCGCGCAGCTGCGCGACGAGATCCGCGAGCTGCGCCGCGAGCTACGCGAGGTGCAGGCCGCGGAGGGTCCGGCCGGGGCCGACGGCGACTCCAAGCAGGAGCCAGTCGAGGCCGGTTGAGTTCCGCGGCGCGCGCCAGTCCCCGCCGCGGAGGGGCAGCGACGCGCCGGAGGCCTCCTGCGAGGCGAGCTGGAGACGTCGACATCCGCGTCGGGTAGGCTTGAGAGACGTTGGAGCTCGACCGTCAGAGCATCGAAAGGCGCGACTTCCCGATCGCGCGACGAGGGTACGACCCGGCCGCCGTTGACGCCCACCTGCGCGCGCTTGCGGGCGACGTTCAAGAGCTGCGCGAACGCCCCGAGCCCGGTCGCGCGAGCGAGACGCTCGGCTCGGCTGCCGCTAGCCAAGTGCAGGGCATTCTGGAGGCCGCGGAGACCACAGCGGCAGACATCGAGCGCAATGCAATCGAAGACGCCACGCAGATGCGCCAAGAGGCGGCCGAGGATGCCGAGCGGACACGCACGGAGGCCGTGCAGCGGGCGCAGGCGCATGTCGCCGCCGTCGCGCAGGCGACCGCGGTGCTGCTGGAGCGCGTCGCCGCGATGGACGGCGAGGTCGGCGCGCTGGTGGGAAGCCTGCAGGCCGGCGCCGGACGGCTCGCGAGCGACCTCGCGTCGGTCGAGACCAACATGGGTGAGCTCTACGACGCGGCCAGCGGGCGGATCTCGGCGGCGCTGGGACAGCAGGGCGCCGGCGTCGCGGCCGCTGGAGGCATCGCGGTGCCCAGCGAGCCGTCAAGCCCGCAGCCGGCTGCTCCTGCGACACCAACCGCCGTGCCACCCCCTATCGCGCCATCCGCTCCCGTCGCGCCGGTCGCGGCAGAGCCGATCGCCGCGGCACGGTCGCTGCCTGCGCAGCCGCCACGGGCGCCGACGCCCGAGCCCCGCGCGCCCCTGCCTGCGCCGCCGGTCGCGGCAGCGCAAGCTGCAGGAGCGACTGCCGCCAGCACCGATCTCGATGGCGCGCGCCTGATCGCGCTCAACATGGCACTCAACGGCGAATCGCGCGAGCAGGCCGACCGCTACCTGCAAGAGAACTTTCAACTTTCCGACCGATCGAAGCTCCTTGACGAGGTATACGCAGCGATCGAGGTCTGAGAGCCCCACGCGAGCGTCGCATCCAACTACAATGCGCGCTCAGCAATCCATGCGCCTGTAGCTCAGTGGTCAACGGCAACCTACGGGGTGCCAAAGAGCAGCGGCCTTTCAAGCCGCAGGTCGAGGGTTCGATTCCCTCCAGGCGCATTTCAGGGAGCCCTGCAAGGCAGGGGCATTGTGGCCGGAGGGCGCGGCGACGTATCGAAGCGCTACTTGCCGTATCCGGCGTCGCGTAGTGCGTCGAGCAGGTCACCGGTCGTAAATATCTCGATGCGAGCATCGGTGTGGTCCTTGTCTTGGGTCCAGATCGGGAGGTTGAGCTTGAGTGCAAGCGCGATGGTCGGCCAGTCGTCTGGGTCGCGATTGGCGATGCGGTGCTCGGCTTCTTCCCGGTGGCTCTCGTACTCGTCGGCTGCCTTCCATTCGATCGGCATGACCTGAAGTGCTGCGAACAGGAGCGCAGGGTCCAGCTTGCGCTTTGATGCGAGGCGGGGAACGTGTCGGGCGATCTCGCCGGCGACTGCCTCAGGTGCGATGCAGCGTGGTCCATGCTCAGAGGCAATCACCAGGCGGGCGCGCCCACCAATGAGAGCCGAGAGGACGACGTTCGCGTCAGTGACGACTGCGTGAGGCAGCGAAATCGCCGAGCACCTCTTGCTCGCTGACATCCTTTGCCTCAAGCGCCGCCCCGACTTGCTCGGAGAGGCGTAGGAAGACCTCGCGGCGGACCTCTACCGGCAGCTCTGGCGTATCCCACGGGAGGAAGAACCCCGCAGGGGTGCCTTCGCGCGTCACGAGGATCACGTCGTCGGAGCGGAACATCTCCGTTGCGTGGTCACGGAAGTCGCGGACGGTCACGACCTTCATGTGGGCACCTTGGTGATCACGAGTTCAATATAGCGTGACGGTCGCTCATCTTGTACACCATTGGTCACGTCGACTGGCTGGCTAGCTTGATCTTCCACGTGAGGGAGGAGTGTGGTCACATATTGGTCGCATCCCCTCCGGTCTACGGCTTGGTTGTGCGGAAAACCTCTAGCCTTTCAAGCCGCAGGTCGAGGGTTCGATTCCCTCCAGGCGCATTGCTCGAATCCCTCGCAGGTTGTCGCGAAAGCGGGTTCTGAGAGGCCGTAAGCAAGCCGACCCCTGTTTGTCCGAATAGATAGTATTTGTGTCGGCGTGGAGAGGCGGTGGCATATCGCGAAGCCCTTCGTTCAGCGCGGGTCGTTTCGCTGGGCGTGCTCCGCGCTGGCTGCGTCCGTCGTGCTTGCCGCCGCCACGTTCTCGCTCGGATTCGCGCAGAGTGCCCTGGCTGGCGAGCCAGATACGATCGAAGGCACCGTTACGAGCGCCGTTACCAAGGATCCGATTCAGGGCGTCGAAGTATGCGCCGGGCAGTACGTGGGCCAAGAGGAATGTGTGACCACGAAGGCCGACGGGACTTATGCGGTGCCGGCGCACCCGGTGTCGCTGCGGGTGGAGTTCAATGCGCCGCCCGGCAGTGGCTTTGTCGCTCACACGTATTACGACGGCGCGTACCTTACCTCGCAGGCCACAGAACTCACGGTGCCGGTCGGGGAAACGCTCACCGGTATCGACGCCGAACTGCAGCCTGAAGGGCGCATCGAAGGTGTGGTCACCAACTCTTCCACGAACGCCCCCATCGATGACGTCGAAGTGTGCGCCTCGCCGGTCGCGGCCTGGTCCGAAGAACCGACGTGCGTCGATACCAACGTGCGGGGTGTATATGAGATCGCTGGACTGGCGCCGGTCCAGTACCAGTTGAAGTTTAACCCAGGAGCGCTCAACTACTTGCCCGAAACGCCGCAGCGCGAATACAGGCTGTATCCCCAGGTGCTCGCCGGCGGCACGACCGCAAACGTCAACAGGGCCCTGCCCGAAGGCGAGCAGATCGAAGGACTCGTACAGAGCGCGGCTTCCGGTCTACCGATCGCGGGGGTGCAGGTTTGCGCCGACGGCCACGGTCCGTCGCTCGGGTCGAAATGCGCCAAGACGGATGCGGCAGGTCACTATCTGATCGCCGGTTTGGAAACCAGCAGCTACTACCTGTCTTTCTGGCCCGAACGACCATATGTTGCCCTGTACTACGACGAAGACAAAACTATTTGGGTCAATCAAGGCGAAACGCTGGTTGGCGCGAACGCCAGTCTGCTCACAGGGACCACGATCTCAGGGGTCGTGAGCAGCGCGAGCACCGGCGAGCCGTTGCAAGAAGTAAAGGTGTGCATCACCGAATACAGCGAAGAAAGCAACCGCGGCTATTGCGTCGAACCGAATGAAGCCGGCGAATATGAGCTAACCGGTGTCGCGACCAGCCTCGACACGATCGAATTCCGCCCCGACTCGAACGCTTATGAATATGAAGTCCAGTACTGGGATCACGTCGGGGTGTCCTTGGAATTGACGAAACTGCACACGACCGCCGGCGAAAAGATCACGGGTATCGACGCTGCGCTCAGCGCCAAATACGGCCTCATCGCGGGACGCGTGCTGGGTACTCCCGGCCGACAGGCGCTCTCGGGCGCCAAGGCGTGCGCGGAAAATATCGACAAAGACTTCTATCGGTGCGCCCCAGTCAATGCGCAAGGCGAATACGAAATCGAGTTCCTGCCCGCTGGCCGCTACGACGTCGAATTCTATGATCCCAGTCAGCCTGAAAGCTATGTTCCGGAGTTCTACAACGGCAAGCTGTCCGCCAGCGAAGCCGAACCGGTGACGGTGAGCCTCGGCAGAACCACCTCCGGGATCGATGCCGAACTGGTCGAACGCAGGAGCGTCGGCTCGAGCATCGGCGGAGTTGTGTCCGACGCATCTGGGCAGCAGCCAATTGCGGGGATCGAAGTGTGCGCCTACGACGCCAACGAAGAAGTCGGGCTCTTCGGCCACTGCGCCACCACTGAAGCGAACGGCGGATACTCGATCTCCGGCCTGCCCAACGGCGAGTACCTCGTCGAATTCTCGTCTCCCTCGGGAAGCGGGCTCAACTACGTTCCGCAGTACTACGACAACACCGAATTTCTCGCCCAGGCGATCGCCGTCGAAGTGGGTCCGGAAACGGCCGACATCGATATCGGCGCGCGAATGCAAGAAGGGGGGCGCATCGCCGGTCAGGCCGTCGACGCCTCGACCGCCGCGCCGATCCAGGGAATGTCAGTGTGCGCGTACACCGAACGGGCGGAAGTCGAGGTCGGAGCTTGCGCAACCACCGACCAGAATGGCCGCTACACGATCGCGGGCCTCCCGAACGGCGACTACGAAGTCGAATTCTCGACGCCGCCCGAAAGCGCGCTCGACTACGTGACGCAGTACTACGACCGGCAGCGCTCCGCCAAGGCCGCTGCGCTCGTGCCCGTAACAGCCGGCGAGACCAGCTCAGATGTCGACGCTCGCCTTCAGCTCGGCGGTCGTGCGACCGGCCGGGTGAGCATCGCATCGGGACGTCAGCTCGCAAACGTGCTCGTCTGCGCTCTCGTGAGCTTGGAAGAAGCCGTGGCTTGCGCACTGAGTGATAGTGATGGCGTATACGCGATAGTCGGCGTACCCGCGGGCAGCTACGCGATCGGCTTCGACGCCGGCAAGACCTTTGTCGTCCAGTACTACGACGACACCTCCTCTTACGCCGACGCGCAGGCCGTCGCGGTTACGGCCGGCGCCGCGACGAGCGGCATCGACGCCACGATGGAGGTCCTCCCGCCGCGCCCACCGCCAAACGAGCCGCCGCTTCCCAAACCGGTTGCGCCGGCGCCCCAGCAACCCAGCTCGCCGCAAAGCGGCGCCGCGACCACCTCACAACCCGCTTCACCGGTGGGCAGCGCGAGCCCGCCGGCGCCGTCGCGAGTTGCGCCCGTCGTCACGGCGCTCGCGTCGAGGATCGTCATATCGGGAAGCAGTGCCTCGCTGCTCCTGAGCTGCGGTGGCGCTACGTGCATGGGCTCGATCGAGTTGATCGCCCAGCCTGAGCCCCGCAGCCATGGCGCAGGGTCGAAGGACGCTCAGCGGGGTGCCGCGGTGCTTGCCAGGGGGCGCTTCTTGCTGGCGGAGGGCAGGAAGGCGGTCACCGTGCTCCACCTCACCGCCGCCGGCAGACGAGCGCTGGCGCAGGCCAAGCGCCATCGCTTGCCAGCGAGCCTGCTGCTCTCGCTGCAGGGCGGTAAGACGGTCGTCAGATCGGTGACCGTGAGTTGAGCTGCGCGCCGGGCTTTGCGGGCGAGGTGCCGCGCGAGCGGGTTGCATCGGTGCTGCGCTTGCTCGCCGCGCTCGTCGTCATCGCCGTCTGTCTCGGCGCCTGCGGAGCGTCGCGCGCGTCGGCGCAAGCGAGTGTGATGGCGTGGGGCGAAAACAGCGACGGGCAGCTCGGCAACGGCAGCTTCCCCGGACCCGAAGGTTGCTTTGTCGCCTACTGCAGCAGGACACCGGTGACCGTCGCCGGCCTCGGCGCGGTCACCGCTCTGGCGGGTGGCAGTCAGGGTCTCGCTCTGTTGAGCGACGGCACAGTCATGGCCTGGGGTCGCAACGCCGACGGACAGCTCGGCAACGGTAGTCGCGAACGGAGCGACGTGCCGGTGCCAGTCCCCGGGCTGAGCGGCGTCACGTCGATCGCGGCCTCGGGCGGGGTCAGCATGGCCCTGCTGGGCAACGGCACCGTCATGGATTGGGGCGAAGACGACAACGGCCAGCTGGGCAACGGCACCACCAGCGAAGCGGTCACCACACCGGTCCAAGTGAGTGGATTGAGCGAAGTCACGGCGATCGCAGCCGGTGGGGGCTATGGCTTGGCCCTGCTCAGGAATGGAACGGTGATGGCCTGGGGCGCCGGCGGCGCCGCGAGCGACAGCGACGTGCCGGTCCAGGTGAGCGGGCTGAGCGGTGTCACCGCGATCGCCGCCGCCGGCGGCCACAGTCTGGCGCTGCTGAGCAACGGCAAGGTCATGGCGTGGGGTGAAAACGAGTACGGCGAACTGGGAAATGGCACTACCAAAGACAGCCAGACACCGGTTCCGATAAAGGGGCTCAGCGAAGTCGTCGCCATCGACGACGGCGCCGATCACAACCTGGCGCTGCTCGCCGACGGCACGGCGATGGCCTGGGGACAGAACGACTGGGGGCAGCTCGGAGACGGCTTCGACAGTGGCGAAGGCGCTGAAAACGGACCGGAAACGTGCGGGTCGACATCCTGCAGCACGATCCCTGTTCCCGTATCCGAGCTGGGCGGAGTCGCGGCCATCGCGACCGGCTCCGGTCAAAATCTGGCGCTGCTCGACGACGGCGCCGTCATGAGCTGGGGCGAAAACTTCGAGGGACAGCTCGCCAACGGCAGCGGTGAAACGGGCAGCGACGTACCGGCCCCGGTGAGCGGACTGAGTGGGGCCACCATGATCGCGGCCGGCGACGATTTCAGCATGGCCGAGCTGCATGGAGAAACCGGGTACATCAGCGGCCAGGTGACAAGCTCCGCGAGCGGTGAAGCGGTCGCGGGAGCCGACGTCTGTGCCACTATCGCCAACGGCACCGGATCATGGCGATGCGCCGCGACCGATGCCGGCGGCAACTACACGATCGCAGTGCACGGAGGCGGCGCCTACGAGGTGAGATTCTGGGCTCCGCCCGGAAGCGCTTACGTCAGCAACGAGTACTACGGCGGCAAGCACTCGGCCTCCGAAGCGCACGCCGTCGCAGTGCAATCTGGTCTCACGAGCTCGGGCATCGATGCTCAGCTTGCCGCCGGCGGACGCATAGAAGGCATCGTCACGAGCGCTGCCACCAAGGCTCCGCTCGCCGGCGTCGAAGTCTGCGCTCCGGCAGCGAGCTCCGGATGCGCTTTGACGAACGCTAAAGGCGAATACGCGATCTCCGAGCTCCAGGAAGGCGAATACGAGGTCGAGTTCAGTGTCGCCGACCGCACCTACCTCTCGCAGTATTGGGAGGGCAAGCAGTCGATCGGAGAAGGCCAGCTTGTGCCCATCGCCGCCGGCCAGTTGGCCACGGGCATCGACGCCGAGCTGCAACCTGCGAGTGGGGCGATAGCCGGCGTCGTGCGCAACAACGAGACGAACAGCGCAATCAAGGGCATCGATGTTTGCGCTTACAAAGTCGGCACCGAAGAAGAAGAAAAACTTTTCGGACAGTGCACTACTACGAGCTCAACAGGAACATACTCGATCCTCGGACTCGCAGGCGGAGAGTACATCATCGAATTCTATTCGCCTGCCAACAGCAAGCTGCTCTACGCCACTGAGTACTACGACGGAAAGTACGCCGCGCCGAATGCCAAGGCAGTGCGTGTCGTCGCCGGCGAGTACACCGCGAATATCGATGCCGCACTCGAAGAAGGCGGGAAAGTCGCCGGCAAGGTCACGAGCGCCGTGGACGGGAGCCCGATTGAAGGCATTGAAGTCTGCTTCATCGCGAGCACCGGAGAACTCGTCGGTTGCACGATCACAGATGCACAAGGGGTATATGGCACACCGCTGCTTGCGCGCGGCGCGTACAGAGTTGAGTTCACGCCGCCGCTGGGCAGCGATCTCAACTATGTCGCGCAGTACTTCGACGGAGCGGCGAGCGCGGGTGCTGCACAACCGGTCTCAGTGGCGGTGGCGACGACGACCTCGGGCATTAACGCTGCCTTGGCGGAAGGAGGCCGGATCTCCGGCACGGTCACCCAGACAGGGACGCACACGGCGATTGTCGATGTGCTCGTCTGCGCATTCACACCCCAGGGGCGCGTCGAAGCTTGCTCGATCACGACCGGGACAGGCGATTACACGATTGTGGGTCTCGCCAGCGGCGCTTACAAGGTTGGCTTCGACGGCGGGGAACCCTATGTTGTCCAGTACTACGACAATGACTCCGCTTTTGCCGAAGCGCAGACCGTGGCGGTTACTGTTAGCGAGACGATGCCCGGTGTCGATGCCGCACTGGACAGCGCCTATCGCTCGGAAGGGCCCGCCGAGACCGCGCAAGCGCCGCTCGACACCTCGCCTCCGGCGATCTCAGGGATAGACGCCGTCGGTGAGGACCTCACCTGCGCAGACGGTTCGTGGACCGGTACTCCGACGCCGACGTTCGCAGTCCGCTGGCTGCGCGACGGAAGCCCGGTGATCGGAGCGGCTACCGACAGTTACACCGTCCCGAGTGCCGACGAAGGCCAGCGGGTCGCCTGCGAAGTCACGGCGAGCAACACCGCAGGAGAGAAGAGCGCGGTCAGCGCCGCCGTGACGATCCCGATGAGCTCGACCGCGCACGTGCCGGTGGGTGGATCGCCCGCGACGTCGGTGTCTACATCCACGGCAGGCGCCTCACCGGCCGCAAATGCGCCCGTGTCCACTTCGCAGCCTTCAACGCCGTCCATCGCGATTGTGAGCTCCGTGCTTGCGGTATCAGGCGGCTCACTGCTGGTGCACGTGAGATGCGACGCCGGCAAAGCCTGCGCCGGAACGATTGAGCTGCTCATGCAAGTGGCGCTCAAACGCCACGCCGGACGCAGGACGATCTCTCAGGATGCGGTGCTCGTGCTTGCCAGAGGCTCGGTCTCTCACGCAGGTGACGGTGAGAACGCGAGCGCCGTGCTGCGCCTCACGGCCAGCGGCAGGCGGCGGCTCGAGAACGCCGGCAGGCATCATCCGGTCGCCGCCGAGCTCAGATTGGCTGTTGCGGGTGGCGAGACTGTCACAAGGCCCGTGCAGATCACGTGATCCGCGCCGCCGCCGCGTCGCGAGGGTGGCCAAGCGCAGAAGCGACGACGCGATGAGCGGCTACCTACCGAGTGTCCGCAGCCTCGCCGGCGCCGACCTGTCCTCGCGCCCCGCGTAGGTTCACACACCCAACGCACCCCACACAGTCGATACAACCCACACACCCGACACATGCGGCGCACCCACTGCAGCCGCGGCACCCGACGCAGGCGACGCACCCCGCGACGCCGACGCAGCCGACGGTCAAAGCGCTCCCCGCGACCGCGACGCCGAGCAGCGTGCCGACGCTGCCGGCCACCGCGACGCCGCCGGCCGTCAGGGCCGAGCCGGCCACCGCCACGCCACCCCAGGTGAGGGCGCTCCCGGCGACGCCGACACTGCGTTTCGTGGCGACGCTGCCCGCGACCAGGAGACTCCCGGGCGAGTCGAGGCGCTCGAGGTAGGCGGAGGAATATCTCGACCATCGCCGCACTGGCCACCAAAGCCTAGCCCTCGCACCCCTCGAGCGCCCAGCCGCTGACGTCGGGCGCGTCAGGCGTGAGTCGCTGGTCGATCTGCTTGGCTTCGCCGATGCGGCGAGCCGCTTCACGACCCCGGGAGCCCGAGCTACCCAGAGCGCTCGAGCATGGCGAGCTCGCGGAGCTGGCTCACGACGCCAGCATCGGTGAGATCGAGTTGCGCGGACTCTCACTGGCAGGCCAGCACGCCAAAGGCGTGACGCTCAACACGATCGAACTGAGCGACTGTGACCTCTCGGGCTCGCGCATGGAGCACCTGCGGATCCTCGACGGCACGCTTGGCGATTGCAACCTCGCCAATCTCCAGGCCCGCGGCGCGACGTTCACGAGGGTCGCGATCGAGCGCGGTCGCCTGACCGGGATCGATCTGGCTGAGGCGACGTTGTGCGACGTCGCATTTCGTGACTGTCGGATCGATCTGGCATCATTTCGCGGCGCGCGTCTGGAGCGCGTGACGTTCGCTGACTGCGCGCTTTCACAGACCGACTTCCTCGAGGCGCGGCTGGACTCGGTTTGCTTTGACCGCTGTGATCTCCGCGGTATCGATCTGCGCGAAGCGCGCCTGCAAGCCTGCGAGTTGCGTCGCAATGACCTCACGGGGATGCAGGGCGTGGAGAGCCTGCGCGGCGCCGCGCTCGAATGGACTGACATCGTCGACATGGCCGCTGTTTGGGCAGCAGCGCTCGGCATCGAGGTGCTCGACGACGAGGTCTGATCGCTGGCTTGAACCCGGGACCGTGCTCGCGCGGGCTCCTACCGATGGCGCGGGTCCTAAGTGTCATTGCGCCGCTACTGTTCGCCGATGGCCGCGACGCGGTTAATGGGGCGTCCGGCGGTCGATCGCGAAGCTCGCCCGCGACAGCGCGCGATACCCGGGGGTCTCACACAGCCTCTCGCGGCGCTCGCAGGGTACTGCGGGCTCTCGGCCGTCCTCTATGGACGCCAGGCACTCGGCAGCATCCGGCACGTCGTCGTCGGATTCGGCCAGGAACTCCCGTTCTACGGACACGACCAGAGCGCCTACGTCTGGTCGCTGGCGTGGGCCGCGCGCTCGCTGACGCACCTGCAGAACCCGTTTCTCGCGCACGAGATCTTCGCACCCGTCGGCTACAACCTCGCGTGGGCCGCGAGCGTCCTGGGGCCGGGGCTGCTGAGCGCCCCGCTGACGCTCGCGCTGGGGGCGGTCGCGACCTACAACCTGCTCGCGCTCGCCGCGCCGGCCGGGGCGGCGTGGACGGCGTTCCTGCTCTGCCGGCACGTCAGCGGCCGCGTCGTGCCGGCACTCGCCGGCGGCCTGCTGTTCGGCTTCGGCGCGTACGGGACCGGGGAGGCGATCAACCACCTCAACCTCGCGCTCGTCGCGCTCGTTCCGCTCGCGGTGCTGCTCGTGCTGCGCCGCTACGAGGGGCAGACCTCGCGCAGGCGCTTCATCCTCGCCCTTGGCCTGCTGCTCGGCTTGCAGCTGTGGACCTCGACGGAGATCTTCGCCTCAATGATGCTGTTCGGCGGCCTCGCGTTCCTGCTGGCCGCGCTGCTCGCTGCCCGCACGCAGCGGCCGCGAATCCGGCTCTGCGTGGGCGAGACGCTCGGCGCGCTGCTTATCGCGCTGGTGCTGGCCTCGCCGCTGCTCTACTACGCGCTGGCCCATCCGAACCCGGTGAGCGAAATCCCGATGGCCGACGCGGGAGCGGATCTCGCGAACTTCGTGATTCCGACCAAGGCGATCTGGCTGCATGGCTGGAAGGCGGTCGCGACGAGCGCGAGCGAACTGCACGGAAACCTCACCGAGCAGCTCGCGTACCTCGGTGTGCCACTGATTCTGCTACTCGCGGCCTACGCGCTGGAGTGCCGGCGCTCGCGACTGACGCGCATGCTGGCGATCGTCATCGCGGTGAGCGCGATCCTGAGCCTCGGTGCGCACCTGTTCGTGGACGGCACGGCTACCGGTGTCGCGTTGCCGTGGTCACTCGTCGACCGGCTGCCGCTGCTGCGCTACGCGAGTCCGGGACGCTTCGTGCTGTACATGTGGCTCGCCGCCGCGCTCGCCGTCTCGATCTGGCTCTCGCGGCCGACGCGCGGGCCACTGCGCTGGGCTGCGTTCGCGCTCGTCATCATCTCACTCACGCCGAACCTGGGCATACCGTGGGGAACGCGTGTCGACGCGCCGCCGCTGATGCGCGCGCCGCTGCTCGCGCGCTACGTGCCCCAGGGTGCGACGGTGCTCGCGCTGCCATTCGGGATCTGGGGCGACTCGATGTTCTGGCAGGTGCAGTCCGACTTTCGCTTTCGCCTCGCCGGCGGGTACGTGTCGGTCTCACCGCCGAGGGCCTACCGGCAGTACATCTACCTGCTGCGCGCGCTCGGCGGCGGTCCGATCGAGGGGCACCCCAACCAGCGTATCTGCGGCTTCCTGCGGATGACCGGCACGCGCGCGATCGTGCTGCGCGAAGGCGCGCCGGGTCTCTGGACGCGACTGCTGCGCCCGCTGCACGTCCCTGCGCAACGCGTCGGCGGGTTCTGGGTCTACGAGCTCGCCGCGCCCGGCGGCGCGCCGGGGCAGTGCGTGCCTCCCGCCACACAGCCCGCGCTGGGTAGGACACCGGTCCTCGGATCCCCATTTCCGGGTATCGACGGGACTATGCTTGCGCGCAAACGAGTCAGGAGAGCGCGATGATCATCAGCACTATGAACGACCTTCCCGGCTACCACGTCGATGAGGTCCTGGGCGAGGTCTTCGGCTTGACCGTTCGCGCGCGCAATGTCGGCTCGCAGATCGGCGCGTCATTCAAGTCACTGGTCGGCGGCGAGCTGAAGGGGATGACGAAGATGCTCGCCGAAGGGCGCGTTCACGCTCAGGAGCGTCTGGAAGAGGCCGCCGGGCAGAAAGGCGCGAATGCAGTCCTCGCTTTCCGCTTCGACACCTCCGAGCTCGGCTCGACGTGGACCGAGATCTGCGCCTACGGCACCGCGGTGCGCGTCACGCAGGGCTGAGGCGGCCGCGGCGCGATCCACGGCATCTCGTGTTGGCAGCGGCCGCGTCTCACAGGCCGGCCCACAGGAGCGTCGTCGCGAGCACGACCGCGAGCGCGGCCAACGGGGCGAAGCGGCGGACCGAGAGCGCCGGCGCCGACTCGCCGGCGAGCTCCTGTGCGAGCAGCGTCGCCAGCGAGCCCTGCGGTGTCGCGAGCGCGCCGACGGCGAGTCCGATCGAGGCGGCGTAGCCCGCCGAGACGCTGGTCAGCAGCGCGGTCGCGGTGACGCTGATCGGCAGGTTGTTGGCGAGCGCGGACGCCGCGCCGACGGCGCCCGCGATTGCGAGTAGCCCAAGTAGCCCGAGACCAAGCGCGTGCGGCGCGTGGATGCCGGTTCCCGCGATCAAGATCAGCAGGCCGCCGACCTGCGCCGCGGTGCGCCACGGCACGATCGCACGCGGCCGCTGGCGCCCGATCGCGAGCGCCGCCGCGACGGCCGCCGCGAACGGCCACCACGGCGCGAGTCCGAACAACGGCGCGCACCACGCGACGAGCGCGGCCAGCGCAAGCGCGAGGGCGGCGTAGCGTTCGGCGCCCGAGAGCGCGGCCGCCGGTCGGGACGCGCCGCGGTAGGGGGCACGTAGCGCGCGACGCTCGGCGAACGCGACCGCGCCGGCGCAGAGCAGCGCGGCGGCGCCGGCCGGCACGAGCATGTGCAGCGCGAAGTCGCCCGGCGAGAGCCGCAGGCGGTCGATCAGCACGAGATTCGTCGGATTGCCCTGCGGCAGCGCGAGCGAGGAGCTGTTGGCGACCGCGACGACGCCGAGGAACAGCGGCCGCAGCGGCGCCTCCCAGCGCCGCGCGAGCAACAGCAGCAGCGGGACCATCAGCACCACCGCGCCATCGAGCGAGATCGCCGCGGTAAGCAACGCACAGAGGCCGCACACGTACCAGTACAGCCGCGTCGCGTTGCCGCCCGCGCGCGCGGCGAGCTCGTGCGCGACGCGCGCCGCGAGGCCCGAGCGCGCGACCAGCGCGGCGAGCGTCAGCGCGGCCGCGAGGAACACGGTGAGCGGGGCGACGGTGCCGAGCGCCGACCCGAGCGTCGCGCCCAGCAAGAGATCGAGCGCCGCGGCAGCCACGACCAGCAGTGCGCAGCGCGCGCTGCGCGGCTTCCAGGCGAGCCCCACGAGGGCCAACGCGGCGAGAATCGTGCGAGCGACGAGCATCCTCGCGCTCTATACCCGCTCGCCCGGCGCGCAGCCGCGAGGGCGGCGGTCGGCCCGGTCGTCCAGCAAGCGGCGGCGAGAGCGTTTGCCGGCGGCGGCGGCGGTCGGCGCGGCGGGGCTCGACTCAGTCGTAGCGCTCGGCCAGTGTCTCCCAGTGGGCCATGTCGTGGCCCGGGATGATCAGCGCGTCGGGGTGCTCGCGATCGTATGCCTGTAGTGCGCGCAGGCTGCGCTCGTAGGCCTTCGAGTCTTCGCTGCGCAGCGGTCGCTTGCCGTCGCGTAGCGTCGCAAGCGAGTAGATCGCATCGCCCGCGATCAGCGCCTCGCGCTCGCGCAGACGCGCGAGGATCGAGAGGTGTCCCGTGCTGTGGCCCGGGGTGTCGAGCAGGATCAGCGACCCGTCGCCGAAGAGATCCAGCGAGCGCGCGAATGGTCCGTGCGCGCGCGCGGCGCTCCCGCCGAAATCGACGGTTCGATAGCTGAGTCGGGGGTTGATCTGGGCGGGCGGATAGCCAAAGATGCTCGACGCGCGCCTGCGGGCCGCGTCCCACTCCGGCTGCGAGACGATCACCGTCGCGCCGGGGAAGTCGGCGAGCGCGCTGGCGTGGTCGAAGTGCAGGTGGGTCATGACGATCACGCGGACGTCGGCCGGGTCGACGCCGCGTGCACGCAGCTGCGCGGCGGCGGTCTGCTCGGAGCGCATGCTGACGTTGCGCGCCATCAGCAGGCCGAGCGGGCCGAGGTTGCGCGCGCGTTCGCGCGTCGAGCCATCGGTGATCGCTGCGTGAAAGCCGGTGTCGATGAGGATTGGCCCAACGCCGGGGTGCTCGATCAGGAAAGCGACGATCGGGATCCGATAGAGCTGGTCCTTGGCGACGCCGATTCCCAGCGCGCGCAGCGTACCCGCGACGCCGGGCTCCGCATGAAACCAACCTTCGGGGACGAGCATCTCAGCGCAAAGTAGCGGCTGGAGCGCGACGCTCGCACCGCCCCGGCCGCCCGGCAGCGGCGGTGCGATCGGTGTCGCGTCAATCGTCGGTGACCCGCGCATCGTGCGAATAGTCTCCCGCATCGCGGGCGCGCGCCGCGCTCGGCCGCTTATGTGCTCACATGCCGAGGGTCACGCCAGCGAGGGTAGGAGCTGGTCGAGGACGAGGCCCTGGGTGAGTTTGCCACCGCCTTGCGGGACGAAGGTGCCGGTTTGGGGCTCATATTCCAGCGAGATACTCGTGACGCCGTCGCCGAATGTCACCTTGGTCATCGGCGAGGTAACGAGGGTGACGACCGAGTTACTCTGCACCTGCGATTGAACCCACAGGTAGATCGTCGTAAACGGCGTCATCTGCGCCGTGCTGTTGTACAGCACCGGGGCCGCCGAGATCGCGTTCCCGTTGGTGGGCCTGCCGTTGATGATCACATCCTGGAAGAGGCCGAATGTCAGGTATCCGACTGGGTTCCCATAGGTATTGACTGCGTAGAACGAGCCGGGCTGGCCGCCTTGCGCGGGGGCTCCGAACGTGCCAGCGGGAGTGAACGGTTAGGTTTTGGCGTCCAGCGCTGGGAATTCCGACCTCGACATCTGCGTGAGCAGCGCTCCGTTTTCGAGCGACGCGGTCGATGCGTAGATGCCGTACTCCTCAACCCACGTCATCGTGTTTTTTTCCCACGGCGCGTACACGACCCAGGCGACGTTGGGAGCGCCACCGCTCGCACTGGGCTTCGCGGCGACCAGGTTGGAGCCGGTCATCAGGAAGCGCGAGAGGTCATGCGCGGTGAAGCTCGTATTGAGGGTGTAAGTAGCCATCAAGCTCGTCCTTTCAATGATTTGGCGATTGTCTGCAGTTGCGGCGGGGAGCGCTGCCGTGCGAGCAGCGAGTCTGCAAGAACACAAATTAACAGAATCATTTTAAATATTAAAATCTAGGGAGAGCATTGTCTCTATTCCGTCGCGCCGACGACCCTCCGCGGAGGCACCGGCGACCCCCGCGTAGGCTTCGGCAGGGATTCCGCGGGCCGCCGGCGGTCGCCGATTCGCGATCTGCGCTACGGTCCACACATGGGTGAGCGCACCGCATACGCCCCGGGGACCTTTTGCTGGGTCGAACTGACGACCAGCGACCAGGACGCCGCGAAGTCCTTCTACGGCAAGCTGCTCGGGTGGGATTACGACGATCAGCCGATGGGCGAGGGCGGTGACGTCTACTCGACGGCGCAGGTCGCCGGCAAGGCCGTCGCGGCGATTTCGCCCCAGCCTGCCCAGCAGCGCGAGGCGGGCATCCCGCCGCTGTGGAACTCCTACGTCTCGGTCGCTGACGCCGACGCGACCGCCGCGCGCGCGGCGGAGCTCGGCGCGACGGTGCACGCACCGCCGTTTGACGTCATGGACGTCGGGCGCATGGCCGTGATCCAGGACCCGCAGGGCGCGTTCTTTGAGATCTGGCAGGCCAAGCAGCACATCGGCGCGAAGCTCGTCAACGCGCCGGGTGCGCTGGTCTGGAACGAGCTCGCTTCACCCGACCTTGAGGCTTCGAGCGCGTTCTACGGTGCGCTCTTCGGCTGGACCGTCGCGCAGTTCGAGGGCAGCCCCGAACCGTACCTGTCGATCAAAGTCGGCGAGGCCAACAACGGCGGCATTCGCCCCAACCAGGAGCCCGGCCCGCCGCCGCACTGGCTCGCGTATTTTGGTGTCGACGATCTCGACGCCGCGCTCGCGCGGGTGGGGGAGCACGGCGGTACCGTGCATGCCGGTCCGATCGACATCCAGATCGCGAAAATCGCGGTCGTCGGCGACCCGCAGGGCGCGATCTTCGCGCTGTATGCGGGCCAGCTCGAGCCGTAGAGCGCGAGCCGTAGAGCGCCGGCGAGCGGCGTGTGCGAGCGAGCGCGAGCCGTCGCTCGGTGGCGGTGCGCGTCGGACGTCGATGCGATGCAGCTGGCCGGACGTCGATGCGGTGCGGCCGGCGGGTTGTGAAGGGGCAGTTGTGAGGTTCTTCGATGACGACCTCGCCGCGCGTGCGTGCACGCACGCGTACGCGCGCGGCGGGGTCGCGAATCGAACGTCTGTTCCCCTTCCTATGATGTAGCTCTACATGGCCTCGAGCAACCAGATCGTCGTCGCGGGCGCCCGCGAGCACAACCTGAAGGACATCTCGCTGAGCCTGCCGCGCGACGCGCTCGTCGTGATCACGGGGTTATCGGGCTCGGGCAAGTCGAGCCTCGCGTTCGACACGATCTACGCCGAGGGCCAGCGCCGCTACGTCGAGTCGCTCTCGGCCTACGCGCGGCAGTTCCTCGGGCAGATGGACAAGCCCGACGTCGACTCGATCGAGGGCCTCTCGCCGGCGATCTCGATCGACCAGAAGACGACCTCGCGCAACCCGCGCTCGACCGTCGGCACCGTGACCGAGATCTACGACTACCTACGCCTGCTGTGGTCGCGCGTCGGCAAGCCGCACTGCCCGATCTGCGGGCGCCCGATCGTTGGGCAGTCCGCCGAGCAGATCATCGACCAAGTCATGGAGCTGCCCGACAGCGCGCGCTTCATGGTGATGGCGCCGATCGTGCGCGGACGCAAGGGCGAGTACGGCAAGCAGCTCGAGGAGCTGCGCACCGAAGGCTTCACGCGCGTGCGCATCGACGACCGCATCCGCCTGCTCGAGGAATCGATCGTGCTCGACAAGCGCTACAAGCACGACATCTCGGTCGTCGTCGACCGCTTGATCATGCGCCACGACGTGCGCAAGCGCCTCGCCGATTCGATCGAGACCGCCGTCGCGCTGGCGGACGGATTGGTCGAGGTGGAGATGATCGGCTCCAACCTTCCACGTGCCCCGAACGGGGTAGCGGGCTCCGCCCGCGGGTCGGACGCGGCGAAAGACGGCGAGGCCGCCGCGGTCGAGGTCGCCGAGAACGGCGGCGTGGGGAGGGGTGCGGGCTCGCGGGCGAAGGGCAAGGCTGGCGCCAAGTCCGCAGCTGTCGAGGACGGTAGCGGGCGCGCAACCGGAGCACTCGGCACCCGTGCCGCGGCCGCGCAGATCGTCCCGGGCGAGCTGCCGCCGGACGGCACCGTCTTCACCTTCTCCGAGCGCTTCGCCTGCCCCGAGCACGGGCCCTCACTTGTCGAGCTCGAGCCGAGGATCTTCTCGTTCAACTCGCCGCACGGCGCCTGCGAGCACTGCCACGGGCTCGGCGCGCAGATGGTGATCGACCCCGAGCTGCTCGTTCCGGATCCGGCGTTGTCGGTGGGGGAGGGCGCGATTGCACCGTGGAGCAACGTCGTCTCCAACTACTACGAACAGGTCGCGCAGGCGATCGCCGATCTCTATGAGGTCGACCTCGACGCGCCCTGGGAAGAGCTGCCCGAGGAGCATCGCGCGATCTTCCTGCACGGCACCGAGGAGCCGCTGCCGATCTCTTACAAGAACCGCTTCGGCCGCCGGCGCTCGTACTCGACGCGCTTCGCGGGGATCGTCGCGAACCTCGAGCGCCGCTACCGCGAGACCGAGTCCGAAGGGGTCAAGGAGAAGCTCGAGGAATACATGTCGCTGCGACCCTGCCCCGTCTGCGGCGGCGCGCGCCTGCGCGCCGAGTCGCGCGCGGTGCTCGTCGGCGGGACGCGGATCGAGGACTTCTGTGCGCTCTCCGCGCGGCGCGCGCTGGAGTGGCTAGAGGAGGTCGAGCTCTCCGAGACCGATCGCCACGTCGCGCGGCTGATCCTGCGCGAGATCTCCGAGCGCCTGCAGTTTCTCGAGAACGTCGGCATCGGCTACCTCTCGATGGACCGCTCCTCGGCGACACTCTCCGGTGGAGAGGCACAGCGCATCCGGCTCGCCACGCAGATCGGCTCCTCGCTCGTCGGCGTGCTCTACATCCTCGACGAGCCCTCGATCGGCCTGCACCAGCGCGACAACACCAAGCTGATCGCGACGCTCGAGCGCCTGCGTGATCTCGGCAACACCGTGCTCGTCGTCGAGCACGACGAGCAGACGATGCGCGCCGCCGACCACCTTGTCGACCTCGGACCCGGCGCCGGCGAGCACGGCGGGCGGATCGTCGCGCAGGGCACCGCCGCGCAGGTGCAGCGCGTGAAGGACTCGCTCACCGGGCAGTTCCTCGCCGGCACGCGTACGATCGCGCCACCGGCCAAACGAAGGGTGCCGACGGGCTATCTGAAGGTCAAGGGCGCCACGCAGCACAACCTGCGGGACGTAGATGCGAGTTTCGCCCTGGGAACGCTGACCTGTGTGACCGGCGTCTCGGGATCCGGCAAGTCGACGCTGGTCAACGAGATCCTCTACAAGGCGCTCGCCAACCGCCTGCACCGCGCGCGCCAACGGCCCGGCTCGCACCGCTCGATCGAAGGGCTCGACCAGCTCGACAAGATCATCGCCGTCGACCAGTCGCCGATCGGGCGCACGCCGCGCTCGAACCCCGCGACCTACACCGGCCTGTTCGACGTCATCCGCGATCTCTTCTCAAAGACGCAGGAGGCGCGCGCGCGCGGCTACAAGCCCGGCCGCTTCTCCTTCAACGTCAAGGGCGGGCGCTGCGAGGTCTGCAAGGGCGACGGGCAGATCAAGATCGAGATGCACTTCCTGCCCGACGTCTACGTCCCCTGCGAGCAGTGCCACGGCAAGCGCTACAACCGCGAGACGCTCGAGATCCACTTCAAGGGCAAGTCGATCGCCGACGTCCTCGACATGCCGATCGAGCAGGCCGTCAAGTTCTTCGAGCACATCCCCAAGGTCCGCCGGCGCCTGGAGACGCTCAACGCCGTCGGCCTCGGCTACGTGCGCCTCGGCCAGCCCGCGACGACGCTCTCCGGCGGCGAGGCCCAGCGCGTGAAGCTCGCGACCGAGCTCTCGAAGATCGCGACCGGCCGCACGCTCTACATCCTCGACGAGCCCACCACCGGCCTGCACTTCGCCGACGTCCAGCGATTGCTGGAGGTCCTGCAGCGGCTCGTCGACGCCGGCAACAGCGTCGTCGTGATCGAGCACAACCTCGACGTCATCAAGTGCGCCGATCGCCTGATCGACATGGGTCCCGAGGGCGGCGACGAGGGCGGCCTCGTGATCGCCGTCGGCACGCCCGAGGAGGTCGCGGCCGAGCCCGCCTCGCACACCGGGCACTTCCTCGCCGAGTTGCTGCCCGCCACCGGGCGATCCGGCGGCGGCTCCTCGCGCAACGGCGCCGGCGCGCGCAAAACCAAGCAGCCGCGTAAAAGCCGCGCCAAGGCGCTCGCCGCGTGAACACCCGCCGGGCGCGCCTGTGGGCGCAGAAGTGGCGCTGGTACGAGCGCAATTCGCTGCCCTGGAACCGCGCGCGGATCCACTGGGAGCTTCTGCGCCGCGAGGCCTTCGTGCGCTGGCCCGTGCACGGCAACGTGCTGCAGGCGCTGCGCGAGGGGCGCCTGGAGGTGGGGGAGGGCGTGCTGCTCGAGCCGAACGTCTGGATCACCGCGCCCGAGCGCGCGCGTGTGCGGATCGGCGCCGGCACATTCCTCAACCAGGGCGTGATGGTCGCCGCGCAGGAGCTCGTCGAGATCGGCGCGCACTGCATGCTCGCCAACGGCTGCTTCGTCTCCGACGCGAGCCACCGCTTCGACGATCCCGAGCGCCCGATCACCTGGCAGGGTTTTCAGAGCAAGGGGCCCACGCGGATCGGCGATAACTGCTGGCTCGGCGCCAACGTCGTCGTCACCAGCGGTGTCACTATCGGCGAGCGCTGCGTGATCGGCGCCAACAGCGTCGTCACGCGCGACGTTGAGTCCTTCTCGATCGCCGCCGGCGTC
Source organism: Solirubrobacteraceae bacterium (assembly GCA_036502205.1). GTDB lineage: Bacteria > Actinomycetota > Thermoleophilia > Solirubrobacterales > Solirubrobacteraceae > Palsa-744. The sequence goes on along the minus strand of DASXZA010000020.1, from coordinate 12,112 downwards.
CCCGCGCGGGTGCTCGGCCCAGTGCATACACGCCCCTCCGCCCAGCGAGACGCAAGCGCTCCGGACAGGGGGTAGACGGCCCGCCGCCGGTGGGTTACTCTGGTAGGTATGGCGATCAGACAGCTCTGGGTTTCTGTTTTCGCCGTCCTCGCACTAGCGCTCGCTCCTGCCGCCGCGCTTGGCGCCTCCTCCGGTGACGCCGCCGCCACACAGGCGCTTGCGCACGCGACCGACACGCTCGTGCGCGCTGCGAACCCCGACGTTCCCAAGGGCCTCGCCGCTGCCAGGCGCTTCGGTAACACGATCGCCTCGCAATGCCCGCACGCCGCCGCCGGCTCGCCGCAGAACGGCCAGTCCGAACAGCTCGACGACGAGCTCATCGGCGCCATGACCGTCGCCGGGTACAGCGTCGCCGCCGCCCCGATCGCCCGCTTCAAGCAGGCAGTGCACGGCCTGCACTGGAGCAACAACAGGCTCACGCACGCCGTCTCGACGTTCGCCGACAAGCTCCAAAAACTCGCCACGCTGAAGCTCCCCGACATCTGCGGCGACATTCAGGCGTGGGCCGCCAGTGGCTACAAGACCCTGTCCGCGAGCACCGTCCCGTTTGTCCACCACTATCTTCAGGTGACGCCCGAAGCCGAGGAAGTCCCGCTGATCCTGCAGCTCGTCGCGCCCTACGCGACCAACGCTGACTTCCCCATCCTACGGCGCGTCGAACGGCTTGAAACGCGCCTCGGCGAAGCTGAAGCCGCGGCCGTCGAAACCTACTCGCACATCATCATCACGCTCGAACTGAACCAGTAGGCCTCGCGTCCTGCGACGGGCCCCGTGGCTCGCGCGCGGCGGCCGCCGTCAGGCCGGCGGCGTACGCGGCCCGCGGCGCCTCGCCGGCGACATCTCAGGCCAGCAGCGAGCGCAGCTCCTGCAGCTCGGCCGGATCGATCTTGTATGTGTGCTCCGGGCCCGGGTAGCGGCGCGTGCGCACGTCCTCCGCGTAGGCCGCCACACCCGCGTTCATCTCCTCCTGCAGGTTCGCGTAGCGCTTGACGAAGCGCGGGCCGAGGCCGTCGCGGATGCCGAGCAGGTCGTGGAAAACGAGCACCTGACCGTCGGTCGCCGGGCCCGCGCCGATGCCGATCACGGGGATCTCCATGCGCTCCATCAGCTGCTCGGTCACCGCCGCCGGGATCGCCTCGAAGACGAGCGCGAAACAGCCCACCTCTTGCAGCGCGAGTGCCTGTTCGGCGATTTTCGCGGCCGCCGCGCCGCTGCGTCCCTGCGCCTTCCAGCCGCCGAGCGCCGTCGAGGTCTGCGGCGTCAGGCCTACGTGGCCCATCACCGGGATGCCCGCGTTCACAATCGCCCGCGCGCGGCTCACTGACGTCGGGCCGCCGCCCTCGAGCTTGACGACGTCGCAGCCCGCCTCCTGCACCATCCGCACCGCCGTCGCCACCGCCTGCTCGTCGCTGATCTCGTACGAGCCGAACGGCAGGTCGCCGATCAGCAGCGGCGTGCGCAGACCGCGCCGCGCTGCCGCCGCGAGTACCAGCATGTCATCCAGGCGCACCGGCGTCGTCGCGCTATATCCCAAGACCGTCGTCGCCGCCGAGTCGCCCACGAGCACCAGGTCCACGCCCGCCGACTCCGCCGCGCGCGCGCTCGGGTAGTCGTACGCGGTCACCATCACTATCGGGTCGCCCAGGCGCTTCTTCTCGGCCAGCAGCGGCAGCGTCATCGGCAGCCGGCCCGGGTCGTGGGGGATCTTGACGTTCGGTTGGCTAGACATGGCTGTGTGTCCTCTCTGACGGCTGCGGTTGACGCCCTGTGTCCCGGCTCTAGGCCGGCACCCCGGGAGCCTCGCGAGGCTCCGTGAGGAGGGTCGCCACCGCGTCGTCGACGGTGATGGTGCGATTGGTCTGCGCCTGCACGTGCACGACGCGAGGCTCATAGTGCTCCAACTCGGAGCGGTCGTACTGCGCGTAGGAGATCACGATGATCGTGTCGCCGCGATGCACCAGGCGCGCGGCCGCGCCGTTGACCTTCATCGCCCCCGAGCCACGCTCGCCGACGATCGTGTAAGTCTCAAAGCGCGCGCCGTTGTCCACATCGACGACGTGCACCTGCTCGTGCTCAAGGATGTCCGCCGCCTCCAGCAGGTCCGGGTCGATCGTGATCGAGCCCACGTAGTGGAGGTCGCAGTCGCTCACCGTCGCGCGGTGGATCTTGGACTTCAGCATCACGCGCTGCATGTCGTGCTCACGAGGCCTTTCTCTGAGATTGCGGGGTCGATGGCGACTGGCGCCAGGGTTACGTTGTCGATCAGGCGTACCTCGCCGACCGGCGCCGCGAGTGCCAGCAATGCCGGGCGGTCCAGCCGCGCGAGCGGCTCCAGCGTCTGCGGGTCGACGAGCTCGACATAGTCCGGCTCGATGCCGAAGCGCTCGAGCTCGCCGCGCGCCGCCGCCAGCAGGCGCTCCGCCGAGTGCTCGCCCGCCGCCGCCAGTCGCTCCGCGGCCGACAGCGCCGCCGGCAGCGCCAGCGCGCGCTCGCGCGCCGCGGGAGAGAGCAGTGCGTTGCGGCTCGAGCGCGCCAGGCCGTCCGGCTCGCGCACCGTCGGCTGCACCTCGATCGTCACCGGCAAGTTCAGGTCGGTCACCATGCGGCGAATCACGACAACCTGCTGCGCGTCCTTCTGGCCCAGGTACAGCACGTCCGGGCTAGCCATGCACAGCAACTTCATCACCACCGTCGTCACGCCGCGGAAGTGCGAGGAGCCGCGCGCCGCGCCCTCCAGGCGGTCGGTCAGGCCGAGCACTTCGACCGCCGTCGCGAAACCCCGCGGATAGACCTCATCGGTGCTCGGCGCGAACAGCAGGTCCGCGCCTGCCTCCGCCGCCAGGCCCGCGTCCTCGCGCTCGTGGCGCGGGTAGCGCTCCAGGTCCGCGCTCTCGTTGAACTGCGCCGGGTTCACGAACAGCGAGACCACCACTAAGTCGCACTGCTCGCGCGCACGGCGAATCAGCACCAGATGCCCCTCGTGCAGCGCGCCCATCGTCGGTACCAGGCCGATCGTGCGGCCCGCCCGCCGCGTCGGCGCGAGCGCCGTGCGCAGCTCGGCGACTGTGCGCAGCGTCCTCATGCGCGAGACAACGACGGTCGATTTGCGTAGCTCATGGGCTTCGGGTCCAGTTCCTGCGGATACCGGCGCGAGACGATGAAAGACGGCAACGACGACTACAACGGCGAACGAGGTCCATCCCTTGCGTGACGTTCACGGTGATGGCCTGTTACCGATGATACATACGCTTGCTGCGGGTGCAAGCGGTTCAGCGAGTTGTGTGCGCAAGCGCACACTGTTGTGCCGGGCTACGCGCAGGAAACAGGGCGTCGACGTCGACGGCCGGCTACCAGGCGTCGATGAAAGGGCGCCGCTTGCCCGGCCGCTCCCACCAGTCCACGCTGTGCTCGTCGAACAGCATCGCGATCCAACGCCGCGAGTCCGCCGGGTCGATCACGTCGTCGATCTCGCCGTACGCAGCCATGTTCAGGCCGCGGCCGTGCTCGTAGGCCGCCGCAACCGTCGCCTGGAAGACGCGCTCGCGCTCGGCCTCGTCGTCGATCGCCTCCAGCTCGCGGCGCATCCCGAGGCGCACCGCGCCCTCCAGGCCCATGCCGCCGAACTCCGAGGTCGGCCACGCGACCGTGAACAGCGGCGCCTTGAAGCCACCACCCGCCATCGCCTGCGCCCCGAGCCCGTAGCCCTTGCGCAGTACGATCGTGCCCGTCGGCACCGACAGGTTCGAGCCTGCGAGGAACAGCCGCGCGAAGTGGCGCACCGTCGCCGTCGCCTCCGCCGCCGGTCCGACCATGAAGCCCGGCGTGTCGCACAGGAACAGCACCGGCAGCGCGAACGCGTCGCAGAGCCCCAGAAAGCGCGCGCCCTTGTCCGCGCCGTCCGCGTCGATCGCCCCGCCGAGATGCGTCGGCACGTTTGCCACCACGCCCAGCGGGCGGCCGTCGACCTTCGCCAGCGCCGTCACCACGCCCGCGCCGAAGCCGCGGCGCAGCTCCAGCACCGAGCCCTCGTCGAACAGCGTGTCAAGCACCGCGCGCACGTCGTACGCGCGCTTGCGCTGCTCCGGGATCAGCTGGCGCAACAGGCGCTGGTCCGGCTGCACACCCGGCTCCGTCGGGCCGCGGAAGTAGGAGAGGTAGCGCTTGGCCGCGCGCACCGCCGCCGCCTCGTCGGCCACCCGTAGGTCCACCACGCCATTAGCATCTTGGACATCGATCGGGCCGACCTCGCCCGGCTCGTACACGCCGAGGCCGCCGCCCTCGATCATCGCCGGGCCGCCCATGCCGATGCTCGAGTCCTCCGTCGCGATTACCACGTCGCAGCAGCCCAGCAGCGCCGCGTTGCCCGCGAAGCAGTAGCCCGCTGCGATCCCCACCAGTGGCACCAAGCCGCTGAGGCGCGCGAAGAGGTTGAACGCGCGGCAGTCCAGGCCCGCCACGATCGGCCAGTCCACGTCGCCCGGGCGCCCGCCGCCGCCCTCCGCGAACAGCACCACCGGCAGCCGGCCACGCTCGGCGATATCGAACAGGCGATCCTTCTTGAGGTGGTTGCGCATCCCCTGCGTGCCCGCCAGCACTGTGTAGTCGTAGGACATCGCCACACAGCGCCGGCCCTCAACCTCGCCGACGCCCGCGATCAGGCCGTCGGCGGGGGTGCGCTCGATCAGCTCCTGCTTTGGCCGGCGGCGCTCCTGCGCGGCAAAGATCAGCGGGCCGTACTCCACGTAGGTGCCTTCGTCGATTAGCTCTGCGAGGTTCTCGCGTGCCGTGCGCCGCCCGCGCTCGCGCCGTCGCGTGACTGCGCCTGGGCGCTGTTCGTCCTGGCCGAGCGCGTGGCGCTCGCGTACCGCCTCCAGGTCCGCGCGCGCGGCCTGCGGGTCCAGGATCGTCGGAGCGCTCGCGGTCGTCGCCCCGCTAGCCTCCGCGGCGCTCAGCACCATCAGCAGCTCGCCCTCCTGCACCGCGTCGCCGACCGTAACGGCCACGCTCTGCACCACGCCGTCACTCGGCGCGATCACCTCGTGCTCCATCTTCATCGCCTCGAGCACCACCAGCGCCGCGCCCGCGCGCACCGACTCCTGCGTCTCGTGCGCGATCGCGACCACCACACCGGCGAACGGTGCGCTCACCGTGACCTCCGCGGGAGACGACATCGGGGGATCATTGCGCAGGACCGTCCCGCGGTGTGAGGACTACCATCCCGCCTCAGTGTCTGCCGAGCACAGCGAGCTCTCACCCGCCCCGCGTCGCGAGGCCCTCAAGGAGGTCTTCGAACAGGCTCAGGTGTGCACGCGCTGCACCGAGCTCGCCGCTACGCGCAAGAACGTCGTCTTCGGTGCCGGCAACGCCGACGCCGACCTGATGTTCGTCGGGGAGGCCCCCGGTGCGAGCGAGGACGAGCGCGGGCTGCCGTTCGTCGGTCGGGCCGGGAAATTGCTCGAAACATTGCTCGGAGAGATCGGACTTGAGCGTAAAGATACGTTTGTCTGCAACGTTCTCAAGTGCCGCCCCCCCGGTAACCGCGATCCGCAGCCCGTCGAGATCGAGAACTGCCGCGAGTACCTCTACCGCCAGGTCGAGCTGATCCAGCCGCGCGTGATCTGCACGCTCGGCAACTTCTCGACGAAGCTGCTGCGCGAGGACCCCACCGGGATCACGCGCCTGCACGGGCGCGCCGAGGTGCTGAGCATCGGCCGTCGCGCCGTGCGGCTCTACCCGATCTTCCATCCCGCCGCCGCGCTCTACACGCCGCGGATGCTCGAGACGCTGCGCGAGGACTTCCAGCGGCTGCCCGAGCTGCTCGCCCAACCGGCTCCCGCGCAGCCGGACCTCGAGCTAGAGGTGCCCGAGCTCGTCGAGGAGGAGCCGCCCGCCGGCGGTGGGGGGCAGGGTGCTTCGCAGACCGCTCCAACCTCCAGCGCGGATGCGGAGGCCGAGATCGACCAGCTGGGCCTGTTCTGAGTCCTTCGCGCCTCGCCCTCAAGCCGGGCGCGCGAGCGGCCGATACAGAATCTGTCTCCATCCTCCCAGTAGTTCGGCCGGTCCACACCGCCTCCCTCTCTGTGTGTGGGCCGGCCTTTTTTCTACCGAGAAGCTGACGCGTTGCGCTCGCTGAGCAAGAGCCTCTCATCCGGCGCGCCGCCGCCGTTCCTGCGCGCGGTCGCCGACGCCGCGATCGGCGGCCTGTTCGCGTTGCCCGACAGGGTGCTCGCGCGGCTCGCCGGTCCCGTCCCTGCGCAGGCCGCTGGCCTGGCGCCCGATGCCTGGATGGTTGCGCGCCTATCCGCGATCGCGAAACTGCCCGCCGGCGAGCGGCCGGTCGACGAGATGCGCACGCGCTTCGAGCTGATCGCCGTACCGTTCTCGCCCCGCCGCCGGCTCGCCGTCGCGAGCGAGGAGCACACGCTCGCTGGACCCGACGGCCCACTCGCTGCACGCCTGTATGTGCCCGACGAGGCGCCCGCGCGCGGGCCGCTGCTCATCTACTTCCACGGTGGCGGCTGGGTGCAGGGCTCGGTCAAGAGTCACGACCCCGCGTGCCGCCTGCTCGCGCAGCTCTCGGGTGTGCGCGTCCTCTCGGTCGAGTATCGGCTCGCGCCCGAGCACCCCTTCCCGGCGGGCGCCGAAGACGCGCTCGCGGCCTATGCGCAGGTCGCCGAACGCCACGCCGAGCTCGGCGCCGACCCCACGCGCCTCGCGCTCGGCGGCGACAGCGCCGGCGGCAATCTCGCCGCCGTTGCAGCGCAGGCCGCCCACGCCGATCGCGAGCTGCCCGCGCCGGCCTTCCAGCTGCTGATCTACCCGGCGCTCGACATGTCAAGTAAGCCCGACTCGCGCCGGCTCTTCGGCGAGCGCTTCCTGCTCACCGAGCAGAGCATGTCCTGGTACGAAGACCAGTACGTCCCCGATCCCGCCCAGCGCGCCGATCCGCGGGTCTCGCCGCTGCTGAGCGCCGAGCTGGCTGGTCTGGCGCCTGCGCATATCGCGACCTGTCTCGCCGATCCCCTGCGCGACGAGGGCGAGGCCTATGCGCGTCGTCTGCGCGAGGCCGGCGTGCCGGTCTCGCTGCAGCGCCACCCGCTGATCCACGGCTTCTTCAACCAGTCCGTCACCCGCAGCGCCTGCGTCGCGATCGCGAGCCTCGCCGGCGCGCTGCGCCAGGGCCTGGCCTAGTGCCCGCCGCATTAATTCCCTGGAAAAGGGTTGCGCGATCTTCTATATGTGATATTCTCGATCTACTTTATGAGGTATAGGGGTTTCTAAGGGAACCAACCGACCCTCGCGACCACGGGAGCGCTTGCACCGAAATGCAAATCGACGTCCACCAACATCTTTGGACCGAGCCCCTGCTGGACTGCCTGGCGGCCCGCCGCACGCTGCCGTTCGTGCGGCGCTCCAACGGCCTGACGATCCTGCACTCCGCCGGTGAGCAGCCGTACTTAGTCGACATCGAGGCCGAAGCCGCGCATCGCCGTGCGAGCCTGATCGAGGAGGACAACCTCGACCTCGCGCTGGTCGCGCTTTCGAGCGCGATCGGCGTCGAAGCGCTGCCCCGCGCGCAGGCGTCCGAGCTGATCGAGGCCCACCTAGAAGGCGCGCTCGAGCTGCCCGAGACCTTCGCCCCGTGGGGCCCCGTCGCGCTCGATCCCGCCGACCCCGATGACGTCGACCGCCTGCTCGCCCGCGGTTGCGTCGGCATCTCGCTGCCGGCCGCCGCGCTCGCCGGTCCCGACGCGCTCGCCCAGTTGGCGCCGCTGCTCGCCCGGATGCAGGCACGCGGGGCGACGCTGTTCGTGCATCCCGGCCCCGCTCCCGGCAGCGTTCGTGCTGAGGCGAGCCTGAGCGAGCCATTGTGGTGGCGGCCGCTCACCGACTACGTCTCGCAGATGCAGGCCGCATGGCTGACCTTCGCGGCCCTCGGACGCCGCGAGCATCCGCGGCTGCGAGTGCTTTTCGCGATGCTCGCCGGTGGTGCGCCGCTGCTCAGCGAGCGCCTGCAGGCACGCGGTGGGCCGAACGTCGACCTGCGCGACCCACTCGTCTTCTACGACACCTCCAGCTTCGGCCCCGCCGCCGTCGAGACGATGGCGCGCCGAGTCGGCTCCGAGCAACTCGTCTACGGCTCCGACCGACCGGTCGTCGAGCCGACCCTGACCGGCCGCGAGGCGCTGCTCGCGGCGAACAGCGGCGCGCTGCTCGAGCACGTCTGGCGCGAGCCGCGGAGGGTCGCGGTATGAGCCTCCCGCCCGAGCAGCTCGAGCAGTTTGTCGCGCGGCTTGCCGGCGAACCGGAGCGCTGGCGTCATCTGGTCCGTCACGAGCGTGACGTGCGCGTCTATGAGCAGCTCTTCGCCGACGAGCACATCAACGCCTGGCTGATCTGCTGGAGTGAGGACCAGGACACCGGCTTTCACGATCACGACGAGTCGGCCGGCGCGATCGCGGTGCTCCGCGGCCGCGTGCGCGACGAGCGCCTGGCGATCGGCTCCGCACCACAGGTACGCGAGTTCGCGGCGCCACAGCGCTTCAACATCCCGCCGAACGCGATCCACCGCGTCCTGCACTCGGGGAACGAGCCCGCGATCACGCTGCACGCATACTCGCCGCCGCTGACCCGAATGGGCGCCTACCGGATCGGGAGCAACGGCGAGCTCGAGCGCGAGGCGCTCTCCTGCGAGCAGGAGCTGCGCGCCGAGCGACGGTTGATCGAGGCCGTCGAATAGACCGCGTCGCATCGCGTGCAATCGCGGTGCACGGTAGTCGCTTGGCGAGCCGGCGCGGCGCGCGCGGCGGCTCGCAAACGCCCTGATAGGTTCCAACAGTGCTCGTCGTCGAGACCTCCGACCCAGGGGAGACCGAGGCGCTGGGCGCGAAGCTCGCGGCCGATCTGCAGCCCGGGGATATCGTCCTCGTGCGCGGCGAGCTCGGTGCCGGCAAGACCACGCTTGTGCGCGGAGCCGCCCGCGGGCTGGGGGTCAGCGATCCCGTCACCAGCCCCACATTCGGGATCGGGCACCGCTACAACGGCGCGCACGTCACCGTCGCGCACCTCGACCTCTACCGCCTCGCGAGCCTCGCGCGCGAGGATCCCGGGCTGCTCGAGGACTACCTCGGCCCCGACAGGATCGCCTTCGTCGAGTGGCCCGAGATCGGCGAGGCACAGCTCGGCGCGACCAGGATGCGCATCACGCTGACGCACGCGGGCGGCGATCGACGACGGATCGAGGTCTGCGACCGGCGCGCGAGCTCGGGTGAGAGCCCGTCCGCGGGGGTCCGAGCGTGATCGTGCTCGGCTTCGACACCGCAACGCCCGCCACCGCGGTCGCGCTGCGGCTTGCGGATGGCACGACGCTGCGCGCGCGCGATGACCCCGGCACAGGGGAGCGTCCCGGCCACACGACGCGCCTGCTGGCGCTGGCGAGCGAGCTGCTGGGGGAGGCCGGGTTGCGCTGGGGGGCGGTGCAGCGCATCGCGGTCGGTGTCGGTCCCGGGACATTCACCGGCCTGCGCGTCGGCGTCGCGATGGCGCGCGGGCTCGCACAGTCGCTGGGGATCGATGTCGTCGGGATCTCGACGCTGAGAGTGCTCGCCGAGGCCGCCTTCGCCGAGGGCGGTTCACAGGTCATGGCGGGCACCGTTCTCGCCGCGATCGACGCGCGTCGCGGCGAGGCGTTCGTCGCGGCCTACGCGCTTGGGGAGATGTCCTCGGCAGAGGCCCCGCCGCGCGCGCGCGAGCTCGCGGGCGCGCGGGCGCTCGCGCCCGAGGCGCTCGGCGCGCTCCTCGCAGAGGCCGGCACTGGTCGCGATTGGCTGGCAGTCGGAGATGGGGCGATACGCTTTCGAGCACAGATGGAGGCGCTCGGGGTCGCAGTTCCCGCGGAGGACTCCTCGCTGCATCGCGTCGATGCCGGGGTGTTGTGCGAGCTTGCGCTCGCGGCGCCATCGGACGCGATCGAGACGGTGCTGCCGAACTACCGACGCCGCCCCGATGCGGAGATCGCTTTGGAGAGCGCCGAGCCGTGAGCGCACAGTTCGCCGCCGAGATCACCTCCGAGGAGCCACGCCTGCGCATCCGTCGCCTGACCTACCCCGACCTGCCGCAGGTGATCGGGATCGAGCGGCGCGCGTTCCCGACGCCGTGGTCGCTGGCGATGTTCGTGCTCGAGCTCTCCAAGGCCTCCGGCGTCTGTCTAGCCGCTGTGAGCGGCGGACGACTGGTCGGCTATTTGATCTGCTCGCGCTATGAGACCGTCTGGCACGTGATGAACGTCGCCGTCGATCCCGACCGCCGGCGCGAGGGGGTCGCTTCGGCGCTGCTCGCCGAGCTCTACGTGCGCGTCGAGGACGAGCAGGCGCGCTACACGCTGGAGGTGCGCCGCTCCAATCACGGTGCGATCCACCTCTACGAGCGCGAAGGCTTTCGCGCGGCCGGTCTGCGCCGGCGCTACTACCAGGACAACGGCGAGGACGCACTCGTCATGTGGCGCACCCCGGCGACGCTCCTCGGCTCGCTGGATGATGTGCCCAACCCCGGCTTCGTATGAGCCTGATCCTGGCGCTCGAGAGTAGCTGCGACGACACCTGCGCGGCGGTCCTCGACGGACGCGACGGCGGGCTGCGCGCGAACGTGATCTCCTCGCAGGGCGTCCACGACCGCTTCGGCGGGGTCGTTCCCGAGATCGCCTCGCGCCAGCACCTCGAGCTCGTGAATCTCGTCGTCGCACAGGCACTCGAACAGGCCGATGTCGCGCTTGCCGACATCGAGCTGATCGCCGCGACGCGCGGGCCCGGGCTGGTTGGCGCGCTGCTGGTCGGCTTCGCGACGGCAAAGGCGCTGGCCGCTGCGCGCGAGCTGCCCTTCGCGGCGGTCGACCATCTGCAGGGGCACGTCGCCGCGAACTTCATCGAGAACGCGTTCGAGCCGCCATTCGTGTGCCTGATCGCCAGTGGCGGGCACACACTGCTTGCGCTTGTACGCGAGCACGAAGGCTTCGAGATACTCGGCCGCACGCTTGACGACGCCGCCGGCGAGGCTTTCGACAAGGGCGCGCGGATGCTGGGCCTCGGCTATCCCGGTGGCGCCGCGCTCGAGCGGCTGGCGGCGGGCGGTGATCCAGAGTCCCACGCGTTTCCGCAGGGTGGGCAGCGGCCCGGACTCGGGGTCGCCGGGCAGGCCTTCGCGCGCAGTCTCGACTTCTCCTTCGCCGGCTTGAAGACCGCGCTGCTCTATCGCGTACGCGAGCTCTCCGAGTCCGAGCTGCAAGCGCAGGCTGCTGATCTCGCGGCCGCCTATCAGGCCGCGATCGTGCAGCGGCTGCTCGAGCGCGCCGAGCGTGCTCTGGAGCAGACAGGCCTCGATCGCCTCGCGGTCGGCGGTGGCGTTGCCGCCAACGGAGAGCTGCGCCGCCAGCTGGATGGGCTAGGTGCGACGGTGCACGTCCCCGCGCGTGTGTTGTGCACCGACAACGCCGCGATGATCGCGAGCGCCGCGCGCTTCGCGCCGCGGCTGGACTATCCGGATTATCTGCCGCTGGATGTCTATGCGACCGGCGAACGTCCGCAGTGAGGTCGGCCTCGCGCGGCGAGTCGATCCGCGGTGGCAAACCGACCCCCGGCCGCGACCGCGCGCGTTGGCCGTGGCGCTAGTCACCCTCTACACAAAGGCCGACTGCCACCTCTGCGAGGAGGCGCTGAGCGTGCTGGAGGAGGTTCGCGCCGAGCTCCCGTTCGAGCTCGAGGTACGCGACATCCGCTTCGAGGAGGACCTCCATCGCGCCTACTTCGAGCGGATTCCCGTCGTCAGCGTCGACGGGGAAGAGCTGTTCGAGTTCTTTGTTGACGCGGAGCTCCTGAGGGAGAGGCTACGAGAGGGTGGCGCAGGCGGCTAGAGGCCGCCGAGCCGGGCCCCTCGACCATCTCCTACGAGAGGGTGGCGCAGGCGGCTAGAGGCCGCCGAGCCGGGCCCCTCGACCCATCCTCTAGAGTCACGACGATGGCCTTCAAGGAACTGATCGACCCCGCGGAGCTCGAGCGCG
>DASXZA010000019.1:0-62014 GCA_036502205.1 Solirubrobacteraceae bacterium | reverse complement strand
GAGTATCGACGCGAAGCTCCTAGAGCCCAATGTCGGTGGTGAGCCGATCCTCGCGACCAACGGTGGGCAGGCCAACATCGCCCGCGTGAAAGTCGAACTACCCAAGGCGCTACCTTCAAGGTTGACGACGCTACAGAAGGCGTGCACCGCACAGACCTTCGAAGCCAACCCCGCCAACTGCCCCTCCGCATCCCTCGTCGGATACGCCAAGGCGACGACACCGCTCCTCCCGGTGCAGCTGACCGGACCGGCGTACTTCGTCTCGCACGGCGGGGAAGCGTTCCCGAGCTTGATCGTCGTCCTCCAAGGCTACGGGGTACGCGTCGACCTGATCGGAGCGACGTTCATCAGCAAACAAGGCATCACCAGCAGCACGTTTGGCGCCGTGCCCGACGTCCCGGTCTCGAGCTTTGAGCTCTACCTGCCCGAGGGCCCGTACTCCGCGCTCGCCGCGAACGGGAACCTCTGCAGCAAAAAGCTCGTGATGCCGACCGAAATGGTCGGCCAAGACGGCCAAGTCGTCAAACAAAGCACCCCAATCGGCATCACCGGCTGCACCAAAGCGAAGGCCAAGAAGGCCAAGGCCAGCGAGGCACGGGCCAAGGCGCGACGAGCGAGACGTGCACGGGCCGCCGAGCGTAGGGCTAATCGTCAGGGCGATAGGAGGAGCGCATGATGAGTATCCGAAGATTTGCGCTTGCCGGTGTGGCGGCGCTTACCCTTGGCGGTGCCGGTGGCATGGTCGACGCCGCGCCGAGCCTCGCGGGATTCGGCTATACGTCGTCACCAAACGCTGTGTTCGGGCAGGCGGGGAGCGGTAACGGCCAGCTCTCCGAACCGTTCGGCGTTGCAGTCGATGAAGCCAGCGGCGACGTCTATGTGGCCGACAGCGCGAACAACCGTGTCGAGGAGTTCGATGCGAGCGGCAGTTACATCGGCCAGTTCGGAGGCGGCGAAACACCGGCGGGAGCCTTCTCCGGCCCGAAGGCCGTCGCCGTCGACAACTCCTCCGGTGCCGCCAAAGGCGATGTATACGTCAACGACGTCGGTCATAGCGTGGTCGATGTCTTCACCGCCACCGGTAAATATGTGACGCAGTTGACGGATGCCGGGGGCGCCCCGTTCGCGGAACTGCTGGACGTGGCGGTCGGCGCGTCCGGCGAAGTCTGGGTTTACGACTCGTCGGGCGGCGTATACGAGTTCAGCGACACGGGGGCGCTGCTTGCTCAGTTCAATACGGGGCGGGGAACGGAACTGGGTCTGGCGGTCGACTCCGCGGGTAGCGTGTACCTGCTGTTCGGCTGCGGCTGCGTCGGGAAGTACCGTCTGACCGGCCCCTCCAGCGCAGAACCGCTAGGCGAATGGGGGTCGGGGTCGGCGCTGGCCGTCAGTTTGAAGAGCAACAACGTGTTCCTCGATGAGCGGAGCCAGATCCAGGAGTACGGGCCTTTCGGGGAACCCTTCGGCGAAGCCGTCGATACGTTCGCCGACGAAGGTCTCTCCGAATCCCAGGGTCTCGCGGTCAACGGCGCCGACGGCACGGTCTATGCCACGCAGCGCTCGGCCGACAGCGTCGCGATCTTCAAAGCCGGGCTGCTCGCCAACGCCACCACCGGACCCGCGAGCGGCATCGGAAAGACCGCGGCGACGATCTCCGGGACTGTCGGCCGCGAAGGGCTCCCAACGAAATATCACTTCCAGTACGGCGAAACGACTGCCTACGGGTCGAGCACCCCAGCTGGGACCGTGACCGGCGAAGAAGAAGAACTTACCGCGAGCCTCAGCAGCCTCACGCCCGGCACCACCTACCACTACCGCATCGTCGCCGAAAACGCCAACGGCGCCACCAGTGGCAACGACCAAACTTTCACGCTCCCTCCTGCCGTCGACGACGTCCAGACCGAAGCCGCCTCTGGTGTCGCCAAGGACAGCGCCACGCTCCATGGGTCGCTCTCGCCGGACGGGGCCGATGCGCACTACTACTTCCAGTACGGCGAAACCAGCGAATACGGGTCGATCAGCCCCGCGCTACCCGGCACCGATGCTGGCAGCGCCAGCAAAGCCGAGCCAGCTGAAACCACCCTCACGGGGCTGCTGGGGAGCACGACCTACCACTACCGGATCGTTGCGGTCAACTCGTTCGGCACGACCTACGGCGAAGACATGACCTTCACCACCCTTCCCGCAGTCGATGACGTCCAGACCGAAGCTGCCTCGGCTATCGGCGTGAGCGGTGCGACGCTCAACGGGTCGCTCTCGCCCGACGGCACGGACGCGCACTACTACTTCCAGTACGGCGAAACCAGCGAATACGGGACGACCAGCCCAGCTCCGCCAGGCGTCGATGCCGGTAGCGCCAGCAAACCAGAACACGCTCAGACGACGGTTGGCGGACTGTACGCCAGCACGACCTACCACTACCGGATCGTCGCGAACAGCTCCTTCGGCACCACCGATGGGGAAGACGAGACGTTCACCACGCTCGGCGTGGCGCCCACGGTCGACGACCAGCCGCCAACAGTCACGAATGTTCTGCGCGCAAGCGTCCTTGTACATGCCACCATCAACGACGAGAACAGCGCGACGGCAGTCAATGTCGAATATGTCGCCGCCGCCGCATATGTTCCGGGTGCAGGCGATCCCTACGCCGAAGGGTCGAGCAGCCAGAGCATCGAACTTCAGTCAGCGCACGGCGATCAAGCCACGCGTCCGCTGTTGGTGAGCGGGCTGCTGGCGGGTACGACCTACCACTACCGGATTGCCGCGACCGACGCGACCGGGACCGCCTACGGCCCCGACTACACGTTCACGACCGCCGCGCCGACGCCGCCAGCGCTAGAAACCGCGCCGGCGAGCTCGGTGACGACGACAACGGCGGTGCTCTCGGGTGTCGTGGCCGCGCAGGCGCTGCAGACGAGCTACGAGTTCGAGGTCGGCACCGACACCTCCTACTCCGGCGCTGAGATCTTCGGCAACGCCGGGCAGAGCGCCGCGCCCGAAGCGGTCTCAGCGAACCTGCAGTTCCTGGTTCCAGGTACGACCTATCACTACCGGCTGATCGCGACCAACGTCGACGGCACGACCTACGGGCCCGACATGACGTTCACGACCCCCGGTGTCGCAGCGCCGATCGCCCAGCCGCCCGCGACACCGCTGATCTCGGTGCCGACGTTCCAGTTCCCGAACACCAGCGGCGCGATCACCAAACCAGTCGCCAAAGCCAAGAAGACGAAGAAGAAGAAAACCGCGAGCAAACGTAAGAAGGCAAACAAGCGGCGCGCCAAGAAGAAGCGCGCCAAGCGATAGCGACGGACGACGATGCCAGCAACGGCTCTTCCCAAGACGATGACGAGAACACGTTCAAATGAGGTAGAGCTCGCCGTGAGCTCCCCCTCGACACCCGGTCAGC
This sequence comes from Solirubrobacteraceae bacterium, assembly GCA_036502205.1. Taxonomy (GTDB): domain Bacteria; phylum Actinomycetota; class Thermoleophilia; order Solirubrobacterales; family Solirubrobacteraceae; genus Palsa-744. The sequence continues at coordinate 58,605 of DASXZA010000019.1, read as the reverse complement.
TACCTGAGATCCAGCGCGCGCGGATGCTCGCGGCGCTGGTCGCGGTGGTGCGCGAGGTGGGTCCCGGCCAATTGACCGTCACCCACATCGTCGAGCGCTCGGGAGTCTCGCGGCGAACCTTCTATGAAGTGTTCGAGGATCGCGAGGACTGCTTCCTGGCTGCTCTACAGGAAGCGACCGATCGTGCCACGCAGCGCGCGCTCGCCGCGGCGGCAGGGCAAGAGCTGTGGCGCGAGCAGCTGCGCGCCGGTCTGAAAGCGCTGCTGGAGCTGTTCGACGAAGACCCCGGTCTTGCCGGGCTATGCGTCGTCGACGCGCTCGCGGCCGGCGAAGCCGCGCTGACGCAGCGCGCGCGAATCGTGCTGCGGCTCGTCGCGGTCGTCGACCGCGGACGCCGCGAAGCGAGTCCCGGTCTGAACCCCTCGCGGCTGGCCGCCGAGGGTGTCGTCGGCGGAGTACTGGGGGTACTTCACGGACGCTTGGCGGCGAGAGACTCGAGGCCCTTGAGCTCACTACAGAGCCAGTTGATGGCGATGATCGTGCTGCCCTACCTAGGCCCGGTCGCCGCCGCCGAGGAGGCCAGCCGGGCGACGCCGCGCGCACGGCGCCAGCGCTCGGAGCGAGGACCGAGCAACCCGCTGGAGGGGCTGCACATGCGTCTGACATACCGCACCGTGCGGGTGCTGTGTGCGATCGGCGCCAAGCCCGAAGCCAGCAACCGTCGCGTCGCCGACGCCGCCGGCGTCCACGATCCGGGCCAGATCTCGAAGCTGCTCACGCGCCTGGAGAGCGTTGGGTTGATCGAGAACTTGGGACCCGGCGCCCATCGGGGGGAGCCGAACGCCTGGCGGCTGACCGCGCGCGGCCACGAGGTGCAGTGCGCCGTGGTCCAGCCCGCCGCGGCCTGAGCGACCGCCACGCCAGGGGCGCCGGGGAGGCAAGAGTCGTGCGCGTTCAGCGAGCGATCGTCAGCGCGAGCTTCGACGGCGCGGAGCTGAGGCCGTTGGCGGTGGCCGTGAGCGTCGCGCGGTAGGCGCCCGGCGCCAGCGCATGCGTACCGATGTGTCCGCTAAAGGCGACGCTGTCGGCCCCCGCGTTCTCGTGCGCACGTATCAGTGCACCGACGCTGAGCGTGCGAGTGCAGCGACGCGCGTGTCGCTGCTGGCGGCTACGCGTCGGCGCCACGCAACGTCCGTCGCTGCGCACACCCGGCGCCGAGCGGGTGAAGACGATCCGTACGCTCGCCGCCTCGTTCAGCGTGAAATGGAAGCCCGTGCCCAGCGGTGGCTTGCCGTGCGCGCTCGCCGTTACGGCCGTCGGCTGCTTGGCGACGCGGAAGCGCGTGTGGGTGAGACGGGCGCCTGTCAGCTGCGGTGCGGTTAGCGGCAGTACTTCCGGCGCCGTTTTGCCGATACCACCACCCCCGACGGCGACGCTCGCGCTGGCGCTCGTCGTGTTGCCGAGGACGTCTGTGCTCGTCACGGTGACGGTGTACGCGCCCGCGTTCGCGTAGGCGTGGGTCACGCTCGTGCCGCTCGCGCTCTGGCCATCGCCGAAGCTCCACGTCGTGGCCCTGAGCGCTGACCACACGTCCGTCGCGGACAGCGAGAAGGACAGCGCTTGCCCGACACTGCCCGTACTCGGTATCGAGAGCGCACCGATCGCTGGGCCCGCCGCGTCGAAGCCCGCCGCTTCGGCGATGTAGAAGCCGCCGTCGAGGCCGGCCCACACGGCGGCGGCGTTGCCCTCAGCATCCATCGCCACGGCGGGTTCCTTCGCTTCGCTGCCCGGCGTCGAAGCCGACACTGCACGTGACGGCTGCCAAGCCACGCCGCTCGCGCTGCCCGAGGACGCTTCGACGATCTCCGTGCCGCTCGCTTCCTGGCGTTCCCAGACGATCGTCGCGTGGCCCGCGTCGTTCACCGCGATCTGCGGTGCCTCTTCCATTTTCCCGGGTCCGGAAACCGTGACCGGCGCCGACCAGCTGGACCCCAGCGCGTGGTCCTGGCTCGTTTCGATCGTTTCCGCGTTCGCGCCGTGCATGCGGCCCCAGATCGCGACTGCGTCGCCCTCGCCGTCGATCGCGACCTCCTGGTTGCCGGGTTCGCCAAGCCCGGTTTCAGATTTCGTGAGCGTCACCGGCGCGCTCCACGCGCTTGCGCCGGCCGGTCTGGTGGCGACCTGGATGTGCTCTTCGTCTGTGCCCGCGCCCATTTCTTCGAAGAACGCTTCCCACACCGCGACCGCGTCGCCGCGGGCGTTGACGGCGACGCTGGGAACGTTCACGTTCAGGGGTTCGGAGATCGTCGTGGGTGACGACCATTTGCCGCCGGCGGGCCGCGTCGAGGAGGCGATCACGCGTTCTCCCGCTTCCAGTTCGAACACCGTCGTCGCATCGCCGCCGGCGTCCAGCGCGACACGCGGACCCTCGTCCTGTACGGCCGCTTCGCTCACCGTTTCCGGACTCCCGAAACCGCCTTTCGCCGGTCGGCTCGCGGCGTCCACGTCGTGCTGGCGCTGCCATACGATCGTCGCCGCTCCATTGGGGGCGACCGCCAGGTCAGGATCGGGTGGGGCGAGTTCTTCCATGCCGAGTTCCTTGATCACGACCGGGGTGCTCCACGAGCCCGAGAGCCCGGTGCGCGCGCTCTCCTGGATCGATTCTTCGCCGCCCGCGAGGCTGCGCCAGGCGACGAGGGCATCGCCGGCTGCGTCGATGCCGACGAGCGGCGCCGCGGCGGTCGCCCCGCTGAGGGAGATCGTCTGGGCGGCCTGCCAGCCGGCGGCGCCCGCCGGCCTGCCGGACACTTCGACGATCCCGTTGCGGCGCCACGCCGCGACCGCGTCCCCACGCGCGTCGACGCTCACCCGCGGAGCTTCCGCGCTGAAGCCCGTCGCGGATAGCTGCGTCGCCGAGAGCCACGTCGGCGCCGCCTGCGCGGCTCCCGCGAGGATCAAAGAGGCGCTGGCAAGGAGAGCCGCTACGCCTCCGTCCACGATGCGTTTGCTCATCGACGGCAGACTAGCCCCTGCGTAGCGCCCGCGCAGGGTCGGTCACATTCGCTAGCCGTCGGGTGTCACAGGTCTAGGCAGCCGAGAAACGGAGCCAAGCGACCAGGCCCGCGGCGACATGAAGCCGACGGGCGGCGGGTAGCAACCAAACGAGCGACCCCTTGGAGGAACACCATGCAAGCACGGATCGACAACCCAGTGATGACAATCCCCGGCGCGATGCAGGCGCTGCAGCGGCTCGGCAAGGCCGCACGACAGGCCGGTCTGCCGGCGAGTACGCACTACCTCGTCGAGCTGCGCGCCAGCCAAATCAACGGCTGCGCGGTCTGCGCCGACATGCACTCCCGTGAGCTGAAGGCCGCGGGTGAGTCCGACGCGCGCATCTTCACTCTCGCCGCGTGGCGCGAGACGCCCTACTTCACCGATGCCGAGCGCGCCGCGCTCGCGTTGACCGAGGCTGTCACGCGCATCGCCGATCGCTCCGACCCCGTTCCGGACGATGTCTGGGCCGAGGCCGCGCGCCACTACGACGAGCAGGAGCTCGCCGCACTCGTGTTGACGATCGCCGGAATCAACGCGTGGAACCGCATCAACGCCGCCACCAGGCAGGTCACGGGTGACTGGGTGGCCGACTTGATCGGCCCTGGCGAGCCGGTCGGCCAGGCGTCTTGAGTATTAGCCGGGTCTCGCGCTCGCCCGATTCCGCGGGCGGCGCGAGGTAGCTCCTGGTCACCGCTATCGGCGCGCTGAGTATCGATAGCGGTGACCGGTCGACTGCTAGGGTCTTGCGTGGTGAAGCGAGGTTCGAAGGCCATTGCGAGTTACCCGCGAGCGGTGGCCGCCATCGCGGTGGCAGTCGCTTTGACATTGCCGGGAGCGGCGCTCGCGCGCTCCCATTCGGGTGTGCGCAACGGTTACTACGCAAGTCTCACCGGAGTGCCCTCCGCGGACGTCGAGTTCCACGTGCGTGGGCATGGGAAGATCCCCGACCTCTCGCTCGGCTGTGCGCCGGCGACACCCGGCTCGTCGGCCACCACCGTCAACGTCGCGGTGCATGCGCCGATCTTGTCCTTGACGGGCGCCGGGCGCTTTTCCTACAACGGACCCGCCGAAGTGACAGAAGATTACGCCGGCGCCCCAAAGATCGGCATGACGACGTTGACGATTAGCGGGGATCACGTCAACGGCCCCGTGCGTCACTACACCTTTGAGGGACGTCATCTGAAGGAGACAACCGCCTTCAAGGGCACGGCCAGCAGCCCGGCCTGCTCGACGCCGGGTAGTGTGAAGTTCACGTTGTTTGGCCCGGTTCCGGGCGAGTAGCGACGAATCCCAACCAATAGCGCGCCATTTAGAAAATGGTGAGCGTGATTGGTTGACCTCGATCATCGCCGATGGCATCGGTGCCGCATGAGTAGCATCCAAGGCGAATCGTGCTACGCAACGTTGCGCTTTGGCTGAGACCGGCAGGATGGCCACTTCTGCCTGATGCGGTGCGCCGTCGCACGTGCCTGTTGGCGTGGGCTGCGATCCTCGCGCAGGTCGTGTTCGTTGGGGGGTGGGTACTCGCCGGTGCCCTCGAACCGCATTACTCGCCGGTCCGCCAGTACATAAGCGAGCTCGGCCGCAACGGCGCGGCGAACCCCTGGATCTTCACGGTCTTTGTCGGCGTCTGGGGGTTGGGCTTCATTGCGCTTGCGATCGCGATCACGCCATCACTGCGTACGCGGCCGTGGCCGCTCGCGATGTCTTCGATGTTCGTGCTCGCGGGCGTCTGCGCGATTCTCGTCGGACCGCTGCGCATGGACTGCTCGACGACGGTGAGCGCCGTGTGCAAGTCACGCGAGGCCGCGGGCGCACTTTCGTGGCATCACTACGCGCACGGGTGGTTGAGTCTCGCCATCAACGTCACGCTCCTGCTGTCCGGCTTCGCCTTTGCGCGCTCGGCCTGGCCGAGTCGACTCGGGCGACTCGTGTTGGGTGGTGCGGTCGTGCTGCTGATCGCATGGATCGTGACGTTCATGTTGCACGACTCGTTCGGCGGCTATCAGGGACTTGAAGAGCGTCTATGGGCACTCGTCGCCCAGGTATGGGCGCTGCTGTGCGCGACGGTGCTGATTCTCGAGGCGACGCTCGAGCCGGACGTCCTGCAGGTGCACGAAGCCGCGATGCAGCGTCATGCGCTGGACGAGCGCGCCGCCACCGTTGGTGTCGCCTCGTCGTAGTCCGCGCGGCGTAAAGTCCGCTCATGGCTGCAGAGGGCTTGCGCGGGCGCCTGGGCGAGCTGTTGAGGTTCTCGGTTGCGCCGGCGCCCGAGTTGCGCGTTCACGCGGAGCGACGGCGAGCTGGATACGTCGAGCAAGTCGTCAGCTATGCGGGCGAGGAGGGCGACGTGCCGGCGCTGCTCCTGATCCCTGAGCATCCCAGTGGCGCAGGCGTGGTGGTCCATCACCAACACCACGCGCAGTGGCAGTTCGGCAAGTCCGAGGTCGCGGGGCTTTGCGGGGACCCACGGCAGGCGTTTGGGCCGGCGCTTGCCCGGCAAGGCGCGACGGTCATCGCCCCTGACGCCGTCGGGTTCGAGGACCGCAGGCCCGGCGGCCCTGGGACCGATGCTCGGGAGTCCGACGCGCGCGACTACTTCACGACGATGTGCTACCGGCTCGTGCGCGGGCAGCCGCTGATGTGCACCGTCCTGGCCGACGCCGCGGCGGCGCATTCGGTGCTTGCCGGATTGGACGGCGTCGAGCCGGCGCGCATCGGAGCTCTGGGACATTCGATGGGCGGTGCCAGCGTGCTGTTGCACGCGGCCCTCGACACACGGATCGCGTTCGCCGTGGTGAGTGGCGCCGCATGTACCTACAGGGAGAGGATGACCCACGGCATCGGAATCGATTGCGCCCAGGCTATCCCCGGCTTGCTCGAGCTCGGAGACCTCGACGACATTGCCGGACTTCTCGCGCCGCGACCATTGCTGCTTTGCTCGGCCGACGAGGATCGATACTCGCGTGACGCTCATCGCATCGCCGAGGTCGCCGCACAGGCCTACCAAAGCGCGGGAGCTCCGCAAGCGCTGCAGCACTGTCGCGCGCGCGGCGGGCACGCCCTCACCGCGGAGCGCTTCGACGCCATCGTCGAGTGGGTGATCGCTCTGCTGGGCGAGGACGGGAGCATCAGGGGATAAGCGAAGCGCTTGCGGCGTTTCAGCAGGATTGGTTATCAGATCTGATAATTTAACCATATGGAGCCATCGCTGGAGCAGGTCTTACAGAGGGCTACGCAGCTACAGGCATTGGTGCCTGGCGCCGTCTTGGTCGGGGGCTCCGCGGCGGCGTTGCATGCCCACCACCGCCAGTCGCTCGATCACGATCACGTGGTTGCGGATCTCGCCGATCGCTTCGACTCGATCCTGGAGCACCTGGAAGCGCTGGGGGACTGGTCGACAGCGAAGGCGCAGCCTGGCAAGATCATCTTGGGTGAGCTCGGAGGCATCGAGACCGGAGTGCGCCAGCTGCAGCGCAGCCGGCCGCTGGAGAGTGCCGAGATCGATGTGCGCGGCGAGCGACTTGTCATACCGACGGCCGCTGAGATCCTGCGAATCAAGGCGTGGCTTGCGCTGAATCGCAACCAGACCCGCGACTACCTCGACATCGCGGCCCTCGCGGATCGCATTGGACTCGACGAGGCCGCTGACGTCCTGCGCGGCATCGATGAGTACTACGCCGACATCAATCGCCGCCCGGAGGCGGTCGCCACGCAGCTCGTCAAGCAGCTCGCGGACCCACGACCGCGAGACGCCGAGGTGACAACGCAGCTCGCGAGCTACAAGGCGCTCGAGCCGCGTTGGCACGAGTGGTCTACGGTCACGGCGGTGCTCGCGGATCTCGCGGAGCGAATCGTGCGATGACGATGCGCTTTCGCAACCTCGACTTCGATCCCGCCGCGCCGATGGACCAGTGGCCCGCCGAGGCGATCGAGACGGTGATCGACCGCGGGGCGCTGTCGGATTGGCGGCGTCTCGCCGACGCGATCCGTGCTCGCCCGTGGGGGCCCGCCGCGCGTACTGCCGAGACGGTGGTCTCCTGGGGCGAGTACTACGGCGTCGACGTTCTGATCGCCAACGTCATTCGGCACGCGCGCCGGGATGTCACCCTGCGCGGACGCGCCGAGTACGCGGCGCAAATTCGTGCCTGGCGTGCGCAGGCCGGGATGACGCTGCGCCAATTCGCAACCGCGGCCGGCACTTCTGCGTCACGGCTATCCGACTACGAGAACGCCAAGGTTGCCCCGACCACGGATGTACTCGGTCGCCTCCGAGAGGTTAGTCGCACTCGCTGAGCGGCCTGCTCGGTGTAGCGATCTCAAGGGTTCGCTCCGCCCGTACTCGCCGTGGCGTCCTTGGCTTTCGAGCGTCTGATCCCCAGCACGGCGGCGAGTGCGAGCAGCGCCGCGAGTAGCGCTGTCGTCGCTTCGACGAGTCCCTGTGCCACCTTGAACGTGTCGGCGAGCCTCGACATGACTTCCGCCGGGCGCTCGGTCCACGGAACCTTGACCTGGACCTTGATCGGGTAGGACTGAACGTCTGAGCTCTCCGCGCCGGCAAAGTCGCTGGATCCGCTCGCGGGGGCCAGTCTCACTATCGGTCGAACTTCGAGGGTGAGTGTCTGCGTACCGCCGACTTTTGGACCCACATTCCACGTCCAGCGCGCCGTGTCGCTGGTGAGGAAAGATCGCGACAGCCAGCCGCGTTCGTCGAGGTTGAAGATGTAGGACGAGGCGCCCAGTCGAGCCTCGATGACGCAGGCCACGACGATCGCCGGTGACGCCACCGCTCCGGTGCTTCGCAGGACGCGGCTGGGCAACGCCGACTGATCCAACGTGACGGCTGCCGTCACCGTCGTCGTATCGCCCCGCGTCATCTGCTGGCGAGGCTTGTACACAACCTGAGCCAACGCGCCCTTCAGGTCGATCTGGCTGCATCTGCGTTTGTAGGCCGAGAGGCCCGCGTACTCTGGCGTCGTCGGTTGTTCGGTTGGCTTTGACCCGCTCGAACTGGCATGTCCTGGCTCGCTCGAACTGCCGCACCCGCTTGCGGCAAGCGTCAAAGCGACGCATCCGGCCGCGACGATCATCGGCCACCGGCGAGCAGGCAGAGGCTGACCCATCGCCGGAAAGGTACCGGCGTGCGCGCGGGACGACCTGATCGCACCATCCAAGGCTCGCTCGAGACCGAGATGCGGAGCGATGGCGTCTCACCAATCGCTTGCATGCAGATGCAGCGGAGTAGGGTGCAGAGCATGGCTCGTGTTGTCGTGGCAACCGCCTTCGGTGGGCCCGAGGTCCTCTCGCTCGTCGACGAGCCCCTCGACGGACCGGGTGGCGGCGAGGTCCGCCTCGCGATCCGTGCCGCCGGGATCAACCCCATCGATTGGAAGCGCTACAGCGCTTCGGCAGGAGCTAGCGGAGAGCTGCCGATGCGCCTGGGGTTCGAGGCAGCCGGCGTCGTGACTGAGGTCGGCGGCGAGGCCGTCGGCCCGGCCGGCCCGATCGCCGTTGGAGATGAGGTCATCGCCTTCCGCGTCGACGGCGCTTACGCCGACGAACTCGTCGTCCCCGCCGAGACGGTCGTCCCGAAGCCGTCCGCGATGAGCTGGGACCAAGCCGGCGGGCTGATGCTGGCCGGCGCCACCGCGATCCATGCGCTCACAGCAAGCGGTGTCGGCGCCGGGGATACCGTGCTGGTGCACGCGGCTGCCGGCGGAGTCGGGCTGATGGTCGTCCAGATCGCTCGCGCCCGCGGCGCCCGCGTGATCGGTACTGCGAGCCCTCGCAATCACGATTATCTGCGCGAGCTCGGCGTCGAGCCCACGATCTACGGTGAGGGACTCGCCGACCGCGTGCGCGCACTCGCGCCCGATGGCGTTGATGTCGCAATCGACTGCATCGGCAGCGACGAAGCGCTCGACGTCTCACTCGAGCTCGTCGCCGACCGCGATCGCATCGCCTCGATCGCCGCTTTCGCGCGCGGCGCCCAGGCCGGCATCAAGCTGCTCGGAGGCGGCCCCGGCGCGGACTCTGGCACCGAGATCCGGGAGGCCGCGCGCCTGCAGCTCACCGAGCTCGTCGAGCAGGGCAAGCTCGCGGTCAAGGTTCGCGCCTTCGCGCTCGACGACGTCGCCGCCGCGCACCGCGAGGGGCAGGCCGGACACGTCACCGGCAAGCTCGTCCTCGTCCCGTCGTCCTAGACCGCATCGCCAGGTCGCGCCAGGATCGCGCTCCAGCATCGGTGGCTCACGTGACGGAGCGAAACGACAAGCGAAGCGGCAAGCGGTCATGAGCGTCCTCAAGGAGCTCGCCCTCCCGGTCGTACAAGCGCCGATGGCCGGCGGCCTGTCGACACCGGCGCTCGCCGCGGCGGTCAACCGGGCTGGCGGCCTGGGATTCCTCGCCGCCGGCTACCTGACTCCCGAGCGCCTCGCGCAGGACATCGCTGCGGCGCGCGCGCTGAGCGACGGACCGCTCGGCGTGAACGTATTCGTCGGTGGCGCGCATCCTGCCGAGCACGCTCCTGTCGAGGCCTATGCGCGCAGGCTCGCTGTCGAGGCGCAGCGCGCCGGGGTCGAGCTGGGCGAACCGCGGTTCGACGACGACTCGTTCGACGAGAAGCTCGCACTGCTGGTCACCGACCCCGTTGCGGTCGTCTCGTTCACGTTCGGGCTGCCCCTGCAGACCACCGTCGAGCAGCTGCGCGGTGCCGGCAGTGAGGTGTGGCTGACGGTGACCTCGCCCGACGAGGCCCGCCGAGCCGCCGCACTAGGTGTCGATGCGCTGATCGTCCAGGGTGTAGAGGCCGGCGGCCACCGCGGCGTGTTCGTCGATGACGACGACGCGTCCGACCTCACATTGCTCGCCGCGCTGCAGTTAGTCGGCGCCACAGTCGACCTGCCGTTGATCGCCGCCGGGGCGATCGTGCACGGAGGCGCTCTCGCCGCGGTGCTCGCCGCGGGCGCGTCCGCCGGCCAGCTCGGCACGGCCTATCTGCTGAGTGCCGAGGCCGCGACCGCCGATGTGCAGCGCACCGCCGTCGCGAGTGCGACGCCGACCGTGCTGACCCGCGCGTTCAGCGGTCGCCTGGCGCGTGGGATCGTCAACCGTCTGCATCGCGATCACGCGGCGCACGCGCCGCGCGCCTACCCCGAGATAGACCATCTCACCAAACCGCTGCGCGCGCACGGCCGGCAGGCCGGCGACGCCGACCTCGTCAACCTCTGGGCCGGCCAAGCGCACGAGCTTGCGGTTGCTGCCGGCGCCGAGGAGATCACGCGCCGGGTCGCCGCCGAGGCGCGCACCGCGCTGCGGCAGGCCGTCAGCCGCTTGGAGCCCTGAGGAGCGAAGTCGATCGTCTCGCGCCGGCCGCGTGTGCCGGGGTGCTCACCGCGTCTTGCGCGCCAGCGGATTGCCCTCGATCAGCTTGACGAAGCCGAGCTTGTGCAGCAGCGCCGAGCGCGACTCCGGGCGCATCCGCGCCTGCTTGGTCGTCGACGTCGTCAGCTCGCTGGCGAGGCCCGTGCGCGGCCAGCGCTGCTCGACGCTCGCGGTCGCCGCCGGCGCGATCTGATGCAGACGCCGGCCGACGACGTCCAGTGAGACGCCCTTGCTCAGCAGTTGCGCCTCCGCCCCCAGGCGGGCGGGGACCGTGATGTTCAAATGCAGTGAGATCGCCTCCGCGACCACGCGCGCACGTGCCTCGCTCGCGCCGTGGTCGTGCACGAGTGCGTGCGCCGCGTGCGCTCCCTCGACTGCGAAGCACCGGGCGCGCGGGTCGTGTCCCCAGTGCTGCTCGGTGAGGCCCAGGTCGTGCAGCATGCACGCCAGGTAGAGCAGCTCCGGATCGTGCGCGATACGGTCGCGCTGCGCGAACAGCGTCGCGAATGCCCAGGTGCGCGCGCAGTGACCGTAGAGCGCCGCGCTCGAGAGTTCGCGCACGCGCTCGTCCGCCGCTCGCGCCAGCACGCTGTCGGGCGGATCGGGAAGGCTCAGCGACGCGTGCTCGCCGAGGACGCGGCTGCGCCACTGGCTCGGAACCCGCGCCAGGCGCGCCGACACTCCTTGGAGCACCAGCCGCAGACGATCCTGGCGGCGTAGAGCGCCGCCGGTCTGCAGCGCCCAATCCCATGTGCCCACGTAGCTCATCACGCGATCTCCGTCGCGCCGTCGCGTCCGTCCGCGCCTTGCAGCATCGCCACCCGTGGCTCTGGTCGTTCAGACATCGCGGCGAGCAATATAGACGATCGCACGTCTATTTTGTAGAATGTGCTCGATGCCTGCCAGGCGTGTCGCTCAACTCACGCAGAGCCCGCCCGTCGAGGTGCCCGTCGACGGGCGCCGCGCCCGCGGGCTGCGCAGCCGCACCGCGGTGCTCGAGCGCTCGGTGCAGATGGCCTCGCGGGACGGCCTCGAAGGCCTGACGATCGGTGCGCTCGCCGCGGACCTCGAAGTGCACAAGAGCAACGTCTTCGCGCTGTTCGGCTCCAAGCAGGAGCTGCAGCTAGCGACGATCGCAGCCGCGCGCGCGATCCTCGTCGAGCAAGTGATCGCGCCGGCACTCGCCAGCGAGGAGGGGCTGCCACGCCTGCTGGCGATCGGTGAGGCCTGGTGTAACTATCTCGGCGCCGACGTGTTCGCCGGCGGCTGCTTCCTCGCCGCCGCCTCAGCCGAGATGGACGGCCGCCCCGGCGACGTTCGCGACGCCGTTGCGGACGTCATGCGCGAATGGATCGCCGTGCTCGGCGCCAACATCGAAGCCGCGATCACCGCGGGCGATCTCCCCGGCGAGCTCAACGTCGCCGCACTGGCGTTCCGGCTGAACGCGCTCGGGATGGCCGCCAACTGGCAGCGGCAGTTGCTGGACGATTCCGCCGGTATCGAGCACGCACGCGCTGCCTGGCGCAGCGAGCTCGGTCAGATGCGGGCCGGCCGAGGAGCGCCGGGCCGGGCGCGAGCCGAAGCGCGAGCGCGAAAGTGAACGCAGACGCGAAAGTGAACGACGATCCACTCGGGGACTTCGAGCCACGCACGATCACTCTCGACGGCGTCGCGAAGGTCGTGCACATCACCGGCAGCGGGCCGGCGGTGATCGTGCTGGCTGAGATGCCCGGCATCAGCCCGCACGTCGCGCGCTTCGCCCGCTGGGTGCGAGATGCGGGCTTCACCGTCTACATGCCTTCGCTGTTCGGTCGCGACGGCGCCGTGCCCGGGGTCGAGGAGGGCGTCGCCGTCTTCCAGCGCGCGTGCGTCAGCGCCGAGTTTCGCGCCTTCGCCGCCAACAAGTCGAGCCCCGTGACGAGCTGGCTGCGGGCGCTGGCGCGGCTCGCGCACGAGCAGTGCGGTGGCCCCGGCGTCGGCGCGATCGGGATGTGCTTTACCGGCAACTTCGCGCTGACGATGATGCTCGAGCCGGCGATGCTCGCACCGGTCCTCTCCCAGCCGTCGCTGCCGCTCGACGATCCCGCCGGGATCGAGATCGCTCCGGAGGAGCTCGCCGCGGTGCGCGAGCGCCTGCAGCGCGAGGATCTGACCGTGATGGCCTACCGCTTCGCCGGCGATCGCTACTGCAAGGCGCAGCGCTTCGCCGCCTACTCCGAGGCACTCGGCGAGCGCTTCGTCGGTCGCGTGTTGCCCGACAGCGCGGCCCATCCTGAGCCCCCGCCGTTCTTCGAGCAGGTCGTCGCGAGCCCGCACAGCGTCGTCACGGCCCACCTGATCGACGAAGTCGGCCAGCCGACGATCGCTGCGCGCGATGAGATCCTCGCGTTCTTCACGCAGCGGCTCGCTGCCTGAGCGCCGCGCGCGCGAGCGGCCGATCATCTCACCCAAGCGGCCCGTCCCGCCCGACGACAGGCGGCCGGCTCAGCGCTCGGCTTGGAGCGTGTGAATCTCTCGCAGCGTCTCGCGCAGCGCGGCGACGCGCTCGACGCCGAGCGCTGCGGCCCACTCGCGCTCGATCTCCGCGAAAATCTCACGTCCCAGCAGCAACGCCTCGCGACCGTGCGGCGTCGGCACAATCAGCTTCGCGCGGCCGTCCTCGGGGTCGGGCACGCGCACGACGTAGCCGAGCGCTTCGACGTTGGCGACGTGCTCGCCGAAGGCCTGCTTGGTCATTCCCGATTTCTCGGCGAGATCGGAGAGTCGGGAGCCGTCGACGTCGAGGTAGCGGAACACGCAGCCGTGCGACGGGCGCAGGCCCGGGTAGCCGGCGGCGGCGACACGGCGATACATCTCCTCGAGCAGGTCGTCCTTGACGGATCCCAGCAGCGCGACGAGATGCTGCTCGGCAGCCGCGGCGGCGTCGCGATCGTCGGCCTGGGTGGGGCGCTGGTCGGTGGGGGTGGCGATGGCGGGCATGAGGAGCACGCAGCGAGTTTGGTAAGGTAACCTGACTACAAGGCTACCTTACGATTTTACCAGCGCCTCGGGAAGGACTTCATATGCAACGCAAGTGGTGGACTCTGATCGCGGTCTGTGTCGCGACCTTCATGCTGCTCCTCGACATCACCGTCGTCAACACCGCGCTGCCGAGCATCCGCCGCGACCTGCACTCGTCGTTCACCGATCTGCAGTGGGTCATCGACGCCTACGCGCTGACGCTCGCCGCGTTCGTCCTCACCTCGGGCTCGCTCGCCGACCGGCTCGGACGCAAGCGCGTGTTCGTGAGCGGCCTCGCGATCTTCACGACGGCCTCGCTGCTCTGCGGCCTGGCGGGGTCCCCGACGGTGCTGAACCTCGCGCGCGCCCTGCAGGGCGTCGGCGGCGCCGCGATGTTCGCGGTCTCGCTCGCGCTGCTCGCCCAGGAGTGGCGCGGCGCCGAGCGCGCGAGCGCGACCGCGATCTACGGCGCGACGATCGGGGTCGCCGTCGCGCTCGGTCCGCTCGTCGGCGGCGCGCTGACGCAGGCGATCGGCTGGCAGTCGATCTTCTTCCTGAACATCCCCGTCGGCATCGCCGCGATCGCGGTGACGCTGGCGAAGGTCGCCGAATCGCGCGATGAGACCGCGCGCGGCGTCGACTGGGGCGGCACCGTGACGTTCTCGGCGGCCAACGCGCTGCTCGTGCTCGCGCTGCTACGCGGCAACGACGACGGCTGGACATCCGGCACGATCCTCGCGCTGTTCGTCGCGGCGATCGTGCTGTTCGCGGCGTTCATCGCGATCGAGACGCGCGTCGCGCAGCCGATGCTGCCGCTGGCGCTGTTCCGCAGCCCGGCGTTCACCGGTGCGCAGGTCACGGCGTTCGCGCTCAGCGGCTCGATGTTCGCGCTGTTCCTCTACATCACGCTCTACATGCAGGAGATCGAGCACCTCTCACCGCTGCAGGCCGGCCTGCGCTACCTACCGTTCACGGTCGGCTCGTTCTTCGTCGCCGGCGGGACGGCGTCGCTGGAGGGGAAGGTCCCCGCGCGCGTGCTGCTCTCCGCCGGGCTCGCGATCACCGCGATCGGCCTGTTCCTGATGAGCGGCGCGCAGGCGAACGATTCGTGGACGGTCCTGCTGCCCGGCTTCATCGTCGGCGGTCTCGGCGTCGGCCTCGTTAACCCGGTGCTCGCGAACGTCGCGCTCTCGACGGTGCCCGAGCGGATGAGCGGCGTCGCGTCGGGCATCAACGACACCTTCCGTCAGGTCGCGATCGCATCTGGCACGGCGGGGCTCGGCGCGCTGTTCCTGGTGCTCTCGCAGCGACGGATCGAGGATCTGCTGCCGCACGTGAGCAGCCATCGCGCCCGCGGGCTCGCCGAAGCGGTCTCCTCTGGCAGCCTCCCGGCTCACGTCTCCGCGCCGGTCGTGCACGCCGCGCGCGAGGGCTTCGCTCACGGCTTCTCGATCATCCTGCTCGTCGGCGGCAGCATGGCGCTCGTCGGCGCCGTTCTGGCTCTGCTGCTCGTCCGCGAGAGCGGTCTGCGCCACGACGAGGGCGTGCCCGAGACGCTGGCCGAGCCAGTCGCCGCCTGACAGCGCGGCGGCGCGCCAGGGGAGGACTCAAGCTCTGCGCTGCAGCGGCCGATGTGCCTCCCAGGGGAACCAACGGGGATGGACGGCAGGCCCTGGCGAAGATGATTTCGGAGACGGTTACTCCCTCACCCGCGTCTGGCGCGCGACCGCGCCGACCCTTGACGACGGCGTTGGTTGCCCTCGGACTGTTGGTCCTGCTCGGGCTGATGGCTGCCGCGATCGTGCTCTCGCAGCGGCAGTCAAAGGAACATCTACTCGCGAACCTGCATCTGCGGGGGACGAGCTCGGCGACGTTCGTCTCGACCTACCTCGACGAGCAGGCCGCCCGCGAGCAGCAGGCCGCACGGCGGTTCCTCACCGGCGATGTCTCGCCGGCGCGCTTTGAACTAGTCACGGGAGCGTTCGGGAGCGGTGCCGCCGTGCTCCTCGATCGCAGCGGCCGCCTACTCGACGTGGTACCGGCAAAGCGGTCACTGATCGGCAGTCAGATCGCGTCCCGCTACGCGCACCTCGCGGCCGCCGAGCGAGGCGCGATTGCGTTCTCGAACGTCGTACCGTCGGCCGCGCGCGGCGCGCCGGTGATGGCGGTCGCCGTGCCGTTCTCCACGCCGCAAGGGCGGCGCGTCTTCAGCGCCGCGTACCCCGCTTCGGGCTCGGCGCTCGACGCGCTCGTCGACCACACGATCTCCTATCGCGCACACCAGGTGTTCCTCGTCGACGGCACCGGGCGCCTGATCGCGGCGAGTCCGCGGACGCGCGCGAGCACACTCACCGAAGTCAATCCGCCGCTCGCGCGCGCCGCCGCTCACTCCGAACTCGGCCCGCTCGCAGGCGGCGCCAAGCCGAGCACCTTCACGGTTGCGCCGGTGCCCGGGACCTCATGGCGGCTGCTGATCGCAGTACCTAACAGCCGCCTCTACTCCTCGATCGGCGGCGCGACGTCGATCGTGCCGTGGGTCGTGTTCGCGCTGGTCGCGGTTCTCGGCGGTCTGCTCGTCGCGCTGTTCGGACGCTCGCTCGCCGATCGCGCGCGGCTCGCGCAGCTCACGGGCACCTTGGAACAGACCGCGCGCACCGACGCGCTCACCGGCCTCTACAACCGCCGCGCGCTGAGCGAGCATCTGACGCGCATCGCCGCGTCCGCGCGCCGGCGCGTCGAACCGTTGTCGGTGCTGATGATCGATCTCGATCGCTTCAAGGAGACCAACGACGGGTTCGGGCACGAAGCCGGCGATCGCGTACTGTGCATCGTCGCGGATTGCCTGCGCGACGTCCTGCGCGGCGACGACGTCTACGGGCGCTGGGGCGGCGACGAGTTCCTGGTTGCCCTGCCGAGCACCGACGAGGCCGGGGCGCGCAAAGTCGCGCAGCGCATTCGCGCCGCCGCGGCCGACGCGGAGCTGAGCGATATCGGCCTGCCCAACGGCGTGCCGCTCAGCGTCGGGTCGGCGACGGGGTTGCATACCAACCCGCACGACCTCATCCGGTCCGCAGACCTCGCTCTCTACCGGGTGAAGTCGACCCGTGGCGACGAGGTCGAGTCGACGACTCACCGCTGATCGCCGCCGGTCCGTGGTGGCCGTGCGTCAATCCTCGAGTGCCTGCGAGGTCTCCAACCACGAGGTCTCGAGGGCCTCGCGCTCGGCGAGTAGCAGCTCGAGCTCGGACTGCAGCTCCGCTAGACGCGCGTGGTCGGTTGCGTTGGCGTCCATTTGCTCGTGCAGCGTGACCTCACGCTCGCCGGAGCGCTCCAGTGCGCGCTCCAAACGCTTCAACTCCCGCTCGGAGCGCTGGGCCTCTTTGCGCGCCACGCGCAGCTGCGCGCCCGGACTGTCGCCTTGGCGACGCGTCACGGTCGCTGCACCGGTGACGGCGCGCTCGCCGTCACCGTCGCTGCGGCTCGGCTCGCTCGCTCGCTCGCCGCGCAGCTGCTCGACGTACTGCTCGATCCCGCCCGGCAGGTGACGCAGGCCGCCACTGTCGGTGAGGGCGTAGACGTCGTCGCAGACGCGCTCGACGAAATAGCGGTCGTGGCTGACGATCACGAGCGTGCCGGGCCAGCCGTCGAGCAGGTCCTCGAGTGCGGTGAGCGTGTCGATGTCGAGGTCGTTCGTCGGCTCGTCAAGCAACAGCACGTTGGGCCCCTCCATCATCAGGCGCATCAACGCCAGCCGGCGGCGCTCGCCGCCGGAGAGGTCGCGCACGAGGGTGCGCGCCTTCTCGCCCTGGAAGCCGAAGCGTTCGCAGAGCATCGTCGCGGTGAGCTCCTGGCCGTCGCCGAGCACGGCATAGCCGCGCACTTCCTCAAGCGCCTCCAACGCGCGCAGCTCTCCCGGGATCTCGGCCGTGTCCTGGGAAAGGTGCGCGAGCCTGACGGTTGCGCCGCGCCGCACGACGCCCGCGGTCGGCTCGAGCTCGCCGGCGAGCAGCCGCACGAGTGAGGTCTTGCCCGAGCCGTTGACGCCGACGAGCGCAACGCGATCGCCGGGTCCCAGACGCCACGTCAGTTGGCGCAGCAGGCTCCGCGTGCCGAGCGTCAGCGAGACCTCCTCGGCATCGAGCACGCGATCACCGAGGCGCGCGGTCGCGAAGCGCAACAGCTCGACGCGGTCGCGCGGCGGTGGCTCGTCGGCGATCAGCACGTTGGCGGCCTCGATGCGGAACTTCGGCTTGGCGGTACGCGCGGGCGGGCCGCGGCGCAGCCACGCGAGCTCCTTGCGCACGAGCTGGCGGCGGCGGTCCTCGCGCGCGCCGGCCTGGCGGTCGCGCTCGGCGCGCGCGAGCACGTAGGCGGCGTAGCCCCCTTCGTATTGGTGGACCGCGCCATCGGCGACCTCCCAGGTCGCACTGCAGACGGCGTCCAGGAACCAGCGGTCGTGGGTTACGACGAGTAGCGCGCCGCGTCGCGCGGCGAGGTGATGCGCGAGCCAGTCGACGCTTTCGACGTCGAGGTGATTGGTCGGCTCGTCGAGCAACAGCAGCTCGGGGCCATCGAGCAGCAGGCGCGCCAGCGCGATCCGCCGGCGCTCACCACCCGAGAGCCCCGCGATCGGCGTGTCGATCCCCTGCGCGAAGCGCGCCAGCGAGACGCCGCCGAGCAGCCCGTCGAGGACGCCGCGGAACGCGCTGTCGCCGGCCCATTCATGGTCGGCGCGCGCGCCGACGAGCGTCTCGCGAATCGTGTGCCGCTCGTCGAGCTCGTCGCGCTGGTCGAGCAGCGCCAGCTCGACGTCGCCGACGCGCACCAGCGTTCCGGCGTCGGGCTGCTCGACACCGGCGATCAGGCGCAGCAGGGTCGACTTGCCGTTGCCGTTCTCGCCGACGACGCCGATGCGCTCCCCGGCGGAGACACCCAGCGTCACGTCGTGCAGGACCGTGCGGCTGCCGTAGCCCTTGGCGAGCGCCTTCAGGTTGACAAGGTTGCGGGCGGTCGGCATGGACGGCTCATCCTCGCGGATTGGGCGGGGTTGGGTTGAAAGCCGAGTTAGGTCGACGACGCGGCGGCCTTGGCGACTGCGCTTTGCAACAGGGTCAGAACGTGAGCGCGGTGCTGATCATCGAGTGGCAGGTCGGTTGCGCGGTGTTCCAGCTCCCACGGATCGGCGAGACCATGGCGAATCGTCTCCGCGGCGAACTCCAGATCGCGGCTCCTGCCGGCGGCGAGCTTTGCAAGCACGAGATCATGGACTTCCATGCACCAGCCCGTTGCCACGGCACCGCGCCCCCGCACGAGCGGAACATGTACCGGGACGAGTCGGGTCTCCCAGCCCGCCGGTGCCTTGGCTGTCTCGGGGCCGACGCCGTGTGCGTAGTAGCCAAAGGTCTCATGGAACTGCGAGCCATCGCCCATCGCGCCGTCGATCTCGATCGCCTTTTGCGGCTGCTCGCGGGGGTAGACGTCGGCCTCCTGTGAGAACAGCAATGTTTCCGGCGCGTGAGGAAACTGCCCCAGAATCGCCTGGCTGCCGACGATCACGAGCTCGCTCTCGCCCGCGACCGTGGCGGCTGCTCTGATGACGTGCTCGAGCTCGTCGCGCCTCATCCGTACCGCTCGGCCACCGCCGCGAGTACGCGCCGTCGCTCGGGCTCGTTGAGCGTGCCGGCGAACGGCGAGCTCTGTCGCAGGTCGCGCATACGCGAGGTGTCCCTGCCGATCAGCCGGGCGATCTCAGAGGGCGTCTCGGTGAGGACCTGCTTCCACAATTGCGCGTAGCGCGGATCGATCTTCGCTTGTGCGTACCACCTCGACAGTCGCTCGCGAGCGTTGCGGAGGACCTCCTCATCCAGGCGGCGCGCGACAGCGCGGTGATAAGCGAGGCTGTGCAGCTCGGCGAGGCGATGACCGCCTATGTCGTGTCGACCGCTGGTGCGAGACAGCAGCGTGGCGGTGACCAAACCCTCAGCCATGGATCGCCGATCGCGCAAAACCGAACCGAGGGGACGGGGATCCTCGGGGCTTGCCAGACGCCGCTCTCGGACCGCCTCGATCAGCTCCAGTAGTGCGTGCAACGGCACCTCGCGACGCCCGACGCGTGTGAGGAGGACGGGGATGTCGCCGCTGGCGATCCAACGGTCGAGCGCCGTCTGGCTCACGCCGAGCAGACGTGCGGCGAGCGCTCGCGTGGCCGTCGGGCCGATCAGCTCCTCGAGATCGGCGCGCACCGCTGCGATCTCCTCGCGCGCCGAGGAAACTCGCTCGGCGCGTCGCAGTCTCACGACGTCCTCGATCAGACGCTGTTTTTCGACGATGACGCTCATCCGAGATAGTCTAGAAACCTGAAGAAAATAGGCATTTTTTGCAACAATATTTGTGGCTTGTGTCGCGGCTGTCACAAGCGGTGAGGGTTGCGCTAATAGATCTCGATGATGCGGAGACCGATCCACGGCGATGGCGATCTGGGATCGCTCAGCTCGGATCCGCGGGCCTTTGTGGCTTTCTACCGTCTGTTCGAGCGGCGGGTGCTTGGCTTCTTCATGCGGGCCACGCGTCGCCCGGAGTTGGCTGCGGATCTCACGGCTGAGACCTTCGCTCGCGCGTTGGAGGCCGTCGAGAGCTATGACCCATCCAGAGGTCGCGCGGATCAGTGGCTGTTTGGGATCGCGCGCAATGTGCTCGGTGCGAGCTATCGCGAGGGGCGAGTGCAGTCAGCGGCTCGCGAGCGGCTCGGCTTGCCGCAGCTGGTGCTCGACGACCATGCGAGCGAGACCATCGCGCGGCTGACGGAGGGGGAGGAGCAGGCGACCGTCGCCCTGGCGCAGCTCTCTGAAGAGCAGCGGCAGGCGATTGAGGCCCACGTGGTGCAAGACCGCGACTACGCGGACATCGCAGCGGAGCTGCGGTGCTCGGAGGCCGTTGTGCGCCAACGGGTCAGCCGTGGGCTTCGCACCCTACGAACGAGATTGGCTGGTGAGCGATGAGCGTCCTTCCGCAGCTGGAGCGCGACCTGTTCGAGGCGGCGAGCCGCAGGCTCGCGACGCATGGCGCCGAGGACTTGCGATCGACGGGGCGTCGACGCAGACCTTGGTGGCTGGGGCTCAAAGCCGTGGTGATCGCCGTGGTGCTCGGCATGGCGGGCGGCGCGATCGCACTCGCGGCGACGGGCCTGCTCAGCGGCAGCCCGGTAAAAGAGCAGGGAAAGTTGAGCCCGAACGCTGGCTTTGGCCTCCCCGCCCCCGGAGGGTCGCGGTTGCTGGCACTGCGCGCAGTGGACCCCGAAGGCGGCCTGCCGTGGGGCATGCGGCTCGTCCACACCACCCGCGGAGAGATCTGCGTGCAGGTCGGGCGCCTCGACGGCGATCAGCTCGGCCAGCTCGGTGTCGACGGCGCGTTCGGCGACGACGTGCGCTTTCACGCGCTCGCGCCGGACGTCCTGCCCCAGTACAGCGACAGCGGCGACGTCAGCTGCATCCTCGACGGGCAGATCGCGATCGGCGGCTGGCCGAGCGGGGATCGCAGCGCGGCCCCGTTCCCGGACTTGCCGGAACAACTCGCCAGGCTCAAGCCGGCGGCCAAGGATCTGCGGTCGATCTCCTGGGGCCTTCTGGGGCCGCACGGCGTCAGCATCACCTACCGCACCGCCGGCGGCGTGCGGACCCGTCGGGTCGCACCCGAGACCGGCGCCTACCTGATCGTCAGCGCAGTCAGCCGCGTACCCCGCAACCGCGGCGGCCTCGGTGCGGGCGAAGTTCTCACTGGATGGACCTCGGCGCACGAGGTCGCTGCCGAGATCCCCTACCGGATCGGCGTCGGCCGCGTCGTGATCGCGGCGACCTTTCGCTTCGGCTCGCTCACGTGCTCGATCGGCCACGGCGCGCCGGTAGTCACGAGCTGCCCCATGCCCCCTCCGCCCCCCACGAACGCCTTCAACCCGACCCGCAGCCTGCGCCGAGCGGTACACGTCAAGACGGTGCTCCAATCACCCGCTGCCTGTCGCGAGGCCTTCCTGCTCGACCCCTGCTACCGCGCCGAGGTCGAGTTCCGGGCGCCCTACGCGGTCGCGAGCGCCGGTTCGGAATACACCGTCGAAGCGAGCTCGCATTGCAAGAACGCGCGACCGAGCGGCTGGTCCGTCAACCGCGACGTCAAGCGCGGCGAAGCAGTCCGCACGCTGTCCAGCGGGCTCTTCAGACTGTGCGCGAGCGCCGACGAGTTCGAGGTTCGCTACCTCAACCAGAGCCCGGGACGCCCGGCGGGCTCGTCCCACGAATCGGTCATCTTTGGAGCCGGGAGCCTCCGCGGAGACTAGCGACGGCACCGCTGCGCCCGCGCGATAATCCACCCATGGCCTTCGCACCGCCGGCCCGCCACCTCCTCCGCGCGAAGGACCTCGCGGACGCGCGCTACTTCGAGCCGCTGGGTGTTGCGGAGATGGCGCGCGCGGCGGGCCTCTCCCGTGCGCACTTCAGCCGTGAGTTCCGCCGCGAGTTCGGCGAGTCGCCGCACGCGTACCTGCTGACGCGCCGGCTCGAGCGCGCGGCGGCGCTGCTGCGCGACACGGATCGCTCGGTCGCCGACATCTGCTTCTCGGTGGGGCTGCAGAGCGTGGGCTCGTTCACGACGAGCTTCACGCGCACGTTCGGCCGCTCGCCGACGGCCTACCGCGCGGCGTACCCGCCGGCGGCGACGCGCGCGCTGGTGCCGTCGTGCGTGCTGCGCTTCTACGGGCGCCCGCAACACAGCACATTTCGAGAAGACAGCGCCGCGGCGCGCGCCTAGCATCGTTGGCAGATGACGCCGGTCCGCCGCACGCGACACGCGGGCCGGAACTCGCAAAGCCACCGCGAACCAAGGAGGATCCGATGCTCAAGATCGCCAACGCGCACCTGTGGGTGCACGACCAGGACGAGGCGCTCGCGTTCTACACCCAGAAGCTCGGCATGGAGGTGCGCATCGACGCGACGATGCCCGAGCTGGGCGGCTTCCGCTGGCTCACCGTCGGGCCGGTCGGCCAGCCGGACGTCGCGATCGCGCTGATGGCGATCCCGGGCGCGCCGATCATGGACGCTGACACCGCGGAGCAGGTGCGCGCGCTGATGGCGAAGGGCTTCGCCGGGACGGTCTTCCTGACGACGGAGGACTGTCGCGCGGATTACGAGCAGCTCAAGGCGCGCGGCGTCGAGTTCACCGAAGCGCCCGAGGAGCGGCCTTACGGGATCGACTCCGGTTTCCGCGATCCCTCGGGCAACTCGATCCGGCTCACCCAGGTGCGCGAGCTCGCCGCGGTCTGACCGAGGTGCGAAAGCTCGCCGCGGTTTGACTGAGGTATACGCGCTCGCCGCGGTCTGACGCGCGGTAGGGCGCCGGCGGCCGGTAGGCTGTGCAGGGCCATGGCTCCCGAGCTCGTCCTGCACGTCCTGCCGCCCTCGCACCCGTGTATGACGGCGACGGCGGCGTTGAACCTGAAGGGCCTCGAGTACGAGCGCGTCGAGTTCGTGCCCGGTCCGCACGTCGAGCAGATGCGCGCGATCTACGGCGAGGGCAACCACACGGTGCCAGGCATGCTGGTCGACGGTGAGCCGGTGCATGGCTCGCGCGCGATCCTCGCGCGACTGGAGGAGCTCGTGCCGGAGCCGGTGCTCTACCCCAGCGATGCGGTCCGCGAAGCGGAGCGCTGGGGCGATGAGGAGCTGCAGGACCTCGGGCGGCGACTGCCGTGGGGGGCGCTGCACTTCCGCCCTGAGGCGATGGGCACCTTCGGCGGCGTCGGTCCGCTGGATGGCGCGGGCACCGACTTCGCGATTCGCCTGATCCACGGGACTTGGAAGTACCACAAGATCAGCGCGGCGCGGCTGCACGAGGACCTCGCGGGCCTGCCGGAGAAGCTCGCGCACGTCGAGGCGCTCGCCGCCGAGGGCGTGATCGGCGGGGCGCAGCCCAACGCGGCGGACCTGCAGATCGGCGCGACGCTGCGGATCCTGCTGGCCGTCGGCGACGTGCGCCCACTGATCGAGGGCGGCGCCGGCGAGCGGATCGCGCGCGAGTGCTTCCCGGAGTATCCAGGGGAGGTGCCGCCCGGCGCCTTCCCCGCCAGCTGGACGCCGGCGGCTTGAGCACAGTCGCGGTTCCGGCGGCACCGCGCACCGAGCGCGCCCCACGCGTGGGCGTGATCTTCACCGGCTTGATGCTGGTGATGTTCCTGGCGGCGCTCGACTCGACGATCGTCGCGACGGCGCTGCCGACGATCGTCGGCGACCTCGGCGGCCTGACGAAGCTCTCGTGGGTGACGAGCGCGTACCTGCTCGCGCAGACGGCGGTGACGCCGCTGTACGGCAAGCTCGGCGACCTGCTGGGACGCAAGCGCGTGCTGCAAAGCGCGGTGATCTTGTTCTTGATCGGCTCCGCGCTGTGCGGCCTGTCGCAGTCGATGACCGAGCTGATCGCCTTTCGCGCGATCCAGGGACTCGGCGCGGGCGGTCTGATCGTGCTCGTGCAGGCGACCGTCGGCGACATCGTCTCGCCGCGCGAACGCGGCCGCTATCAGGGGCTCTTCGGGGCGGTGTTCGGGGTCTCGAGTATCGCCGGCCCGCTGCTCGGCGGGATCCTTGTCGAGCACGTCTCGTGGCGCGCGATCTTCTACGTCAACCTGCCGGTGGGGCTGCTGGCGCTGGTCGTGCTGGGCGCGACGCTGCCGACGGTGGCGCGCACGACACGGCCCGCGATCGACTACCTCGGCGCCGGCGTGCTCGCGGCGGCGGTCAGCGCGATCGTGCTGGTCGCCTCGCTGGGCGGTACGACGTGGTCGTGGGGCTCCGCGCAGACGATCGCGGTCGGCGCGCTCGGCGTTGTGCTGTTCGGTGTCTTCCTGCTCGTCGAGCGCCGCGCGGCCGAGCCAGTACTGCCGCCGGCAGTGATGCGCGACGCGGTGTTTCGCGTTGCGGGCTCGCTCTCGCTGGTCGTCGGCTTCGCGCTGTTCGGCGCGGTGACGTTCCTGCCGCTGTTCTTCCAGACGGTCTACGAGTCGAGCCCGACCGGCTCAGGCCTGAAGCTGATTCCGCTGATGGGCGGCCTCGTGCTGACCTCGATCCTCT
This sequence comes from Solirubrobacteraceae bacterium, assembly GCA_036502205.1. Taxonomy (GTDB): domain Bacteria; phylum Actinomycetota; class Thermoleophilia; order Solirubrobacterales; family Solirubrobacteraceae; genus Palsa-744. The sequence continues at coordinate 34,060 of DASXZA010000019.1, read as the reverse complement.
CGGGTCGGCTGATCTCACGCTTCGGCCGCTACAAGATCTTCCCGGTGCTGGGCACGGCGGTGATGACGGTCGGACTGGTGCTGCTCTCGACGCTGCACGTCGATACGACGAGCGCGCAGATCGACGCCTATCTGGTCGTTCTCGGCCTGGGTCTTGGCCTGGTGATGCAGGTGCTGGTGCTCGCGGTGCAGAACGCGGTCGACTTCAGCGTGCTCGGCGCGGCGACCTCGGGGGTGACGCTGACGCGCGGGATCGGCGGCGCGCTGGGCACGGCGGTGTTCGGGACGATCTTCTCGACGCACCTGATCAGCGCGCTGCACGGCCTGCTGGCGAGCGCGGCGGCGCACGGCGCGGCCGCGGCGCACAGTGCGAGCTCGTTCGGCGCGATGGGCGCACAACTCGCGCGCGGCGCGCGCCTCTCGGGCGCGCAGGTCGCAGCGCTGCCGGCTGCCGCGCGCAGCGCCTATCAGCACGCATACGTGCAGGCGCTGCATCCGGTGTTCGTCGTCGCGGCGGGCGTCGCGGGCTTTGGCTTCCTGCTCAGCCTGTTCCTGCGCGAGCGCCCGCTGCGCGCGACGGCGGAGGCCTCGCAGGGACTCGAGCGCACGCTGGCGGCGCCGTGCGACGGGGACTCGCTCGCGGAGATCGATCGTGCGCTCTCAATGCTCGTTGGGCGCGAGCGGCGGCGGCGCTTCAACGAGCACGTCGCGGAGCGAGCCGGGGTCGACCTGAGCCCGGGGGCGGTGTGGGCGCTCTCGCGCTTCGCGACGCTGGGAGTCACCACGACGCGGGCGCTCGCGGAGGAGATGGGAATCGAATCCGCGCGCATCGCCGACGTCCAGGGCGAGCTGATCGAGCGTGGGTTGCTGGGGCACGACGAACGGCTGACACCCGCGGGGGTCGCGAGCGCCGATCAGATCCTCAGCGCGCGCCGCGAGGAGCTGCAGGCGCTGCTGGCCGATCACGGGAGCCCTCGCGAGCCGCAGGTCACGGAGCTGCTGGCGCGGATGGCCGTCGAGCTGGCCGGCGAGCGCCCCTAGGCCAAAAAAAACGAGGACCCGGGTCGACAAACTCCGGGTCCTCGCGCTCTGCGCGCGGGGTGCTGCCGAACCTACTCATAGGAACCGCCGCGCGCTCGGCCACGCGAGCTACGCACGGCGCGCACCATGCTCCCTCTCGGGCATCGCCGACCGTCTCTCGCGCGATCAGAATAACCCGAATAGCGGATGATGTCATGATTTGTCTGAGATCTTGCACGCATGTACTAGGAGCGGTCGATCGAGTGGCCATGGTCGGCCTCCGCGGCACGCCGCGGAGCGTGGAGACCGACGTCCGATCCCGCGCGCGACCACACGCCCGAGCGGGTCGGCGGGGCTGGTCACGAGACCACGGCGAAGTCAGAAACGGATGTCCTCAAAACCCGCGAAACGGGTAGAAGAGACAACGGGGAACAGCTTAGGGTTGAGAGCCACCGCTTTGGCAGGAGGCGACTCTCTTTGCAGCCCACGATCTCGTCGGGCGTTTTGCGCGCCCTTGGGGTCCTATCCGAATGAGACACCGAGGCCAATCAATGGACATGTCAACTCGTGCATTTCACAAGCGCAGCTCGCGATTCGTGGAGCTGGACGAACCGGATACCGAGGACACGATCCGCGTGGTCCTCGCGGACGATCGTGAGGCGATACGCGACAGCCTGCGCCTGGTGCTGAGCGGTGAGGAAGACCTCGAGGTGGTCGCCGAGGCGCCGGACGTGCCGACGGTGGTGCGCCGTGTCAACGGCTGCCTCTCGCAGGTGCTGGTGCTGGATGTCGGGATGCCGGGGCGGGCGAGCATCGAGATGCTGCGGCGGCTGCGCAGGCAGGCGCCGGCTACGAACGTCGTGGTGCGCAGCGCCGGCGGCGATCCGATCTTCGCGATGCGAGCGCTGGATGCCGGAGCGATGGCCGTTGTCGTCAGCGGCGAGCTGGATGAGCTGACGTTGGCGGTCCGCAGAGCGGCGCGCAACGAGCGGTATGTGAGCCCAAGTATCGACGGGTTCCTGAGCGCGCAGCAGGAGCTGTCCTCGGATTCGCGCTTGACATCACGCGAGCTGGAAGTCCTGCGACTGATCGCGCTCGGCTACACGAGTGTCGAAGTGGCCGACAAATTCTCGCTCTCGCCACGCACGATCGAGACGCACCGTGCGCGGATCCATCGCAAGCTCAAAGTCGCCTCGCGCGCCGGGCTCGTGAGCTATGCGCTGGCGCACGGACTGATCGCGACCGGCATAGCCGCGCAGAGCGCCTGAGCTGCGAGTCGCCGGCACCCCAGAGGGGCGAGGCTCAGCGCGCGATCTCCTCGGGTTCCTCAAACCAGCGTCGACGCTCGCCGACGCGTGCGCGCAAGCGCCAGGCACGCGACTTGGGGGCCTGCTCGAGTGCGCCACCAAGCGCGGCGATGCGCTCCTGCAGAAGCTCACGCGATGCGGGTTGCAGCGCGGTCTCGGTGAGGCCATCGCGCAGGCGCGCGAGGTTCAGCTCGAGCGTGTGGTGCAGCCCCCAGTCGGTGCCGGTCAGCGCGGTGATGCGGCGCACGTCGATGGCCGGATTGCCGCTGCTCGCGCGATCGCGATCGCTGAGCTCGCAGGCGAGCAGCAGCGCGTAGAGGTCGCCGCGGTCCTTCGCGTTGAGCGCGACGATCTGCAGCTTCGTCAGGGCGAGCTCGGCAGCCGGCAGGATTTCCCCGCGGTCTTGCAGCCGCTCGAGCAGCGGCAGTCGGTGACACATCTCAAAGTGCCCGACGAAGACGTCGACGCGGCGCGCGCCCGCAGGCTCTTCGAACAGCAGGCGGCGGGCGCCGTTGACGGCGTTAAAGCGCCGCGCGGGCTGCCAGCCGTGCGTGGCCAAGAGCGTCTCGACGGCGGGGCCGGCGCGGCGCGTGGTGATGAAGTCGAGGTCGCCGATCTCACGTCGGAAATGGGGGTCAAGGCGCTCGCCGAGCAGCAGATGGATCCCCATGCCGCCGAGCAGTCCCAGCGGTAGCGAGCTCGCGTCGGCGGCCGCGAGTAGCCGCCGGGCCTCCTGTTCTAGCGATGCGCCGATGCTCTCACCCGGTGACGAACTGGTGGCGCGCATGCTTGTCGGAGAGGTTAATCAGACAGCCGGCGATGCGCCCGGTGTGGTAGGCGCTACCAGGATTGATGCAGAGCGTGCGCCCGATGTGTGTCGCGCCGGGGCTCTCGTGGACGTGGCCGTGGAGTGAGAGCAGCGGCTGGTAGCGCTCGATCAGCTCGCGCACGGCGGTCGAGCCGACGGGGATCAGCTTAGGCTCGGAGGCAATCGTGACGATGCTGAGGTGCTCGTCGAGTTCGGCGGCGGTGTCCAGGCGCGAGTCATAAGGCGGGACGTGCAGATTGAAGATCGCGCGCGCCGGCTCGCGCAGCTGGTCGGCGAGGCGCTCGACGCGTCGGTAGAGCTCGTCCTCGGCGAGCTCGCGCGGTGAGTGGAAGGGGGTGAGGTTGGAGTAGCCGAGCGAGATCATCTCGTGTCCTGCGAATTCGACGATGCGCTCGTCGCAGGCCTCGACGCGCGCTGCGCGCTCGACGGCGGCGTCGATCCCGGGTGGGTCGTCGTTGCCGGGCATCAAAAAGCAGCGCACGTCGCTGCCCTGTAGGCGCTCGTCGGCGAGCGCGAGCCAGCGCTCGAAGGTCTCGAGCATGACCTGCGCAAACCAGAGCTCGCGCTGCTCCTCGGGGAGCGCGGCGACACGGATGGCCTCGGCGGCGCTCATGCGGTGCGGGTACATGCCGTTGGCGCGGATGCGCCGTTCGGCCTCCTGCAGCTGCTCCGTGCCGGCGATCAGCTCACGGCGTCCGAACAGCTCGAACTCGTAGCCATCGGCGCGCTCGAGTAGCGGCACGACGACCTTGCCGGCGACGTCGCCGCCCATCACGAGCACGCCGGCGTGGTAGGTGGCGGCGGCGTTCAGGAACTTGCGCCACAGACCCTCGGTGCCGTGGATGTCTGAGGCGTAGTAGAGCCGTGTCGTGCTCGTCTCGGCGTGGCGAGGGCGCTCGCGTGCACGCTCGCGGCGGCCGAAGAGCCCGATACTCATTCGGGTGGCAGCTCGTGGTAGGCGAGCTCGAGCTCAATCCCCTGGCGGCGGCGGATCGCTTTGGAGGCGAAGTAGATCGCGAAGCCGATCACGTAGATGATCGCGGCGAGCGCGAGCTTACCGGGGTTGTGCGCGAGACTCACACCCGAGCCTTCGTCGAGCATCAGGATCACGATCACGGTCACGAAGCCGATCAGCGCGAGTGTGCCGACGAGCGTGAACAGTGGGATGCCGGCGACGCGTCGTGCGTAGGGAGAGGCGGCGACGAGCGCGCGCTGGCGGAAGGGCAGGACGATCCCGGCGATCGCGGTAAAGACCATCGTGAAGGAGATCCCCAGCAGCACGGTTAGCGTCGTGAACCACGTCGTGAACGAGTAGATCGCGGTGCTCGCGGTGATCAGCAGGAGGATGATCGCGAGCGCCCATAGCGGCGAGCGCGTGCGCGGCTCGACCCATGAGAGGCGCTCGGGCACGAGCCGGTCGAAGGACCAGGCGAACATGCTGCGGCTGGCCATCATCATCGTCTCGGGCAGCCAGATGAACAGGCCGGCGCTGAAGCCGAGGATCATCAGCACGCTCAGCACCGGGCTGCCGGAGGCGATGCCCATGATCTCGGGATAGGCGGGCGCGCCTGCGCCGAAGCCGTAGGCGGCCGGTTCGGCGACGGCGAGGCGCCCGTTGAAGGTGTAGCTGGCGACGTGCGTGAAGGCGGGGGTCATCACCAGCAGCGCGACGGCGGCGAGCAGGACGGCGCCGGGCATCGACTTCATGTGCGTGCGCTTGCCCATCCGGATCTCACCGGCGAAGTAGGTGCTGGGATAGATGAATCCGAAGATGAACCAGAACACCGAGGTCGTGCGGATCGAGGTGCTCAAGCTGAAGTGGGCGGGCTTGAAGCCGGCCTTCGCCGCGGAAGCGGCCAGCGCGGAGCTCGCGTGCGGTGTCCCGAGGTGGGCGGCGTAGGTGTTGAAATTGTGGATGAAGCCCGCGCGGCTCTGCAGCAGGCCGATCGCGACCGGCAGCAGGACGGCGCCGAGGATGTAGAGCGCGAAGCACCAGACCTGCACGCGGAAGAACAGGCGCGTGCCACCGATGACGAACAGCGCGGTGGAGAACAGCAGCATCGCCATGCCGGTGATGAACAGGCCCCAGTGCGTCGAGAACCATTCCCCGAAGCTCAGCCAGCCGGTGGCGCCCGTGAAGCCGGCCATCGTGCGCGCGAAGGCGCCGAATCCGTAGCTCGCGATAAATGTCGTGTAGATGCCGCTGGATGCGATCACCCACAGGCAATAGCTGAAGTTCGCGGCGAAGCCGATCGCGGGGTGCAGGATGCGGCTGTTGAAGACGTAGTCACCGCCGCTGCGCGGCATGATCTGCGTGAGCATCGCGTACAGGAATGCGCCCGGGAGCCCCAGCACGGTGGCGATCAGGATCCCGACGATCGCGCTGCCGCCACTGTAGGAGCCGATCAGCAGCCAGAAGAGCGCGAACGTCAGCGCGACGCTCGACCACATGACGTTGTTGAAGAGCGCGTCGCGCGTGCGCCCTTCGCGCACAAGCCCCGTCGCCTTACGGGTGAAAAGCGTCGGCGCCTCGGTTGGGACTGCGGCTGTCTCCGTCGGGGTGCTCACGTGCCTCTTCCGTTGGTCCGCGGGATTGAAGATTTCCTCTAGATTGAAGCCGATTTCGTGGCGGTGCGACTCCCGATAGTGGAATGGATTCGCCTTTTGTCGCGCTCGTTGCGCGGTTTGCCGTGTGCGTCGACGTGCCCCGCGTCTCTGACTCAGGCTGCGCCGAAGCCTGGATCGCCTGGTGGCAAGCGGCTTTCCCGGGTATCAGGCGCGGGCTGTGGGAGGAGGATGCTAGCTGGTGTCGTTTACGCCACGGTCCGCGCGGCGGTATCGACAGGCCGGCACTCTCCGGCCCCCGCATGGAAGGCCATCGCCTCGATCGCGATGCGTCCGGCCATGAACACGGTGGCGGGGGAGGTCTCGAGCGTCGGCGCGGTCTCGACGACGTCGACGCCGAGCAGGCCGCCTTGCGCGATGCCGCGGACGAGCTCGATCGCCTCGCGGCTGGAGAGGCCGCCGGGGGTGGGGGTGCAGGTCCCGCCGGCGTGGGCGGCGTCGAGGCAGTCGATGTCGACGGTGAGATACACCCCGTCGGCGGCCGCGCGACTGATCTCGCGGGCGCGGGCGACGGTCCACGCGGTGCCGTGCTCCCAAATCTCCTCCAGCCAGATCACGGCGATGCCGTGCTCGCGGCAGTATTCGAGCTCGGAGCGCGGGTTCATCCAGCCGGATATGCCGACCAAGACGATCTTGGCGGGATCGAAGCCGGCGTCGACGGCACGCGAGATCGGGCAGCAATTGCTGAGCGTCTCGCCGCCGACCTCGCGCGCGGTGTCGAGGTGGGTGTCGAGCAGCACGAGCCCGGGATCCTCGACGTGGGCGCGCACTGCGCGCGCGGCGGGGATCGTCACGGAGTGGTCGCCACCGAACATCACCGGCAGCGCACCGGCGGCGAGGATCTGCGCGATGTCGCGCTCGGCGGTCTCAAACGTACGCTCGGCATTACCGGGGACGGTGGCGCAGTCGCCGCAGTCGTAGGGGTGCAGGACCTCGTTCAGGTCGAAGTCGATCGTGGCGCAGTACGGAGAGAAATAGCTGGACACCTCGCGGATGCCGCGCGGTCCGTAGTTGGCGCCGCTGCGCCCGACGGTGGTCGAGTCGAACGGGATCCCGTAGATCGCGGCTCCGGCGCCGCTCTCGCGCAGATCTGACGTGCGCGGGGGGACGTGGGGCAGTCCCATAAAGGAGCCGGCCAACCCGGCGTGTATGAGGCCCGTCCACATTGTTGGATCGACCTGCGCCGGGTTGGCCATTAGCTTGGCTCCTATCTGCCTTGCGCACTCCTGCGTGCTTTGCCTGTCCCTCTATCGTAGTCCGGTGAGGCTGATACGCCTCAGTGAAAAGCTTGTTGCAGCTACCGGAATAGTATTGCAAAAGCGCTTTTCCTTGTCAAGGCCTGTTTTGTAGGAGTTATTCTCTCGGGCTCACCCGCGAGCGCGATGGACGTCCATCGCTGTGTGGGAGGGATATGTCAACTGTTGGATTGGCTCCGAAAGCTGGGGATACATGACGAGGGTGGTGGGGATCAAAGACGTCGCGGAACGCGCCGGGGTGTCGATCACGACTGTCTCCCACGCGCTCAACGGCAAGGGGCGGATCTCGCCACAGACACGCAAGCACGTCAACGAGATCGCGAAGCAGCTCGGGTATCACCCGAACGCGACCGCGCGCAATCTCGCGGGGGGGCGCAGTGGGCTGATCGGCATGGCGGTCGCCCAGGCCGGCGAAGGCAACTTCGCGATCTCCGACTACAAGTACTACGCGGAGTTGATCAGCGCAGCGAGCGTCGCGGCGCTCGAGTGTGGCTACGCGCTGATGCTGGCTTCGGCGGCGCGGGTCGAGGCGTGGGAGCGGATACCGATCGACGGCGCGATCATCGTCGATCCCGTGGCGCGCGATCCGTTGATCGAACACGTGCGGCGAACCGGCACGCCGCTGGTTACGGCGGGTCGCGTCCCGGGCGCCAAGCACGGTTACTGGGTCGACAGCGATCACCGCGCGGTGACGCACGCATGCCTCGACCATCTCGCGGCGCGTGGCGCGCAGCGGATTGCGCTGCTGGAGAGCCTGCCGACGACGTCGTATGCGATCGATTCGCATGCGGCCTACGAGGAGTGGTGCGCCGAACACCGCCGACCGGTGATCGCGACGGTGACGCGCAAAGATCTCACGGAGGGCGCGGGCTATGAGGCGGCGCTCAAGCTGCTGCGCCGCAGACGTCCGCCAGATGCGGTGCACTCGACGCTCGAGCGGGTCGCGCTGGGAGCGATGCTCGCGGCGCAGGCGCTCGGGCTCTCGGTGCCACACGATCTGATGGTCTCGGGATGCGCGGACAGCGAAGCGAGCAAGTGGGCGCGTCCGGGCATGACGACGGTCCAGCTCCACCCGGAGCGGATGGGCGCCGAGATGGTGCGGATCGTGACGGCGTTGATCGAGGGTCGCGATCCGGAGCCCTCGCAGGTGTACGTGCCGAGCCGCATCGTTTTGCGCGGTTCGACCAAACGCCGAGTACTCGCGCCGGCGGTGGTGGCCTCGCAGGGCTGAGGGGGCGTAGTGCCAGCGGGCGGCCGCAAGCGGACGCGGCGCATACGGGTGCGGCGCGAGCGAGTGGGCGCGGCGGAGCGCTTGCGGCCCCGATCGGCGCTAGGCCCCGGCACGGGCTGGTCGGCGGCTAGCTGGTGGACTGCGGGGGCGGCTGGTTGTGGCGAATGCGATCGCGTGCATCGGCGAAGCGCAGCGCCTCGTAGGCGATCAGCGTGATGAGGATCGCGGCGAGCACAGCGAGCGTCAGCAGCGACGCGGGCGCCAGCGCGGCGTCGAGCGGCACGAGCGCGAGCAGCACGAGCGCGCAGAACAGGCGGCGGCGATTGAGTGAGTGCATGTTGCGCAGGCGGAAGGCGACGTGCGCGAGCAGGTAGAGCGCGGCGCCGCCGAGCAGCGCGGCGGCGGGGACGAGCGCGAGGGGGCGCGCGACGTGCTCGATGGTCTGTTTGAGCCCGACGGCGATCAGGGCGATGCCGGCGAGCATCGGGAAGTGAATGTAGGAGTAGGAGTCGCGCGCGATCTCGTTCTGCTCGCGCCCCTGCGCGGCACGCGTCAGACGGCGCTCGGCGGCGATCGCGACGACGTCGAAGTACAGCCACCACAGCGTCGCGGCGATCGCGACGCCGAGCAGGGCGGCGGCGAGGATGCCGGCGTCGATGTGCTGGCGCGCGCCGACGCCGAGCGCGACGATCGACTCGCCGAGCGCGATGATGATGATCGCGCCGTGGCGCTCGGCGAAGTGTCCGGGGACGAGCTTCCAGCCGTCGGCGCCGAATAGATAGGGACCGCCCATGTCGAGCGCGACCGCGAGCACCCACAACGCGATCTGCGCGGCCCCGCCGAAGAACGCGGCGGCGATCAGCAGCGCGACGCCGAGCGCGGTGCTGGCGGCGAGCCCCTGAACGGAGCGGCGCAGGCCGGGGTCTTCGCGGCTGGCGAGGACGAACAGCATGATGTGCGCGGCGCGCACGACGCCGTAGGCGCACGCGAACAGCAGCGCGTCGGAGCCGAAGGCGCCCGGCACGCACAGCGCGGCGACGAGCAGCGCGCCCATCGCGGCGAAGATCACGAGGCGCACGGTGCCCTCCTCGGGGTCGACGACGCTAGTCAGCCAGGCATAGCCACCCCACGACCACCACAGGACGGCGAGTACGAGCGTCCCCTTCGCGATCCCCAACCAGGTTGGCTCATGCGCGATCAGCGTCGTGCATTGCGTCAGCGCGAGCACGAACACGAGGTCGAAGAACAGCTCGAGCGGCGTTACGCGCTCGCCGTCGCGCAGCACGGCGCGCATCTGCGGCAGATGACTCGCGCGGCCGCCGCGCTCGGGTGTGGTGATGCTCACTCAGCCCATGATGGCAAGCGCATTTATGCGGCTGCGAGCTGTGCCGCACGCCCGCGGCAGTCGTAGAGCCCGCTGACGGCGCCGACGCGCTTACAGGCTTTCTCGACGGCGGCCAGTGCGTGGGTCGCGCCAACGCGTTCTTCGTGGCCGCCGGCGCGGGTACCCGATCCGGCGCCGGCGGGCTGGCCCGGGATGCCGCCGGCATGGCCGCCGCCGCTGGGCGGACCTTGGGCGCCGCCGGCTCCGAGACTCGGAGCGCTGCTGAGGCTTGAGGCGCCGCCGAGGCCCGCACCGCCGAAACCACCGGGCCCACCGCTGGTGGTGAGGACCCAGCGGACGTGTCCGGCGCGAACCTCCTGGGCGAGCCAGGCGGCGTTGGTTTCGCTCTCGCGGCCGGAGAACCCGCCGATCCCGGCGACGCTGTCGCCATCGATGACGAGCGGTGCGGCTTCGGATTGGCTAGCGACGGCGATGGTGCCGCCGCCATGGGCCTTGGCGTAGCGGACTGACTGCAGCAGCGACTGGCTGCTGGCGCCACCCGGGCCGGCGGCGCTCGAGCCGCCGGCCCCGGGCGCGAAGGCGCGGGCTGTACTCGCGCCGAGGCGGCCGGTGGGAGCGGCGCCGGCAGCGGCGGGGACGCCGCCGGTCGCGGCTTCGCTCGCACGCGCTCCGGAGGAGGCTTCGCCTTCGCCGCTGCCGAACAGTGCGGGGGCTCCGGCGGGGACGCCCTGGGCGGGGCCGGATGACGATTCGCCGCTGGCGCCGGCCGCGCCCTGTGCAGCGGCGGGGGGCCTTCCGGCGAACCCGCCGGCGCGCGCCCCGGGGAAGCCGCGCCCGCCGGGACCGCCGCCGGGACCGGGACCGCCGAACCCGCCGGCGGGGTTGTTGGCGGGGCCGCCGGCGGGGAAGGTGCTGCTGGTGGCGTGACCGAGTGTCTGCACGGCCCAGGTGGCGGGCGCGACGAGCAGCAGCGCGAGTGCGGCGGCGAGCGCGGCGAAGCGCAGGCGCGGGGTGCCGAGGAGCAGCAGCGCGGCGGCGAGTGCGCCGGCGAAGATCAGGGTGGGAATGAGCCAGCGCAGTTCGCCGGGATAGTCGTGCAGGACGGCGAGCTCGGTGGCGACGCCGGCGGCGAGGGCGAGCGCGGCGAGGATCCGCATCTGTAGCCCGCTGTGCTGCAGCTGTGCGAAGCCGGCGCCGACGAGCGCGGCGCTGAAGGGCGCGAGCAGCGAGACGTAGTAGGGATGGAAGATGCCGTGCGCGAAGCTGAAGATGACGGCAGTCGTGAGGAAGGCGCCGCCGACGACTAGTAGCCAGGCGGAGCGCGGGTCGTTGCGACGCAGGCGGCAGGCGAGCAGGATCGCGAGGCCGGAGAGCAGCGTGAAGCCGAGCAGCCAGCCGGCCTGGCCGCCGAGGGCTTCGTTTAGCAGGCGCAGCGGCCCGGTGGAGCCGCCGAAGACGTTCGAGCCGCCGAGTGCCTGCGGGCCGCCGCTCTGGCCTTCAATACGGCCGAGGCCGTTGTAGCCGAAGATCAGCGAGAGGATGCGGTTGTCGGCGGTGCCGGAGATCCAGGGGCGCTGGCCGGCGGGCGTGAGTTCGACGAGCAGCGGCCATGCGCCGCCAACGACCAGCATCGCGACGGCTGCGGTGAAGGCATTCGTAAATGGACCCCGCCGCGCGCGTACGCGCGCACGCGCGTGCGCGCGGCGGGGTCTCTGGAGGGAGGCATCAACTACAGGCGACTCCTCGAGCCCTCGGCCGCCGGCGCTGGCACGCGCGGGCCGGCACCAAGCCCAGGCGGCGGCGATCCCGGGCAAGACGACGAGTGCGATCAGCATCTTGGTCTCGAAGCCGAGTCCGACGCAGACGCCGGCGAGCACGAACCAGCGCGTGCGCCGGTCTTCGAGCGCGCGCACCGCGCACCAGAGAGCGGCGACGCAACAGAGGACGAGCAGGGCATCGGGGTTGTTGTGGCGCGAGATCGCGACGGTGATCGGGGTCAGCGCGAGGACGAGGCCAGCGAGAAACCCGGCGGGGCGGCCGAAGCGCCGCCGCGTGAGGTCATAGACGAGCAGGACGCTGGCGATCCCCATAAGCCCCTGGGGGGCGAGGATCGCGACGGAGTGAAAGCCGAAGAGCTTGACCGAGGCGGTCTCGATCCACAGCGCTAGCGGGGGCTTGTCAACGGTCATGACGCCGCTGGGGTCGAAGGAGGCGAACAAAAAGTTGTGCCAGCTCGAGCTCATCGAACGGATGGCGCCGGTGTAGTAGGTGTTGGCCCAGCCGTTGCGGGCGAGATCCCAGAAGTTCAGGAGCCCGGCGAGCAGCGCGAGCGCGAGCGGCTCGGGCCAGATGCGACCCAGCGCAAGCGTGCGCGGGCGGGCGTGCCGGGTGTGCTGAGTGGGAGCGGCGGCGAGGGCGCCTTCGGAGGAGCTCATGCGGGGAGCATCACGGGCCCGTCTATGAGGAACGTGAGTCGAAACTGAGAGTTCGGTAAGGAACGCTCAAGCCGCGAGCGCGCCGGGGCCGGGCTCGGCGCGGACGTCGCGCGGGCCGAGCGGTTTGCCGCAGTTTTCGCAGATGCGCCACTCGTCCATGAGGCCGCCGCAGTCGCGGTGGCGCAGGAGGATCGGCGGCCCGGCGGCGGGAGCGGCGTAGCGGTCGCCCCAGCGCAAGAGCTCGACGATCACCGGCCACAGGTCGAGCCCCTTCTCGGTGAGTCGGTATTCGTAGCGCGCGGGACGCTCCTGGTAGGGGACCTTCTGCAGGATGCCCTCGTCAACGAGGCGCTCCAGGCGCGCAGCGAGCACGTTGCGTGCGACGCCGAGGTTGTGCTGAATGACATCGAAGCGGCGGCGGCCGAGGAAGACATCGCGCAGGACGAGCACCGTCCAGCGCTCGCCGACGAGCTCAAGCGTGCGCGCAATCGAGCAGTTCTGGCCCTTGTAGTCGTTGCCCAGCATCCCACGCCAACTCTACCACATAGGTTGCTTCATGCAACTAACTCTGTTAGGGTGCATCTTGTCATGCAACTCACACGATTCACAGGTGGTCGATCCCGACTCGAGAGGCGGTCGTGAGACAGATGGAACGCAAATGGCAGGTACTGATGGTGGTGGTGGCGGGCGTGTTCATGGCGGGTCTGGACCTGTTCATCGTGAATATCGCGTTCCCGCAGATCCGGCTGGACTTCGCGGGCACGAGTCTGGGGACGCTGTCGTGGGTGCTGAACGCGTACACGATCGTGTTCGCGGCGTTCCTGGTCGTGGCGGGGCGCTGGTCGGATGCGTTTGGGCGCAAGCGCTCGTTCCTGTTGGGCGTCGGGCTGTTCACGGTGGCCTCGGCGGCGTGTGCGGCGGCGCCCTCGATTGGCTTTCTGGTGGCGGCACGCGCGGTGCAGGGCTTTGGCGCGGCGCTGCTGATGCCCGCGTCGCTGGGTCTGCTGCTGCCGGAGTTCCCGGCGGAGCGCCGGCACGTCGCGATTGGGGCGTGGGCGGCGGTCGGTGGCATCGCGGCGGCGGCGGGACCGCCGTTGGGCGGCCTGCTGGTGCAGGCGAGCTGGCGTTGGGTGTTCCTGGTCAACGTCCCGGTCGGGCTGGCGGCACTGGTGGCGGGCTGGCGGGTGCTGCGCGAGGTGCGCCATCCGGAGCCCGGTCGGCCGGACTTCCTCGGAGCGGGCGTGCTGACGGTGGCGGTGGGCGCGCTGGCGGGCGCGATCGTGCAGGGCGGGCAGTGGGGCTGGGGCAGCGTACGCATCGTTGGCCTGCTGGTCCTCGCGGCGTTGCTGCTCGCGGTGCTCGCGCGGCGCATCGCGCGCCATCCGGCGCCGATCGTGGAGCCGGCGCTGCTGGCGGTGCGCGCGTTCAGCGTGGCGAGCGCGGCGTCGCTGCTGTTCTTCGCGGCGTTCGCCGGGATGCTGCTGGGGTGCGTGCTGTTCCTGACGGGGGTCTGGCACGAGTCGACACTGACCGCGGGCCTGATGATTGCGCCGGGACCGGCGCTGGCGGCGGCGAGCTCGGTTCCGGGTGCGCGCTTCGGTCGACGCTTTGGCGCGCACCGCGTGGGATCGCTGGGCACGGTGCTGTTCGCGCTCGGTGGCGTGTGGTGGATCGTGCAGCTGGGCGCGGCGCGACACTACGCGAGCGATTTCCTGCCGGGCATGATGATCGGCGGCGTCGGCGTCGGTCTGACGATTCCGTCGCTGACGGCGATGGTCGCGGCGACACTGCCGCCGGAGCGCCTGGCGACGGGCATCGCGGTGCAGGTGACTGGCCGTCAGCTCGGCTCGGCGCTGGGCGCGGCGATCCTCGTTGCGGTCGTGGGAGCGGCGAATACGGCTGCCGATTTCGCGGGTGCGTGGCGCTTCATGCTGGTGGCGAGTCTGCTCGCGGGGCTGACGCTAAGACTTGTTGGGTCCGCCCCGACAAGCGTGCCGGATGGCGCGGGTCCGATGTCGGCCGCGGCGCCGGTTGCGAGAACCGGCAGCGCTATGCTTGCTATGGCAAGCAATTTGGAATTGAGTGAGCTGGATCTGCCTTGAACGCATCGACGACGATAAGCACTGACGTAAGCGAGCCGACTCGGAGTGGCGAGTCGCTGCCGGCGGCGACGCGGCTCGGCCCGGTGGAGCTCACGGTGAGCGATCTCGATCGCGCGGTCGCTTTCTATACGGGGGCGCTCGGTTTGCGCGTCCAAAGTCGCCAACAGGCGCGCGCGGCGCTTGGCGTGGGTGGCGAGGATCTGCTGGGGCTCTTGGAGAACCGTTCGGCGCGGCGCGCGGGCCGGCATGCGGGCCTGTACCACGTAGCGCTGCTCTATCCCTCGCGCGAGGAGCTGGGGCGCGCGGCGCTGAGACTCGCGGCGACGCAGACACCGATCCAGGGCGCCTCGGACCACGGCACGCACGAGGCGATCTACCTGGCGGACTCCGACGGCAACGGCCTGGAGCTCGCAGCGGACCGCCCGCGCGAGCGCTGGCCGGACATCGGCGACCCGAACCTGTTCGCGGGCGGCCCGCAGCCGCTGGATCTCGACGGCTTGCTGGCGTCGGTTGCCGAGCAGCCACCGGCGCCGTATGCCCAGGCGGGCCTACAGGTCGGGCACGTGCACCTGCACGTCGGCGACACCGCCGCGGCGCTGCGCTTCTATACAGAGGTGATCGGCTTCGAGACCGTGATCGACCTCGGAACGGCAGCGTTCGTCTCGGCGGGGGGCTACCACCACCATCTCGCCTTCAACACCTGGCGCGGTCGCGGCGTGCCGCCGGCGCCGGCGGACGCACTGGGCATGCGGCACTGGACGGTGTACCTGCCTGACGCAGCCGACGTGGAGGCGGTTCGCGCGCGGATCGAGCGCGCCGGCATCGACTACGAGCACGCGGACGCGGCAAAAGAGCTCCTAGTGCGCGATCCGTCCGGAAACGCGGTGGCGATCGCGCTGGATCCGGGCGCCTGAGGGGGAGCGATGGCGGTGCGAGCGCAGGATGTGGCACCGCGCGCGGAGTATTTTCTGGGTGCCGAGGGCGCTGCGAGCCTCTCGGCGGAGCAGGCGTTGGCGTTCACGGGTTTGCTCGAGGCCGGTCGCACGCTAGGTCGCGAGCTCGAGGGCGAACTGGAAGCGGCACACGGCCTGAGCTTCAGCGCACTCGGCGTGCTGGGGCGGATGGTGGCGGCGGAGGATGGAAGGTTGCGGCTGACGACGCTCGCGCAGGACATGGGCCTCAGCCTGAGTCGCGTCTCGCGGATCGTGGATGCGCTGGAAGGTCGCGGCCTGCTGACGCGCGAGCCGTGCCCGGCGGACGCGCGGGCGACCAACGCGCACCTGACACCGGCGGGTGCGGCGCTGGCGGAGGAGGCGCAGGCGACGCATCGTGCGGGCGTGCGGCTGCGCTTCTTTGAGAAGTTGAGCGAGGCTCAGGTGGCGGCGCTAGCGGAGGCCTGTCTGAGCCTGCTCGACGGGGCACAACCGACGTGCACGGGCGAGGAGACACGCACCGAGGACGCTGTGACATCTGAAAGAGATCGCGCTGGCAAACGGTAGACAAACCATTACGTATACATTTATACTGCGGTCAAGCGCCAGGGTCGGCGCGATCGGGGAGCTAGTGTCTTGGGGGTCGTGCCGATGGGTCATAGAGGGAGCGGTCGCATCGCTTTGACGGGTGCCTTCGCGGGCGCTGCGCGGCGCTACTGGCTGGGCGTGTTCCCGCGTGTGTGTGCCGAGCGTCGCCGGCGCGAGGTGCGCGCTCAGCAGATCCCCGACCAGCTGCTGCAGCGCGTAGTGCTCGATGCGCTGCGCAAGTGGGGCAACATCGAGGGCGCGACGGCCTTTGCAGCGTTTGTGCCCGCGCGGCGACGCGCAGCAGCGGCGCGCGCGATGGCGTCCTTCCAGGCGGCTTACAACTACCTCGACATGCTGACCGAGCTACCGAACACCGATCCGGCGGTCAACGGGCAGTTGCTGCACCACGCGCTGCTCGTCGCGCTGGACCCGCAGGCGCAGCACGTCGACTACTACGAGCACCACCACCTGCAGGACGACGGCGGCTATCTAATCGACACAATCGACGAGTGCCGCGCGGCGCTCGCCGAGCTGCCCTCATATGCCGCGGTCGCGCCGGCGGCACTGCGCGCGGCGGAGCGGATCGTGGCCTTCCAGAGCTGCAACACCGGGGAAGTCCAGGGCGACTACCTCGCCCTGGAACGCTGGGCGCGGGCGGCGACGCCGAGCGGCAGCGGCCTGCGCTGGTGGGAGACCGCGGCGTCGGGCGGCTCATCGCTCGGCATCTACGCGCTGATCGCGGCGGCGGCACAGCCGCGCGTGCAGGACGCGGAGATCGCCGCGATCGAGGATGCATACTTCCCGTGGATCGGGGCGCTGCACTCGCTGCTCGACAATCTCGTCGACATCGCGGAGGACTACGCGACGGGGCAGCGCAGCCTCGTCGGCTGCTATGCCTCTTCGCTGGACGCCGCGACGCGCATGCGGCTGCTCGCCGAGCACGCGCTCGGCGCCGCTGAAGAGCTGCCGGCCGGTCGCGGGCACGTGCTGGTGCTCGCGGCGATGGCAAGCTTCTACCTCTCGACGCCGGAGGCCTGCGCTCCCGCGGCGCGGCCCGTCGCGCAGGCTGTGCTCGAGGCACTCGGCGAGCCGGCACGACTGTCGATGCTGGTCTTTCGCTCGCGGCTACGGCTGCGGCGCCTCGCGCCCCGCGCTCCCGGAGGCCCGGCGCGACGGGGCGGCGGCGCCGAGGTCGTGCTGCCGAGCGCGATCGACGCGGCGCTGCCAGTTGGCGCCCACGGCAACGCACCGGCGCCGGCGCCGCGCGGCCACGAGCCATATGGCGTGAAGTAGACTCTTGACTGCTGCAGTCACATACGGGCGCCGCCGCGGCGTATGGATCGTCGTCTGCCCGGTACGGACAAAACGGCGCGGAGGAGGACCACTGCCTTGCTAGAGCTGCGCGATCTCGTCAAGCATTATCCCGCGATCGGCGGCGAGCCCGTGAAGGCCGTCGATGGCGTCTCGCTGAAGGTCGAGCCCGGCGAGATGGTCGTGCTGTATGGGCCCAGCGGCTCGGGCAAGACGACGCTGTTGCTGATGGTCGCGACGCTACTACAGCCGACTAGCGGCCAGGTGCTGATCGGCGGGCGCGACGTATCCTCGCTCTCCGAGCGCGAAGCCTCGCACTTTCGCCTCTCCGAACTGGGATTCATCCGCCAGAACTTTGACCTGCTGCCCGGGGTGACGGCGATCGACAACGCGGTGCTGAAGCTGCTCAAGAGCATGCGCTGGCGCGACGCGCACCGTAAGATCTCACCGCTGCTCGAGCGCCTCGGTCTGGGACAGCGACTCGAGCATCGCGCCGAGCTGCTCTCGATGGGCGAGCGCCAGCGCGTGATGATCGCGCGCGCTCTCTCGACCGAACCGCGCCTGCTGCTGGCCGACGAGCCGACCGGCAGTCTCGACACGCAGCGCGGGCGCGAAGTGCTCGAACTGTTGACTGAACTCTGTCGCGAGCATCAGGTTGCGATTGTGCTCGTCAGCCACGATCCTCAGGCGGCGGCGTACGCCGACCGCGTCTACGCGCTGCGCGACGGGAAGCTCAGCGACTACGAGCCCGACCAGTCGTACGCGCGGGCCACCACGAAGTGATCGACGCCGGCGCGGGATCGTCGCTATGAAAGTTCTCAACGTTCTGCACCTCTACCGCGTGCGGCTGCGCGCGCGACTGCTGCAGGAGATGTTCGCGATTGTCGGGATCGCCGCGGGAGTCGCGCTGCTGTTCGCCTCGCAGGTCGCGAGCTCGAGCCTCTCGAGCTCGGTCGCGCAGCTCTCTCAGGGAATTGTCGGGAAAGCGACGCTGCAGATCGTCGCACGCGATAGCGCCGGCTTCGAAGAAGCCAAACTCGCTCAGATCCGCCATATTCCCGGCGTGCGCGCGGCGGCGCCGCTGCTCGAACTAAACGCGAACGCGATTGGGCCTAAGGGCAGCGAGTCCGTCGAGCTCGTCGGCGCGGACCCAAGCCTCACCGACCTCGGCGGCGCGCTCGTGCGCAACACCAAGCTCAACCCGGTTCAGGGCTTCGGCGCGGTCGTGCTGCCGTCGCCGCTCGCGCACACGCTCGGCGTAACCAAGTTCGGGCAGGAAGCGACCTTCGAGGTCGGCGGGCACGTCGCTCAGGCGGCGCTCTACGAGCAGCTGCACGCCAAGCAGATCGGCGCGCTGATCCAGAGCCCGATCGCGGTGGCGCCGCTCTCCTTCGCGCAGGAAATGTCCGGTCTCGGCGGTCGCGTGAGCCGCATTCTCGTCGAGCCGGTCCCCGGTCACGAAGCCGCGGTGCGCAGCGCGCTCGTGCGACTCGCCGCGGGGCGCCTGAACGTGGAGGCGGCCAGCTACGACGAAAAGCTGTTCGCGCGTGCGGCGGCTGCGACCAACCAGTCGACGGCGTTGTTCGCGGTGATCAGCGCGCTCGTGGGCTTCCTGTTCGCGTTCAACGCGATGTTGCTGACGGTGCCCCAGCGCCGGCGCCTGATCGCTGACTTGCGCCGCGACGGCTACCCACCGCGCACGGTGATCGGGGTGATGATGTTCGACGCGATCGTGCTCGGCGTGCTCGCGTCGTTGCTCGGGCTGTTCCTCGGCGATGAGCTCTCGATCCACCTCTTCCACTCCAATCCCGGCTATCTCTCCTCGGCCTTCGCGGTCGGCTCGCAGCGCGTGGTCAGCGCTCAGAGCATCGAGATCGCGATCGGTGGCGGCATGCTCGCGGCATCGGTCGCGGTGCTCAGTCCGCTCAAAGACATCCTCTCGCGCGATCCGCTCGCGGCGATCACGCAGAAGGAGGGGGGGAGCGGCAGGAACGACCGCCGCCTGGCGATCGGCGGAGTGCTGTGCCTCGCGGCCGCCACGGCGATCCTGCTCGCAGCGCCGAAAGAGGCGATCCTCGGCATGGTCTTCCTCGTCGGCGCGCTGTTGCTGCTGCTGCCGATTCCGCTCGACGCGACGCTCGCGCTCGTGCGACGCATCGCCCCGGCGATGACGAGCGCGGTACCGCACGTCGCCGTGATGGAGCTGCGCGCGGGCCGCGCGCGCGCGATCGCGATCGCGGCGACGGGTGCGATCGCGGTGTTCGGCAGCGTCGCGATCGAGACCGCGCACGGCGATCTGCTGCATGGCTTGGAAAACGCGGCGACCGACCTCAACTCGTTCACCGACGTCTGGGTCTCGCCGTCGGGCAACTACAACCTGCTGAAGACGGCCTCGTTCGATCCCAGCGCGCAGGCCAAGCTCGAACATCTGCCGGGAGTGCGCGCGGTGAGCATCTACCGCGGAGGGCTGCTCGACGTCGGCGAACGGCGCGTCTGGGTGATCGCGCCGCCGACGACCGCCTCGCCGCTGCTGCCGGCCAGCCAGCTCACCGAAGGCGACTACCGGCGCGCAACCGCCGAGGTTCGCGCCGGCGGCTGGGCGGTGCTCTCGCAGGCGATCGCCGAAGAACACCACCTGCACGTCGGTCAGGCGTTCACACTGCCGACGCCGAACCCGACGACGCTGCGCGTCGCGGCGCTCTCCACCAACATCGGCTGGGCGCCCGGCGCGATCATCATGAGCGCCGACCAGTACGCGCGCTCGTGGGGCAGCAGCGAAGCGAGCGCCTACAACGTGCTGCTTACGCCCGGCTTCTCACCCACGCAGGCCCGCGCGGAGGTCGCCAAGGCGCTCGGACCAAACTCCGGGCTGACCGTCGAAACGGCCGAGCATCACGCCAACCAGCAGCGGGCGTTGAGCCGCCAGGGGCTCGAACGGCTGACGCAGATCGCGACGCTGATCCTGATCGCCGCGGTGCTCGCGATGGCAGCCGCGATGGGCAACATGGTCTGGCAGCGCCGTCCGCGCCTGGCCAAGCTCAAGCTCGAGGGCTTCCCGCGCGCGGAACTGTGGCGCACGATCCTGCTCGAGAGCTTCCTGCTGCTGGGTGTCGGTTGCCTCAGCGGCGCGATCTTCGGCCTCTATGGCCAACAGCTGCTCGATCGTGCGTTGGCGAACGTCATTAACTTCCCGGTCGTCTACTCCTTCGGTGTGCTGATCGCGCTTGGCAGTCTCGCGCTCGTCACCGCCGCCGCGGTCGTAATCGTCGCGATCCCCGGGTACATGGCTGCCGGCGTGCCGCCTGCGGTCGCGCTGCAGGACTGACCGGTAGAAGCCCGCTAGTACTACACCCTAGGCCCGCCCGGTTGCTTCAACGCGGGTTGAGGGTCTTACTGAAGTCAATAAAGAGGAACCGCGCTGTCTGTCGCTTGCCAGTTTCGTGGTAGCCAGCGCTTTGATAGAGCCGTCGAGCCGCCAACTGTTGCTCGGTGGTGTCGAGGCGAACCACATGGCAGCCGAGCGCTTGTGCCCGTCGCTCGAGTCGCTCGAGCAGGACGCGACCAAAGCCCCGGCGCTGGAATTCAGGGTGCACTCGCATACGCTTGATCTCCGCCTCCTCGCGAGAGCGGCGGAGGATGCCGCCCATCGCCACCAAGGCGCCATTGGCGAAGCCGACGAGGAAATCACCGCCCGAATCGAGGTATGCGGTCGGTATGTCGTCGAGGTCGGCCTCCCACGGGCCGTGGCCGCCGTGCACGCCGGCATCCTCAAGTGCGAGGTTGTGTAGGCGCCACACGGCCTCGGTGTCGCCGTCGTTGAACGAGCGCAGCTCGAGCACCGCCATATTGTTCCGGGTGGAGCAAACAGGCGCCGCTCAAAGTTAGGCGTGCAGTTGATGTAACGCGACCCGTCGCGACGCTCCGAAGAACGCCGCGACCGTCACGATGCGAGCCAGAGCTCGCGCTAATTAATGGTGCTGGCGTGCCGGCGGACAGGCGACGGTAG
This sequence comes from Solirubrobacteraceae bacterium, assembly GCA_036502205.1. Taxonomy (GTDB): domain Bacteria; phylum Actinomycetota; class Thermoleophilia; order Solirubrobacterales; family Solirubrobacteraceae; genus Palsa-744. The sequence goes on along the minus strand of DASXZA010000019.1, from coordinate 13,074 downwards.
TCGACGCCATGGCGTGCGAGCCATCCTGGAAGGTGAATTCAGCTTCGAACGGGAAGCCGCCTTTCGGGCAGCGTTCCGGCACGTATATCCCGATCGGGTGGAACGCGACGAGCCGACCGTGCACGCGCTTGTGGTAGGTCAGGTGGCTCGGTCCGATCGTCGCCTGGACACTGACGATCGAGACGTCGGGTCCGTTGGGGACGCTCGGGATCGGCGGTACCAAGGTGGCGAGCTGCGAGCCGAAGATCCCTGTCGCCGGCTGCACTTCACCTCTGAACACGAGCTGCGCGAAGACCGGAGTCTGGCCGTTGGCATAGAACAGCACGACCATGTTGCCGTTGTGCGGCGGTCCCATCAGCGCCTGGATTTCCGGGAGCTCATGGCCCGAGCCGGTACCGAACGGCACTTCTACTGAGGCGCTGCCGAAGCCGAGTCGCGAGTTGGGTGAGCAGCCCGAGATCCCGTGTTCCTGCAACGAATTCGGGTTGCAGATCGCCAATCCGAGCGTCGTCTTCGTGAAGTTCATACCCGCCGGCATGTGCAGGCTGATGCCCGTCAGCGGCGGCGGTGCGAGACCTTCAGCCGTGGTAACCGTGAAGCCGAAGCCGATTGTCGTGCTTGTTGCGAGGCGGTCGGGTGAGAATGAAGCGTGCAGCGTGGCCTGCTCGGTCGTTGTCGCCCCCGCCGACGCGGGCAAAGCCGCGATCGGCAGGCAGGCAAGCAGCGCTGTCGCCGCGGTCGCGGCGAGAGTTCTGAAGTTGAGCATCGAGTCCCCCGGTCGTTTGCGCGTCAGCTCGAGAAGTGGCCGCTGACGTGGACCGTGACCGCGTCGGTCGTGCGCTCGATCGTGCCGCTGAAGCTGAGGCCCGAGCCGTGCGAGCCGGAGTAGCTGCCGCTGCCGCTCGTCACCGACATCGAACCCGAGAAGCTGGCCGTCGCGCCGTTGTTGCGGTAGCTACCCGAGGCGCTGCCGTTGATCGAGCCGCCGCCGCGCGGATGCACGCTGATCTGCGCTGTGACGCGGTTGGTGGAGACGACGTCGAGATGCAGCGTGATCGTGCCGCTAATCGAGCCGCTTGTGCTGCCGGACTCGTACAGATTGAAGCCGTGGCTGGAAGTCTTGTGCAAGTGGGCGGTGTCGTTCAGCGAGACCGTGCGCGCCGCGCCGGCGGTCGATCCCGAGGCCCCGGTCGCACCCATCGTCAGGGCGAGCGCGCACGTGCCCGTTGCAAGAGCGACGGCGGTGAAACTGCGGCGAATACGGCTTCTGGTGTGCACGATTACGACCTCTCCTCCTCGGTGTATGACCCCTGTCTGAGCCTAGCAGGCTGAAATTCAGACCCTAGCGGCTCATTGGGCTTCTCGTCAAGGCGTTGTTTATAACGAGCGGCTTCCCGTCAAGACGCTGTTTATAACGAGCGTCACAAAGTCAAACCCATAAGCGGTGGGCAAGTTGCGCGGCGTCATGGTTCCCGCGCGGGAACCGCGTTGATGGCTCCCGCGCGTCCAATGTCGCGCGCCGCTCGTTCAAGGAATCGTGGCCGACGTCGATCAATGAGGGCATGCCTCTCGCCGGCCAAGGTGCCTCCCAAGGTACCTCGCGTGCCATCACCGCCGAAATCGATCCCGCGGCTCCGACGCTCGGAGCACCATCGGCGTCTGGCGGTGTCAGCTCCGAGCACGACCTACGGCGACTCGGTGAAGCGCTGAAAGCCGGCACCGACGACGTCGTCGCGCGGATGCTGCGGCTCTCGGCCGACTCGGGTCACGTGCTCGATGCGCTCGTCGAAGACAGCTTCGCGCGTGTCGGCTCGGTCTCGACGATCGCCGTCGCGCGCTGGATGGCCGGCGACGGCCCTGAGGTCGCCCGTGAGGTCGGCCGCGAGTCTTGGCGCATCTTCGGCCAGCTCGCCGCGCAGCGCGCCGCGCCGCTCAACGAGGTCACCAAGCGCTGTCTGCGCTGGCGCGACGCTGCCGAGGACGTCGTGCGCCAGCGCGCCGAGGAACTGCAGCTGGCGCCCGCCGTGCTCGCCAAGGGGCTCGCGATGCTGCAACGCAGTCTCGATGTCACGCTCGTGCGGATGTGCGAGTCCTTCGAGGAGGAGCGCCGCAAGGCTCACGACGAGCTCTCCCGTCGCCAGGAGGAGCTCGCGTTCCTCGCGACCCACGATCCGCTCACCGGGCTTCCCAACCGCACGCTGATCCTCGATCGCATCGAGCAGATGCTCGTCCGCGGCCGCCGCAGCCAGGCGCCAGTCGCCGCCCTGTTTATCGACCTAGACAACTTCAAGGCCGTCAACGACACGCTCGGCCATGGCGCCGGTGACCGGCTGCTGAAGGCCGTCGCCGCGCGCCTGCGTGGCGCGATCCGCGACACCGACGCGCTTGGGCGCCTCGGCGGCGACGAGTTCGTCGTGATCGCCGAGGGCATGTCGCTCGCCGCGGGCCCCGAGTTGATCGCCGAACGCATCCTCGAGGCGCTCGCGCCGCCCTTCAAACTCGACGAGTCCGACTCCGCGCGGCTCGCCGTGACGGCCAGTGTCGGCATCGCGATGGGCGACCGCGAGTCCGCCGAGGACTTCCTACGCGACGCCGACATTGCGATGTACCGCGCCAAGTGGGACGGCAAGAACCGCTTCGTGGTCTTCGAGTCCGAGATGCAGGACGACGTTCAGACGCGCATGGAGCTCGAGATGGACCTGCGCGAAGCGCTCGAGCTGGAGCAGTTCTTCCTCGTCTACCAGCCGACCTTCGACCTACAGCGGATGAGCCCGACCGGGGTCGAGGCGCTGCTGCGCTGGAACAGTCCTGCGCGCGGTGTCGTGCAGCCCGACGACTTCGTGCCGCTGCTCGAGGAGACCGGCCTAATCACCGAGGTCGGCAGGTGGGTGCTCAAAGAGGCGACCCGCCAATCCGCGATCTGGCGCGCCGCGGGCTTCCCGATCGGCGTCTCGGTCAACGTCTCCGCGCGCCAGCTCGACACCGACGAGTTCATCGACGACGTCCGCGACGCGCTGCGCGAGAGCGGCATCGACCCCGCCGCGCTGACGATCGAGATCACCGAGACCACGATCATGCGCGACGCCGAGGAGACCGTACGCCGACTCACCGCCGTCAAGGAGCTCGGCGTGCGCATCGCGATCGACGACTTCGGCACCGGCTACTCCTCGCTCTCCCATCTGCAGCAGTTCCCCGTCGACGCGCTGAAGATCGACCGCTCGTTCATCTCGCGCCTCAGCCAAAACCCCGAAGGCGAGACGCTGATCCGCACGCTCGTGCAGCTCGGCAAGGCGATGTCGATCGAGACCCTCGCGGAGGGCATCGAGCGCTCGCATGAGCTCGACCTGCTCAAGGACGAGCAGTGCGACAGCGGCCAGGGCTTCCTGTTCGCGCGCCCCCTCGACGCCCACACCGCGGAGGCCTTCTTCCGCACCTGGCAGGGCGAGCTCGCGGAGCCGTTCGCGCAGCCGCTGCCCTGAGTCAGCGCGGAGCCGGGTGGCGCACCGCCGGCGTCGCGTTGTGATTGAAGGAGCCGACCTCTTGTTCGTTCAGCGACACGCTCGGCGGGTGCTTCTCCAGCGTCTGCAGGCTGCGCCGGATGTCGGCAAGCAGCAGATCCGCCATATCGCGGCTGAAGCCGTGGCGCACCAGGATGCGCTGGATCGCGAGCTCCTCTAGGTGGGGCGGCAGCGTGTACGCCGGTACCAGCCACCCCCGCGCGCGCAGGCGATCGGCGAGGTCGAAGAGGTTGTAGCCGTGCTCGCCGTCGCTGAGCTTCCATGAGACCGCCGGGATGCCCGCCTGCGGATTACCGTCGTGGACGATCTCGAATGGGCCCAGCGCCGCGATCTCGCGCGCGAGGTGCTCGCAGGTTTCGTACGTCGCTCCGTGGATGCGCTCATAGCCTTCGCGGCCGAGGCGGATGAAGTTGTAGTACTGCGTTACCACTTGACCGCCGGGGCGCGAGAAGTTCAGGTTGAACGTCGGCATCTCGCCGCCGAGGTAGTTGACGTTGAAGATCATCTCCTGCGGCATGTCCGCGCGTTCGCGCCAGATCGCCCAGCCGCAGCCGAGCGGCGCCAGACCCATCTTGTGCCCCGACGCGTTGATCGACCTGACGCGCGGCAGGCGAAAGTCCCACACGAGCTCCGGTGCGGTGAACGGAGCTAGGAAGCCGCCGCTCGCGCCGTCGACGTGCAGAGGGATGTCGGGGCCGCCCTGCTCCGCGAGCCGATCGAGCGCGGCCGCGATCGCAGCGACGTCCTCGAATAGGCCCGTGAACGTCTGGCCGAGCGTCGCGACCACCATGATCGTGTTCTCGTCGCAGCGCTCCAGGCACTGCTCGGGCTCCATCAGGTAGCGATCGCCATCCATCGGCACCTCGCGGATCTCGACGTCAAAGTAGCGCGCGAACTTCTCCCAGCAGACCTGCACCGGGCCGCATACGAAGTTGGGTCGCTCGACGCTCTGCGCGCCGGCTGCGCGCCGGCGCTCGCGCCAGCGGAACTTCGCCGCTAGGCCCGAGAGCATCGCCGCCTCGCTGGAGCCCGTCGTCGACGTTCCTAGCGTCGTCTGCGGGTGCGGCGAGTGCCACAGATCCGCGAGCATCCGCACGCAGCGCGCCTCCAGCTCCGCCGTCTGGGGGTACTCGTCCTTGTCGACGATGTTCTTGTCGAACGACTCCGCCAGCAGCGCCAGCGCCTCCGGCTCGGCCCACGTCGTGCAGAACGTCGCGAGGTTCATGCGTGCCACGCCATCCAGCAGCAGCTCGTCGTGCACCAGTGCGTGTGCCAGGCGCGGATCGCTCTCGCGTGCCGGAAAACGCTGCTTGGGCGCGCCGTGGCGCGCCATCGCGGTCTCATAGGGATCCAGCTTTCCGTGTGTATGTGGCTGCTCGCTCATGAGCGTCGCTCCTTCGATCCGGTAGCAGGGCCTCTACGCGCAGGCGCGGCGCGAGGGCGTCACGGCGAGCACGGACGGGGCTTGAAAGCAGGGCTGCGCTCCGAAGCATGACCGATGGCGGCGTTCAGCCGCGTGAACGCAGGTCACGACCAACGGGCGATTGTGAGCGCCGCCGCGCGTCCCCATCATCGATCACCTGCTCCCCACCGCCTCTGCGGCCGGGACGGCAAGCACCGTGGGAAGGGATTCCCACTTCGGTCACTTCATAAACCAAGGATGGGGAGATACCTCCAGTGCTCACTTACATCAGGAAGTCCCAGCAGGGTCAGATCGGGTTGCGCGCGCGCACGACCCTCGACGAGTCACCGGAGGCGACACGCGAAGTTCGCCTTGCCATCGCTCGTGCCAAGGAGGGCGACCGCGAGGCGCTGCGCCTGCTCTACATTCGCTACTCCGACAACGTCTACGGCTACGTGCGCAGTATCGTGCGCGACGAGAAGGAGGCCGAAGACCTCACGCAGCACGTCTTCCTGAAGCTGATCACCGCGATCTGCAAGTACGACGATCGCGGCGTGCCGTTCTCGGCCTGGCTGCTGCGACTTGCGCGCAACGCCGCGCTGGATCATCTGCGTCGCCGCCGCGCGACCCCGACCGAAGAGGTCTACGGGGCGGACACGCATTTCGACGAGACCTCGCTGGACTGCGCCCGCGACCTGCGCGCGGCGCTGGACGCGCTGCCGGAGGAGCAGCGCAACGTCGTCGTTATGCGGCACGTCATCGGTCTCACCCCGCCTGAGATCGCCGCACGGATGGGTCGCTCGGAGAGCTCGATCCACGGCCTGCACCATCGCGGTCGCAAAGCGCTGCAGCAGGAGCTGCGTCGCCTGGACTCCGCGCCCTCGATCAGCCTCTCGGTGGGCTGAGCCATGGCAAGCGCACTCGCAACAGACACTGCTGCTCGCCCGCAGGCGGGCACTTCGAAGGACGGCGCGGCCCTCGCGCAGGTGCCTTTCACGCAGATGGATCGCGCCGACCCCGCGCTCCTGGAGGAGCTGCTGGGAGCCGTGCGTGAAGTCGCCGAGCAGGGCGCGTTCACACTCGGACACCACGTCGAGGAGTTCGAGCGGGACTTCGCGGCCTACTGCGAGACCGACTTCGCGGTCGGTGTTGCCTCGGGCACCGAGGCGTTGGCATTGGCGCTGCGCGCCCTGGAGATCGGACCCGGCGATGAGGTGATCGTCCCGACCAACTCGTTCATCGCGACCGCCGAGGCAGTCAGCGCCGTCGGCGCGACCCCACGACCGGTCGACGTCGATCCCGACTCGCACCTAATGACCGCTGAGCTGGTCGCCGGCGCACTCGGGCCACGCGTGCGCTGCGTGATCCCCGTTCATCTCTTCGGGGCGACCGTAGAGCTAGATCCGATCCTGGAGCTGGCGCGCGAAGCTGGTATCCACGTGCTAGAGGACGCCTGTCAGGCACATGGCGCGCGCTACCGCGGGCAACGCGTCGGCACATTCGGGGCGCTCGGCTGCTTCAGCTTCTACCCGGCCAAGAACCTCGGGGCGTGGGGCGACGGCGGTGCCGTCGTGACCGCCTCCCCGGAGCTCGCGGATCGCGTACGGTTGCTGCGCTCGCACGGCGAGCGGCCGCGCTACCACCACCGCGAGGTCGGTGCGACCTCGCGCCTGGATGCGCTGCAGGCGGCGATTCTGCGCCGCAAGCTCACGCGCCTGGATGGCTGGAGCGACGATCGCCGCCGGCTCGGCGCCGCGCTGCGCGAGCGGCTCGCCGACGCACCCGCGGTCGATCCGGTGCACCTGCCGTTTGCGCAGGCCGACCACGTCTACCACCTGTTCGTAGTGCGCTGCGCGCAGCGCGACGCGCTGCGTGAGCACCTCGAGCGGGAAGGCATCGCCAGCGCGATCCACTACCCAGTGCCGATTCACCGCACGGGTGCCTACGCCGATCTCGACATGGGTCCGGGCAGCCTGCCGGTGAGCGAGGGGCTGGCGGAGCAGATCTGCTCGCTGCCGATCTTCCCGGGCATGAGCGAGCTCGAGCTCGACCGGGTCGCAAACGCGATTCACACCTTTGCAAAAGACGCCACCCTGGTTGAGCGTTGACCATGTACATGGACGGATATTCGACAGCCAACGGAGGTGCCTGACCCATGCTCGACGGATGGAGCGGTTCCAAGGGGGATCCAACGATAAGTGGGGACGTGACACGTCCGGGGCGGATTGTTCCGCGGGCGGCGCCGATCGGCATGGCGCTCGTTGGCTGCGGGTACTGGGGTCCGAACCTCGCACGCAACGTGTCCGAGCGGCCCGAGATGGATCTGCGGGCGATCTGCGACCGCGATCCCGAACAGTTGCAGGGAGTTGCCCGTCGCCACCCGGAGGCCCGCGCGGTCTCCGAGTTCGACGCGGTCCTGTGCGACCCGTCGGTCGAAGCTGTGATCGTCGCCACGCCGCCGCAGACGCACTACCCGCTGGTAAAGCGTGCACTGGAAGCGGGCAAGCACGTGCTCGTGGAGAAGCCGCTCGCGACCGAGTTGGCTCACGCCTATGAGCTTGCGGACATCGCGGAGGAGGCCGGGCTCGTGCTGATGCCTGGTCACACCTTCATCTACAGCCCGGCTGTCAATGCCGTACGCGACCTCGTCCAGGACGGCACGATCGGCGACGTTCACTTCATTACGTCCTCGCGAATGAACCTCGGCAAGTACCAGGCTGATGGCGTCGTCTGCGATCTTGCACCGCACGATCTCTCGATCCTGATGTATTGGCTGGACCAGCCGATCCTCGAGGTCTCCGCGTCGGGCAGCAGCGTCTTCGAGCGCGGCGTGCACGAGACGGCGTTCCTGACGTTGACGTTCGCTGGAGGCACGACCGCCAACGTGCAGCTCTCGTGGCTCGCGCCGCGCAAGATGCGCCAGATGATCGTCGTCGGCAGCAAGCGCATGGTCCAGTACGACGACACCGCCTCCGACGAGCCGATACGCGTCTACGACCGCGGCCTGGACGTCGGTCCGCCGACGAACTTCGGCGAGCACCAGCTCATCTACCGCAGCGGCGACGTCGTGATCCCGCGCGTCGAACCCGCCGAGCCGCTGCGCCTGGAGCTCGAGGACTTCGCGCGGGCGATCCGCACGGGCTCCGAACCGCGCTCCAACGTGTCGCTGGGCATCCAGATCGTCGCCGCCGTCGAGATGGCGTCCGCGTCGATCCGCGACAACGGCACTCCGCTTACGCTCGCGCCGCGACTGGAGCGCGCCGCGGCGTAGCCAGGGGGGGATCCCGCCGCGGCGTCGGGGGGCGCCGCGGCGTCGCGATCGCTGGCGCAGGTTCTTCTTGTAGGGCCTGTGGCCGGCGGCCCCCGCGGCAGCATCATCTAGCGGCACGACGCGCAGCAGTCGAAGGAGCTGGCCACGGCAGGAAGCTGCGCGGTGCAGTGCGGTGCGGAAGTTGCACGCACAAGGTGGTGCGCCGCGGGTCGGATGTTGCATGGCACAAGGCGGGCGCGGCGCGGGTCGTTTGTTCCTAGTGCCAATGCTCGACTCGACGGCCAGACGCTGGACGCTCACCGCGCTCGCCGCAGCTTGCGTCGCGGTGGGTGTCTTCCTCGCGCTCACCGCGCTCGGTGTCGGTCGCAGCACGCATCACACCGATACTGCGGCGCCATATGCCCTGACGCCGCTAGCCACCTATTTGCCGCAGGCGCCGCACGTGCGCAGCAAGGTCGTAGTCGAGTCCTCGCAGGGCGCCGTGCAAGGAGCTTCGGCGACACCGGCGCCCGAGCTGCCGCCGCTGCCAGCGTCGGCCTTCGCGACACCGATCGCGGCCTACCGTCGCTACGCGCTCGCGCAGCTGCGCGCGACGCAAGGCCAGCTCGTGCGTCTGCAGGTCGCGCTGCAGGCGAACGATCGCGCCGCCGCGCAGACCGCCTGGAGTAACGCCTTCGCAGGCTACCTGCGGCTCGGAGCCGTCTATCTGGACGGACAGGTCGCCCTTGGTGCCAAGGTGACAGCCCTCAACAAAGCGATCGACGGCACACCCGGAGGCCTCGCGCATGGGGTCGCCAGTCCGCAGTTCACGGGCTTTCATCGGATCGAATACGGACTGTGGAGCGGCGCGGCGCCGCGCGCGCTCGTCGGCTATGCAAGCGCGCTCGCCGGCGATGTGAGCAGCCTCGCGAGATTGTTGCCGCGCGCGCCGCTCACACCGTTGGAATACGCGACTCGCGCGCACGAGATCCTCGAGGACGCGGCCCGCGATTTCCTCAGTGGCGCCGACGTGCCCTTGAGCGGCGAAGGGGTGCTCGCTACCGACGCCGGCCTCGCGGCGACCGAAGAGGTTGTGGCGACGCTGCATCCGCTGCTCAAGCGCGCGACGGATGTCACCGGTGCGGTCGACACCGAACTTGCGACCCTGCGCGCGGCGATGTCGAACGTCGCAGCCGCCCACGGCGGACGCCTCCCGACGAACACGCAGCTGACCCAGCAGCAGTCCGAGTCGCTCGACGGCGCGCTCGAGGGAGCGCTCGAGGCGCTCTCGCAGGTGCCCGGTGCGCTCGAGACCGAAGCGCCGCCGCAGACTCCGCAGATACCGTCGCGCGATGTGAGGATCGACCCGTGAGCCCGCTCGATCGGCGTGCCTTCCTGACGCGCTCGGCGGTGCTGCTGGGCGCCGGCGGCGTCGGCGGTGTCGGCGCGCTGATCCACGGCTCCGATCAGGCCAGCGGCGCGTCCACCGCGGCGCCTTCGGCGCGCGAGGAATGGGATGTCTCACAGGCGCAACTCGCCGCGCGCAATCAATTCGACGGCATTCACCAGGCGGGGATCCTCACGCCGACCCAAGCGCAGGCGACGTTCACGGCGCTGGACTCGCTGGCGGGCGACCGCGGCACGCTGGAAGCGACGCTGCGGGCACTCAGCCGGCGCGCGCGCGAACTGACCGCCGGCGGCCCGATTCCGCTGCTCGAGATCGACGATCCGCCGGTCGACTCCGGGATCCTCGGGCCGGTCAACACGCCCGACGGACTGACCATCACGATCGCCTTCGGCGCGTCGCTGTTCGACGGGCGCTACGGCCTGGGCGCGCAGCGCCCGCGTGAGCTGATCGAGATGCCGAGCTTCCCCGTCGACGATCTCGACCCGGCACAGAGTCACGGCGACGTGCTGCTGCAGATCTGTGCGCACCAGCGCGATACCGTCGCGCACACCTTGCGCGAGTTGCTGCGCACCGTGCACGGCTCGCTGCAGCTGCGCTGGAACATCGACGGTTTCTCCGGCGCCGCACGTGGGCCCTCGCCGCACAGCAGCGCGCGCAACCTCTTCGCCTTCCGTGACGGCACCGCGAACCCTCCGACGAGCGACGCGGCACTTATGAACGAGCTTGTGTGGGCCGGGCGCGGCGAGCCCGCCTGGGCCGCCGGCGGCACCTACCAGGTCGCGCGAATCATCCGCCAGCACGTCGAGTTCTGGGACCGCGTCGGACTCAGTGAGCAACAGAACATGATCGGGCGCGAGCGCGCCAGCGGCGCGCCGCTCGGCGGCACCGAGGAGTTCGAGGATCCGCGCTACGACCTCGACCCCGACGGCAAGCGCGTCCCGCTCGACGCGCACATTCGCCTCGCCAACCCGCGGACCGCCGCGACCGCCAACCAGCGCATCCTGCGCCGCGGCTTCAACTACACGCGCGGTTTCGACGCCGCCGGGGAGCTCGACCAGGGCCTGATGTTCGTCGCCTTCAACCAGAGCCCCGAGCGCCAGTTCGCCACGATTCAGACGCGGCTGAACGAAGAGCCGATGATCGACTACATCACGCCCGTCGGCGGCGGGTACTTCTTCGCCCCGCCCGGCGCCCAGGGCGCCGGCGACTGGGTCGGCTCGGGCCTGTTCGCCGCGGCGAGCTGAGTCGCGCCGGCCGGTTGAGCCGCGGGTGAGCCGTGCCGTCCCTCAGCTCTGCTGGGCGAGTGCGCGGCTCAGATCTACGAACCTCGAGCCGGTGTGCTCGCGGAGCGCCGGTGGCAGCGCGAGGATCGCGACCCAGACCAGCGCGCGCGGATCGAGCCGGTGGCGCAGCGAGGCGCGGAAGGCGGTGCTGGCCTCGCGCGCGCGGTCTTCGTCGACGAGGCAGCGCGCGATCCGGAAGAGGTCCTCGGCGAGGATCTCACGAGCGAGCGAGCGGTCCTCGATGAAGTCGGCGTAGCGGCGGTGCACGTCGTGGCTGCACTGCGCCATCCACAGCAGCTTGCTCGAGAGGTTGCTCTCGTGGCGTCTGTAGCTCAGCAGCGGGCGCGGGTCGTAGAAGAACTTCGCGCCGGCGCGCAGGCAGCGCATCCAGTACTCGTAGTCGTCGGCGCCGTAGTCCTCGATGAACGGGCCCAGCCGCTCGAACAGGCTGCGACGGATCGCGATCGACGGCGCGCAGATGAAGTTGCCGCGGTACAGCCTGTCGCGCAGCATGCCCCCGTCGAGCACGCCCGCGGGGACGCCCTCGGTATAGAGGTCGTTGTCAAGACGCTCGCTGGTGAGGCCCGCGGGCCGATGTTCGCCGATCACGCGCGCGTCGCCGAACAGCACGTCGACCTCGGGGTGCGCGGCGAGCGTCTCGGCCTGCCACTCGAGCTTGCGCGGCTCCCAGATGTCGTCCGCGCCGCACATCGCGACGAAGTCGCCGCGCGCCTCGCGGAAGGCGGTGTTGAAGGCCGCGGGGCAGCCGCCGTTGCGGCGGCGCACGACGCGGATCGCGTCGCCGAAGCCCTCCAGCACGCGCGCCGTCCCGTCGGTCGAACCGTCGTCGACGACCACGACCTCCTCCGGCGGGCGGGTCTGGCCGAGGATCGCCTCGAGCGCCTCGCCGATCCACGGCTCTGCGTTGTATGCCGCCACGACGGCCGTGAAGGTCACCATCTCGCTCGAACAAACGGCCGCCGGGGCGGCTGCCTTTCGTGTGCCACGCGAGCCGGCACATGGCAGTCGTGCGCCGGTCGCGAGACCTGCCATGCGTCCGTCCACGAGGGTGTGTTTCGCATCCTCGCAGCTCGCAAGGGGGCCACCGGGGCTGGCGTTGATCGGTTATGAGCCCGGACTCCTCGCCGACGGCGACGCCGACCGACGAGCGCCCAACGGGAGACGCCCGCTCGGCCGAGGGGCTGACGAGCGCGGGCTCCTCGCCGCCGGCGGCGCCGACCGACGAGTACGCCAAGGGCGACACGCGCTCGGCCGAGGAACTGACGGCGGCGACGGTCGGCGGTCTGCGCTGGATCTCGATGTCGCGGATCGCCACCGAGTGCCTGCTGGTGATCTCGATGGTCGCGCTGGCGCGGATGATCCCGCCGGCGGCGTTCGGCGCCTTCGCGGTCGCGCTGATTGTGGTCGAACTCGCGATCGGCATTCCCGCGGAGGGCATCGGCAGCGCGCTCGTCAACAGCCGCGAGCTCACGCGCGAGCACCTGCAGGTCGGCACCGCGCTGGGGATCGTGCTGGCAATTGGGATGGGCGCCGCGACATGGCTGCTCGCGGGCACCCTGGTGGCGTCGCTGTGCGGCGGCGAAGCGGCCTCGCTGGTGCGGCTCGCCTCGCCGCTGTTCCTGCTGGCCGCGATCAGCACCGTGCCGACCGCGCTGCTGCGCCGTCGCCTCGACTTCCGCATGATCGCGATCATCGAAATCTCCAGCTCGGCCGTGCGCGCGCTCGGCGCGGTCGCGCTCGCCGGGCTGGCCGGCCTCGGCGGCTCGGCGCTCGTGCTGGGGTCGCTCGCCGGCACGGTCGTCGCGACCGTGATCGCGTTCATCGCGGCGCCGGTGCCGCTGCCGCGCTGGCATCGCGAGCAGGCGCGTGAGGTCGCCGACTACGGCGGTCCGGCCTCGCTGGCGGCGGTCGCGTGGGCGGCGTTCAGCAACGGCGACTACCTGGTCATCGCGGGCCGGCTCGGGACCGCCGCGGCGGGGCAGTACTGGCGTGCTTACACGCTGGCCGTCGGCTACCAGAGCAAGATCAGCATCGTCATGTACACGATCGCCTTCCCGGTGCTCTCGCGTTCAGCCAACGAGGACGATCTGTTCGCCCTGCGCACGCGGATGGTGCGGCTCTTGACGGTCGTGCTGTTCCCGCTGCTCACCGGGCTTGCGATCACCGCGCCGTTCGTCATCCCGTGGCTGTTC
>DASXZA010000018.1:0-242589 GCA_036502205.1 Solirubrobacteraceae bacterium | reverse complement strand
GCCGGCGAGCCTGCTCGTGCGCGAGCGCCTGACGGTGATCGTCGACGACGCCGCCTCGCCGCCGCCGAGCCTCGATTAGAGGTCGCGCCTGCACCTCCTACAGTGGACAGGTCGATCGCGTGAGCACCCAAGACGCCATGTCGAGAACAACCGCCCTCGAGGACGCAGCGCCTCCCGCCGACCGCGCTTCGGCGTCCTCGGACGCCGCCCGGGCGCTCGCCAACCTCGACGACGCGCGCGGGGGCACGCTCGCGCTGGTCGCGGATCTCTGCGACGCGGACCTCGAGCGCGTGCACTCACCGATCATGAGCCCGCTCGTCTGGGACCTCGGCCACATCGCCGCCTACGAGGATCTGTGGCTGGGCCAGCGCCACGCGGGCCTGCAGCTGTTGCGGCCGGACCTTGCCGAGCTGTATGACGCGTTCGAGACGCCGCGCGCGGTGCGCGGGGAAATCGAGGCGCTCGGGCCGGAGGCGGCGCGCGAGTACCTGGCGGCCGTCCGCGCCCGCACCGCCGCCGCGCTCGCGCGGGAGGGCCTCGGCGACGGGACGATCTGCGAGATGGTGCTCCGCCACGAGCTCCAGCACTCAGAGACGATGCGACAGACGATGGCGATCGCCGGGCTGCTCCCAGCCGGCGATCTTGCCAAGCGCGATCGGCCGCTGCCTGCGCCCGCGGACGGGGAGCGAGGCGGAGACGTGAGCGGGGAGTGGATCGCAATACCCGCCGGCCCGTTCGCGATCGGGGCCGATGGCGAGGGCTTCGCCTACGACAACGAGCGCCCGCGCCACACGGTCGAGCTGCGCGCCTTCCAGATCGCGCGCCTGCCGGTGAGCAATGCGAGCTGGATGCGCTTCAGCGAGGGCGGCGGCTACGAGCGGCGCGAGTGGTGGTCGGACGAGGGCTGGGCCTGGAAGCTCCAGTACGACATCACCCACCATCCCCAGATCGCGGCGGGACATGCAGAGGCGCCCGCCTGCCACGTCTCCTGGTTCGAGGCCGACGCCTTCGCCAGAGCGCACGACGCGCGCCTGCCCACCGAGGCCGAGTGGGAGCGGGCGGCGACCTCGGAGCAGGAGCAAGAGACGCCGGCGGCGATCGGCCAGGTGTGGGAGTGGACCACCGGCACCTTCCATGGCTACCCCGGCTTCCGCGCCCACCCCTATCGCGAGTACTCCGAGGTGTTCTTCGGCGAGGACTACCGCGTGCTGCGCGGCTCCTCGTGGGCGACGCATCCGCGCGTCGCCGGCGCGCGCTTCCGCAACTGGGACCTGCCCATACGCCGGCAGATCTTCGCCGGAGTCCGCCTCGCGCGCGATAATTCCGCATAATGCGACATATGCGAATCCAGCCGGCGGCGCAGCACACGTGGACGGGCGGGGCAACCTGATGGAGCCTGTGGTCAACCCCGAGGAGTCGATCCGGATCGACTCGCACCTCGACGCCGTCCAGGAGCGCTCGCTCGCCGAGGACGTGCTCGACGGCCTCACGCGGCCGTTCAAGGAACTGCCGCCGAAGCACTTCTACGACGCGCGCGGCGCCGAGCTGTTCGACCAGATCTGCGAGCTGCCCGAGTACTACCCAACGCGCGCCGAGCGCGCGATCCTCGAGCGGACCGCCACCGAGCTGGCGATGCTGACCGGCGCCGTCGAGCTCGTCGAGCTGGGCTCGGGGACGGCCGCGAAGACGCGCGTGCTGCTCGACGCGCTGCACGGGGCGGGGACGCTCCAGCGCTACGTACCGGTCGACGTGACCGAGAGCATGGTCCGCGACTGCGCGGAGCGGCTCACCGAGGAGTACCCCGGGCTGCGCGTGCACGGTGTGATCGGCGACTTCGAGCGCCATCTCGACGGCGTACCCCCGGCGATCGGGCCGCGGATCGTGGCGTTCCTCGGCGGCACCGTCGGCAACTTCCAGCCCGGCAGCCGGCGGCGCTTCCTGCGCTCGATCGGCCGCCTGCTCGGACCTGATGACCATCTGCTGATGGGGACCGACCTGGTCAAGGACCCGGGCGTGCTCGAGGCCGCCTACGACGACGAGCAGGGCGTCACCGCCGAATTCAACCTCAACGTCCTGCGCGTCCTCAACCGCGAGCTCGACGCCGACTTCGACCCCGATGACTTCGACCACGTCGCCCTGTTCGACACCGATCACGAGTGGATCGAGATGCGCCTGCGCTCCCGCCGCGAGCACACGACTTTGGTGCGCGCGCTCGACCTGCCCGTGCACTTCGACGCCGGCGAGGAAGTACGCACGGAGATCAGCGCGAAGTTCACCCCCGAGCGGCTGCAGGGCGACCTGTCGGCGGCCGGGCTGGAGCTCGTGCGCTGGTTCACCGACCCCGACGAGCTGTTCGCGCTGACGCTCTCGCGAGTCGCCTCCGTCGCCACATAGATCTGCCGAGCGAAATCGTCGCCGCGGCACTGTAGGCTCTCGCGCGATGCGGATCGAGAATAGCTCGGCGATCGTCGTCGGCGGAGCCTCCGGGCTCGGCGAGGCGACCGTGCGCGCGCTCCACGAGAAGGGTGCGGTCGTGACGATCGCGGACGTCAACGCCGACAAGGGCCAGGCGCTCGCGGGCGAGCTCGGGCTGGAGTTCGTCAGCTGCGACGTGCGCGAGGAGAGCCAGGTGCAGGCCGCCGTCCAGCATGCAGCCGCCACCGGCGAGGGCGGCCTGCGGATCGCCGCGTGCTGCGCGGGGACCGGCTGGGCGCAGAAGCTCGCCGGCTCCAAGGGCCCCCACCCGTTGATGCCGTTCGAGACGATCCTCCAGATCAACCTGATCGGGACCTTCAACGTCCTCCGCCACGCCGCCACCGCGATGATCGAGAACGAGCCCGCCGAGGACGGCGAGCGCGGCGTGCTCGTGACTACAGCCTCGATCGCCGCCTACGACGGCCAGGTCGGCCAGATCGCCTACTCAGCCTCCAAGGGCGGCGTCGTCGGCATGACTTTGCCCGCCGCGCGCGACCTCTCGCAGTACGGGATCCGCGTCAACACGATCGCCCCCGGCCTGTTCGACACGCCGCTGCTCGCGGCGCTGCCCGAGGAGGCCCGCCAGAAGCTCGGCGCCGGCGTCCCCTTCCCCCAGCGCCTCGGCCAGCCGTCGGAGTACGCGCAGCTGGCCTGCCAGATCGTCGAGAACCGGATGCTCAACGGCGAGACGATCCGGCTCGACGGGGCGCTGCGGATGCCGCCGCGCTAGCGCGGGATCGGATGTTTTCATCCGGCCTAAACCCGCTTCGCGGGAGGGCCGGCCTGAAAACATTCCGACCCGCTTGGCTGAAGACGAACGAGTGAGGGAGCGAGCCTTTACTTCTCGAACCTCAGCTTCGCGTTCTTGGACTGCTTCTTGCGGTCCTTGCCCGTGTTGGGTGTGAAGGCGACTTTCACTGTGGTCTTCAGCTTTCCGGCGTTCTTCTGCTTCAGGGTGACCGTGATGTCTTCCTGGCCTTTGGCGGTCTTACTCGCCGTCGTCAAGCCTTTACCACTCGCTGTGAGTTTCCCTGCTGCTGGGACGTAGACATGGAGGGTCAGAGTCTTCTTTTTGATGGAGTGGGTAAAGGCAAGGGAGGCAGAACACCCTTCTGCTGTTAGGGGAGTGCTCTGGTGGATCACCGCGCCGTTCTGCCCCACGAATTCGGTCGGCATCGCGAGTTTGCTGTTGCAGAGGTTGCCGTTGGCCGCGAGCGCGGAGTAGGGGCCCTCGGGCAGTGTGAGCTGGAACGTGTTGAATGGCGTGTCGGGGACTGTTTTGAAGGTGGTGCTCGTGATCCCGGCGTGGCTGATGAACGTCGTGCCGACGAGGTCGACGGTCACGCCGTAGCCCTGCAGCACCATCGTCAGGCTCGGGAATGCTTCGCCGCCGTGGCTAACGAAGATCGCCGGACCCGTCAACGGGACGGGCAGCAGCGGTGTCGTGACGGTCGCGTACCCGATCTTCGACGCCGCGGGGCAGTCCGCGGGGTTCGCTTCGAACTGCGCGTTCGTGCACGCCTTCTGCAGCGTCGTCAACCGCGAGGGCAGCTGCTTCGGTAGATCGACCTTGACCCGTGCGATGTTCGCCTCAGAGCCCTGCGGCGTGTTGGGGTAGGACAGCTTCGCGGTGAGGCTTGCCCCATTGGCTTTGCTGGTCTTCCCGGAGGTCGAGACCGCGAATTTCGGTTCGAACTTCAAGTTGGCGCAGTTCGCGACCTGGAACGGGATATTCAGCGGCGAGGATGCTCCTTCGGCGCCTGAGAGCGTTCCCGTGATCGCCATCGAATGGCAGCTCGTGGGGTTGAATGTGAACCCGGGCCGGTCGATCGTGACAGCGATGTGCTTGATCTGCAAGGGAATCCCATCGAGGATTTGCGGGATCTTGTACTGCCCGGTGTTATCGGTCGTGACCGTCAACGCCGCTGTGTGGGGGTCCACTTCGATCTTCGCACGGACGATGACTTTCCCGAGGTTGAACGGGCCCGCGACCGCGGGGTTTACGATCGATAGGCCGAACGGCGCGCCCTGATAGGGGCCCGTGATGAACACTTCGCCACCCGTCACCGTGTAAGGGTCACCACCCAAGCCAACGCTGACCGTCGTGTGACCGATCAGGCTTTCCGGACCGCAGGTGCCCGCATCGGCTTGCGCTTCACCGCATAGCTTCACAGCTGAGAGCAACCCGGACAGACCCGGCGGCGTATGTAGCGTGACCGCCTGGAGGTTCTGGTTGCCGTCTTCACGGGACATGACGGTGTCGAGGGTGCTGAACGCTCCGGCCTGGATGTTCGTCGTGCCGCCCGTGAACGACGGTGCGAATGGGAGTGATGCTCCCGGGCATGGGCTGCCGTCTGGACCCGAGGTGATGGCAAAGCTCGACGTCGGTTCCGCGGGTGGGTTATCTGACCACGGCGTCATCGATGCCAGCGTGGTGTACGTCCCGCAGCGCGCGGGCGTCGACAGCGGCGCGCGTTCGCCGCCGAAGAAGTGCAGTTCGAGGTCTTCGAACGGCAGGTCGGGGCTGTTCTCGAACGTCGCGGTGATCTGGCCCGTTCCCTGGTTCAGCGAGACTTCACCCGCGAGCTTGATGAGGACGCCCGAGACAGGGTCCTTGGCGACGAGATACTGCGCGACGAGCGACCCGAACGGGTTCGCGTTCTGCGCCGCGAGATACACCTCGCCTTGCAGCGGGTTCGGCAGTAGCGGTGAGTGGATCGTCACGGTCGCGATCTTCGAGGCGTCCGGGCATGACGGTTCGCTCGCGGAGAAGCGGTCGATCTCCGACGGCCGTTCGACGCCTTCAAAGCCGATCTGCGCCTCCGAGCACGCTTCCAGGTTGTTGGCGCCCGCGGGGTTCAGCGTTACGCCCTGGGGTAGCGTGACCGTCGTGTCCTTGACGTTCGCCTCTGAGAGCGCCCCCGCGTCCTGGCTCACTTCCTGGGGAACATGCACATCGACGCTCAACCCCGAGGGCTTGCTCGCCGCTTCCGCATCGGGCGCGACGCTGATCGACGGTCCGAACGGCAGCCGGTTACAGCCGCCAAGCGCGACGGGTTCACCTAGAGCATTCTGCAGCAAGAAGGATACTGGCGGCGCGAGCACGCTCGGTTCCGACCACGAGTCCGTGGTGACCGACGTTTCGAACGGAGCCGAGCACGAGGTCGGCATCGTCAAGAACGGCGGCGGCTTAGACACCGACGGAGTCGCAGCACAACCTCCCAGTTCTTTGGTGAAGGACGGCAGGCAGTCCCAGCCCCGCGAGTTGTCGTGACTCGGGTCGCCCGGCACCCCCCAGAACGTCACACGGGCCGCCAGGAACGAGGGCAACTCGGTGATGTTGCTGACGTTCACCGTCACGCCGTAGTCCCCTCCCGTACGCACAGCGGTGTCGAGGATCACCGGATCGTAGGAGACCTCGAAGCCGAACCGCGCCGGCTCACCCACGCTCGGTTCGAGGTTGAACAGCGGCACCGCGCGCGTGAACAGACCAAGGATCGCCCCGGGGCCTTCACCGGCCAGCTGGGAGGTGATCATCGCGACCCCGATCGCCGTGTCATTCGGGCAGCTATTGATTTGGCCTATCACCCGGGCCGCGAAGTCGGCGTTGGTGCACTGGGGGAACGGGGTCGGGTTGCCGACCAGTCCCGCCGGGAGGTAGAAGTGCTGGTCCTTCGGCTGCGCCGGCTGATGTGGCTTTTCGGGCGTCTGGTTCAGCGCGATCGTGCTCGTCAGCTGAAACGGGTGAGAGCCCGCCTGGGTATCGACCGCTCCGCCTTCTTCTTCCGGCACCATTTCGTAGTCTTCGACCCCGAACGCGGTCGGCGCGCTGCTGATGTTCAGGGGCCGCTTCACGATCACGCTCGGCGCGCCACCACCCGTGATCCGTGCTTCGTTCTCGACGTTCGCCGCGACGCCCGGGGTGACTTCGACCGTGATGTCGATCCACAGCCGTTCATACGGCGGTAGTTTCCCGGCGAACGTGCAGCTCAACGATGTCAGCGTGCATTCCACCGGGCCATCAGGCTCTGGCTGGCCTTCATCGTTGTATGGCCCCGATTTGCCGGATATCGCCGTCGCGGTCAACCCCACGGGCAACTCGTCCGTGACCGTCACCGTCGTCGCGGCTCCGTTTACTTCTCCGTCTCCAAGGTTTGTCGCCACGAGCTGGATCTTGTCCGTGCTGCCTGGCGCCAGGTTCGTCGGGATAGAGCCCGAGCTGAGCTGCCACCAGGGACTTTCGGCGAACGCCGGGGTCGCCGAGATCAGGAACACGGCGCCGAGGACGCCGAGCAGCGCCAGCGGAAGAGCACCGGGCTTGAGAGCCTTCAATCGAGTCACCATCATTTACCCCTCCGCTCTGACTTCGTTGACTTCTTGCCGCGCGCCTTGGCTTTCGGGCCATAGCGCTTTCTGGCTTGCGCCTCGCACAGCGATCGCTTCCTCTTCGGTCTCTTCTTACAGGCCTTCAGCGCTTTGACAAGCTTCTGCGCCCGCGTCAAGGGCCTCGCCTTCGCCTTCGGCATAGCCCCCTTCGGTGCCCCTGGCGCCGGATTTCCCGGCCCAGAGAACGTCGCACTGGACGGCGCCCCAAAGATCGCCGGCTGGGGCGCGGACGCGGCCCTGCACGAATCGGCCGTCGCGCACGAAGGCGGCGCGACGACTTCGCTCGGGCACGGTTCCGCCGCGCTGCACACACGCGCGTCATACACATCGAGCGCCTTGTCACCGTCCTGGTCGGTAAGTCGCGCAGTGGTAAGGAAGAACGCATCATCACCCGATTCGCTGGCATCCAGGAACGCCGATTCTTCATTGGAGGATCCCGAGGAGACCAACCCCACACAGCCACCCGATGTCTCGCTGAACGTCCCACCCGAGCCCTCACAGGAACCGACCCCTCCGGGCTCAAACTCATACACATCCTCCAAGCCATTGATGTCCTGCGGCACGAGCGCATCCGTGCTATCGAAGAACAACCGACCACTATCGGAAAGATAGCGAGACTGATAAAGCGCCTTACCGATATTTACCTTGGTCCAACCCGGAAGATTCCCCGCCAGCCACCGTTCTCCCCAGAGTTCCTCGTGGTCGAAAAGAGGGTCGCCATTGTGTGCCTCGAACAGGCCGACAGGCCGCGCGCCGGTCGGGTCACACGACGCGCATATCACACGCTTCGATTCAGCGTCGTACAGATAGACCTCCTCATCCGGTTCACCGCTGCTCGCGTCGCGGTTGTCATACCCGGTCAGGCTACGATCCGACATGAACGCAAGATACCGGCCATTCGCCGAGACCCGCGAGGTCACGGCTCCCCAGTCTGGTTGATCTTGGCCTGAGAGGGCAGCGATGAAAGTCGTTGTGCCTTCGTGACGCACATACAGATTGCAGGTTTCAGCGCCAGAGAATTCCCCTTCGCACGTGCCGGGAGCGGCGCCCGCCGCCAGCACGCCGTTGGCGACGAAGTAGACGTACGAGCCGTCTTCGCTGGCCCCGAGGACCGTGCCTTGCACATCCGCGTGTCCGCCTTTCTGTTCATCGACCGTCAGGTCCCTCAGATCACACGCCAGCCCGCCAGGCCCCTCGACGATTTCACATTCGTATAGGTCGGGTTCGCGTGTCGCGGCCGTCGAGTCTTCTGTCAGCTGTTCGGCGTCCGTGAAGAACACCTTCGAATCATCGCTACTGGCGGTCTGGAATGTTGGCGAGTTCTGTTCTCCATGGTTTTCCGGTGCGCCCTGGGCCGGAGCGTCAAGCTGAACTGTTTCCTGTGTCGTCATATCACGCATATAAAGATGCGGTCTGGCGCGAGCTTCTTCTGAGCCCTCCCATACGATGCGCGATCCGTCGGCGGAAATCGAGCTACGAACATCTTTATCTTCGTCGCCAAGTCGTCCTTCAGCCGCGGGCTCCTCGCCAACCCCAGGGAGCACACTGACGAGCTGTAGCTTCCCGGCCGCCCACTCATAGAGTCCCTGACCGACAGCGTTAGCGGTCAGAGGAACTTCAGCTTCGAGCACCACGTGGCTCAGATCGGGAGTGGCGCCCTCGATTTCAGTGCCGCCCTCGATTTTGTCACGACCTTCGCCGAATTTGGTGCCCGGCAGCACGTTGGCAGCCGTTACCAGCGGCAGATAGCCACCAGTCGCATCGTCACGAAGATAGGGTGTCCGTTCCGTCGCTTCCGGCGAGAGTGGTAGGTACGGCGTCCGTTCCGCCGCTTCCGGCGACGGCGGCAGTTCGCTCCGCGGTTCCACCAAGCCGAGCGACAGGTTAGACGAGAACAAACGGTACTCGGAGCCATCTCCAATGGCAAGTAGCGATGCGGCGTTGTGGGGTGTCGGGATGTCCTGCGTCTCCCAGCCGCCGGCTACGCGCTTGGAGAGCACTTGACTGAATTCAGGAGCGCGATTTCCTACCGGTTCGCTGTTCACCGGAGCGGTCGCCAGGTACGTGATCGCGCTGCCATCTACAGAGGCCTGAATCACACCGCCTTCCCTTGTCATCGGTTCGAGCCCGGAGCCGTGCTTATTCGGCGGGGAGACCATTTCCCAGGCACGGCCATCGGGCAGCACGAACTTGCCGCCGGCCGGCTGTGTCGTGAACGTCTGGTCGAGGCCGTAAGATTCTTCAGCGTCCTGGATGCTGACCACGCGGTAGTGGTAGGTGCTACCCGGCGCAAGGCCCTGCAAGGCCTGGACCACGCCCTCATCGGTTGTGCCTGAGCCGATATCCACGCCGGGCGGCGCCGGGATGCTGGCGCCATAGCTGGTCGTGGTCCCATACTGGAAGTAGTAGCTCGTCTCGGCGCCGCGGGGATCGATCTGCGCGTGCAGGTCTGCCGAGGTCGATCCGACGTTCGCCACCGACTCTTCAGAGATCGTCGGCCCGGGCGTTTCAAATGTCCCAGTAGCTTCTTCGGTCCCGTTGGGATTGGTCGCGCTCAGGCGGAAGTCGTAGGTGGCGCCCGATTGCAGCCCGGTCAAGTTGGCGCTGACCGGTATGGGGCTGTCGCCCGTGAACGGCACCGCCTTAGAGCAGGGCTCGCTCTGAGCGTAGGAAGTGTTGGTGCCGTATTCGAACTCACACTTGGTCACAGACGTTTCTTCGGGGTTGACGGTGCCGTTGAGGGTCGCGCTCGTCTCGTGCAGTTCAGTGACCGAGCCCGTCGAAACTTCTGGCAGGACGGCGCCCGGGCCGAAGATGACGACTTCGCTTGCTTCGCCGCCCGCGGCATATACGTCACCGCTTCCATGACTCTTGGCGACACCGAAGGATTTACTGAGCGCACCGAAGCTTTCGATCCGTGTGCCCGAGGAGCTCAATCCGGCGATGTCAGACAGCTCGTCGACGTACAAGACACCGCTCGACGGGTCAACAGCCAACGTGGCGCCTTCGGCTTCAACCGCCGTGCCGATCGCCGGCACTTCCAGGACATTGAACTGCGACGCTTCGTACTTGATGACGGCTTCTTCACCCCCGTACGGAGCGGCATAGACATCGCCCGCCGAGTCAACGGCGATATTGCAGACTCCTGGGACTTCCGGCAGCGAGGACGTATAGTCAGCCGTGGTGACAGGGCTCGTAACCGGGGTGTACTTCTTGATTTCTTCGTAGAAGGAAACGTAGACGCCACCGCTGGGGTCAACCGCCACCCCGCAGGGTTCTCCTTCCCCCGTGATGAACGTGGCGAGTTTCGCGCCGGTGGAGCCGTTGTAGATCAACACCTCTTGGCCCGTATCGACGTAGATATCGCCTTTATCGGGGCCACTCGAGCTATCGACCGTGATCTGGCTTTCCTTCGCGCCGCCGCCGACGCCTTCGATCACGTTCGTCGAAGTCGAGGAGAAGTCCACCGGATTCCCTGCCGCGTCGAACTTATAGACACGACCCCCTTCACCGACGTCATACACAAAGACATCGCCGGTGCCCTGTTCCACCGTGATGCTCTGGGGTTTAGAGAAAACACCCACACCAGGGCCACCCGGACCGAAGGCGCCGATTTGACTGCGAACAGAAGCCGCCTGCGCCGGAGCGCCCGCGAACAGCAGCCCACTCGCGATCACGCCGAGCGTTGTCAGGGTCACCGAGATCAGCCTGCGAGCGTTCATCTAACCGTCTCCTCCGGGAAAGAGGGGAAGGCCCCTCGCTTGTTATAAGACGACCCACACAAAGCCGCAGACCAGCAGCAACTACCGGGTGCTCCCAAGGCACGCGCCATCAGAGAACAGGTCGGGGAACGCCGTGGCTCTAGGTCAAGGCCACGACGCTCAGCGCTAGAACAACGGAAAATCATTGTCCCGCCCCCGCAGTAGCCGGACTACTCGCGCAGAGCAGCTCCTCGCCACGCGACGTCAGCCGCCACGCATTCCCCGCGGCGGGGTACCCACCACCGCTGTTCTCCAGCAAGCCATGGCTCTCCAGCCGTGCGAGGAGCTTTGAGATCTGCCCCTGGTCCTTGACGCCAGCCGCACGCGCGACCTCGCGATTACTCCGACCGGCCCCGTGCTCGCCGAGGCTCGCAACCTGGGCTAGGACCTCATGCGTCAGGGCGGTCAAGCGGAAGGAGCGCGGGGCCCGGGGGTTCTTTCCCGGCCGGCCCGGCGATGAAGTCCCTCGACCGGGAGGGTGCGCGGGCTTATCAACCGGGAAAGAATCCGGACCCGCTTGGCTGATCGTCTTACCTCGCCGGCCGCTGCTCTTGGAGACGAGCTTCCCGCCTTTGCTCGTCGTGCGCTGCGCCTGCTTCAAAGAGCGGCGCGCATCGATCACCGCTTCGCCATCCACGGTCAAACGCCACGCCCTCACAAGACGCTTCGCGTGCGCCTGCGCGTTCTCGACCAAACCCTGCTCAGACAGACGTTTCATCATCCGCGAGATCTGACCCTGGTCAGACAGGCCGATGACCTCAGAGACTTCACGGTTACTCAACCCCGGACGGCCAGCTACCGCCGCGAGCGCCATCTGCGTACGAACCGACAACCGGTAATCGACCGGGGAGGCCGACCCCAACGGCCTACGCGACCGGCCACCCCCATCACGCCGTCTTGCTGATGGCCGTGGGACAGGACGCTCAATCTCCCGCGCTGCGGCCGTGCTCCCACGGTAGGGGAGCACGATCATCGCCATCAACGCGCCCAACAGCTCAACCAAAGGTTTCGGGTGCAACTCCAACAGACGCGCATGGATCACACCGAACGCACCACCGACAACACCCTCCGCTACGAGCGGCGGCAACTGCGACGGCGCATTCGCGTTCGCGCGACCCCCATCAACCACCACAGCCAAGCGCTCCAACACCCGTGCGCGAGACGCGAGGACCCGCGGACCAGCCGCCAGCGCCTCAACGAACACCAGTCGCCGCACCGCCGGCTCACGATCAAGCGCCAGCAGAAGCGCGGTCAGCGCGCCACGGACCCGCGCGGTCCAACCCAGCTCCGACTCCCAACCCTCGCGAACCTCCAACTCAAGCCCGTCGAACGCGTAGTTGAACGCCGCCAGAAAGCAATCTTCACGATCGCTGAAGAACTCGTAGAACGTGCGGCTCGACACGCCCGCGCGTTCAGAGACACGCCGCGCGCTCACACCCTCAAAGCCCGTCTCGCCGACGAGCGCGAACGTCGCGCTCAACAGCCGCCCACGCTGAATATCCGAGACGTACCGGTCGCTGCCGAATGAGCGCCGAACCTCTGCCGCCGCCATCAGCACCCACCCCCCGGAAGGGCAAGCGCACAAACAGAACGCCTAAAACCACGGGAACTACCGCGGCGAGGAAAACCTAGAAGACGATGACCGGCGCCATCCCTGGCGACGAAACGGGCATTTCGCCCGCTGCTAGACCCGCGGCAGAGAGAGAGAGAGAGAGAGAGATGTGTCAGCGACGCTGACACATCTAGCTACGGCCCCACCAGGAGGCGCAACGATCCCCATCACATCTGTCCCCAACGGACTCACGCGTAAACAACCCCTCTTCATGCGATCCGGCCCTCTCCCCAACATCCCCTGACAAGCGCTTGACGTCGATCCCAGAGAACCAACCCAAACCCAATCTATTTCCGTGCCCCCAACCCCGAGAGCACCTTCCTGACAAACCTAAGCAGAAACAGACACTAATTGCAACCACCAACTGTCAAGAGCCAGGAATCCCCTCCCTAGAGCCAAACGCTGGAGGCAGCCAGAGACACCCCAGCCCCCGGTACGCGATCGTCTACGTTTCGTGGGGCCCGCCCCCGTGGGGGCCCCACGAAAGACTCAGCCGAGGCGTTCCACCAACATCGCCATCCCCATGCCCCCGGCGACGCACATCGACTCGATGCCGAAGGTCCCGTCGAGCGTCTCGAGGTCGTTCAGGAGCGTGGTCATGATCCGCGCGCCCGTCATCCCGAAGGGGTGGCCGAGGGCGATCGCGCCGCCGAACGGGTTGAGCTTCTCGTCGGGGATCCCGAGCGTCTCTTTGCAAGGGACGATCTGGGCGGCGAACGCCTCGTTGATCTCGACGACGTCGATGTCGGACATCGACATGCCGGTGTTCTTCAAGAGCGCCTCGATCGCGGGGATCGGGCCGAGGCCCATCACCTCCGGCCGGATCGCGGCGACCGTCGAGGCGATGATCCGCGCGCGCGGCTTGAAGCCCGCGGAGGCGGCCTTCTCGTCGCTCATCACGAGCAGCGCCGCGGCGCCATCGTTGAGCGGACAGGCGTTGCCCGCGGTCACGCTCCCGCCCTCCTTGAACACCGGCCGCAGCGAGGCGAGCTTCTCGAGCGTCGTGCCCGCACGGGGGCCGTCGTCCTTGGTGACGACCGTCTCGGGCACGTCGATCTCGTTGCCCTCCTTGTCCACGTCTTTGTGCGCGGGGACGGTGACGGGGACGATCTCCTTGTCGAAGTGGCCCGACTCCTGCGCGGCGACCGCGCGCGTCTGCGAGACGAGCGCCCACTCGTCCTGGGACTCGCGGCTGACTTTCCGCTCCTCCGCGACGTTCTCGGCGGTCATGCCCATCGAGATGTAGGCGTTGTAGAGCGAGCCCTCGGAGCCGTCGAGCAGCGGGTGGAACTCGAACGGGGCGCCCTGCCCGGCGCGCGAGACGGCCTCGACGCCGGCGGCGATGTAGGTGTCGCCCTCGCCAACCTTGATCGCGTGGAAGGCCATCCGCGTGGTCTGCAGCGAGGAGGCGCAGAAGCGGTTCACGGTGCAGCCCGGCACGTGGTAGTCGATACCCGCGAGCAACGAGGCGAGGCGCCCGATGTTGTAGCCGGCCTCGCCCTCGCCGTAGCCGCAGCCCATCATCACGTCGCCGATCGTGCTCTGGTCGAGCTGCGGATTGCGCTCGATCAGCGCCTTCAGCGGGACCGCCGCCAGGTCGTCGGCGCGGACGGACTTCAGCGAGCCCTTCACCGCCCTGCCGATGGGCGTGCGGATGGCGTCGACGATCACTGCTTCAGGCATCTTGAAAATCTTCTCCTTGGTCGTTTACCGGCGGTACCGGGAGGCGAATCCTATGCCAGAACGCCCATTTGGCGTTCGTGGACCAAGCGATGCAAGGACGCAAGGAGCGTGGCGTGCAACGCACGCGAGCGACTGAGGACGCCGCAGCGCGCCGCGTCCACGGGCGCCAAATCAGAGATCCAGGCGCGAAACGCCTAGCTCGTCGAACCCGACGTGGTGCGCGAGCTCGTGGCGCACCGTCTTCACGACCTGGTCGCGCAGGAGATCGGCGTTGTGGCCGAAGTCCCGCCGCAGGGTGTCGCGGAAGATCACGATCCGGTCGTGGGTGTCGTCGCGGCGGGTCTGCCCGCCCTGGTAGAGGCCGTAGGCGCCGCGCCGGCGGCCACCGTCGGAGATCACGACGGCGACGTGCGAGAGCGCGTTGCGCAAGAGGTCCGGCAGGTCGTCGAGGGCGTCTCGGACGAGCTCCTCGAAGTCCTCGTCGTTGAGGGGATCGAGCTCGAGGAACTCGTTTTCGTCGGGGTCGACCGCGAGCCCTTCGCGCGCGAGCGTCTCGGAATGCTGGACGAGCGCTTCAAACTCGGCCTCGGATTCGGGTTCGCGCCAGTCGGCCATGCGCACGGCGACGAACGCGACGGCGCCCATCAGCGCGGCGATGACGAACACGCCGAGCGCGACGTCCTCGACCGCGCGGACAGCGCCGATCGAGGAGAAGCCCTGGCCGACGACGATCACGACGAGGCCGATCGACATCGCGATCAGCGCAGGGACGCCAACGCGTCGAAGCTGGGCGGAGGCGCCTCGTGGTGCTGGCGGCCTCGGTGTACGCATCGCGGGTGGGCAGGGTCCTATTTCAGCGTGCGGGCGACGACGAGCCGCTGGATCTCGTTCGTGCCCTCGTAGATCTGGGTGATCTTCGCGTCTCGCATCATGCGCTCGACCGGGTACTCCTTGACGTAGCCGTAGCCGCCGAGCACCTGCACGGCCTCGATGGTGACGGCCATCGCCGTGTCGGAGGCGAAGACCTTCGCCATCGATGAGTACTTCCCGCTCTCGGGATGACCCTGGTCGGCCATCGCGCAAGCCTTGTAGAGCAGCTCGCGCGCGGCCGCGGTGCGGATTTCCATGTCGGCGAGCTTGAACTGGATGCCCTGGAACTCGTTGATCGCCTGCCCGAACTGGCGGCGCTCGCGCGCGTAGGCGACGGCATAGTCGGTGGCGCCCTGGGCGATCCCGACGGCCTGGGCGGCGGCGCCGAGGCGGGTACGCTCGAGCGTGCCTAGCGCGACGCGCAGGCCACGGCCAACCTCGCCGATCACGTTCTGGAGGGGCACGCGCACGTCCTCGTAGATCGGCTGGCCGGTCGGCGAGGCGCGGATCCCGAGCTTGTGCTCGAGCTTGCCCACGGAGAAGCCCGGCCGGTCGGCCTCGACGACGAACGCGGTGATCCGTTTGGACTCGCGGTCGGTGACGGCGAAGGTGATGTAGAAGTCGGCGATCCCGAGGTTGGAGATCCAGTTCTTGGTGCCGTTGATGACCCATTCGTCGCCGTCCAGCACGGCGGTCGTCTTCATCCCTGCGGGGTCCGAGCCGGCCTCGGGCTCGGAGAGCGCGAACGCGGGCGACCACTCGCCCGAGGCGCACTGCGGCAGGAAACGCTCCTTCAGCTCGTCAGAGCCGAACAGCTGGATCGGCAGCGTGCCGAGCTCCTGCACCATCAGGATCAGCGCGCAGGCGGCGTCGACCTTGGCGATCTCCTCGACCGCCATGTTCAGCATCAAAGTGCCCGTGCCGACGCCCCCGTACTCGCTGCCGAACGGCAGGCCGAGGATGTCCTGCTCGGCGAGGATCTTGCGGATGTCCCACGGATACTCGGCCTGCTCGTCGATCTCGGCCGAGCGCGGCGCGATCTTCTCGCGCGCGATCTGGCCGATCGTCGCACAGAAGTCGAGGTTCTCCTGAGGGATCGTGTAGATGTCGCTGACGGCCTCCATTGCTCTTGATCCTAGCTACGCTCATCTCGCGATGCCGCGCACGAGTGAGACCCCAGACCGGATCGACGTCGATCCGGGACGTGTCGAGGAGTGGCTGGCGGAGGACCCCGCGCCGCAGGTGATCGACGTGCGCGAGGTCTACGAGCGCGAGGCCGGCCACATCGCCGGCACGCGCCACATCGAGCTCAACGACCTCACCGGGCAGGCGCCGAGCGTCGAGCGCGAGCGGCCGGTCGTCTTCTACTGCCGCGTCGGCGCGCGCTCGATGATGGCCGCCCAGGCTTTCCGCGCGTCGGGCTACGAGGCCTACTCGATGACGGGTGGCCTGCGACGATGGGCCGACGAGGGTCGGCCGCTGGCGCCCGCGGGTGGCAGCGTCGCCGACCACTGAGCGAGACGGACCGAGACCGAGACCCACCGAGACGACCGAGAAAACGACCGAGAGCTATCGAGGAGGAGATGCAGATGGAGGCTTCCGAGTACCCAGGAGTGAGGAGGGGCGAGGGTTATGCCGTCGCCCAGCTCGAGGACCTCGGCGAGGGACCCGGCTTCAGGAAGGTCCGTAAGGGCCTCGATGTGACCGCGTTCGGCGTGAACGCGATCGTGATGCCACCGGGGATCGAAAGCGGCTTTCACTACCACGACGTCCAGGAGGAGCTGTACTTCGTGCACAGCGGCACGATCGAGATGGAGTTCGGCGACGGCTCAATCGAGCGCCTGGAGGCAGGTGGCTTTGCGCGCGTCGACGCGGCGACCGTGCGCAAGCTCCGCAACGCCGGCGACGTCGACGCCGTCTATCTGTGCGCCGGCGGCAAGGACGGCTACGTCGGCCGCGACGGCCGCGTGCGCGAGGGCGAGGAGGAGCGCGTGAAAGCGATCCACGACCTGTCCTCCAAGGAGCAGCCGAAGTGAGCCGCGCCGGCGCCCCGAACGCCTGAGCAGGGAGTGCCCGAGGACCTCCGCATAACCGAGCGCTTGACGATCCCGCTCGCGGAGATCGTGCTGCGCACGAGCCGCTCCTCCGGCCCCGGTGGTCAGCACGCGAACGTGACGGCCTCGCGCGTGGAAGCAAGCTTCGACGTGCTCGCCTCCGGCACGCTCAGCGAGTCCCAGCGCGCCCGCGTGCTCGCACGCGCCGGCGAGCGGATCGTCGCGGTCGCCCAGGACGAGCGCTCGCAGACCCGCAACCGCGAGCTCGCGCTGAAACGCCTGGCCGAGCGCCTCGCCCGTGCCCTCGCCGTCCCCCGCCACCGCCGCCCGACACGACCGACGGCGGCCTCCCGTGAGCGCCGCCTACAGGCCAAGCGCCGCGCGACCGAGCGCAAGCGTGGGCGCCGTCCGCCGTCGGCAGACGACGCTTAGTTCAGGAGCTCCTTCACATACCTCTGATGCAACCGCCCCAGCGAGGTCTTTTCGGGGTGGAAGTGGAGCTTGTTCCAGAGGATGCCGGAGGCCGGCGACCAGGCGACCATCAGGTAGACGCCGAGCACGAGCGCGGTCGTGCGCAGCCTCCGAGAGCTCGACAGCGCCGCCAGCGGCAGCAGCCACAGCACGTACCATGGCAGCACCCAGCCGAGCGTCAGCAGCAGCGCGACCGTCACCCAGCCGCTGGCCGTGATCGCGTCCCGCCGCCGCCAGGCGAGCACGCAGGAGAGCGCCACCACGAGGATCAGCACCCCGCTCAGCACCGTCCGCAGGCCTTCGGTCTCGCCGCCCGAGCCGAGCGCCAGGCCGAGCAGGTTCGGCGCGCTCAGGCTCGTCACGAGTTTGCCCTGGGTGCTCAGGTCGGGGACGTGCAGGCCGAAGGCGATCAGGCTCGCCGCGGCGACCGCGGCGCCAGCCACGGCCATGCCGAGCACGATCTGCACGACCCTACGCGGCGACCGCAGCAGCGCCACCAGCACGACCGGGATCAGGATCGCCCCCGAGGCCTTGATCGCCGCCGCGGTTACGAACGCGATCCCCGCGGCGATCTCGAGCGGCGCCAGCGGCCACAGCCAGCCCAGCAGCGTCTCGCGCCATCCCCCCCGCTCCGCCGGCTGGGCGGCCGGCGAGTCCGCCTCCTGCTGCTGATCCCCCGCCACCCACGCCCCCGCGCGCAGCAGCAGGTAGAAGCCGAGCATGATGCAAAAGACCATCAGGAAGTCGTTGTGGTCGCCCCCCAGCCCCCATACGAGCACGATCGGGTTCAGCCCCACGAGCACGATCGCCGCGACCGGGTCGCGGCCGAGGATACGCGCGCACTTCCACACGAGGAAGATCGTCGCGAGGCTAGTCAGCCCGAGCACCACCTTGATCGCCCAGAACGAGCCTGCCACGCCTAGCGGGACCAGCGCGAAGGTCATCAACGTGAATAGCGGGCCGTACGGGCTCAGCAGCTGGTGCCAGTTGGAGAGGTAGAAGCTCGGGTCGCCGTGCGGCTCGAGGATCGGGATCGTCGTGTACGGGTTGAGGTGGTGCACGACCTCCATGCGTCCGTAATTGACGTAGTTGAAGATGTCGGTCAACGCCAGCGGTGGCGACAGCAGCAGGCACGCGTGCGCCGCCAGCACCGCGCCGATCGCCCATCGCGCGCGCAGCAGCGGCACGTACCTGAGGGCCGCCAGGTAGGACACGTACATCACCACGATGCCCCCCGTGAACAAGTACTTCAGCGCCGTCGAGCTGCGCGTCAGCCCCGGCCACAGGCCCCCCAGCGGCCCGGCCATCCAGTGCGGGAAGAAGCCCGTGTGCGTGGTCGCGCTGAACAGGCTCGGGCGGTCGGCGGCGATCACCACGATCATCGCCGCGCACAGCACGATCGCCGCCAGCGCGCTCACCGCGATCGCGCGATCGCGGCCCTCCGCCTCCACCTCCGCGCGGGTGGGTGGGTCCTTAATCGGCGGGTCCTTAACTGCGAGAGCCCGCGTCGCAGCGGGCTCTCGGAAAGTCGTGTTCATCCGCGCGAGGTCCAAACCTCGCCGCGGGACTAGATCGACTGGACGTTAACGGCCTTCGGGCCCTTGTCGCCCTGCTCCGGGTCATACGAGACCTTCGAGCCCTCCTGCAGCGAACGGTAACCCTCGCCGTTGATGCCGGTGTGATGGACGAACAGGTCCTTGTCGCCGTCGTCGGGGGTGATGAAACCAAACCCCTTGTCGTCGCTGAACCACTTTACTGTGCCAGTAGGCATGTGGGTACTCCTCCACGTTGTTCGTGCTGCGACGCGGAGGATGCTTTTGAGCTTCGACCTGCGAGCGCTTGCACTGCTTTCGCCGGTCTATGTGCCGGCCAGACGAAACGACCGTAGCAGGTCCCCAGCCGCCTGTGTTGTCGAGATGTTGCATCCCGGACGATCGATCGAGCGCCCGTGGAGCGGCTCCCGAGAGGCTGCAAGCCTTATCGTGAGCCTATGGACGACCCCGCCGCGCGGAATCTCAACCCCGACTGGCCGATGGCGCCGCAGCTCAGACGCCTGCTCCCCTTCAACGCGCCGGGCTCCGTCGAAGAGATCGTCGCGGGTCTCAGCGTGGAGATGGAAGCGACTCCAGGCCCGGCGGGCCGCCCCCGCGTGATCCTCAACATGGTCAGCACCGTCGACGGCCGCGCGACGCTCGGCGGGCGCTCCGGCCCGCTCAGTGGCCCTGTCGACCGGGAACTCTTCCACGCCCTGCGTCTCGTGGTCGACGCGGTCATGGCCGGCGCGGGGACCGTGCGCGTGGAGCGCTACGGGCGGATCGTCCCGGACGTCTCCCGCCGCCGTATGCGACTCGCGCGCGGCCGCAACGAAGAGCCGCTCGCGTGCATCGTCTCCGGGAGCCTCGCCCTGGAGGGGGACATCCCGCTGCTCGCCGACCCCGAAGCGCGGGTCGTGATCCTGACGCAGTCCTCCGCGAGCCTGCCCCCGAGCGCGGCCGAGGCCGAGGTCGACTACATCCGCGCCGTGCGCGACGGGCAGCTCGACCTGCCCGCGGCGCTCGCCGAGCTGCACACGCGCTTCGGCGTTGACGCGCTGCTCTGCGAGGGCGGCCCCCACCTCAACACGCAACTGCTAGCCGCCGGGCTCGTCGACGAGCTGTTCCTCTCGGTCTCCCCGCTGCTCGCCGGGGGCGATCTCGATGAGAACTCCGCCCATCCCGAGGCGCTGCGGATCCTCGCCGGGACCTCCTTCTCGCCCCCGATCGCACTCGAGCTGCACAGCGTCCTCGAGTACGACTCCGGGCTGTTCCTGCGCTACTCCATTCCGAGCTCCACCGAGTAGCCACAGCCGAGCGCGCGCGCTCGAACGGGGGTGGACGCTACGGCGTGTGCAGCTCCGCGCCGGCCGCGCGTGTCTCGCGCGAGACGATCCCCAGCAGCTCGCTCGCCAGATGGCGCCCTTCTGAGGCCACCTTCGGGGTCGCGGAGATCCGCACGACCACCTCGTCGCCGTCGAGCTCCTCCAACGTGATCCGCGGCGAATCGCGCAGCGGCGTCTGCAACGACTTCTCGAGCGTCTCCTGCAGGTCGCCGGGCGTCATCCCTGCGCGCAGGCGGGCGCGCAGGTTGACGGCCTCCGGCTCGCGCAGCGGCAGCACCGCCACGTTCAGCACGACGCTGTTCGGGACCAGGATCGAGTCGTCGCCCGTGGCGAAGGTCGTATAGAGCAGCCCCAGCGAACTCACCGTGCCCTCGAGCTGGCCGGCCAGCGGCCCGCCCTGCAGGCGCACGCGCTCGCCGACGCGAAAAGGACGGGCGCTCAGCAGGACCGTGCCCGCGATCAGGTTGCCGAGCGTTTGCTGCGCGGCCAGGCCGAAGATCACGGCGGTGAAGGCGGTGCCGAGCGCCAGCGTTTTCGCTTCGATCCCCGCGACCCTCAGCGCCACGAACAGCGCCACCACGACCGTGCTCAGGCGGATCACGAACCCGACCGTCCCCGCCGTCGCCGGGTCCAGGCGCCGGAACAGCGGCGGGCCGAGACCGCGGCCGATGTCACGCGCGATCGCCCAGCCGAGGATCATCAAGGCGAGCACCGTCAGCACCCGCACCGTCGCTTCCAGCGGTTCTTCCAGCGATGTCGCCGCGTGGCCGTGCGTCCCCGGCGTCCCCAGCAGGCTCACGCGATTGTCGTAGAGGATCACGATGCCGACGAACAGCGGCAGCAGCACGAGCGCCTCCAGTCGCGCGCGCTTGACCACTTTCGGGCTGATCTGGCGCAGCAGGCCGACCTCCTGCCAGGCCTGGCTGCGCGTCTCGAACATCTTCTGGGGGATCTTCGGAGTGGGCATCGCGTTCACATGATGGTGGCAGGAGCCGTGGCTGACAACGGTGGATGGACCCGTGCAGGCATGCTCGTGGCACGCTCGCTCGCCCGCGAGTGGGTCCGTGTCGCCGGACTACGCCAGCGTATAGACGAGCATGAACGCGCCGAACAGGAGGCAGTAGACGGCGAACGGGATCAGCGTTTTGGTTTTGAAGTAGTTGACGAGGAAGCGCACCGTGAAGACCGCCGTCACCGCCGCCGCCACGCAGGCGACGAGCGCCTGGCCGCGCACGCCGTCGCCGAGGTGACCGAGCAGGTCGGGCAGCTTCACCAGGCCGGCCGCGAGGATGATCGGCGTCGCCAGCAGAAACGCGAAGCGGGCCGAGTCGCTGTGGTCGAGACCGCGCGCGAGGCCAGCCCCCATCGTCACGCCGTCGCGGCTTATCCCGGCGATCAGCGCGGTCGACTGGGCGGCGCCGATCACGAACGCCTCGCGGTACTCCATCGTCTCCAACTCGCGACCGCCGTCGGGCTTCGCGCCCTCCTTCACCGCCAGTTCGCGCACCTGCGCGCGGCGGCGATAGCGCTCGGCTCCGAACAGCACCAGCCCGTTCACCATCAGGAAGGCCGCCGCGACTTCGGGCTTCGCGGTCAACGTGCGCAGCGGATGCTCCAGCGCGAGACCGATCACGCCCGCGGGAATGCTCGCGATCACGATCAGCCAGGCCAGGCGCTCGGTGGGGGTCTCCGCCCGGCGGGTCTTCAGGGTGTGGAAGAAGGCCCCGACGATTTCCACCCAGTCGCGGCGGTAGTAATACAGCAGACCGAGCGCGCTGCCCACGTGCAGCATCACGATGAAAGCCAGCCAGAACGATTCCGATTCGGACTGCGCCTTCACGAGCTCGTTCCACCCGAACAGCGTCGGGAACAGCACCGTGTGCCCGAGGCTCGAGATCGGGAACAGCTCCGTCACCCCTTGCAGGAAGCCGAGCACGATCGCCTGGAAGTAGGTGATCGCCGAGGCGAGGGGGAGCGCGAGCGCGGACATCGAGGCGACAGCTTACGGATCCCACGTTTTTCGAGCGCAAACCATGAGCGGATTCTCATCGCGCGGGCGCTCCGGCGGCGCCGTCTTTACAACCACTTCACACGATGATCTCCGTCTCGTCACAAAAAGCTGGACTTTGCAGGGAATTCTGTAGGTACACAAACAGATCAATCAAGGAGCAACGATGACTCTCGATACGACGACCAACCTGGTCGAGACGGATATGACGGCCACACGAGTGGACATGCACTGCCACTCCACGGCCTCCCAGCTTTCCAAGCTGGGTGTCCAACGCGCGCTCGGATTGCCTGAGTGCGCGAGCGCACCTGGGAGCGGGCTCTGGAGCGGCTCGGCGAGGGGTATCAGCGAGTGCTCTTCGACACCGAGAACAATGACGGGCTAAACGAGCTGGCCGCGGCCGCATAGCCGAGGTGGGAGAGGCCGAAGATGTCCTCGACCGTGCGTAGCAGCGAGAAGTGGTTGTACTGGTCCTGGACGAGGTTGCCGCCCTTGACGAACGGCGATAGCAGTAGCGCGCCGACCTGGCCACCGCCCGGTTTGCCGAGCGCGCCGGTAGGCGCGGGCAGGTTGGGGTATGTCGGCTGACCGCAACAGGAGCTCGAATCGGCGTATTCGCCGCTGGAAGGCGCCTCGTCGACGGTGATCACGAGCAGGCCGTTTTCCTTGTACGCCTCCGATCCCGTGATCTCCGGGACGATCTTCCGCAGGAACCCTTCTGCCGTGGCCATCCCGCCCGTCTGCCCGGGAGCGCAGGGCGTCGTGTCGCCGTCGTCGCAGCGGCCGGGGACGATGTAGGAGACGCTCGGGGTGCTCTTCGCGCTCGCCAGATCGCCTTTCAGGGCGCTCAGGCCGACGTCGTCGCTCGCGCATTCGGGCGAGTCGATCACGGAGTGGAAGTACACCAGCGGGTTGCGCCAGGTCGCGTACGCCTGCCCCGCCGGCGGGGTCAGCGCCGACAGGGGGTCGGCGCTGCCGAGCGCGGGGTGTCCGCAAGCGCCGTCCGCGGCCGATTCCGCGCCCCCGCCGCTCGTGCCCGCGCCTTCGTCCATCCCTTCCACATACGCCTTCCAGCTCAGGTGCTTCGCGGCCAGCTGCCCGGCGAGCGTCTGCGTCGCGCTCGGATACACGCAGCCGGCGCCGCTCACCTGGCCTTCGGCGCCGACCGTCCCCGGCGCGATGTTTTCGTAGGTCGGGCAGTTCTGCGCGGTCTGCGGCGTCGGCCCTTGGCCGCTCATCAGCGCGATCGCGTTCGCCAGCTGCTCGTGCGCGACCGCGTAGTAGCGCTCGAGCAGCTCACCTTTCTTCTCCAGCGTGCCGGTCAGGTAGTGCGCGGAGGAGGCGGGCCCGAATGCGGTCGCGTAGGGCTCGTCGTCGAGCATCACCACGAACACGTGCTTCACCGGCGGGAGCTTCGTGGCGGGCGCAGTTCCGGAGCCGGAGCCCGACCCCCCGCCACTGGTGCCGCCCGCGGCCCCCTGTCCCGCGCCGGAGCCGCCGCCGGATTTGTCGGAGGAGTTGGAGAAACCGGGGGTCGATGCCGTGCCGGGCTTCGTCGCGGCCGGCGCGGGCGTCGTCGCCGTGCTTTCGGCTTCGCCTTCGCCTTCCGCGGCGGGACTCGGCGTCGCTTCGGCTTCCGCTTTCGGCGGCGAGACCGCCGCCGGGCCCGATGTGCCGCTCCCAGTGGCGGCCGGCGCGTCGGCGAGCAGCACCTCGCGCGCTCGTGGGCGGATCGTCCTCGAGCTCTTCGCGGCGGCCCCGACGGCGGCGCCGAAGCCGAGGAACGCGAGTAGCAGCAGCACGCATATCTGCGCCGGCGGCAGCACCCGTGCCCATGTCCTCCGCGTCCCACCAGGCCCCTCGCCCTGCGTACGCGCCTCGCCGAGCTCGCGTTCCACCTCCGCCAGCTGCGTGTCGAGCTCCTGCAGCTCGGCGGCGCGCGCAAGCAGCACGTCGTTGCGGAAGTGGTCGCGGATCGCCATCTCGTAGGCGAGCCCGCCGAGGTCCCAGTGCAGTTCCGCGACGCGCCCGGCCAGCTCCTCGCGGCGGCGCTCGAGCTCGGCTTGCGTGCTCATCTAGTCTTCGACGACGTCCGGCAGGTTCTTCGACTTCTGCTCGTAACTGCCGCCACTGCCCTTTGTGTGCAGATTTTTCAAGACCGACGGCGGCGCCGGTTTGCTCGGCACCGAGCCGACGCCTGGAGCGAGTTTAGCTTTGCTCTGTTTCGCCGCCGTGCCGGACCCGCTCTGCTTGGCGCTCGAGGCTGCTTCTTCGGGCGTGCTCGTCGTCGGCGTGGTGGCCGCTCCGGTGCTCGCCGTGCCGGCTCCGCCGACGGTGATCACCTGCGGCGCCGGCGCCGGCGCCGCCGAGCTCGAGCCGCCCGAGCGCCCGATCAGCACCCCGACCCCCATCGCGAGCAGCAGCACACCGATGCCCGCGATCAGCGTCAGCACGTTGTTGCGCGGCCAGGCGGAGGACGATGGCGCCGTCCCGTGGGGCGCCCCTCCGTTCGGCGGCGGCGCCTGAGCGGCCTGGCCCGACGTGCCCGGCTGCGCCTGCCCGGCGGGCGCGCGCAGTCGATCGAGCAGCATCCCGCTCAGGTAGGTCCGCGGCGTGCCGCACTCCAGGCAGTAGCGCTGGTCGCGCGCGAGCGGCGCGCCGCAGTGGGCGCAGGACTCGGCTCCGGCGGTGGGCTCCACCCCGGCGCTCGGCTGGGTTGCACCGGCCGGATCGACCGCGACAGCCGGACGGCTTGCGCCGACCGGCTCGATCGCGACCGTCGGCTGGGTCGCGTCGACCGTCTCCATCGCGACCCTATCGTCCACCCCGATGCCTCCCGACTCGTAACCATTCTGTAAACGGGTGGCGCACCGGCATCATCCGTTTTCGGCTGAGTTGGCGCCTGGTATCTCGTTGAAGGCGCAGCGGAAGTTCTCCGGCTGGGAGACGGGCTCCGAGCCCGCGAAGCCGCCTTTGGTGGCGTTGGAGTAGACCGTCACGTACTGCAGCGTCGAGGGCTCCGGCACCGCCGGCAGCGGTGAGGGGTCCGGTTCCCCGGTGCGGGGGTCTCCGGTCGAGCCGACACTCACGCCCTCCGACCCGGCGGCATCGGAGCCCGCCGCGGTCGTCACGAGCGTCGCTGACATCTCACGCTGATCCTTCAAGCCGACGCTCGGATCCTGCTCGACGGTCGCGGTGTCGGGGTTGTCGTGGATTGTCGACTCGAGCTTCACACGGTTCGCGGCACCGATCAGCTGCGCCGCAGTCGGCAGATAGCCGCCCTGATTCACACAGGCCTGCGTGGCGAAGAAGTAGTTGTTCTGCCCCGCCTGTGCGTTCGTCAAGGGGTAGGGCGAGGTATCCAGGCACCATGTCCCGAGGTTGACCGTGCTCGGCGGGCAGCTCGGTTCGACATCCGTCAGGGTCTTCCCGCCGAGCTTCTGCGAGTTGTTCACCGTCGGGATCGCCGCCGCCGCGAACTTCTTGTTCTTACCAAGCACAAGCAAGCCATTCGGGTAGGGCTTGCTGCTCACCCGATGCCCATCGATCTTCTGCACGATCGCGCGCCGGGCCGCTTCAGCCAGCCCCGTGCCCGAGCCGATCAGCGCGAGCATCGAGATCACGAGCGCGACCGTGCCTGTGTGTTGGGAGATGCGGTCTCTCATAGTCGCCTCCTTTGGCGGTTGGAGGAGCGGTTGGGAAAACGGTGCGAGCCTCCGGCGGACGCCTCTCGAGCGCGCGTCGTCGCGAGCGCCAGCTCGGTCTCGGGGCGGCGGCCGCGGCGCCGGGGATCACGCCCGATCGAGGCGCCGGCGCCGGCCACGAGCACCGCAGCGAGCAGCACGTAGAGGCCCGAGGAGACCGAGCCGCCGCCGCC
This sequence comes from Solirubrobacteraceae bacterium, assembly GCA_036502205.1. Taxonomy (GTDB): domain Bacteria; phylum Actinomycetota; class Thermoleophilia; order Solirubrobacterales; family Solirubrobacteraceae; genus Palsa-744. Next base: position 216,514 of record DASXZA010000018.1, on the reverse strand, counting down.
ACGGCCCGCGTAGGCGCGCGCGGCGACCGGCAGGCCGCGGTAGTCCTCCGCGCGATACGCGGCGAAGGCCTGCGACTGCTCGGTCGCCTCCTCCTCTTCCTTCTTTTCTTCGAACACGCGCACGGTCGCGCCGCCGGGTGGGATCGTCTGCCCGAAGGAGGCGGCGGGCGGCGGCGGGATCGCCGGGATCAGGCCCTGCGCCGGGGGTTGGAGCAACGGCGTGAACAGCAGCACATGCGGCGGCGGTGGCTTGGCCGCCGGCTTGGCGGGAGGCGCCGGCGCAACCGCCGGGGCCGGCGGGGGCGCGATCGGGGCGGGCGCGGGCGCGGGCGATGGCGGCGGCGGGGCGGGCGCGGGCGCGGCCGGTACGGAGGCCGCGCGGGTGAAATGGCTGGCGCTGAGCGGCACCGTGCCGCAGGGCTGCTCGACGCTGCCGCCGAGGACGGTCACCTGGGTCGAGTAGGAGAGCCCGCCCGCGGAGACCGTGACCGTCGTCGTGCCCGCGTTGAAGGCGCACAGAATCCCCGACTTCGGGTCCGGGATCACGTGGCCTTCGGCGTTCTGGAGCGGCTTGCGCAGGTTCGTCGAGTTGGGGTCCTGCTCGACGAAGTTGGCGACTTCGGGGTCGGAGGAGGTGAAGCTGTATTCCGGTTCGATCGCGCTCGCGCAGTCGGATTGCAGGCACAGCGTCGGCGGGAACTGGCTGTAGGGGTCGGCCCCGGGCGGGCTGGGGTTGCCGCTGGAGGCCGACACCGGACCCCAGCGGTCGCCGGCGACCGGCCGCCGGCCGAGGCCCTGGAACAGCGCGGGGGCGCTGCGGCGCAGCAGCGTGCCGTCGAGCGGGTCGAGCGAGAGGCTCTGCACGAGCGGGATCAGCCGCGCGCTGCTCGGCGCGACGTTCGTCGCCGGGTTACGTGCGGCGACGTTCACGCTCACGAGCAGGTACCCGGTTGTGCCGAACAGCGCATCGGGCTGGCCGGGCGTGAACGAGTCGGCGATCGGCGAGCGGTACCCGAGCGCGCCGGTTCCGTACTCGGGGATCGTGACCGCGGCCCCCGAGGGGATCTGGCTCGTGCGGCTTTCTTCCGGGCGCTCATACATATACGCCGAGGCGCCGCCCGCGACCATGATCTGCGCCTCTTCGCTCGCGTCGCTGGCAACGTTCAGCGCCGGCGGCAGGTTCGGGTTGAGCTCGCGGCTGCCGAGGACGATCGCGGGGATCCCCCGCGCGCGCGCGTCGGCGAGCATCTCCGCGAGCCACGGCGCCTGCGGTTCGGCGGGGTTCTGGTAGGGGTCGCTCGCCGCCAGTGAGCCGCGCGAGTTGTCGATCACGATCACGCGCACGGTCCCCTGCGGGCCGGTGCTGTCGAACGCGTAGTGGGTGCGCGCCCCCGCCCGCACCGGGCCGCTCGGCGGCGGGATGTTGGCGGTGCTGATGCCCGCCGGCAGCCCGCCTTCGCCAAACGGCGCCGCGAACGCCGCGAACGCCGCGCCGAAGGCGCTCGCGCTGCCGCCTTCCGAATCGCCGGCCGAGACCGCGGGGAACACTCCCAGGCCGTTGCCGCCGGCGAGCAGCTGCGCGTAGCGATCGGCCTCTTCTGTCGACTCCGCCCCCTCGCCGGGCGTCTCGCGCCCGCCCGTGTAGAGCAGCGCGCGGGGACCGTTCGGCTCGCCTGCGAGCCCGTCGATCGTGCCCAGGGCGGCGCCAAGGTTGCGGTCGGGCGCGATCCCCTCGTCAGCAAGCTCGGCGCACGGGTCCGAGCACTCGGCGTGCCCGGCGACGGCGAACGTCGCCACGGCGGCAGTCAAGGGCACCGGCGCGGCGGCGATGCCCGGCGGGCCTTGCGGGTTGCCGCCCGGCGCGTAGCTGTAGATCCCTGCGGTCTGCACATTTTCGCGGATCGTCTGCCCGCTGCCGTTGGCGGTCGTGCCACGCCCGGCGTCGTCGGCCTCGCCGCTCCAGCCGCCGACCGCCCAGCCGGCGCCTTCGGCGCCGAGGTCGAGCGCGAGGATCGGGTCGGTCTTGACCGGCTTGTCTTCGCTGTCGCCCGCGTAGGCGGCGCGCTCCTCGTCCTCCCAGCCGCCACCGGTTTCGCGCAGCAGGTAGCCGTCGCCCGGCAGCGGGTTGGGCGGGATCAGCGGCGGTGGCGTGTCCGGTTCGACCGGCGGCAGCACGAGCGTCGGCGGGTACTGGAAGTCGGGCACGACCGACAGCACCGCGCGCACGGTCGCGCCTTCCATGTAGGCGCTCGCCGCAACCGCGGTCTCGTCGACGATCGGCTCATCGGAGAAGTGCCACGGCGCGCCGGCGCTGTTGCGCTCGAGCACGACGTCGCGCCCGGCGAGCACGGCGCCGCCGTTCGGCAGGCCGGCGACGGTGTAGAGCTCCGGCGTGTTCGCCAGGCTCGCGAGCAGCGCGTGGACTTCGGGATCGACCTGCCAGCCCGAGCCACTGTCGATCAGCAGGTCGCTGCCGGCGACGACCATCGCCTCCGAGCCGGCGAACGCCACGGAGGTGAAGTTCGCTTCCTGAAAGCCAGACGGCAGGTCTTCTTCCTGGGTCCAGGTCTTGCCGTAGCGGAGTAGCGCGCCGCTCTGCCCCACCGCATAGCCGAGCGCCGGTTCCTGCGGGTCGAACGCGATCCCGTCGAGGTTTCCCTGGAAGCCGGCGGGAGACGCCGCCGGATCTTTCTCCCACAGTCCCGTTTCCGCACGCCACAGCCACATCGCGCCGAGGTTGCCGACGGCGTAGGCGCGGTTCGGTTCCGGCCAGGCGACCGCGCGCAGCGTCGGCGAGCTGACTGCGCCGCTGCTCGTGAGCAGGAATTCGCGCTGCCAGCCCTGTCCGGGGCTGTAGCGCGCGACCACTCCGTCCGCGCCCACCGCCAGCGCCTGGGCATTGGCAGCTCCCGGCGTCGTGCCCGGCGCGGGCGCGACCGACGTGAAGGGCGCACGCGCCGACACCGGCCAGCTCGCCAGGCGCTGCGGCTGCGTGGCGGTCGTGATCTGCACGGGACCTTCCAGCCAGCCGTCGGTGGGGCTGTAGAAGGCGCCGCCGGGCGCGTTGTTGGCGCCGGCTCCGGGCAGCCGCTGGAAGGTCGTGCCTTCGAGGCTCAGGTAGGAGCCCATGTTGGTCGAGTCTTCGCCGCCGGGCTGGAGCGGGTTGGTGATGATCCGCGAGCCGTAGCCGGGACCGTCGAAGGCGAAGCTGCAGTAGCCGGCGAGCCGGCCGAAGCGCGCCTGCAGGGGGTAGTTGCAGAGTGCTTCGCCGCCGGGGCCGTGCGCGTCGCACCAGCTGGCCGTGACCTTCGCTTCGGCGATGTCGTAGTAGAGCGTGAAGTCATACCCGTCGCTGCCCCCGCCCGGCGCCTGCAGGTTGCCGTCGATCCACACGCCCTGATCGCTCGTGGTCAGCGCCTGGGCCTGGCCGCCAAGCGGCGCCACCCCGGAGACGTCCTGCGCGGGCGTGGCGCTCGCGGAGAACAGCGCCGAGCCGAGTTCGACCGGCTGCCACTTGGCTTCGCCCGCGACTTCCGCGCGCTTGAACAGCATCACGCCCAGCCCGCTCTGCGCGCTGGCCTGGCCGAGCATCCAGAGGTTCTGCGGGGAGCTGCCGGCGAGCGCGAGGATCGTGAACGAGCCTTCGTAGCCTTTCGGGAGTTCGACCGGCTCGCGCGACCATGCCGTCCCGCTCCAGCGCACGACGGCGCTGTCGCTGCTGCGCCCGAGCGCGCCGAAGAACGCTTCGGTGTGGCCTTCGTTTTCGACCGCCGCGTCGGCCACCGCACCACTGCCGCCCCCTTCGGCGAGCACCTCCGGGTCCGGGTCGCCGCCAACGCCTGCGCCGAGCAGCACGCCGGCGGGCGGTTCGGGGAGCATCTGGAAGCGCCCGCCCGGGTTGCGCGCGAGCACGACCACCTGCTTGCCCGACGGGCGGGTGGAGTCCTCGCCGACGAGCAGGCCGCCGCCGTGCGGCGCGATCCGCGCGGACAGACGATCCGGCTGCATCCCGAGGTAGGGCTGCCCAGTTTCGCCGAGCGGTGTTTCGGCGATCGTCCAGTCCGAGTCTTCGTCGCTCGCGCGCTCGAACACGAGCTGGCCCTGCGTGGAGCCGGAGGCCGGGACGGGCGCGAACGCGGCATTTCCGGAAGGGTCGGCCGGCGCCGGCACGTCCAGCGGCAGCACCCTGTAGGCCCACGCTTCGCCGGGGACGCCCGCGGTCGCCGCGCCCATCAGCACCGTGCTCCCGTCGGCGGTCCCGAGCACCGGCTGCGGCGTCGGCAGCCCAGCGCCGGTGGCCGCCCGAGCGCCCTGGCCGGCGAGGTGGGTGCCGAGCAGCACGAGCGCCGCGAGCGCCGCGCAGGCGGGGAGGCCCCGGGTGAGCGTACGCGGACCCCTCATCGGCGCATGATCGTGCCGACCGTGTTCGGTCCCGGGCCCGGCGAGCCGGCACCGGTCGACGTGCCGGTCGAGGCGCCGGCTTCGCAGGAGGTCGCGACCGCGTTCGGCCCAGTGCCGCCGCCACCGCCGGAGGCCGGGGTGTTTTCGCAGCCGGTCGCGGGCACGGGCTTGGGCTTGGTCAGCTCCTTCGTCTTGAAGCTCAGCCCGGTCGGCCAGCGCTTGGCGCTGAAGCTCAGCTTCAGCGCGTGCCTGCCGGCCTTCAGGCGCTTTTTCGCGGTCTTCGCGATCGCCTTGCCGTCGCGCTTGGCGACAAGCTGGACGTCGGCCAGGCGGGTCAGGTCGAAGCTGACGGTGACGGTCTCCTCGTGGCGGGAGACCCTGATGTCCTTGAGCAGTGCGGGGATCACCTCGGCGACCGGCGTTTCGGCGCTCGGCGCCTGTTCGACGGCGACCGGCGGCGGCGCGAACAGTTCGGAGTCATCGGGCGGGGGCGCGTCGGGGACGAACTGCGCGACCGACTCGTTCGGACGCACGGTGATCGTGCCGGCCCAGTTGGAGTCGCTGTCTTCGGGCAGCACCGTCCCGTTGGAGTAGTGAAACAACCATCCCGCGGAGGTCGCCATCCACGCTTCTTCCGGCCCGGTCGCCGCGATGAGCTGCGCGCTGCCGCGCCCGGCGCCGCTGGCGGGCAGCGTGTCGAGCGTCGTTTCGCCATTTGCCCCGATCAGCGCTACCTTCGCCTTCGCGGTCGAGCTGCCTCGATCGGAGTAGGGCTGGTCGGCGACCCAGGCGGCGTCGAGCCCGGGTACGGGCGCGACGTCGACGAAGCGGTCCGCTTCGCCGAACAGCGCCGTTTCTAGCGGCACCTGCTCGTAGAAGGGTTCGACGAGGTGCACGAGCACGGGTGGGCTGGGGACGACGCCGCCGGACTCCTTCCCCGCCGCCGGGCCCGAGGCGGCGCCACCGCCGGAGAACCACAGCGCTTCGCCGTCGGACTTCGCCGACAGCAGCTCGGTGCCTTCGGCGGGCACGCCCGGGTAGGGATAGGGCAGGAAGGCCGTGTCGGTGAACGTCCCGCCCACGAGCTTGTGGATCAGGCTTGGGCCGTCGGGCTCGGGCGAGGGCAGGGTGACGGGGTCGGCCGTGTCGCCGGGCTGCGCGCCGACGAACGTGCTCTCGTAGAAGGCGCCGTCGAAGAACGTCAGCGCGCTGACGCCGCGGCCCTGGGGCTGGTAGGAGCTCGTCAGGTTGGCGCCGTCCCAGTGCAGGTGAAAGGCGCCGACACGCTGGCCCGAGGGGTCCTGGCTGCCGATCCCCGCAAACCAGCAGTCGTCCGGCCCGTCGCAGGCGGCGGCGTCCATCGCCCGGAAGGGGTCGGGCGACTGGAAGGCCGTGGAGTAGGAGCCGACGACGACGCCGTCCTTGAAGTGGCACAGCCCGAGGCCCGCGCCGACGCGCGGCTCGCTCGGTTCGGTGATCGTCCAGAACTCGTCCGGGCCGGCCCAGGCGATCCGCGAGGCTTCGCCGGCGCCGCCGCAGACGGTCGAGAGCTGGTGCCAGTCGCGGCCGTTGTAGAAGAACAGGCCGGGCGCCACAACCGCGTTGCCCTGGACGCTCAACAGACCCTCGTTGGGGGCGTAGAACTCCATGTCGTCGGGGGTGCCGAGGGGAACCTTGAAGGCCGCGCCGGCCGGCGGCGGCGGCTGTTCCAAGCGCCAGCTCGCTTCGGCGTGGGCCGCACCGGGGACCGACAGGAGGCCCGCGACGAGCGCGCCCAGCGCCAGCGCAAATGCGCGCCCCGCCGGCGACACCCTCCCCACGGCCGGCCCGCCGACGCGAGCGCGCCGTCGCCGGGGCAGGGTCAAGGTCTGCGCCCCGGGTCTCGCTCGCCGGCGGACCGGTGCTCGCGCTCAGAAGTCGACTGGTGCTCACGCGCAGGCGCGAGGCGGTGCACGCTCTGCAGCTCGTCGAGATTGACCTCGGCGACCGTCGCCAGCACCGCCTCGAGCGCGACGCCGGAGAGGGTCTCCTGCTCGAGCAGCGCGTTGGCGGTCTCCTCGACGGCGGCCCAGTGACGGTCGAGGATGAACGCGGCCCTGGCTTCGGCATCGCCGACGAGGCGCTCGACCTCCCGGTCGATCAGGTCGAGCGTGGAGGGACCGACCGAGCCCAGATCTTGCAGTGACGCGCCGAGGAACACCTCGCCGCCCTTCTCCCCGATCGTCACCGGCCCCAACGCATCGGACATCCCGAACGAAGTGACCATCGAGCGCGCGAGCGAGGTCGCCGCGTGCAGATCGTCGCTGACGCCCGTGGAGAGCGTCCCGAACGCGATCCGCTCGCCCGCGGTGCCGGCCGCGATCACGATCAGCTGACGCTGGAGGTCCTGCTCTGTCTGGATCACCTGGTCGCGGTCGGTGAGCATGTGCGCGGCCGTGCCGAGCGTGCGCCCGCGCGCGACGATCGACAGCTTGCGCGTCGAGCTCGTGTGCCCGAGCGCGTCGGTGACGACCGCATGAGAGGCCTCGTGGATCGAGATCAGCCAGCGCTCCTCACGCGAGAGGATGTGCTTTTTTGCCGGACCCGCGACGACGCGGTCGATCGACTCCTCGAGCGTCGCCTGATCGATCTCGCTATGCGAGTCGCGAACGCTTAGCAGCGCCGCCTCGTTGATCACGTTCGCGAGCTCCGCACCGCTGAAACCGGGAGTCTGGTGGGCGATCTCCTCGAGCGAGACGTTCGGCGCGAGCGGCCGCTTGGCGCCGTGCAGGCGCAGGATCTCCAGGCGACCATGCACGTCGGGAACATCGATCGTGACCTGGCGATCAAACCGACCCGGCCGCAACAACGCCGGGTCGAGGATGTCAGGGCGGTTGGTGGCGCCCATCACGACGAGACCGCCGTCGCCGGAGAAACCATCCATCTCCACCAAGAGCGCGTTCAGCGTCTGCTCGCGCTCGTCGTTGCCCTGTCCGATCCCGGCGCCGCGCTTGCGCCCGGCGGCGTCGAACTCGTCGATGAAGATGATCGCCGGGGCGCTCTTGCGCGCCTTCGCGAACAGGTCCCGGACACGCGCGGCGCCAACGCCGACGAGCGACTCGACGAAGTCCGAGCCGGAGAGGGAGAAGAAGGATGCGTCGGCCTCGCCGGCGACGGCCTTCGCGAGCAGCGTCTTGCCGGTCCCGGGCGGCCCGACCAAGAGGACGCCCTTCGGCGCGGCGGCGCCGACGTTGAGATAGCGCGAGGGGTCGTTGAGATAGTCGCGGATCTCCCTGAGCTCGGCCACCGCCTCGCCCGCGCCGGCGACGTCCGCGAACGTGATCGCTTCGGTTTTGCCCTTCCCCTTCTTGCGCCCCTTGCCGGTGAACTCGGAGAAGGCGGCGATCCCGCCCGCGCCATCGTCGGCGCTGATCCGCATGAAGAACGCGAACAGGCAGACGAGCAGGAGGATCGGGATCAGGAACTGCACGATGATCTGACGCAGCGCCTTCCCCGACTGCTGATCGACGGTCACGAGCACGCCCGCGTGGCTGAGACTCTGCAGCAGACTCTGGGTCTGCGCCCCCGAGGCCGGGTAGGCGGCCCAGTACGCGAGCTGCGCCTGACCCGCCAGCGAGGCGTTCGGCGAGGTCGTGTTCGTCCCGGCCGTGCTCGCAGGGCTCGCCGCCGTGGTCCCGCCTGCTGCAGTCCCGGTGGCTGCGCTCCCCGCGGTGGGGGTCTTGAGCGCGATCTCGACGCGATCGTCGTGGTCGAGCAGCGTCGCCGTGGCGATCTGCTTGTGTTCGGCAAGCGTGATCACACGGCTGATCGGCAGTTCCGCGCCGTGGCTGGAGGGCCCGATTGAGCCGAGCAGCAGGAAGAATGTGATCGCCAGCGCGGCCGAGGCGAGCGCGAGGAACAGCGCGAGCTTGTCGCGGAAGAAGAAGCGGCGCACGCCGAGCGCGATCGCACCGGCCGTCGCGAGCGCGGGGTTGCGCTTCTGCGCGAGACCGGAGCGCACCTGCGGGCGCGGCGCGGCGGGCCGTGCGCGCTCGGGGCCGCTGCCATTGCTCGGCGGCGGCACGGGAGGCCCGGCGTGACCGGGGTCGGGCACGGGGTCGAAACGTGGCTGGGTGTCTTCGTCGTCCATGGGGTTATCGGAAAGTCATGTTTGCCGGCGGGCAATCCACCGCCATGAGCACGTTCGGCGCCCGGACTGGATGCCCGGGCGCCGAAGTGCCGTATGCAGCGGATGCCGTCGGAGGGGATTAGCCCTTCTTCTTGCCTTTCTTCTTCTTCTTTGTCGTCTTCTTGCTGGCGACCGCGGCCTGCGTGATCGTCAGCGTCTTCTTCTGTGTCGCGGCCGTCCCACCGGTGGGCGTGAACGTCACCGTGATCGAGACCGCGAGCTTCTTGCCCTTGGCCTTCGCGAGCTTCTTCAGCGCGGCGCTCGAGATCGGCAGCGTCACCGTTCCCTGACCGCCTGAGACGCTCGCCGTCACGCTCGACACCGTCACGCCACCACCGGTCGCCTTGATCTGCACCTTCCCGGCGTCGGGCAGCACCAGCGAGAGCACGATGTTCTTGCCCTTCACCTTCGCGCTTGCGATCGAGAAGGCGTTGCTGGGGGGGGTTGTTGCTGTGAGCGCCGGCGTAGTTGTGCTTGGTGTCATAGTCGCCGGCGGAGTCACTGTGCCGCCACCGCCTCCGCCACCGGATCCGGCCGTCTTGTTCCAGCCGATCGCGGCAACGCCGGTCTGGGCATCGGCGATGAGCACCGTCGGCAACGTTGCATAGTCGAACTTCGCGAGTTCGAACTGACCTGTCTGCGAAGTGACGGCGGTCAGATAATCCTTGACCGTGCGTGCCTTCGCTTCCTCGGCTGGATTGTTGCCATAGACCGGCGCGTCATCGTCGAATGCCAGGTCATACGTGATCGCGCACACCGGGTATGTCGTTCCACCCGTTGCGATCGCGTTCGACCAATTTTCCAGAGTCGGATTGCTCCCGGTCGGGTAGCCACGCCAGTCGGCTCCGGCGCAGTTGGCTCCCCTGGTGCTGGTATTGAGAGCGGGGTTGAAGTGAGCCGTGGGATCCGTCGTCGGCTCGTCGAACACTTCCGACGTGACCGTGCCGGGCGTCGTGCTCGGATTGACTGGCTGCAACGGGATCCAGTAGGTGTGATCGGCTTTTTTCGGTTCAATCGTGAAGCCCTTTTCCCGCGCCGTCGCGAGATCCACGTAGCCGATTGAGCCATCAGTTGCATTGACCGCGTTAGTCAGCCCGCCACCGCCGCTAGAAGCAGCATGGCAAATCTGATTCGGGCTGATTGTGAGGTTGCACTGGTTGGCATTTGGATTCGCTACTTTTGAGATTTCCGTCGGTTCAGCCTCGGGCGGCGTCCCGGGGTCTCCGGCGTTTGCAAGCGGCCATGCGGTGTTAGTGCTACCAACCTGACCTTCCTTCCACAGTTTCTTGCCTCCATCTTCACCAAATGAAGGAAGCAGGCTCAGATAAGCCTTGAAATTGTAGCTGGTGCCCGAGGTATCTAGACGGACAATACGGTAGATCGGCGCAGTTTTGCATTCGTCGCCAACGTCTTGTCCGGTGGGCGTGCCTTTCATAAATTCCCCGAGAGTTTTGCCACCACCAACTGGAGCCGGAATCGCGCCCCAAGTGGTGATCTTGTGCTCCCAGATTTCCTCAAGCGCCTGCGCCGGGATGTGGACCCTGAGCGTCCCTTCTTTAAAGCTGTCGCCAGTCGCAAACTCGTTGGCGTCGCCCACAGGGCCTATCGGGTCGTTGAACCCACCTGTGGTGGTGTTTCCGTTTAAGCTGCCGACACCCGATTTGGGCGTTGCGGTTGGTTCGGTGCCTCCCGATTCGTCCAGTTCACAGCCGTCAGGGAAGTGCACGATCACCGCAATCGCGGCTCCCGCCACCGGAAGGACGTGGAGTTTGCCTACGCTGGTACCTCCCGCTGGACCGTTGTCGATGTTGGCCTCTTCTTCGGGGTCGGGAGCGAAATCGCTAGCGCCAAAACGATCGGATTCGTCTCGATAACCCGCCGGAGGGCTGGGCTCTTTCGTTGAGTAGCTGCATTCCGCTGCTGGACCGCCGGCACCCATCGCGTCGAGGCCACAACCGCTGCTGGCCGACGTAAAGGTCACCCCAGGCGCCGTCGGCCCACAGCCGGAGGCAGTTGGATTTTCAGAGAGATAGACCTGGGAGGAGTTCCAGAAGCTGAGCTGAGCGGTCTTCTGCAGCGAGGAGCCCTCGCCGTGGATCGCGCTGCCCTGACACTGTTGAAGAGCGAAGTCGGCTTGTGCCGCGGGCGGTGAGCCGGCGGCAAGAGCCAGCAGCCCGGTGGCCGCCACTAAGGCCGCTGCGACACGCAGATAAGTGGCACGCAGTCGGCCATTTCCGGCGGTCATGAGAACGCTTGAGCGCATAAGCAGGGTTGGTCCTTTCACGAGCAGATAGGTCGGGAACGAGGCGAGTGTCACAGCGCCGTAGCCCGAGCGCAAGCCCGTTCACAGAAGATATACATGCCAGTAACGTTCCGGCCGCAAGTCACAAGTTGATCTCAAATTGGTAACAACTTGGCAACAAGAGATTTTGATCCCGCGGGGAGCAGATCACCCCTTTTTGACTTTTCCTTTATCGGAGGACTTCTTTGCGGCCGGGGCAGCTAGAAATGTCGCGGAGACTTCGTCGGAGAGTGCAGATTCGGAGGGCGCCGTCGGTGTGAAGTCGATCTTCACGTTGGCCTTCAGTTTGCCGGCGCGCTGGAGATCCTTGACGTACTTGGAGGACAGGCGCAGCGTGAGCGTGGTGGTGCCCTCCGAGCGCACGGCGGCGCTGGCGCTGGCGAGCAGGACCGCAGGCGGAGCCTTTTTCTTGGTGACCTTCTTCGCCCTCGAGACGCGTGCCAGAGCACTGCTCGCATTGGCCTTCCTGACTTTCTTGGCTGTCTTTGCGGGTGCGGCCTTGGAAATAGAGCCGTGAGCTTCGGCAGTCAGCTTGCCCGCGCCCGGTGTCTCCACGAGCAGCAGCAGACCCCCATCCTTGGCGCGCTTGACCGAGACGCCGAGTTCCGGAGACGCAATCGCGGAGAAGGAGAAGCCTCCCGCGCCCGCATTGACACCGGCCGGGGGCGCAGCCGTACCGCCGGCGACTTGCAGCGTCGCGGTGAAGGCATCGGAGAGGCCGTTGGCGTCGCCGAAGATGAGATTGGAAGCCGAGGAGGCAAACGCGAGCGTCGAGCCGTCGGCGGTCAGCGTGGGGTTGCTGAGAGTCGAGCCATTCGGTTCGACCCCTTCGAGGCCGACGACGGCGCGTTCGAGCGTGTTCGTGGCGAGGTCGATCACGTCGAGTTCGCTCTGCTCGCCGGTCGTGCTGAAGCTCCCCGTGGTGGCCGGTTCGGGGAGCGCGAAGGCGTTTCGCTGCGAGACAAAGGCGATATGAGAGCCGTCCGCAGAGAGCGCCAGCGAGGTGATCGAGGCATTGCCGTCGCCTTGCGCGCCATTGATGGCGAGCGTCAGCTCGCGCGTGCCAGCCTTGCGCGTGACGCCCTGTGACATGCTCGCCAGGAACACGTCGAGCGCATCGGGCTTGGTATCGCCGGGCCGCAATTGGCTCCCGGCGAGGAATGCGACCGTGTCGCCGTCGGCGCTGAGACCAGGCGCTTGGGCGCTGATGCCCGCACCGCTCGACTCTGGAGAGCTGAGCGGCCCGTAACAGGGGCCGGTCGCGGTAGGGCTCCCGCTGTTGATCGTGCTCCCCGGAGGGCATGCCGGATCTTCCGGGTCCGAGATTCCCGTGATGCGGCGAGTAGGTGAGCCCGGTTCTTGCCAGCGCCGCCAGAGATAGTACGAAGTCGAGCTTTCAGAATCCTCCCCTGACACGAATGCTGTCTGTTCTGGCGCGTTCCTCCCCACCCAGGCGATGGTCGAGCCGTCGGCGCTGAGCGTCGCGGGACCTTCCGCCCCTCCGGCGGACGCGCCTGCTTCGGGTTCGCCCTGTTTCTTGCGCGTGACCAAGGTCGTTGTCTGCGCGAGCAGATCGCGCACGAACAGCTGGTTCTTTTCGGTAGTGACGGTCACACCTTCAGGCAAGCTCGACTTGACTTCGGCGGTGCGAAACAGCACGTAACGCCCGTTGGCGCTGATCGCCGTGTTTGGCCACAACTGGGTACCGGGATCGCCGCCTGCGATCGGCGTCGAGGTCGCTTCGTACACGGGTGGATCTTCGCTCCCGTTCTGCGCCGAGACGAGCGTGTAGGCGCCCGTCTGGCTCGGGGCAACATCCATGTCGCGCTCGTATACCTGGACGTTGCAGTAGATCGTGCCCTGCGGCGCGTCGGTGGCACAATCGGTGTCCTGGGGGACGAGCTTCTGCGCGCTCGCGAACGCAACGTAGCGGCCTTCGGCGCTGACGGATGGGTTGACGGCGCCGCGGATCAGGACCTTCCCGGCTTCGGACCCTTCGGCGACGACGAGGTTGCCGCTCGCGACCAGCTGTAGCTGCCCGGTGGCGCGGTCGTAGCGGAAGATGCCGCCTTCGCGCAGCGTGTCCGGCGGTTCGGCGGCTTCCCGTTCCTGCTGCGATTCGCCGTCGTCTTCGAAGAAGTTCGTCGCTTTCGTCTGGAACACGACGTACTGCCCGTTCGCGGAGATGTCGGCGTCGGTGGTCGCCCCGTTGCCCTGTTCATCGGAGGCGTTGTCGACCGAGACGATGTTCGCGCCCAGCCCGCCCGCGGCCGGCCCGTAGATCGCGTGCGCGGGCGCGGCGAACGCGAGCAGAGAAGCGAACAGAGTCAGGACACCCGGCGCGAGACGGCGACTCGTGCGGCCGCCCCTCGGCCCCGGCAAGAGACGACGACTGCGGTGTTCGACTCCTGGCAAGAGAACGCGCGTCATGAGACCGACACCCGGCGATGGAAGCTGACGTGGTTGCCGGCGTTATCCAAGGCTGTGGCCGTGATCGTGTAGGAGCCGCCCGCCTTGTAGCGATGCGTGATCTTCGCCCGCCCATGCGCTGAGTGCTTGTCTCCGAAGGAGACGTGCACCGTCCCGGCGGCGACCCCCGAGCTTTCCCCCTTCGGCCCGTCGCTCACGCGCACCGTGACCGAGCTGCCGTGCACGTGCACGCGCACGACCGGGGGCTTGCGGTCGACTTTCAGCGTCGATGGCTCGGAGTCGACGACCTGGCCGAGCGAATCGGTCGCCTCGACCTGGATCGTGTGGACGCCGTTCGGGACCTCCGCGGGCGTGAGCACGGTTTCGACGTTCGTGAGGTTTTCGGCGACTTCGCGGTCGTCGACGAGCACGCTGTAGGTGAGATTCCCGGCGCCCGCGAGCGGCGTTTCCCATTGCAGCGGGATGTGCGTGTCGTTGACCCAGATGGCGGGCGTGTCGAGCACGAACTCGCCCGGGGGGGCGCGCACGGCGAGCGCCGCGATCTGCGTGTTCGCGCCGTCGCCTTGGAGGAAGGCGATCAATGCATCCCCATGGTGGGAGCCGCCGAGCTCGAGCTGGTGCACGGCGCCGCCGTGGGGCGCGGAGACGAGCTGGCGGTTGGGAGTGCCGTCGGCGCGGCGCTCGAGCACCGCGACCGCGCCGGCGCCGTGCTCTTCGACCTTCCAGGCCGCCGCGAAGGCGCCGTTGTCGGCGCGCGTCAATACCGGTTCGCCGGCGACGGAGCTGTTGCTTTCGTCCAGGCGCACAGGGCTGGAGACTTCGGTTTCGGTGCCGCGCGCGTCGAAGCTGCCGACGCCCGAGCCGAAGCCGACGTCGAAGTCGCCCTCGGCGTCGACCGCCATGCTCAGCGCTCCGACCGGACCGGCGGGGCCTTCGGCGCCGCCGCCGTCGACGATCCGCGCGGGCGCGAAGACGGAGCCGTGGGGATCGAACGAGGACGGAATCTCCGAGACGAACACCCGCGGACGGGTGAAGCCCGAGCCGGGAGCCGGCTGCTGGCGGTAGGCGACGGCGCCCTCGCCGAAGCCGTCGACGTCGATCGCGAGCTCGTCCGCGGGGCCGTTCAGGGCGTGCCCTTCGTACGTCGAGGGGCTCACTTGGAGGATGTTGCCTGGCACCATCCCGAAGATCCGCCGCGCGTAGATGCGGTTGACGAAGCCGTTGTCGGGCTCCTGCCAGGCGACGAGGCCCTGCCCGGTGAGGTCGATCGCGACCTTCGGCGAGTTGGCCGCCGTCGGCGTCAGCATCGGCTGCGCCGGGTTGCGATTGATCGGCTGACCGAACGAGGACCAGTACTCCCCGTCAAAGCGGGCCATGCGGACTTCGGCCTCGACATAGCCGGTCGGGATTTCGGGGGTCGAAGGCCCGCTCACAGCGGTGATCACGCGATAGACGACGAGCGCCTGGCCGGAGAGGTTCATGGCCACCGAGGGGTAGGTGCCGGTCGCCTGGCCGATCTCGAGGTCGACCGGCACCGGCGGCTGGAAGCCGGTCGAGCCGGGCTCGAGCGAGGCCGAGAAGAGGCCATCGGTGGTCGAGGAGTAGTGGTTCGCCCAGACCACGACCAGGCGCCCCCCTTCGCCCGCGGCGATCGCCGGGAACGAGGATTCGAAGTTCTCGCCCGTGTCGACGCGCTGCGGCGCGCCCCATTTCCCGCCGACGTATTGCGCGACGAAGATGTGCGCGCGGCCTTCGACGCGCTTTCTGTAGACGAGCCCGCCGGTCCCGTCCGCGGCCATCGCGACGCCACCGAGTTCGACGATTTCGGCGCTCGGCCCGTCGATCGGGGCAACCGGCTCGATCAGAGCCTGCGCGGCGGGGGCAGCGATCAGCATGGCCGCCACGACGAGCGGCAGAGTCAGCGTGCGGAGCACCCCGCAAGGCTGATGGCCACCGCCCGGCCACCTGTGAACGACTTGAGAACTTTTCCCCCACGTTCACCGGTTCTTCTCCGAGTGAACACATTTTGTTCACGTTTGGTTGCCCGGCGGAGGTGACCATCTGCGGCTAGTCAACCTTGGGCCGCCCGCCCGCCCAGAGATATTTCCCCCAGAAAAAGGAGCAAAGTACGTGCGCCGACCGACCCGCACCGTAGTCGTCTCGCTGATCGCCGCGCTCGCCTTGGCCGCCCCCGCGGCCGCCGGAGCACGCGCCCTGCTGCTCAGCGGCTCGACCTCGATCTTCCCCTTGATGACCCAGCTCGCCTCCGCCTACCACAAGGCGACGCACCAACCCACCCCGAAGGTCGGGCAGGGGACCTCCGACGCCGGCATCAACGAAGTGGCGGCCGGGAAAGTCGACATCGGCGATGTCTCGCGCGACCCGATCATCGGCGTCGACCCGAAAGGCCTCGTGTTCACGAAGATCGCCCGCGACGGCGTGTGCGTGATCACCAACCCGAAGAACCCGATCTCGAACCTGAGCAAAGAAGAGGTGATCGCGATCTTCACGGGAACCGTGCGCGACTGGAGCGAAGTCCCGGGCGCGAAGCTCTCGGGCTCGATCGACCTCGTCGACCGCGTCGCCTCCTCCGGTACGCAGGACGCCTTCCAGAACATATTCCTCGGCGAAGAAAAGAAGATCTCGCCGAGCGCCGAGGCCGAGGAAAGCAACGGCCTCGTGCAGAACAAGATCCGCACCGACGCGAACGCGATCGGCTTCGTCTCCTTCGACTTCACGACGGGGACCAACGCCGTCGGCTACCAGGGCATCCCCTGCACGCTCCAGAACGCGAAGTCCGGCCAGTACCAGGGCGTGCGTAACTTCTGGATGGTCACGAAAGGCGCCCCGAAAGGCCCGGCCGCGAAGTTCATCTCCTGGATCACCAGCGGAAACGCGACCACGAAAAAAATCATCGGCTCCGCCTGGATCCCGATCCATTAGGACCTCGCGTCGCGGGGGCTCACTCCTAATTACTGAAGTGATGAGCGCGTCGTGAGGACGCCTAACTACAGTCCACAACGACGCCTCGGCGGCTCACGCGACCGGCGTGCCGAGCTCACGCTCGGCGCGGTCGCCGTCGGCGTGCTCGCGCTGATTGCGCTGATGGTCGTGATCGTCTTCACGAAGGCGTGGCCGTCGTTCTCGCACAACGGGCTTAGCTGGTTCGGCTCCGGCGGCGACGCGGACGTGCAGTTGAAGGCAATGGTGCAGAACACGCCATTGCCCGGGCACTCGATCTACTACTTCCGGGCCTGGCCGCTGCTGTGGGGGACGCTCGTGACGACCGGTCTGGCGGTGCTGATCGGGCTCGTGTTCTCGACCTTCGCGGCGGTCTTCATCGTCGAGTTCGCGCCCGCGCGGTTGCGGCGGGTGCTCGACCCGGTCGTGCGGCTGCTCGCGGCAGTGCCGTCGGTCGTCTACGGTCTCGTCGGGATCCTCGCGATCGCGCCGTGGGTGGAACGCAACTTCATCTCCCAGCAGCGCAAGCACTCCGTCCAGCAGGTCGTGCAGCTGACCGGGGCGAACCTCGCCGTCGCGGTCCTGATCCTGACCGTGATGATCACCCCGATCATGGTCGCGATCGCTTCGCGATCGCTGGCCGCGGTGCCGCCGAGCTGGACCGAGGGCTCGGCCGCGCTCGGCGTCAACCGCTGGCGCACGACGTGGCGCGTCTCGCTGCGCACCGCGCGCCCGGCGATCATCGCCGGGGCGGTGCTCGCGACCGCCCGCGCGCTGGGCGAGGCGATCATGCTCTCGATGGTCTCCGGCTCGCGCGGGTTCGCGGCCAACCCGCTCGACGGGACCACCTTCCTGTTCGAGCCGGTCCGCCCGCTCGCGGCGACGATCATCAGCTACGTCGACGGGCTCTCGGTCGTGCCGCTGGCGCAGACGCTCTACGCGATCGCGGCGGTGCTGCTCGTCTCCAGCGCGCTGCTCTCGCTCGGCGGCTGGGCGGCGAAGCAGCCGTTGAAGAAGTACGGGATCAGGGCATGAACACGTATGCCTGCGCTGGATCTGCGTCCTCAGTCGCTCGTGTGCGAAGCACACCACGCTCCCTGCGCCCTTGCCCAGCTTGGCCTACGTGTCCATGCCGGCGTCGTTCTTATCCGGAGGAACACGGATGAGCGCGGTTGCCACGAGACCTACGACGACACCGAGGAGCAAGCCGCGCGACTCGATCGGCTCGTGGCCGCTGACCGACCGGATCGCCTACGGGCTGTGCTGGGCGGCGGGGCTCGCGCTGTGCGCGATCGCCGCGTGGATCGTGCTGTACATGGCGGTGAAGGGCATCTCCTACCTGAAACCGAGCCTGCTCGTGCAGTCGCCCGTCGGCTCGCCGAACCAGAGCGGCTCGGGCGGCTTTCTGGACCCGATCGAGGGGACGTTCATCGTGACCGCGATCGGGATCGTCGTGGCGGCGCCGCTGGGCGTAGCGGTGGCGGTCTGGTTGAGCGAGTTCGGACGGCCGGCGGGGCTGGCGCGAGCGGTCGAGTCGGGAGTGGAGACGATCGCCGGCACACCCAGCGTCGTGCTGGCGATCTTCGGGCTGCTCGTCTTCTCCAAGAGCTTCCTCGCGTTCCTCTCGCAGACCTCCGCCGGGGGCTCGGTGTTCGGGCGCTCGTTCCTGACCGCCGGGCTGATCATGGCGCTGCTCGCGATCCCGCTGATCGTCGGCTCCACGCGCGAGGCGCTCGCGCAGGTGCCGGCGCACGTGCGCGAGGCCTCCTACGCGCTCGGCAAGACGAAGGCGACGACGATCAGGCGCGTGCTGCTGCCGTCGGTGCGCCCGAGCATCGCGAGCGGGATCACGCTGGGGATGGGGAGGATCATCGGCGACACGGCGATCATCGTGATCTTGCTCGGCGCATCGCTGCGCCTGGAAGGCGCGGGCGGGACGCCGGTGCTTTCGATCCTGCGCGGGACGGGCTCGACGCTTACGAGCTACGTCAAAGAAAACTCCCCCGCCGGCGAAGGCAACGCCCCGCAGAAGGCCTACGCGGCGGCGTTCGTGCTGCTGGTGATCGTGATCGTGCTGAACGCCGTCGTCGCGCGTCTCAGCGGTGGCCGGGACCACACGGGCGGGACTCGATGACCCGACGGCACGAAGGCAACGGCGCGGCCCGCGGCATCGGCGGGACGGCATGACCCCGCTGACTCCCCCGCCGGCGAGGCGGATCGTCGTGGACGGCGCGCCGACGCTGATCGACCCGCCCGCGCGTGGCCTTACGGGTCCGGCGCCGGGCGCCCCGGCGCTCGGCGCAAGCGCACACAACGGCCACCTGCGCGCCCCTGCCGCGCAGGTGACGGAGCGGATGCGGATCGAATCGGTCTCGCTGGCGTATGAAGACAATTGGGTCGTGCGCGACGTCAGCCTGCCCGTGCGCCAGGGCGAGGTGCTCGCGCTGATCGGTGCCAGCGGCTCGGGCAAGACGACGCTGCTGCGCTCGCTCAACCGGCTGACCGAGATCACCGCGGGCGCCTCGCGCGCGGGGCGGGTGACGCTCGACGGCGAAGAGATCGAGCGGATCGAGGTCAACGCGCTGCGGCGGCGCATCGCGATGGTCTTCCAGCAGCCCAACCCGTTCCCGATGAGCATCTTCGAGAACGTCGCCTACGCCCTGCGCGAGGAGCACTCAGCGCGGCGCGACCGCAAGCGCCGCGGACGGCGTGGGCGCCGCGAACTGGAGCCGGCGGTGATCGACGCGGTGCGCCGCGCGGGCCTCTACGACGAGGTCGCCGACGATCTCGACCGCCCGGCTCTGCGGCTCTCAGGTGGTCAGCAGCAGCGGCTGTGCATCGCGCGCGCGCTCGCCGCCGGACCCGAGGTGCTGCTGCTGGACGAGCCCTGCTCGGCGCTAGATCCGATCTCAACGGCGACGATCGAGCGGCAGATCGTCGAGTTGCGCGAGAGCGTCGCGATCGTGATCGTCACCCACAACCTCCAGCAGGCGATGCGCGTCGCCGACCACGTCGCCTTCATGCACCTCGGCGAGCTCGTCGAGTACGGCACCAGCGAGCAGGTCTTCGAGCGCCCCACCCAGCAGCGCACATGCGACTACATCGGCGGAGCCTTCGGGTGAGAGCCACGGTCGCCCTGGCGCTGCTGGCGCTGCTGGCGCTCAGCGGCTGCGAGAGCACGCAGGAAAAGAGCGCGCAGCTCGAAAAGACCGCCCATCACACGCATCTGGCGGAACGGGGACTGACGATCGCCAGGCAGAGCGCCGAGGTGAGCGTGCTCGGCGCGGTGCTCGTGCACGGCTCCGAAGGCGCCGCCGCGGTCGTGACGCTGCGCAACGACTCCGCGCACGCGCTCCGCGACGTGCCGATCGCGATCACCGTCAAGAACGCGCAGGGGAGCACCGTCTTCCAGAACAACGCCCCGGGATTGGAAGCGGCGCTCACCTCGCTCGGCTCGCTTCCAGCGCACGGCATGGCGAGCTGGGTCGACGACCAGGTGCCGGCGACCGGCGACCCGGCGACCGTCACCGCGATCGCAGGCGTCTCGCCGGCCGTCAGCGGAGCGCTCCCGGAGGTCGAAGTCGCGGGCGCGCATCCGAGCGAAGAAAGCGGCAGCGCGACCGCGGCGGGGACCGTGCGCAACCGCTCGAGCGTCACCCAGCAGTCGCTCGTCGTCTATGTCGTCGCTCGTCGCGCCGGACGGGTCGTCGCGACCGGCCGGGCGATCCTGCCGGAAGTGGCGCCGGGCGCCTCGGTTCCGTTCCAGGCGTTCCTCGTTGGGACCCCGGCCGGAGCACGCCTGGAAGCGAGCGCCCCGACGAGCACGTTCGGCTGAGTCGCGGCTCAGCCGCGCAGCCAGGCGGCGAAGAAGGGGTCGGCCACCACCAGGCTTGCTCCGCGGCGGCCGACGAGCTCGGCTGCTTCGAGGACGTCGAGAGCTTTCTTGACAGAGGAGGAGTTGGCCAGCGCGGTTTTGGCGAGGAAGGCCGCGCTCGTCGGATGTTCGGTCGGCGCCTCGGCGAGGGCGGATAGGACGCGGCGCTGTCCCGGAGACAGGATCTCGTAGCGTTCGGCGTAACTCGCCGCGTCGTGGGCGGCGGCCGCCGCCAGACCGGCGTGGACAGCGGGCTCGTCGATCGTGGCATCGGCCGTGTCGTAGGTCTCATATGCCAGGCGCTGAATGTCGTTGGGGACAGGTCCCGCGAGCGCGACGATCAGGCGGGCGACGGCATCGCTCATCGACTTGTCCCCGGTGGCCGCACGGGAGCGCAGGTGCGCGACCATCACGTCCTCCGGCAGCGGGCCGAGAGCGATCGGCTCGGCCATGCCGTACAGCGCCGCGCTTTCGGCTGAGACGAGTTGCTCCATCAGGTGCCGGCGGGAGCCAGCCAGCACCAGCGACACCTCCGGATGCGCGTCGGCCAGCGCCTTGAGCAGCCCGGGCAGATGCGCGCCAAGCCCGACGATGGCCTGGAACTCATCGAGCACCAGCGCAGCCGGGCGACGGTCGGCGACCTCGGCCAGCACACCGTAGATATCGGCGAGCACGTCATCGGCATCCGGTGCGCTCAGCCCAGCGTCGAATCCAAACTTCGGATGCTCGCCTTCGAACGTGACGACGGGCCTGGCCCGCAGTCGTCGCAGGAACTCGGGCACCGCCTGGCGAGCACGGTGCCAACGCCCGCCAGGAGCGCGGAACGCCTGCGTGGCGAGCCCCGAGGCAAGCGACGCGAGATCGCGACTGCGCAGCACGTTGGCGTGTATCACCGCCGCGCCATCCTGCTCGAGCTCGTGCTCGGCGCGCAGCAGCAGCGACGTCTTGCCATACCGCCGCGGCGAGACCACGACCACGTTGATACCCGCGCGCAGGCGACTCAGGATCGCCGCCAGCTCGGCCTCACGACCCGCGAAGTGCTCCCCTTCCGCGGGGGTGCCGTAGTGAAATGGGTTCCGTGCCATCCCCACCCAGTATACCAACTAGCATCATACTAAACATGATGATGCTAATCAGTATAACTTGCCATCCTGGCCCCCTCAGCGTCGCCGCCGCTTGAGCACGATCCCCTCCATCAGGTGCGCGACCGTCTCGCAGGCGTCGACGGCGGCCTCGAGCGACTCGAAGATGTCCTTCCAGCGGATCACGACCATCGGGTCGGTGCCCTGCGCGAACAGCGAGGCGACGCCGTCGCGCAGCAGGCGGTCGCCCTCGTTCTCCAGGCGGTGGATCTCGACCAGATAGGGCGCGAGGTCCTCACCGGTGGTGAGACCGCGCAGCGCCGCGAGGATCGGCTCGCCGGCCGCGACGAGCACGTCGGCGAAGCCGACCGCCTGCTCCATCGGCGCTTCGACACCGTAGAGGCCGAGCTGCGCGGCGGCCTGCTCGGTGTGGTCGACGATGTCGTCGAGCGCGGTCGCAAGCACGTAGCCGTCACCGGAATCGAACGGCACCCCCCCGCCCCTCCGACCACCACGCCCGCCCACCCCGCCGTTGAGGTGGTGGATGATGTCGTGGGTGATGCGGTCGCCCTCGCGCTCGCACGCGGCAAGCTCCTCGGCGAGCGGCGCATACTCGGGGAGCTCGGCGAGCAGCTGTTGCAAGAGCAGGCTCGAGCGCTGCACGTTGCGCCCGGCCTCCTCGATGAGGTTCGTCAGGGTGCCGTCGACGTGACCGTGGAACAAGCGCATCCGCGAAGAGTATGGAGATCTGCCGGCGAGTGAGATTTCCTTTACGACTTCTTCACGAGTCGATCACAGCTTGGCAACTCCGCCGGAGCCGTTCGCGGTGAGGCTATATGCCGGTGGAGGCATCGGCGGAAAACGCGAACACCCTGTACGCGGGCGAACTCGAGATCAGGCTCGGCGAGGGTCTGGTGCTCGCCACCGGTCGCGCGCTGACGCTGTCGGTACGCGAGTTCGAGCTGCTCGCGGCGATGGCCCGCCGACCGGGGGCGGTCGTGACACGCAGTGAGCTCTACAGCGCCGTCTGGGGTGGCGAGCTGCGCGGCGGCGACCGCTCGGTCGACGTCTACGTGAGCAAGCTGCGCGGAAAGCTCGAAGCGGCGATGCCCGACCGCCGTTTCATCCACACCCACCCTGGCTTCGGCTACCGCTTCCAACCCGAGCTTTCACGAAATGTTCACAACGGAGCATCCGCCGCTTAAGAGACTTACCTCGCAGCACCGGACCCGGCACGGGCGCGCATGGCCCCGCCGTCATCTAGTAATCCAGTCAGAGGAGACGTAGTGATTAAGAACAAGATTGGCGCGCTCGCGGGCGTAGGGGTGCTCGCACTCGGTCTCGCCGCATGTGGCAGCAGTTCATCCAGCTCATCCACGTCGAGCAGCAGCTCGGCGACGACGATCTCCGGAGCCGGTTCGACGTTCGCCGCGCCGGTCTACGAACAGTGGGCCTCATCGCTGGCGAGCACCGTCAAGGTCAACTACCAGGCGGTCGGTTCCGGCGCCGGCATCACGTCGCTCGAGTCGAAGACCGTCGACTTCGGCGCCTCGGACCCGCCGCTGAAGGCCGAAGAAGAAGCCGCGATCGCCAAGAACGGCAGCCCGGCCGTCCAGATTCCGATGTTCCTGGGCGCGATCACCGTCTCCTACAACCTGCCCGGCGTGAAGAGCGGCCTGAAGCTCGAAGGCAAGACGATCGCCGACATCTACCTCGGCACGATCAAGACCTGGAACGACCCGGCGATCAAGGCGCTGAACCCGGGCGTCTCGCTGCCGAGCACGCCGATCACCGTGATCCACCGCTCGGACTCCTCGGGCACGACGTCCGGCTTCACGAGCTTCCTCGCGTCGGTCGACCCCGAATTCAAGAGCAAGGTCGGCGAAGGCAAGACCGTGGAGTGGCCGACGGGCACCGGCGCGAAGGGCAACGCGGGCGTCGCCGGCGCGGTCCAGCAGACGACCGGCGCGGTCGGCTACGTCGAGCAGTCCTACGCGCTCGAGCACGAATTCACCTACGCCTCGGTGCAGAACAAGTCCGGCGCCTTCGTCGCGCCGACGCTGGCCTCCACCAGCGCCGCCGCCGAAGGGGTCGTGGTGCCCGCCAACCTGGGCATCAAAATCTCAAACCCGACGGCGCCGACCGCCTACCCGATCACCTCGCAGACGTTCATCGTCGTCAACAAGGACCTCTGCAAGGCCGGCACCCCCGGCGGCGAAGCGGCCGCCAAGGGCGTGGTCAAGTTCCTCGACTACGGGCTCGGCGAAGGGCAGCCGATCCTCGCGAAGGCCGACTACGCCGCGCTGCCAGCAGCGATCCTCGCGAAGTCCAAGGAAGCAGTCGCGGGCCTGCAGTGCAACGGCGCCTCGCTCGGCGGCTGATCGCGAATGGGCCGTGGAGAGCAGATCGGGGATGATGCGCCGATGCAGGGCACGTCATCCCCCCACGGCCCGCGAGACAGGTAGGTATGGAGGCCGCGTCCGCACCCGGCGGTGAGCGTTCAATTCTCGAGCGCTCACCGCTGGCGCGGCTTCCCGATCGCGCGCTGAAGTACGGGCTGACGGCGCTCGCCGCGCTGATCCTCGCGCTGATCGTCTTCTTCTTCATCCGCCTTGTCGGCGAAGCCCGCCCGGCGTTCGCCAAGGAAGGCATCGTCGGCTTCGTCTTCGGCAACGACTGGAACGTCTCAGCCGAACACTTCGGCGCGCTGCCGCTGCTCGTGGGGACGCTCATCACCTCCGTGCTCGCGCTTTTGATTGGTGTGCCCGTGGCGGTCGCGACCGCCGTCTACGCCACCGAGCTGTGTCCGCTGCGCCTGCGC
Source organism: Solirubrobacteraceae bacterium (assembly GCA_036502205.1). Taxonomy (GTDB): domain Bacteria; phylum Actinomycetota; class Thermoleophilia; order Solirubrobacterales; family Solirubrobacteraceae; genus Palsa-744. Next base: position 192,475 of record DASXZA010000018.1, on the reverse strand, counting down.
GCGCCGCTCACGATCCTCGTCGAGCTGCTCGCCGCCGTGCCGTCGGTCGTCTACGGCCTCTGGGGGATCTTCTTCCTCGCGCCGAAGCTCCAGCCGGCCGAGCAGTGGGTGGCCGACCGCCTCTCCTTCGTCCCCTTCATCGGCGGCGGCCTCGTGACGATCCCCAACTACTTCGTCACAGGGCTCGTCCTCGCGATCATGATCCTGCCGATCGTCTCCGCGATCTCGCGCGAGGTGATGACGACGGTGCCCTCCGACCACAAGGAGGCGGCGCTCGGTCTCGGAGCGACACGCTGGGAGATGATCCGCATTGCCGTGCTGCCCTACTGCCGCTCGGGCGTCGTCGGCGGGGCGATGCTCGGCCTCGGCCGCGCGATCGGCGAGACGATCGCGGTGACGATCCTGATCGGCGACGCGCCCAAGCTCGGTGGCCACCTGTTCGCCCAGGGCTACTCGCTCGCGGCGGTGATCGCGAACGAGTTCGGCGAAGCCCAGGGTCTGCACCGCTCGGCGCTGTTCGCCGCGGGCCTCGTCCTGTTCGTGCTCACGCTGCTCGTCAACGGCGTCGCGCGCCTGCTCGTGCTGCGCGCCGCGAAACCGGGCGTGGCAAAGCGCACCGAGAGTCTCGCCGACATCGCCGCCGAGGCGGCAGCGGGCGCATGAGCTCACAGAGCCCCACGCCCGCCGCGCAGCTCGCGCGCTTCAACGTCAGCCCGGCGCGCAGGCGCAAGGACCGGATCGCGCGCGGGCTGATCCTCGCCGCGACCGTGCTCGCGCTGATCCCGCTCGCGCTGATCGTCTACTACCTCCTGCGCAAGGGCCTCTCCTCGTGGAGCATCAGCTTCTTCACGACCGATCCGACCGGCAACACGTTCTTCGGCGGCTCGAACATCGGCGGGATCAAGAGCGCGATCCTCGGCTCGATCGAGATCGTCGCGCTCGCCTCCGCGATCGCCGTCCCGATCGGCATCGGCGTGGCGGTGTGGCTCGTCGAGTACGGGCGCTCGAGCTGGTTCGCGAACACCGTGCGCTTCTTCGTCGACGTGCTCACGGGCGTGCCCTCGATCCTCTTCGGGCTGTTTATCTACATCGTCCTGATCGTCGGCACCGGCTCCTCCTACGCCGGCTACAAGGGCTCGCTCGCGCTCTCGCTGCTGATGCTCCCGGTCGTGATCCGCTCGGCCGAGGTCGTGCTGCTGCTGATCCCCGGAGCGCTGCGCGAGTCGGCGCTGGCGCTCGGCGCGCCGCGCTGGCGGGTGATCCTCAGCATCGTGCTGCCGACCGCGCTGCCGGGGATGGTCACGGGCGTGCTGCTGGCCGTAGCGCGCGCCGCGGGAGAGACCGCGCCGCTGCTGTTCACGGCCGCCTCGACGCACGACACCACCTTCAATCTCGGCCAGTTCATGAACTCGCTGCCGGTGCAGATCTACAACGACGTCACATCTCCGACCACAGCCGTGGTAAACCGTGCATGGGGCGCAGCGCTGACCCTGGTCGTCATGATCCTCTTGCTGAACCTGATCGCCCGCCTGATCGCCCGAAGGAGCCGCCTTGCATGACATCCGACGGATCGACCCTGAAGACCGCTGACGTGGAGCCCGACGACTTGTTAGAGCCCAGCCAAGCCCGATCCCCCGAGCCCAGGCCGGCCCGAGCCCAGGCCACCGCGCCAGCGTCCGGCGCCGCGACGGCCGCCAAGCCGGGGCTGAGCGTGCGCCTTGAGGGTCTGCGCGCGTTTTACGGCGCGAGCGAACAGGTGAAGGGCATCGACCTCGACTTCAACGCCAACGAGGTGACCGCGATCATCGGCCCGTCGGGCTGCGGCAAGTCGACGATGGTGCGCTGCATCAACCGCATGCACGAGGAGATCCCGGGCGCCCGCGCCGAGGGACGGGTGCTGCTCGACGCGCTCGACGTCTACGACCCTGGGGTCGACGTCGTCGCGGTGCGCCGCGCGATCGGGATGGTCTTCCAGAAGCCAAACCCGTTCCCGACGATGTCGATCTTCGACAACGTCGCCTCCGGGCTGCGGCTCTCATCGCGCGGACGCGGCGACCTGCACGGCAAGGTCGAGGCCGCGCTGCGCGGCGCCGGACTGTGGGAGGAGGTCTCCGATCGCCTGTCCGAGCCCGGGGCCGGGCTCTCCGGCGGCCAGCAGCAGCGACTGTGCATCGCGCGCTCGCTCGCCGTGGACCCCGAGGTGATCCTGATGGACGAGCCCTGCTCGGCGCTCGACCCAATCGCGACGCTGAAGATCGAGGAGCTGATCGCCGAGCTCAAGCAGCGCGTGACGATCGTGATCGTCACCCACAACATGCAGCAGGCCGCGCGTGTGGCCGACCGCACCGCGTTCATGCTCGCGGGCAAGCTCGTCGAGGTCGGCCCCACGCAGGAGATCTTCACCACGCCCTCCGATTCGCGAACCGAGGAATATGTCACCGGCAAGTTCGGCTAGCGACACAGGCGGGCAGGGCACGCTGGGCGGCCCCAACGACGGCGGGCGGGCGGGCACCCATCCCGGCGCGCAGCAGGGACGCGCGCACTTCCAGCAGCAGCTGCAGGAGCTCGAGGACCACGCGCTCGGCGGGCTCGACCTGATCGTCGAGCAGCTCGACCGCGTGCTCGAGGCTTTGAACCACCAGGACGTCGAGCTCGCCCAGATGGTGATCGCCGACGACGACCGCGTCGACGGGCGCTACCTGGAGGTCCACCAGGGCATCCTCTCGCTGCTCGCCCTACAGGCGCCCGTCGCCGGCGACCTGCGCCTGGTCGCGGCACTGCTGCACATGATCAAGCACATCGAGCGGATGGGCGACCAGTGCGTGAACATCGCCAAGCTGATCCCCCTCTCCGGGCACGAACCACCCGTGCGCCAGGAGGTGCTGCAGGCGCTCTCGAAGATGGGCGCCTACGCCCGCTCGGAGGTCGTCCAGTCGAAGGCCGCCTTCGGCGGGCGCGACGTCGGCCTGGCCGAGGACCTCGTCCGCCAGGACCGCGAGATCAATCGTCTCAACCGCGAGATCTTCCGGATGGCGCTCGACATCGGCGGCGACGACGCCGACACGCGCGAGTGGGCGATGCACATGATCCTCGTCGCCCGCGCGCTGGAGCGGATCGGCGACAACGCCGTCGACATCGGCGAGCAGGTCGCGTTCGTCGTCACCGGCCTGTTCCGCGAGTTCTCCGACTCCTCCCATCCGGGTGGCGGCCGGGTGGACGCGGCTCCGGACTCGCGTCCGGAGACGTTCTGAGTCCGGCGGCTGCTCGCCTGCTCCCGCGGGGCGTGGCTCCGTCCGCAAACAGCGTATTTCTCCTGTGAAGATCCTGTGACCATTTGCGCGACACCGCACAAGGGTCTGCCAGGTCACCTAAACTGATGCTCGATGACGGACAGCATCAGCGCCACGGAGGAGGCGATGTCGAACGGCTCGACCGCGTCCTCGATGCGCATTGCCGTGCTCGACCGCGACAGCGGCTTCATCCAGGTGCTGAGCAAGCGCATGGATCGTCTCGGCTGGGAGCACCGCGTGCTCGGCAGCCCGGTTCCCACCGACGCCGTCGCGGCGATGCGCCTGAGCGCGCTCGTCGTCGACCTCACGGTGCTCGGCCCGCAGGCGTGGGAGTGGCTGGAGCGGCTGTGCGGAGCGCTGCCCGAGCTGGGCGTCGTCGTCTGCACCGGCCCCTCGACTGTAGCTCAGCGCGTGCGCGGGCTGCGCCTCGGCGCCGACGACTGGATCACCAAGCCCTGCCACCCCGAGGAAGTCATTGCCCGCGTGCAGGGCGTCGCGCGTCGCCGGCGTCGCTCGACCGGGCGCACCGAGTCAAAGCCGGTGATGGCGGGCGAGGTCGAGATTCGCTCCGACCAGTTCCAGGCATTTGTGGCCGGTGTCGGCCTCGACCTGACCAGGCGCGAGTTTGAGCTGATCGAGCTGCTGGCCGCCGCCGAGGGACGCGTGCTGGAGCGCGAGGAGATCTACTCGCGCCTGTGGGGCTACGCGATGGTGCGCGGCGACCGCTCGGTCGACGTGTTCGTACGCAAGCTTCGGCAGAAGCTCGAGAAGGCCTCGCCGCAATGGCGCTACATCCACACCCACTTCGGGATCGGCTACCGTTTTGCCGCCGAATCGCTCGATGTGGTCATCCTCGACGACGTCCCCTCCTCAGTCCCCGTCGACTGGAACCCCGCCCTCCCCGCCGGCGATCAGGGCAAGCTCGCGGGGGCGCAGCAGGACCACGAGCTCGCCGCCGGCGGCGCTCTCTAGCTTCACCACCGCCAGGCCGCCCTTCTTCAGATCCGGCCGCGCGCCGGTGAGATCCCCGACGACGCCCGACAGGTCGGGCTCGTGGCCGACGAGCAGCAGGCGCCCATCGGCCGGCAGACCGGCCAGCTCGTCGAGCGCCTGGCGCGCGTCGAAGCCGCCGGCCAGCGGCGGGTATGCGGCCAGCAGCTCGCGCTGCTGCTCGCTCCAGTGCTCGGCGGCCAGCTCGGCGGTCCGGCGCGCGCGCGTCTTCGGGCTGAACAGGGCCGCGTCGAAGTGCGCGCCCAGCCGCTGCAGCGCGATCCCGGCGGCGTGCGCCTGGCCCGCACCACGCTCGGTCAAACGGCGCTCGGCATCCTCGCGTGTGCCATGGGGCTCAGCGTCCCCATGACGTAGTAACCAGAGCTGACGAGCCATTCGCCTCGACCTTCACACTACCCGGTGCGGGCAGGGTGTAGCGTGAAGATTCGATGAGCGCCCTCGACGATCCAGCCCTCTACCTGAACCGCGAGCTGTCCTGGCTGGACTTCAACGAGCGCGTGCTGCAGCTTGCTGAGGACGAGCGGATTCCGCTGCTGGAGCGCGTGAAGTTCTGCGCGATCTACACGACCAACCTCGACGAGTACTACATGGTGCGCGTCGCCGGCCTGCGCGACCAGATCGACGCCGGCGTCGAGAACCCCGGGCCCGACGGCCGCATCCCCTCGGAGACGATCGCGCTGATCCGCGAGCGCGTGCTCGAGCTCGGCGGGCGGCTGAGCGACTGCTTCGAAGGACGCCTGCGCCCCGCCTTGGCCGAGCACGACATCCGCGTGCTCGCCGTGAACGAGCTCGACGACGAGCAGCGCGCGGAGCTGGCGAGGCACTTCCAGAAGGTGATCTTCCCCGCGCTCACCCCGCTCGCGGTGGCCCCCGGGCGGCCCTTCCCCTACATCTCCAACCTCTCCCTCAGCCTCGCCGTGCTCGTGCGCGACCCCGTGACCGATCAGACGGTGTTCGCGCGCGTGAAGGTGCCGACCGAGATCCTGCCGCGCTTCGTCGCGCTCAAAGGACCGCCCTCGACGAGCTCGGGCTCGGCGGGCTCGGCGTCCGGGCCGATCACGCTGCTGGCGCTCGAGGACGTGATCGCCTGCCATCTCGACGCGCTCTTCCCCGGCATGGAGATCGCCGACTACGACGTCTTCCGCGTCACCCGCGACGCCGACCTGGAGGTCTCCGACGACGCCGCCGACCTGCTGCAGGCGGTCGAGGACGAGCTGCGCCGCCGGCGCTTCGGCGAGGTCGTGCGCGTCGAGGTCGGCACCGAAAGCTCCGAGCGCCTGCGCGAAGAGCTGGCGGCGCTGTTGGGGGTGCAGGAGGACGAGGTCTACCCAGTCGACGGGCTGCTCGACATGGGCGCGCTGTGGCAGATCGTGAAACTGCCCGGCTACGCCGAGCTGCGCGAGGAGTCGCTCGCCGGCCACACCCACCCGCGCCTGCTCCGCCACGAGGGCGAGCGCCCGGACGTGCTCGGCGCGATGCGCGAAGGCGACGTGCTCGTGCACCATCCCTACGACTCGTTCTCGACCTCCGTGGAGCGCTTCGTCGAGCAGGCCGTGGCCGATCCGAACGTGCTCGCGATCAAGCAGACCGTGTACCGCACGAGCGATGATTCTCCCCTCGTGCCGGCGCTGATCGACGCGACCGAGCGCGGCAAGCAGGCGGTCGCGCTGGTCGAGCTGCAGGCGCGCTTCGACGAGCGCATGAACATCCACTGGGCGAAGGCTTTGGAGGAGGCCGGCGTGCACGTCGTCTATGGCCAGCCGTCGCTGAAGACGCACGCCAAGTGCGTGCTCGTCGTGCGCCGCGAGGGCGACGGGGTTCGCAACTACGTGCACATCGGCACCGGCAACTACCACTCGGCGACCGCGCGGCTGTACACCGACTTCGGGCTGTTCACGACCGACGAGCAGATCGGTGCGGACGTCGCCGACATGTTCAACTACCTCACCGGCTACGGCCGCCCGCTGCACTACCGCAAGGTGCTCACCGCACCCAACCAGCTGCGCGACGGCCTGATCGAGCAGATCGACCGCACGATCGCTGCGCACTCGTCCGAGTCCCCGGGGCGGATCGCGATGAAGATGAACGCGCTCGTCGACGGACGCTGCATCCGCGCGCTCTACCGGGCCTCCCAGGCGGGCGTGCGGGTCGATCTGAACGTGCGCGGGATCTGCTGCCTGCGGCCCGGCATCGAGGGGATCTCCGAGAACATCCGCGTCGTCTCGATCGTCGGGCGCCTGCTCGAGCACTCGCGCGTCTACGCGTTCGAGCGCGACAGCGAGTACACGATCTACATCTCCTCCGCCGATCTGATGCCGCGCAACCTCGACCATCGCGTCGAGCTCGCGGCGCCGATCGAGTCCCCGGAACTGCGCACCGAGCTGCTCGACACGCTGGAACGCGCGTTCGCCGACAACCAGAGCTCATGGGAGCTCGACGGCGAGGGCATCTGGCGCAGGCGCTCACCGGGGCCCGGCGAGGAGCCGCGCAACCTCCAACTGGAGCTCGCCGAGCTGCACGCCCGCCGCGCCGGCGAGGGCAAGACCGACGGCGGGCGGGAGCTGGGGACGCCGCTCAGCCGCTGAGCCGCTGCCGGCAGAGCTCCGAGATCTACGCCGCGGCGGGCAGCGCGTCGAGCATCGCTTTGAGCTCGTCGACGGACTGGTAGTCGAGCCCGAGCAGGTGGTCGTGACGTGCGCGGACGATGCCCTGCTCGTCGATCACGATCACCGCGCGCTTGATCCCGAGGCGCGGCGAGAAGGCACTGTAGCTCCGCGAGACCTGCCGATCGACGTCCGAGAGCAGCGGCACGTTGAGGCCGTGCTTCGCGATGAAGCCCTCGTGCGAGGCGAGGTCCTGCGAGGAGATGCCCACGACGGTCGCATCGAGCGTGGCGAAATCGTCGGCACGATCGCGGTAGGAGCAGAACTGTTTCGTGCACACCATCGTGTTGTCGCCGGGGTAGAACAGCAGCACGACGCGCTCACCGCGGTGCTCGGAGAGCTTGAACGAGCCATCGGTGCCGGGCAGCTCGAAATCGGGCGCCTGCTCGCCTACCTGCGGGGTCTTCGTCGCCATGTCCGCTCGCCTTTCGATGGCTTGAATGAAGGCTACATCTGCTGCGACTCAGCAACGGCCGGTCGCGGCTGCCGCTCAGCATATACCTGCGATCACAGCCCGTAGCCTTCGAGCAGGTACAGCCACAGCTCGCTGCGCGTCGGGAAGCACGGCACCGCATGCCAGAGCCGCTCCAGCGGTACCTCGCCGATCACCGCGATCGTGGCGGCGTGGAGCGACTCGGCGACGTCGACGCCGGTGAAGGTCGCACCGACGATCACGCGGCGGTCCTCGTCGACGACGATCCGGGCGGTCCCGCCTGCGCCATGTCCGACGAAGCTCCCGCCGGCGCTGCCCTCCGTGGGAGTGTCGACGGCGCGCACGTTCAGGCCCGCCTCTTCGGCGCTCGCCAGCGTGTGACCGACGGCCGCAACCTGCGGCTCGGTGAAGATCACGCGCGGGGAGAGTCGCCCGTCGGAGCGCAGGACCGTCGCCTCGCCGGTGCGGCCGAGGATCTGATCGGCGGCGAGGCGGGCCTGGTACTTGCCCATGTGCGTGAGCAGCACGCGGCCGTTCGCGTCGCCGACGACGTACAGCCACTCGTGGCCGGGCACCTGCATCCGCTCGTCAACCTCGACCGGCTTGCCGGCCTGGAGACCGAGCGTCTCCAGGCCGAGATCGTCAGTGTGGGGAACGCGCCCAATCGCGACGAGCAGCTCCTCGCCCGTGAACGTGCGCCCGTCCTCGAGCTCGAGCGTGACCGGGCCGCTGCCCTCCTCGCGCCGCACCGCGGTGGCCTTCGTGCCAAGCACGACCTCCACGCCGGCGTCCTCGAGTGCCTCCTTGACCTGGCCGGAAGCGAACTCCTCCTCGCCCGCGATCAGCCGCGGGAGCGCCTCGACAACCGTCACCTTCGCGCCCAGCGAAGCGTAGGCGCAGGCCATCTCCACGCCGACCACACCGCCGCCCAGCACGAGCAGTGAGGCGGGGATCGATTTCGCCGTCGTCGCCTCCCGATTGGTCCACGGGCGCGCCTCGCGCAGACCGGGGATCGGCGGAATCGCGGCGCCGGTGCCGGGCGCGAGAATCACCGCTTTGCGGGCGCGCAGCAACTCGTCACCGACGCGGATCTCGCGCTCGCCGGCGACCGCACCCTGCCCGCGCACGAGCGTGATCTCGTGCTCTTCGACCCACGGCATCTGGGCGTCGTCGTTGAGGTTGTGCACGACCTCATCGCGACGGCGCAGCACGGCGGCGACGTCGAGCTCTCCGCCGGCGGCCTCGGCGGCGCCCACAATGCGGCGCGCCTCGGACAGCGCCTGGGCCGGTCGCAGGAGCGCCTTCGAGGGCATGCAGGCGTAGAACGAGCATTCGCCGCCGACCAGCTCGCGCTCGACGAGCGCAACGGAGAGACCGTTGTCGGCGAGGCGTCCGGCGCACACCTCGCCGGCAGGCCCGGCGCCAAGGACGATCACGTCGAAGTCTTCTGTGCTCACAAGCGGCTCCTCATCGTCGTTGAACGCACACTCTCACGTTGCCCGGTCGCCCTTGGCGAAGGGGCATGCGAGCGGTAGCCTCAGATAGATCATGGTGCAATCGCTCTGCGGCCAGCTGTTGCTCGCCTCACCGGCGCTGATGGACCCCAACTTCAGGCGCGCGGTGATCCTCGTCGGCGTGCACAGCGAGGAGGGCGCGATGGGCGTCGTGCTCAACCGCCCGTCGGAGGTGACCGTCAGCGAGGCGGTGCCGCAGCTGGAGCAGACCGTCGCCGAGCAGGAGCCCGTGTACGTCGGCGGCCCGGTGCAGCCGAGCTCGATCGTGTTCCTGGCCGAGTTCCTCGACCCGACCCCGGCCGGCTTGCTGGTGGTCGGGCGGATCGGCTTCCCCGCCCCGGACGCCGGGATCGAGGAGCTGACGGAGGCGACCGCCCGCCGGCGCGTATTCGCCGGCTACGCTGGGTGGGGTGAGGGTCAGCTCGACGAAGAGCTCGACCAGGGCGACTGGATCGCGCACAGCGCCGTGCCGGACGACGTCTTCTGCGAGGCACCCGAGGATCTCTGGAGCAGCGTGCTCACGCGCATGGGCGGCAGCTACGCGCTGATCGCGCGGATGCCGGCGGACCCGAGCGTCAACTAAGCCGGCTCCTTTAAAGCGCTTCGCGGTCACCACTGCCGGCCGCATCGTTCGAGGCAGCTACTCTTTGCGGAGGGCATTCCCCCGCCACCCTCGGCCCCGCCCTTTCCCCGCTCCCAGTCCCCCTTCCCGGAGTCACGCCATGCTCAAGCTCGCCCGCTGGTCGACAACCCACCGTCTCTACATCGTGATCGGCTGGGTCGTGCTGCTGTTCGCCGTCAACGCGTTCGCCCAGTCGGCGGGGACAAGCTACTCGAACAACTTCACGCTGCCCAACTCCGACGCCCAGCGAGCGTCCGACCTGCTCGAACGGAGCTTCCCCGCACAGGCGGGCGATCGCGACACGATCGTCTACAAGGTCAGCTCGGGGAGCGTGACGGACCCCGCGGCGAAGGCGCGCATGAGCGCGATGTTCGCCGAAGTTGCAAAGCTCCCCCACGTCGCCGCGGTGATCAGCCCTTACGCGGGCGCCGCCGCGGGCAAGTCGATCTCCGCCGACGGACGGATCGCGTTCGCGACGGTCGTGTTCAACGAAAAAGCGAACCTCCTGCCGAAGAGCGCGGCCGAACGCGTCGTGCAGGTCGCTCGCGCCGCCGAAAAGCCTGGCTTGCAGGTCGAGCTCGGCGGGCAGGCGATCGAGGCGACCGAGCAGGAAGGCTTCGGCCTCTCCACCGCCGTGGGGCTGCTCGCGGCGATCGTCGTGCTGCTGCTCACGTTCGGCTCGCTGATCGCGATGGGTCTGCCGATCGTCACCGCGCTGTTCGGACTCGGCACCGGCCTGGGCGTGATCGCGCTCTTCACCCACGTCGTCGACACGCCCAACTTCTCCTCCGAGCTCGCCGCGATGATCGGGCTCGGCGTGGGCATCGACTACTCGCTGTTCATCCTGACGCGCTTCCGTGAGGCCTACATCCAGCCGGGGCCGACCCAGGGGCAGGTCCGCGAGTCGGTCGTGCAGGCGATGGACACCGCCGGGCGCGCAGTCCTGTTCGCCGGCACGACCGTCGTGATCGCGCTGCTCGGGATGATGCTGCTGGGTGTCGACTTTCTCTATGGCGTCGCGATCGCGGCTTCGATCGGCGTGCTGCTCGTGATGTTCGCCTCACTGACGCTACTGCCGGCGCTGCTGACGATCGCCGGTGCGCGCCTCGCGCGGCCTGGTCGGCGGGCACGCCGCAAGGCGCGCAAGACGGCCGTCGGGAGCAATGGAGCGACGGTCGCTGGTGCGGCGACCAACGGCAGCCCCAGCGGTGTAAGCACCGCGGGTGCCGGTCGCGTGTGGCTTCGCTGGAGCGCCTTCGTGCAGGGCCACGCTGGCGCGATCGCGCTCGGCGCGACCCTGCTGATGCTCTTGATCGCGGCCCCCGCGCTGGCGCTGCGGCTCGGCTCCAGCGATGCCGGCAATGACCCGGCGAAGACCACGACGCACCGCGCATACGAGCTGCTGGCCGAAGGCTTTGGCCAAGGTTTCAACGGTCCCCTGCAGATCGCTGTCCAGCTGCCGCACCGCGGCGACACGGCGGCGCTGGCCGAACTGGAGCACGCGATCGCCAAAGCCGATGGCGTCGTCTCAGTGGCGCCGGCGCGGTTGAACCCGAGCGGCGAAGTCGCGACGATCTCGGTCTACCCGCGCTCCTCGCCGCAGGCCTACGCGACGAGCCAGCTCGTGACGCGCCTGCGCGAAAACGTGATCCCACCGGTCGCGGCGCGCACCGGCGTGGTCGCCTACGTCGGCGGCGTGACTGCCGGCGCGGTCGACTTCGCGACCGTACTCGGGCACAAGCTGCCACTGTTCATCGGAGTCGTGGTGCTGCTCTCGGCGCTGCTGCTGATGATCGTCTTCCGCTCACTCGTGATCCCGCTGCAGGCGGCTTTCATGAACCTGCTCAGCATCGGCGCCTCGCTCGGCGTGATCGTCGTCGTCTTCCAGTGGGGTTGGGTACAGAGCCTGATGGGCGTCAGCCCCGGTCCAATCGAGTCCTTCATCCCGGTGATGCTGTTCGCGATCGTCTTCGGGCTCTCGATGGATTACGAGGTATTCCTGGTCTCGCGCATCCACGAGCAGTGGACACGCACCAAAGACAACGAGCGCGCCGTCGGCGAAGGGCTCGCACTGACCGGTCGCGTCGTCACCGCTGCCGCCGCGATCATGGTCTGCGTCTTCCTCTCCTTCATGCTCGGGGAAAACCGCGTCATCAAGGAGTTCGGTCTGAGCCTCGCCAGCGCGGTGTTCCTCGACGCGGTCGTCGTCCGCTGCCTGCTGCTACCGGCCGTGCTGAGCATCGTCGGCGAGCGTACCTGGTGGCTGCCAGGTACGCTCGATCGCATCCTGCCGCACGTGAACATCGAGGGAACCTCGGTGCACCCGCCGGCCGACACCGAGGGAGAGCTCGCGCCCGTCGGCGTGGTCGAGCCCGAGCGCGCCGGCGCGATCTGAGCAGCTGCCGGCGCCGCAAATGCGCCCCGCCGGTCTAAGAGCGCGTCCTCAGCTTGGCGCTAGGCGGCGCACGCGCGGCACGCGCCGTGCAGCACGATCTCGTGCTCGGCGACGACCAGCGGCACGCGCTCGCTGAGCGAGTCGATCGCGCGCTCCAGCGCGTCATCGGAGAACGGCATCACCATGCCGCAGCTGTCGCAGACGAGATGATGGTGATGACCCTCGTGCGCGTCGTGCGAGCGCTCATAGCGCACCATCGCCTGCCCGGTCTCCACGCGCGAGACCAGCCGCAGCCCCTCGAGCTCGTCGAGGATCCGATAGACGCTCGCGCGACTCACGCGACGTCCCCCCGCGCGCAGCGCGTCCTCTATCTCCAGGGCAGTGAGCGCGCACGTCTGGGCTGCGAGTAGCTCCAGCAGCGCGCGGCGGGCGCCGCCGCGCTTGCGGCCGGTTGCCGCCAGCTCGCGCTCGGCGCGCTCGACCCAGGCCGAGGCGATCGACTCGGGCCGACTCGCCTCGGCGTCGCCATGCGCGACGGCAGTGAACTCGTTGATGCTCGACGAGCGGCTCATATGACGATGGTAAGGGCATAGCAAAGCACCGCCACCATGATCACGGCGCTGCCCGGCGGCAGCACCGGTATCCAGTAACCGAGCGCGATCCCGGCCCACATCGAGGCGAGCGCGATCGCGACGGCCAGCGCCATGCCGCGGTAGGGGTTCGCGGTGAGCCGATGCGCGGCTCCGGCCGGCGCCGCCAGCAGACCGAGTAGCAGCAGCGCGCCGACGGCCTGCGTGGCCTCGGCCGCGACGACGCCGAGCAGGACCAGGAACGCCAGGCCGAGCGCGCGCACCGGCACGCCCCCGGCCGCCGCGAGCGGCGCGTCGATCGAGGCGAACAGCAGCGGGCGGCCGATCGCTGCCAGCGCGAGCACCGATCCAACCGCCAGCAATGCCGCCAGCTGCGCCTGGCCGGCGCTCAGACCGAAGATCGAGCCGAACAGCGTGCGCGCAGCGATCGTCCCGTCGGCTCCGCCACCTCCTGTGTTGAAGAGATCGAGGAAGAAGACGCCCAGCCCGAGCACCCATGCGAAGATGACGCCGATCGTGACGTCATCGGCGCCCGCGGCGACGGAGCTGAGCCGGCGCGAGCCGCCCACGATCGCGAGCAGCAGCGCGACGAGGATCGTCGCGAGGAACAGTCCCAACCGCAGATCGAGTCCGGCGGCCGCGGCGGCAAGGGCGCCGGTGAACGCGACGTGGCTGAGCGCGTCGCCGGCGAACACCTGCTGGCGCAGCACGACGAACCAGCCGATCAAGCCGCAGGCGATCGCGATGCCAGATCCCGCCAGCAGCGCGTTGCCGAGAAAGCCTCCAAAGAGCATCAGCCGCCGAGGGATCCCGCAAGCCGCCGCGGGCTACGACCGGCTCGTCGCCCGCGCGCCGCGAGCACTCCGCGCGTCGACCGCGCCGCCACAAACAAGACGAGCGCGACACTTGTCACGAAGAAGCCGGGCGAGTAGTTCGTGAAGTAGGACAAACCGAGACCTACCCAGGCAACCAACAGTCCGACGATCACGCTGAGCGCGAGACCGAGTCCGACACGTGCGGTCAACTCACGTGCGATCGCGGCCGGCGCGACCAGCAGCGCGAACACCAGCAAGACCCCCGTGATCTGCGCCGTCGCCGCGACGGCGAGCGCGAGCACGATCAGAAAGGCGCTCGTCAGCGCGCGCACCGGCACGCGGCTCGCTCGCGCGAGCGCACCGTCGACGGAGGCGAAGAACAGCGGACGGCCGACGACGGCGAGAAACGCGAGGGCGCAGACAGCGATGATCGTCAGGGTCAGCACCTGGCCGCGAGTGACGCCGAGGATCGAGCCGAACAGCAGCGTTTCGAGACTCTCGAGCACGCCGCCGTAGACGCTCAGCAGCAGGAAGCCGACCGCGAACGCTCCCGCCTGCACCGTCCCAATCACGGCCGGCTGCTGCGTGCTACCACCGCCGACACCCCCGCCCTCACCGGACGCCGCCGCGATCACTCCGGCGCCAGCGACGCAGAACACGAAGTAGCCGAGCGCCAGCGGCAGACCCGTAAGCGCGGCGGCGGCGGCCCCTGGGAATGACATCGCCGAGAGCGTGTGTCCCGCGAACGTCTCGCGCCGCAGCACCATAAACCAACCAACGACAGCGGCCATCACCGCAACGACACTCGCGGCCTGCAGCGCATTGACCATAAAACGATAGGCGAGCAACTGATGCACGTCATCGAGCAGGTTGAGCGTCAGGTGCGGATTCATCCCAGTACCTGCGAGGGCTCGCTCCCGCCGTGCGAACCGTGGTCGTGCGCACCGTGCTCGTGCGCGCCGTGGTCATGGCGTCCACCATGCTGGTGGGGCGCCTCCGGCTGGCCGACGACGACCAACCGCCCATCGGTCGTGCGCAGGACCTCGATTGGCGCCCCGTAGAGCTCGCTGAGCGTGGCACTCGTGATGACCTGCTCGGGCGGCCCCATCGCGGCGTGCCCGCCCGCCAGGTAGAGCACGCGGTCGAGGTACGGCAGCAGCGGGTTGACGTCGTGCGCGACGAGCAGCACGGTAACGCCGGTCGAGCGGCAGATCTGCTGCGCCAGCGCGGCGACGGCGGCCTGGTTGGGTAGGTCCAGGCCGTCGAGCGGCTCATCGAGGATCAGCATCCGTGGCTTACGCACAAGCGCCTGCGCGATCAGCAGCCGCTGCTGCTCGCCGCCGGAGCACTCACCGATCGGGCGGCTCGCATACGCGCTGGCGCCGACGTGCTCGATCGCGTCAGCGACCTGCTGGCGCTCGGCGCGTGCGTTGGCGCTGAAGCGGTGGGCCAGCGGCAGCGGCACTCCCCAGCGCCGCCCGTCGAGGCCGAGGCGCACGAGATCGACGCCGCGCACGCGCGTGGTCTCGTCGAAGACCCGCCGCTGCGGCAGATAGCCGATGTCGCGGTTGCGTGTACCGGGTGCTGCGCCCAACACAGTCGCCGTGCCGCGCGATAGCGCGAGCAATCCCAGCAGCACGCGCAGTAGCGTCGACTTCCCGGCGCCATTCGGGCCGAGGATCGCGACGAACTCGCCCTCCTCGACCAGCAGGTCGACATCGCTCCAGATCGCGCGGCCGCCCAGCCGGACGGTGGCGCCGCGCAGCTCGGCCGCAGGGCACGCAGGCGGCGGGGCGCCTGGGGCCCGGGGTTGCGCGCGCGCGTCGCTCTCGACCATCGCCGCCTACCGGCCCGTCGCCTCGTGCAGGGCGTAGGCGAGTCGTTCGAGCTCGGCGACCTGCCACTGCTCAAAGTTGTCCGACGCCGGCGCGAGCGTCTCGGTGACGGTCGCGATCGGGATGTGCGCGGCGTGTGCGAGTTCGTTGACGCGCTGCACGTCCGGGGTGACGTTCTGGCTGTTAAAGATCCAAACCTTGATCTTGTGTTCTTCGGCTTGGCTATCGACGATGCGCTTGTCCTGAGCTGTCACTTCGGTGCCCTCGGCGATCGCCTTGACGAAGCTGTAGGGCGTGAGCAGCTTCAGCCCGAGATCTTCGCCGAGACCCTCAAAGATGCTCTCGCTATAGCCGACCGGCACGCCGGCGTAGCGGGCGCGGATCTCGCGGCGCAGTTCGTCGTAGCGAGCGAGGCCCTCGGTTTCAAACGATCGTTGCCGCTGCGCAAAATAGCTCTTAGCGCTCGGTAGGAGCGTGTCGTAGTCGGCGACGATCCACTTGACGACCGCGAAGACGTCGGCGGGGTAGTACCAGCGATGCGGGTTGTCGCCGTCCTTCAGCCCGAGCCGGGCGCCGACATTCAGCACGACCCGGCCTTCGACGGGGCTGGCGGCAAGCAGCTTGCTCGCCCATTCGTCGTAGCCGACGCCGTTGACGATCGCCAGCCGCGCGCCGGCCATCGTGCGCGCATCTTGCGCCGTCGGGTCGTAGCTGTGCGGGTCGGTGTCGGGGTTGGTGATGATGCTGCGCACCTGCACCTTCGCGCCGCCCAGTTGCGCTGCGATGCTGCCCCAGAAGTTCTCAGCCGCGACGACCTGCAGCTTGCCGGCGGCGCCTGCCGCGGCGCTTTCCCCACCACTGCCACAGCCGGCGAGCACGCCGACGGCGATCGTCAGCGCGAAGCTTCCCAGTGCGATCGACAAGGTGCCTGGGCCAACGAATCTCGATCTACGCATGGATGGAATACCTCTGAGTTCGCACGAGAGCGGGTGTCGGCCCGAAACCTATCATAAGACTAAGTCTTGTTCTCAATCTAAGTTCAATGACCCTTGCGCGGGTCGAGCTGCTCACCACAGATGGCCCTCTCGCCGCGGCCGCGCGAGCCGACGGACGACTCGCGGCCGCGGGCGCCTGAACGACTCAAGCCCGCCGCGATGGCTGGAGCTGCAGCAGACCTCCCTCCTCCTCGTGATCGACCTGCAGCGTCGTGTGCTCCAGGCCGAAGCGCTCGCGCAGCAACAGCTCCAGGGCGCGCCGCGCGGCGTGACAGTCGGCGTCGCGCGCGACGAGCACGTGTGCGGAGAGCGCAGGGAAGCCGACGGAGAGCTCCCAGACGTGCAGATCGTGCACCTCGACGACGTCCGTCGTGGCGACCAGCGCGCGGCCGATCTCCTGCGGGTCGAGACCCGGCGGCGCGGCCTCGAGGAAGACGCGCCCGGAGTCGCGCAGCAGACCGACGGCAGAGCGCAGCATCAGCGCGGCGACCAGCAAAGAGGCGATTGGATCGGCGCGCTCGAAGCCGGTCAACAGGATCACAGCGCCGGCAAGCGCGGTCCCGATGAACGCGAAGAGATCGGTGAGCAGGTGCTGGAAGGAGCCCTCGACGCTCATGTGAGTCTCACGGCCGGCTCCCGCCAGCGCGGTGGTGGCGGCCCCGTTGACGACGATCCCGGCCAGCGCGACGATCACCATCGTCCACGCGGAGACCGATTGCGGGGAGATCAGCCGCGCAACCGCGGAGTAGACGATTGCGCCGGCGAGAACCAGCAAGGTGATCCCGTTCACCTGCGCCGCGAGCACCTCGACGCGCTGAAAGCCGTAGGTCATCGCACCCCGCGCCGGACGCGCCGCGAGGCGCAGCGCGACGAGTGCGAGCCCCAGGGCAGCGGCATCGGTGAGCATGTGCGCGGCGTCGGAGATCAGCGCCAGCGAGTGCGCCAAGATCCCCGCGAGGACCTCAACGGTCATGAACGCGACGATCAGTCCGAGGGCCAGTGTCACCCGGCGTCGCGATGCGGGTGGACCGTGCAGCGAGCCGTGCGCGTGCCCGGCATGACTATGAGAGTGCCCAGCGCGCGCACCCACGTGCGCGTGAGCGCGGCCGGCGTGAAAGTGGCTCACCCCGACAGTGTGACTCAGCTGACGCCGGCGCCGGGGGGCGCAGCGGCGGTCTCGCCGGTGGCGGGCCCGCCGTCCTCCTCCTCGGCGAGCGCGCGGCGCCGCCCGACGAGCAGCACGGCAAGCACGACGACGATCACGACGATTAGGATCGCGCCGGCGATGTAGCGCAGTTTGTGATGCGTGGCGGTCGTTTTGTGCGTCGCGCTCGCGACGGTGAAGGACGAGCCATGGGCATGCGCCTGCGCTTGCAGCGCGGCGACCTCACTTGGCTTGTAGGTCACTGTCATGTGACCGCCGTTCTCGAGCGAGACGTGCGCCTTGTAGCCCTGGGGGTGCAGCACTACCGCGTGGACTTCACCCTTGCGCAGCTGGATCAGGAGAGCGTTGTAACTCTCACGCTGGAAATGGATGACGGTCGCGGCAAGGACGGGCGCGGCAAGCGTACCGGCGAGCATGAGCAGCGTGAGGAGCGCCGCGAGCGCGTGCATGGTGGGGCGTCTGATCGAGTGGGTCATCCGCGACACCCTAGCGCCGGGTGGCGTCGTGAGCGCCGCTCGCTAGACGCGCTTGGTGTCGTGCCGGTAGGCGCGCCGCGCGAGCGCAGTGAACAGGAGTGTCCAGCCGACGACGACGATCCACCCCTTGGCGTCCCAGGCGCGGCCGCCGAGCGCGACGTGCCCGGCCTGCACGAGCCAGTAGGAGGGGATGAAGCGCGCGAGTTCGGCGAGGAAGCCGGTGCCGGTGATCGGAAACCAGGTGCCGCCGAACAGCGCCAGCAGCGAGATGCCGCCGCCCATCGCGGGGCCGACCGAGTCGGGGGTCAGCAGGTGGCCGATCAGGATCCCGAGCGCGCCGAAGGGTGCGAGGCCGATGAGGATCAGGCCGGTCATCTTCAACCACTCGCTGGCGGGCAGACTGACGCCGAGCGCGGCACCGGAGATGTAGAGGGCGGCGATCGAGAGACAGGCCATCAAATAGGCGGTGAGGATCTTGGTGCGAAAGTAGGCGCGGGTGGAGAGTGGGCTGATGCGCAGCTGGCGGTTCCAGCCGACGGCCCGTTCGGAGGCGATGCGCGCGCCGCAGGAGAGCATCGCGCCCATTGTGCCGAAGGAGATCAGACCGACCATGTAGTAGAGCGGCGCGGGCAGACCGGTGTGAGCGAAGTTGTGCACGTTGCGCTGGGGGCCGGCGATCACGAAGAAGAGAATCAGCGGGAAACCGAGCGAGAGCAGGAAGAAGCGACGGTTGCGAAATGTGCGCAGCAGCTCGTAGCGGGTATACGCAAGCGACCCTGCCGCGCGTACGCCCCCGCGCGCGCGTACGCGCGCGGCGGGATCGGAATTCATCGATAGATCCTCCGCGGACATCCCGACTCACGCGCCCTCGCCGGCGAGCGCCCCGGACAGCGCGCCGCCCGCATCATTCGCATCGCCGGTGAGCCGCAAGAAAGCCTCCTCGAGACCGGCGGCGGCGATCTCGATGTCGCGGGCGTCGGGGTACGCCGCGAGCAGCGCGCGGATGGCAGCATCAGAGTCCGAGCAAGCGAGCACGACGGCTTCCCCGCGGCGCTCGGCGGCGCTGACCCCGGCGAGCTGACCCAACGCATCGAGCTCGACCTCGGGCAGCGTGGCGCGGATCGTGCGCGAGCCGACCATCGCGCGGATCTCCGTGGGAGGCCCGTCGGCGACGATCCGGCCGTGGGCCATCAGGATGGCGCGGTCGGCGTAGGCGTCGGCCTCCTCGAGGTAGTGGGTGGCGAACAGCACGGTCTTGCCGCCCGCTGCCTGCTCGCGCATCGTGCTCCAGAACGAGTGTCGACCCTCGACGTCCATCGCGACGGTGGGCTCGTCGAGGACGAGCAGCTCGGGGTTGCTGACGAGGGCAACAGCAAAGCGCACGCGCTGTGTCTGCCCACCTGAGAGCTTCTGGGTGCGCTGACCGGCGACGTCTTGCAAGCCGGTGAGTTTCAGCGTCTCGTCGACGTCAAGCGGCGCGGGATAGAGCGAGGCGACCATCGCGACCAGCTCGCGCACATTGAGATCGCGAATCAGCGCGCCGGTCTGCAACATCGCGCCGATGGAGCCGGCGTCGATCGCGTGCGCGGGCTCGCCGCCGAGCACCGAGATCGCGCCGCCGTCGGGCTCGGCGAGACCGAGGATCATGTCGATCGTGGTGGACTTGCCGGCGCCGTTGGGACCGAGTAGCGCGACGGTCTCGCCGCGCTCGATCGTGACATCGACGCCGCGCACGGCTTTGGTCTGGCCGTAGCTCTTGCTCAGGTTGCTGGCTGCGATCGCGCTCGACATGAACGCTTCCTACCCCGACAGCGCCTACTTCACCAGGCGCCCGGCGGCGTTGACCGCGGACCAGGTGCCGCCGAACTGCTTGACCCCGACGTGGGTGGTCTGGCCGGGACCGCTGTCGCCGGCGTCAATGTAGAGCGGGTGACCGCCGTAAGTGACCTGCGTGACCCCGCTGGGCAGCTTGACGGTGGACAGCAGTGAGCTGCGGACCCCGGCGCCACCGGCGGGCTTGCCCTGGGCTTCCTTGGGAGGCCAGGCTTCAATGCAGCCGGCGATCTTCGCGCAGGCGTCCTTGCCGCGGGAGTCCTTGGAGAACGCGTACAGCGTGTAGCCGGAGGAGGCAACGAGGATCTTGCCGAGCTTTGTCTTGCGCAATTCGACCGTGTAAAAGAGCGAGGCGCGCGCAGCAGGGCTCGCGTCGCGAGCGATCGCGGACGCGGTGACGGCGAGCGCGACCAGCAAGACACTGAGCAGGATCAGGTTGGTGCGTTTCACGGGGACTCCCTCGGAGCGGTCGATCGTTGAGATAGAGCTGGCGGGACCGGCAAAATCGTACTTACTTCCCGCGTCTGATCCGCGCGGCCTTCGTGCGCTCGGTCTTGCCGAGCTCGACCTTGCGCATGCGCACGCTGACGGGCGTGACCTCGACGCACTCGTCCTCGCGCACGAACTCCATCGCTTCCTCGAGGGAGAGCTGACGATGGGGGACGAGGCGCACGAGCACGTCGGAGGTGGAGGAGCGCATGTTCGTCAAGTGCTTCTCCTTGACGGGGTTGACATCGATGTCCTCGGTACGGGAGTTCTCACCGATGATCATGCCCTCGTAGACCTCCTCGCCGGGGCCGACGAACATGATGCCGCGCTCCTGGAGGTTCATCAGCGAGTACTGCACGGTGGCGCCGCGGCGATCGGCGATCAGGACGCCTGTGGTGCGCGTGAGCAGCTCGCCGGCCCAGCGCTCCCAGCGGTCGAAGACGTGGTGCATGATGCCGGTGCCACGGGTCTCGGTGATGAACTCGGTGCGGAAGCCGATCAGACCGCGGGCGGGCACGAGGTACTCCATGCGGACCCAGCCGGTGCCGTGGTTAGTCATGTGCTCCATGCGGCCTTTGCGCAGGGCGAGCATCTGGGTGACGACACCGACGTAGTCCTCGGGGACATCAATCGAGAGGCGCTCGACGGGCTCGTGGCGTTTGCCGTCGATCTCACGCTCGACCACACGCGGCTGCCCAACGGTGAGCTCGTAGCCCTCGCGGCGCATCATCTCGACAAGAATCGCGAGCTGCAGCTCGCCGCGGCCCTGGACCTCCCACATTTCGGGGCGCTCGGTGTCCTGGACGCGCAGCGAGACGTTGCCGACGAGCTCCTGATCGAGACGGCTGCGGATCTGGCGCGCGGTGAGCTTGCCGCCGTCCTTGCCGGCGAGCGGCGAGGTGTTGATCCCGATCGTGATCGACAGCGAGGGCTCGTCGACGGTGATGACGGGCAGCGGCTGGGGATCGTCGGGGTCGGCGAGCGTCTCGCCGATCGTGACCTCGGCGATCCCGGCGATCGCGATGATCTCCCCGGGCCCGGCTTCCTGGGCCTCGACACGTTCGAGCGCGTCGGTGACGTAGAGCTCGGAGATCTGCGCGCGCTCGATCGTGCCGTCGGCGCGGCACCAGGCGACCTGCTGGCCGCGGCGGATGTTTCCGTGACGCACGCGACAGAGCGCGAGGCGCCCGACGTAGGGTGAGGCGTCGAGGTTGGTGACGAGCGCCTGCAGCGGGTGCTCGGGGTCGTGCTCGGGCGCGGGGATGTGCTCGAGCAGCAGGTCTAGCAGCGGCGCGAGGTCGCCCTCGGGGATCGTCTCCTCACCGCTCTTGGACGCGTCGTACTCCAGCGCGGCGCGGCCGGCCTTGGCGTTGCAGTAGACGATCGGGAACTCGATCTGACTCTCGTCGGCGTCGAGGTCGAGGAACAGCTCGTAGACCTCGTCGATGACCTCGGCGACACGCGCGTCGGGGCGGTCGACCTTGTTGACGACGAGGATCACGGGCAGCCGCGACTCCAGCGCCTTGCGCAGCACGAAGCGCGTCTGCGGCAGTGGCCCCTCGGAGGCGTCGACGAGCAGCAGCACGCCGTCGACCATCGTCAGCCCGCGCTCGACCTCGCCGCCAAAGTCGGCGTGTCCGGGGGTATCGATGATGTTGAGCTTGACGTCCTTGTAGCGCAGCGAAGTGTTCTTGGCGAGGATCGTGATCCCCTTCTCGCGCTCGAGGTCCATTGAGTCCATGACGCGGTCGTTGACGTCCTGGCCGACGCGGAACGCGCCGGACTGCCAGAGCATGGCGTCGACCAAAGTCGTCTTGCCGTGATCGACGTGGGCGACGATCGCGACGTTGCGGATGTCCTTGCGGGGTTCGAGCACGGCCCGACAGGGTAGCCGTCGGAGGCTCGGCTACCGGGCTGGTGCGTCAAACGGAGGTGCGCTCTGGGTCAAAGAGCGCTCGTCGAAGGCTGGACGGCGAGCAGTTTGTTGCCGTCCTGATCGCGAAAGAAGAACATCGGCGGCACGGGATCGCCCATGCGCATCACCTCGGGGTCGACGTCGACGCCGCGCTCGCGCAAGTCGGCGTGCAGCGCGTCGACGTCGTCGACGTCGAGCGCTATGCCGGTCTCGACACCGATCGGGTTGCCGGGGGGCGGCGGGACCAAGGCGAGCGCGGTGTGGCCCTCGCCGAGTGAGACCTCGACCCAGCGGTCACCGTTGCCGAAGGGAGTGTCGGCGATCTTCTCGAAGCCGAGGTTCTGCACGTAGAAGTCGATCGCGCGGTCCTGGTCAGAGACGGGAACGATCACGCGTCCGACTTTGGCGACGGGGGTCTTGGTCTGGCTCATCTCGATCCTCCTGTTGTCGTCGGGGCTCTGGGTGTTAGACGGCGAGCGCGGCGGAAACTCATCGGCGGCGAGCGCGGCGGGAGACTCATCGCGACGCGATCAGCGCCCGGCGACGACGGCCTGGCGCGCGACGCGCAGGCCGAAGCGCGTGAGTGCCGAGGGCAGGCGCTCGGCGCGCGCGACGACCTCCTCGAGCGCGGCGGCGAAGCGACGGATCTCGACCTCCTCGATGACGAGCGGCGGCAGCGCCTTGATGACGTTCATGCGGTGCCCGGCGACCTGGCAGAAGATGCGGTGCTCATGGAACAGGGGCACGGTGACGAGCTGCGAGAAGAGACCGGGCTGGCCACGCTCGATCACGTTCCACAGCGAGCGCGCACCACGCCCTTCGGGCGGTCCGAATTCGATCCCCCACATCAGACCGAGCCCGCGAACGTCGCGCACGACCTCGTGACGCTCGACGAGTGGACGCGTCAAATCCAACAGCAGCTCACCCATACGCCGCGCGCGCTCGACGAGGCCCTCCTGCTCAAGCACGCGCAGCGTCGCGAGGCCGGCGGCGGCGGCGAGGTCGTTGCCGCCGAAGGTGGAGCCGTGGCGTACAGCGCGCTCCATGCCGTCGAAGACGCGGTCGAACGCGGCGCGCGAGACGAGCACGCCGCCGATCGGCACGAGCCCGCCGGAGAGGGCCTTGGCGAGACAGATCATGTCGGGCTGAAGGTCCCAGTGCTCGAGTGCGAGAAAGCGTCCGGTGCGCGCGATGCCGGTCTGGACCTCGTCGCAGACGAACAGTGTGCCGGCGTCGCGAGCGAGCCGCTGGGCACCTTGCAGGTAGCCCTCAGGCGGCAGGTTGACGCCCTTGCCCTGAATGGGCTCGACGACGAACGCGGCGACGTCGCCGCGTTCGAGCTCGCGCTTCAGCGCGTCGAGATCCCCAAAGGGCACGGCATCGCAGCCGGGCAGCAGCGGCCCGAAGCCCTCGCGGAAGAGCTGCTCGCCGTTGAGCGAGAGCGATCCGAGCGTGAGTCCGTGGAAAGCGTGCGCG
Organism: Solirubrobacteraceae bacterium; assembly: GCA_036502205.1. GTDB lineage: Bacteria > Actinomycetota > Thermoleophilia > Solirubrobacterales > Solirubrobacteraceae > Palsa-744. Next base: position 168,958 of record DASXZA010000018.1, on the reverse strand, counting down.
GCGTAGAGGATGCGCGGCCGCGCGGTGGCGGCGCGCGCGATCTTGATCGCGGCCTCGACGGCCTCGGTGCCGGTATTGGCGGGGACCATCGCGGCGACGCTGCCGGGGGCGCGCGCGAGCAGCTGCTCGGCGAGCACGCCGCTGAGCAGCGTGACGCCGAGCTGCGGCAGATTGCCGGTGCGAGCGGCCATAACGTCTTCGATCGCGGCGATCGCTTCGGGGTGGTTGCGCCCGAGCGCGAAGACGCCGTAGCCGCCGAAGAGGTCGAGATAGCGCTCGCCGGCGGCATCGATCAGGTGTGCGCCCTCGCCGCCGACCCAGGTCTTATCGAAGCCGAGCGTGCGCAGAATGCGGCCGATCTGCGGGTTCAGGTAGCGATCGTTGAGTCGCAGCTCCTCCCCCACGCGCGCGGCGAGGATCTCGCGCACCGGGGGGATCGAGGCGGGCGGCATGCGCCTAAGCGTAGGCCGCGAACCGTCCGATCGCCCAGGCGCCCGCGTAACGCTTGCGGCAGTGGCGCTAGGCGGCGGCGTAGCGCTTGCGCCCGCGGCGCTCGTCGTCGACGCTGACGACGTCCCAGACGAGCCCGACACTGGCGAGCAGTCGGATGACGAGCGCAGAGGGGTCGGGCTGGCGCCAGCTGAGCCCGTGACTGGCAGAAGTGGGGAAGGCATGATGGTTGTTGTGCCAGGCCTCGCCGAAGGTGGGCAGCGCGAGCCAGAGCAGGTTGCGCGAGTGATCCTCGGTGGCGTAGTCGCGGCGTCCGAAGAAGTGGCAGAGAGAGTTGATGGAGTAAGTCATGTGGTGCAGGACGAGCATCCGCACGGCGCCGCCCCACAGCAGCCCGGTGAGCCCGGCGCGCCAGGTGCCGCCGATCGCGTAACCCAGCCCAAGTGCGGCGGCGAGGCCGCCGAGTGCCCAGACGAGGAACGTGCGGTCGACGAACGCGACAACGGGATCGGCGAGCAAATCGGGCGCGTAGCGCTCGCGCGAGCCACGCTGGGTGTGGATGAACAGCCAGCCGAGGTGCGCGTGCGCAAGGCCGCGCAGCGCCCCGCGCCAGCCGACGCCGTGGTCTACATGGGGACTGTGCGGGTCACCCTCGCGGTCGGAGAAGGCGTGATGCTTACGATGGTCTGCGACCCAGGAGATCACGGGACCCTCGATCGCAGCAGAACCAAGCGCGGCGAGCACGAAGCGCAGCGCGTGCGAAGTCTTGAAGGAGCGGTGCGTGAAGAGACGGTGGAAGCCGACGGTGATGCCGAGGCCGGTGAGGACGTACATGATCGCGAAGACGATCAGGTCGGAGCGGTGCAGCAGCCCATCCCACATCTGCCAGCCGACGAAGCCGAGCGCGGCGATCGGCGCGAGCGTGACGAACGCGGTGATGATGCGGTCGCGGGTCTCATTGGCGACGGGCTGGATGTCGTCGGGACCGGGCGACAGATGCAGCGCCGCGGCGGCATCGGCGGATGACGGGTCGCCGTCGTCGACCCCGCGAAAATCCATATTTGGATCGGTGGGAAGCAGGGTGTCGGTCATCGGCGCCCGGCGGAAAATTACCAGTGCGGCCCTGCGAATGGTAAAACGGGAGCGATGTTCGCTCGTAACTGTGAGCCGCTGCGCCGCGAACTGGCGCAGGCATTGCCGGAGCGGCCGTTTGCACTGCGTTTCTGGGACGGCACGGAGCTCGCGGCGACGTCGGCGGGCGGACCGGTCTTCACCGTGCGCTCGCCGGCGGCGATCGCGCACCTGCTGCGCGCCCCGGGACAGCTCGGTCTCGGCCGCGCGTATGCGGCGGGGGCGCTGGAGGCTGACGACCTGGATCGCGTGATCGGTCTGCTGGACAGTTTTCAGGCGCCGGCGATCGACGGCGCGACGCGCGCGCGGTTGATGCTCGCGGCGATTCACGCGTGTGGCCTGACGCGCCCTCCAAAGATCCCGGCGAGCGAGCTGCGCCCGCGCGGGCGCCGCCACAGCCGCGAGCGCGACGCGCGCGCGGTGCGCCACCACTACGACGTCTCCAACGAGTTCTTCGCGCTGTTCCTCGACGAGTCGATGACGTACAGCTGCGCGCTGTTCTCCCACGAGCTCGACGCGCCGGAGGAAGCGTGGGGGGCGCTCCCGCGCGCGGGCGGCGGACCGCGCTCGTCACAGGAACGCGAGGCTCTGACCCTGGAGCGCGCGCAGGAGGCCAAACGCGAGCTGGTGTGTAGGAAGCTCAGCCTCCAAGAAGGCCAGCGTCTGCTTGACGTGGGCTGTGGCTGGGGCAGCTTTGTGATCCATGCGGCAGAACGCCACGGAGTGCAAGCGGTGGGCATCACGCTTTCCCCCGCGCAGGCCGAGCTCGCGCGCCGGCGCGTCGCGGCGGCGGGGTTGCAGGATCGGGTGGAGATTCGCGTCGAGGACTACCGTGACCTGGGCGTGCAGGGCGAGTGCTATGACGCGATCGCGAGTATCGGCATGGTCGAGCACGTGGGCGCGAACCAGATCGACGTATACGCGCGCCAACTCGCGGGACTGCTGGAGCCGGGAGGCCTGCTGCTCAATCACGGCATTGCGCGCTTGCGTCACAGCGACGCGGAGGCGGGCCCGTTCTCCGAGCGCTACGTGTTCCCGGACGCGGCTCCGCTGCACGTCTCGCGCGTGACGCTGGCACTGGAGACGGCGGGCATCGAGCCGCTGCACGTGGAGGGGCTGCGCCAGGACTACGCGGACACGCTGAGCGAGTGGATCGAGCGGCTGGACGCCAATCGTGCGGAGGCCGAACGGCTGGCAGGCGGCGAGCGCGTGCGCGTTTGGCGCCTCTACCTGCGCGCGGCGCGCAACGGCTTCGAGACGGGGTTCACTTCAATCTTCCAGGTGCTGGGACGGCGAGCGTGAGCGGCATTGCCGAGCGTGAAACGCCGCCCAGCTCCGCGGGCGCTGCGCGCGGAGTGATCGCGAACCCATGAGCGGACCCCGACACTACAGCGAGCAGGAGTTCGAGGAGCTCGTTCGCTCAGCACTCGACGAACTCCCGGTCGAGTTCCAGCGAGCGCTGGAGCACGTCGCGGTCGTCGTCTCCGACCGCGGTGCTGAGAACCACGCGTACGGCATGTACATTGGCTCCAAGTTGCGGGGGACCCCTTATTTCGGGGGCGGCGGCTTGCCGGACGAGATCATGATCTTTCGCGACACGCTCGTGCGCGACTTCGGGGACGATCGCGAGCGCCTGCGGCAGCACGTCATCAAGACGGTGCGTCACGAGGTGGGTCATCACCTCGGTTTCGACGAGGCGGGCGTTCGCAAACTCGGGCTCTGAAGGGCTTCCCGGCCGACTCCTAGAGCCGCCTCACCTTGACAACATACCGACCGGTCGGTATAAATCTGAACGAGGATGCCGACCTCTCCCAAGCTAGACCGCCGCCGCAGCATCTCGAAGCCCCAACCTGGCGACGTGACCTCCCGCGACCAGCTCCTCGCGGCGGCCGCGCGCGTCTTCGCCCGCGCGGGCTACCACGGTGCCTCGATGAGCGAGATTGCGGCGGAGGCGGGCTTCTCGAAGGGCGCGCTCTACTGGAGCTTCGCGAGCAAGGAGGAGCTGTTCTTCGCGCTGCTGGACGAGCTCGATGAGCAGCTGCGCACAGTGATCGCGACCGCGGCGGCGATGCCGAAGGAGCAGGAGCGCACCGGCGAGCTCAGCCGCGAGATCTCGGCGGTGCTGACGGATGCGCGCGACCTGGTGCTGCTCTTCCACGAGTACTCGGCGCTCGCGGTGCGCGACCCGAAGGTCGCGGCGCGCTACGCGCAGCGCAACGCACGCCTGCGCGAGGAGATCGCGGCAGCGGTGCGCTTGCGCCACGAGACGATCGATGTGCCACTGACGATGCCCCCCGAGGACCTCGCGACGGTGCTGATCGCGCTCGTCGACGGACTTTCGATTCAACAGCTCACCGAGCCCGACGCGGTCCCCGAGGAACTGTTCGGACAGATCGCGGCCCTCATCGAGGACGGTATGACCCTCCGAGCCAAGGAGCCCATATGAGCACCCAAGCGCCCCTCGCCACCACTCCCACGACATCCACATCTACCCCTACGCCCGCACCCACCCGCCGCCCGTCGCGCTGGCAGAACGTCCAGCCGCGCGAACCGCAGGCCCCGCCCGCCGACATCTCCCTGGCCCCGCCGGGCCCCCGCGTGCCGCGTCATCTGCTCGGTGCGTACTGGCTGACGGCCGAACACGACCTGCTCGCGCGCTGCCGGCGCCGCTACGGCGACATCTTCTCGCTGCGCATCTGGCCGGTGGGCTTCCTCGTCGTGATCGCGGACCCGGCGGAGATCAAGCGCGTGTTCACGAGCGACCCGGACCAGCTGCGTGCGGGCGAAGGCAACGTGGTGATGCAGCCGGTGGCGGGACCGGAGTCGGTGCTGCTGCTCGACGGCAAGCGCCACCTGAACCGCCGCAAGCTGATGCTGCCGCCGTTCCACGGCGAGCGCATGGGTGTCTACGCGGATCTGATCGGCGAGATCGCCGACGAGGAGATCGCACGCTGGCCGGTGGGCGAGCCGTTCTCGGCGCATGAGTCGATGCAGCGAATCACGCTGCGTGTGATCCTGCGCGCGGTGCTCGGCATCGAAGATGCGGCGCGCGGCGCGGAGCTCGAGCGCCTGCTGCCCAAGCTGCTGAACTCCCCGGCGCTGCTGTGGCCGTTCCTGCAGAAGGACATGGGCGCGCGCAGCCCATGGCGGCGCTTCGTGGCGCTGCGCGAGCGGGTCGACGCGATCCTCTTCGACGAGATCGCGCGCAAGCGCTCGGACCCGAATCTGGCCGAGCACGAGGACATCCTCTCGATGCTGCTCGGCGCGCGCGACGAGCACGGCGAGGCGATGACCGACGAGGAGCTGCGCGACCAGCTCGTGACGCTGCTGCTGGCGGGCCACGAGACGACGGCGACCGGCTTGGCGTGGATCTTTGAGCGGGTGCTGCGCACCCCTGCGGTTCACGCAGACCTGCGAACGGCGGTCGCGGAGGAAGACGATCGTTATGTGGAGTGTTTGATCAAGGAGGGCCTGCGGCTGCGCCCGGTGGTGCCGCTGGTGGCGCGCCAGGTCAACACGCCGTTCGCGGTCGGCGAGTACACGGTGCCGGCGGGGACGCTGTTGACGTGCTCGATGATCCTCACGCACAGCCGCGCGGACCTCTACCCGGAACCGGAGGCGTTTCGGCCGGAGCGCTTCATGCAGGATGCACCGGACACCTACACGTGGCTGCCGTTCGGCGGCGGCACGCGCCGCTGCATCGGCGCGGCGTTCGCGACGCTCGAGATGAAGGTGATTCTGCGCCGCGTCTTCGCGCAATGCGAGCTCATGGCACCCGACGCGAAGCCGGAGCGCCCGCGACGGCGGTTCGTGACCTACCCGCCGAACCGCGGCGCGCGCGTGCTGTTGAGCGCCAGGCGCTGAGAGCCCTGGGAGCGGCGCGCAACCTGAGTCGGGTCGCTCCCAAAGGTGCCTGAAATTCCAACTAGCTGTCGGATCTCCGCTGAGGCCCGGGACTAAAGCTCAACCGATCGGCGTTCTTCGCCGATACCAACTCGATGAGCCCTCCTGGCGGGCTGCTGACCCGCGTCGATGCCCCGAGCGGGGTTCGGATCGCGCTGGGCGCGCTGTTCGCGCTGATCGGCGTGCATCTCGTGCACAGCCTGCTCGGATTTGGCGGCGGTGGCGCGGCGAGCATCTTTGACGTCTGGGTCTACGACGCGGTGACGGTCGGCTGCGCGGTGCTGTGTCTGGCACGCGGCGTGCTGCGCGATCCGGCGCGAGTCGCGTGGCTATGTCTCGGAATCGGTCTGAGCTGCGACGCGGCGGGCGAAATCCTGGCGTCGATCAGCGAATCGCTCGCGCCGACGCTGCAGAGCGCGCTGTACCTGGGCTTCTACCTGGGCGCATACGTCGCAATCGTGCTGTTGGGTCGGCGCCACGTGCGCCACTTCCACGTGAGCATGTGGCTGGATGGGCTGATCGGTGCGCTGGCAATCGGCGCGTTGGGAGCGGCGGCACTGGCGACGCGTGGCTTCCTGGCTCCAGAGGGCGGCGGCGTGCGCAGCGCGCTCGACGTCTCGTATCCCCTCGCGGACGTGCTGCTTGCGGGCCTGATCGTCACGATGCTCGCGCTCGGCGGCTGGCGTGTGTACCGCTCGTTCCTCGTGATCGCACTCGGGTTCCTGCTGATGGCGAGCGCCGATGTGTTGTACCTGTTCGAGGAAGCGCACGGGAGCTATGCGGTCGGAACGCCGCTGGACTCGTTGTGGCTGTTCTCGGTGGCGATCCTTGCCTACGCGGCATGGCAGCCGGACCGTGAGCGCGTGCACGAGCGTCACTCGCTGAGCGCGATCATGGCGGCCCCGATCGTCTGCGGACTGATCGCGATCGGCGTCCTGCTCTACGGCAGCCTCGCAGGCATCGCGGGCGCCTCGATTTGGTTGGCGGCGGCGACGCTCGTGGCGGTGCTGGCGCGGCTGTTGGCCACGGCGAGCGAGAACCTGCGCCTGGTCACCGTGAGCGCGGCGCTGGCCAATCGCGATGCGCTGACCGGCCTGCGCAACCGGCGCGCGCTGCTCGCGGACCTCGCGCGCGAGACGGCCGCGGCGACGGAGTCGCATCCCAAACTGATGCTGCTGTTCGACCTCAACGGGTTCAAGCGCTACAACGACACCTTCGGTCATCCCGCCGGCGATGCCCTGCTGACTCGACTGGGGCGCCGGCTGGCCGAGCGCGCCGGCGAGACCGGACACGCTTACCGCCTCGGCGGCGACGAGTTCTGCGCGCTCATCGAGATCGCGCATGAGCCGCGACGGGATCGGCGGCCGCCGCATGAGATCGCAGCGGAGCTGGCCGGTGCGCTGCTGGAGAGCGGCGAGCATTTCACGATCGGAGCGTGCTACGGCGAGGTGCTGCTGGGGGCCGAGACAGGCGATCCCGCCGAGGCGCTGCGGATCGCCGATCGGCGCCTGTACGCGCAGAAGACCCTACTGCGCGAACCCTCGCGTCCCGAGTGGCGCGACGTGCTGCTCGGGCTCCTGCGCGAACGAGACCCCGAGCTGGACAGTCATGCGCAGCAAGTCGCGCGCCTGGCGCGCCGGCTCGGCATCGAGGCCGGCATGGGCTCGGACGAGCTGCGCAAGCTGATCGCGGCCGCCGAGCTGCACGATGTCGGCAAGGCGGCGATACCCGAAGCGATCCTCAACAAGCCGGGTCCCCTCGACGAGCAGGAGCGCGCGTTCATCGAGCGCCACACGCTGATCGGTGAGCGCATCATCGCCTCAGCCCCCACGGGAGGGCCGGTGGCGACGATCGTGCGCGCGACGCACGAGCGCTACGACGGGCGGGGCTACCCCGATGGGCTCGCCGGCGAGCAGATTCCCCTGGAGGCGCGGATCATCGCGATCTGCGACGCCTACGATGCGATGACGAGCACGCGCAGCTACCGCGCGGCGATGCCCTCATCGCAGGCGCTCGCAGAGATCCAACGGTGCGCCGGCGGCCAGTTCGACCCGCGACTCACCGAGAGCTTCGTGCGGATCTTCGCCGACGCGTCGCAGGCAGTACGAAGTGACGTCCTGAACGCGAGGACAGCAACTCAAGCCTCCTAAGAGGTTCGAGCGAAACTCGTTAGCCCAGTAGTGGTGGGTTTCTAATACTGCTCGCCGGATTGACCGTACCCCAGTCTCCGATGAGCGAGTCGACATGACTCCTGCCGTTCGAGAGGCGGGAAATCTCCTGCAAATGGAAAATTCGTCGGGCAACTATCCCCCAGGTCGAGTGGCGGCCGACCAGGCCGATTTCGCTTGCCAGCCCTTTCTTCAACAGCGTTGGTTTGGTGACGCGCACGGACGGCGGCTTCGTTCCTGCAGATGCCGTCATCTCATTCGCCCAAATGCACCAGTGGGAGCCCGGCAAAGCTAGTCGAGAGCTGAAAGAGCTGCTGCGTCCAAGCTGGTTCGCGGAGGTTCTTATGCCCCGTCTCTCGTTCGGGGCACTGCGAGACGACGAGGCACTGGCGATCATCTCAGGTGCCGCTGGCGCCACGCCAAAGGCCCGGCCGCAACTTCGGATGGTTCTGGACTACATGGAGGTAGCGGGACTCATTGAAAGAGAGGGGGACCTTGTTCGTGCAAGCGAGACCGTAGGGGATGCTCCGATTCGCTCAAGGGTCCCAACAACTCAGGCAGTGGCTGACGATCCTCCAGTCCGGCAGACTTCTAGCGGACAAACGCCGCTACTCATCCAGGGGCTCTTGCAGCAACTCCCCACAGATGGCCTGTGGACGCGTCCCCAGGCAAAGAAGTGGCTCAAACTCGCCGAGATGACCTTTGAGCTTGTCTACGACCTTGGCCCCGACGACGACTTGATGGTCGACCGGGGCAACCAAGAATGACCCCGGACACCCCTTCCAAAAGGGTGAGCCAGCCGGGATCAAAGCAGGGCGGAGGAGCAGTAGGTACCGCTCCGTCCCTGTGTCTCCGCGCAAGGTGGGTGCGGTCGTTGACGCGATCGCACCCACCTGAGATCTTAGTCGCATATCGCTGCGGAACCAGCAAAATCAACTCCTAGGCCCTCCCGGTACGCCGACACGATTTCGTTAGTCGTGTCACTCGCCCCTCCCGTAATCACATCGCCAACACTTCGAGCCCGGGAACGCGCTCGAAGTGACGGGCGTTGGTCGTCGCGACTTGCAGGCGATGCGCAAGCGCCGTCGCGGAGATCCAGAGATCATGCGCGTCGATCATTTCACCGGCGGCTTCGAGCTTGGCCCAGATCTCGGCGTGGATCCTTGCCACCGCGACCGTTACGGGAAGCGGCTCAACCTCGGCCAGCGCATCCTCTACGAGTCCCTTGCGTCGGTTCTTAGCCGCGTCGCTTGCGGCCCGATGGACTCCGTGCAGGAGCTCGCTAACCGTGATGACGCTGATCGTCCGCTCGACATCCCTGGGGACGCGCCTCAGGGCTCCGCCTCCCCGCTCAGCGTCGATCAAGACCGACGTATCGATCAGGAGGGCCACTTGCTAACCGGCGGCCCGAGCCGACGGCGAGCCTCTTCGACGTCGCGCGCAAAGTCCTCGTCGACCATGGACATACGATCGACCAGACGATCCCAAACCGGATTGGGAATCCCGCGCGGTTTAGAGGGCGGACGTAGCTCCGCGATCGGGCTTCCATTACGCACGATCTCGATCTCCTCACCGGCATCCACACGGTTGAGCACTGACGAGAAGTTGCGGGAGACATCGGTTGCTGTCATTCGCACCATGAGACCACGATATCAGATCAATCAGACCGACAAATGTCTGCAATTTTCGCTCGCGCATAAGGTGCCTGCGCTGACAGGCCGCCTCCGCTGGCCCCTGCTCACCCCAGATTCGCCATCACATGCTTGACCACCGTGTAGTCCTCCAGCGAGTACATGCTGAGATCCTTCCCGTACCCCGACTCCTTGAACCCGCCATGCGGCATCTCGGAGACGAGCGGGATGTGGTCGTTGATCCAGACGCACCCGAAGCGCAGCGCCTTGGAGACGCGTAGCGCGCGGCCGACGTCGCGCGTCCAGACCGATGACGCAAGGCCATAGCGCGTGGCGTTCGCCCACGCGATGGCCTGCTGCTCGTCGCTGAAGCGCTGCACGGTGATCACGGGCCCGAAGATCTCGCGCTGGATTAGCTCGTCCTCCTGCTGCGCGCCTGCGACTACGGTCGGCTCGAGGTAGAAGCCGGGCCGCTCGGGCGCGCGGCCCCCGGTGACGACCTCGGCGTGGTCGGGCCGGCGCTCGAGGAAGCCCTCGACGCGCTCGCGCTGGCGCGCGGAGTTGAGCGGGCCGAGCGTCGTCTCGGGCGCGAGCGTGTCGCCGATCACGAGACCTTGCGCCTGCGCGGCGAGACCGGCGACAACGTCGTCGTAGACGCCGGCGCCGGCGAGCACGCGCGTTGCGGCGGTGCAGTCCTGGCCGGCGTTGTAGTAGCCGGTGCCGGCGATCGTCTCCAGCGCGCTCTCGAGCGCGACGTCGTCGAACACGACCACGGGCGCCTTGCCGCCGAGCTCGAGATGCACGCGCTTGAGCGAGTCGGCGGCGGTGCGCGCGATGTGCTTGCCGGTCTCCACCGAGCCGGTCAGCGAAACCATGTCGACCTCGGGGTGCGTGATCAGCGCCTCGCCGGCCGGCTGGCCGCGGCCGGTCACCACGTTCAGCACGCCCGGCGGCAGGATCTCGGCCGCCAGCTCGGCGAGGCGCACGGTCGTGATCGGAGTCGTCTCGGCGGGCTTCAGCACGATCGTGTTGCCGGCGGCGAGCGCGGGCGCGATCTTCCAGATGGCCATCATCAGCGGGTAGTTCCACGGTGTGATCTGCCCGATCACACCGACGGCTTCGCGGCGCGTGAAGGAGGTGTAGCCCTCCATGTACTCGCCCGCGGCGCGTCCCTCTAGGCAGCGGGCGGCGCCGGCGAAGAAGCGCAGGTTGTCGGCCATCGCGGGGATCTCATCGTCAGTGACGGCGGCCAGCGGCTTACCGGCGTTCAGCGCCTCCAGCCGCGCGAGCTCCTCGCCGTGCTCCTCGATCGCGTCGGCGAGCGCCAGCAGCGCACTCGCGCGCTGCGCCGGGGTCGTCTGCGACCAGCCGTCGAACGCGGCGCGCGCGGCGCGCACCGCGCGGTCGACGTCGGCCGCGGTGGAGTTGTGCGCTCGCGCGAGCTCCTCGCCGGTCGCTGGGTTGAGAATCGCTTCGGTCTCGCCGTCGGAGGGGGCGTGCTCGCCGGCGATGAAATTGCTGAGTGTGCCTAGCGTGCTGGCCATCTAGATCTCCTCCTCGGAGCGCGATTAGTGGACTGGACTTTCAAGCGCCTGCGCGACGGCGGGGTGCATGATCTCCCCATCCTGGACGTTCAAGCCGAGGCGCAGGCCGCGGTCGCTCGCGAGCGCCTCGGCGACACCCTGCTCGGCGAGCGCCAGCACGTAGGGAAGCGTCGCGTTGGTCAGCGCGTAGGTCGAGGTAATCGGGACCGCGCCGGGCATGTTCGCGACGCAGTAGTGCGTGATCCCGTCGACCTCGAACGTCGGATCGGAGTGCGTCGTGGGGTGCGAGGTCTCAAAGCACCCGCCCTGGTCGATCGAGACGTCGACGAGCACCGCGTGGCGGCGCATCAACCCGAGCTGCGCGCGCGTGATCACGTGCGGCGCGCGACCGCCGTGGACGAGCACGGCGCCGATCACGAGGTCGGCACGGGGCAGCATCTCCTCGATCGCGAGCGTCGAGGAGTACACCGTCGAGGCGCGACCGCCGAAGGCGACTTCGAGCTCGCGCAGACGGTCGATCGAGCGGTCGAAGACGAACACGTCGGCTTGCATCCCGATCGCGATGAACGCGGCGTTCATGCCGACGACGCCGCCTCCGATCACCAGCACCGTGGCGGCTGCGACGCCGGGAACCCCACCGAGCAGGATGCCGCGTCCGCCGAGCGGCTTCTCGAGCATGAACGCCCCGGCCTGCGTCGCGAGCTTGCCGGCGACCTCGCTCATCGGCGCCAGCAGCGGCAGCTGCCCGCGCTCGTCCTCGACGGTCTCATACGCGATGCACGTCGCCCCCGACGCCTGCAGGCCGCGCGTCAGCTCGGGCTCGGCCGCGAGATGCAGATAGGTGAACAGCGTCTGCCCCTCGCGCAGCAGCGAGACCTCCTGCGGCTGGGGCTCCTTGACCTTCAGCACCAGCTCGGCCGCGTCGAACACGGCCTGCGCGTCCGGCACGATCCGGGCACCCTGCGCGGTGAAGTGCTCGTCGTCGAACGCACTGCCCAGGCCGGCGCCGGCCTGCAGCAGCACCTCGTGCCCGCGCGTGCAGAGCTCGCGCACGCCAGCCGGCGTGATCGCGACGCGGTACTCGTCCCGCTTGATCTCGGTCGGTATGCCGATGATCATCGCGCCAGCTCCCTTCCTCGTAGGGCCAACCAAAACTCGATGCGATCGCGCGCGTGCGAGAAGTCGCGTCCGGTCAACTGCTCGACGCGCCGGATGCGGTAGCGCAGCGTGTGGCGATGGCAGAACAGTGCGTTCGCGGCCTTCTCCCAGTGACCGTTGTGCTCGATGAAGACGTCCAGCGAGCGCAGCAGCTCGTCGCCGTACTCGCCCTCACCGGCTTCGACCGGCCCGAGCACCCCGCGACAGTAGGAGAGCAACGCGTCGTCGTCCTGCAACGAGAGCAGCAACTGAAAGGCGCCGAGGTCGGCATAGGAGGCGACGACCTCGGCCGAGCCGTTCCCGTTCTGCAAGCGCACGGCCTCGAGCGCGCAGCGCGCCTCGTGGAAGCTCAGCCGCAGCGAGTGCGTCGGCGCGACGCGACTCGCGCTCGCGCGCACCTCGCCGACCTTCGTCGCGAGCTCACCGCGCACACGACGCGCGAGCGCGATCGGGTCGAGCTCGCCGGCGGCGGATGGGCTCCCATCCACGACCGCGCACAGCAGGCCGGCGCGGATCGCGACAAGACTCCCCGCGATCGGCTCGCGCGCGAGCGCGCGCTCGACCAGCGGTGCGGCGACCGTCGGGTCGGGAGCGACGAACGCCAGCACGGCGGCCTGTTCGCCAACCCCGAACGGGCGCAGACGCGCCTGCAGCTCGTCCGGATACAAGCGGCCCGTCAACGCGTCGGCGAGTACGTCGCCGGCCATGCTGCGTTGCAGCATCTCGTAGCGCTCGTCCAGCAGCTGCGCGAAGACGCGCTCGGTGATCGCGATGAACGGCAGCTCGTAGGGGACCTCGAACAGCGGGAACGAGCGCCGTCGCGCCTCGGCGAGCAGCGCGGCGGGCAGGCGTTTGTGAGTGAAACCGGTACCAAACCCCAGTCCTCCGATCTTGTGCTCGGAGAGCCGCTCGACGAGCTCGCGCTGAGACTGCGCGCTGTCGAGCTGCAGACCGGTGCTCAGCAGCAGCTCGCCGCCGCGCAGCCACGGCGTCGGGTCGAGCAACTCGGTGGCGTGCACCCAGCGCACGTGGCGCCCGGCGGCGTCCTGCCCGCTCACGAGCTCGAGCCCGAGCTCCGCGACGAGCCCTTCGAGCGTCAGCATCTGACATGTCTCCAAACAGACCCCGCCGCGCGCGCATACGCGCGCTCGCGCACGCGCGCGGCGGGGTCCTCAAACGCAAACATCACACACACCCTCCACCTCCGCATCAGACACACCCTCCGGCCCGCGCCAGACACACCCTCCACCTCTGGCGCCAGAGACACCCTCCCGCTCGCACGAGAGACGCCCTCCGCGGCTCTGGACGGCCGAGCGTCTCATCGCCGCACGATCCGCTCCCACGCCTCGCTGAGCACGGGCCGCAGGATGGCCTCGATCTCTTCGAACTGCTCGGGACCTGCGATCAGCGGGGGCGAGAGCTGGATCACCGGCTCGCCGCGATCGTCGGTGCGACAGATCAGCCCACGGCGATAGAGCTCGCCGGAGAGGAACCCGCGCAGCAGCTCCTCGGACTCGGTCGCATCAAACGTCTGCTTGGTCTCGCGATCCTTAACCAGCTCGATCGCCTGAAAGTAACCGGCCCCGCGCACGTCGCCGACGATCGGCAGGTCACGCAACCCCTCGAGCGTCGCTCGCAGGGCGCCCTCCTGCGCGCGAACGTGCTCGCACAAGCCCTCGCGCTCCATGATCTCGATGTTCGCGAGCGCCACGGCGCTCGCGACGGGGTGCCCGCCGAACGTGAAGCCGTGGTTGAAGATCTCCTTTCCGTGCAGGAACGGCTCGGCGATGTGGTCACCGACGATCACCGCGCCCATCGGCGCGTACGCCGAGGTGATGCCCTTCGCGGTCGTCAGGATGTCGGGTTGATAGCCGTAGCGTTCGCATCCGAACCAGTAGCCGAGGCGTCCCCATGAGCAGATCACCTCATCGGAGATCAGCAGCACTCCGTGGCGGTCACAGATCTCGCGCACGCGCTGGAAGTAACCGTCCTGCGGGACAAAGCAGCCACCGCTGTTCTGTACCGGCTCGAGGATCACTGCGGCGACCGTCTCGGGACCCTCGAAGAGGATCGCCTCCTCAATCGCGTCGGCGGCCCACAGCGGATCGCGATCTTCTTTCCAGCGATAGGAGTTCGTGTGCGGCACGTGATGGCCGCCGGGCGTCAGCGGCTCGAACGGCGCCCGCAACGAGGGCAGGCCGGTGGCGGTGAGCGCACCCATCGAGGTGCCGTGATAGGCGAGGTTGCGCGAGATCAGCTTGTAGCGCGCGGCCTCTCCGCGCACCGCGTGGTAGGCCTTGGCGAGCTTCCACGCCGACTCCACGGCCTCGGAGCCGCCGGAGGTGAAGAACACGCGGTTCAGGTTGCCCGGCGCGAGTGCCGCGATGCGCGCGGCGAGCTCGATCGAGCGCGGGTGCGCGTAGCTCCAGTTCGTGTAGAAGCCGAGCTCCGCCGATTGCCGCGCGGCGGCCTCGCCGGGCTCGGCGCGTCCGTGGCCGATGTTCACGCAGAACAGTGCCGAGAGCCCATCGAGGTAGCGCTTGCCGTGCTCGTCGTAGACATAGCAGCCGTCGCCGCGCACGATCACGGGGATCTCGTGGTCGGCATAGGCGCCCATGCGCGTGAAGTGCATCCACAGGTGCCGCCGCGCGAGCTCCTGCAGGTCGCCGCCCCCCTCCCCGGCCGCCGTGGGCTCGCTGGCGATGATCGGATCGCTCAGGTGGGTAGCCATCTTCATCGTCCTCCTCGATCGAGACTTCCGGTTCGTGTCGCTAGACAGTCAGGACAACCGTACTCCGCCCAGATTCATGTATCAATGCGCCACAAGTTCAACAGGTACTTGTCTGATTGTACGAGGTGTATAACCACCCTTCGGATGTTTGGGAATTGCGCACCTTGCGTACACGCCCCCGGGGTCGTAGCGTTTGCCACGACGCCCCTTTGGTGAGCAGGTAGCGGGGGTAGAGAGGCGACAAGGGAGGACACATGGCTACTGTCAGCGTTGCCGCATCAGGGGCTCCCGACGACCGATCCGGCGTGATGGACAAGGGTCTGAAGAAGAACGCAATCGGCTACCTCTCGAACATCGTGATCGGCGTCGCTTCGACGGCGCCGGCGTACTCGCTCGCGGCGACGCTCGGCTTCATCGTGGCGGTCAAGGGTGTGGGCGTGCACGCGCCGGCGGTGATGCTCGTGGCGTTCATCCCCATGCTGCTCGTCGCCGCGGCCTACAAATATTTCAACCGCGCCGACCCTGACGCGGGCACATCGTTCGCTTGGACCACCCGTACATTCGGGCCGTCCACGGGCTGGCTGAACGGGTGGGCAATCTTCCTCTCCGATGTGATCGTGATGGCCTCGCTGGCGGACATCGCGGCGATCTACACATTCAAGCTCTTTGGATTCACCGAACTAGGCGAATCCAAAGTCGCGATCATCATCGGTGCGGTGCTGTGGATCGCGATCATGACCGGGATCTGCTATCGCGGCATCGAGCTCTCCGCACGTATCCAGCAAGTCCTGCTCGGCGCTGAGGTCTGCATCCTCGGACTGTTCGCGGTAGTCGCGTTCGTCAAGGTCTACGGCAGCCACCCCCCCGCCGACTCGATCAAGCCGTCCTTCGACTGGATCAACCCGTTTGCGATGAACTTCTCCGACCTAGTTGTCGCGCTGCTACTCGCAGTCTTCATCTACTGGGGCTGGGATTCCGGTGTGGCGGTCAACGAGGAGTCCGAGGACCCCGCCGAGGGCCCAGGCAAGGCGGCGGTCATGTCGACGATCCTGCTCGTGCTGGTCTACGTAATCGTGACGGCGGCCGCCCAGTCCTTCCACGGCACCGGCTTCCTCACCAACGAAGCCAACCAGTCCGACATCCTCAACGCGCTCGGCAGTGGCGTGCTGGGGAGTGGCCTGGACAAGCTGCTGATCATCGCGGTGCTCACCTCGGCCTCGGCGTCAACGCAAACGACGATTCTGCCGACCGCCCGCACGACGCTGTCGATGGCGCACTGGAAAGCGATCACGAGTCTGCTCTCGCGCGTCCACAAACGCTACCTCACCCCAACCGTCTCGACGCTGGGCTTCGGCCTGCTCTCAATCGCGATCACGATCGCGCTGCTGATTCTCTCCGAAAGCGTGCTCGAAGACTCGCTCACCGCGATCGGTTTCCCGATCTGCTTTTACTACGGCTTCACCGGCGTCGCCTGCGGCTGGTATTACCGCCACGACCTGATGGAAAGCGCTCGCAACTTCCTGATGCTGGGCCTCGGCCCCTTGATTGGTGGGCTGATGCTGTTCGGAATCGGAATCAAGGCGGCGTTCTACTACGGCCACACCGAAAACGTCTCCTCCAAGCCAATCCTCGGCATCACGCTGCCGCTGTGGATGGGCATCGGTGGCATGGTCCTCGGCGCAATCATCATGGTTGCCTCACGCCCATTCTTCAAAGAGTTCTTCGCACGCAAGACCGAAACGGCACCGCCTGGGCTGCTACACCAGCCACTCCCCACCGGGCCTGTGCCGGAGCGCGTGGAGTTCTGAGCCTTCACAAAGCTGCCCTGGGGCAGAGGGGAGCCGGCGCGCGGTCGCAAGGAGGGGACCGCGCGCCGCTCCCCTACTAAGCCCTGCCGAGATCGTTAATCGAGCGACCTTTCATCGAGCGACCCTTCACTGAGCGACCGTCAACTCCATCTGCCCGTGCGGGGCGCCGATCTCGCCGAGTCGCTCGAGGAACGGCTGCGGCGCGAACGCCTCGGGACCGAGCACGCCGGCGCCCTTCCACGTCCCGTCGGCGATCAGCTCGAGCGCGACGACGGGATTGACCGCGGTCTGCCACACGACGGCCTGGCTGCCATAGTCGCGCATCGTCTGCTCGTTGTCGACAACGTGGTACAGGTAAGTCGAGCGTGGCTCGCCGTCTTTACCGGTGCCCGTGACCCAGGTTCCGGCGCAAGTACGCCCGGTCATGCGCTCCCCCAGCTTCGCCGGGTCGGGCAGCGTCGCCGCGACGACGTCGCGCGGCGCGACCTTCGCACCGCGTACGTCGACCGGCTCGGTCGAGTCGAGGCCGAGTTTGTGCAGCGTGCGCAGCACCCCGATGAACTCGTCGCCGAGACCGTACTTAAAAGTGACGCGCTCGCAGGAGACCCAGCGCGGGATCAACACGACCTCCTCGTGCTCGACGTTGACGCACTCGATCCGGCCGATGCCCTCCGGGAACTCGAAGACCTCGGGCTCGGAGAATGGCGCGGTCGTGTAAAAACCGCGGTCGCGCTCCCAGATCAAGGGTGGGTTCAAGCACTCCTCGATCGTCGTCCAAATCGAGAAGGTCGGCGCGAAGTCATAGCCCTCGACGACCAGGTCGGCGCCGTCGCGGACACCGACTTCATCGATCCGCGAGAACAGCTCCTCAGCGGCGTAGCGCGCAAAGATGTCGGAGAGGCCGGGCTCGACCCCGATCCCGACGAGCGCCAAGAGACCGGCCTGCTCCCACTGCTCGTGCCGCGCGAGCTGCAGCTCGCCGAGCATCGTGCCGGGCAACTCGTAGGGGTGCTGCGGATGTGGGCGCGAGAGCGTCATTGCCATGTCGAGGTAGGTAACACGCGCCTCGAAGGCCGCCGCGAAAATCGGCTCGTTGAAGCGCGGATCGCAGGCGTTGAGGACAGCGTCGGGTTTGACACGCGCGATCAGCGCGACGAGCTCGTCGCGGCTGGAAGCATCGACGCGCTCGGCACCGAAGCGATCGGCCTCGCCGAGCCGCGCGACGACGTCGTGCGCGCGCTGCGCGGAGACGTCGGCGAGGACGACGCGCTTGAACGCCGGCCGACGCTGCGCGATCGCCGCGAATGCCGCGCCGACACCGCCGGCACCGACCACCAGGACCCTCATGTCGACAGTGTGACGCAAATCACTTGATCGGAACGGTGCAAG
This sequence comes from Solirubrobacteraceae bacterium, assembly GCA_036502205.1. GTDB lineage: Bacteria > Actinomycetota > Thermoleophilia > Solirubrobacterales > Solirubrobacteraceae > Palsa-744. Next base: position 151,045 of record DASXZA010000018.1, on the reverse strand, counting down.
CCAACCGTCGCGGTACGCCACATCGGTGCAGCGGACTCGCGTGCCATTCGCGGCATACGCAGCAGACCTCCCCGAGCGCATCACCACCGGCGAGCTGATTCGCTGAGAGACTGCGGGCATGTTCGTCATCGCCCTCGCCCTCGGCTCGTCGGCCTGTTACGGCGTCTCGAACTTCCTCGGCCCTCAGCTCGCTCGGCGACATACGCTGGTCGCGGTACTGATCCTCTCCCAGCTCGCCGCGCTCGCGGTCTGCCTGCTTTACCTGCTTGTCGCTCGCGGTCGAGCGCTACCCGCCGGCGACGCGTGGCTCGCGCTGCTCGCAGGTGCGGGCAATGCCGGGGGGCTGATCGGCTTCTACAAGGCCGCCGAGCTCGGACCGCTCGCGGTCGCCGCACCGATCGGCGCGCTAGGCGCCGTGATACCTGTCGTATGGGGCCTAACGAGCGGTGACTCGCTGGGGGTCACACAGGTGGCCGGCCTGGCTTTGGCGATGGGTGGCGCCACGCTCGCGGCGCGCCGTCCATCGACGGGCGGGCACGCTCACGTCGTCTACCCGGATCCCCGCGCAAGTGTCATCTGGGCCGCGGGATCCGCCATCGCGTTCGGTGTCTTTCTGACCGCGCTGCCAAAGGCGGCCGCCCATGGACGCGCGTGGGCGCTCCTCGACGCACGCCTCGCGCTGGTCGTCCTGCTGATCCTGTGGGCCGGTCGCAGTATCGGCACGATCAGACTCCGACGCGAGAGCGTCGCGCTGGCGGTCCCCGGCTTGCTGCTCGTGGGCGGAACGCTGCTCTACACGACCGCCACCGACCATGGCGAGCTCTCGCTCGTATCGGTGCTCGGGTCGATGTTCCCGGTCTTCACCGTCGGACTCGGCGTCGCAATCCTCCAAGAGCGCCTGTCCTACATTCAGGCGCTCGGGGTCGCTGCCGCGCTCGCCGGAATCGTCCTGATCGCGTTGTGATCGAGGTACGCCGCCGCGCGACCCGGGCGCCCGCGACAGAACCATCCCAAGCGCGGTCTAGTTTGCCGCGCGGAATGGGTCCTCGACATCCAGATCGCCGCTTGCGCCTGGACCCACGGCCGCACGCTCGTCACCGACAATACGCGCGATTTCGAGCTCCTGCGCGACCTCATCGCCGACCTCTATCCCGGCACCTCACCGCTAGCCGTCACCAGACCCTGAGTCCGGCTTGGGCTGACACGAGTCAGTTCTTTACGACCTTCACGTTGCATTTCGCGGCGCGCAACTGCTTGCAGACCACCACGTAACCCTGCCGCGGCTGGTCGTGATAATTCATCAGCCCGGCGTCGAAGCGCGTCTTGCTAGTACCGCCGGTCCAGTCATAGAGGTACAACCGCTTGATCCGCGGTTCTGAGGCCGCGATTTTGAAGACGAACTGCAGAACCCTCGCCGCGCGACTCAGCCCCGAGCCGTTCTTGTTTGGGAAGGCACCCCCGAATTTGACGATCCCGCCGGTCTCCGTCAACCACACTTCCCCACCGAGCGCTTTGACGATGTCGTGTGTGCGCCAGCTTTCCAGACGGTTGACGTCGGAGTAGTTGTGCAGTCCCCAAACCGATGGCATCAGCGTTTTCAAGTGGTAGATTTCGTGCTTGAATTCCGCGATGTACTGCAGCGTCGGTCCGATGACATCGGCGTCGAGGATGTCGAGGCCGATCACCGTGCATGGTGTACAGTCGCGCTTGAGCGCCTGGTAGTACCGCGCCGCGGCGCCCGCGGAAGGGCTTGAGAACTGCCCCCTGACGTTGCCGCGATTGGACTCGTCCCAGGACTGGTAGATCCTGACGTGCGGGAAGATCTTGATGAATTTCGCCACGTCGCGCTTGTAGAGGGCGACGCTCGGCATCTTCGTCGGCGTGTACTCGGAGTGGTAGAAGGCGACCATCACCTGCTGGTGCTGTGCTTCGGCCGCATGAATCCAAGCCTCGGCTACCAGCAGCGAGTACTCCCGTGTAGCGGCGTCGTAGGGCGCGATGTAGCGCACGATCTTCGTGTGCAGCTGGCGCCAGAGCGGGTTGCTGAACATCTCGGGCTGCTCGTCACCGATCCCGGTCATGAACGAAGGACCGCGTGCGGCGGTCTTCTTCGCGGCAGTCGCCGCGTGCGCTTTGCTAGTGGAGCTCGCGCTCGCGCGTGCCTGGGTGTTGCTCGTGACGATTACCGCGACGAGCCCGACCGTCAAGAGCACACCGATCAAGAGCTGCAGCTTGCGGGATGTCGAGTTGGGCATCTCCATGGACAACAGCCTAAGTCGCCAAAGGTTTCGCGGGCGCCGCTTAGCCGCTGTCTGCACGAGGCTTTGCAGGCTGCGGCACATGCGCGGGGGAAGCATGCGATCGTAGCGATCGCTCCCCCGGAAGTCGTGGCGTATCAGGGGATCGAGAGGACCCTGGAGTGCCGACGGCGCGCGCTGGGCGCAGCGCGATCAGCTCACCCGGCACGTTCTCCAAGAGCCACGCGACGTCTTCAGGCGTGAAGCCCTCGCCGGCGGCCCCTGAGCCAGCAGCGACCACCATCCGCTCGAAGCGCTCGTGCGCGATCAGCTCGCGCAGCGCGTGGCGCACCGTGCGGCCGCGCTCGATCCGCGCATCGACCGGCACCCCGGCACGCGCGGCACGTTGCTCGATCGCCTCCAGCAGCCGAAACGCAACGTCACACTCGGCCTGCAGTGGCACCTCGACCGCCAGACGCAGCGGGACCAGCGCAAGATAGACCGGCAGCAGCGTCGCGTTCTCGGCGCGCGCGAGGCGCAGCGCCGCCGCGAGCACCGGCTCGGAGGGGCCTTCGCCGGTGAACGGGAACGCGATCCGCCGCACCCGCTCATGGCCGTTTAAGGCGTGCACGCGACGCCGGCGCTCCAAGGCAAGCGCTCCGCCGAAGCCGACCGCGAGCGCCACGACGATCAGCAACCCGGCGAGCGCGCTCATGCCTCGACCTCCCGCTCCTCCTGGCCCTCCGCAGGATCCTCGAGTTCGCCGGCCGGGCGCAGCGTGCGGTCGGCGACGATCCGCAGGTCAACGCCGGGCAGGCCGCGCAGCAGACGAAACGGCAGCGCTGGCTGCGTCAGCCGGCGCCACGCGTTTCGCGGCTTCGGGGTCCCCATCAGCAGGTACGTCGTGCCGCGTCCGCGCGCGACGCGGATCGCGACATCCGCGACGTCGTCGCCCTCCTCGAGCAGCAGGTGCGCGCCCAGCACCGAGGCCAGGCGCCGCAGCGCCTCTAGCTGCTCGCGCTCCTCGATACTCGCCTCCGCTCCGGGACTACGCACGACGAGCAGATCGAGCTCGGCACCCAGGCGCTGAGCCGAGCGCCACGCACGGCGCACGACGCGCTGCGAACGCGGGGTCGGCGTGATCAGTGCCAGCAGCCGCTCGGAGATCGCCTGCGGCGCCGCGCGCGAGAGCAGGCGATCCTCGCGCCGGCCGACCTGCACGCCGCGCACACGGCGCTCGAGCTCGACGCCCTCCGCGACCTGGCGCAGCGCCGTCTCGCGCAGCGCCGCGAGGTTCTCGATCTTGAAGAAGTTGCCGAGCGCCGCCGGCACGCGCTCCGGCGCGTAGACCTTGCCGGCCCGCAGCCGCGCGATCAGCGCCTCCGGCGTGACGTCGACGAGCACCGTCTCGTCGGCCGCCGAGAGCACCGCATCGGGGATCGTCTCACGCACGCGCACGCCCGTGAGCTGCGTCACCTGGTCGTTGAGGCTCTCGAGGTGCTGCACATTGACCGTCGAGAACACGTCGATGCCGGCGGCGAGCACGTCGCGCACGTCTTCGTAGCGCTTCTCGTGCTCGACGCCCGGCGCGTTGGTGTGCGCGAGCTCGTCGATCAGACACAGCTCCGGCGCGCGCGCGAGGATCGTCGGCAGGTCCATCTCCTCCAGCTCCGCGTCGCGGTAGCGCACCTGCCGGCGGACCACCAGCTCCAAGCCCTCCGCCTGCGCGATCGTTTCCAGACGCCCGTGCGGCTCTAGATAGCCGACCACGACGTCGCGGCCCGCCTCCGCCTCGGCCTGGCCCTCCTGCAGCATCCGGTAGGTCTTGCCGACCCCGGCGGCCATACCGATGAACACCTTCAGATGTCCTCGATCGGGAGCCATGTGTGCATTCTCCCGAGCCGACCCCGCGAAGGCAGCAAGCCCACCGGGGAGCCGCTCAGCCTCCAAGCAGATTGTGGACTATGAGGTCGATCAGCTTGATCCCGATGAACGGCGCGACGATGCCGCCGGCTCCGTAGATGAGGAGGTTGCGGCGCAGCAGCGCGCTGGCGCCGATCGGCCGGTAACGCACGCCGCGCAGCGAGAGCGGAATGAGGAGCGGGATGACGATCGCGTTGAAGATAATCGCCGAGACGATCGCGGATTGGGGGGTGCCGAGGTTCATGATGTTCAGGACGTGCAGCGGCCCTTTTGACCCAGTCCCACCCGCCTCCCCGCTGGTCGCGTAGGTGGTGACGAAGATCGCGGGTAGGATCGCGAAGTACTTAGCGACGTCGTTGGCGATCGAGAAGGTCGTGAGGGCGCCGCGGGTGATCAGCAGCTGCTTGCCGACCTCGACGATCTCAATCAGCTTCGTCGGGTTGGAGTCGAGGTCGACCATGTTCCCGGCCTCGCGCGCGGCCTGCGTGCCGGTGTTCATCGCGACGCCGACATCTGCCTGTGCGAGCGCCGGCGCGTCGTTGGTGCCATCGCCGGTCATCGCGACGAGGCGCCCGTCTTGCTGCTGTTCCTTGATGAGCGCGAGCTTGCGCTCCGGTGTCGCTTCGGCGAGGAAGTCATCGACGCCCGACTCCTCGGCGATCTTCGCCGCCGTGAGACGGTTGTCGCCGGTGACCATCACCGTCTTGATGCCCATCGCGCGCAGCTGGTCGAAGCGGACCTTCATGCCCTCCTTGATCGTGTCCTTGAGGTAGACGACACCGAGCACCTGGCTGTCCCTGCAGACCGCCAACGGCGTGCCGCCCTCGCGGCCGATGCGGTCGAGCTGGACCTGCAACTCGGGCGGCGGTGAGCCGCCCTCCTTTTCGACGAACTCGATAATCGCGTCGCCGGCGCCCTTGCGCAACTGCTGGCCGTCGTAGTCCACGCCACTCATCCTTGTTTGCGCGGTGAACGGCACGAACTCGGCCTGCAGCGTCGTCATGTCGTGCTCGCGAATGCCGTACTGCTTGGCGAGCACTACGATCGAGCGACCCTCCGGCGTCTCGTCCGCGAGCGAGGAGAGCTGCGCGGCATCGGCCAGTTCGGACTCCGGCACGCCGGGCATCGGGATGAACTCCGAGGCCAGCCGGTTGCCAATCGTGATCGTGCCGGTCTTGTCGAGTAGCAGCACATCGACGTCGCCCGAAGCCTCGACCGCGCGACCGGAGAGCGCGAGCACGTTGCGGCGCACGAGGCGGTCCATGCCCGCGATCCCGATTGCCGAGAGCAGCGCACCGATCGTCGTCGGGATCAACGCGACCAGCAGCGCGATCAGCGTCGTCTCGGAGATCGAGGTGCCGGCGAACAGGCCGAACGGGCGCAGCGTCGCGACGACGATCGTGAAGATCAACGTCAGCGCCGCGAGCAGGATGTTCAAAGCGATCTCGTTCGGCGTCTTGCGCCGCTCGGCTCCCTCGACCAGCGCGATCATGCGATCCAGGAACGAGTGGCCCGGCTCTTGGGTGATTTCGACGATGACCTCATCGGAGGTCACGCGCGTACCGCCGGTCACCGCGCTGCGATCCCCGCCGGACTCGCGGATCACGGGCGCCGACTCGCCGGTGATCGCCGACTCGTCGACGGTCGCGATGCCCTCGATCACGGTCCCGTCGCCGGGGATCAGCTCACCGGCGGTCACGACCACGACGTCGCCGCGGGTTAGCTCCGAGGCGGCCTTCGTGGAGCCGTCGCGCAGTTTCGCGACGGTCTCCTTGCGCATCGCCCGCAGCGTGTCCGCCTGGGCCCGCCCGCGGCCCTCGGCGAACGCCTCCGCCATGTTCGCGAATACGACCGTCAGCCACAGCCAGACCGCGATCGTGAACGTGTACCAGGCCGGCTCGCCTGTGCCCGTAAGGGTATGGCCGCCGCCGAGTGGCTTGCCGCCGAACGCCTGGATCAGCCACGTCACGGTCGTGATCACCGAGCCGATCTCGACGACGAACATCACGGGGTTGCGAATCTGCACACGCGGGTCGAGCTTCTTGAAGCTGTCGATCAGCGCGCGACCGACGATGTCGCGCTGGAACAACGAGATCGCCTGGCGCTCGTTTTTCACGTTTCCACCCACCCCTTGCGCGGACATCAGTGCGTTCCTCCTGTGAGACGGTCGAGGGCAAGGTTCAGCTCGAGCACGTTCACACCGCGCTCGCCCGAGAAGCCCAGACCCCGGCCATCGGTGTACTTAGCGATCAGCCCGTTGACCACGCTCAGCGCGAGCCCGCGCTTGACCGCGATCCGGTGGGCCTGGATCCAGGCATTGGCCTGCGAGATTTCGGGGTCGAGGTTGGAGGCCGAGGTATTCACCGCGTCCACCGGAATCCGCCCCACCGTCAGACTCGGGTCATACGGCTTATTCAGTTCGAGATAGGCCTTGATGTTTTCGGCATCGGCTTCCTCGGTCGCCTTGTCGTTGGGACCGCGGTTGGAGAATGTGCTCGCGGCGCCGTTGTACGCGCCGCCTTCGGTCGCCGAGGGCCGCGACTGGAAGTAGCGCGCGTCCGGTTCGGTGACGAGTTCTCCTTCCTTTTCCTCGGGCTTGCCGCTCTTACCGATCGCCGGCGTAGCGAAGCTCTGCCCGATGATCTTCGAGCCGATGAGCCGGCCGTTCGCATAAACCTTCTGTCCGTTGGCGTTGCCGGGGAACGCGACCTGGCCGACGCCGGTGATGAACAACGGGTAGATCAGGCCGAGCAGGACCGTGAACACGACGATCGCGATTACTGATGTGACGATGTCTTTGCGCATCTCAATACAAGTGTCCGGTCAGGCCCTGCACGACCGGGCCTAGTAGGAGGGCGGGAAAGAAGGTGAGCGCGCCGACAAGCACGATCACGCCGATCAGCAGGACGGCAAACGTCAGGTTGTCGGTACGCATCGTGCCGAGACCCGCAGGCGTGACACGCTTGCCGGCTAGGGCGCCGGCGACCGCCAGCGCAAACAGGATCGGCACGTAGCGTGCGAAGAGCATGTCGAAGCCACCGAGCAGATCCGCGAACGTGACGCCGTGTGAGCCGACGTTGCCGGCGTTCGGCTGGATGAAGCCCGTGTAGCCCGCGAACGCCGAGCCGTTGTTGTTCGCCTGGGAGAGATAGGCGTAGAAAGTCTCCGAGAAGCCCTGGGGACCCTTACCCAAAGCGGAGATCGACGCGCGGCCGCCGCTGGCCGCGGTCGCCATTGCGGTACAGAACAGCGCGGCCAGTGGCGTGATCAGGATGCCAAGACCCGCGAGCTTGATTTCCCGCGCCTCAAGCTTCTTGCCGAGCCACTCCGGCGTGCGTCCGACCATCAGGCCGCCGATGAACACGGCGAGCAGCACGTAGAGCAGGATCGAGTACAACCCTGTGCCGACGCCGCCGAAGATCACCTCGCTGGCTGACAAGTTCGCGAACGGCACCGCCCCGCCAATCCCGGTAAAGGACTCCAGCGCGCTGTTGACCGCACCGCACGAGGTGACCGTCGTGACGACATCAAACAGCGCCGAGCCCGCGATCCCAAAGCGCTGCTCCTTGCCTTCCATGTTCCCGCCTGTCGAGCCATGGATCACGCCCGTGTGCAGACCCGCCGCGTGTTGTGCCGGCGAGCCGTGCGCCTCGGCGACGTAGGCGACGATCACCGCGCCGAGGAACATCACCATCATCGTCCCGTAGATCGCATACCCCTGACGGCGGTTGCCGGTCATCCGTCCGTAGGTGAATACGAGCGCCGCCGGGATGATCAGCACGAGCAGCATCTCGAAGAAGTTGGTGAACGCGGTCGGGTTCTCGAAGGGATGCGCCGAGTTGACGTTGAAGAAGCCGCCGCCGTTGGTGCCGAGCAGCTTGATCGCCTCCTGCGAGGCGACCGGCCCCATCGCAATCGACTGCGTCAGCCCGGTGATCGTGTGCGCCGTCAGATACGACGAGAAGTTCTGAATCACACCCTGGGAGATGAGCACGATCGCGCCGATCACCGAGATCGGCGCAAGTACGTAGAGGATCGTGCGCACGAGGTCAGCCCAGAAGTTGCCGATCCCCTTGCCGCTGCGCGAGACGATCCCGCGAATCAACGCGACCGCAACGACGATGCCGACACCGGCCGAGAGCCAGTTCTGCACGGTCAGCCCGATCATCTGGCTGAGGTAGCTCATCGTGGTCTCGCCGCTGTAATACTGCCAGTTGGTGTTTGTCAAGAACGACGAGACCGTGTTGAATGTGACATTCCACGGCGCCGAGTGGTACCCGAGCGGATTCAGCGCGTGCGGCACGTAGAACGCGTTCTGCGTGCGCAAGATCACATACAGCAGCAGCCAGCCCGCGAGTGAGAAGATCAGCAGGCTCTTCGCGTAGGACTTCCAATCCTGCTCGCGCCGCGGGTCGACCCTCAGGATCGCGTACAGCAGTCGCTCGAGTCCGCCGAGCAGCGGCGAGAGGAACACGCGCTCGCCGGTGTACACCTTCGCCATGTAGGTTCCGAGCGGAAACGCAAGCGCACTCAGGATGACGACGAACAGGATGATCGTCGCCCAGCCCGCGAAAGTCACAGGTTCTCCCCGCGAATCAGCGCGTAGAACAGATAGCCGATCACCAGCACCGAGACGACCAGGCCGAAGAAGTCCGCGCCGCTCATATGCGCGATGAACGCTCCAAGCGGAAGGCTCATATCTTGTCGATCCCCGTTATCAGGGCGATCAGAAGCGCGAACGCCGCGACCCCCATCGCTATTGCCACCAAGTCCATGCGCTCACTATTCCGCGCGGCCCATCACGGCGGCATAACGATCCGCGGTCCGCGTATAACGATTTCGTTACGAGGTCAGAGAGCTGTGAGGCGCCGTCCAGAGCAGAACGCTGTGCGCACCCCTCCCGCTCGACAGAGCGTTATGGACGGACCCACCGTAGGTCCGCGAAACGCGCAAAGTCGCGGTCGAACGAGACCAATTCGCAAGCGTGCTCGATCGCGATCGCCGCCAGCTGCGCGTCGGGGACGAGGTCACCTGTGACGTCAGCGTCGCGGCAGATGCCTTCCAGGAGCTCGAGGTGGGCGGGCCCGGGTCCCAGGAGCACATGAGCGGGTTGACTGCGGAGCGCCCGAAGATAGGCAAATGCCTCCACCATCGGTGTCGGAGTGGAGAATATGCGGCTGTTCGTAGCCAGGCGCAGGAAAGCACCGGCAACCAGATCGGTGACACTGAACGGGAAACGAGCGATGAGCGCCTCTTCGAGCCATGCGCGCGCAGGCTCGAAGTGAGGGTGATCGTCGCGATGAGCCGCCAATACGACGTTGACGTCGAGCAACCTCATCGCAACGCATCGAGCTCGACACCGCGGTCGAGCGCCTCGCGCAGTGCCCTGTTGGATGCGAGGTCAACGCCCGGCAGCGGTCCGCCTCCGCCCCGGAAGATCGGCACCTCAGGTGACTCACCCGCCACCGGCTCGGCCAGCTCGCGTCTCAGCGCATCCTCCACAACCTGGCCGAGAGTCTGGCCGCGCTTGCGCGCACGTCGCTTGGCGGACGCGAGCAGATGATCGTTAATGGCGATCGTGGTGCGCATGATGCACACGATAGAGCATCACACGCATCAACCCGAAAAGCGGTACCCGACGCCGGGATCGGTGACGATGTAGCGCGGACGCACACCGGGCCCCTGCGGCTCGATCTTGGCGCGCAGCCGCGCGATGTGCGTGCGCAGCGCCTGCACATCATCCGCGTAGCCCGGGCCCCAGACCTCGCTCAGCAGCGCCCGATGGGTCATCAGCCGGCCGCGGTTGCGCACCAGTACCCGCAGCAACTCGAACTCGATCGGGGTCAGGTGAATCGGCTCGCCGTCGCGGCGCACCGCGCGCGCGGCGAGGTCGACCTCGAGACCGTCGACGGCGATCACCGGCTGCTCCTCCCCGCGCGCGCCCTCGCTGCGGCGCAGCGCGGCCTGCAGGCGCGCGACGAGCTCGCGCGCGCCGAAGGGCTTGGTGATGTAGTCATCAGCGCCGGCCTCCAGCGCTTTGACCTTCTGCTCCTCGTCGCCGACCGCCGAAAGCACCAGGATCGGCATCGCGCTCCACTCGCGCAGTCTGCGCGTCACCTCGACCCCGTCGCCGTCGGGCAGCACGAGGTCGACGATCGCCGCACGCGGCGGGTGCACCGCGGCGAGATCGAGTGCCTCGCCTGCGCTTTGCGCAGCCGCGACCTCGAATCCCGCCTCGCGCAGCACGACGCGCAGCGCGCGCAGGATCTGCAGCTCGTCGTCGACGACCAACACACGCGGCGCTCCCGTCACCGCCATGCCGCCCCCCACGCCCTCGACCAGCTGCGCGTACTCGCGCTCATGCGTCCTCCAGCGGCAACTCGAACACGAACGTCGCGCCCTGGCCCGGCAGCGACTCGACGTGCAACGTACCCCCATTCGCCTCGGTGAAGCCGCGCGCGATCGCTAGTCCGAGACCCGAGCCGCGGCGCCCACCGCGTGCGGTGCCGGCCTTGTAGAACGGCTCGAACACACGCTCGAGCTGCGCCGGCGGCACGCCGGGACCGCGGTCGACGATGCGCACAATCAGCCTGCCGTCCGTTCCCCCAACGATACGGACCGCCCGTGCCCTCACCGACACCGGATGTCCCCCCGAATGTCGCCGCGCGTTCTCCAGCACGTTGACGAACGCGCGCTCCAACTGCGCGGAGTCCGCGCGCACCATCGGCAGGTCGCGGTCGATCGAGACCTGGAAGTCCTGCGCCCCGCTCGCGACATCCTCGAGTGCGACGCTCAGGACCTCCTCGACCGACATCCACTCGCGGTGCGGCTCGGCCGCGCCGGCCTCCAACCGCGAGAGGTCCAACAGGTTCTCCACCAGGCGCGAGAGGCGCCGCGTCTCGCCGACGATCACCGACGCGAGCTCCTCGCGCTCGTCCGCCGAGATGCCGGGCAGCGCGATCGCCTCGCCCGCCGCGGAGATCGCGGTCAGCGGGCTACGCAAGTCATGCGAGACGGCGCGCAGCAGCGCGGTCTTGACGACGTCGGCCTGGCGCAGCGCCGCCGTCTCGACGACGCCGGCCTGTAGCGCCTCGCGCTCGAGTGCTGCGCTCAGCAGCGCCTCCAGCGCCGGCACGACGCGCTCCTGCAGCCGATGCAGGTTGCGCTCGGAGGTCTCGGCGCCCACCACCAGCGTCCCTAGCCGCCGATCGCCCTCGCGCAGCGGGAAGGCGACGCTGCGCGCGTCCGGCTCGATCGTCTCCATCGCGATTGCCGCCGACGGCAGCTCCAGCGCCTGTGCCATCCGCGCCGCCGCCGTTGGCAAGACCGCGACGAGGCTCTCCCCGCGCAGCAGCAGCCGCGCCATCTCGGTCGCCAGATCCGCCTCGCGCCGGCGCTCCAGCGCCTCGCGCGCGCGAGCCCGCGTGACCTCGGCGACCGAGCTGGTCAGCGCCGCGACCACCAGGAACGCGCCAAGCGCGACCCAGTTGTCGGGGTCCTTGACCGTGAAGCGACCGATGGGCGGCAGCTGGAAGAAGTTGAACGCCGCCGCGCTCAAGAGGCCCGTTAACGCCCCCAGCCACGCGCCCCATGTCAGCGAGACTACGAGCACCGCCAGCAGGTAGACGACGCCGAGCGAGACGACCGGCGCGATCTGCTTCAGCGGGTAGACAATCAGCGTGCACAACGCGACCCCCGCGATCGCACTCAGCAACCCCGCGCGGCGCGACGGCGGGGTCGGGGCCAGCAGGAAGCTGAGCAGGCGCGACACGCGCTGAGAGCCTAGAGGACGTCGGGCGCAGGCCTCCTTCCCGCCCCCCGCGTCGCGCTACTCTCGGAGACGTTCGTTCGAGGCGGCCGCAACACACTCAAGCGTCTACGCGCGAGCGCCGATCCGACTTGGACTACCCGATGACCGCACGGCTTCTCGCCAGCACCGTCTCGATCGCGCTCCTAGCGATTCTCTGCGCATCCGCGAGCGCCCTCGCGGCGCCGTCAAGCAGCGAATACCACGCGCTGCCGGTGTGTCGCGAGCCGACTCGCGGCCATGCCGGCTGCCTCGCACTCGCCCTCGCACCGCGCACCGCGGCGGCACGACTGCGCACGCGCCCGCTGGGCGATCCGCGCGGCGCCGCCGTCGGTATGGCGGCGACCGCGGCGGTGTGCGCGAGCGACTATCCCGCGTGCCTGACCCCCGACGATCTGAACGACGCGTACTTCTCCGGCGAAAAACCCGAAGCGCCGACCTCCGAACCGCAGACGATCGCACTCATCGACGCCTTCGACGACCCCAATATCGCCGCCGACCTCGAGGTCTACGACCAGGAATTCGACTTGCCGGCTTGCACGGAAGCGAACGGCTGCTTCGAGAAGCTCAACCAGCGCGGCGAAGTCGGCCATCCGCCGGTCGCCAAAACCGAAGCCGAACGCGAAGAAGCGGAGGGCTGGGCGCTGGAGATATCGACCGACGTCGAGGCCGCGCACGCGGTCTGTCAGAACTGCCACATCGTGCTCGTAGAGGCCGACAGCTCGGCTTACCCGAACCTGGTGGCCGCCGAGAACACTGCGACGGGCACGGTCCGCGCGAGCGAGATCTCGAACTCGTGGGGAGGCTCGGAAGCCGAACTGAACGAAGGCGAGATCGCGGCGTTCGACCATCCCGACACCGTGATCACGGCCTCGGCCGGCGACGATGGCTATCTGAACTGGGACGAGTGGGAAAGCGAACCGCTGCAATATGACGAACCCGACTTCCCGGCCTCCTCGCCCGACGTCGTCGCGGTCGGCGGTACGCGCCTGACGCTCGGCGCCAGCGGCGCGTGGGACGGCGAGAGCATCTGGAACGACGATCGCGACGGCGCGCGCGAAGGGGCCGGCGGCGGCGGCTGCAGCCTGCGCTTCGCGGCGCCGGAATGGCAGCACGCGATCTCCGATTGGGCGAGTGTCGGCTGCGAAAACCGGCGCGCCGTCGCCGATGTCGCCGCCGACGCCGACCCGGACAGCGGCGTCGCGGTTTACGACTCGGTTCCCTACCCCTACGAAGAAGGCGGCAAAAAACGGACCGCCGTGCTCAAGTGGGTGCCGATCGGCGGCACCAGCCTCGCGTCCCCGATCGTCGCTGCGATGTTCGCGCTCGCGGGTGGCGCGCACGAAGTCGCATATCCGGCGAAGACGCTCTACTCGCACCTCGGCTCGAGTCTGCTGCACGATGTCACGAGCGGCGGCAACGGCGATTGCGATGGCGAATACGTCACCTGCAGCGGCTCGATGAAACCGCTCTCGCCGTTCGACTGCGGAGCGGATGCCCTGATCTGCAACGCCGCCGTCGGCTACGACGGCGCCAGCGGTGTCGGCACCCCCAACGGGATCGGCGCGTTCACGCTCAGCGGCGAAGGCCAGCAGAGCGGCGGCAGCCCCGAAAGCAAAGGTGGCGGTGAAGGCGGTACGAAAACGGAAAGCAAACCCGGCGGCGGTACCGGCGAAAGCGGCGAACGGACCTCCGGCGGCTCGCCGAGCGCACCGGTGCTCAGCGAAAACCACGGCGACACGAGCGCCGGCGCCGGCTCGCCTTCCACGCCGATGGGCACGCCGAGCACCGACTCGCCCGGCGCCTCCGGTCAGACCGTGCGCATCGCGAGCATCGCGCTCACCGCGTCGACTAGCGCCGCGCTGCTGCGCGAGAGCCCACTGGCGATCTCGCGACTCGCGTTCGCCTTCACCATCGACGCCGCGGCGCGCGTGCGCGTGACGCTCGCGAGACGGGTGCGCACGGCGGGACATTCGCGCTGGGAGCTCGAGCCGGGCTCCTTCACACTCAGCGCGCGGCGCGGCGGCGAGCGTTTCCACATGCGCGGTCGCGCGACGCTCGCCGGGGGTCGCTACCGCGTGACGCTGACCCCCATCGGCGGACCGTCGCGGTCGCTGACATTCGTGCTCCGATAGCCCCGATAGCCTTCGCGACCATGCTTCGACCTCGGACGATCTCACTACTCGCGCTGCTGGCGCTACTGCTCCTCGCACCGGTGGCGCACGCCGCGGAATGGGTCGCTCCGGTGAACTTCGCGGTGCCCGCCGCAGACCTCTTCGAAGGCGCTCCGGACGAAGAGCAGATTGGTTATCAGAACGGCGGCACGGCCACTGAGGCATTCGTGCAGCTCACCTCGCTCGCCCCGCTGAGCGCCGTACTGCACATCGGCACGATGCCACCCGGCGGCAGCTACTCCGACCAGCTCGTGCTTCCCTCGTCCGCCGAAGCGATCCCAGCGAGGGTCAAGATCGCCGTCGCACCCGACGGCGCGGCTGTCGCGGGTTGGATCGAACTCACCGGCCCGAACGACGAAACCTCGCCGTGCCGCTTCCGCGCCGCCTATCGGCCGGCGGGCAGCGGCACCTGGGAAGCTCCGTTCACGATTGCCACCGAAGCCAAACGTGCGAGCACGGTCAATCCCGCGGTGAGCGTCGCGATCAGCGCCAAAGGTAGTGCCGCCGTGGGCGCGCAATCCAATGCCAACGAAGCCGGCACCGGCCAGGGCGAGGCGACCTCGCGCATCGATGTCGCCGTGCGCTCGGCGAGTAGCGTCTGGTCGACCGAACGTATCTCGCCGGCGGCGATCGCAGCCGAAGAACTCGAGCTCGGCATCGATCTGATCGGCAATCTCACGGTGGCCTACAAGTCGCGCTACGACGAAGGCCCGACCAACAGCCAAGCAGACGACCGCTACACGGTGATCGCGCGGGTGCGCTCGGCAGCCAACGGCGTCTGGGGACCGCGCGTGAGCATCACGGGCTCCAGCGGAAGCGCATCATCACTGCAGCTCGGCGAGAACGAAGAAAGCGGCGACGCGGTGCTGGCGTATCAGTACGACGACGCCGGCGAAAGTACCCCCTGGGCGACGACACGTCAAAGCTCGGGCGGAGCGTGGAGCGAACCGTCACAGCTCGTCCTGGGCGGCTCGACCAGTGCGCCCGAGGGCGCGGGTGTGGCCCCGAACGGGACGGCCTACGTCCTCTATCGCTTCGACGGCAACAGCAGCGGCGAAGATTGTGAGGGAGCGGTGCGCGCGCCGGTCGACCACACGTTCACTCCCGAACGCTGCATATCGCCGGTCGACGAAGAAGGTTCGCCGGGCTCGATCGCGTTTCTCGGCGACGAAGCTCTCCTCGCGTGGCGCGGAAACCCGCCGGGGTCCGGCGAAACCGAACACGCAAACGTCGAGGCCGCGCGCTGGACGAACGGTGCGTCGACGCCGGAAGCAGCGCGCAACCTCGACCAGGCTGACGCGGCGTACGAAAGTCCGACACTCGTCGCCGATCGCCAGGGAAGCGTCGTGGCGTTCTACAGGGACAACACCAGCAGGACGCTGCGCGCGGCGGCGTACGACGGTGGCCCGCCGATCCTGCTTGGCGCGAGCGTGCCGGCAAGCGCGACGGCGGGCCAGCCGGTGACGTTCTCGGCGTCGCTGGTGGACCTGTGGGCGGGACTCGGCACCGCGACCTGGAGCTTCAGTGACGGCACGAGCTCGGCCGGCGCGACGGTCACCCACACGTTCGCGGCGGCGGGCACCTACGCGGTCGCCCTGACCGCACCCGACGCGCTCGGCAACACGACGACCGGTACCTACGCGATCGTCGTGGCGCCAGCGCCACCCAAACCGCCGCCGCCGGCGACCGGCGATCGCAAGCCGCCGAGCGTGACACTCGACACGCCGTCGTGCCCGAAGAAGCTCTCCAAGAAGGCCTGCAAGCGCCGTCGCGCCTCGACCGCGGCGTGGCGGACGTTGCACGGCGGCGTTAGCGATCCGGCGCCCTCGAGCGGCATCGCAAGCGTCCAGGTCGTGGTCTACCGGACACGCGGCAGGCACATCGTTGGTCTCAGCCACGGACGCTTCGCGGCGACGACGAAGGCCAAGGCGCGCGCGGCGTTCGTGACGGCGAAGCTCAGCGGCGACAGCTGGTCGTTGAAGCTGCCGAAGCTGGCGCGGGGGAGCTACACGATCCTGGTACGCGCGAATGACCGCGCCGGCAACCGCTCGGCGTTAGTAAGCCGCACGGTGCGACTGAGCTAAGAAACGTCGGCTGAGCGACGCTGAGAACGTCGACTCGGCGACGCTTAGAATGTCGGCTGCGCTCGTCCGCCAACGGCGGGCTGCGTGTGGCCGGCGGCGCCGGCGGACGAGGACGGTGGCTCCTCGGCCAGACGCGCGACACGCTCGCCGCGCCGGCGCGGACCCCATACGCGCACGTACTGGGCGGCGAAGTAGGAGCCGAGGACGAGCACGACGGACAGCACCTGGGCGACGATCGTCTCGACGTTGGGGAAGATCGAGAACCACGTGCCCATCCAGCCGGGGACGCTGACGCCGGGGATCGGGGTCGTGCCGATCCAGCCTGCGAGCTGCATCTCGTTGACCTCCTCGCCGACCATGACCCACAGCACGACGAGCAGCATGCCGCCGGTGATGATCAGCAGTTTGCGATATGGCAGACGCTGGTGCAGACCGAAGGTGAGCACGCCGACGGCGGCGGTGAACAGCAGGCCGAGCACGACGCCCTCGAGGACGACACTCGAGCCGTAGCGCTCGCGCAGGGCCTGGAGGAAGATGACGATCTCAAAGCCCTCGCGGTAGACGGAGGTGAAACCGAGCAGGCCGAGCCCGAGGATCGTCGCGCGCGCGCCGGTCTCGCCGGCCGAGCCGAGCAGGCCGCGGCGGCGCTTGTGATGGTGGGAGATCCAGCCGGTCCAGTAGATCTTGTGGAAGAACCAGTTCATGACGAGCAGCAGCACGAGGATCGCGGGGATCCCGGTGGCGGCCTGGACGGCGAGGCCGTCGCCGCCGAACATGCCGATGAACCAGATTGCGATAAACCATGTCGCGACCGACGCGAGCAGCGCGACGCCGCCACCGATGGCGACGGGCTTGCGATAGGAACGATTGGCGCCGAGGAAGCTGGCGGTGATCGCGGCGAGCACGAGGATCGTCTCGAGGCCCTCGCGGAAGACGAGCACGCCGCTGTCGATGACAGCGCTCGTACGACTTACGTGGTTGGCGGGGTCGGTCGGATCGGGGGTGCCGCCGTGGGCGTGCCAGCCGAGCACGACGGCGACGACGGCGACGACCAGCAGCACTACCGTCCAGATATAGAGATTTCCGCGCGATCCGCTCCTACGCGGGCCTCTCGCGACCGTGCCAGCTGCGCGATCCGGCTCTGCCGATTGCTCGGCCGGGGGAATCCCGACTTCAGAGCTAGGTAATGCCACGCCCGCAACGGTAGCAAAGTTAGGGCACCCTTATTTGGGGTTCCTAACTTTCCTGCAAAGCGGAGGATTCCCCGAGTGGGCTTGGCTCGGTGACCTGTGTGCTGAGCCGCACGCGACGCTCGACCTGCTCCCCCCGCGGACTCAGCGTCCACGCGTTAGGTGCCCCGCGGTATCCGCCTTGACCGACGTTGACGATCAGTCCGAGGTTCTCCAGACGGCTCAGCAGCTTCGAGATCTGGCCCTGGTCGACGATCCCGGCAAGATTGGCGACTTCGCGATTGCTCGCCCCGGGATGCTCAGCGATCGCGCTCAGGACGCAGGCGGTGCGATGAGTCAGGCGCATGCCGATGCCCTCGACCGCCGACCTGCCGCCGGCGAGCGCGGCCGACGAGCGCGACACGGTCCGTTTGAGCTCGCGCTTGGCGACGGCGCCGCCCATGTAGGGCAGCAGAATCAGGCTCATCAGCTGTCCCTGGAGGCTGCGCAGCGGCTCGGGTTCGGGCGCCAACAGCCGCGCCTGGATGATCGCCAGCACCGCCCCGACGACGCCCTCGGCGGTGAGCGCGGGAGGCTCGACGCGCGCGAGCGCCTCGCGGCGCCCGCGGTCGACGAACTCGCAGAGCACGGCGCTGACCGCGGCTCGGCGGCGCAGCACACGAGGACCGCCACCCAGCGAGTAGACGATCCACAGGCGCGCGAGCGCGGGCTCCTCTTCGAGCAGGGCGAGCAGCGCGACGAGCGCGGCGCGGACACCGTCGATCCAGGTTTGCTCGCGACCGTAGGCCGATGCCATCGCGGAGCGTCCGCGTCGCACGCCCAGCTCGAACGCCTCCAGAAAGCAGTCTTCGAGATCGTCGAACTGCTCGTTGAACTTCGCGCGGGAGACGCCGGCGCGTGTCGCGACGTCCTTGACCGTCACCGAGTGCATCTCGCGCTCGGAGACCACCTCAGCCATCGCCCTCAGGATGCGCGTGCGCCCCGACTCCTCCACCTGACCCCCTTGTCGATCCCGCGGCCGCCTACCCTGTGCGCCGTGCTTGATCTTTACAATGGTGACCATCTTCTCGCTGTCCAGCCGGCAGGAGACTACAGGTAAGTGGATGTTTCCTCTACCCCGCTCGCGGGTAGCAGTTCTACCCTGCGCGGCGCCTGCGGAAACAGCGGGCGCAGCATGCGCGAACGTATGTCGGGGCAAGCGGTGCGCAATCGAGTGAGCGACCCCGCGGCGAGCGCGCTCGCGTTACGCTCGCGTCATTGATAGCGCGCCGCGTACGCGGCGGCGGCGTCGGGGAGACGATCATCTCCCCAGAACAGCTCGTCGCCGACGGCCAGCGTCGGTACGCCGAAGACGCCGCGCTCGCGGGCGGCCTCGGTGGCGTCGCGCAGCGCGAGCTTCACGCTGGAATCGCGCGTGGCGTCGAGGATCGCGGCCTTGTGCAGTCCGGTCGTGACAGCGACGCGCAGGACCTCGTCGGGGAGGCCGAGATCGCGCCCCTCCTGGAAAGCACCGCGGAAAGCGGCGAGCGTGAAGTCGCGGCCGCGGCCGGCTTCGAAGGCGTAGGTCGCGGCGCGCATCGCGAAGAGGTAGTTGCTGGGCCAGGGATCAGGCCAGCGCAGCGGCGGCAGGCCGTAGGCGCGTGCGCGGCGCTCGACCTCGGCCATGCCGGACTCGCGCAGCTGTGGATCGCGCAGCGCCCAAGACGAGCGTCCAGTCGCCTTGAAGATGGCGCCGAGCGAGATCGGTTGCCAGCTCGCCGGTGCCGACAGGACCGTCGCGAGGCGCTCGGCGGCGAGATACGCGAACGGTGATCCGAGATCGAAGTAGAAGGTCGCGCGCGGCGCGGACTTCCCGGCTGGCATCTCGTCGTCCGTCATTTCGTTTAATATAACAAACGATCTGTTCTTTATGATGTCTAGTAGCCCACCAGGCGACGACACGCGATCGCAACTCGCGGCGAATGTGCGCCGGCTGCGCGTCGCGCGTCACCTGTCGCTTTCGCGACTCGCGCAGGAGACGTCGATCAGCAAGGCGACGCTCTCGGCGATCGAGCGCGCGAGCGGCAACCCGACGATCGACACGCTGACGCAGCTGGCGAGCGCGCTGCGGGTGTCGGTCGCGGAGCTCCTCGAAGGTACGCGCGCCGGCGAGATGCGAATCGTGCGCGTGAGCGAGGCCGAGCCGTGGCCGCCGTCCACGGGAGGACGACGAGCGTTGGAGAGCAACGACGAGCTACGCGGAAGCCTACGGATCGCCGAGCTCGCGCTCGCGCCCGCCGAGGTCCACGAGCCGCCGCCACGCGCGAGCGGGTCGCGGACGGCTGTGCTGGTGCTGCGCGGGAAGCTGATCGCGGGACCCGTCGAGCGCATCAGCGAGCTCGTAAGCGGTGATTACGCGTCCTTCCCGGCGGACGCCCCGCACCTCTACGAGGCGGGACGCGCGACGGCGCGGGCGCTGCTGATCGAGTACACCCCGGCGTAAAGCGGCCGGCGCGGGCGACTCAGCTCTTGGCGCCGGTGCCGCGCAGCTCGGCGGGCGCGCCGAACGCGTGCAGGCATGCGGGCAACGCGACGCTGCCATCCTCGCGCTGGCCGTTCTCGAGCAGCGCGATGAGTGTGCGCCCGACGGCGACGGCGGTGCCGTTGAGCGTGTGCAGGAACTCGGTGCGCTTCTCGCGACGCACGCGGATACCGAGACGCCGGGCCTGGTAGTCGCTGGTGTTCGAGCACGAGGTGAGCTCGCGGTAGCGCTCCTGACTGGGCAGCCAGGCCTCGCAGTCGTACTTCTTGGCGGCAGAGTTACCGAGATCGTTGACGGCGATATTGACGACGCGGTAGGGCAGGCCGAGCTCGCCGAGGACCTCCTCCTCGATCGCGAGGATGCGCTCGTGCTCGGCGCCGGCGTGCGCGGGCTCGACGAAGCTGAACATCTCGACCTTGTCAAACTGGTGCACGCGGAAGATGCCGCGCGTGTCACGCCCGGCGGCGCCGGCCTCACGCCGGAAGCAGGGCGAGAAGCCGGCGTAGCGCAGCGGCAGCTGCTCGGCGTCGAGGATCTCGCCGTCGTGTAGCGAGGCGAGGGCGACCTCGGAGGTGCCGACGAGGTAGAGCTCGTCGGCGGGCAGGCTGTAGATCTGCTGCTCGGTGTCGGGCAAGAATCCGGTCCCAAATAGCGCGCGCTCGCGTACCAGGACAGGCGGGATCACGGGCTCGAAGCCGTGTCCGCGGAGCTTCTCCAGGGCCCAGCGCACGAGCGCGAGCTCGAGCATGACGAGGTCGCCCTTGAGGTAGGCGAAGCGCGAGCCGGAGAGGTTGGCGGCGCGATCCATGTCGATCGCGGTGCCGGCTAGCTCGAGGTGGTCGCGCACTGCAAACGCGAAGCTGGGCGTCTCGCCGACGACGCGCACAAGCTCATCCTCGGGTCCCGGCGCGGCGCTCGGATCGGGTAGGTTCGGCAGCGGCGCGAGCGCGTCGTTCAGCTCGGACTCGACCGCGGCGAGCTGCTGGGAGAGCTGCTTCTCGCGTGCGCCGAGCTCGCGTTGCTCGGCGATCGCGTCACTGGCGTCGGCGCCCTCGCGCTTGGCCTGTGCGATCGCCTCGGCGGCGGCGTTGCGTCGCGCGCGCAGCTCCTCGAGCTCGGGAATCGCGCCGCGGCGACGCTCGTCGAGCTCAATCACGCGCTCCAGGCCAGTGACGGCCTCGGAACCGCGCCGCGCGAGCGCGGCGCGCACGGCGTCGGGCTCCTGGCGAATCAGCTTGAGATCGAGCACGGCGCCGTCAGCCCTCCGCGCGGGCCACGGCCTATTTGGAGGCCGTCGTGGCGCCCCCGGCGGCACTCGCCGTGGAGCCTTCGGTGGAAGCGCCGGCTTTGGAGGAGGCGCCGGCTTCGCTATAGGCCGTCCCGCCTTTGGAAGCGGTGCCAGCTTCGGTGGCGGCACCTGCTTCGTTGGCGGCCCCCGCTTTGGTGGAGCCTCGCGCAGCCGCTTTCGTGGAACCGCCCGCAGCCGCTTTGGTGGAGCCACCCGCAGCCGGGACGCTCGGGGTCGTGACACCAGTCGTGGCGGTGGGGCTCGTGGCGGTGGTGGAGGAGCCTTCGACGGACACGTTTTCGATCGTCGGCACCTTTTTCGCCTGCAGCCCGGAGTACTTGGCGAGGAACTGCGCGACTTCGCGTGCGGCCTGTCCGACGACGATGTTCTGCGGCATGATCGCGCCGGAGAAGCCGCCGTTGCGGATCGCGTAGAGAACCTGAGCGGGTTCCTCCTTGCGGAAGTTGAAGTTGGGGCCGTTGGTGCGCAGACGGTCCTTGATGCTGCTCGCGGAGCCCTCGGCGCCGACGACGGCGAGCGTGTGACAGCCGGAGCAGTGATCGAGGAACAATTCGGCGCCGTGGTAGTTGGGATTGCTCTTCGCGAGCTGGATGCCCTGGGTGCCGCAGGACGTGAAGCCGACGGCGGCGGCGA
The DNA here is from genome assembly GCA_036502205.1 of Solirubrobacteraceae bacterium. Lineage (GTDB taxonomy): Bacteria > Actinomycetota > Thermoleophilia > Solirubrobacterales > Solirubrobacteraceae > Palsa-744. The sequence continues at coordinate 129,167 of DASXZA010000018.1, read as the reverse complement.
CAACGACGACGAGCAGAGCGATGATCTTCGGCTGGGCTGAGCGGGTCCTCATCCGGGGCGGAATATATAGGCTCGCTTTCATGAGGTTGCGCCTCCTCGCGCCGGCGGCGCTCGCGGCGCTCGCGCTGGCGGGCTGCGGAGCGGCGCGAACGGTGCGCCTGCCGAGCCACGAACTGAAGCTCGCGCTCAGCGAGTACCGCATCGAACCATCCAGTACGAGCGTCCCGCCGGGGCCGCTGCTGATCGTGGCGCGCAACCGCGGCATCCTCACGCACAACGTGGAGCTCGAGCGGGGCAGCCTCGACTCCAACGAACGCACGGTGCTGGCGACGATCCACACGCTGTTGCCGGGCGCGAGCGAAGCAAAACGCACGCCGCCGCTGGCGCCGGGGCGCTACCTGCTGGTGAGCACGATCGACGACCAGACGACGCTGGGCATGAGCGCGACGCTGATCGTGCGCTGAGGTGCGTTGATCCAAAATTCGGACCCCGCCGCGCGCGAGCGCACGCACACGTACGCGCGCGGCGGGGCCTGCTCCGCCAAACCTTCCACGAACCGCCGCGCTCTGCTAAACCGGCCGACGTGACGACCCCGGAGCAGCGGCGGCGCTACCGCGAGACGATCGGGCGCTTCGCGACGGGCGTGGCGATCGTGACCGCGCAGACCGCGGAGGGCCCGGTGGGAATGACGGCGAACGCGCTGTGCTCGCTCTCGCTAGATCCGCTGCTGCTGTTGGTGTGCATCGACAACTCGGCGCGCACGCTCGCGCCGATCGAGGCGAGCGGCCGCTTTGCGGTCAACGTGCTGCGCGCCGAGCAGCGCGCGCTGGCGGACGCGTTCGCCTCGAAGGCGCGCAAGCAGGAGCACTTTGCGGGCGTGGCGTGGCGCCTGCACCAGAGCGTCCCAGTACTCGAGGAGTCGCTGGCGTGGCTGGTCTGCGACCTGCGTGAGCTGCACCCCGGCGGCGACCACACGATCGGGATCGGTGCGGTGACGGACATGGGCCAAGACGCGCGCGGGCGGCCGCTGGTGTGGTACGAGGGCCGCTACGCGGCGCTGCACGAGGAGGGACCAGCGGGAACTTCGGGACCTGCCTGACACCCGGAGGCTTCACGACGGATTGGGACCCCTTGAGGGGTCCCCGACGGGTTGGCTTGTGCGGACCGGTCGCGACGCTCAAAGCCCGTGCGCGGTCGCGGCGGCGCGCAGCGCGAGGAACACGACGACGAGCGCGGAGAGCGTCATCACGCCGAGCTCGCGGTGGACGATCGCGGCGACGACGGCGAACTGCTCGGACTCGGGCAGGCTCCCGACGTCGGCAGCGCTCTCGAGGCCGCGTTGGTCGAGGATCGTCTGTGCAGAGGCGAGGCGTAGCTGCTCGGCGACGAACGAGACTGCGAGCGGCAGCAGCGCATAGAGGTAGAAGAGCCGTTCGGAGGGACTGCGACCGGTCGCAGCAAGCACGCCGACGGCGAGCGCGTAGAGCACAGCGGCGACCTGCGCGGTGCGCAGCAGGACCCAGAAGGCGCGCACCGCTGCGGTGTCGGCGCCGGCACCGCGGTACCAAGACACGCCGCCGAGCAGCGCTGGCAGCGCATTCAGGAAGGCGAGGACGAGGGCACCCGCGATCATCGTGCGGATCCTGGATATTTAGAGCGGATCGTCACTATGTAACACTCTGCTACAAGCGGCTGGTCACGGTGATATAACAGCGAGCGGGTGCTGCGCTCCTACCTACCCGCGATCGTATTCCTGATCCTTGGCGGCGCCGTCGGCGCAGCGTTCACCGTACTCAACTCGGTGCTCGGCCCGCGCCGGGGGATCGCGCACAAGCAGGATCCCTACGAGTGCGGCCTGCCCTCGGAGGTCAAGCGCGGGATGCGCTTCGGGATCAGCTTCTACCTGATCGCGATGCTGTTCATCCTGTTCGACATCGAGGTGGTCTTCCTCTACCCGATCGCCGTCGAGCTGCGCGCCTACGGCAGCTTCGCGCTGGTCGAGACGCTCGTGTTCATCGCGCTGCTGTTCGTCGCGTTCGCGTACGTGTGGCGCAGGGGAGCGCTCGAGTGGAGGTGACACGGCAACCCATCGGCGGCGCGGGCGCGGCGTCTGGCGGCTCAGGCGGCGCGGACGCGGTGGACCCGCGCACGCTGAGCATCCAGCAGCTGAACGCGCGCCAGCTGCTGCGCGGCGGCGAGATCGACGGGCTGACGCCGTCGGCGCACCTCGAGGGTGCGGACCTGGAACGCCACGTCGAAGAAAGCGTGCTGACGACGACGCTCGACAAGGCGGTGGCGTGGGCGCGCTCGAACTCGTTCTTCCCGGCGACCTTCGGCCTGGCGTGCTGCGCGATCGAGATGATGTCGATCGTGGCCGCACGCGTGGACGTGGCGCGCTTCGGTTTCGAGGCCTTCCGCGCATCGCCGCGCCAGGCTGACCTACTGGTGCTCTCGGGCCGTGTCTCGATCAAGATGGCGCCGATCGTGCGGCGCATCTACGACCAGATGCTCGAGCCGAAGTGGGCGATCTCGATGGGCGCGTGCTGCTCGTCGATGGGCGTCTTCAACAACTACGCGCTGGTTCCGGCGGACAAGTTCATGCCGATCGACGTGCACGTCCCGGGCTGCCCGCCGCGGCCGGAGGCGCTGATGCACGGCATCCTCAAGCTGCGCAAGATGGTGCAGGACGATCCCGACATGGGCTGGCGCGAGCGCTACGGCGCGGTCGGCACGGAGGAGATTCTCAGCGACGAGCAGGTAGCCCCAGGTGCCTGACGCCACGGGGCTGGAGCTACTCGCGCAGGAGCTGCGCGAGGCCGAGGGCGAGGCGGTCGTACGGGAGACCGTCTTCTTCCGCGGCCGCGCGAGCATCGAGATCGACCCGCAGCGCATTCTCGCTGTTCTCGCCGTCCTGCGCGAGCGGGGCTACAAGTTCCTCTCGAGCGTGCACGGCGTGGACTACTACCCGCAGGAGCCGCGGCTGGGCGTGCACTATGAGCTGCTCGACATGAGCCGCGTGGACCGCGTCTCGGTCAAGCTGCGCCTGCCCAGCGACGCACCCGAGGTCGACTCGGCGACGCCGCAGTGGCCGACGGCCAACCACCAGGAGCGCGAGGTCTACGACATGTTCGGGGTGCTCTTCCGCGGGCATCCGGACCTACGTCGCATCCTGATGCCGGAGGACTACGAGGGCCATCCGCAGCGCCGTGACTTCCCGATCGGCGGCGAGCCGGTGGTCTTCACCCACAACGACACCCCGTCGCTGGGAGTGCCGCGATGAGCTCGACCGAGCAACCGACACTTTCGGAGTACCGCCGCCGCGAGCAGAGCATCACGCTCGAGGAAGAGGTGCAGTCGGTCCCGGGCGCCGCCCCGGACGAACCGGCGCAGGAGCTGCTGACGCTCAACATGGGCCCGCACCACCCGGCGACGCACGGGGTGCTGCGCCTGCTGGTGACGCTGCAGGGCGAGGTGGTGCGCGACATCAAGCCGATCATCGGCTACGTGCATACGGGCATCGAAAAGACGGCGGAGGACAAGTCCTACTGGAAGGTCATCCCGGTGGTCGAGCGGATGGACTACCTCTCGTACTACTTCAACGCGATGGCGTTCTGCGGCGCGGTGGAGACGCTGCTCGAGGTCGACGTGCCCCCGCGCGCGCAATATCTGCGCGTGATCCACATGGAGCTCAACCGCATCATGTCGCACCTGGTGTGGCTCGGCACGAGCGCGCTCGACCTGGGCGCGATCTCGATGTTCTGGTACTGCTTTCGCGAGCGCGAGATGATCCTCGACCTATTCGAGTTCTCCTCGGGCCAGCGCATGCACACGCGCTACTTCCAGGTGGGCGGCGTCTTCGAGGACATCCCGCGCGGCTTCGCGGAGAAGCTGCGGGCGTTCACGGCGATCATGCCGAGCCGCGCGGACCAGTACGGGGACCTACTGAACAAGAACGAGATCGTGCTGCAGCGCCTGCGCGGCACGTGCCCGCTGGACGCGGAGACGCTGCTCTCGCTCGGCGTGACGGGCCCGCTGCTGCGTGCGGCGGGCAACCCGTGGGATCTGCGCAAGGCGGCTCCGTACTGCTCCTACGGAGACTTCGACTTCAAGATCCCGGTGGGCACGGTCGGCGACAACTACGACCGCTTCGCGGTGCGGCTCGCGGAGATCTACGAGTCGGTGAAGATCATCGACCAGGCGCTCGAGGGCCTGCCGGAGGGACCGCACATCACCGAGGACCGCAAGGTCGCGCTACCGCCGCGCCACGAGCTGGCGACCTCGATGGAGGCGCTGATCCACCACTTCAAGCTCGTCACCGAGGGCTTCCGCGTGCCGCCCGGCGAGATCTACCACCCGATCGAGTCCCCGCGCGGCGAGCTCGGCTGCTTCGTGCGCTCGGACGGCTCCTCGAAGCCGGCGCGCGTGCACATGCGCGACCCGTCGTTCGTGAACCTGCAGTCGTTCTCGCAGATGGCCGAGGGCGCCTACATCGCGGACCTGATCGCGACGCTCGCGATGCTCGATCCGATCTTGGGGGGCATCGATAGATGAGCACGAGCACTTCTGACCTTCCAGGACGGGCGCGATGACCGCGGTCAAGCGCTACGAGCACGGCTCGCGCGTGCCGGGCTGGGACGAAGCGGCGGACCTGGCGAAGGACCCGGCTGAGATCCCGGACCCAGCCACGACGCCGGTCTCGGATGATCTGCGCGCGGAGATCGAGGCGCATATGGCCAACTACCCGGACCGCCGCTCGGCGACGCTGCCGGCGCTGGCGGCGGCGCAGCGCGTGCACGGCTGGTGCTCGCCGCAGGCGATCGACGAGGTGGCATGCGTGATGCGCCTGACGCCGGCGTACCTGGCGTCGGTGGCGACCTTCTACGACATGCTCGAGACGATGCCGGTGGGCCCCCACGCGGTGTACGTGTGCACGAACATCTCGTGCTCGCTGTGCGGCGCGGACGAGCTCTACGAGGCGATCCGCGACGCGGCGGGCGATGATGCGGCGTTCAACGTGCGCGCGTTCGAGTGCCTCGGCGCATGCGACATCGCGCCGATGGCCTCGGTCGACGGCGTGTACGTCGGACCGCTCACGCTGGAGGACGTGCCGCAGCTGCTCGACGACGCGCGCGCGGGACGCGCGGTGCTGCCGGACAAGCAGCTCGCGCGACGGCTGGTCGCGGACCCGCACGCGAACTCGCGGGAGTTCGAGCTGCACGCGGCCCAACCCGGGACGGGCTCGGCAGCGGCGCGGGACGCGCCGACCGGCACCTCGCCGGGCGCCAACCCGGACATTGACCCTGAGCGCGCGAGCTTCGGCCCGCCGATGACCGACGACCGTCCGGGCCCGCCGGCGGCGCACGAGGACTCGCATACGCAGCCGCCGCACGACGGCGGGCCTCCGCATCAGGCGCGCAGCGAGCAGGACATCCCGCACCATCCGCACGAGCCGCCGCACCCCGACGCCGACGAGGAGCCGCAGGGATGAGCGATCTGCTGCTGTTCACGGACATCGACCAACCGGGGCTCAACACCCTCGGCGTCTACCAGGATCGCGGCGGCTACGACTCGCTGCGCAAGGCACTGGCGATGCCACCGGAGGGTGTGCTGCAAGAGCTCGAAGCCTCGGGGCTGCGCGGGCGCGGAGGCGCGGGCTTCGCGATGGGCAAGAAGGTCTCGTTCCTGCCGAAAGGCGGGATGGACAAGTACCTGGTCTGCAACGCGGACGAGTCGGAGCCGGGAACCTTCAAGGACCGCGAACTGATGCAGAAGTCCCCGCACATGCTGATCGAGGGGATCGTGATCGCGTCCTACGCGGCGGGCGCGAGCCGCTCGTTCATCTACATCCGCGGCGAGTACCAGCTGCAGGCGGACATGCTCGACGCGGCGCTCGCGGAAGCGCGCGAGGCGGGCTATGTGGGCGAGAACATCCTCGGCTCGGGGCACTCGCTCTCGCTGGTCGTGCACCGCGGTGCGGGCGCGTACATCTGCGGCGAGGAGACGGGCCTGTTGGACTCGCTGGAGGGCAAGCGCGGCAACCCGCGCCTGAAGCCGCCGTTCCCGGCCAACCAGGGCCTCTACCAGGGCCCGACGCTGATCAACAACGTCGAGACGCTCTCGACGGTCCCGACGATCATGCGCATCGGCGGCGAGCAGTACGCGAAGATCGGCGTAGAAACGTCGACGGGGACGAAGCTGGTCTCGATCTCCGGTCACGTGCAGCGACCGGGCAACTACGAGATCGAGCTGGGCATCCCGTCGCGCGAGATCATCTACGGACTCGCGGGCGGGCCGCCGGCGGGCCGCGAAGTCAAGTGCTGGTTTCCCGGCGGCTCCTCCTCGCCGGTGCTCACGGGCGAGGAGCTGGACGTGCCCTACGATTTCAACTCGCTCGCGCAGGCGGGCACGATGCTCGGCTCGGGCGCGATCATCGTCGTGGACGACTCGACGCCGATCATCGACGTGGCGCTGAAGGTCGCGAAGTTCTACCGGCACGAGTCCTGCGGCAAGTGCACGCCGTGCCGCGAGGGGACGAACTGGACGGTGAAGATGCTCGAGCGCATCGACGCGGGCGAGGCGACGCCGATGGACCTCGACATCATGAGCTCGGTGCAGGAGCACATCATGGGCAACTGCCTGTGCGTGCTCGGCGACGCGATGGCGATGCCGATCGCGTCGCTGATCAAGAAGTTCCGCGAGGAGTTCGAGGCGCACATGGAGGCGGCGCGGCTGCGCGCCGTCGTCGGCACGGGCGTCGGCGTGGAGGCGATCGCGCACGAGGGCGCGCTGGCCGCCCAGGGCGCTGAGCTGGCGGGCGCCGCCGTCGGTCCTTACCCGGGGGCTCACTGATGCCGCGTCCGGAACCGAAGACGATCACGTTCACGATCGACGGCCTGGAGGTGCGGGCGCCGGAGAACTCGATGCTGGTCGACGCGGCGAAGCACGGCGACGTCGAGATCCCGGTCTTCTGTTACGAGCCCAAGCTCGGCAACCCGGTCGGCGCGTGCCGCATGTGCCTCGTGGAGATCGAGGGCATCCCGAAGCTGCAGACGGGCTGCTCGACGCCGGTGAAGGACGGGATGGTCGTGCACACGCAGACCGAGCGCGTGAAGACGGCGCAGAACGCGGTCGTGGAGTTCCTGCTGATCAACCATCCGCTGGACTGCCCGGTGTGCGACAAGGGCGGGGAGTGCCCGCTGCAGGACATCACCTTCGGCTGGGGCAAGGGCACCTCGCGCTTCATCGAGCCCAAGCGTCATTTCGTCAAGCCGCTGGAGCTCTCGCCGCTGATTGCGATCGACCGTGAGCGCTGCATCCTCTGTTACCGCTGCGTGCGCTTCTCGCAGGAGATCTCCGAGGATTACCAGCTGGTGCTGCTCGAGCGCGGCGCGCACTCCTATGTGTCGACCTTCGACGGCCATCCGTACGTGGCGCCGTTCAGCGGCAACATCGTCGAGTTGTGCCCGGTCGGGGCGCTGACCTCGCGCGCCTACCGTTTCCGCGCGCGGCCGTGGGACATCGAGGATTCGGGCTCTGTCTGCACACTGTGCCCGGCGCAGTGCAACGTGAGCTTCACGGTCCGCGACGAGCGCGTGATGCGGGTGCTCGCACGTGAGCACGACGAGGTCGACGACGGCTGGCTCTGTGACAAGGGCCGCTTCGCCTACCAGTCGATCCACGTCGACGAGCGCATCACGCAGCCGCTCGTGCGCGATGGCGGCGAGCTGCGGCCGGTCTCCTGGGAGCGTGCGCTGGAGGAGGCGGCGAGCGGCCTGCGCCGCGCGCGCGGGAAGGTCGCGGCACTCGCGGGCGGCGAGAGCACCAGCGAGGAGGGTCTGCTGCTCGCGCGCCTGCTGCGCGAGGGCCTCGCCAGCGAGCGCCTGGACACGCTGGGCGGCGTGGATGCGGCCGACCGCCATCGTCTCGCCGAGCCGGCGCTGCAGGCGCGGGTCCCCGATCTCGAGTTCGCGCACACGGTGCTCGTGATCGGCACGGAGCCGGTGCGCGACATCCCAATCCTCGACCTGCGCATCCGCAAGGGCGTGCGTCGCCACGGCGTGACGCTCGCGCTCGCGACCCCGCAGCCGTCTTCGCTCGATGCGAACGCGAAGCTCGCGCTGCGCTATGCGCCGGGCGGCGGCGCGGCGTTCGTGCAGGCCCTCGCGGCGGCGCTCTACGGCGGCGAGCTCGAGGTGGCCGCGCGCACGGCGGGCGCCAATGTGGAGCAGCTGCGCGAGCTCGCCGAGCTGCTGCGCACGGGCGGCGATGAGATCGTGATCCTCTATGGCGAGCAACTCCTCGCCGGCGGCGCCGAGGCGCTGCTCAAGCTGGCACGCGGACTGAACCTGCACGGCCACGACGGTGCGGGCCTGCTCGGCGTGCCGGCCGCGGGAACCAATGGTCGCGGCCTGCTCGAGGCGGGCTTCGCGCCCGGCTACGGGCCGGGCCTGCAGCCGCTGGACGCGCCGGGCGCGACAGGCGCAAGCGCGGGCGGCGATGACGACGCGTCGACGGCGCCGGGCTTGCACGGCATCGGCGCGGACCTCGCCGCGGGCGAGCTCACCGCGCTCTACCTGCTGCACGTGGACCCGCTGCGCTCGGAGCTCCCGCCGGAAACGTGGAGCGCGGCGCTGGAGAAGGCCTCGACGGTGATCGCGCACGCGAGCTTCCTCACCGAGGGCCTGCGCGAGCACGCGACGGTGGTCTTCCCGGCGGAGTCCTACGCCGAGAAGGAAGGCACGGTCGTGCACCCCGACGGGCGCCTGCAGCGACTGCGTCCCGCGATCGGCCGTCAGGGCGAGACGCAGGCGGAGTGGTCGGTGATCGCCGAGCTCGCGCGACGCTGCGATCTGGACCTCGGGGTCGCCACCGGAGCGATGGCCTCGCAGCAGCTGTTCGACGCGGTCCCCTTCTACGCGGGCCTCACGCTTGAGGAGATCGGCGGCCGCGGCGTGCGCTGGCAGGAGCGCGAGGCGGCAAGCGCGTTCCCCGAGCCGCCGGCGAGCGCGCCGAGCACGAGCGCCGCCGTCCCGGCGAGCTCCGAGCCCGATACGAATGGCAGCGGCGCCACGGCGGGCTCGTATTCGATCTGGGACGCGCCCGAGGTGGAGTTCTCGCCGTCGCTGAAGTTCCTCTACCGCCGCGCCGAGCACGAGATGGAGCCGTCGGTGGCCGTCACGGCAGGTGAGCGCTGAGCATGCTCGCGGTCGTCGGCTACTACGAAGCGTGGTGGATCCAGATCATCAAGGGGATCGTGATCTTCGCGGTCGGACTGCAGCTGGTGCCGATCGTGTTGATCGCCGAGCGCAAGTTGCTCGGGCGCTTCCAGGGCCGCTACGGCCCGAACCGCGTCGGCCCCTACGGTGCGCTGCAACCGCTGGCGGACATCCTCAAGCTGCTGACCAAGGAGCAGTCGCGCCCGACGACGTCGGTGGGCTTCCTGTTCGCGGTGGCGCCGATGATCTCGATCCTGACGGCGGTGGCGGCGTTCGCGATCATCCCGTTCGGCGACGTGCAGCACATCTTCGGCACGCCGGTGGGGCTGTACGGGATCGACGTCTCGATCGGGCCGCTCTACCTGTTCGCGTTCGGTGCGGTGGCGTTCTACGGGATCATGCTCGGCGGCTGGTCCTCGGGCTCGAAGTACTCGTTCCTCGGCGCGATGCGCGGCGCGGCGCAGCTGATCTCCTACGAGGTCTCCCAGGGCCTTGCGCTCGTCGGCGTGATCTTCACGGCGGGGACGCTCTCGCTGACGGGCATCGTCCATGCGCAGGCGGGCATGTGGTACATCGTCCCGCAGTTCTTCGGCTTTCTTGTCTTCCTGGTGGCGGGCTTCGCGGAGACCAACCGCGCACCGTTCGACCTGACCGAGGCCGACGCGGAGCTCGTCGGCGGCTACAACACGGAGTTCGGCGGCGGGCGCTTCGCGTCGTACTTCTTCGCGGAGTACCTCAACGTGCTCGTGGTCTCGGGCATCGTGACGACGGTCTTCCTCGGTGGCTGGCTGCTGCCGTTCGGGATTCACCCGCCGGGCTGGGTCGACCCGATTGTGGTGCTCGTCAAGATGTCGCTGATCACGTTCCTGTTCATCTGGGTGCGCGCGACGCTGCCGCGCCTGCGCTATGACCAGCTGATGAGCTTCGGCTGGAAGGTGCTGCTGCCGCTGGCGACGCTCAACGCGCTCGTGACGGCGATCCTCGTGGTGGTGACGCACTGATGGCCTGGGATCCCGGCGCGGATGTGATCGAGGTCGTGCGCGGCCCCAAACCGGGCGCGGCGGGCGGCACCTACCGTGCCTTCGGCGAGACGCTGCGTGGCTTGAAGACGACGCTGGCGCGCGTGGTGGAGGGACCGCACACGATCCAGTACCCCGAGGAGAAGGTGCCGGTCTACCCGCGCTTCCGCGGGCGCCACAAGCTGCACCGCTTCGAGGACACCAAGCTTGAGAAGTGCGTGGGCTGCTCGCTGTGCGCGGCGGCGTGCCCGGCGGACTGCATCCGTGTGGTCGCCGCGGAGAACACGCCCGAGAACCGCGTCTCGGCCGGCGAGCGCTACGCGGCGGTATACGAGATCAACCTCTCGCGCTGCATCTTCTGCGGCTACTGCGAGGTGGCGTGCCCGTTCGACGCGATCACGATGGGCCACGATTACGAGCTCTCGGACTACAGCCGCTCGGACCTGATCTTCACGAAGGAGATGCTGCTCGCCGAGCCGCTGGAGCGCACGCCGCTGAGGAACGAGGGAGAGTAAGAAGTTGGCGACGGAGTGGGCCCACATAGGCGGGAGGCGACGGTGAGCGCGCTGCTGTTCTTCATCGCCGCGATCGGCGCGATCTCGGGCGCGGTCGGCGTGGTCGTGCTGCGCGACCCGTTCTACAGCGTGCTCGCGCTCGTCGGGCACCTGCTCTCGCTGTCGCTGCTGTTCCTGCTGCTGCGCGCGGAATTCGTGGCGGCGGTACAGGTCGTGGTCTATGCGGGCGCGGTGATGGTCCTCTACGTGTTCGTCGTGGCGTACGTCGGCGACAGCGGCAGCTCGCTCGGCGAGCGTCTGCGCCGCGGCGCCGGCGCGCAGATCGGCGGTGCGCGCCTGCGCTTCGGCTCGGCGTTGCTCGGCGGAGCGCTGCTGGTCGAGCTCCTGATCGCGCTGCTCGGCTCGGGCCTGAAGGCAATCGAAGGCTACGGCGCTTCCTACAGCCCCGGCCCGCGGACGTACGGCACGCCGGCGTACATCGGCAACCTGCTGCTGACGCGCTTCCTGCTGACGTTCGAGGTCGCCTCATTCCTGCTGCTGATCGCAGCGGTCGGCGCCGTCGTACTCGCGCGCCGGCGCGGCGGCCTCGAGGACGGTTCGCAGGAGCTGTTGACCCCGCTCGGTCTCGCGCGCCCGCGCGGCACGGGCACGATGGCCGAGGGCGTTACCGGACTCGCGTTCGCGCTCAGCCACGATCGCGGCGGCGCGAACGGCGAGCGCGAGGAGCAATCCGAGCCCGCGATCGTCGGTGGCGAGACCCCCGACGGGGAGGGCGGCTGGTGAGCATCGCGTGGTACCTAGCGGTCTCCGCGATCGTCTTCGCGCTGGGCGCGATCGGCGTGATGACACGCCGCAACCCGCTCACGGTGCTGCTGTGTCTCGAGCTGATGCTCAACGGCGCGAACCTCGCGCTGATCGCGTTCGCGCGTATGTGGGGTAACGGCGACGGACAGATCCTGGCGCTCGTCGTGATGACGGTCGCGGCCTGCGAGGTCTGCATCGGCCTCGGCATGATCGTCGCGATCTACCGCCGCAGCCTGCCGCTCGATGTCGATGAGCTCAGGGAGCTGCAGGGATGACCCTGCGCCCAGGCGGGCTCGTTCGATGAGCGCTACTACCTACGGCTGGCTGGTGCTGCTGTTCCCGCTGCTGGGGACGCTCGTGATCGGCTTCGGCTTCCGCGTCCTTCCGGGCCGCACCGCGGGCTGGATCGCGACGGCCGCGATCGGCCTGGCGTTCCTCGCGGCGCTCGGAGCGTTGATCGCGATGCAGGGCGAACCGCCGGCGCACCGCGAGCTGACCGCTTCGCTGTGGAGCTATGCGGTGACGGTGGGCGTCAACGTGCACGTCTCGATCCTGGTGGACCCGCTGTCGGTGTACATGATCCTGATCGTCAGCGGGATCTCGACGATGATCCACCTCTACTCGATCTCCTACCTCGAAGAAGACCGCGGCTTCGCGCGCTACTTCGCGTACCTGAACTTCTTCGTGTTCTCGATGCTGCTGCTGGTGCTCGCGGGCAATTTCGCACTGCTGATCGTCGGCTGGGCGTTCGTGGGCGCGGCGTCGTATCTGCTGATCTCCTTTTGGTACCGCCGCAGCACGGCGACGCGTGCGGGGATCAAGGCGTTTGTGATCAATGTGCTCGGCGACGCGGGCCTGGTGCTGGGTACATATTTCATCTTCAAGCACACCGGGACGCTCGAATACCTCGGCGTCTTCAAAGCGGCGCCGCACGTGTTCCACTCCGGCGAAGCGGACATCGTCGCGGGCTGCCTACTGCTGCTCGTAGGGGCGTTCGCGAAGTCGGCGCAGATCCCGCTGCACACGTGGCTGCCGGACGCGATGGAGGGCCCGACGCCGGTCAGCGCACTGATCCACGCGGCGACGATGGTGACGGCGGGCGTCTACCTGATCGCGCGCATGCACGTGCTCTTCGAACTCGCCCCGGCCGCGCAGGACGTCGGCGCGATCGTCGGCGCGGCGACGCTGCTGATCGCGGGCACGATCGCGCTCGTGCAAACCGACATCAAGCGCGTAATCGCGTACTCGACGATGTCGCAGATCGGCTACATGATCATGGGGGTCTCGGTCGGCGCGTACGCGGCGGGGATGTTCCACCTGATGACGCACGCGTTCTTCAAGGCCCTGCTGTTCATGGGCGCGGGCTCGATCATCGGCGCGATGGGCGGCGAGCAGTCGCTGGAGAAGATGGGCGGCTTTCGCAAGGCGATGCCGTTCACATTTGCGTGCTTTGTGATCGGCGGCCTCGCGCTGTCGGGTATCCCACCGTTCTCGGGCTTCTTCTCCAAGGACGAGATTCTGCTGGTGACGGCCGAGCGCGGCGGCTGGCACTGGGCGCTGTACGTGGTCGGTTACATCGGCGCGTTCCTGACGGCGATCTACACGTTCCGGATGATCTTCCGCGCCTTCTACGGCGAGCCGGTCGCGGAGGCGCGCGAGCTGGAAAGCGGCCACCTGCACCACGCGGAGCACCCGACAAATCCGGCGAACGGCGAGCTCGAGGACACCGACGTCGGCTTCCCGGGCCCACACCACACGATTGCCGAGCGCGCGTTGCCGATGCGGATCGCGATGAGCTTCCTCGCGATCGGCGCGATCGGCGCGGGGCTCATCCAGATCCCCGAAGTCGACCAGGTGGTCGTCAACTTCTTGCGCCCGACGTTCGCGGGCTCGCCGCTGTACGAACCGCACACGCGCGACGGGCTGCTCGTGTTCGGCCTGATCCTCGGCACGCTGCTGGGGCTCGCGGGCATCGCGATCGCGTACCGCATCTGGGTCAAGCAGCCGGTCATCGCGGTCGCGGCGCGCCTGCGCTTCGGGAAGCTGTACGAGTTGCTGTGGCACAAGTGGTACTTCGACGAGGCCATCAATCTGCTGATCGTGCGTCCGGCCGCCGGGTTCGGACGCTGGGCGCGAGACACGTTCGAGCGGATCTTCGTCGACGGCACCTTGGTCGGCGGCAGCACGGGCATCGTGCGCGCGGGCTCGGCGGCGGTGCGTGCGCTGCAAACCGGTTTCCTGCGTTACTACGCCGCGCTACTCGTGCTCGGCGTCGGCGCACTCGGCCTCTACTTCCTGCTGCAGTCCTGACCTACCGACGATGCTCGCCAAACACATTCCTGCTGCAGTCCTGACCTGCCAACCGATGCCCGCCAAGCACATTCCTGCTGCGGTCCTAGCCCGCAACCCGATGCCAATCAAACACCTGAGCTGAGCCGATGCCACCACTTTCGATCTTGATCTGGCTGCCTCTCGCCTGCGGCCTGCTGGGCGCGCTCGCCGCACTGGGCAACGAGCGCATTCCCGGCGCGTTGGCGCTGCTCGGCTCGGTCGTGGCCCTGGGCCTGGCGATCGGCTACATCGCCGACTATCACGTCGGCGGAGCGGCACTGCAGCACGTGACGAACGTCGCGTGGATCCCGACGCTCGGCATCCACTACAAGCTGGGGATCAGCGGCCTGAACGTGCTGCTGGTGGGATTGACGACGCTGCTCTTCGCAGCGGCGGTCCTGTCGGCGAACCTCAGGACCGGATCCCACCCACCCGAGCGCCCGCGCCTCTTCTACTTCCACTTCATGCTCGCGGAGTCCGCCGTGCTGGGCGCATTCCTCGCGCAGGACCTGGCGCTGTTCGTGGCGTTCTTCGACCTGATGCTGATCCCGTTCTACTTCCTGATCGGCGGCTGGGGCGTGGGACCGGATCGCGTGAAAGCGACGATCAAGCTCGTGATCTACACGCTGGTCGGCTCGCTGCTGATGCTGGCGGCGGCGATCGCGACGGGGGTGCTCGCCTCCCAGGACCACGGCACGGCGCTGAACTTCTCGCTCTCGGCGTTGCGCCATCTGCCGCTGAGCACGGGCTCGCAGGAGTGGATCTTCCTGTTCTTCGCGGCGGCGTTCCTGGTGAAGATGCCGGCGTTCCCGTTGCACGGCTGGATGCCGGACGGCTACCGCGCGATGCCGATCGAGGTGCTGATGGTCTTCTCGGGCGTGCTCTCGAAGGTCGGCGCGTACGGGTTCCTAGCGATCGTGCTGCCGCTGTTCCCCAAGGCGGCAGCGCACTTCCAGCTGCTGATGCTGCTGATCGCGCTGGCCTCAATCGTCTATGGCTCGGCGATGGCGTTCACGCAAACCGACGCGCGCCTGATCGCGGGCTTCTCCTCGGTGGCGCAACTCGGTTTCATCACGCTGGGGATCTTCGCGCTCAATCCGCAGGGCGCGCAGGGCGCGCTGCTGCAGATGGTCAACCACGGCTTGGTGGTGGCGCCGCTGTTCTTCATCATCGCGCTGCTGGCGCAGCGCGCGGGTGGCTCGCAGGACATTCGCGAGATGGGCGGCATCGCGTTCCGCGCACCGGTGCTGGCGTCGCTGTTCTTGATCGTCGCGCTGGCGACGCTGGCGATGCCGGGCTCGTCGAACTTCGTCGGCGAGTTCCTGATCCTGCTGGGTGTCTTCAAAGCGAAGCTCGCGATCGCGATCATCGCGTTCAGCGGTGTGGTGATGGCTAGCGTGTACGCGTTGCGCCTGTTTATCGGTGCAATGCACAACCGCGTCGGCAGCGGCGTGAAATCGCGTGAGCTCACGCGCACGGACGCGGCGGTCCTGGTGCCACTCGTGGCCGTGATTCTCTTCTTCGCGGTCTACCCGCAGCTGGCGCTGCAGCGCAGTGAAGGCTCGGCGAAGGCCGCCGTGGCCTCTGCGCAAGCTGCGCTGCGCAGCACTCCCCCGGCGACGGCAAGCACGGCTCCATGAACCTCGTGCACTATTTCCCATCCGCGGCGACGGCGACGCATCTGAAAGGCCCGCATGTCGACTTCGCGGGTCTCTCGCCGCTGATCGCACTCCTGGGCGGCGCGGTGATCGTGCTCCTCGTAGGCCTGCTGGGGTCGCAACGAATACGCGAGCACGTCGTGCCGGCTCTCAGCCTCGCGGCGCTCGGTGCGGGGGTGGGCCTGACGATCTGGCAGTGGAATGCCCAGAAGTCGATCGTCGCGGGCGCGCTGCGGATCGACGATCTCTCGCTCGCGCTCAACTTGATCTTGCTGGCGGGTGGCGCAGCAGCGGTGCTGCTGGCGTGGCGCTCGCGTGCGGCTCACGAAGCGGCGCATGGCGAGTTCCACGCGCTGCTGCTGACGTCGATTGGCGGGATGTTCTTGCTGGCGGCGGCGCAGAACACGGTTATGGTGTTCGTCGGCCTGGAGCTCCTTTCGATCCCACTCTACGTGCTGTGCGCAAGCGAAATGCGCCGCGAGCACTCGCTGGAGTCGGGGCTGAAGTACCTGATTATCGGCTCGCTGGGATCGGCGACGCTGCTGTACGGCCTAGCGTTGATATACGGCGCGACGGGCGCGACTGACTTCAGCGCGATCGCGGCGGCAATCTCCGGCCACGGCCTGAGTGGCAACGTGCTGCTGTTGACGGGCATCGCGCTGTGCGTCGCGGGCCTCTGCTTCAAGGCCTCTGTCGCGCCCTTCCACCAGTGGACGCCGGACGTCTACGAGGGCGCGCCGACACCGGTGACGGCGTTCATGGCGGTCGCGACAAAGGTCGCGGCGCTGGGCGTATTCCTGCGCTTCTTCGACGTCGCGCTCGTCGAAGTGCAGCAAAGCTGGGGGCCGGCGCTGGCGACGCTGGCGGCGATCACGATCATCGTCGGCAACGTGGGTGCGCTGGGACAGTCCTCGCTGAAGCGGATGCTCGCCTACTCAGCCGTCGCGCAGGCCGGCTACATGCTCGCGGGCGTCGTCGTGGCGACCGAGCTGGGGATTCGCGCGACGGTCTTCTACCTCGCGGTGTACCTCTTCATGAACATGGCGGCATTTGCGGTGATCACGGCGCGCGAGCGCGAAACGGGCGAGGGCGACAGCGTGCGCTCACTCGCGGGCCTCGGGCGCGAGCGGCCCTACCTGGCGTGGCCGATGACGCTCGCGATGCTCGGCCTCGCAGGCATCCCGGCGACGGCGGGCTTCATGGGCAAGTTCTACTTGATCGATGCGGCGGTCGCGGGTGGCTACACGTGGCTGGGAGTCGTGATCGTGATCGGCTCGATGATCTCGCTCGGCTACTACCTGCCGGTGATCGCGGCGATGTGGATGGGCCGACCGGTCACCGCCGGTGAAGACGACGCGCAGCCTGCCGGTGCCGGACCGTTCCCGGCGAATCCGCTGCCCGCGATCGCGGGGGGCTCGCAAGAGCTGGACGCAGCGCCAGACTCCGGCGCAGCCGCGGCAGGCGACGGCGCGAGCGTCAATTCCCCGCAGCTCGAGGTCGCGTTCGTCGCGGTCCTCGCGGGCGCGGCGACGCTCTTCTTCGGGATTGTCCCGCAGCCGCTATTCGACCTCGTGCAACACGCGGGTCGCGGCTTCGGATTGTTCTGAGCGGATTCGCGCTGAAGCATCGCGAAATTGCCGGCCGTCACTCGGGCGCGGTATCGCGATGATCTGAGAGAGTCGATGAGCGGTTCGAGATGGCGAAGCGGATCGGCGAATTCGTCACACGTGCAACAAATTGTGCCATTTGCCTAGTACACTGGCAAATACTTGACAAACCACCGCGCTTCATGTTACCGTCGGTAAAGTCAAGTTTTTGGAAGGAGGCCGGCTTTCCGAGCCGGCTGGCGGCAGGGTCGTCTTCGGGTAACTGTGAGGAGAGGAAGAGGCGATGGCGCCGAAGCTTTGGGTCCTACTCGCTGTGCTGTCCGCCTGCCTGGCGCTGACCGCGACTGCGAGTGCGGCAGCTGCCGAGATCGGTCCGCCCGCCGAAATGGGCTCATCCGGCGAGATCGGGCCACCCGACCTCGCCCCGACCGAATTTGGCGCGGTGGCCGCCCAGACGACCGCGACCTCAGCAAGCATCGCACCCTCGCTATCCCCCGACCGGCGTCGCGCCAAAGCGACCTTGACGGTCGCGATCGACTACTCGGGCGGAGAATCCGGCTTGCCCTCGCCAGTGCGCAAGGCGATCTTGGGCCTTCCGGCGGGACTCTCGCTCAACATCCCGGTCCTTCGCAGTTGCAATGCGGAAGTGCTGCTGGAACACGGAGTGAGCGGCTGCCCGGCGCAAGCGCTGATCGGCACCGGACACGCGACGGCGCTGTTCAACCTCGGGTCTCAGCCGGTGGTCGAGCAAGTACAGCTATGGGCCTTTCTCGGGCCGCTACGCAATCTGCAGCCGACGTTCGAGATCCTGGGCGAGGGATTCAAACCGCTCGGCCGGGCGATGGTCCTCACCGCGACGGCGCTCCCCGCCCACGCTCCCTTCGGAGAAGAGTTGGAGATGTCGATTCCCCCACTCGCGACGGTGCCGGGCCAGCCGGACGCCTCGATCACCAACTTCTCGCTGACGATCGGCATCGGCGCACACAAGCGGACGCGGGCTTCGGCCACGGTCGTCGTACCCACACATTGCCCCCGTGGCGGCCTTCCGTTCTCGGCCGCGTTCACCTACGCCAGCGGCGCACAGGACAACGCGCTCGCGAAGATCCCCTGTCCGGCATGAGCATCCGAGAGAGAAAGGTGTGACAAATGCATGACCTCACTCAGCGAGCGACCGGTCGCCGCGTCCTGGCCGCCGCCACGACGTCACTCGCCACGTTGCTGATTCTCGCGCCGCTCGCGGCCGGAGACCGCGCGGAGCCCGGCAGCGCCGGTACTCGACTCGCCGGCGCACCGGCGCGAACGGCGGGGACGCTCACGCTGAACGAGAGCGGCAACCTACACCTGACGAGCAAACACGGCTTCACACTCAACGAGCAGGGCCCGGCATCGGGGACGGTGCGGGGAACAATCTACGTGCATCTGCAGATCGTCTCGACGAATCGCGTGACGGCAGAAGTCAGCATCTCGCCAAGCGGCGGCTCGATCAGCGGCAAGGCGACGGCGAGCTACCACAAGGGCAGCACGATGGCGAGCTTCTCGGGTTCGCTGGCGATCAGCCGCGGAACGGGCAGCTATCGCAACGCTCGCGGATCGGGCCTGAGCTTCAGCGGCACGATCCAACGCTCCAACGATGCGATCGCGGTACGCGTCAGCGGCCGGGTCTTGGAGTGACGGCGCTACTGATCGCGGCGACGGCACAGGGGACGACCGATGCTCGAGCTACGTGAGCTGGTCAAGCACTACCCGTCAGTGGGCGGAGAGACGGTACGCGCGGTAGACGGCGTGTCGCTGCGAGTGCAGCCCGGCGAGATGGTCGCGCTGTATGGCCCCAGCGGCTCGGGCAAGACGACGCTGCTGCTGATGGTCGCGACGCTGCTGGAGCCGACGGCGGGCGCGGTGGTGATCGGTGGGCGCGACGTATCTTCTTTGTCCGAGCGGGAGGCGTCGCATTTCAGGCTCTCTGAACTGGGGTTCATCCGCCAGAACTTCGACCTCCTGCCGGGTGTCAGCGCAATCGACAACGCGATCTTGAAGCTGCTCAAGACGATGCGCTGGCGCGAGGCACAACGTGAGATCGAGCCGCTGCTGGAGCGCCTCGGTCTGGGCGAGCGTCTGCGCCACCGTGCCGAGACGCTCTCGATGGGTGAGCGTCAGCGTGTGATGATCGCGAGGGCGCTATCGACGATGCCGCGCCTGCTGCTCGCGGACGAGCCGACGGGTAGCCTCGACACGCAGCGCGGGCGGGAAGTGCTCGAGCTCCTGCGGGAGCTGTGCCGCGAGCGCGGCGTGGCCGTGGTGCTCGTCAGCCACGATCCGATGGCGGCGCGCTACGCGGACCGAGTATTCGCGTTGCGCGACGGCAAGCTCGGTGACTATGAGACCGACCGCGAGTACCTCGCGAGCACCGGTGGCCCGACACCGTGAAACCGGCGAATGCGTTGCGCTTCTATGCCGTGCGTTTGCGCGCTCGAGCGGTGCAGGAGTGCCTGGCGATCGTCGGCATCGCGGCCGGCGTCGCGCTGCTGTTTGCCTCGCAAGTCTCGAGCTCGAGCCTGCAGAGTTCCGTGGCGCAGCTCTGGCGGGGGATCGCCGGTCATGCGACGCTGCAGCTCGTAGCGCGCAGTCCGGAGGGCTTCCCAGCGAGCACGGTCTCGGCGGTGCGCGACATCTCCGGCGTGCGTGTCGCGGCACCGCTGCTGGAAGCCAGCGCGAACGCGATCGGCCCGCGGGGACACGAGTCGGTGGAGGTCGTCGGAGCGGATGGGAATCTCAAGCGACTGGGGGGCTCGCTCGTGCGCCACACCGACCTCACGCCGTTCGGCGGAATCGGCGCGGTCGTGCTACCGGCACCACTCGCACAGAAACTCGGCGTGCTCAAGTTCGGTCAGGAAGTGACCTTGCAACTCGCTGGACGCACGACGCTGGCGCCGCTCTACGCGCAGCTCCACGAACGGCAGATCGGCTCGCTGATCGCGAGCCCGGTCGTGATCGCACCGCTGCCCTTCGTTCAGGAAATGACCGGTCTTTCGGCGCGCGTGAGTCGCATCCTCGTGCAACCGGCACCGGGCGCGGAAGCGCGCGTGCGGGCCGCGCTCGTCAAGCTAGCGGCGGGACGCCTGAACGTGGAGTCGGCCAGCTATGAGGATAAAGTATTCGCGAAGGCCTCCGCTGTAAGCAATCAGACGACGGCGCTGTTCTCGGTGATCAGCGCGCTCGTCGGCTTCCTGTTCGCGTTCAACGCGATGCTGCTCACGGTCCCGCAGCGCCGGCGGCTGATCGCCGATCTGCGTCGCGATGGATACGAGCCGCGGACCGTGATCGGGCTGCTGCTGCTCGACGCGCTCGTGCTTGGCGTGCTCGCAAGCATCTTGGGCTTGGTGTTGGGTGAGGAGCTCTCGATCCACCTCTTCCATTCCAGCCCGGCGTTCCTCTCGCTGGCCTTCGCGGTAGGCGCACAGCGCGTGGTGAGCTGGCAGAGCATCGCGATCGCCGCCGGCGGCGGGCTGCTGGCGGCAGTCGTGGCGGTGCTCAGTCCGCTACGCGACATCGTCTCGCGCGACCCGCTCGCGGCGACCGATTCGCAGCTGAAGGCGAGCGGCGCGCGCGGCGGTGGTCGACGCGCGCTCGTGGGCCTGCTCTGCGTCGTGGGCGCGACGGCGCTGCTGCTAAGTGCACCCCAGGTCGCGGTCGCAGGGATGGTGTTGTTGGTCGCGGGGCTGCTGCTCGAGCTTCCGCTCGCGCTCGGCGCGACGCTCGCGCTCGTCAAACGACTGGCGCGCGCGATCACGAGCCCCGTGCCGCACGTAGCGGCGATGGAGTTGAGTGCCGCGCGTGCGCGAGCGGTGGCGATCGCGGCGACGGGTGCGGTCGCGGTCTTCGGCAGCGTCGCAATCGAGGGCGCGCACGGCGATCTGCTCGCGGGTTTGGAAAACGCGGCGCGCGATACGAATGCGTTCACGGATATCTGGGTCGCGCCGACCGGTAGCTACAACCTGCTGCATACGGCGCCGTTCGCGGCGACCGCACAGGGACGACTTGAACATCTCCCGGGGGTGCGCGCGGTGAGCCTCTACCGCGGTGGACTGCTCGACATCGATGAGCGCCGGGCGCTGGTGATCGCACCGCCGCGCACCGCGATGCCGCTGCTTCCGGAAGACCAGCTCCAGCAGGGCGATAGGCGCGAGGCAACGGCGCGCGTGCGAGCCGGCGGCTGGCTGGTGCTCTCCCAGGCGATCGCCTCTGAACGACACCTGCACGTCGGCGAGGCGTTCCGGCTACCGAGCCCGAACCCGCAGACCCTCCGCATCGCGGCGCTGTCGACGAACGTCGGCTGGGCGCCGGGCGCGATCGTGATGAACGCATCCGACTACGCGCGGGCGTGGGGCAGCGATGCGGCGAGCGCGTACAGCATCCTGCTCGATCCCGGCTTCGCGCCGACTCGGGCGGTACGCGAGATTCGCCGCGCACTGGGACCGGAATCGGGGTTCACCGTGCAGACGGCCCAGCAACACGTCGAGCGTCAGGGTGCACTGAACCGCGAAGCGCTGGCAAGCCTCACCCAGATCGCGACGCTGATCCCGATCGCGGCGGTGCTGGCGATGGCAGCGGCGATGGGCGCGCTGGTCTGGCAGCGCCGCCCGCGCCTGGCGAAGCTGAAGCTGGAGGGCTTCCCTCGGGCGGAACTGTGGCAGACGATCTTGCTGGAGAGCCTGCTGCTGCTGAGCGTCGGCTGCCTCACCGGTGCGATCTTCGGCATCTACGGCCAACAACTCGCCGACCGCGTCCTCGCGAACGTCGTGAATTTCCCCGTCGTCTACTCGGTCACGGCGCTGCCAGCGTTGCAGAGTCTCGCGCTGGTGATCGCGACGGCGCTGGCGATCCTCTCGGTTCCCGGCTACCTCGCGGCGTCGGTCCCGGCGGCGCTCGCACTCCAGGACTGATCGTGAGCGTGGACGAGATCGAGCAGCGTTCATACAAGCAGGTCGCGCGAGCACAAGCGCAGGAGCGCACACGCGACGCGTTGCTGGCCGCCGCGATGGAGGAATTCTTCGGTGACCGCTGGCAGAAGACCTCGTTGGAGAAGCTCTCGGCAAAGGCGGGTGTGACCAAGCAGACGCTGCTGCGTCACTTCGGATCGAAGGACGGCCTGCTCCTGCAGGCGATCGTGCGCAGTGGCGCGCAGATCTTCGATCAGCGCTGGAGCGTGCCGGCGGGAAGCATCGAGGATGCAGTCGAGAACCTGCTCGATCATTACGAGGAGTGGGGCGAGCGCGCGCTACGCATCGGCGCCTGGCAGGACGGACCGGCGCTACTCGCGCAGCTCTCGCGCATGGCGCGCCAGGTGCACTACGACTGGGTGGGATACGTATTCGACCCATGGCTCGAGGACCTGCAGGAGCCGGCGCGCGCGCGGCTGCGGGCGACGTTGATCGCACTCTGCGACGTGCGTGCCTGGCAAGTGCTCGTGCACGATCTCGGCCTCGAGCGCGCCGAGGTACACGCAACCCTGACGAGCGCCATCCAAGCGGTCCTCACCGCGACGGAGTGAGCGGCGCGGCGTGAAGGTACTTACATATACCTCCCCCGCGCGGGGGCATCTGTATCCAATCGTGCCGCTCCTGGCGGAGCTGACTGCGCGTGGCCATCAAGCTTCGGTGGTTGCCCTGTCGGGCGAGCTCGAGCACATGGCGCGACTCGGCATCGAGGGATGGCCGATCGATGCCGCGATCGCGCGCATCCAGATCGAAGATTGGCAAACGCGCTCGCCCGCGACGGCGGGACTGTCGGTATTGAAAACCTTCGCGCGGCGTACGCCCGGGGAGGCGCCGGACCTCGAGCGCGCGATTGAGCGCGCCGCACCGGACGCGCTGGTGATCGACGTCAACTGCTGGGGTGCCGCGACGGTTGCGGAGGCATCGGGGCTGCCGTGGGCGATGTACTCGCCGTACCTGCTGCCGCTGCGCTCGCGCGACGCACCGCCGTTCGGGCTGGGGCTGCGCCCGCTGGGCGGCCCGCTCGGCAGGCTCCGCGACGCGCTCGTCGGCGGCGTGACGAGCATCGGCTTCGACCGCGCTGTGATGCCAACGATCAACTTGCTGCGCCGTCGCTATGCATTGCCAAAGCTCGACCACTACAGCGAGGTGCTCGAACGCCCGCCGCTGATGCTGGCGCTGACGGCCGAGGGCTTCGAGTATCCGCGGAGCGATTGGCCGGCGAACGTGCGCATGGTGGGTCCCATGAACTGGGCGCCGTCCCCCACGGAGTCCGAGCCGGCGCGCTCGCCCGAGACATGGCTGGAGGAACTGTCGGATCCCCTCGTACTGGTGACGTGCTCGACCGAGCGCCAGCGCGACAAACGCCTGCTGCACGTCGCGCTGGAAGCGCTGCCGCCGGCCGGCATGTCGGTAATCGGCACGAGCGCGGCGCACGACCCCGCTGCCTTCAAGGCGCCACCGGGAAGCCGGGTGGTGCGCTTTGCCTCCCACGAAGCGATCCTCGAGCGCGCGGTGTGCGTGGTCTGCCACGGCGGCATGGGCATCACCCAGAAGGCGCTCGCCGCGGAGGTGCCGGTGGTCGTGGTGCCCTGTGGGCGCGATCAGCTCGACACGGCGAGCCGCGTCGAGTTCGCGCAGGCGGGCGTGCGGCTCTCGCCCCGGCGGCTGAACCCCGAACGGCTGCTCGACGCGGTGCGCACCGCGATGACGCTTCGCGCGGGAGCGCAGCGCATGAGCCGCGCCTTCGCGCAGGCCGGCGGGGCGGTGGCGGCGGCGGATGCGATCGAGGCGCTCGGGAGCGCGAGCTGGGCGCCGACCAGCCAGTCCACGAGTTAAGCGTCAGCGATCGAGACCTCGGCAGCGCCATCGCCGATGGTCTACTGCGCAGTCAACGCGATCGTCGCCGATGTGAATCAGCCGTTACTCGATCTCAATATGAAGTTGTAAGGCCTGTACGATTCGAATATGGCTACAGATCTTCTGATCGATGCCTGGGGCGACTACCGCGACGCGGTCATCCACTACTACCGCGAGATCGCACAGCCCGCACTCGACGATGATCGGGAATTGCTCCCGGACCGGGAGGTAGCCGCGGCGGATCGCGCACTGCAGCACATTGTCGAGCGTTCACAGCTCGTGACGGAGATCGGAGAGGCGCAGCTGCGGCTTTCCCAGGGCTCCTCCGATTACGACCTCATCGCGCTCCGCCTGCTAGCCGCCGGCGCGGTTGACGTAGCCGTCGCATGTGAGGCATTGCGCATCTGCCCAGATCCTCCAGCGGCGGACCCGATCTTCATAGTTGAGGGAGCTCATAGCCCCCCGCAATCCGCTCTCGCACTCCTAAAAGAAGCGGACCAGCTATTTGGCGATGACGACGGGGCACCTCGAGATTCCGGCTCGACGCCGATAGCCCCGACGCGTCCGAGCGCTTCGGCGGCGCCGCTCGACTTTGGGGACCCTGAGACTGGTGAGACTGAGGCCGAAAGCGGCGGCTCGGTGTCCATCGCTGGCGGCGCCATCGACCTGGCACATGATGAGTTGATTGCGGCCGCACGACAGAGTCTCACCAAATTGATCGACGATGCAGCCGAGCCGGGGCTCAAATTCGCAACGGGCTTGTTCTCGGGCATAGCCGGGGGCTTTCACGCAACGGCGATGGTGGAACCATTGCAGCGGCTGCACACGCTTGCCGAGCGCGTGGGTGTGATCAAGCGCCGGCTGGTGCGCCTGCTCGCCTCTGGATTTCAAAAGCTGTTCAAGACCGGCGCAGCGCAACCCGACCAGCTCGTCGGTCGGGCTGTCACCATCAGCGAAGGCGTTGCCCGAGACAAGGCGGAAGACTTCGCCGAAGGAAGACTCGTAGGTCCCTTTGGCGACATGCTCAGGTGGCTCGTGAGATGCGAGGACGCTGGCCAAGCGGCCGAATCGGTCATCGCACCGGCCGAAGCCCTCGACGACCAGCGCGTGGGAGACATCCGCGACGCGTTGGAAGAGCTCACAGACGCTTATCGGAACGAGATGAAATGGACTGGCAAGACCGCGGATTGGCTGTCTTGGGCAGCGCCGTTCATCAGCACGCTCGCGGTTCATGTTGGAGGCCCACTGCTCGTCGTAG
Source organism: Solirubrobacteraceae bacterium (assembly GCA_036502205.1). Classification (GTDB taxonomy): domain Bacteria; phylum Actinomycetota; class Thermoleophilia; order Solirubrobacterales; family Solirubrobacteraceae; genus Palsa-744. Next base: position 103,909 of record DASXZA010000018.1, on the reverse strand, counting down.
GTCTGAATGCGGCGGGGTTCGGCTTTGTCATCTATACGTTGGACGTGCGCGTCGATGGGCACGGCCTACCGGCGCGTGTCCGCAGCGTCGTGCAGATCCTCAACGAGGAGCTCCAAGCGAATTAGCTATACGCGCAACTAACGACCCGCTCAGAGCCACACGCGACGCTCTACCCCGAGTAACAAGCCAGCCAAGCAAACAAGCTGGTCGTCCCGGCCATCGTCCGGAACATCCCGGGCAGCGTCTGCGAATCCTTGATCGGCCCACCCCACCAGCTCCCTAGCCATAACCCGTGCCCGACCGCGGCATGCTGCGACGCCGCCTGCGCATTCGTCGCGGCCAGTTCCAGCCAATGGTTGTCCCCGACGGCCTTCCCGTAGGCCATCATCCACTCGAAGAAGATCGAGTCGTATAGCGGCGCGAAGTTGTACTCGACGCCGTAGATCTCGGTCATCGACTTCGCCTGCGCCGCCGCGTGGCTGCAGTATTCCTGATCGCCGGTCGCCTGACAGAGCAGGTACTGCGCGTAGATCAGCGGCGCCTCGATGTAATCGATCACGGTGCTGCCGGGGCCGCCGCTGAGGTAGAGACCGTGGAAGCCGATGTCATGGCTGTTGCCCCAATCGATGAACTTCTGCGCCTGCTCGAGCTGGTAGTGCTGGTGGTCGATGCCGTAGAGCAGCATCCCCAGCAGGCTGTCCGCCGCCAGCGCCTCGCCAGAGTGATAGGGGTGGGCGGTGTTCCACCACATCCCGCCGCCGCCCGTCGCATCCCAACCCTGGGATGCGACGAAGTCGAAGGCGCGGCTCGCATCGTGCAGGTAGCGGCGCTCGCCGGTCGCGCGGTAGGCCTGCATGAACGCGATCCCCAGCCAACCGTTGTCGTCGAACCACGCCTCCGCCCCGCGGAAGCGATCGTCGGGATAGGGCGCGTAGCCGTTCAGGTACGGATTCCAGTAACGCTCGGACGCGCGCGCGAAGCGGTCGACCCGTGCACGGTGCATGCGCGAGGGCGCCGCGATCTCCATCGCGTCGACCGACTCGAACATCCGCACGTCGCCCCACACCGTCAGCAGCGGGTAGGCCCCTGTGCAGCGCAGGTACTCGCAGTACCAGCCACCCGTGCGCCAGCTCGCGCTCTGCCTGAGGCCGGCTTCGGCGAGATGCAGATAGTCGGAGGGCTGCGCGGCATGGGCGAGCGGCGCGGTGGCCGCCGCCGGCGAGGGCGCGCCGGCCCCGATCGCCAGACACGCCGCGAGTGACGGCAGCGCGAGGCGGGCAAGGCGAAGTGCGCCACTGATGGTCATGTCGGCTCTATCGGCCCGGCCGTCTCACCTCGATAACAACACGAGCCGGCTCTAGCCGTTTCGTCCTCCGCCCAGCTCCCGTTGACCTGACACCGGAGCGCTTTACGGCAGCTCGACTCCGACGGCCGCCCACGCTGTCGCGGCGGCTTGGGAGAGGGAGGTAGCGCCGAGCTTTGCATAGATGTGCTGGAGATGCTTGTCCACGGTGCGCGGCGCAATGCCCATCTGAGCCGCCGTTTCGCTCGGCGATTGGCCGAGCGCGACGAAGCGCAGTGTGTCGGCCTGCCGCGCCGTGAGCCCGAGACCGCGTAGCGCCGCGACACTCAACTGACCCGCTCCGCCTTCCAACAACAGCACCTCGCGCCGGTCCTCGCGGCGGCTCGGCAGCAGTCGTACGAGCACGCCACCAGCGCTCGTCTGGAGCACGAACGGCTCGGCGGCTCCGCGCGGGTAACCGTGCTCTGAGGTCCACGCGCGAACCTCCCTCGGCAGTTGCCGGCGCAGCGCCGAGGGGTCTCCGAGCAGGCGCCGAGCGCCGTCGGTCGCGAACTCCACCTGTCCGTGGGAGTCGAGCACGACGACGTGGCGCCCGAGCGTGTCCAGACCCTCCTCGAGCGCGACGAGCATCGCCGCGCGGGCGCCGCGCAGCTCGGCATTGCGATAGGCCTGCATGAGATGGGGACGCGCGAGCGCCAGCAACTGGACCTCGCGGTCTGAGAAGTCCTCGTGCTCCCGTGTCAACGCGAGGCCCACGAGCAGCTGCGGAGGGGAAGGGAGAGAGAACGCGACCTGACTCTCGATCCCCATCTGTCGGTAGAACTTCTGATAGAGGGCGGTCGCGTGGAAGGTCTGCTGGTCGATCATGTCGGAGATCCGATAGGGACGGCCGTCGCCGGTCCGGTGGAAGCGGCTGATCAATGGGTTTTCGTGCGCGAGCGCCGTGAAGATCGGGATCAGGCTCGCGTCGAATTCGGGGATCATCACCGCGAAGCCTTCTCCGCGGCCGATCTCGTTGTAGGCCACCCTGTCTGACGGCACCACGCGGTTGAGCACCTCGAGCACTCCCGAGCGGAACTGTGCGAGATCCTCGAAGCTGTATGCCTCGCCGACGAGCTCCAGCAGCAGCTGCGTGTCCGTGAGCGTCTGACCCTGCATACGCATGTCAAGTATGTCTGTCGATGCGTAGCGATGCGTAGAAGTGCCACGACTGCAAACGCATGCGATCCAATATAAACAACGATCTCTCAGCCAGGACGGGGGTGCGACTGCACAGGTCTTGGAAGTCGGTGCATGTTCATGTTCACCGCGAGAACCACTCACGATGAAGGGGCCTTCATGACCGCTTGGCATAGCCGTTTGCAACCGTCCCCCACTCTTGGTGCACCCGCGCGGTCTGCGGTAGCAACTCACAGGGTCGTGGCGCCCGGACGCGTACCCGTCCTCGCGCTCGCACTGGCCCTGACGTGTCTGATCCTCGGTGTGGTGCTCCACGCGGGCTTGCTGGGCTCAGGAAGCCGGAAGGTCGCGTCCGGCACGAGCTCTCACGCGATCTCGCGAGAGGGGTTGTTGAGCTTGCCGGCGGCGGCGCAGGCTCCGGTTTCGGCTGCGTTGGGGCGCGACGAGGCGGCGTACCGGCTCCACGGGTTGGTCGCGCGCAATCCGGCGCAGCGGCTCCTCGCGCGGTTCGGTCGTTCAGGGGTCGCGGTCACGGCGGGCTCCGCGCGCTTCGCGATGGCATTGAAGGCATTCGGGCGCCCGAGCTCGCTTCGGCCGCTCGCAGCGAGCTCGCCGGTAGCGAGCGCCGATCGGGTCACCTATGCGCGTGGTCCTGTGCATGAGTGGTGGGCAAACGGGCCGCTGGGGCTGGAGCAGGGGTTTGATATCGCCCGACGTCCGGGGGGATCCGGAGCGTTGGTGCTTTCGCTCGCGGTGTCCGGGAAGGTGCGGCTCGATCATGGGACGGTGCTGCTCCCGGGAGGTTTGCGCTACGCCGGCCTACAGGCCACCGATGCTCGTGGTCGCAGTTTGCGCGCTTGGCTGCAGGTGCACGACGGACGTGTCCTCGTGAGGGTCAACGATCCTGGCGCGCGCTATCCGGTGCGGATCGACCCATTCGTGGAGCAGGCGGAGCTGACCCCGAGTGACGGCGTGGGCTGCGATGGAGACTGCGGCGACCGGCTCGGCTACTCGGTCGCGACCTCGGGCAACACGGTTGTCGTCGGCTCGCCCTACCACGCAGCGAGCTCGCAGGCACAAAGCGGCGCTGTATACGTGTTTCAAGTGCCGGCCGCCGGCTGGGCGAGCGCGACTCAGACCGCCGAGCTTACGGACTCGTCCCTCGGTGGCCACGTGGAGCTGGGTTACTCGGTCGCGATCTCAAATGACGGCGACACGATCGTCGCCGGCGCGCCCGCGGGCAGCGAGATAGCCGGGAACGGCGTCAACAGTCAGGGCACGGTCGATGTGTTCACCACCACCGGAAACTGGACGAGTACCAGCACCCCGACCGCTCGGCTCACCGTCGCAGGCTCTCCAGCCACCGAGAGCTCCCTCGGCGGCGAGCTCGGCTGGTCGGTCGCGATCTCGGGCAACACGATCGTCGCCGGTGCGCCCTACGACGCTACGTACCCAAGCTATGGCGAGGCGTACGTGTTCGTGATGCCCCCGGGCGGGTGGGTGAGTGGGACCCAGACCGCCGAGCTGAGCGCCAGCGACCCTTCGAATCCCGACGGCGACGAGTATTTCGGTTGGTCGGTCGGGGTCTCGGGCGCCACGATCGTCGTCGGCGCGTATCACCAGAAAGGAGGAGGCGGATACGCCGCTCCGGGAGAGGCGTACGTGTTCGTGATGCCGGCCGGCGGGTGGGCGAACGCGACCCAGACCGCCGAGCTAACGGCGAGTGACCCCAAAGCCGATGAGGACTTGGGTTGGTCGGTCGCGATCTCGGGCGACACCGTCGTCGTCGGCGCACCTAACCACGAAGCGGGCTCGAATCCCGGCCAGGGCGTGGCGTACGTGTACGCCAAGCCGACGACCGGCCCGTGGGTGAACGCGACCCCGACCGCGGCGCTGACTCCCTCGGACGGCCAGGCCGGCGACGAACTCGGCTGGTCGGTCGCGATCTCGGGTGACACGATCGTCACCGGCGCGCGGGCTCGCCAAGTCGAAGGACACGATGATCAAGGCGCAGCGTACGTTTGGACCGAACCCTCCGGCGGCTGGGTGACCACGAGCGCCGACACCGCCGAGCTGACCGCCAGCGACGGTTCCACCGGCGACAGCCTGGGCGAATCGGTCGCGGTCTCCGGCACCACCATCGCCGCCGGTGCGCCCCGACATGACGCGTCATCGAGCACCGCAGACTACGGCGCCGCGTACGTGTTCGGGCCCGGAAGTGAAGGCTCGACGGGCGGGGGCGGGACTACTGCTGGAGGCACCACCGGTGGCGGGACCACAGGCGGCGGCACCACAACCGGTGGCAGCGGAAGCTCGACCGGGTCGACGTCCGCCCCGAGTGCCACCGTCGCCTCGATCTCCGGCGCCAACGGGGAACTCACCGCGACCGTCTCCTGCCCGGCGGACGGCGCGACGTGCGCGTCGCTGAGCCTGCGGGCCACGGTCAAGGAGCACCTCAAGGGCGGCAAGGTCAAGGCGATCATCGCGGGCGCCAAGAAGAAGAAAGTGGGTATCACGACCAAGCAGGTCGTCGTCGGCGGCGTCAGCGTGACGCTCGCGGCGGGCGCGACGCAGCCGCTCACACTCAAGCTCAACTCGACCGGACAAGCGCTGCTTGCAAAGTTCGGCAAGCTAACAGCGATCGTGACCGTTACCTCGGCCGGAAAGACGACCGATACGTTCACCATCACAGTCCGAAAGGCGAAGCCGAAAAAGAAAAAGAAGAAGTAGCGCGTTTCGGGTTAGCCACGCGGTTTGCGTTGGCCGTAAACCTGTGACAGGTCGGTCAGTCGGCGCGGCGCCTCATTCGGAGGCGCCCTCCACCGCGTGCGCGGCCGCTTCGGCTTCCTCGAGCTGGCGCTCGACCAGATCGAGTCCCGCGTCCCAGAAGCCGGGGTCGGAAAGGTCGACATCGACGATCTGACCGAGCTCCTCGGGGCTGCGCGAGCCGCCCGCCGCGAGCAGCTCCAGGTAGCGCGGCACGAACTCGGCCCCGCGCTCTTCGTAGCGCTCGTAGACCGCCAGCGCGAGCAGCTGTCCGTAGGCGTACGCGTAGACGTAACCGGGGGTATTGATGAAGTGCGGCACGTAGGACCACCAGCTGCGGTAGCCCTCGGTGATCTCCACCGAGTCGCCGAGCAGCTCGGTCTGGCTCTGCGCCCACAGCTCGCCGATGCGCTCCACCGAGAGCTCGCCGTCCTCGCGCCGGCCGGTGTGCACGAGCTCCTCGAAGCGGTTCATCGCGACCTGCCGGAAGACCGTCGCGATCGTGTCCTCGAGGTTCTCCGCCAGCAGCGCCAACCGCGAGGAAGGTGTCGAGTCCTCCGCGAGCAGGCGTCCGAAGACGACCGTCTCGCCGAACACCGACGCCGTCTCGGCGAGCGTCAGCGGCGTGCCCTGGTGAAAGACTCCCTGGCGCGCCGCCAGCGCGAAGTGCACGCCGTGCCCGAGCTCGTGCGCGAGCGTCAGCACGTCGCGTCGGCGCGAGGTGTAGTTGAGCAGCACGTACGGGTGCGCCGTTGGGACCGCCGACGCGCAGAACGCGCCGCCGCGCTTGGCCGGACGCACGGGCGCGTCGATCCAGCGCTCGGCGAAGAAGCGTCCCGCGAGCTGACCCAGCTCGGGGGAGAAGCCGCCGTAGCAGTCGAGCACCAGCTCGCGCGCCTGCGCGTAGGTGTAGGTCACCTCGTCCTGCGTCACCGCCGCCATCCGGTCGTAGTCGGCCAGGCGCTCGATCCCCAACAGCCGCGCCTTCAGCCGGTACCAGCGCCGCGCCAGCTCGTAGCGGCCGCGCACCGCCTCGAGGAGCGCCTGCACCGACTCGTCGCTGGCCTCGTTGGCGAGGTTGCGCGCCGCCAGCCAGTTCGGATAGCGCCGCAGGCGGTCGTCGACGCTCTTGTCGACGAGCAGCGTGTTGAGCACGAACGCGCGCGTCCGCAGACCTGGCGCCAGCGCCGCCGTCACCGCCTCGGCCGCCGTACGGCGCACCTCGCGGTCCGCGAGCGCCAGGCGACTCAGCGCGACGTCGAGCGCGACCCGCTCGGTCGCCGCGGCGCCGTCGCCGGATCCCGACCCGTCGAGTACCGGCAGCTCGCCTGTACCCGGAAGGGTGACCTCGAGCGCCGACGTCAGCTCCTCGAACAACCGCGCCCACGCACCGGCGCCGGTCAGGCTCTTCTCAGAGAGGATCTTCTCCTCGGGCTCGCTGAGCAGGTGCTTGCGGTAGCGACGCACGTTGCGCAGGTGGTGGCGGCAGAAGTCGAGCGCCGGCTCGCGCAACAGCTCCTCGGCGCGCTCCTCGGGGAGCGCGGCCCACTCCAGGTCGAAGAACAGCAGCGTCGTCTCGATCGCGGTCTCGCGCTCCTGCACCTTTTGCAACAGGGCGCCGTTCGCCGGGTCGGCGGTGTCCGTCGAGAAGCGCAGCCCCGCATACGTGCCGACGCGACCGACCAGTTCGTAGATCTCCCCCAGCTCGCCCATCGCCTCCGCCAGTGCCGCCCCATCGAGCTCGCCGAGCCGTCCGGCATAGCGCTCGGCGAAGACCTGCGAGCGCTTCAGCGCCTCGTCGAGGCGTCGCTCGACACCTGCCTCGCCCTCGCCGTCGAGCAGCGGGTCGAGGTCCCACGACGCCTGCTCAAGCTCGGGATCGTTCTGGTCGGTGGCAGCCGTCGCCATGCAGACCCGAGCTTAGCCGGGATCGCCTGCACGAGCCCCGCAGCACGTGCTACTCGCTGGCGAGCGCCTGCAGCATGTCCAACCGCGCCGCGCGGCGCGCCGGCGCCTGGGCGGCGATCACGCCCGCCAGCGCGGAGACCAGCAGCAGGATCGCGAGCGTCCCGAATGGAATCGAGAGCACGAAGCCCGAGCCCGAGAGCACCAGGCCGAGGATCACTCCGCCGAGGACACCGACCACGATCCCGAGGACCCCGCCGATCAGTGCCGTGATGATCGACTCGTAGCGGATCATCTGGCGCACCTGCTTGCGCGAGGTCCCGATCGCGCGCATCATCCCCAACTCGCGCGTGCGCTCGTAGATCGAGAGGATCAGCGTGTTGACGATGCCGAACAGTGAGACGATCACCGACAGCGCGAGCAGCACATAGATCAGCGTCAGCAGCGTGTCGATCTGGTTTGCCTGATCCTGCTTGAACTGCGCCGCCGTGCGCGACTTCGCCTGCGGGAAGCTCGCCGCGAGCAGCCGATCGACGGCCGGCTGCACCTGAGCGTTGCTCACCCCCGGCGTATAGGAGACGAAATCCAGCGCGTCTTCGCGCACGCCGAACTGCGTGCGCGCCAGCGGAAGCGTGATCGTGAAGTTCGCGAGCAGGCGCGCTTCGTCGGTCGCGATCCCGCGGATCGTCAGCGTGACGTGCTTTTCGGAGGGCGTCAGCAGCGTGACTCGCTGACCGACCTTCAAATGATGTTTTTCGGCGTAGCCCTTCGTCGCGATCGCGCCGGTTTCGTCGAGTCCGAGTAGCGTCGCGGCCGAGCCCTGCTTCCATTCGATGCGATACGCGCGCTGGAAGCTCGCCGGTTCGATCGCCGTGATCGACGCGTTTTCGCTGCTCCCATGGGGGCGTCCGACGGTGAACGCGATCGGCGTCACGCTCGCGACGCCCGGTACCCGCCGCAGCGCCGGCGCGACGAGCGTCGGAATTCCCTGTTCGCCGCCGCTCTGAGAGTTCTCAACGATCAGGTCGCCCGCGAAGGAGCGGCTGACGGCCTTGTCGATCGAGGCCTTCGTGCCGTCCGCGAGGACCGCCACGAAGGTCACCAGCGCGAGCCCGATCATCAACGCCGCCGCCGTCACCATCGTGCGCCCGGGCTGGCGAATCGCGTTCTCGCGCGCTAGGCGCCCAGTGATGCCGCGCCAGCTGACGAGCGTCCCGACGACGCGTGCAAGCGCCGGCACAACGCGGTAGTGCCGCCCGCGGCTGCGCTGGCGCAGGCGGACATACATGATGACCAGGCCAATCGCGACGATGATCGCAATCGTGCCCGCACCGTCGCCCTGCACGATCGAGATCACCAGGCGCAGCACCACCAGCCCGAGCAGGATCGGTACCGCGTAGCGACCGCGCGTGAGCGGCGCGCGGGGTGGGATCTCCACGCCCTCACGCAGCGCCGCGATCGGCGGCACGCGGGTCGCGCGCAGAGCGGGAGCCAGACCGGCGAGCAGCGTCACGATCGTTCCGGCCAGGAGCGAGACGACGATCGTGCGCGCCTCGAGCACGGTGCCGCTGTCGGGCAGGTCCGCGCCGAAGGCCTTGAACAGCTGGTCGAGCGCCGGCGCGATCCCGATTCCCGCCAGCAGGCCGAGCACCGAGCCGGTAACGCCGAGCAAGATGCCCTCGAAGATGACCGAGCGCAGGATCTGCCGGCGCGAGGCGCCGAGCGTGCGCAGCAGCCCGAACTCGCGCGTGCGCTGCGCGACGGTGATCGAGAAGGTGTTGAAGATGATGAACGCCCCGACGAACAGCGCGACATAGGCGAAGACCAGCAGGAAGGTGCGCAGGAAGCCGAGGTTTTCTTCGAGGTTGGACGTCTCCTTGGCGGCCTGCTGGGCGCCGGTGCGAACCGTCACCGTGCGCGGCAGCACCGCGCGGATGCGATCGCGCAGCTGGTCGGGGCTCACACCGCTGGCGGCCGCGACGTCGAGCTGGTCGAAGCGCCCCTGCTCGCCGGTGATGCGCCTTGCCTCCGCGAGCGTGAGCAGCGCGGTGCCGGCGCCACCGAAGGATTGGCCGCTTGCGAACTTCAGGATGCCGACGAGCGTGTAGCGCTTGACGGGAGCCTTGGCCGCGATCTCGATCTGGTCGCCGAGCTTCAGGTGCGCGCGTTCGACGGTCGCCTGGTCGAGGGCGACCTCGTCGGCGGTCGCGGCAAAGCGGCCCTGCACCGGGAAGAACGACTTGAACGGCTCGGGCTCGGGCGAGCCGACGAACGCGGGCGCGTTGGTCGTCGTGAGCCGTTTGCCGTGCAGGTTCAGGAACGTGCCCGTCGTGAAGATGCTGCCCGCGGCCTTCGCGACACCCGGGACCTGACGCACCCGTTCGAGCATCGCGTCGGTGATCGGCGAGGTTTCCGCGGTGACGTTGCTGCCGAGCGATTCCGTCGGGGTGATCACGACCGAGCTGTTCTTGTCGGCGGTCTTGAAGATCCCGGCGAACGAGTTGTTGATCGTGTCCGTCAGGATGTACGTGCCCGCCGTCAGCGCCACGCCGAGCGCGATCGCGATCGCCGTCAACAGGACGCGCAGCTTGCGCTGCAGGAAGCCGCGCAGGACCAGCGCGAGCATCAGCCGACGGACTTCATCAAGTCGAGCGCCTCCTCCGTGCTCGCCGACTCGCGGTCGTGCATGATCCGCCCGTCGGCCAACACCAGCAGGCGATCGGCGAACGCCGCCGCGTGCGCATCGTGCGTGACCATCACGACGGTCTGGTCGAACTCGTCGACTGCCTGGCGCAGCAGCGCGAGCACGTCGCCCGAGGACTTGGAGTCGAGGTTGCCGGTCGGCTCGTCGGCGAACACGACCGCCGGACGCGAGACCAGCGCGCGCGCGACCGCGACGCGCTGCTGCTGCCCACCCGACATCTCGGCCGGACGGTGACTCAGGCGGTCGCGGATGCCGATGGTGTCGATCAGCCGGTCCAGCCACTCCTGATCGGGCTTGCGGCCCGCGATCGACAGCGGCAGCAGGATGTTCTCCTCGGCGCTCAGCACCGGCAGCAGGTTGAAGGTCTGGAAGATGAAGCCGATGCGGTCGCGGCGCAGCTGCGTCAGGCGCTTGTCGTCGAGACCCGTCAGCTCGACGCCGTCAACCGTCACGGTGCCCGAGGTCGGCCGGTCGAGACCCGCGAGGTTGTGCATCAGCGTCGACTTGCCCGAACCCGACGGGCCCATGATCGCCGCGAAGCGCCCCTTGGGAAAGCTCACGCTCACCCCGTCGAGAGCGTCGATCGCGGCCTCGCCCTCGCCGTAGCGGCGACGGAGATCGCTGGCCGCGACGATCTCGCTCGGGTCATTGGTGTTCGAGTCATTGGTGTTCATTGCGGTCTCACTCATCGCGCGTGAACTCTAAAGGTCCGCCAGAGGTCGGGATACCCCAATTCCGAATCTTTCATCATGCGTCCATCGTGCGCGTGCGCCACGCGCCAAGCCCGAGGAAGACCGCCAGCCACAGAACGATTACCAGCAACGCCACTGCGCCGGACATCGTGGCCGCATGCCGCCCGCCACCATCGGCGAGGCTCATGGGGCTGAAGTGCACGAGCGCCTGGCTCAACACGAATTTGCGCGGGCTCCCGAGCGATTCGATGCCGACGATCACCGGACTGGCGATCAGCTGCCACGCGATCAGCGCGATGATCGCCGCCGGCTTGGAGGTCGTCAACGAGGCGAAGCCGACCGCCACCGCGCAGATCACGCCCGTGCTCAGCAGCAGGAAGCCGAGGCTGTTGAGGATCAGCGCGCCGTCGGGGGTCGGCAGGTCGCCGGCGAACACGAACGTGCCGAGGAGCACCAGCGCGTAGGCCGAGACGATGATCGCCCAACACAGCGCCAGCGCCGCGGGCAGACGCGAGGCAAACAGCGCCAGGCGTGAGCGCCCGGTGACGACCAGATCACGGAAGACGCCAGCCGAGGCGTCGTTTGTGCCGGCCTCGACGCCGATCAGGATCGCGACCAGCGGACCGAAGAGGAAACCGCCGAGCAGGCGCAGGCCGTCGTGGAAGCTCGCGGTGCCGCCCGCGGGGCTGTACTTGACCGAGTTCGACGCGTGCTGTATCGCGGTGACGGCGTAGAAGAGCACGACCGGCGCCCACCCCAGCACCAGCGCCCAGATCAGCGTGCCGCGCTTCTTGCGCAGCTTGAGGAAGTCGGCGCCCGCCATCTGCGCCGCGATCGTCGTACTCATGCCCGTACCTCCGCGGGGTCGGTGGTGGAATCCAATCTGGCCGTGATCTCCAGGAAGCGCGCCTCGAGGCTCTGGCGCACCGGCTCCAGGCGCATCACGGCGACGCCCGCACCGACCAGCGCCGCGTTCAGCTGCGCGGCCGTCTCGGGACCGCCTGTCAGCACGACCCGCAAGCCCTCGTCCGAGCGATGGGCATCCTCGACCAGCGTACTCGTGCCGATCGCGCCCAGCGCACGATCGACATCGTCGACACCGACGATCAGCTCGTGACGCACCTGCCCGCCGCTCGCGAGGTCGGCCATCGCGCCCTGCGTGACGACTTTGCCGCGATCGACGATCGCCGCGGCGTCGCACGTCTTTTCGACCTCGTCGAGCAGGTGCGAGGAGATGAAGACCGTGCGGCCCTCCTGCTCGACCATCGCGCGAATCATCTCGCGGAACTCCTGGATGCCTCCGGGATCGAGTCCGTTGGTCGGCTCGTCGAGGATCAGTAGCAGCGGGTCAGAGAGCAGGCAGCGCGCGACACCCAGCCGCTGGCGCATGCCAAGCGAGTAGCTCTTGACCTTCTGGTCGGCACGATCGGTGAGCCCGACCCGCGCAAGCGCCGGTTGGATCCGCTCATGCGTCTGCGGACCGCGTACCGCAGCGACGATTCTCAGGTTCTCGCGACCGGTGAGGTAGGGGTGAAAACGCGGCTCCTCGACGATCGCGCCGATGCGGCTCAGCGCCGCCCCGCGCTCGGCCGGCACCGGATGCCCCAACAGACGCATGCTGCCCGAGGTCGCCTGCGTCAGGCCGAGCAGCATGCGGATCATCGTCGTCTTGCCCGCGCCGTTGGGGCCGAGGAAACCGAAGGCACTGCCACGCGGCACACGTAGGTCGACGCCGTCGAGCGCGGTGCGCGCGCCGAAGCGCTTGGTCAGACCAGCGGTCTCGATGATCAGCTCCGTCGCAGTATTCGCGACGGGCGCATCCACAGAATCGGGCATCGATGTGTTCTCCTCGCGTGGTCTTTGGGTTGCTCGACGATCTCGGTGTGCGAGAGGTCGCGGTGACTGTGACGCAGCAGGCGGCGGCGCGCCATCGGGAATGACCCCTAGGGTCCGTCGAGGCTCACGAGCCGCCGCTGCACCGCCCAACGGCTGAGCTCGTGCCGACTGGAGAGCTGCAGCTTGCGCAGCACCGCCGAGACGTGCGCCTCGACCGTCTTCACAGATATTCCAAGGCGCTGCGCGATCTCCTTGTACATGTAACCGCGCGCGATGTGCCGCAGGACCTCGCGCTCGCGCGCGGTGAGCTGGTCGAGCTCGGCGTCCTGTGGCTCGGGAGCGCCGCCGGTGAACGCGTCGAGCACGAAACCGGCCAGGCGCGGTGAGAAGACCGCATCTCCCTCGGCCACGCGCCGCACCGCATCGGCCAGCTCGGCGCCGGAGATCGTCTTTGTCACATAGCCGCGCGCGCCCGCGCGGATCACGGCGATCACGTCCTCGGCAGCGTCGGAGACCGAGAGCGCAAGGAAGCGCACGCCGGGCTGCGTTGGGGCGACGACCCGAATCACCTCGACCCCGCCGCCCTCGGGCATGTGCACGTCGAGCAGCACCACGTCGGGCTTGTGCTCCCCGATCGCCGCAATTGCCTCGGCGACGCCGCCGGCCTCACCGACGACCTCGACGAGGCCGTCGAGCTCCGCGCGCACGCCGGCGCGAAACAGTCGGTGATCGTCGACGATCACGACTCGCGGGAGGCTCATGAGCGGGAGCGCTCCATCGCCAGTTCGACCTCGGTGCCCTCGCCCGGCGCGCTGCGGATCGCGACGCGGCCGCCGTGGCGCTCGACGCGGCCGACGATCGAGTCGCGTACGCCGCGACGGTCCTCGGGGATCGCGTCCAGCTCGAACCCGCTACCGCGATCGCGCACGAACACCTCGACGCGCTCGGCGCCGATCTCCGCATAGAGATCCACGTGGTCGCTGCCCGCGAACTTCGCGGCGTTCGTCATCGCCTCGCGCGCAGCCGGCACCAGCGCCTCCAGCGGCCCTGTCAGCGGCTCGTCCCCGACGACGACCGCCTCGATCGGCACGCCGTGCAGCTCCTCGACCTCGGCGGCCGCGCATTCCAGCGCCGTCCTGACGCTCTCGCCGCCCGCGCCGTCGGGGCGCTCGAACAGCCATCTGCGCAGCTCGCGCTCCTGGCGGCGAGCCAGCGCGGCGACCTCGCGCGGATCGCCGGAGCGCTTCTGGATCAGCGCGAGCGTCTGCAGCACGGAGTCGTGCAGATGCGCCGCGACGTCCGCGCGCTCCTGCTCGCGGATCCGCGCGGCGCGCTCGGTGGAGAGATTGCGAGCGAGCCGCACAAACAGCGGCGCCACGAGCAGCCCCAGCGCGACGGCGACGATCGCGACCGCGCCGATCGCATCGCCCAGGTTGCGCAGCACGCCGGAGGCGTGCAGCAGCGAAGCCGACGCGAACGCCACCAACAGCGCGCCGAGCACCAATCGCGGGACATCGATCCGCCCGCCACGACTGCGCAGGTACTCGCGCCAGGAGAGTAGGCGGCGGTCCGCCACACCGGCGCCAGGACGCACGACCGCGGGGCGCCACACGAGCGTCATCCCGCCGAAGCCGAGCACCAGCGGCCAGACGAACTGATCGCCGACCCACAGTCCGGTGTGGCGCAGCGTGATCAGGACGCCGACGACGACGAGCACAATCAGTACCGCCTCCCGCCACGCTCCGCGCGGCCGGCCCACGCCCTCGCTGCCCGGCGCAACGGGCGTCAGCGCCCACGCGAGCGCATAGATCACCACTCCGATTCCGCCCGCGACAACGACCGCCGCAGTCATGAAGCGCACGACCGTGACGTCGACCTCCAGATACTCGGCGACGCCGGCGCACACGCCGCCGAGCATGCCGCGCTCGGGGTAGCGATAGCGACGCGTGCGGGCCTTCGGCGCTCCGGCAGCGGTCGATCCCATGCCAATCATGATCCCAGCGCGGGGGGCCACGTCTATTAGGGATTTCCCCACCCCGTCCCACGCGCCTGCGTTTGTCGGTGCCTGGGATCGGTCGCCCGGGCCGCGCTAGTCCTCCTGCGCGCGCAGCTCCTTCACGCGCTCCTCGAGCTGTCCCATCACCGCGGGATCGCGCAGCGTCGTGACATCTCCGAGCGCGCGGCCCTCGGCGATGTCGCGCAGCAGCCGGCGCATGATCTTGCCGGAGCGCGTCTTGGGCAGGTCGTCGGTCCAGATGATGCGCTTGGGACGGGCGAACTTGCCGATCCGCTCGGCGACCGTCGCGCGAATTCCGTCGATCGTCGCCTCGTCGCCCTCGAGCTCGCCTTGGAGCGTCACGAACGCGACGATCGCCTGACCGGAGTCCTCGTCGTGCTGGCCGATCACGGCGGCCTCGGCGACGTCGGGATGGGCGACGATCGCCGACTCGACCTCCGCCGTCGAAAGCCGATGGCCGGAGACGTTGACGACGTCGTCGATGCGCCCGATCACCCATAAGTAGCCGTCGGCGTCCTTGCGCGCGGCGTCGCCGACGAGGTAGGTCTCGTTGCCGAAGCGCTTGAAGTAGGTCTCGATGAAGCGCGTCTCCTCGCGGTAGAGCGTGCGCAGCATCGAGGGCCACGGGCGCGTCAGCACCAACAGTCCTTGGCCTTCCTCGATCGCATACCCACCCGACTCGTCGTAGACCTCTGCCTCGATCCCGGGGAAGGGGTGTGTCGCCGAGCCGGGCTTGGTCGCGGTGATCCCGGGCAGCGGTGTGATCATGATCGCGCCGGTCTCGGTCTGCCACCAGGTGTCGACGATCGGACAGCGCCCGCCGCCAATCACCTTGTGGTACCAGAGCCACGCCTTCGGGTTGATCGGCTCGCCGACCGAGCCCAGCAGGCGCAGCGAGGAGAGATCGTGCTGCTCGGGCCACTGCGCGCCCCACTTGATGCACGCACGAATCGCGGTCGGCGCACAGTAGAGAATGGTCACGCCATAGCGCTCGACGAGCTCCCACCAGATTCCCTTGTGGGGATAGTCGGGGGCGCCCTCCCACATCACCGATGTCGCGCCGTTGAGCAGCGGCCCGTAGACGATGTAGGAGTGGCCGGTGACCCAGCCGACGTCGGCCGCGCACCAGTAGACGTCGGACTCGGGCTTCAGGTCGAAGACGTAGCGATGCGTCGCGGAGACGCCCGTGAGGTAGCCGCCGGTGGTGTGCAGGATGCCCTTTGGCTTGGCGGTCGATCCCGACGTGTAGAGGATGTAGAGCGGATGCTCTGCGTCCAGCGGCTCGGCCGGGCACTCCGCGTCGGCGGCGGCGAGGATCTCGTCGTAGAAAACGTCGCGTCCCTCCCGCATCTGACAGGGCACGCCCTTGCTGCGCACGACGACGATCCGCTCGAGCATCCGCAGGTCTCCCATGACCTCGTCGACGCGCTCCTTGACGGCGGCGGTCTTGCCCTTGCGTGCGGCGCCGTCGACTGTGATCAGGACGCGTGCCTCGGAGAACTCCATCCGCTCGCGCACCGCCTCGGCGGAGAAGCCGCCGAAGACGACGTTGTGCGGCGCCCCGATGCGGGCGCAGGCGAGCATCGCGACGACGACCTCGGGAATCATCGGCAGGTAGATCCCGACGACGTCGCCGCGCCCCACCCCGAGGCCCTTCAGCGCATTGGCGAAGCGCTGCACGTCGGCGAGCAGCTCGGCGTAGGTGATGTCGCGCCGCTCACCCTCCTCGCCGTGCCAGTGAAACGCGACGCGCTCGCCCCTGCCCTCGAGCACGTGACGGTCCAGGCAGTTGTAGGAGGCGTTCAGGCGTCCGCCGACGAACCACTTGTAGAAGGGCGGATTGGAATCGTCCAGCACGGTTTCCCAAGGCTCGAACCAGTGCAGGCGCTCGGCTTGACCGGCCCACCATGCCTGGGGGTCGCGAGCCGCCTCTTCGTAGACGGCCGGATCGCTCAGCAGCGCGTGCTCGCGAAACTCCGCCGGCGGCTCGAAGCTCTCGACCTCGAGCAGCTCGGCCAGCTCGTGGTCGAGCTGCTCGGTGTCACGCGCCTTGGGTTCGCTGGCCATGGCCTGACTCTACCGTCCGCTCAACGGGATCACGGGCAGCACCGTGCGTCCGAAGGTCGAATTGGTGACAGCCGCAAAGGAGGCGTACCAGGCCGCCGCGGCCGTCGCCAGACCGAGGTACCCGCCCCAATGAGTGACGTTCGCGTGGTCGCCGACAGCGCCGATCGCAAGCAGGATGAAGGTGACCGTCAGCAGCGCAAAGACGAGCAGCACCGCGCCGCTGACTCGCAGCGCAGCCACCGTCATGTATGCGGTGAAGATCGCCCATGCCCACAGGTACACGCCGACGGCGTGTCCGGCGTTGCCTTCGATGTCCTTGGCGTAGAACACGTTGAGCGCCCAGAACGAGAGCCAGAAGGCCCCGTAGGAGCAGAACGCGACGGCGCCGAAGGTGTTACCGGTACGGAACTCCCAGACACCGGCGATCAACTGCACGATCCCGCCGTAGGCGAGTGCAAGGCCAAGTACCACCGGCAGGCCCTTGGCATTGACGAGATTCGAGTTGAACATCGAGAGCACGAATGTCGTCATCGCGAAGCCCGCGAGCCCGAGCGGACCGGGGTCAGCCGGTTTCCAGGCCGTCGCCTGCCCCATCTCCTCGCCCGGCAGGTTGCGACGAGGGACCGACGGCACCGCGTCGGAACGATGAATCGATGCTGCCTCCATGAGGACCCTCCATCCCGCCGCGCGAGGCGGCGTCTAGTGCTGATACTGATGCGATGGCTGGGGGCGGGGAACGGTCGTGGCAATTCCCACGTTCCCACATGGGTTATTCCCGCTAGTGGCGGAAATCAATCATCGCCGCGACCCGCGCTTGCGGCGGCGTTTGCCGCTCGCACTCGCGGCGGCGGGCTGCACTGGCTCGGGCACAGCACTGCCTGATGTGCCCTTTTCTTTGCTCGGGCGCTTTGAGCGGGAGCCTCCGCGTCGCGCGTCGCGCGCGGCGCGCGTCTCGATCTGTGACGGCCACGGGCGCGCGAGGCCGGCGCTCCATGCCGGCGGGTCTCCACCTGGGAGCCGTCCCATCAGCAGAATGCCGGTGCCGACCATCCAGAAGGCGGTTATCAGGCTCAGCTCCTGCGAGGGAATCAGGATGATCACCGCGCCGACACCCCCGACGATGCCCATCCACCTGGGTTGCAGTCCGACGCGGACGGTGGAGACCATCAGGGTGACCATGCCCGCCACCAACGCGATCGCGGCCAACGGTGTGATGTAGCTGAGGATCTCGTAGATGCTGTTCTTGGTGACGACCTGTTCGACGGCATGGGTGGTGAAGTCGTGACCGGCCACGAAGTTGTGCGCGGCGACCGCCTGCACGATCTCCCCGATGACAGTCAGCACCGGCATGCCGATGCCGCCGATCAGGATCAGCGGCCTCGAGATCGGAGCGGTCTGGGGCCGACGGAAGCGCGCGGCGCTGAACATGAAGAGCAACACGAGCATCAGCACGACGATCGCGGCCGCGCTCAGCAGCGCGCCGGCGATCAACCCGAAGGCGTGGTGATCGTAGAAGCGAATTTCGGCGGCTCGCGGACTGATCGGCGGGTTGGCCTGACCGTTCACGACCGGTGCGACGCCCTGGATCACACCAACCGTCGGGGAGCCTTTGAGGGTCGCGCTCAAGGTGATCGCGCCTAGCAGGAAGAGCACCCCGCCGGCGAAGGCGGGCACACCAAGTCGCGCGCGCCGTTTCGTCTCGAAGGCGACGCGCTCGCGGATCTCGCCCTTGGTGGGCTCGGGCACGCTCTGCTTGGGATTCTCGCCCTGCTTGGGGCTGTCGTTCTCGGGCTTGTCCGGCACGGTCGCGCAGTCTATGGGCTCCCCCCCTCGTTTGATCTACGATGGAGTCATGGAGGGCAGCGGCTTCGGAGATCTGTTCGGTGACCCCGACGAGTTGCAGCGGCGGCTCGCGGACTTCGCGCAGCAGATGCAGGGTCAGCAGCGTCTGGCGTGGGCCGACAATGCGATCAAGCTCGCCGTCGATATGACGGTCGCGGCGGTCAACCGCGTGAACCTGCAGGGCAACGCGGAGGCTCAGGCCGAGCAGATCAGATCGGTGATGGCGGTCGTCTTTCCCGAGGCGGTCACGCTCGTGCGCGAGGCGCGCGAGGGACTCCAGTAGCTCGCGCGCGACCGCGGCGGCTCAGTAGGCCGGCCTCGCTTCGTAGCTCAGTAGGCGCGTCGCTTCGTGGCTCAGTAGGCGCGCCCGCCCAGATCCCGTGTGCGCCTGACGCGCGGCGGCTCGGGCGGCTCGTCGTCCTCCCCGAGCATCACTCCGGCGCGCTCGGCGCGCTGCTCGGCCTCGCGCGAGGCGCGACCGGCGGCGATCACTTCGCCGAAGGAGCGGAAGCGGAAGATGAAGACGACCGATCCCAATCCGACCAGCGCGGTGAAGGTGGCGATCGCGATCTGCTGCCCGACGGAGTAGGCCGCGACGATCGCAGTCGGCGCGCTGCCGGCGAAGACCTTCACCAGCAGCGCCTGCTGCACACCGGCGCCGCCCGGCGTGAACGGCACGGCGCCGGCGACTTGATTGACGCCGAACACCAGCAGCACATTCTCGACCGAGCCGCCGACGCGAAAGGCGTCGAGCAGGAACCAGAAGGCGGCAAAGCGGCAAAGCCAGGCGCCGGCCTGCCAGATGGCGACCTCGCGCAGGTAACGCGGCCGGTCGCTGAGAATCGTCACGCCTTGACGAACGCGCGTCCAGAAGGCCTTCAGACGAACCGACAGCAGCGCGAATACCACCAGTCCGAGGATCGCGAGCGCGGTGATCAGGAACAGGGTGAAGCGAAAATGCTCGGCGAGATAGGAGATGTCAAAGGAGCTGAGTTTCGAGAAGTCCGGGGGCTTTGGGAAGACCCCTTGGGTGAACGCGAAGATCAGCACCAGTACGCCGACGGCGGCGTCGAAGATCGACTCGACGAAGAACGCCGCGGCGACCGTCGGATAGGTCGAGCCCGGGATCGAGCTGCGTGTGAGGAAGAGCTTGATGATGTCGCCGCCGCGCGCGGGAACGACGTTGTTGAAGCCGACGGCGGCGAAATAAGCGCCCCAGATCCGCCGCCACTGGAAGCTGACCGCGGGATAGGCGGCGCGCAGGCTGTGAAAGAAGGCGCGCGAGCGCAGCGTGAGATTCAGACCAAAGAACAACAGGCCGAGCGCCAGCGCCCCCCAGTGCACGGCGGCCAGATCCGAGAAGAACTGGCCGACCGCTTCGAGAAACGAGCTGAGGCTATGGCCGATCGAGGTCGAGGCTAGCGGCACCCCTCAAGCGTAAGGCGCACGCGCGCGCCACCGCGCAGCGCCTCACGACTCATCGTCGTCGTCCTCGTCGATGTCGTCGTAGTCGTCGAGGTCCAGCTCCTCGACACCGAACTCCTCGTCGTCCTCCTCCCACTGCTCCTCGCCGAGCTCCTGCTCGGGAAGCTCGAGAGTCGTGCTCAGTGGCATCTCGCCCTCCTTTCGAGGCTCTCCGTGGACTTGCGTTTAGCCCACGTCGGAAACGCGCGCATCATAGTGTCGCGCGCCGCGCGTCGGGTGGTTGCACTCCAGGTGTGGGGTAGGTTGCACTCCGGGTGTGGGATTGCGCTCGCAGCGGGGGTTGCGCTCGAAGCTCTGGGCTGGGAGACTCGACGCGTGTACGACTACGTGGTCGTCGGTGCCGGGTCGGCGGGTTGCGTGCTCGCGGCGCGGCTTACCGAGGATCCCGACGTCGAGGTGCTGCTGCTCGAGGCCGGCCCGGCCGACGTCAACCAGAACATCCACGTACCGCTGGGCTATCTGCAGCTTGCGCGCACGGAGGTCGACTGGGACTACTGCACTGCGCCCGAGCCTCGCTGCGACGGACGCCGCATTCCGCTCCCGCGCGGCCGCGTCCTCGGCGGCTCGTCGTCGATCAACGCGATGGTCTATATCCGCGGCAATCCCCTCGACTATGACGATTGGGGGATCTCGGGCTGGAGCTGGGCGGATCTCCTCCCCTACTTCCTGAAGTCCGAGGACAACGAGCGCGGCACCTCGCGCTGGCACGGCGCAGGGGGTCCGCTGCCGGTCTCCGAGCAGCGCTCGGGCAACCTCATCACGCAGGCGTTCGTAGCGGCCGGCGTGCAGGCGGGCCTGCCGCGCAACGAGGACTTTAACGGGGCCAACCAGGACGGCGTCGGTATGTACCAGGTGACCCAGCGTGGCGGCCTGCGTGCGAGCGCGGCGGTCGCCGCCGCTGTTCTCTGACCTGATAGACAGAACCACAAACACGCTCTACGAGGCAAAGGGTTCTGTGGAGCGCGGAGCGATCCGAATGGCGATTGGACAACTCATGGACTACGGACGATTCGTCCAGCCTTCGCCGCGGCTAGCGGTGCTACTGCCGTCGAAGCCACGCGACGATCTCCGCGACCTATTGACGACAGTCGATGTCGGAATCGTCTGGCGTGATGGCGACGGCTTTATCGAGGTGTATGGAGATAGTCCATGACACTCACTTGTCGCGCATCGCGAGCCGGATTCGTAGGCAGCGAGTAGGGGCCTGCCGATTCTGGCAGTGAGTGCGGTTGGGCTTGGCGCGTAGCCTCGCAGGAAACCGCGTTATCGGCGCGAACACAACAATTGACCCACTCGCGAAAGGTCGCCCCGTGACGCTACTTGCCGATTTCAAGAAGTTCCTGCTGCGTGGAAATGTTGTCGACCTGGCCGTCGCCGTGGTCATGGGTGCGGCATTCGGGGCACTGGTCACGGCACTCGTCCGCGACCTGCTCACGCCGATCATCGCGCTGGTCTTCGGCAAGCACGACTTCTCGTCGCTGAGCTTCACGATCAACAACAGCACTTTCGCCTACGGCGACTTCATCAACTACCTCATCGCCTTTGTCTCGATTGCGGCGGCCGTCTTCTTCTTCGTAGTGCTCCCCATCAACAGGCTGATGGCCCACCGCGCGCAGGAGGACCCCGATACGAAGGAATGCCCGGAATGCGCAAGTGCGATTCCGTTGGCTGCGCGCCGCTGTCCGCAATGTACCGCCCAGCTCGAGCAGGGCGACGTCCGCTAGACGCGACGGCGCCGTGGTGCTGCTTCAGCGCCTGGTATCAACTCAGCCGTGCCCCCGAGCAGCCAGCTGAAAGACTTCGCCCGGCGCCTGGGCCTGCTCGGTGCCGTACTGGTCGGCCTGCTCGCCCTCGGCGCTCTCGGCCTGGTCCTCGCCGAGCACGTCGGTCCGTGGTATGCCTTCCGCTGGGCGCTCGACACAGTCGCCACCGTCGGTGGCTTTCCCCAGCCGCACACCGTCGCTGGGCAGATCATCCACGTCGCACTGATCGTGCTGGGCGTCGGTACGCTCTTCTATGCACTTGCCACGATGACCGAGTTCTTCGTCGCCGGGCACCTAGGCGACCTGTTGGCGGCGCGCCGCACGCAGAAGATGATCGACTCCCTCTCCGGCCACCACATCATCTGCGGCTTCGGTCGCGTCGGACGCCAGGTCGCACGTGACCTGCACGCCGCGCGCGCGCAGTACGTCGTCATCGACGCTCGTGCTGAGAACCGCGAGCGCGCGCAGGGCCTAGGTGAGCGCTTCATCACCGGTGACGCCGCCGACGACGCCGTGCTCGCGCGCGCCGGGATCGGACGCGCGCGCTCGATCGTCGCCTGCGCGGACTCCGATGCCGAGAACATCTTCATCACGCTCACCGCGCGCGAGCTGCGCAGCGACATCGCGATCGTCGCGCGCGCCGCCGCCGAGGACTCCGAGAAGAAGCTCAAGCGCGCCGGCGCCGATCGCGTGATCTCGCCCTACAAGGCCAGCGGCACGCAGATGGCCCAGCTTGCGCTGCACCCGCAGCTCAGCGGCGTCGTCGACGTCGACGCCGAGTACCGCATGGAGGAGATCGTCGTCCGCGACGGCTGCGCCGGAGCGCGCCAGAGCGTCGGCGACATCCGCGGTGGCGCGATGATCGTGGGGCTGCGCCGCGACGAGGCCTTCCAGCCGCAGCCACCTGCCGACATCCAGCTGTTGCCCGGTGACGTCGTCCTCGCGATGGGCACCCCCGAAGCGCTCGAGCGCCTCGAGGACCTGTTCAAGACGGAGGCCTGAGCGACTCGAGCCTGCGAGCTGTCAGCAGCAGGCCCGTGATCGTCTTCGCGTCGACTATCTCCTGCGCGTCGATCATCTCCAGGCACTTCGTGAGCGGGACCATCTCGATTTCGAGATCGGCCTCCTCGCCGGTGGCGACGAACCCGCCCCCGTTGCTCGCGCTCACGCCCTCAGCGAGAAAGAGGTGCGTGCGCTCGGTCGTCCAGCCCGCCGAATTGAGAAAACAGGTCAACTTCGACCAATCCTCGCAGCGCAGCTTCGCCTCCTCTTCGAGCTCGCGCCGCGCCGTCTGCAGGGGCGACTCGCCAGCCACGTCCATCTTGCCCGCCGGGAGCTCGAGCACGCGCTCGCCAAACGGGTGCCGGTACTGGCGCAGCAGACAGACGCGCCGCCGGTCGTCCAGCGCGACCACCGCCACCGCGTCATCCACCACCACCACTTCGCGCTCCGCGGTCGAGTCGTCTGGCATCGCGAGCGTGTCGACGCGCACCGCGACCTTCGCACCCTGATAGGGCGAGCGGCTCGACAGCACCGCATAGGAGGATGCGCGCTCGGTCATCTCGGAGCCAGATAACCACATCGCGTGCGCCGCCGGCCGCGAGACGATGCGCCGCTCGCCGCGAGACGATGCGCAGCCGAGTGCGAGATGCGATGCTGCGCGCGATGCCCGCCACCGCTCCCTCCGAGCCCGACGGCTCGCCCGTGGTCACGATCGACGAGCTCGTGCTCGCCGATGAGCCCGAGCGCTGGAGCGCGCTGGGATTCACCGTCGTCGACGACTGCTGCCAGCTCGGTCGCGTGCGGCTGCGGCTCGCCGGCTGCGACACCGGGCGCGGACTCGTTCGCTGGGCGCTGCGCGCCCTCGCCAGCGACGGGCTCGACGGGCTGCCGACGGTTCGCTCGGACTCCCCGCCGCGCGCCCCGGCGCCGGCGCATCCAAATGGTGCGCTCGCGATCGATCACATCGTCGTCATGACCCCCGCGCTCGAGCGCACCGTCGCCGCGCTCCAGGCCGCCGGCCTGGATCTGCGTAGGATCCGCGAGCAGCCCACCCCCGCCGGCGCGCCGCGTCAGGCGTTCTTCCGGCTCGGCGAGGAGATCCTCGAGGTCGTCCAGGAACCCGACGGGGCGATTGAGCAAAGCGGCGGCGTCGAGCGGCCCGCGCACATGTGGGGGCTGGCGCTGCGCGTCGCCGACCTCGACCGCGCCGCACAAGCACTCGGAGCGGATGCCGGCTCGATCCGGCCTGCCGTGCAGCCAGGGCGGCGGATCCTCACGCTGCGACGCTCCGCCGGTCTCTCCGTGCCTGTCGCGCTGATGAGCGCGGGCGAGGATACAAACCGACTATGAGGTCGAGCATCGGAGCACGCTCGACCGGTGAATTCTGGTCAGCGGCTGCTCATGAAGCCGACGTCCCCGTTGCGCCCTGCGTCGCCCGCGCCTGAGAGGCCCGCGCTCGCGCACCCAGATCGGCGAGTGTCAACGCTCGCGCCGGCGGACCCTCGAGGATCCGCCGCGAGCTGACGCGCAGCTCGCGGTCGACGTGCACGAGCTCCCCGGATGCCAGTGGCCGCCAGCGCGGGTCGTCGTCCATGCGCTCGCTCGCGATCACCACGAGGCGCTGGCTTGCGCCGTGCTCGGAGCGCACCCGAGTCCCCAGGCTGCTCGTGTGCTCGAGCGTTGATCCCGGATCGCGCTCGAGAATGTGAAGCTCGTGTGTCTCTGGGTAGCGCAGCGCCCACATGTCCCGCTCGGTGATGAGTACAAGGTTGATCGCCAGCAGTGGGAGGTTCGCCGCTACCCACTGGCACGCCGACGCGATGCCCGTCTCGACATCCCCTTCGTGGCGCTCGATCTCGCGTGTGATCAGCGCAAAGAGTCGCTCCGAGTCCGTCTCTCCCCGCACCAGCTCGCGCGCGTCGCCGAGCTGCGCGTCGAGCACGTCGAGATCCTCGATCACGCCGTTGTGAGCGAACAGTCGCTCCCGCTGCTCGAACGGATGCGTGTTCAGCAACGTCAGCGAGCCCGTCGATGCGAAGCGCACATGCGCCACGAATGTGCTCGAGGAGATCTCGCGCGCCTCGTGCGCGAAGTCCGCGTCCCCGTAGGCCGCGAGCGGCTGCTTGCGCAACTGCGCCGCGCCGTGCTCGTCGAACCAGCCGAGACCCGTGCCGTCCGGCTCGCGGTGGCTCTGCGCCGCGAGGCTATCCGGCGCGTCGAGCAGCCAGAAGGTCGCCCGCGCGCGCTGCTCGCCGGCGCTCATTCCGAACAGCCGGCACATCTCAGGTTCGCCGCGGGGATCGACGCATCGCACCAGCGTACGCCGATCCGCGCAGCGCCTCCGCGCCACTACGAGCAGCGCCCCGCCACTACACGCCAGCACCTCCGCGCCACTACACGCAGCGCTCCAGCGCCACTACAGTGACTCAGAGATGCGCGCAGCCGTCCTGCACGAGTACGGAGTCCCCCGTCCCGACGACTTCCAGGAGCCCACCATCGGCAGCGACGCGTCCGCCGGCTCGGAGAGGGCAATCGTCGAGGTGCTCGCCGCCGGCCTGAACCCCGTCGACGTCGCGATCTGCGCTGGGCGCTTCTACGCCGGCAAGCCGCCGCTGCCATCGGTCGCCGGACGCGAGGGCGTCGGGACGCTCGACGGAGCGCGCGTCTACTTCGATGCGCCCACCGCTCCCTTTGGGTCGATGGCGCAGCGCGCGCTGGTCGATCCAAGCTCGACCTATCCGGTGCCCGACGCGGTGCCGGACGGCGTCGCGGTCGCGCTCGGCATCTCCGGACTCGCCGCGTGGCTCGCGTTGACCTGGCGCGCCAAGCTCGAGCCCGGCGAGCACGTGCTCGTGCTCGCCGCCAGCGGTGTGCTCGGGCAGATCGCCGTGCAGGCCGCCAAGCTGCTCGGCGCCGCCCGTGTCATCGCCGCTGCGCGCTCGCAAGCGGGGCTCGATCGCTGCCTTGACCTCGGCGCCGACGCCGCCGTGCGTCTGGACGAGTCCGAGGATCTGCCGGCCGCGCTCAGTGACGCCGCCGAGGGCCGCATCGACGTCGTCATCGACCCGCTCTTCGGCGAGCCGCTGATTGCCGCCGTGCACGCCGCGAGCTTCGGCGCTCGCCTCGTGCAGATCGGCGCCGGCGCCGCCGCCGAGGCCACGCTGCCCTCCGCCCCGATCCGCGGCAAGATGCTCGTGCTGATGGGGCACACCAACTTCGCCGTACCGCCCGACGTCAAGCGCGAGGCCTACCGGCAGCTCGCCGACGGCGCCGCCCGCGGCGCGATTCGCGTCGAGACCGACCCACTGGCGCTCGAGCAGGTCGGTGAGGCTTGGGAGCGGCTGGCCGCGGGCTCGCACCGCAAGATCGTGCTCGTCCCCTGAGGTGATTCGTCGGCCGTCGCGCGCGTACGCCGGCCGCTCATGCGTGTGCGCCGGCCTCTCCGTGTGCGCCCGGCGCCCCGCCCATGCGTGTGCGCCGACCTATCGGTGTGCGACCGGCCCATGCGTGTGCGTCGGTCGCGCGTGCGCGTGTGTGACGGCGGGTTGCTCGCCGGCGTACTCAGCGCCGTGCGCTGCGCACCGGACGCGGACGCGGGCGCATCCGCGAGCGCTCGGGCTCCGCTTCGCCTCTGAACAGCCACGGCACGCGCTGGCCGATGACCGCGCCGCGGAAGCGCTTCTGCGGTCCGTAGACGACCCACGTCGTATCGACCGCGCCGTAGCACTCCTCGATGCGCAGCTCCGTGGGATGTTCGTGGGCGTAGTGCAGATGCGTGAGTCCCGCGTCGTAGCGACGAGCGAGCAGGTGTCTCGCGACGACCGGCTTGGACGGCTCGTCGATAATCGTCTGCCAACGCGACAGATCCGTGTAGCCCTGAGTCGCCGAGACGATTCCGAGGCTCGCCGGTTCCTCGACGTCCGTCCGCACCAGCAGCGCGAGCTCCTTCGTCGGGTAGATGAAGGTGTCGACGACAAACACCTCCTGGTAATAGCGCTCGGTCACGAGATGCACCTGGGTGTGCGCGCTGCACTGCACTAGGAACGTGTCCGGCGCAGCGCGGACTCGCTCGATCGCTCCGAGGAGGTCTTCGACGAGCACGACGTCAAAGGCAGTGATCCCCTGGAACTCCAGGTAGTGCAGCAGCGCGTTCTCGTGACACGTGCCGCTTGGCCCCAGCGTGATGAACGTCGGGCGTGTCATTGCACGCCGCCCTCCGCCGTCGCGGCCGGCGCCTGCATCAGTTCGTCATCCGCCGTCGCGGCCGGCGCCTGCATCAGCTCGTCATCCGCCGTCGTGGCCGGCGCCTCTATTAGCTTGTCCTCCATCTTGCACGTCGCGCTGATCAGCAGCTCGAACAGCGCGGCCGTGAAGTCCGCTGGCAGCTCGACCTCGGCGCCGCGGGCGAGGTAGCGCTCGCGCACCTCGACGACGCGCTGGGGTTGCATCATCGGGATCTCGTGCGCGCGCTTGTAGAGCGCGATCTCGCGGCAGATCGCAAACCGCTCGCCCAGCAGGCGTGTGATCTGCTCGTCGAGCTCGTCCAGACGACTGCGGAAGGGCGCTAGGCCGCTCACTGCGGACTCCCGTCCAGCAGGCCCGTGACGAAGGCGTGGCTGCACTGTGCGAGCGACTCCAGCGCATAACCGCCCTCTTGGACGACGCACACCGGCGGTCCCGCTGCCGCGAGCAACTGGCCCATACGTGTGAAGATCGGAGCATCGAAGCTCCACGAGCCATGTGGGTCGCCCGCGACGGTGTCATATCCGAGCGACAGCACGATCGCGTCCGCCGAGCGCGCGAGCTCTCGCGTCGAGGTCGCGAGCGTCGCGATGTAGGCATCCGGCTGCGGACTGCTCCTGAACGTCACGATCCGCTCGCGCTCGGTTCGCGCGCGCACCCTGCGCCACGGCAGGTTCGCGCCGGTCTGTCCGTGCAGCGAGCACAGCGTCGTCTGCTCCATGCTCGCGACCAGCGCCGAGGTCCCATTGGGATAGTGCAGGTCGATGTCGAGGATCGCGACTCGCCCGGCGCCCGCCTCGTGCAGTGTCTGCGCGGCGGCGACCGCGTTGTTGAGATAGCAGTAGCCGCCGAGCCATCCCGGTCCCGCGTGATGACCGGGCGGTCTGCAGAGCGCGTAGCTGAAGCGCGCGCCGCCCGCGAGGCGCTGTGCGGCCGCGATCGCCGTGCCGACGCCCTCTCGCGCGCTCGCGACCGCCTCCGCGCAGACCGGCGTGTCGGGTTCCACACCCGGCTGCGCCAGCTCGTGCATTAGCACGGGTTCCAGATTGCGCACCCGCGCCAGCGCTCGCAGGTACCGCGGCTCGTGCAGCCGGCTGACGGTCAGCTCGATTTCCTGCGCGCTCGTGTCCGACATCTGCGCTGTCACGCGCGGATGGCGCAGCAGCCCGGCTCGCACCTCCGCCAGTCGCCGGCCGTCGTCCTGACCGGGGGTCTTGCACCCGCCTTCGTCGAGGATCCACGGAACGGCGCCGCCGCGCTCGTACCGCCGCTGTTCGACCATGACCAGCCGCGAATCGCCGCTCACAGCAGCGCCCGCATCCGCGCTCCGAGCAGCTCGAAGCCGTTGCCGCGATAGAACGCCTCGGTCGCGCGCAGGCCGACGAACCCGTCGCGCGGGAGCCCGACCTCGACGCGCACGATCCGCAGCTCGCGCGCGAGCGCGAAGATGGCCTCCAGGAGATCCCCGCCGATCGCGCGTCCGCGCCACGATGGATGCACCCACAGCTCCTGGATCAGTCCGTAGCGGCCCGGTATGTGCAGCGCGCTCTGCCAGCTCGCCCCCAGGACGCCGACGAGTTCGCCACCGCGCTCTGCCACGAACAGCGCTCCCGCCTGACGATCCCCGAGCACGGCACGTGCCGCCGCCTCGATCGCGGACCGCGAGGCTGGCTTGCCGCCGAGCTCCAGCAGCAGCTCGTGCACGGCCGCCGCGATTGCCGGTGCATCGCTGTGGTCTGCCGCGCGCACGTGCCAGTTGCGCTCAGAGACGGTCAGCGGCTCGGTCGAGGTCGCGTCGCGCATGTCTACGCCGCCTCCGCCATCCCGAGTGCCGGCTCGAGCTCGACCATCCACGTGCCCGGAGCGTCGCTGCCGGTCACCGTCTGTGCGATTGCCGCCATCGGCGCGCGCGCCTTGAGCAGGATCTCCTCGAACTCCTCCTCGGCGTCGGACTGCATCACGATCGCCCCGCCCGCGCCGATCGTCGTCGCGCCCGGGCGCATCACGATCGTGCGGATCACGATGCTGAGGTCGACGCTGCCATCGAGCCCGAAGTAGCCGAGCCCACCCGAGTAGACACCGCGCGCGACGCGCTCGATGTCATCGATGATGTCCATCGTGCGCAGCTTCGGTGCCCCCGTCATCGAGCCTCCCGGGAAGCACGCTCGCACGCAGTCCACCGGCGTGCGCTCGAGCTCGAGCTGGCCCGTGATCGTCGAGACGAGCTGGTGCACCGTCGCGTACTGCTCGACGACCATCAGCTCCGGCACGCGCACGCTGTCGACCTCGCACACCCGACCGAGGTCGTTGCGCAGCAGGTCCACGATCATCAGGTGCTCGGCATACGTCTTTTCGTCCTCCATCAGCTCCGCGCGCCGCGCCGCGTCGCGGGCAGGGTCCGCGTCGCGCGGTGCCGTGCCCTTGATCGGGCGTGCCTCAACGCGACGGTCGCGGTCGACCGACAGGAAGCGCTCCGGTGAGGAGCTCAGAACCGCGACGTCGCCGAACTTGAGGTACGCCGCGAACGGCGCCGGGTTGCTCGCTCGCAGCTGGCGGTAGAGCGCGAACGGCTCCGGCTGCGCCGTCGTCGAGATCTGGTCGGTCAGGCAGATCTCATAGGACTCGCCCGCCGCGAGCTCCGTCTGGCAGCGCGCGATGTCCGCGAGGTACTGCTCGCGCCCACGTCCGCAATGGAACCGCACCGGCGCCGCGGCTGGGTCGGCCGGCGTTGATGGCCGCGCCGGCGCCTGTGTGGTTGACGGCACCTGTGCGGTTGACGGCGACTGCTCGGTTGACGGCACCTGTGCGGTTGATGGCGCCTCCTCGGATGATGGCGCCTGTCCAGTTGACGGTGCCTGTCCGGTTGATGGCGCCTCCACGGTTGATGGCGCCTGTCCAGTTGATGGCGCCTCCTCGGTTGATGGCGCCTGTGCGCTCGCGGGAGCTTCCGCGGCGCTTGTCGGCGCCCCCGTGCTCAGTAGCTCGTGCACGACCTGCTCGGCGTGATCCAACCAAAGCTCGGCAGCCGCGCTCTGTGCGCCGGCGAGCGCCAGCAGATAGGTCTGGTGACTCGTGTGGTCGACCGCGACGATGCGGTTCGCGAGCATCAACAGCGCGTCGGGAAGGTCGGAGTCGTGACCGCCCGGCGAGCCGCAGTCGGCCTTGCACTCGTAGCCCAGGTAGCCGACGAAGCCACCGAGCAGGCCGCGCGTGAGCTGCGCCGGTAGCTTGATCGCGCGCGCGGCGATCTCGCGATCGAGGACGTCGAAGATCGACCCGTGCTCGATCTGGCTGGTCGTGGCGCGATGCGTCTTCACGACGCCGTCACCGACGTCGTATTCCAGTATGCAGCGCTCATCGCCCGCGCTCGTGCCGAGGTAGGAGCACTGCCCCAAGCGCGTCGGCGCGTCCGCGCTGTCGAGCCAGAAGGCGTGCGCGGCATCGCCGAAGAGCGCTTCGAAAAGGCGCTCGGTCGACGGCTCGCCCGCCACCGTGCGTATCTGCAGGTCGAGCTTGGCGGTATCCGCGCTCGTGCTCTCCCGGGCTCGGCGCCGCCGATCCGGCGCGACGGGCCGGCGCGCGTCGCGCGAGCGCGACGGTCGCCGATGGCGCGCGAGCGTATAGAAATTCTCGACCAGCGCGTGGCCGTACTCGGTCGCGATCGACTCCGGGTGAAACTGCACGCCCCACATCGGGCGGTGGCGATGTTCGATTCCCATAACGACTCCGTCACCGGTCCACGCGGTCACGCGACCTTCCGGACCCAGATCGCCGGTCACCGCGAGCGAGTGGTAGCGCACGACCGAGAAGTCCTGCGGGATTCCGGCGAAGAGGCCGCTGCCGACGTGCTGGACGCCGCTGCGGCGTCCGTGCATCGCGATTGGCGCTGTCGCGACCATCCCGTTGAGCACATGGCCGAGGCCCTGGTGCCCCAGGCAGACGCCGAGCACCGGGATCTCGCAGCTGCGCAGGATGTCCGAGCAGACGCCGAAGTCGTGCCAGCGTTCCGGGCGCCCCGGTCCGGGCGAGAGCACCACCGCGTCGAAGTCCCATCGCGAGAGCGCGCGCCAGGAGACCATGTCGTTGTGGACCACGATCGGCTCCTCGCCGGAGACCGCGGCGAGCAGGTGAAAGACGTTGTAGGTGTACGAGTCGTAGTTGTCGACCAGCAGTGTGTTCATCGCGTCGCCTCCAATCCCAGTCCGCGCGCGCTACGTTCCAGCAGCGTCTGCACGATGCGCTCGACGTGCTCGCCGCGCTCGCCCTCCAGATCCCAGCGTGCGAGATGCTTGAGGTAGTGCGCCAGTGGGCGCACGTCGAGCCGCTGCGCCGCGAGGCGTAGGTAGCGCCGGTAGAGCTCGGATTGGACGACCGCGAAGCGGTATTCCGGGTCGTCCGCCGGGCGCCCGCCGTTGGCACTCGCGGGGCCGCCGCCGTTGGCGCCCGCCGGGCGGGTGGCGCGAGCGCGAGCGCGCGCCAGGTCCCAGCCGAGGCTCTCTCCGTCCTCGAGCAGCTTTGTCGTGTCGAAGTCGATGCGCGGCGCGACCGGGTAGGGCAGGAAGTAGCCGAGCGCGATCTGCGCCGCCATCCGTTCGGGGAAGGGATGGTGCTTGCGTACCTCGCGCCGGCTCGGCACGGAGTCGATCTGGGCGTCGAGCCACTCGGTGAGCTCGTCGATCAGCAGTCCGCCCTCGCTCGACGTCATTGCGCGCTTCTGTCTGGCGACCATGCCGTTGAAGATGTCGTGCGTCGGATGCTGGATCGCCGGGCTGCCGTTCGCGGCCGGTAGCAGCTCGTCCATCAGCTTGCGTCTGCTGGTTACGTGTGAGACCCACTCCGTTCCGCATACCTGCATCGAGGTCATCTGCTCGAGATCCGGCGCCGCCATCCAGTACGCCAGCGCGCGCATGTGCTGCGTCGGCAGGCCGTCGGCGCGCACCAACGGGAACTCCTCGAAATCGGCGAGCCCCGTCGCATAGATGACGACGCCGTCCTCGCGCCGGCGCAGTCTCCCGTCGCGCAGGCCGGTGCGCGTCAGCTCGGCCGCCTCCTCGAGGAAGTCCGACTCGAAGAACACGCGATCGAACGCGATTCCCAGGCGTCCAAGTGTCTTGCGCTGGCCCGAGATGACCCACGCGCGGGTCCTGTACCAGAGCTCGAGCGCTGTGCGTTCGCCGCTGAGCACGCGTTTGAGCAGCTCGTCGGCGGCGTCGCCGCGCATCGTCAGCTCACGCGTCAGCGAGTCCTCGGGGTACTCCACCTGCTCACCGCCGAACGCCCCGCCGGCCGCTACGTAGTCCGCGTAGCAGACCCCGACGAAATGGTCGCTCTTCTCGTCGCCGTCCAGCCACGCGTGCGCGTGGCGGCCGCTGTTCATCACGCCCGCCATCGCCTCGCCCATGCTGCGTCCCGCGTCGGAGATCAAGCTGCGGCGCTCGACCTGCGCGCCGGCCTGCGCGAGCGCCGCCGCCAGCGCGTTGCCGATCGCGAGGTTGCGCAGGTGTCCTACATGCAGCGCCTTGGTCGCGTTTGCGTCCCAGAACTGGACCGAGAAACGCTCGCCCTGGGCGAGATCCGCCAGCGTCGCCTCCGCGCTGCCACCCGCCTCGAGCGCGGCACCCGTCGCTTCGATCCACGCATCGCTGAGACGCACCATGACTGCGTCGCGGCTGCGGATCACCTTCTCCGCCCACGGCTCGCGCTCGATCCGCTCGAGTGCTGCCAGCGAATCCGGATCTCCCTCCCAGTCCGGTAGTCGCGGTACGAGTTTCAGGTCAAAGCGCTTGTGCGGCCGTCGCGGTGCCCGTGCCGCCCAGGGGGCACTCTCGCCGTCTCCGGTCGGAATGTCTTCGAAGTAGTCAAAGAGATTTGCGGTCATGGCACACGAGGACAATCGGTCTGAAACATCGATTAACCAATGCACCAGCCGGGGCTCGAACCCGGATCAACGGCGTTTAAGGCCGCCCCTTTCACCGATTAAGGTACTGGTGCCCTGCCCAGCCGAAATCTCCGACCGGCACCCTCAGCCTCCCCGAGGCGTAGTTTCGTGCAGTCGAATCTGTCCGGCTGAACATACCAGCTACCATGACCTAGTCGGACATTTCGAAGCGTCTAATGGGCCGTCTAGATGTCGAGCAAATGCGACGTAGGAGCCTGAAGTGGCTCTATCAAGCGGAATACGCAAGATGGAAACAGCGACGAGATAGTGAAGTGGGAGACATGTGGGCGCTAAAGAGAGAGACATTTACGGGCAATCGTCGAGACGGAAACATGAACCCCAAACTGCCACTCTGGCGATGATCAAATTGCCTGCCAAGCTGCCCCCGGGGCCGCGCATGCCGAGAGCCCTGCAGGCGCTCGGCTGGGCCGAGCGGCCGTTGCCTTTTATGGAGCGTTGCCACCGCCGTTACGGCGATGTATTCACCATGCGCATCCGCCACGCCGGTACCTGGGTATTCCTCTGCGATCCCGAGGACGTCAAGCAGGTTTTCACCGCGGATCCCGTCTCGCTCGGCGTCGGCGAAGCGAACAGCCTGCTCGGGCCGATCCTCGGGCCGAGCTCGGTGATGCTCTTGGAGGAGCCCGAGCACATGGCCCACCGCAGACGCATGCTCCCCTCCTTTCACGGCGCGCTCATGGAGCGCTACGCCGAGAGCACCGCCGAAGTCACGCGCGAGGAGCTCGCGAGCTGGCCGCTCGGTCGACCGCTCGAGCTGTGGCCACGCATGCAGGAGATCACGCTCGCCGTGATCATGCGCGCCGTCTTCGGGGAGCTCGACACCGATCATCTCAGGCGTCTGCATGAGCAGCTGCGGGAATTGACCGAATGGATGAACAACCCGATGCGGCTCACGCTGCTGGCCGCGGTCGGGCCGCGCTCGATGGTCCGCAACCCGACCTTCCGCGCGTTGATGGGGGCCGTCGAGGAGTCCGTGCTTGAGGAGGTCCATCGGCGTCGCGCCGCGCCCGAGTATCGCGACGGAGACATCGTTGCGATGCTCGAGCGCGCTCACCGTGACGACGGCTCGTCGCTGAGCGAGCAGGAACTGCGCGACGAACTGATCACACTGCTCGTCGACGGACCCACCTCGACTTCGCTGGCGTGGGTCTTCGAGCGCTTGTTGCGCCACCCCGACAAGCTCGCGCGGCTGTGTGAGGAGGTCCGCGCCGGCGAGGACGAGGTCTACATCGACGCCGTCGTCAAGGAGACGCTGCGCCTATGCCCGCCAGTGCCCGTCGTCGTGCGCCGCCTGCTCGCACCGATGGCGCTCGGCGGCTACGTCGTGCCCGCCGGCGCGACTGTCGCGCCGTGCGTCTATCTGATCCATCGACGCGAGGACATCTACCCCGAGCCCGAGCGCTTCCTGCCGGAGCGCTTTATCGAGCGACCCGCCGGCACATACACGTGGATCCCCTTCGGCGGCGGCGTGCGTCGCTGTCTGGCGGCGAGCTTCGCGCTACTGGAGATGAAGCGCGTGCTGCAGACCGTGCTGCGCGAGCTCGAGCTGCATCCCGTCGAGCCGCGCTCTGAGCGCGTCGCGCGGAGTTCGATCGCCTTCGCCCCCGATCGTCGTGCCCTGGCCGTCGTCACTCCTCGGGTGCCGGCGAGGACCGCCAGGTCGATGCCGGCGGTCGCGACACGCGAGCCCAGTGGCTCGCCGGCGGGATGAGCGGGACGGAGCCGGCGGTCATGTCCCCGAGGAACCACTCAGCGCGCGTGCAGGATGACTCCGGGATGGTCGAGACCGACCTGATCGTCGTGGGCGCCGGCGCCAAGGCTGCGGCGATCGCGACAAAGGTCCACGTCCTCAACGGTCTCGGTCTCGGCCCCGTCACGCTGACGATCCTCGAGGCCGTTGAACCTGCGGCCTCGTGGTCGGGGCGCAACGGCATGACCTCCGGCGAGGAGCCGCTCGCGATTCCACCGATCAAGGACGTCGGCTTCCCCTACCAGAGCTTTCAGATCTTCGGCGCCGCCGGCGAGGCGATCGACCGAGCGATGCTGGCCTTCTCCTGGCAGCAGTATCTGATCGGCGAACGCGGCTACGCGCGCTGGGTGAACGCCGGCTCGCCCGCCGTCCAGCATCGCGACTACGGCAGGTACCTCAGCTGGGTCCTCTCGCGTGCCACCGAAGGGATCAGCCACGTGCGCGCGCGCGTAACCCAGATATCGCTGCACCCCGAGAACGGCCGTTGGATCGTCGACGTCGCGGGGTCCTCTGGACAGGAGCGCTACAGCTGCGACGCGCTCACCCTCACCGGGCCCGGCGTTCACCGCGCGCTGCCCCACGAGGCTGAGATCGCGTCGCGGATCTTCCACTGCGACAGTCGTCGCAACGAGTTCGCGCGCATTCCCGCGGCCGACAGCACCGAGATCGCGATTGTCGGCGGCGGCGAGAGCGCACTCAGCTGTGTCGCCTTCCTGCGCGCCTTCCGCCCGAAGGCGAAGCTCACCATCTACACCACCGGGCTGCCGTTGAGCCGCGGCGAGAGCTTCCTCGAGAACCGCGTCTTCTCCAATCCCGACGAGGTCGACTGGAACGGGCTTGACCTCCAGACGCGTCGCGACTTCGTCAAGCATTGCGATCGCGGCGTCTTCGACCCGCGCACGCTCGCGACCCTCGCTTACGACGAGTGCTGTCGCTTCGTCCTCGGCCGCGTCGCGCACGTAGCCGCCGCCGGTCCCGACGGCGGCGTCGCACTCGAGTACCTCTCGCCGGAGGGCCACGTCGGCGTCCGCCACGACTACGTCGTCAACTGCACCGGCTTCGATCTGCTCGAGCAGCTGCGCACGCTGTTCCCGGCGCCCGTGCGCAGCGAGATCGAGCGCCGCGTCGGCGCGCTCTGGGACCGCCCACCCGAGGTCGAAGTCCCGATCGGACGGTTCCTCGAGCTGGAGGGCATGCAGCCGCGGCTGCACATCCCCGGCTTGGCGGCCCTGAGCCAGGGCCCCGGCTTCGCCAACCTCGGCTCGCTCGGGCTGCTCGCCAACCGCGTACTGCAGCCCTTCTTTCTCGAGGACGCCGATTTCGAAAGCTCAACAAGCTCGTGTACCGCGACCATAACGGAGGTTCTGTAGATGTCATCGCCCTCACGCCCGGCGCGTCCTAACCGGGCGCGCCAAGCCCAGACGCGCGAGGCGCGCGCAACCAACGGCGAGCGAGCGGCAGGAGGACGAGGCCTCTTCGGGCGCGTGCCTCCGGCCGGACGGTGGGTGCTCGGCGTCCTCGCGCTTGCCGTGGTCGCGGCGATCCTCGTCGCGGTACTGGGCTCGTCCTCGGCCGGCAAGAACCCACTGTTCATGGGCTCCGGCTATCCCAATGGCGACACCTCCAACACCCGCTATGTCGGCGGTCCGATCGACAGCGCGAACGTCTCGAAGTTGCAGGCCGCGTGGTCACTGCCGCTCACCGCGAAGAGCCAGTACGGCAGCTACTCCTCCACGCCGATCGTCAGCGGCGGCGTGATCTACTCCGAGGATCTCGCCTCCAACGTGCAGGCCATCGACCTGAAGACCGGCAAGGTCTTGTGGAAGAAGGCGTTGAACTCCCCCGATCAGGGCCCCAATGGCCTCGTCGTTCAAGGGGGACGCGTCTATGGCGCGACGGCCACCTCCGCGTTTGCACTCGACGAGCAGAACGGCTCCGAGCTGTGGTCGGTGCGGCTCGTGCGCAACGCGCACGAGGGCATCGATATGGCGCCCGGCTACCACGATGGCATCGTCTACATCTCGACCGTGCCCGGGAACAACAGCCAGTTCTACGGCGCCGGCGGCGTCGGGATCCTGTGGGCGCTCGAAGCGAAGACCGGCCGCAAGCTATGGCACTTCGACACCGCGCCCGAAAACCTGTGGTCAGCTGCGAACACCGGGATCAACTCCGGCGGGGGGGTCTGGTACTCCCCGGCATTCGACGCGCACGGCTCCATGTACATCGGCACGGCCAACCCGGCGCCGTTCCCGGGTACGAGCAAGTTCCCGTGGGGATCCAGCCGGCCCGGACCGGACCTCTACACCGACTCGATCGTCAAGCTCGACGCGCGCACCGGCAAACTGGAGTGGTACTACCAACTCACGCCCCACGATCTCTACGACTGGGACCTGCAAGATCCGCCGATCCTCGCGAGTATCGGCGGGCGCCAGGTCGTCCTTGGGGCCGGCAAGTCCGGCTTCGTCGTAGCGCTCGACGCCGCCACCGGGCAGCTCCTCTGGAAGCGCGCCGTCGGTCGCCACAACGGGCACACCCAAGATTCCGTTTATGCCATGAAACACGAATACTCAAAGCTCCATCTGCCCGAGACCGTCTTCCCCGGACTGCTCGGCGGGGTGATCGCGCCGATGGCCACCAACGGGACGACCGTGTTCGTGCCCGTCGTCAACAACCCCCTCGCCCTCTCCGGCCAGACCGAAATTCAGGAACCCGGTCCCGCGCTCGGCGAAATGGTGGCGCTGAACCTCGCCACCGGTGCGGTCGAGTGGCATCGCAAGTTCAACTCCGCGGCCTTCGGGGCCGCGACCGCCGTCAACGATCTCGTGTTCACGACGACCTTCGAAGGCAAGGTCTACGCGCTCAACGCGAGCACCGGGGCGATCGTCTGGGAAAAGAAGCTGCCCGCCGGCACCAACACCGGCGTCAGCATCAGCGGCGACACGCTGATCGCCCCGGCCGGAGTCCAGCTGGCCGCCGCGCAAGGTCCGCTGATGCTTGCCTATCGCCTCGGCGGGTAAGCCCCGCCGCCGCGTCTCGAGCCAGCTAGGGCAAGGTGAGTGTCGCGCCCTCCGTCGCGACACTCACCGTCGGGGCGTCGCCGCCGCCCAGCCGCAGCGCCAGTCCGTCGAGCGCCTCGTCGGTACGGTCGGGCCGATGGTGGAAGAGCACGACCGACCGCACGCCCGCGCGCCGGGCAAGCGCTACCGCGTAGTCACCCACGGCATGACCGAAGCTCGCCTCCGCGGCGAGCTCCTCGGGAAACAGCTGCGCGTCGTGGATCAGCACGTCGGCGCCGCGCGCGAGCTCGAGCGCGGCGGGGTGGTACTCGCCGATCCCGTCCTCACCGGCGCCGAGCGCGGTCGGGCAGTGGTCGGGCATGTAGGTGAGCGTCGAATGCCCGTCGCTCACGCGATAGCCGAATGTGCGCCCGCCCTTGTGTGGGATCTCGCGCGCGAGCACCGAGAAGCCCTCGATCCGCCGCTCCCCCGGCGCGACGGTCCCGAATGTCCACGCGCCGCGCAGCTCGGTCGGCTCGATCGGAAAATACGGCGGGGACATCACCTGGGCGAGGACCGCCGCAGCGGGCCGCTCGTCCGGCTGCTCGGGCAGCAGCACTGAGACACGCGCCTCGTTGTGGTCGCCGGCCGCGAAGAACGGCAGTCCGAGGATGTGATCCCAGTGCAGATGCGTCAGCAGGATCGTGCCGTCAAACGGCGCACCGGCGAGCAGCCGCGAGGCACGCTGCAGCCCGGCGCCGGCGTCGAGGATCAACGCCGGTCGCTGCGCGTCGTCGTGCGTCACCGCCACGCACGACGTGTGACCGCCGTAGCGCACGAACTCCGCGCCCGGCGCCGGGGTCGATCCCCGCACGCCGCAGAGGTGGACTCGCAACCAGCTAACCCCGGTTCTGGTGCTCGCGGCGATGCCCGTGGGAGAGCTCTCGCAACTCCCCGCGGTCCAGCTGTGCCGCCTCGACCCCCGCGACGCGGCACGGCGTCACCGCAACCAGCGTCGAGGTCCGCCCGCCGTCCTCAAGATGCGCTCGCTCGCCGAGCAGCGCGCCCGGTCCATACTCCGCGAGGCGCTCGCCGTCGTGCTCGACGCGCAGCACGCCGTCGAGCAGTAGGAAGACCTCGGTCCCCGCTTCGCCCTGCTCGACCAGCTTCGCTCCGGCCTGCACCTTGCGGATCGACGGCTTCGCGCCGCCGCGCATCACCTGCGCTGAGAGGCGCCGCTCTAGTGCCGTCTCGACCGCCGTCACGAGCGCCTGCGAGTCGGTGTCCCCCCACGGAGTGTGGCGCCCGAAGGAGTAGCGGTACCAGTTCTTGAAGTCCGCCAGGCCCGACTTGTGCGAGAGCTCGCCCGTCGCGTCGTAGATCCAGTGTCGCGGGAAGCGGCTCGCGCCGGTCAGCGCGCCCTTGACCTTGCCGTCGGCATGAATCGTGAGCGACAGCGTCGTCCACACCAGCGGCGCCTGCCACTGCACGAACGGACGGCGGCGCACGCGGCGCGGTGCCGGCACCCCGGTGCGCCCGCCCGCGGTCTGTGTGAACCGCACCCATCCATCGCCGCGCTCCGGCGGCCGCGCGATGTCCGGCAGCCCGACCGCCTCGAAGGTCCGCGTTAGCGGACCGACCTTCACCGAAGTGCTGCCCATCAGCCCGCCGCCCTCGTAGCCGCAGTCGACGATCGCGCCCGCGTCGTCGACCTCGATCCACGCGTCGAGGATGTTCGCGAAGCGGAAGCGATCTTCAGCGCAAAGCTGCTGCACATCCTCAAGCACCTCTGGCGGCGGCTCGTCGTAGTGCGCGACACCGGCCTCGAACGCCAGGCGCGTCGAGCCTTCGATCGCCTCAGAGGGAATCCACGAGAGCGAGGTGATCGAGCTGCGGTGATGCATCGCGACATTATGTGCCACGCGCCGTCCGTTGTGCGCGGCGGCCCGGCCGGGAACGCCGCGCCAGCGCGTGGGCAGCCTATGCCGGCGCCTGGGCGTTCGGTGCGGCGGCCTATGCTGGCGCCCCATGAGCCACGACGCGCTAGTCGTCGGATCCGGCCCCAACGGACTTGCCGCCGCGATCGCACTCGCGCGGGCGGGGCGCGAGGTGCT
This sequence comes from Solirubrobacteraceae bacterium, assembly GCA_036502205.1. Taxonomy (GTDB): domain Bacteria; phylum Actinomycetota; class Thermoleophilia; order Solirubrobacterales; family Solirubrobacteraceae; genus Palsa-744. The sequence continues at coordinate 64,287 of DASXZA010000018.1, read as the reverse complement.
CGTGCTCGAGGCCGCCGCGCACGCGGGCGGCGCGGTCGCGACCGAGGAGCTCACGTTGCCGGAGTTCCAGCACGACACCTACTCCGCCGTCTACCCCGCCGCCGTCGCCTCGCCGGTGTTCGCGCGGATGGGGCTGCACCGCCACGGCCTGCGCTGGGTCCACCCCGAGGCCTGCCTCGCCCATCCGCTCCCCGACGGCGGTGCCGTCGCGCTCTACCGCGACCTCGACCGCACCGTCGCGAGTCTCGAGCGCGTCCACGCCGGGGACGGCGAGCGCTGGCGCGCCTTCGCGACGCCGTACCTGCGCCACTTCGTCGCGCTGCGCGCGACGATGCTTGGCGGCTTCCCGCCGCTCGCCGGCTCACTGCGGCTGACCGCCGGGATCGGCCCGCGGGGCATGCTCGGCTTCACGCGGCTGCTCGCAAGCTCCGCGCAGACGCTCGCCGGCGAGCTGTTCGCCGGCGAAGATTCGCGCGCGTGGCTCTACGGCTCGGCGATGCACTCCGACGTGCCGCCCACCGGCCGCGGCAGCGCGATTGCCGCCGCCTACATGAGCCTGCTCGGTCACGGCGCCGGCTGGCCGAGCCCCGAAGGCGGCGCCGGCAGGCTCGCCGAGGCGCTGCTCTCCTACTTGCGCGAGCTCGGCGGCGACGTGCGTACCGATGCGACCGTCGCGCGCATCGCCGTCGAGCGCGGACGCGCCGTCGGTGTCGAGCTCGCCGACGGCGAGCGGCTCGCGGCGCCACTGGTGATCGCCGACGTGATGCCCCACGCGCTCGCCACGCTCTGCGGCGACGCGCTGCCGGCACGCTACACACGCGCGCTGCGCCGCTACCGCTACGGCCCCGCGACGCTCAAGGTCGACTGGGCACTCGACGGTCCGATCCCGTGGAGCGCGCCCGCCGCGCGCGAGGCCGGCACCGTGCACGTCTGCGGCTCGGCCTCGGAGGTCTTACGCGCGACCGCCGCGAGCGCGAGCGGCGCACTGCCCGAGCGCCCGTTCATGCTGCTCGGACAGCAGTCGCTCGCCGATCCCACGCGCGCTCCCGCCGGGCGACACACCGCGTGGGCCTACACGCACGGTTCCCACACAGTCGACTGGGATTGCGAGCGCGAGCGCCACGTCGAGCGCATCGAGGCACAGGTCGAGCGCTTCGCGCCCGGCTTTCGCGAGCGGATCCTCGCGCGGCACGTGCTCGGCCCCGCCGACCTGCAGCGGCGCAACGCGAACCTCGTCGGCGGCGACGTCGGCGGCGGCAGTTACACGCTCAGGCAGGTGATCTTCCGGCCGGTTCCCGCGCTCTCGCCCTACCGCACGCCGGTCCGCGGCCTCTACCTCGGCAGCGCCGCCGCGTTCCCCGGTGGTGCCGTACACGGCGTGCCCGGCGACGCCGCCGCGCGTCTCGCGCTCATCGAGGCACGCGTCATCGCGGCTGTTCGGCGTCGCTAAGACGCGCTCGTCGAGGCGCGCGTCATCGCCGCTATTGGGCGTCGCTGGCTATCGCACATCGCTGGCTATCCCGCGTCACTGAGCGTCCACACCGGCAGCTTCGCGACGCGCCCGCGGATCTCGAGCTCGCCGACCAGCGTCAGCTGCTCGGGCGGGTCGCGCATTCGCTCGCGCGTCGACTGCGAGACGAACAGCATGTATCCGCTGCCCTTCGTCATGCTCTCCAGGCGCGAGGCCGTGTTCGTCGTGTCGCCCAGCGCCGTGTACTCGACGCGCTGCTCGGAGCCGATGTTGCCGGCCATCACGCTGCCGCTGTTGACGCCGATGCCCATCGCGAACTCGTGGTCGTGACCCTGCTCGGCCAGCCATGCGTTGAAGCGCTGCAGGCGCGGCCCGATCATCTCGCGCGCCGCCGCCACCGCGCGGTCGGCGTGGTCGGGTTGCTCCAGCGGCGCACCGAAGACCGCCATGATGCCGTCGCCCATGTACGCGATTAGCGTGCCGCCCGCGTCCATGATTGCCTCGGTCATCTCGTTCAGGTAGCAGTTGACGACCTCGATCACGCGCTCCGCCGGCTGTTTCTCGGAGAAGCTAGTGAAGCCGCGCAGGTCCGAGAAGAGCACCGTGCAGTCGCGTTCGACAGCCCCGAGCCGCAGGTTCTCGCCGGTGCTCGCCAGCACCTGGTCGACGACGTCGGCCGGCACGAAGCGCGAGAAGATTGTGCGCACGCGCTCGCGCTCGAGTGCCGTCAGCATGTAGAGCACCGCCAGCGTCCCCAGCGTCCCCAGCACAAGTGCGAGCAGCGGGTAGACGAAAGCCACGATTAGGCCCGTGTTGAACGCGACCTGCACGGCGATCGCGAAGACGAGTGCGAGCGCGAGCGCCGAGAGCAGCGAGCGCCGCGGACGCACGCGCAGGCTGCCCAGCGGGACGATCGCACCTAACAGCGCAATCAGCACGAGGTTCAGCCAGCCCGGCGCATCGCGCAGCGGAGCGCCCTGCAGCAATGTCTCGGTCGCGTTCGCCCAGATTTCTGGGCCCGGCATCTCACTCGAGCCGCTGGTCGCGGTGTGATGCACATCCTGCAGCACCGACGCCGACGCGCCGACGATAGCGACCTTGCCGCGGAACAGGTTCGGTGAGAACTTGCCCTGCAAGACCTTCGAATAGGAGATCGACGCGAGCGTGCCCGGCGGCCCCGCGAAGTCGATCGGCAGAGTGCCACCTTCGAAGAGTCCCGCGCCGATGTGGTGGGCAGCTGCGATTTCGGCGGTGAGCACCGCGAAGCTCTGCAGCCCGCTGTACGAGTAAGCCACCCGGCGCACGGTCCCGTCGGAGTCGACGGTCAGGATCGCCTCCGCCGCGCGCGCGCCGAGTTCGCGCAGCGCGCCTTCACCACCGAGGATCCCGTTGCTGCCGCCGGGGCCGATTTCGGTAGCCGCGAGCACCGTTTTCCCATGCGCGCGTCCGAGCGCGCCGGCCAGTGCGTAGTCGTCGCGCGGGTCAGTCGGATGCGCGAATTCGATGTCCAGCGCGATCGTCTTCGCGCCGGCCGCGCGCAGGCGATCGATCACGGTCGCGTCATAGCGACGCGGAAACGGGAACTCCGACCGTTTGTGCAGACTTGTCAGTTCCTGGAACGTCGCGTTGTCGATCTCGACGAGCACGATATTGGGGGATGGGCGCTGCGCGCCCCTGATGGAGAAGCGCGCGTCGATCGTCTCCAGCTCGGTTGGTCTCAAGAGATGCGTCGCGTAGGCCAATGCCCCCATGCCGGCTGCCAGCAGCGCGACCGCGAGCAGCGCGAGTACCTTGCGCCGCTCTGTGCGCGTCCTACCGATGTGATCGCCTCGCTCTCAGCACGCGCGCCCGCCCCTTGTGGGCGCCGATGCTAGCCGAAGGTGTCGGCGCGCGCCGACACCGATCCCGGCTGCGCGCGCCGCCGTGCGCCCGCAGCATTGCCGCGTGCCCGCTCACCACATCGTGCCGCCGCGCGCCTGGAGGCTTGCTGCGTGCTCACCAGCGCATCGGTAGAGTGCGCCCACGCACACGCGCGTCGGCAGGATGGGCCCTGGGACGGGGTATTCAGTGAATTCAGCGACAAGCATCGATTGGGAGAGTCGCGGCTCCGGAAGCGGCCTGCGGCGGTTGCGTGGGTTCTTGCTCACACTGCTGCTCGCGCTCCTCGTGTTCCCCGCGCACGCCGCTGCCGCGGCGCCACCGGGCTCGCTCTCGCAACTGGTCGCCCCTGCGGACTGCGTCGGCGAGATCGCCGAAGAACAAGCGCACTGCGCCACCAAGGTGCCATACGGCCTGAGCTTCGCCTACGAGTTGCAGGTCAGCCCCGACGGTGCCAGCGCGTACTCGGTTGCCGTAAATGGCGATCTGATCGAGTACGCGCGCAACCAGGCAAACGGCGCCCTGACTGTGATCGGCTGTTTCAGCGCGCTGGCGAAAACCGAACCCGCGTGTGCCGCGCAGCACGCCGAAATGGAAGTCAGTGCGATCGAACGCCCCGCCGCCGTCGCGATCAGTTCCGATGGCGCCGACGTCTACGTTGTCGCGCAGGCCGCCAACAACGTCGTCGAGTTCAGCCGCAACCCCGAAACCGGCCTGCTCACCAAACTCGGGTGCATAACGCACGAAGCCGCTTCCAGCGAATGCGCGACGACGGGCGCCAAGGGCCTGAACCTTCCCTACGGCGTCACCGTCAGCCCCGACGGAGCGAACGTCTACGTGACCGGTTTCGCCGACGACGCCGTCGCCGAGTTTAAGCGTGAAGCGAGCGGCGAACTGACCCAGCTCGCGACGCCGAACAACTGCATCAGCGAAACCAGCGCCAGCGAATGCGGGACGACCACGGGTGTCGGTTTGAAGGAAGCGATCGGCCTTGCTGTGAGTCCAGACGGCAAGGATCTCTACGTCGCCGCGGGTGCCAGAGAAAAAGAAGGCGACGTCGTCGCCCTCGAACGCGGCGCGGAAGGGGCGCTCAAACAGCTCTCCGGCACAGAAGCCTGCATTAGCGAAAAAGTCGCCGGCTGCGCGAACGCTGAATACCTCCAGGGCGCCGAAGACCTCGTCGTGAGTCCCGACGGCCAGAACGTCTACGTCACCTCGACCAAGACGAAAGCCGTGATCGAGCTGCAGCGCGGTGCGTCGGGAGCGCTCGCCCAGTTGGCGTCGCCCAACGAGTGCGTCAGCCTCGAAGCGTTCACGGGGTGCCAGCAGGCCAAAGCGCTCGGCGGGACCGTCGGCATCGCGATCAGCCCCGACGGCCAGAACGTCTATACGGCGAGCGCCGGCGAAAACGCCGTCGCCGTCTTCGATCGCGGCGCCGAAGGCGCGCTTGAGCAAAGCGCCGAAGATCCATGTGTGACCGAGGAACCCAGCGGCTGCGAACCGCCGTCCGCAAACGGTCTCGTCGGTCTCAAATACGCACGCCGCCTCACCGTCAGCCCAGACGGCACGAACGTGTACGTCGCCGCGCAGGAAGATCATGCGATCGTCGAGCTCGCGCGCGCCGTGACGCCGACCGTTACCGCACTCAGTCCCAACCAAGGCGCATACGCCGGTGAAACTGAAGTCACGATCAGCGGCACCGGCTTCAGCGTCGGCGATTCGGTGAAGTTCGGGTCCGCCGCCGCGACGAACGTCCAGGTGCGCTCCGCGACGACGATCATCGCCAGGTCACCGGCTGGGAGCGCGACCGCCGACGTGACCGTCACGAGCTCCTCCGGGACCTCGCCGGTCGACGAAGCCGACAAGTTCGCCTACGGTCGCGTCGGTGGCCTGAACCTCACTGCCTACTGCGAAGGCATCGGCGACAACGGCAAGGAAAGCAAAGGCAACGGCCCGGCAATCTTGATCAAGGAAGGCATCGAAGGTCCCGAATTCGCCTACGGGAACTGGGCCTGCGTCGAGGACGACGGCACGACCGCTCCAATCGCTAACCACGGCGCCGCTCCCAGCATGGACAACGCCTGTGAAATCGCATTCCCTGGCATCGCCGCCCACGCCGGCCCGGAAAACCCCAACAACGCGTACAGCTGGAACTGCTACGAAGGCGCCCCCGCCGCCGAAGAACCCAAAGGCGGCGGCGGATCCGGCGGCGAAGTCATCGCGAAAACGTCAAATTTCGCGGGGCCGATCACCTCGCTCGCGCCGCTTATCGTCCCGCCGCCCGTGCTCGCCCGCAGCGGCAACGTCGCGCCGGTCTCCGGCACGGTGCTCGTGCGCCTGCCCGGGGCCAAAACGTTCGTCGCGCTGTCGAGCCTCCAGCAGATCCCGTTCGGAACCGTGATCGAAGCGACGCACGGCACCGTGAGCGTCACCACCGCGCTTCCCGGGGGCGGCACGCAGACCGGTCAGTTCTTCGACGGCGAGTTCATCCTCCGGCAGGGCCGCAACGGCGTCGTCGTCGCCGAACTCACCGGTGGGAACTTCGCGGTCTGCCCGACCGCGCGCGAGCGCAGCCACATCGCCCGCGCGAGTCGCATCAGTGCACAGGTCGCGGCCACGCAGGTCGCGACCGCACAGGCCGCGGCGTCAGGCAGCCACGTCGTGCGCAAGCTGTGGGCCAACGCGCACGGCAAATTCTCCACCAAGGGCAACTACGCCGCCGGCGCCGTGCAGGGCACCGAATGGCTGACCGAGGACCTCTGCGATGGCACGCTGATCCGCGTCACGCGCGACAAGGTCGCCGTCACGAACCTCGTCAACCACCGGCGCGTCGAGGTGAAGACCGGGCACAAGTACCTCGCCAAGGCGCCACGCTAGCGCTCAGACCCGCACGACAGTACGCATCGCCGCATTCCAACAGGCCCACGCCCGAGACGCGCACCGCGACCGTCAAGTCCGCGTGCCGTTCTCCGTGGCGAGTCGCAGCTGACGGTCGTACGGGCCGCGGCCCGTGAGGCACATCGCACCGCAGCGCGCCGCCAGCTCCAGTGCCGCCTCCACCGCCATGCCCACGCCGAGGCCGTAGGTCAGGCCCGCCGCGAACGAGTCCCCGCAGCCGTAGGAGTCCACGGCCGGACCCGGCGGCGCGCTCGCCGCCCAGGATCCAGTGACGCCTGAACGCGCTCTGTAGGAGCCTCCCTGTGCGCCGCGGGTCAGCACGACCAGCTCGGCTTCCTCGTGCACGCCAATCGCCTCGTCGCGCTCGACCGCGTCGTCCTCGCTGAGCACCAGCGCATCCAGCGGGACTGCGTGTCCCAGCGCGTCGATCGCCCGCGGGCTGGCCACGAGGACGCGCGCCGCACGCGCCGCGCGCAGCGCGTCAAGATCGCCGGCCGTGAAATAGACCGCATCCATCTCGCCGAGCGTGCTCCATGGCAGCTGCGCGTCCCCGCCAACGGGCTCCAGGCGCGCGCCAAATGTCGTGATCGTGCGCTCACCCGCGTCGTCGACAAGGGTGACCGCGCGTCTGGTTGGATCCGATCTCCGAGCCGCATGCACCTCGACGCCCAGCTCTCCCAGCCGCGCCGTCGAACGCTCCCCCAGCGAGTCCTCGCCGAGCGCCGTGAACAGCGACGCCGCACCGGCCAGGCGAGCGAGCTGCACCGCAGCAACCGCGCCGCCGCCCGCCGGCTCCTCGAAGGACTCGCGCGCGTGCAGCACCTCGCCCGCGCGCGGGACGTGCCCCACGCGCGCGAACTGCACCCACTCCACGTGCCCCACCACCGCGACTCTCGGCTGTCTCGCCGCCATCGTCGCGCAGTCTCACACACTGGCCGCGGGGCGGGACATGGAGGTCCCGCCCCCACACGCTCCGAGCCCGTGCTCACCCGCGCGGATGCGCCCCCAATCTACGCCCTGCTGCGCCGCGTGAGCTCCTTGACGAGCGTCTTCACCGAGCGCTCCAGTTGCTCGATGCTCGCGCTCTCCACGCGCTGCACGCCGACCGCCCGGTTCAGCCACGCGTTGATCTCGCGGTGGCTGCCGCCGCCGCGGCGCTGCAGGTCGGCCACCAGGCGGCTGCGCTCCTCGCGCAAGTGCTGACGCCGCTCGAACGCCGCTCGCGGCGCCGGCTCGCCCATTGGCAAGGCCGCCCGCGCGGCCGGCTCGCTCGCCGACATCGCCGCTTGGGCGGCCACCATCGTCGAATTCTGCGATGTCACCTGCGGAGCCGGGCCGAACAGCGTCATCTGCGGGACGAACTCCGCGCTCAACGGCACGAACTCCAGCGCCGGCGAGGGCTCCGTAGCCCGGCGCTCGCGCAGCTCCTCCAGCTCGTCGCTCGGCTCGCGCTCGCGCAGCGCGTGGCGCAGCTCGCTCTCCACCTCCGAGGCGTGCCGGCGCAGCACCGGGTCCGCCGGCAGGTACACCCAGCTCGGCTCCGGCGGTCGGCCCGGCAGCGTACGCACGAAGCGCCCCACGATCTGGCGGAAGATCAGCGGCGTCTTCGCCGCCGTCGCGTACACACCCACGCGCAAACGCGGGATGTCCACGCCCTCCGAGACCATGTTCACCGCCACGATCCACGGCTCGCGCGAGCCTCTGAACTCCGCCAGCTTGCGCGCCGCCCGCGCCTCCGTGTGCAACACCACCACCGGTGCTTTGCCCGTCGTCTCGCCGAGTAGCTTCGCGATCCGCCGCGCGTGCGTCCCGTCGGCTGCCACCACCAGGCCGCCCGCGTCCCGCTGGCCCTCCGCCCGTAGCGCGCTCAGCTTCGCGTCTGCCTCGCGCAGGATCCGCGGTAGCCCGTCCGGCAGCTCCGTCGAGATCGCCGTTCGGTACCGCCGCGCCGCCTCGCGATTGGTCAACACCGTCTCGAACGACGACTCGATCACGTCCTCGCCGCTGCGCCACGAGAGCGTCCCGTCGAACGTCACGAACGCCACCGGGCGGCAGATCCCGTCCGCCACCGCCTGCGCGTAGGTGTACGAGAAGTCCGGTTCCGCCAGTCCCTCCGAGTCGTAGCGCACGCCCGGGATTGGCGTCGCGTCCGAGCGAAACGGCGTGCCCGAGAGCAGTAGCCAGCGCGGCGCTTGCGCGAACGCCTGCCGGAAGGACTCTCCCCACGCCAGCTCCTCACCGAGATGGTGCGCCTCGTCGACCACCACCAGCATGTCGCGCGAAGCTTCCGCCGCCCACGCCCGCGGGTCGCTCGCGATGCGCGCGTATGTCACCGCCACGCCGTCGAAGTCGCGCGGCGGCCGCGCGCCCGCCGCATCCGGCTCGAGTTGCACGCCGAGCGCCGCCGCCGCCGCCGCCCACTGGCGGGTCAGCGGCGTCGTCGGGCAGAGTACCGCGATCCGCGAGACCTCCCTGCGCGCCAGCAGCTCACGCGCCAGCTCCAGCGCCGGGCGCGTCTTGCCCGCCCCCGGTGCCGCCGAGATGAGGAACGGTCCCTCGCGCCACCCCGCGAGCTGCCCGAGCGCCTCGCGCTGCCACGCGCGCAGCGACGTCGATGCCGTGGTGGATGTCGGTGCGAGGTCGCGCAAAGAGCCCGGCATCCTCCGCCACGCGACGGACGGATCGCGGATCCCGGTTGGGCATGCGCTTCGCGGGGGCGTCGGTCGTGGGGGTGGAGATTGGGAAGAACGTTGGCGACCCCGCCGCGCGTGCGTGCGTGTGCGCGTGGGGGCCGATCGCGCGGGGCGTCGGGGTTGGTGTTCTGCGTTGGCGACCCCGCCGCGCGTGCGTACGTGTGCGCGCGGCGGGGTCGATTTTGTGTTTCATCCCCGTCGCCGCCTATCGTGGGCGCGTGTCCTTTCATGCCTCGATCGCCTCCGGGGAGGCTGTGCTGCGCTTCCCCTACGACGAGCACCTGCGGCAGCTGCTGCGCGCGATCCCCGGACGGCGCTGGGATCCCGTCAGCCGCGCTTGGTGTGTCCCGCTTGATCCCGAGGGCGCCGAGGCGCTCGCGCGCCTGCTCGCCAGCCTGCCCGGCGAGCCCGAGGTCAGCGACCAGCTCGCGCGTACGCTCGCGCGGCGGCGCTCGCGGCGTCGCGCCGACGAGTGCCTGCTGGACCTTGTGCGCCCCGACGGCGACTGGTGGCTGAGCTTCGCCACCGACACCGCCCCCGAGCTCGTCGCGGCGCTGCTCGAGCACCCCGACGGCTACAGCCTCCCCGTGATCGCTCGCGCGCTGATCCCGCTCGACGAGCACGCCGCGCAGCTTGTCGCCGAACTGCAGGCGCTCGGCGAGCCGCTGCGCCTCACCGAGATCGCGAGCCGCGGGCTGCACTCGCTGCGCGAGCGTCCCGAGGGCGAGGAGCTGCGGCCGCGCCGCGACGTGCGCGCGTCGGTGCGCGCCGACGGCGAGGATCACGACGTCGAACTGCGCCGCGACCGCCGCGGGAGCCATTGGATTCTGCTGGCCGCCGCGCATGCGCCGCTCGCGCGCGTGCTCGCCGGTCGCGCGGGCTTGCGCACGGCCGGGGGTCCCGAAGGAACCTTCGCGCTGGCCGCCGTCGAGCCCGATGCCGCTGAGATCGGCGAGCTGATCGAGCACCTCGAGCCCACGAGCGTCGCGCCGCGAGTCACCGAGTGGCTGCGACGCGCGACCGAGTGGCGCGGCACGATCGAGGTCGGCGGGCCGCGCGAGGAGCCCGTCTTCGTGCTGCTCGGCGACACCGCGCGGCTGCCCGCCGAGCTGCGCGAGCACGCCGCCAACGCGCCCGGCGGGGTCACCGTTCCACTGACGCTCGCGCTCTGGCAGCTGATCGACGGCCGCCTGCGCGGCTGGTTGAGTCCCGCCGCCAAGCGCTGCGTCGCCGCGCTGCGCGACGGCCTGCCCGCGCCGCCCGCCGTGCTCGAGCTCTCGCCGGTTCACGACGACCCCACATTCGTGCTCGCACCCGGCCACGAGCCCGCGCAGCTCGAGGCCTTCGCCGCGCTACGCGGCGTGCTGGCGCACAAGCCCCGCCGCGGTGCGCGGCACGAGCGCCTGCCCGCGATTCGCGCCGACCCGTTCTGCGTACCCGAGCTCGACGGCTTCCTCGCCACCCACGGAACCTGGGTCGCCCCCGACGCGCTCGCGCTGCTGCAGGACGTTCGCGAGCAGCACGCGCGCGCCGCCGGGCTCGTCGAGCTCTCCGCCGCGACCGACGCGCCGCTGCACGTCGACGGTCTCGGCGGCGAGCTCAAGCCGTTCCAGCGCGCCGGAGTCAGCTATCTGCTCACCCAACGACGCGCGTTCCTCGCCGACGAGCAGGGCCTCGGCAAGACGATCGAGGCGCTCGCCGCGCTCGAGGCCGACGGCGCCTACCCCGCTGTCGTCGTCTGCCCCGCGAGCCTCAAGCTCAACTGGCTGCGCGAGCTCGAGCATTGGCTGCCCGCGCGCAGCGCCCGCGCGCTCACCGGGACCGGCGCCGCCGAGCAGGCCCCGGCGGCCGACGTCACGGTCGTCAACTACGACATCCTCGCCGCGCGCCTCGACGAGCTGCGCGCCCTCGCGCCGCGCGCGCTCGTGCTCGACGAGTCCCACTACTGCAAGAACGCCGCCGCCAAGCGCACCCAGGCCGCCCAGCAGCTCGCCGGCGCCGTGCCGCGCGACGGGCTCGTGCTCGCGCTCACCGGGACGCCGGTCATGAATCGCCCGCTTGAGCTGATCGCGCAGCTGCGGATCATCGGACGGCTCGGCGACTTCGGCTCCGGCGCGCAGTTCGGCCGGCGCTTTCGCGGCGCCGACGCGCATCTGCGCTTGCACTGGCACCTGCGCGCGCGCTGCTTCGCGCGGCGCCTGAAGGCCGACGTGCTGCCACAGCTGCCCGCCAAGACCCGCGCGATCGTGCCGATCGAGCTCGACAACGAGCCCGAGTACCGGCTCGCCGAGCGCGACGTCGTCGCGTGGCTGCAAAGCCAGCCGCTCGACCTCGGCGAGCTCGACGCGAAGGTCGCCGCAGCGCTGCGCGCCGAGCGCCTCGTGCGCCTCAACGCGCTCAAGCTGCTCGCCGCGCGCGGCAAGCTGCACGCCGCGCTCGCCTGGATCCATGACTTCCTCAGCTCCGGCGAGCGTCTCGTCGTCTTCGCCCGCCACCGCGAGATCCAGCGCGCGATCGTCGAGCGCTTCCCCGACGCGCTGCACATCCTCGGCGAAGACAGCCACGTCCAGCGCGACGCCGCGCTGCGCGCCTTCCAGGCGCCCGACCGCGAGGAGAACCAGCTGATCGTCTGCTCGATCGAGGTCGCCGGCCAGGGTCTCACGCTGACGCGCTCCTCCAACGTCGCGTTCCTCGAGCTCGACTGGACGCCCGCAAAGCACGACCAGGCCGAGGATCGCTGCCACCGGATCGGTCAGCAGGACGCCGTCAACGTCTCCTATCTGCTCGCCGCCGACACGATCGACGAGACGATCGCAAAGCTGCTCGAGCGCAAGCGATCGCTGATCAACGCCGTCACCGACGGGCGCGAGGAGGACGAGGAGGGTGTGCTCGACGCGCTTGTCCGCGAGCTGCGCAGCACCCCCTACCGGCACCTGCGCGTCGCTGCCTAGCTGAGCGGCCTGCTCGGGTCTTGCGCCTAGCGTCGCCCTAGCTGGTCGACGGCGAGATCGCGCGCGCCGCGGCCTCGCTGCCGATGAACGGCGTCAGCACCAGGTAGCTGACGTGGTCCGCGAGCTCCGGCAACCGACGCGTCTGGCCGCGCAGGATGTAGTCGTGGAGCAGCTCGAAGACGCCGCCCACGATTACCTCCGTGATCACCGGCGTCGACTGGCGCGACGGCGCGCCTTCGCCGATGTCGAGGTCGAGCAGCTGCGCGTACGCCGCGTTGGCCTCGTCGACGCGGCCCGCGACGTGCGGGTAGGCGATCAGGATGTCTACGCACGCGAGGTGCGCGAACGCCGGCTCCGAGGCCAGGAACTCCAGGAGGGCCAGTGCGCCCGCGCGGGCCGCCAGCGTCCAGTCGGTCTGCGTCGCGAGCGCGCGGTCGACCGCGGCTTTCGCGCGCGAGTGGCCCACCTCGTAGGTCGCGAGGAACGCGTCCTCCTTGTTCTCGAAGTGGCTGTAGAACGTTTGCAGCGAGACCGCCGCTGCTGACGCGATGTCCTCGAGGCTCAACGCCGGGTAGCCGCCGCTCGCCGTCAGGCGCGCGATCGCGTCGAAGATGCGCTCGCGCTGGTTGAAGATCACGAAGCTGCGCGGAAGGTTGTGCTCGCCGCGCGGCAGGCCCCGCTGGCGCCACGGCGTCGGCGGATGGAAGCTGCCCGGCGCGCGGCCGCCCTCCAGCCGGCGCGGCTCGAGCGCCGGTGGCCGCTGCGGCACGCCGGCCGGCGCCGGGTAGAAGCTCGCGATCCATTCCATCAGGCCCGGGACGACCCGCATCAGCTCGAGCTTCAGCGACTTGCTCGAGCGCTCCGCACGCACGCGCGAGTAGATGATCTTGCGCAGCGCGCCCACGATCGCGCGCGCCACCGGGTCCGGAATCGTGCCCGCGCCCGGCGACTGCTCGAAGCCGCGGCTGATGAAGCGCTCGAAGCGCGCCGCCCCGTCGGCCCAGCGCTCGACCCCGACCGCGCCCGACGCGCCCATCTCCACGCAGATCAGGCGCGCCGCGTCCGGACGCTCCGCGATCGCGGTGAACAGCTCGCGGATCATCGCCTCCAGCTGCTCGAGCCACCCGTCGGTCGACTCGTACACGCCCAGCATCCGTTGCACCACGCTCTCGACCACCGCGTCATACGTCGCCAGCAGGCAGTCCTCCTTGTTCTCGAAGTGCTCGTAGAACGTCCGCCGCGAGATGCCCGCGCGCGCCACCAGGTCCGAGATCGTCGTCGCGACGACCCCCCGCTCGCTGACCGCCTGCACCATCGCCTCCAGCAGCCGTTCGCGCTGGTGCGCCACGACCTGCGCGCGCGGCAGCGCCTGCGGGCCGCGCGGAAGCCCCTTCTGGTCGCCGCCCGCGCCGTCGCGGCCGGCGCCGCCGTTGCGCGAGGCCGCGGCCGGCTTGGCGGCACCCGCGCCCGCTTTGCGTACGCGGCCGTTCCTACGTGTACTGCTTTTCTCCCGCTGTCCCTCTGACACTGGGGTTACCTTAGTTGACTATGCCGGTGCGCGAATGTGCCTGATCGTCGTGGTCGAGACTCGCGAAATACTCGCTTAATGTTGACAGGATGAGTAAAACATGATTTATATGTCGTTGCAAGTGCTACTTCAAGTCTAGTCCGCTCGCAGCTGGTGGCGGGTCACTTGGAAGCAGCAAAGTAATGGGGAGTCGGGGAATAGGTCTTGGAAATCGTGATCGCAGGTCAGGGGAGGAGGGCGACGATGGACTTCGCGTCTGCTTCGCGGCGTGGAGGGTTCTGTAGGCGGCGTACTATTTGCTGGGACGCTGTGGACCACGGGGAAGTTGTCAATTGGCCCGATCGGCCAATGGCAGGGGTAGGGAGGTCGAATCGTCATGAGAGTGTTCGTCTGCGAGGAGCGGCGCATGCTGCGGGCTCTGCACGCCCGCTGGCCCTATCGCCGCTCGCATTGCCGACACGACCTGCACTGGCTGGTGCGTGTGCGGCCCGCCAGATGCTGGTGCGCCGAAAGTCGCGCGCACCCAGTTAGGACGCTGCCGGCGGTACACCGTCGGCCACCGCGCTGAACCGGCGGCCACCGCGCTGAGCACGGCGACGGTGGCCGCCAACCCAACGGGTGCAGCGGCCCGCCGAAAGAGTGCGGACGGAAGAGTGCGGCCGAGAAGGAGTCCCAACAGATGGCCTTCTGTCGCTAGGATCGCTGCAGATGGCCGGTGAGCATCCATCGAGCGGTTCCCGCGCAACGGCTGATACGGGCACGCGCGAGCTCACTCGCGCGGACGAGCAGCTGCAAGCGCTCGCGATCGACACGATTCGCGGTCTCGCGATGGATGCCGTACAGCAGGCCAACGCCGGTCACCCCGGCACCGCGATGGCACTCGCGCCGCTCGCCTACACGCTGTTCAAGCGCTTCCTGCGCGTCAACCCGCGCGACACCGAGTGGCGCGACCGCGACCGCTTCGTGCTCAGCGCCGGCCACGCCTGCGTGCTGCAGTACTCGCTGCTGCACCTCACCGGCTACGACCTCGGCCTCGAGGATCTCCAGCAGTTCCGCCAGTGGGGCTCGCGCACGCCCGGGCACCCCGAGCGCGGACACACGCCCGGCATCGAGATCACCACCGGGCCGCTCGGGCAAGGCTTCGCCAACGCCGTCGGGATGACGATCGCCGAGCGCTTCCTCGCCGAGCGCTACAACCGCCCCGGCCAGGAGATCGTCGACCACCACGTCTACGCGATCTGCTCCGACGGCGACCTGATGGAGGGCATCAGCCAGGAAGCCGCCTCCGTCGCCGGGCACTTCGCGCTCGGGAAGTTGATCGTCTGCTACGACGACAACCGCATCACGATCGACGGCACCACCTCGATCTCCTTCGACGGCGAGAACCACGTCGCGCGCCTCGCCGCCGACGGCTGGCACGTGCAGCGCGTCGCCGACTCCGAGGACACCGCCGCGCTCGAGGCCGCGCTGACCGCCGCGCGCGAGGAAACCGACCGCCCGTCGTTCATCGCGATTCGCTCGCATATCGCCTACCCCGCCCCCAACGCCGTCGACACCGCTGCGTCGCACGGCGCGCCGCTCGGCGAGGACGAGGTGCGCGCGACCAAGCAGGTCATGGGCTTCGACCCCGAGCGCAAGTTCTGGGTCGACGAGCGCGTCTCCGAGCACATGAACCTCGTCGAGGCCGGTGCGCGCGTGCAGGGCGAGTGGAACGAGCGTCTGGGGGCCTGGCGCGAGCGCTTCGGCGAGCTCGCCGCGGACTGGGACCGCGCCTGGGCCGGGCAGCTGCTCGACGGCTGGCGCGAGGCGCTGCCGACCTTCGCGGCAGGCGAAAAGCTCGCCACGCGCGCCGCCGGGCAGAAGACGATGGCGGCCTTCTCGGCCTATGCGCCGACGATGATCGGTGGCGCCGCCGACCTCGTCGAGTCGACGAAGACCGTGTTCGAGGGCGCCGGGGAGTTCTCGCGCGTGCACGCCGGGCGCAACGTTCCGTTCGGTATCCGCGAGCACGCGATGGGCGCAATCGTCAACGGCGCCGCCGCGCACGGCGGGATCGTCAAGCCCTACGGCTCGACGTTCCTGATCTTCTCCGACTACATGCGCGCCTCCGTGCGGCTCTCCGCGCTGATGAGCCTGCCCGTCGTCTGGGTCTGGACGCACGACTCCGTCGCGCTCGGCGAGGACGGCCCCACGCACCAGCCGGTCGAGCACTACGCCGCGCTGCGCGCGATCCCGCACCTGTGGGTGATCCGGCCCGCCGACGCGAACGAGACCGTGCAGGCGTGGCGTGTCGCGCTGGAGCGCGCCGACGGCCCGGTCGCGCTGCTGCTCTCACGCCAGGGGATCCCCGTGCTCGACCGCGCCGACGGTCAGCTCGCTCCGGCCGTCGAGCTCGAGCGCGGCGGCTACGTCCTGTGGGACTCCGCCGCCGAGGTCGCCGGTGCCACGGCCACGCCACCGCAGTTGATCCTGATCGCGACCGGCGCCGAGGTCGCCCCGACGCTGGACGCCGCACGCGAGCTGGCCGGCGAGGACAAGCGTGTGCGCGTCGTCTCGATGCCGTGCATGGAGCTCTTCGAAGCGCAATCGCAGGAGTACCGCGACAGCGTTCTGCCGCCCGCCGTCAGCGCGCGTCTCGCGGTCGAGCCCGGCGCGAGCATGAGCTGGTGGAAGTGGGTCGGCAGCCATGGCGACGTGCTGGGGCTCGACCACTTCGGCGCCTCCGCGCCGGGGACGCGCGTGCTGGAGGAGTTCGGCTTCACCGCTGCGAACATCGCCGCGCGCGCTCGCGCACTCGTGTAGCCGGAGGGATTCGGGGTAGGCTCTGAGCGAGGGGCGGTCCGGCCCGGGGCGCTCCAAGCCAGCGAACTCGAGGAGATCCGATGCCGTCGCACAACCTCTCGCCCCTACAGCGGCTCTCAGCGCTCGGCCAGAGCGTGTGGGTCGACTTTCTCTCGCGCGAGTCGATTCGCGGCGGGCACCTGCAGCAGCTGCTCGACGAAGACGCCGTCGTCGGCGCGACTTCCAACCCCAGCATCTTCCAGAAGGCGATGAGTGCCGGCGACGCCTACGACGAGCAGCTGCGCGAGCTCGGCAGTCAGGGTCTGCAGCCGCGCGAGGCCTTCTGGCGTCTAGCCGAGCGCGACATCAAGGATGCCTGCGATCTCTTCCGCCCGGTCTGGGACAGCGGCGCCGGTCGCGACGGGTACGTCTCGCTGGAGGTCGATCCCGGTCTCGCGTACGACACACTCGCGACCTTCCGCGAAGCGATGCGCCTGCACGAGACCGTCGACCGCCCCAACCTGATGGTCAAGATCCCCGCCACCAAGCCCGGTCTGGCGGCGATCGAGGAAGTGATCGCGAAGGGCCACTCGATCAACGTCACGCTGATCTTCTCGCTGCGCCGCTACGCCGAGGTCGCCGAGTCCTACATCCGTGGCCTCGAGCGGCTTGTCGCCGCCGGCGGCGACCCCGGCAAGGTCGCCTCGGTCGCGAGCTTCTTCGTCTCGCGGATCGACACCGAGGGCGATCGACGACTGGATGAGATCGGTGGCTGCGAGCACCTGAAGGGAAAGCTCGCCGTCGCTAACGCGCGGCTTGCCTACCAGCACTACAAGCAGGCTTTCGCCGGGCCACGCTGGGAGTACCTGCTCGCCAAGGGCGCCACCGCCCAGCGCGTGCTGTGGGCCTCGACCTCGACGAAGAACCCCGCCTACCCCGACACGCTCTACGTTGACGAGCTGATCGGCCCCGACACCGTCAACACGATGCCCGAGGAGACAATCGAGGCCTATCAGGACCACGGCCGCCCCGAGCCACGGCTCGAGCAGGGGCTCGACGACGCGCGCAAGCTGCTCGACGAGCTCGCGCGCGCCGGAGTCGACTACGACGACCTCACCGACACGCTCGAGCGCGAGGGCGTCGAGAAATTCGCGGCGGCGTTCGACGAGCTGATCGCCGCGCTCGGCGAGAAGCAAGGCGCGCTGGTCGCCGCCTGAGCCTTCGACGCGACGGCAAGCTCAGATAGCTTTGAAGCTCCATTTCGATCCCGAGTTCAGTTTGAGTAACGTCTTGCCACCTTCGATGTAGACCTTCTGGCCGCCGAGTTCCAGGCTGTTGTTTTCTTCCGTGCCGCTGGCTTCGGCGACGTGCGTGATTTCTTCGCTTTCCAGATTCGGCACCCCCTCTTTAAACGAGCCGCTGAGCGATTTTTCGCCAACGAGTGGACAACTGCCGCCGGTAAAGGTGATTTTGGCGATAGCGGTCCCCGCCTGCGGGAGCACCAGTTTTAAGAAGTGCGGTAGCTTTCCGTTGTGAATATGTCTTAACTCTAATATTAATGCGAGGGGCACTGTTGCAATGGTCGACGATGCTAGTGCGCAGGTAGTCGGCGAGCTCTCGCTGCAGCTTTCAAATTTCGCCGATTCGACTAGACCCTTTTCTTCTTCCCCGCCCACGAGCGTAGCTTTAGTCGTGCTGTAACTCGAGCAGCTGATTTTGAGGCTCAGGCCGGGGGAGTTGAACGCCGCTGGGGAATCGAGCGAACCCGGCGAGGCCACGGCGGCATTTTCCCCTTTCGTCAGCTCTTTGCCACCGACGAACCACGCCATTTTTGTTTTTCCTTCTTCTTCTTCTTCTTCTGCAAACGCCGGAGTTGCACCGATCGCACAGAATGCGAGGACCGCTGCCATAGTGGCGAGTGCCTTTGCGGTTGGCATTGTTATCAGATCTCCTTTCACGCGACTCAGGCTAAGGCGCTCAGAGAGGGCGTGCGTGATGGTTAGGGCGAAACCCACTTTCACACGTATGATCGACTGCTCTCGTCCTAGCGAGCATTCAAGATGTAATCATTTAATACTGATTCTGTCTATGAATCGAAAACATTGTGCGCCGAGTGGCTATGGCAAGTGCGCGCGCGTCCCCTAGGTGCTGATGTGAGCGGGTACCGGGTAGGAGCTTCAGGCGGCAAGCAGCCGTGCGCCGCGCGAGGGGCGGACCTCGTGCGCCCCGGATGGCGGCGCGGCGTCGGGAGGGAGGAGGGCGAGCACACTGCCCCCGAAGCCGCCGCCCGTCATGCGTGCGCCTGCCGCGCCGGCCTCGCGCAGGCGGCGGACGGTCGCCTCGACCGCAGTGGTCGAGCACTCATAGTTATCGCGCAAGCTGGTGTGCGATTCGTCGAGCAGCCCGCCGACGCGTGCCAAGTCGCCGCTTTGAAGCGCAGCCACTGTCGCAAGGACGCGCGTGTTTTCCTCGAGGACGTGACGCACTCGGCGCGCAAGCGTCGCCGGCAGCCGCGCGAGTGCTCGCGCGGCGCCACCGTCTGCCTGCTCTAGATCGCGCAGCGAAGCGACGCCGAGCAGCTCGCAAGCGTGGGTGCATTCGGCGCGTCGCTCGTTGTAGCCCGATTGCGCGAGCGAGTGCGGCTCGCCGGAGTCGAGCGTGACGATCCGCCAGCCATCCGCGAGCTCGAGGGGGATGGGCTCGATCGCGAGGGTCGAGAAGTCGATCAGCAGTGCCTCGCCAAGTTGGCCGAACAGCGAGGTGAGCTGATCCAGCAAGCCGGTACGCGCGCCGACCCAGAGGTTCTCGACGCGCGAGCACAGCGCCGCGAGCGTGCGGCGATCGAGCTTAGCGTCCGCCAGCTCGAGCAGTGCCAGGGCTAGCGCGATCTCGAGCGCTGCCGAGGACGATAGGCCCGCGCCGCGAGGGACCTCGCCGTGAATCTCGAGCTCGACATCGGGTAGCACGATGCCGGCGGCATGCAGCTCGGCGGCGACACCGCGCACGAATGCGCGCCAGCCCTGCGCGCGAGGGATCTGCGCGACGGAGAACTCATCGTGCTCGCCGAGGTCGCTGGCATGCACGCGGATGCTGGGCGTCGGATTCGCGCTCCCGCGAGCGTGTACGGAGACCCCCTCGGCGATGGCGAACGGCAAGGCGAGGCCGTCGTTGTAATCCGTGTGCTCGCCGATCAGGTTCACGCGCCCCGGCGCGAACGCTCGCACCTCGCGCGGAGCCGGCGGCCTTGACGCCGCGGGCGCCTCAGCCGGCATCGGCGATCGCCTCGCGCAGCGCACGCGCCGACTCCTCGGGGAGCGCGTCGACGATGAACGTCCCGCCGCCCTGCTCGGAGCCCGCGAGATACTTGAGCTTCTCGGCGGTGCGCAGCGGCGGGTAGAACTCGACGTGCACGTGGCCGCTCGCTGTAAGCGCGGCCGTGGTGGGTGCCTGATGCATCGCCATCACATACGGGAAGGGTCGCTCGAACAGCGCGTCATAGCCGCGCGTGAGCGCCTGCAACGCGGCCGCGAGCGACGCGAGCTCGCTCGCCGTGCAAGCGGGCAGGTTTGCGCGGTGCTGGCGGAGCACGACGTGCGCTTCGTAGGGCCAGCGCGCCGCGTAGGGCACGTAGACGACGACGTCGTCGTTCTCGTAAACGAGCCGGCGCCCGTCGCCGAGCTCGCGGCGCAACAGCTCACAGGGAGCGCAGCCTCCGAGGCGCTCGTCGGCCTGGAGCTCGATGGCGGGCACCGGCGGCACGAACGGATAGCCGTAGATCTGTCCGTGCGGATGGTGCAGCGTCACCCCGACCTCGACGCCGCGGTTTTCGAAGATCAGCACGTAGTCGATGTCCGTACGCGCCGCGAGTGCCGCGTAGCGCTCGCGCCACACCCACATCAACGCTCGCGCGCGCTCGCCGGGCAGCGTCGCGAACGAGCCGTCGTGGTCGTCGGTGTACACGACGACTTCCGCCGCGCCGTGCGGCGCCGCGAACGCCGGGAAGCGGTTCTCGAAGACCGCGATCTCGAAGGACGGAAAGGGGATCTCGGTCGCGATCCCACCCGGCCGCGTCGGGCACAACGGGCAGTGGTCCGCGGGCGGCAGGAACGTGCGCTCCTGGCGGTCGATCGTGTAGTCGACCTGCTCCGCGCGCAGCTCGTTGAAGCGCAGCTCACCCATCTTCGTCCTCGGCTTCGCGGTAGAGGATCAGCGAGCGCCCGTCGTCTTTGCGGTGGTGCTCGACCAGCAGCGGGCCGACGCGCGAGTCCTGCGCGCCCAGTAGCGGATCGACGCGCGAGTCCTCCGCGGGCGGCTTGGAGGGCCGCTCGGGAGACAGCTCGGGGGACGGCTCACGGCGGCCCTCGCTCATCGTTCTAGGTATAGCCGCTGACGCGCGCCCGCGCTTGCACCGCTACCGTCAAGTTGGACTTGTCTGAGCACAGCACCGCACCGACCGCGCCCTCCGAACGGCGTTCCTGGCTGATCGCGCTTGCGCTGCTCGCGCTTGGCGTCGGCGTGCTCGCGGCCGCGCTCAGCGGAGCGCTGGGTTCCTCGAGCGCCGCTCCCGTGCCGTCGCCGCCGGCGGTGCCGACGGCGACGCTGACCCCGAGCGCGAGCGCCAACGCCGCGGCCCGCGCCACGCGGTCCGGGCGCGGAGCGCCGGCGGCCGGGCCATACGCTGCGGGCGGCGCCCGCCGCGACGCACTGGCAGGTGGCGCGGCGCGCGGTCACCGCGCGCTGGCGGCGGCGGATGGCGTCGTCGCCAAGGCGACACAAACCCACGGCGCCGATCGAGCGGTGAGCTCGTCGGATGCGACCGCGGTGCACATCCCGGCGGTGTGGGAGGCGGGCTTTTATCCGATCTACGCCGAAGCGCAGCGCGTATTTGGCGTGAACTGGCTGCTGCTCGCGTCGATCCACATGCAGGAGTCGGCGTTCTCGACCGCGCCCAGCACCTACCACGGGCTGAACTTTGCGCACTGCTGCGGTGGGCCGATGCAGTTCAACGTCACCAACGGTCCCGTCACGACCTGGGCGCTCGTCAAGGACGCCTACCGCTACGGAAAACGCCCCGCTAGGTACGACCACCAAACCGCTCGTCACCCCTCGATCTACGACGACTTCGACTCGGTGATGGCGGCAGGGTGGTTACTTTCGTCCGACGGCGCCAGCGCGTCGCTCGACGATTCGGCATGGTGGGCCGCCTACGACTACTACGGGCACGACGCGACCGGAGTCGCCTATGCCGATGAGGTGCTGGCGCGCGCGATCGGCTGGTCGCAGCACGGCTTCTGCATCAACTGCGGCGTGCAGCCCAGCCTCCTCGAAGCGGTTCGCGGCGCCTACGGGGCGCCGGTGCTCGAAACGCTGAGCACGGCGACGCTCGCCCGCGCGCGCCACGCCAGGCGCAAACGCGGATAGGCGCTCTCATGGTCTGATGCTGCTCACGATTCGCGTGACTTTGGGCGCCATCGGGGTTGGGAAGCCTGTGTAACCATCGTTTTGGACGTCGGTCTGACCCTGTCCGGTGATGTATTCGAAAAGGTCTTTGACCGTGTTGGCGATTTCTTCCGCCGTCGCCGGTTCTAGGTACAGATTGGGCGCATGGTAGTGATGCCAGACAAGGTCGTAGGTGAGGGCGCAGATCGAGTACGAGTTCGATTCCGCTTCGCCCCATATGTTCGGATCTGTAGCCAAGATCCCGTGCCACGATCCTGTCACTGAGTGTGGATAGTGCTCGTCGGACGGAGTCAGGTTGCGCGTCTGGCAGTTGGCGATCGGAGTTTTGCTTCTGGTCCCACTCGCAAGCGGATCGGCGTATGTCGCGCCGCTCGGGCTCGTACCGTCGTTCTGGATCTCCGCCCACAGGATTTGGTGTTCTGGGCTAGCCCCGCCAATGCCAGTCCCAAACGACGTCACTGTGGCTTCGTTAGTGAATTCACCGTTGCTCGGGAGCATCGCCGCGGACACGGCGGCGTATCCAACCGAGCCGGGATAGGCGGCGGTGTTCTGGGAGAGGTGGCCCTCACTGTCGTTGAACTGTGTGCCCGGGCCAGAGTCGAGTGGCTCATCGAGGACTGAGTGCCACGGCCAGGATGTGGAGTCGGTTGCGTACGTGCTCCACACGGACGGATCGATCTGGTTGAGGTAGGCCTTGAAGGCATAGGCCGTGCCCGATTCGTTGGAGCTGACCTGTGGTTCGATTTCCTGGCTGCAGCCATCGGCTCTGCCTCCATCGAAGAAGGTTTCGGGCTGGGTAGGCGGGTTGGCTGCTGTCGACGTATAGAGAAGCTGGTTGAGGAGCGCTCCCCAGGTGTTTTCGGCGTAACCGCCCTGCGCCGCGATTTCGCCCGCCCAGAGCTCCGCGAGCGTGGTGTTGTCGAGATCTACTTCACTGCCTGCTGGGATCTTGCATTCCGGGGGCAGGCTCAGCAGCACCGCGATCGGGTCCTGTGCCACCGGGATCGTCATCTCTACGGGTCTGTGCTCGCCGGCCGCTTGCTCCGCATTTGCTATCTGTGTCGCCGTCGGCGCGTCATCGGTGCCGACGTACCAGTCGAGAATTTCGCCCTCCGCGTCTTCAATGCCGGTCGTCGAGGTGAAGGCGGTTGGGTCTGCCGCCGGATCCAGCGCCCCCGTGTTGTTGCCGAACTCGTTCAGAGCCTCGCCGCTCGAGGTAGGGGTGTATGTGATCGTTGCGGAGGTAGGTGCGGTGGTGCAGTGACTGTTCGAGCCCCAGCCGGCGCTTGTGAGCCAGACCGACTGCTGGGCGATGGCCTGCAGCGAAGAGCCGGAGGCGTACCCCTGGTATGCCGGCCAGGGACACACTACGCTTGCTGCCGCTGGGCCGGCGCCGGCAAATGCTGCGATCGTTGCGAGTGCGGTGGCGCAGGCTCCATATGCAGCGATACGTCGGCGTCCGACCTGGTGAAGGTCCATGTTGGAAGAGCTCCTTGCCCTCTGGGAGGAAAATGGCAGTTTCAACTACCACAGTAATCCTCACTGGAGTGAGCGCAAGCAAGGTAACAACTTTATTTCATCTGATCGACTTTCATGGACCTTCGGAGTTCGAGTGATCTCCTTACTGCGTGGGCCGCCCTATCTGGACCAGCAGCCGCGAAGCGTCGCAGACGCGGAGGTCCTCGTGCGCGGAATTACTCGTCTAGCCCTGTGCGATCAGCTCGCAGGCGACCTGGTCGCTAGCGAGCGCGGTGCCGCCGAGCAACCGCCGTGAGAGCTGCGCGCGGCGGAAGTACAGCGGCGCGTCGTGCTCCCAGGTCGCGCCGATGCCGCCGTGCACCGCGATCATCGTGCGCGCGGCGGTATCGAGCGCACGCCCCGCGACCGAGCGCGCGGCGCCGGCGGCGAGCGGGAACTCGGCGGGCGCGCCGTTGCGCGACCAGCCGGCGTAGTAGAGCAGCGAGCGACCGTTCTCGAGCTGGCGCAACACCTCGGTGAGCGAGTGCTTGACGGCCTGGTAGGAGCCGATTGCGCGACCGAAGGTAAAGCGCTCCTTGGCGTAAGCCACGGAGGTCTCAAGCACCGTCTCGACGGCGCCGAGCGACTCAGCGGCGATCAGCGCCTGCGCGAGATGCCACGCGCCGGCAAGTGCCTCGGTCGAGGCATCGAGGATCGTGGCCGCTGCATCCTGCAGCGCGACGTGGCCTAGTGCACGAGTGGCGTCGTAACGCCGCACCTCATCTACGTTGACCCCGGTCGCAGACGCCTGCACGGCGAAGCCGACGGGCTCGCCAGCGAGCAGCGCGACACCGATAAGGACATCCGCGCCGGGTGCGTCAGGGACGAACGCGAGCTGGCCGGTGACGCGGACCTCGCCGCCCTCGCTGCGGGTCGCGATCGGGACCGGCGAGCGCTCCATGCCGCCGGCGGGATCGACGCTCCACTCGCCGTGGATGTCATCCGGCGGGCGCGCCGGCAGATAGGCGGCACGTTGCTCGCCACTGGCAAGCGCGGGCAGTAGCTCGGCGCCCGCGGCGCAGGAGTCGAGGATTGCGGTCGCCGGCAGGTGGCCGAGCAGCGGGATCGCAGCGAGCACGCGCCCGCACTCGCTGAGCACGAGCATCGCGTCGAACGCGTCGAGTCCGGCGCCGCCGTGCTCCTCGCCGACGAGCAGACCGGGCCAGCCGGCGTCGACCGCGGTCGGCCAGAGGTCGGGGGGCGTACCACCGCTGTCGAGCGCCTCGCGCGCGGCCTCGAGGTTCTTGAAGCGCGAGAGCGCGCCGCGCGCGGCCTCGCGCAGGAAGACCTGCTCGTCTGAGAGTTCGAGATTCATGCGCTCGCCGTCTCCTTCGCTCGCAGCTCCGAGAATGGGATGCCCTTGTCCAGGCGCGGCTCGGGGGGTAGCCCAAGGACGCGCTCGCCGATCGTGTTGCGCAGGATCTCTTCGGTGCCGCCGGCCGACTTCAACCCGGGCAGGAAGGAGATCATGTAGGCCCACTCGCTGGCCTCGTCGAGCGCGTCGGGGCCGAGCACGTCGGCGATCAGGTCACCGGACTTGATCGCGCCGTTGACGATCGTGACCTTCGCGAGGCCGGCCTCGGGGCCGGGGATCTGACCGCGCTGCAGCGCGGTCAGCGTGCGGTAGCCGGTGAAGCGCACCGCGAGCAGTTCCGAGGCGATCTCGCCGAGCTGGCGGCGCACCTCGGGGTCGCGGCGCGCGTGCTCGTCGGAGGCGATCGCCTTGGCGAAGCGCGCCGAGTTGTAGCCGAGACCCTCACTGCCGAGGCCGATCGTGACGCGCTCGAACATCAACGTCGTCAACGCCGTGCCCCAGCCGTTGCCGACTCCACCGACGACGGCGTCGGCGTCGAGCGCGACGTCGTCGAGGAAGACCTCGTTGAACTCGGCCTCACCGGAGATCTGGCGCAGGCCGCGCACCGTGACGCCCTCGGCATCCATCGGCAACACGAACATCGTCATGCCCTTGTGCTTGGGGACGTCGACGTCGGTGCGCGCGAGGATCAGGCCGTAGGCGGCGAACTGCGCGTTGGTCGTCCAGACCTTCTGGCCGGTCAGGCGCCAGCTGCCGTCCTCCTGTTGGCGCGCGCGGGTCTGCACTGCGGCGAGGTCCGAGCCCGCGGCAGGCTCGGAGAAGAGCTGGCACCAGACCTCATCACCGTGGAGCATCGCGCCGAGATAGCGACTCTTCTGCTCGTCGGCGCCGTGCGCGATGATCGTCGGGCCGAGCATGCCAACGCCGATCGCGTCGAGGATCCCGGGGACTTTGGCGCGCGCGATCTCCTGGTTGCAGATCACCTGCTCGAGCGGGCCGAGGCCCTGGCCGCCGTACTCCTTGGGCCACGTTACGCCGGCGAGGCCCGCCTCGGCGAGGCGCCCCTGCCAGGCACGTCGCGCGGCGACGATCTCAGCCTCGTCCTCGAGCGCTCCGGGCCCCTGCAGGATGGGCGCCTGCGCCTTGTTCTGATCGAGCCACGCACGGACCTGCTCGCGGTAGGCGGCCTGCTCGGGTGTGTCGTCGAGATCCACGCGCTCCTCCTCAGGTCTTGGTTGACTGACCAGTCAATCGCTACGCATACGGTAGCGCCTCGGAGAACCCGCCGCTAGGCACCCGCTGGCATTGGCGGTTCGGCGATGGGCCGCAGGTGGTAAACGTTCTGGAAGGCGTCGTTGAGCAGATCGCGTGCTTGCGTGCCGGGGTCGGGGGAGTGCAGCAGGACGACCGCGAGGCGCACGCCGTCGCGCTCGGCGGTCGCGACCAGGCAGCGCCCGGCTTCGATCGTTTCGCCAGTCTTCATCCCGGTGGTGCCGGGATAGCCGTAGATCAGCAGGGGATTGTTGTTGTAGAGGTAGAGCTTGCCGCCCTTGATCGGAAACGGCAGGATCGCCGCGCGCGTGCGTGTCACGTGCGCGATGCGCGGCTGGCGCAGATCGACGCTCGCGAGCTCCGCGAGATCGATGGCGCAGGAGTAGTTGTGGGTGTTGTAGTAGCCCGACGGCGAGGAGTAGTGCGTGCAGCCGAGTCCGAGGCGCGCGGCTTCGGCGTTCATCTCACCGACGAAGTGGTGCACGGTGCCGGCGACGTGTTGCGCGAGCGCGACCGCGGCGTCGTTGCCGGAAGGCAGCAGCAGCCCGTAGAGCAGCGGCTCCAGCGGCACGTGGTGCCCGAGCGGCAGTACCCCAACCTTTGAGCCGCTGGTCTCCTCGGCCTGCTTAGTGATCAACACGCGCGCGTCCGGCGGTGCGGACTTGACGGTCAGCAGCGCGGTCATCATCTTCGTGAGGCTCGCGACGCGCAGGCGCGCGAGCGGGTTGTGCTGCCACAGCACGCGGCCGCTGTCGAGGTTGATCACGATGCCGGCACGCGGCAATTCGGGAAAGCCGAGGTGCAGCGGCTCGGCCGCGGGGTCCGCGACGTTCAGCGCCAGTGGCGGTCGGCCGAGCGGGAGTCCGGCAGGCGAACGCGGTCGATCGACATGCGGCGCGGCTGCGGAGTCCACACTCCGAGCGCCACTGCTGGCGGTACGGCGCGCGCGCGTCGAGGCGGCGCCTTGGTGGGCGTGGGAGGTCGTCGCGCCGTGGGCGAGCACCACGTAGGCGAGCGCCGCGACGATCGCGATCGAGACGATCCCGATGAGCACCCGCCGGCGTTGGCGACGGCGGCGCCGGCGTGCGGCCTCGCGCGAGCGCCGGCGGCTGGGGGGCAGGAAGGGCGAGCGGCTCATCGACGTGGAGAGTTCAGCAGGGCGCCGAGGATCCCGATGGCCATCAGCACGACGACGAACGTCGAGATCGCGGTGCCCAGCGTAAACCCCTGTGCGGCGATTGCGCTGAGGGTCAGGAAGGCGAAGCCGACGATGAACAGCGCGGCGACCAGCAGGATGAGCAGGCGGGCGAGGATCGCCGCAGACTACTCGTGCGCCAGCGGGCCGACCCCCGCCTGCGGCTGCGGGACGTGCTGGTCGGCGTGGTAGGACGAGCGCACGAGCGGCCCGGCGGCGACGTGCTCGAAGCCAAGCTCGTAAGCCGCGCGCTCGAGCGCCGCGAACTCGTCGGGATGCCAGTAGCGCACGACCGGCAGGTGACGTTCGGAGGGGCGCAGGTACTGCCCCACCGTCAGCACTTGAACGCCGTGTTCGCGCAGGACCGCGAACGTCTCGACCAGCTCCGCGTGGGTCTCGCCGAGCCCGACCATCAGCCCGGACTTGGTCGTCACCTCGCGCCCGCCGAGCTCCTTGGCGAGCCGCAGGACGCGACAGGAACGCTCAAAGCTCGAGCCGCGCCGCGCGAGCGGGTAGAGGCGGGGGACGACCTCGACGTTGTGGTTGAAGACGTCGGGGCGCTCCGCGATGACCTTCGCGAGCGGCATTTCGTGGCCCTGGAAGTCGGGGGTGAGCACCTCGATCTGGCAGGCCGGCGCCTGACGGCGCACCTGGCGGATCACGCCGACGAACGCCGAGGCGCCCTTGTCGGGCAGATCGTCGCGGTCGACTGAGGTCACGACGGCGTGGCGCAAGCCCATGCGCGCGATCGAGCGCGCGACACGCGCGGCCTCCAGCGGGTCGTTCCAGGTCGGACGGCCCGTCTTGACGTTGCAAAAGCCGCAGCGCCGCGTGCACGTGTCGCCGAGGATCATGAACGTCGCGGTGCCGCGCTCCCAGCACTCGCCGACATTCGGACAGGCCGCCTCTTGGCAGACGGTGTGCAGATTCTCGTCCTTGATCAGCGCCGTCAGCGCGCGGTAGCGCGCGCCGCCGGGAGCGGGCACCTTCAACCACGGTGGCTTGCGCTCACGTAGCGGCCGCACGGTCGGGCCGAGGACCTGCAGGACGTCCATGCCGCCGGGGTTCGCGCGCGAGCGCGTCGCGGTTGGCGCGTCGCTCATGCCGGCACCAGCGGCGACGAGCGCTGCTGCGCGGTCGGCGCGTCGATCCCAAGTCGCCGCGGGGAGACCAGTCGTTGGCGGCGATCAAAGGTCTTGCAGAAGTGGTCGGCCATCCGTCGGCGGAAGCATGCCAGGCGCGGACCGCGGTCCGGGTCGAGCTCGGCGGCGATCGAGGTCATCGCGACGTCCGGCAGCCCGCAGGCAACCACCCACGAGAAGGGCTCCAGGTCGTTCTCCACGTTGACCGCGAAGCCGTGCGTCGAGATCCCGCGCGAAACGTGCACGCCGAGTGAGGCGAGCTTGCGATTGGCGACCCACACGCCGGTGTAGTCGGGGCCGTCCTGCACGCGCGAGTGCGCGGCGATGCCTTCCTCGGCGAGTGCCGCGACGATCGCGTCCTCGAGCCTGCGCAAGTGCACGACGACGTCGGGTGCGCTCATGATCGGATAGCCCACGAGCTGTCCCGGGCCGTGGTAGGTGACGCGCCCGCCGCGGTCCGTCGGGACGATCTCGATGCCGCGGGCGCGATAGAAGTCCTCGCCGAGCGCGAGCTCCTCCGGTCGCGAGCGGCGACCGCGGGTGTAGACGGGGGGGTGCTCCAACAGCAGGAGCGTGTCGGGAAGCTCGCCGGCGTGCCGGAGCGCGCGGATCCGCTCTTGGATGACGAGTGCCTCGCGGTAGGGCACCGTGTTCAGATGGCACACCCACAGCTCCGGTGTGCGCTGTTCGGCCGCATTGGTCAAGGTACCTTCAGCCTAGCGCCGCGCCGACGGCGCCATCGTGCGGCGAAGAGCTGTCGCCGCTGCCGTGGATACTGGGGCGGTGAACGGCTACATCGCCCATACCGATCGCGACTGGTGGGACTTCCTGAGCGCCCGCGCGGACCTGCAGGAGATCAACTTCTGGCGTCCCAGCTCGCGCGGCTTCGCCGCGCTCGCGGTCGGGGAGCCGCTCTTCTTCAGGCTCAAGTCGCCGATCAACCGGATCGCGGGCTTCGGGTTGCTCTCGCGCTTTGCGGTGCTCCCGGTCTGGCGTGCGTGGGACGTCTTCGGGGCAGCCAACGGGGTAGCCGACGAAGCGGGTCTGCTCGCGCGCTTGAATCACCTCGCGGTCTCACCTACGCCCAAAGCCTTCACCAGCCGGGACGCGATCGGATGCATCGTCCTCACGTCATGGACGACGATCGCGCGCGAGCATTGGCTGGCGGTGCCGTCGAGCTTCAGCGCGACCAACCCGTCGGGTGCGCGGATCGACCTTGACGACGGCGAGGGACGAGCGCTCTGGGAGGCCTGCCAGTCGCTGGCGGGGATCGCGCTGCCAGCCGTCGAGGGTTTGCCCGGGCGGCCGGCGGGGGACCGCTCGCTCGAGCCCCCCGGGGGCCGCCACGGTCGTCCGCGGCTCGTCCACCCGCGGCTTGGTCAGGCGACGTTTCGTCTGGCGGTGATGGATGCCTATGACGGCGCCTGCGCGATCACCGGCGAGCGAATGCTCGCGGCGTTGGACGTCGCACACATCCGGCCGTGGGCGCTGGATGGTGAGCACGTCCTCGCCAACGGCTTGCCGCTACGCCGCGACGTGCACAGGCTGTTCGATCTGGGATACCTGTCGGTGGACGCTGCCGGGCGGGTGCTCGTCAGTCCCCGCGTGGAGTCCTCAGGCGGCGGCGACGGCGCGTACCTGCAGCTGGCCGGCCTGCCGCTGCGAGCGCCGCGGGATCCCAGGGCGGCGCCCGATCCAGAGCTGCTCGCATGGCATGCCCGAACGGTGTTTCGAGCCGATTGAGCACCGTCGCGCTCACAGGGTGAGCGCCGCCGGCTGCTCGAGCAGCTCCCGCACGCGCGCGAGCAGGCGCGCCGCGTCGGCGCCGTAGAGCACGCGGTGGTCGCAGACGAGCGTGAGGATCAGGGTGTCGCGGGCCACGAGCTCACCGTCGCGGACCACCGCGCGCGGTGCCAGCGCGCCGACGGAAAGGATCGCGGCTTGCGGCGGGTTGACGATCGCGGTGAAGCTGCGTATGCCGTACATCCCGAGGTTCGAGACCGTGAATGTGCCCCCGCCCAGCTCCGGTGGCGTGATCGTGCCAGCGCGCACACGTTCGGCCAGTGCGCGCGCCTCGCGGGCGATCTCGCCGAGCGACTTGACGTCGGCGTCGAAGACCGTCGGCACGACGAGCGCATCGTCGCTCGCGACCGCGATCCCGACGTTCACGCGCGCGTGCAGCTGGAGCTTGCCGTCGCGATAGCTGCCGTTGGCGCGCGGATGCTCGCGCAGCGCAAGCGCGCAGGCCTTGACGATCATGTCGTTGTACGTCGGCGCCTCCTCCGGCGAGAGTCGCTTGAGCTCCGCGCGCAGCGCCACGCACGCCTCCATGTCGATCTCCATCTGCAGCGCGAAGTCCGGGATCGTCGCCTTCGACTCCGCCATCCGCCGCGCGATCGTCTGCTGCGTGCGCGTGAGCTCGACGATCGTCGTCTCGCCCTTCGCCGTCGCGACACGGTCGGCGAGAGTCGCAGGCGCCATCTGCGTGCCTCCCGGCTTCGCTGTCGCGGTCGCTCCCGAGGTGGGCGGGGCGGCTCCCGGCCCACCGGTCGCTGTCGCCTCGACGTCGGCCTTCACGATGCGTCCTCCCGGTCCACTGCCGTCGACGTCGTGCAGGTCGACGCCGCGCTCGCGCGCGACGCGTCTGGCGACCGGGGAGGCCTTGACGCGCTCGTCGGCCTGTGGAGCAGTTGTCGCCTCGGGCGTCGGCGGCGGGGGCGAAGGCGTCGGTGCGGGTGAAGGTGAAGGCGTCGACGAAGGTGAAGGCGCAGACGCTGTTGGCGGAGATGTCGACGCTTGCGGAGGCGCTGACGGTGTTGCCTCGACCTCGGCCGGCTGAGAGTCCGCCGCTGGCACGCGCTCGCCGACGTGCGCAATCGGCTCGCCGACCGCGAGCGTCTCACCCTCGCCCGCGACGATCTCGAGGACACCCTGCTCGTCGGACTCGTAGACCATCGCGGCCTTGTCGGTCTCGATCTCGACGAGCTCCTCACCGCGCGCGAGGAGCTCGCCGTCGCGCTTGAGCCAGCGCAAGATCGTGCCCTCCTCCATCGTGTCCGACAGGCGCGGCATCACGATCTCGGCCATCAGCGGCCCTCCGCGGAGATACTCGGCGCCGGCGTCCGGCCCAGCACCTCCAGCGCGGCGTCCACGATCTGCGGCTCGTGCGGGTAGGCGATGTCCTCGAGCGGCTTGGAGTAGGGCATCGGGACATCGGCGCCTGTGACTCGTCGCACCGGCGCGTCGAGGTCGTCGAAGGCCTGCTCGGAGATCAGCGCGCTGAGGTTCGCGCCGACGCCGCCGTGCGGCCAGCCCTCCTCGACGACGACGCAGCGGTTGGTCTTTGCGACCGAGCGCAGGATCGTGTCGAGGTCCAGCGGGCGCAGCGTCCGCGGGTCGATCACCTCGGCGTGCACACCGTGCTCCTGCTCCAAGCGCTCCGCGGCGCGGGTCGCCGTAATGGCCATGCGCGAGATGCCGACGATCGTCACGTCCTCGCCCTCGCGTCGGATCGCGGCGCGGCCGAAGTCGAGTACGTGGTCCTCGTCGTCGGGTACCTCGCCGCGCTGGCCGTAGAGCGACTCGTGCTCGATGAAGATCACCGGGTTGTCGTCGCGGATCGCCGCCTTCAGCAGACCCTTCGCGTCGGCCGGCGTCGAGGGAGTCGCGACGAGCAGGCCCGGCACGTGCATGAACAGCGCCTCCAGGCAGTGCGAGTGCGTCGGGCCCAGCTGGTGCCCGGCGCCCTGCGGCATGCGCACGACGAGTGGCACGCGAGCCTGCCCGCCGAACATGTAGTGGATATGCGCCGCGTGATTGACGATCTGGTCGAAGGCGAGCAGCGCGAAGTTGATCGTCATCAGCTCGACTACCGGCCGCAGCCCGATCATCGCCGCGCCGACGCCCATGCCGACGATTGTGTTCTCCGAGATCGGCGTGTCGCGCACGCGGCGCTCGCCGAACTCCTCCAGCAGGCCCGCGGTCACTTTGAACGCGCCGCCGAAGACGCCGATGTCCTCGCCCATCAGGAGCACGCGCTCGTCGCGCGCAAGCTCCTCGCGCAGCGCCGCGTTCAACGCTTCGCGATAGCGCAGCTCAGCCATCAGGCTTCCTCGCCCGCTTGCAGCGCGCCGCTAACCCTGCGCGGGAGCTCGCCGGCTGCGCTGCGCTCCGCACGCTCGCCGTGCTCGGCGTCACGCTGCTCGGCGTCGCGCTGCTCGGCGTCGCGAGCGGCGTCGGAGGTCTTGACTGAGTACCAGCCGCGGACCTGGTCACCGAGTACGTAGACGTCGTCGTAGAGCGACTCCGCCGGCGGGAAAGCCGAGGCCTCGGCGAACTCGACCGCCGTGTCCACGCGCGCGCGAGCCTCGGTGTCGATCGCCTCGCGCGTTTGCCGATCGACGATGCCCTCGCGCTCGAGCAGCTCGCCGAACGCCGGAATCGGGTCGCGCTCGCGCCACTGCGCGACCTCCTCCTTGGAGCGGTACTCCTCGGGGTCCGCCATCGAGTGCCCGCGAAAGCGGTACGTCACGGCCTCGACGAGGATTGGACGGCGCTCCTCCCGCACCTGCGCCAGCGCGCGGCTGAGCACCGTGTGGGTGTCGAGCACATCCATCCCGTCGCAGCGCACGCCCGGCACGCCGAGGCTCTCGCCCTTGCGTTGCAGGTCCGTGACCGCCGAGTGGCGCTGTAGTGCGGTGCCCATCCCGAATTGGTTATTGGTCACCATGAACACCACCGGCAGCCGCCACAGCGCCGCGAGGTTCAGGGTCTCTCCGAACGTGCCCTGGTTGGAGGCACCGTCGCCGAACATGCAGAGCGTGACGTCCTCCTCGCCGAGGTAGTCGCTCGCTAACGCGATTCCCGCCGCGATCGGCAGGTTGCCGCCGACGATCCCGTAGCCGCCCATGAAGCGGCGCGCGAAGTCGAACATGTGCATCGAGCCGCCGCGTCCCCCCGAGCAGCCGTCGACGCGCCCGAACAGCTCCGCCATCACGCTCTCCGGTGGTGTCCCGCGCGCGATCGCGTTGCCGTGTGAGCGGTACGTCGAGATCAGGTAGTCACTCGGGCGTAGTGCCCGAGCGCTGCCGACGATTGTCGCCTCCTCGCCGATCGCGAGGTGCAGGAAGCCGCCGACTTTCGCCCGCGCGTACATCTCGCCGGCACGCTCCTCAAAGCGGCGGATCAGCGTCATCGTCTCCAGCCACTCACGCGCGATCTCCGGCTCCGGCAGCGCGTGCGGGAGGGCAGGCGCCGCATCGGCCTGCGGTGGTGTTGTGGGCGCGGCCCCTGACTCAGATGAGTCCGGCATCAGTGCTCAACGGTAGCCCAGTGCGCAATGAACTCCTCGGCCTCCAGTTGTGCGAGGTCCGCGCGCAGCGCCCGCGCGCGCTTGCCGGCCTCCAGCGGCGGGCAGTCCCAGAACAGCACGACCTCGCCGCCGTCGATCTCGACGACCTCGATGTGATCGACGCGCTCGGGATCCGCGAGTAGCGCCGGTGCCCAGCCGCGGCGCTTGACGATCAACCGGTACGCGCGGTTCGCTCTCATCTTGCCGCCGCGGCCGGGGTTGCCGCGATGTGCTGCGCCGCATCCTCCAGCGCGCGCGCTCCGCAGAAGACGCGCTCGCCGACGCGCACCGCCGGCACATCGAGCACGCCGCCGCGTGCCGCCGCCGCCGTGCTCGCAGTGAGCTGCTCGCGCACCGCGCGCAGCTCGGTCCCGCGGAGGACGGCCTGCGGGTGCATCTCACACGCCGCCGCCGCGATCAGCACGAAGTCGCTGTGCTCCAGATCGTGGCCGCCGGCGAACGCCTGGCGGAAGGCCGCCTGCGCGAATGGCACGATGCGGCCGATGCCCTTCGCGTACGTCGCCGCGCGCATCGCGAGCGCGCTGTCGAATGGGAACGGTTGCGGCCAGCGCAGCGGCTGCAAGCCCAGCTCGAGCGCTTGTCGCTCGAGCTCCGCGCGGAACACCTCCGCCTCGTTCGCGCAGCGGAACGCCGCGAAGGTCTCCGCGGCGGGCAGCTCGCACGCTTGCACCGGCTGCCACTCGAACGGTCCCGGTAGGACCTGCAGAATGCGCTCCGCCGCGAGATACGCGACGGGGCTCGCGAGATCGAAATAGAAGGCGCGCTCCATCGACTGCAGAGAGCCTAGCTCTCGCTGGGCGCTGAGCTCAGTCCCGTTTGGTGGGGAGCGCGGCCCGCGCTCACCCCCGCGCTCAGCCGTGGATCAGCCAGCCATCCGTGGCGCGCCCGGCCTCCATCACGGCCTCCGAGAGCGTCGGGTGACCGTGCACGATGCGCGCGACCTCCGCGAAGCCGCCCTCCAGCGCGCGCACGTTGACCAGCTCCTGAATCAGCTCCGTCGCGCGGCTGCCGACGATGTGGCCGCCGAGCAGTTCGCCGTACTTCGACTCGCCGACTAGCTTGACCATGCCGCTGCGGTCGCCGTAGACGATTCCGCCGCCGACCGCGCCGTAGGGAACCTTGCCGACGACGACGTCGTAGCCCTGCTCGCGCGCCTGCTCCTCGGTCAGCCCGAACGAGCCGACGTTCGGTGTGCAGAACGTCGCGCGCGGGATGTCGACGTAGGAGAGCGGATGCGTCGGCAGGCCCGCCGCATCCTCCGCCGCGATGATGCCCTCGTCCGAGGCCTTGTGCGCGAGCGCCGGCCCCGGCACGAGATCGCCGATCGCGTAGACCCCCGGCGCGGTCGTGCGCAGCGCGCCGTCGACCTTGATGAGACCGCGCTCATCGGTCTCGACGCCGGCCTCGGCGAGACCGAGTGCCTGTATATCCGTCCCGCGGCCCGTAGCGATCACGAGGTAGTCGACCGTTGCCGACTCCCCACCGTAGGTGAAGCTCACCTCTGACTCGCCGGCCTGCACGGCCTCGATCGGCGTGCTCGTGAAGATCTTGATGCCCTGGCGCTTGAGGCCGCGCTCAACCAAGCGCGAGATGTCGGCGTCCTCGGAGGGCAGCGCGCGATCGAAGACCTCGAACAGCAGCACCTCGCTGCCCAGGCGCGCGAAGCCCGACGCGATCTCCGCACCGGATGCTCCGCAGCCAACAACGGCAAGGCGTGCCGGCAGCTCCGCCAGCGCCCACGCCTGCTCGGTGCCGAGCACGCGCCCGCCGAGCTCCACACCGGGGATCGAGCGCCCTACCGATCCCGTCGCCAGGATCACCGTCGCCGCCTCGAGCTCCTCGTCCCCGACTCGCACCTTCACGCCGCCCGCGCCACCATTGCTGGCGCCCTGCGCCGCGGCTGGCGCCAGGGTCGCCTCGCCCGTGAGCACGTCGATCCCGTTTTTCTTGAACAGGCCGCCGACGCCGCCCGTGAGCGTCTCGACGACTTTCGCGCGCCGCGCCTGCACCGCGGGGTAGTCGACCTCGACGCCCGACACCGCGAGGCCGTACTCGCCGGCCTCGCGAATCTCGCTCAGGAGATCCGCCGAGCGCAGCACCGCCTTGGCGGGGATGCACGCGTAGTTCAGGCAGCGCCCACCCAGCTTGTCCTTCTCGACCACCAGTGTCTTGCGGCCCAGTTGCGCGGCGCGGATCGCCGCGACGTACCCGCCTGGCCCCGCGCCGATCACGATGCAGTCGTAAGAGGAGTCAGTCATCGGGCGCGAGCCTATCGCAGCGACCCCTCGCGCTCGGTTCTCAGCCGCTCGTCTTGCGCCCGTTCGCCCGCCTGAATCCGACCCATTACGCGCACGAGCTTCCAGAAGAGCCAGCCCCCGAGCCCGATGCTGATCGCACAGAACGCGGCCGCCGCGATCGTCGAGGCGACGACCAGCGCGAGCGAGGTCACAATGACCTGGAACGCGAGCAGGCCCTCGAAGCCGAGCACGGCCCAGTAGCGCCGTCGATACATCCCCCACGCGAGGGCGCCGAGGACGAGCACGAGGAAGAGCCCACCGGGAACCGAGCCGCCGTGGCGGCGCAGGTCGTGCACACTGGCGACGCTCACGAGGATGCCAACCGCGAGCGCGACGGCGACGACGACGGCGACGACAAGCGCTGCGGGGCGCTCGTGCTCGCCGAGCGGTTGAAGTACCGGATCCGAGTCGGCCTGCACAGCGCTAAGTCTCGCAGGCGCCACGCGTGCCGGTCGCGGCCGGCTACGCTGGGCGCGTGTCGCTAACGGACCTGATCGCACCGGCGCGCCGTGTGGCGGTTGTGGGTCTGGCAAAGAACACCGGCAAGACCGAGACGCTGGGCGCGATCCTGCGTGAGCTCGACCAGCGCGGGGTGACGGTCGGCGTGACTTCGGTTGGCCGCGACGGCGAGGCGCACGATGCGATCGACGCTCAGATCGAGAAGCCGGCCGTGCGGCTCGCCGCGGGAAGCCTTGTCGCGAGCACCGACGCACTGCTGCGCGCAAGCGGGATCGCCATCGAGCTGCTCGCGGATACCGGTGTGCGCACGCCGCTCGGACGGGTGCTGATTGCCCGGATGCGCGACGCCGGCGCCGTCGAGGTCGCGGGGCCGAGCGCGGCGCGCGACGCGCGCGCGGTCGCCGACGCGATGCTCGAGCACGGCGCGGAGCTCGTGCTGATCGATGGGGCGATCGACCGCCGCGCGGCTTCCTCACCGGCTGTCTGTGACGCCCTCGTGATGTCGACCGGCGCCGTGCTGAGCGAGCAGATCGAGGACGTCGTCGAGCAGACGCGCCACGCCGTCGAGCTGGTGCGGCTCTCCGAGCTGGAGGACGGCCCGTTGCGCGCGCTCGCCGCAGGGGGGCCCGCGACCCTGCTCCTTGATGCCGAGGGGCGCGAGCCGGTCGCACTGCCGCCGCGTTTTGCGCTGACGAGCTCGGTTGAGGAAGTCACGTCGTTGCTGCGCGCGAATCCCGCTGCGAGCCATCTCGTCCTCGCGGGCGCTCTGTGCGAGCCGTTTCTGCAGGTGCTGCTGACCGCGGCGCGCGGGCGCGAGCTGACGCTAGTCGTCGCGGACAGCACAAAGGTCTTCCTCGCCGATCGCGCGCTCGACTGGTATCAACGCCAGGGTCTGTCGATCCGCGTACTCGCGCCGATCCGGTTGTGCGCGATCACGGTCAACCCGGTCGCGCCGCGATTACACAGCTTTGCGTCGGCGCAGCTGTGCGAGCTAATCGAGGCCGCGGTGCCCGGCGTGCCGGTGCTCGACGTGCGCACCGCGCAGCGCTGAGGGGGTTGGGCGCGGCGCGTGCTGCCTCAACCGTCACCCAGCGCCGCGCGCAGGTTCCGCGCAGCGAGCGCGGGATCGACCGCCTCGGCGATCGCGCGCACGACCGCGAGTCTCTGTGCTCCCGCAGAGACAACGGCTGTCGAGCGCGCGGCGTCGATGCCGCCGATCGCGTAGAACGGCACCGCTGCGTGTGCCGCCGCATAGCGGACCAGCTCGAGACCTACCGCTGGGCGCCCCGGCTTGGTCGGCGTCGTGAAGACCGGCCCGACGCCGATGTAGTCCGCGGCGCCGTCAATCTGCGCGGGCGCCGCCGCGTCGATCTGCGCGGGGGCGCCCGCGACGGCGTCGATCTGCGCGGGCGTGTGCGTCGAGAGGCCGACGAGCATGTCCGGGCCCACCAGTTCTCGCGCCCGCACGAGCGGCATGTCGGCCTGCCCGACGTGCACGCCGTCCGCGCCCACCGCTTGCGCGACCGCGGCGCTGTCGTTGACGATGAACAGCGCGCCGAGCTCTCGGCACAGCGTGCCGGCCGCGAGCGCCACCTCGGCGAGATCTTCCTCGCTGAGGCGCTTGTCGCGCAGCTGCACAATGTCGACGCCGCCGGCGATTGCCGCAGACAAGACCTCCGCCAGCTCGCGATCGCCTGGACGCGAGTCGCAGATCAGATAGAGCCTTGCGGCTGACAGGCGCGCACGGCGCTCGGCGCCGAGGTCGGCGTGCGATGGCATCCGCGCGAGTCTCGCAGGCACCGGTGAACGGCGGCGGCGGGCTAGCATCGAATTCATGTCCGCCAACGCTCCAGGGGCAGACGTCGTCGTCGTCGGCGGCGGCGTGATCGGTCTCGCGGTCGCCTGGCGCGCGCGCCTGCTCGGCCTGTCGGTAGCGCTGCTCGAGCGCGACACGATCGGCGAGCGCGGTGCCTCCGGTGTCGCCGCCGGAATGCTTGCGCCGGTCTCCGAGGTCGAGTTCGGGACAGCCGGGAGGTGCGTTCTCGAGCTTGGTGTCAGATCCGCCGCGCTGTGGCCCGAATTCGCGGCCGAGCTCGAGCTGGCCAGTTCCATCGATGTCGGACTGCGCTCGAGCGGCACCCTGGTCCTCGCCCGCGACGCCGACGAGGCGCGTGAGCTCGAGCGCCAGATCGCCTTTCGCGAAGAGCTCGGGCTGCGCGTTAGGCGGCTACTCCCGAGCGCCGCGCGCGCACTTGAGCCCGCGCTCGCTCCGACCGTACGCCTCGCGCTCGAAGCTCCCGACGACCACAGCGTCAGTCCGCGGCGCGTGCTGAGCGCACTGCGTCTCGTCTGCGGGCGCGCCGGGGTTCAGCTCCGCGAGCACGCCGCCGCCGCCCGCGTCGACGTCGAGCGCGGGCGCGTCGCCGGCGTCACGCTGGCCGATGGCTCGCGCGTGCGCGCCGCTCGTGTCGTGCTGGCAGCCGGTGCTTGGAGCGGTGAGGTCGAGGGACTGCCCGCCGCCGCGCGCGTGCCGGTGCGTCCGCTCAAGGGCCAGATTCTGCGGCTACGCGACCCCGCCGGAGCCGGGCTGCTGGAGCGCGTCCTGCGCTTCGAGGGCGGCTATCTCGTGCCCCGCGGCGACGGACGCTACGTACTCGGCGCCACCGTCGAGGAACGCGGCTTCGAGCGACGGCCAACCGCGGGGGGCGTTTACGAGCTGCTGCGCGACGCGCGCGAGCTTGTCCCCGGAGTCCTCGAGCTCCACATCGAGGAGCTCTCCGTCGGGTTTCGCCCGGCCACCCCCGACAACGTCCCGGCGATCGGCGCCAGCTCGCTGCCTGGGCTGTTGTGGGCCACCGGCCACCAGCGCAACGGCATCCTGCTCGCGCCGGTCACCGCGGGGCTGCTCGCGGCGCTGCTAGCCGATTCCGCGGGTGCAAGCGAGGAGGATCGCGCGTTGCTCGCGGCATGCAGCCCCGCGCGTTTTGCCGCCGGCCGCAGCGATGCTGCGGCCCAGCGCACTCGGTCTCCTCTGGAGATCCTCACGTGATCCTGCTGAACGGGCAGCGCTGCGACCTGCGCGCCGGTGAGACCGTCGTCGCGGCGCTCGCCCACCTCGATCTCCCGCGCGACGCGCGCGGCGTCGCGGTTGCCGTCGACGGCGAGGTCGTGCCGCGCTCGACCTGGGAGACGTTCGCGCTGCCCGCGGGCGCTCGCGTCGAGGTGCTCGCCGCCATGCAGGGGGGCTAGCGATGCTGCGCTCGTCCCCGGAGCGCCGCGCGCTAGCCGTAGTAGCGAGCAATCACCTGCAATTGGCTGAAGACATCGTGACCGAGGAACAGCATGACCAGAGCGGCGCCGGCGATCGGTGCGAAGCGGCGCCCCGCGCCGCGTACTGCCAGTGCGAGCGCGGCACCCAGGAGCGCGAGTAGCGGCAGCAGGTAGCGCGGCTCGCCGAGCGCGTCTTTGTGGACGAGCGCATCGCTCTGATAGGAGGACGCACCCAGCATCGCGAGCAGCCCGAGGGCGATTGCCGCATAGCAACCCAGCTCCGGCAGGCGCGCCCGCAGCGCCGCACGCCGCACGATGAGCTCGCGGCCGCAGAGCAGCGCGACCGCGAGGGCGAGGACCAGCGCGATGGAGTCCACCCAACTCGGGAACATCGTGTCCATCCAGCCGTAGAGACCGACCGAGCGGTCGAACCAGACGTCCTTGTAGGGCGCCATCCCCACGAAGTAGTGCGCCATGCCCGGCAGGCGAGGCAGGTACATCTCCCAGATGTAGCTGAGCTCGTCGAGCCGCGATGCGCTCGTCGTCGTGCCGATCACGCCCGAGGCGAACCCGAATGTCGGTCGCTGCGAGAGAACGTTGACGATCGCGTACAGAGCCACCGGCACAACACCGATACCGGCGGTGAGGGCGATCGACAGCAGCGGCTCGCGGCCGCGGCGTCGCACTTCACGCAGCGCCAGCGTCGTCAGGCCGGCGAACATGCCAAGCGCGAACCCGATGAAGTTGAGCTTCGTCACGAAACCGATCGCGACGAGGACGCCCAACTTCACCGCCAGCGAGCGCGTCAGTCCGCGGCGGAACGCGCGCGCCAGACATAGGAAGATCGCCGCGCAGATCGTGAGCATCAGGGTTTCCGGGTTGAGGCTGCCGGACATGAATGCGAAGAGCGGCGCCAGTGCCACACACAGCGCTCCGATGGTCGCGGCCGACGGCGCTCCGGGCAGACTCTCGCGGAGGAAGAGAAAGATCAGCAGCGTCGTCAACGCTCCCAGGAGCGCTCCGAACAGCCGCATGAGTTGCAGCTGGAGGAGCATGTGCCCCTGGCCGATGAAATAGGGGATGGTCTGAAGCGCGTAGTAGAGCGGCGGCTCCGAAGTCGCGACGCCCGCTTCGCCGGAGCCTTTCAGCGAGGCGTGCGCGTCGAGGGCCTCCGTGAGCCGGCGCTGCTCGGCGATCGACGCGATCGCCGGAGTGCCGGGGGAGAATCTCACCTGGTAGTAGTGCAGGCCTTCCAAGACACCCCGCTCCTCGGGTGAGTAGCGACCTTCCCCGTGTCCGTTCTTGGGAAGCGTCGCCGATTCGGCGAGCTGCGCGACGTAAGCGAAATGATCCACCTCATCGCGTCCCTGAAAGGGGGGCGTGATGATTGACCACGCGCAGGCGTTCAGCAGGGCGATCAGAGCGCACATCCAGGCCGCCGCCGGCGCGCGCCTGGCTAGCGCGAGCAAGCCGGCCAGGGGTCCGAGCCCGCTTCGCCGGAGCGACCGCGGCGCCGCGTGTCCATCCTCAGAGATCGGCGCTCGCAAGCGCAGCCGAGGACCGCGGCTTCCCGCCGGCGCCGACCGCGGTCCGCGAGTGGGCAGCCCGGTCATAGCTCGCGCAGTGTGAGTCGCATCGCAAGTAGGCCCACGGCAGCCACGAGTGCCGCCGCGAGGAGCGCGAGCCACGTTCCGCTCACAAAATGGCCGAGCCCGAGATGTCGCGCGACCGAAAGTGCGCGAGACCACCATGAGCGATTGCCAGTCGCCAGGTATTCGACGGTCATACGGCCGCTCAGAACTTCTCCAGCATTCGCCCGGATCGCGGAGGTCGGTTCGTGGCCGCGCAAGACGACGGCCGCATATTGCGCGGGTGTCGCGCGTCCCGTGAGCAGGAGCGGCTCGCTGTTCGGTCCGAGCGCGACGCAGAGCGTCACGTCGGAGAACGCGCTGCTCACGCGCCTGACGGGTACCGTGACCGACGCGCCGGTCCAGTTCGGGCCGCGGCTGCCCTCGGTGAGCGGTTGCGAGCCGCTGTATGCCGTTACGTGGACATTTGCGCCATAGAACGCCACCACCGAAAGGCGAATCGCCGACGCGCCTTGCGGCACGGTTTCGTCCGCCTGGCAGATGGTTGAGTCGCCGGTGGTGAGACCCAACCGCGTGTCCGGCGGGGGTCCATCGGCGCCGACCACGCTCGGCGGTGCGCGCGTGAGCACGATGGCAGCCACCGCCGCCATGAGCACGAGGCCCGCCGCGAGCGTGATCTTGACGTTCCTCTTCCCTCTCAGCAAGCCCCGGCGCCCTCGCTAGCGGTTCTCATCTCCAACGGACCAAGCGCCGAACGCTAGGCGACCAAAGCTCGAATGCAAGAGCTCCGCCATGCCCTGTCGAGTACGTTGGATCGGTCTCGCGTCGCGCCTCTCAGATGCACGCTCCCGACGGTTCGCCGGCAGCGACTGTCTGGCCGGCTGCGACGATGGTCGACGCGATCACCGTTTACCGCATGAATAGGGACGATCGTCGAACCGAGCGTTACGTGTGCCGGTTGGCAGGCGCGCCGACCGCTTGGCGCCCTCGGCGTGGCCACGCCCATATCGAGCACTTTGCCGCTGACGCTCTTCACCTCAGCCGGATCGTCTCCAGCCGTCTCCATCTGCGGCGCTGTCACGCAAGGCCGGAGAAGCCGGTCGATCGCTATATCGTGAGAGTCCCATGGCGTCCAGTGTCCAGCGTCCAGCGCCGGCCGACGCCGGCGAGCTCGTCATCGCCGGCCGCACACTGCGCTCGCGGTTGCTGCTCGGGACCGGCGGGTTTCCCTCACTCGAGCTGCTAGCCGCCGCTGTGGAGGCGAGCGGCAGCGAGCTGGTCACGGTCGCGCTACGACGCATCGACCCCTCGACGCAGGGCTCTCTGCTCGATGTGCTCACCGCGGCCGGCGTGCAGCTGCTGCCTAACACCGCCGGCTGTCACACCGCGCGCGACGCCGTGCTCACCGCCAAGCTCGCGCGCGAGGCCTTCGCGACCGACTGGATCAAGCTCGAGGTCATCGGCGACGAGGACACGCTGCTGCCGGATGCCCCCGAGCTGCTGCGCGCCGCCGAGGAGCTCGTCGACGATGGCTTCACCGTGCTGCCCTACACAACCGACGACCCCGTCCTCGCGCGTCGTCTGCAGGACGTCGGCTGTGTCGCCGTCATGCCGCTCGGCGCCCCGATCGGCAGCGGCATGGGCATCCGCAACCCCTACAACCTCACGCTTCTGCGCGAAGCCGTCGACGTGCCGGTCGTGCTCGACGCCGGGATCGGCACGGCCTCAGACGCCGCCCTCGCGATGGAGCTCGGCTGCGATGCCGTCATGGCCGC
Source organism: Solirubrobacteraceae bacterium (assembly GCA_036502205.1). GTDB lineage: Bacteria > Actinomycetota > Thermoleophilia > Solirubrobacterales > Solirubrobacteraceae > Palsa-744. The sequence continues at coordinate 21,424 of DASXZA010000018.1, read as the reverse complement.
TTCCGCGATCGCTCGTGCCGCGGACCCCGTGCGTATGGCGCACGCGATGCGAGCCGCCGTCGAGGCCGGGCGCCTGGCGCGTTGCGCCGGGCGCATTCCGCGGCGGCTATACGCCACCGCGTCGACCCCTGAAGAGGGCCGCGGCGAGTTCTTCGACTGAGGCCCCGCCGCGTGGGCGTGCGAGGGAGGATCCGCAGCTACGAGTCGACCGAAGGCCCCCCGCGCGGTCGTGGGGAGCCGCAACTGCGCTTCGACTGAAAGGCCCGCCGCGCGGTCGTGCGAGGAGGAGCCGCAACTGCGCTTCGACTGAAGGCCCCGCCGCGCGCGTGCGCGAGGGCCCGCCGCTACTTGACGACTTCGATCGTCCCGTTCATCGTCGCCGGGTGGATCGTGCACAGGTAGTGGATGACTCCCGGCTTCGTCATCTTGAATTCGATGCTCTTGCCTTCGCCAAAGTCTGGCGAGGAGAATTTGTCCGGCCCGCTCTTGCTCGTCACGTTGTGTTCGACCGGGTCGTAGTTCGTCCACTTGATCGTGCTGCCCACCTTCACCCGGATCGTGTCCGGGTCGATCGCGATGTTGCGGTACGCGACGGCCACCACGCCACTCTGCACCGGCGTCGAGGATGACGGCGACGCGTACTTCGGAGTCGTGTTGTATTTGAGGCCGCTGGTCGCCGTCGTCTTGCTGGTCGCCGACGCGCCGGAGGAGCTGCTCGACGGGCTCGAGCTACTCGATCCACAGCCCGACGCCAGCGCCAGCGACGCGCACGCCAAGGCCACCGACGGTAAGTTCCTGCGCCAAGCTCTCGCCATCGCGCCAGCCTAGCCTAGACTGGCCCGTTCATGACGCGCCACTACCTCAGCGGAACCGAGCTCAGCCCCGACGAGCTGCGCGCGCTGCTCGCCCGCGCCGTCGCGCTGAAGGCCGCGCCGCTCTCTAGTGACGCCCTCGCCGGGCGCAGCGTCGCGCTGCTCTTCGAGCGCCCGTCCACGCGCACCCGCCTCTCCTTCGAGGCCGGCATCCACGAGTTGCGCGGCCACCCCCTGCTGCTGCGCTCCGAGGATCTGCAGCTAACTCGCGGCGAGTCCCTGCGCGACACCGCCTACGTCTTCTCCCGCCACGTCGCCGCGCTCGGCATCCGTACCGGGCCCGACGCGATGCTCGTCGAGCTCGCCCAGCACGCCACGATCCCCATCTTCAACATGCTCACCACGCTGCATCACCCCTGTCAGGCGCTCGCCGACCTAATGACCGTGCAGGAGGCCTTCGGCGCACTGGAGGGCCTGCGGCTCGCCTACGTCGGCGACGGCAACAACGTCGCTCGTTCGCTCGCTGCACTCGGCGCGCGCGCCGGTGCCCACGTCGCGGTCGCCTCGCCGCCCGGCTACACGCTTACGCTCGACGAGCATCCCGAGCTCGAGCTCACCCCGGCCGAGCGCGCGCGGATCACGCTGCACGAGGATCCCCGCGAGGCCGCCGTCGGCGCTCATGCCCTCTACACCGACGTCTGGGTTTCGATGAATGACGCCGCCGACACCGCCGCCGCACGCCGTGCCGCGCTCGCCCCCTACCGCCTCGACGACGCCCTGCTCGACCACGCCGCCCCCGATGCGATTGCGCTGCATTGCCTGCCGGCCCACCCCGGCGAGGAGATCACTGCCGAGGTCCTCTACGGCCCGCGCCAGCGCATCTGGGAGCTCGCCGAGAACCGCCGCCACGCGCAGAAGGCACTGCTGGAGCTTCTCGTCGGCGCGAGCCCCGCCGTGCGCGAGCGATCCGCGCCGCCGTCGTGAGCCTCGCCGAGAACGAGTCCGCCGCGCCGCTTGTGCCTGCCGCGCCGCTTATGCCCGCAGCGCCGCTCGCGCCTGCCGCGCGCCCGCAGCGCGGTGACGAGTTGGAGCTGAGCATCGACGCGCTCGCCCACGGTGGTGAGGGCATTGCGCGTCTCGGCGACAGCGGCTACGTCGTGTTCGTCGCCGGCGCGATCCCCGGCGACCGCGTGCGCGCCGTCGTCTACAAGCGCAAGCGCAACTACGCCCACGCCCGCACGCTCGAGGTGCTCGAGCCCGGGCCCGAGCGCATCCCGCCGCTGGCCGACCATCCCGGTGTCCCCTGGCAGGTCCTGCCCTACGAGCGCCAGCTGCAGATCAAGCAGGAGCAGGTCGGCGACGCTCTGCGTCGCATCGGCGGCCTCGACGGGTTCGAGCTCGAGCCGATCATCCCCGCGCTGGAGCAGTGGCGCTACCGCAACAAGCTCGAGTACTCCTTCGGCAACGGCAACGGCAACGGCAACGGCAACGGCAACGGCGACGCCGACGTCACAGAGAGCGGCACCAGTGAGGATGACGGTCGGGGCGAGCTGCAGTGCGGCTTTCACGCGCCCGCCGGCTGGAACCGCGTGATCCCGATTGATGACTGCCTGCTCGCCTCCGAGCTCGGCAATCAAGCTCGCCGCGTCGCCCTGCGCTGGTGTCGCGAGCAAGGCCTGCGCGCGTGGGAGCGCGGCCTGCGCCACGCCGGTCCCGGCCCCGACGGGCGCGCACTGCTGCGCAACCTCGTCGTGCGCGAAGGACGTCGCACCGGGCCCTCGCTGCAGGTTCGTCTCGTCACCACCGACGGCGAGCTCGAGGAGATCCCTGGCCTCGCCGCGGCGCTCGCTGACGAGCTCGGCGAGCGGCTGACGGGTGTCCTCTGGACACGCACCGGCGCCCTCGCCGAGACCACCGCCGGCGGCGAGACCGAGCTGATTTGGGGCGAGGCCGAGCTACCCGAGCGCCTCGGCGAGCTCGACCTGCGCATCTCGCCCCAGGCCTTCTTCCAGACCAACACTGAGATGGCCGAGGTCCTCTATGGCCTCGCCGCCGAGTACGCCGCGCTGGAGGGCTGGGAGCGCGTCTACGACCTCTACTGCGGGATCGGCTCGATCGCCCTCACGCTCGCCCCGCGTGCCGGCGAGCTATGGGGCATCGAGCTCGTCGAGCAGGCCGTCGCCGACGCGATCGCCGCCGCGCGGCGCAACCAGATCCGCTCGGCGCACTTCTTCGCCGGTGACACCCGCCTCGCACTGCCCGAGCTCGTCGCGCGCGCCGGGCGCCCCGACGTGCTTGTCGTCGACCCCCCGCGCGCCGGGCTCTCCCAGAAAGTCGTGCGTCGCATCATCGAGGCCGCGCCGCGGCGGATCGTCTACATCTCCTGCAACCCCACCACGCTCGCCCCCAACGCCGCTCAGCTCGTCGCGGCCGGCTGGACCCTGCGCCGCGTGCGGCCCGTCGACATGTTCCCGCAGACGCATCACGTCGAGAGCGTCGCCTTGCTCGAACGCACCGGCGCCCCCGTCGCGACAGCAGGCGAGGCGAGCGGCGCTACGGGCGCAGCGGACGATGCCTCAGCGAACCAGACCGACCCCGGTTAGGCTTCCGACGCGATGCGCGCCGTCACGATCCGCGACCAGCAGATAGTGCTCGAGGAGCACCCCGATCCCGTTCCCGGGACCGGCGAGGTGTTGGTACGTGTGCGCGCCGCTGGCCTCAATGGGGGCGACATCATGCAGCGCCGCGGGCTCTATCCGGCGCCGCCGGGCTCACCACAGGACATCCCCGGCATGGAGCTCGCCGGCGAGGTCGCCGCGCTTGGGCCCGGCACGTTGCGCTGCGCACTCGGCGATCGCGTTATGGCGATCGTCGGCGGCGGCGCTCAGGCCGAGCTCGCAATCGTCCACGAGCGCCTGCTGATGCCGGTTCCCGAGACGCTCGACTGGCCCGCCGCCGGCGGGCTGCCCGAGGTCTTCACGACCGCGCACGACGCGCTCTTCACCCAGGCCGCGCTGCGGCCCGGCGAGCACCTGCTCGTGCACGGCGGCGCCGGCGGCGTCGGCACCGCCGCGATCCAGCTCGCCGGTGCCGTCGGCGCACGCGTCACCGCGACCGTCCGTCGCGAGGAGTCGCGCGCCGCGGTCGCCGCGCTCGGGGCCGAGGCGGTCGCGCCCGAAGGCTTTGCCGCCCACGGTCCCTTCGACGTCGTGCTCGAGCTCGTCGGCGCCCCCAACCTCCCGGAGAGCCTCGCCGCGCTCGCCACCGGGGGGCGGATCGCCGTGATCGGCGTTCCCGCCGGCGTCAAGACCGAGCTCAACCTGCTCGTGCTGATGGGCAAGCGCGCCCGCATCCACGGCTCCACGCTGCGCGCGCGGCCGCTGGAGGAGAAAGCGCTCACCGCGCGCGCGCTCGAGCACGAGGTGCTGCCGCTGTTCGACGACGCGCGGCTGCGCGTCCCGATCGCCGCCGCGCTGGCCCTCGAGGACGCCGCCGAGGCTTACGAGCGCTTCACCGCCGGCGGCAAGCTCGGCAAGATCGTGCTCGTCGTCGACTGACGGGCGTCCCGCGCGACTATCGTTAGTCGGGTGAGGATCGAGGGGTATGAAGCCGCCGCCGGCGGCATGAGGGACCTCGCCAAGACCGTCAAGCCGCGCCTGCGCGGGGTCTCGCATCAGTACGCCTTCTTCGTCTCGCTCGCCTGCGGCGCCGCGCTGATCCTCGCCGCCAGCGGCGGTCGTGCGCGGCTCGCCGCCACCGTCTACGCCGTCGCCGTCTCCGCGCTGCTCGGCACCAGCGCCCTTTACCACCGTGTCACCTGGCGCCCGCAAGCGCGACGCTGGATGCGACGCCTTGACCACTCGATGATCTTCGTGCTGATCGCCGGCACCTACACTCCGGTCGCGCTGCTCGCACTGCCGAGTGCGCTCGGGCGTACCGTGCTGATCGTCGTCTGGGCCGGTGTCGGCGTCGGTGTTCTGTTCAAGCTCGTCTGGATCGACGCTCCGAAGTGGCTGCTCGCTGGCGTGTATGTCGCCTTCGGCCTGGTCTCGATTGCCGTCTTCGGGGAACTACCCGGCGCGATCGGTTGGCTCGCCGTCGCCGGGCTCGCCACAGGCGGGCTGCTCTACACCATTGGGGCCATCATTTACGCCAGCGGCCGGCCCAACCCGGTGCCCGGCGTCTTCGGCTACCACGAGGTCTTCCACGCGCTCGTCATCGCCGCCGCCTCGCTGCACTACGCCGTGATCGCCTTCGCGGTGCTGCCGCGGCGCTGAGCTCGAGCTCAGCGCCGACATCCCTGCCGCCCTGGTCTAGCGACCCGTGGGCTCATGTTCGCGGCTGTTTGCTCAGGCGGCCGGGTGCGCTCTGCGATATCCGCCCCATGGTCTGTGAACGCCCAACCCATCATGGTTGCCGGTCGATCAAGAACGGCAGGTATTCCTCGGGCATTCTCAGAGATTATCTGCTAAGTTCAGGTGATGTCTGACTTCGTTGTCGACTTCAATGATCCTGAGAGTATCGCTGACGCGATACCGCAAGCCGAGACGCTCATACGTCAAGCCGAGCAGCGAGTAGCGAAGGCCATCGAACAGGCAGCGCAAGCACAGCAACACGCTAGCGATGCGGAACTTGAGATACAGCGTTTGAGAGCCGTCTTGCTGACCCTCGAACAGCTCAGCGGGAGCAACGCACCATCTCCGCCTGATGCCTCCGAGGGAGGTTCAAGGGACCAAGCCCTGAAGGTCGTCATCATCATCAATGGGCCGACGAGCATCACCGAGGTGGCAGAACACATGTCCGAGTTCAGTCGCAAGACGGTGTCTTGGGCGCTCTGGAAGCTCGCCGACGAAGGTGCGATCCAGCGTCTTGGGCATGGTCGGTATGCCCCGCTCCGCTACGTGCCAGGTCAGCCGACGACGAATTACTTCCAGGTTCCGCCGGGGATGCCGGTGCCGAGTCAGGCGCAGATCATGCAGGCGGTCGAAGACGCCAATGCGGCCGCAAAGGCGGCGGCTACATGACGGGCCAGGATCTGGGAGAGGCCGCCACCACCGAATCCGTCGCTACGGCTCTCGCTGACTCTCAGCCTTCGTGGGTCACACTTCCGTCGAGAGACGAGGAGCTGCCAAGTGAGTTGCAGTTCGCGCTCGACGGTTTCGACGCCGGGGATCGCGCGGCGGCTCGGGCCGCTGGCACCTGGCTACAGACCCAAGCGGTCGCTGCCCACCAAACCTCGCGTACACGTCTGCTGATCGCTGGCGGTCGCGTGGCGGGCTTCTACTCGCTCGCGTCGGCGCAGGTTGAACTCAGTCAGCGCGATCGCCGGCGCGCCGGTGTCGCACCCGTACGAGTGCCCGCAGCCCTCATCACCTGGATTGCCAAGGACAGGCGAGCGGCGCTCGACGGCAAGCTACTGCTGCTCCACGCAGTCGCTACTGCCCGCCGAGCTGCCGAACTGCAGGCCACGTCAGTGCTGGTCGTAGACCCTTTCGATGAGGAGACGGCGACAATGTGGCGTGAGCGCTACGGCTTTCGATCCTCGGCCGAAGCGAGGAAGCCCAAGAGGCTCTGGCTGCCGCTACAAATGGCGGACTAGCGGTTGCGGCCCTGCTGCTCAAGCTCGACGAGGTAGGCGTCGGCCTCGGTAAGGAACGACCGGACGCGTTGGTCCTGTCTAGCCGTCTCGAACTCCGCCGCGTCTATCACCGCGACGATCTCCTCGGGCAGATCCTGTCCCTGGCTCGTCGTGTGGGTGTCGAGTGTCGAAGCCATCATCAATCTTGTCGGTATCGAGCCGCCAGTGGTTTACCTGCTAGACGATAGCTGCTGCACCTGTCCCAATCAATCCTCGGCTAGTCGGGTGTCCTCGGGACAGCGGAGCACCAAATCACACGACACGCCACAACACCCGGAATGGGCTCATAGCTCAGTACGGCGGCTGCGCCGCCCACCAGTCGCCGAGCGCCCTGAACGCCTCCCAGAATTCGCGCTTGGCGTCGCGTTCGTCGAGCGACTCGTCGATATTCGGCACGTACAGCGCGTCGATCGTCGGCGTCAGCTCCTGCACCACGCCGATACGCGCCTGCAGTGTCTGGCCCAGCGGGACTTCAAGCTCATTGAGCGCCTCCAGCGCCTCCGCGCCCATCGCGACGATGATCTTTGGCGAGACGATCGCGATCTCTTCGGCTACGCGCGCGATGCAGGCCTCGTCTGCCAGCGACGCGTCACTCAGCGGGCACTTCACGCAGAGCGTGCCATACACCGCCAGCGGGTCGATCTGCAGGCGCTTGAGCGACTTCATCAGCGCGCCGCCCGCGCGACCGTAGAACGCCACGCCCTCCTCGATCTCCGAGGGCAGCGGCGCGTGCTTGAGCAGCATGATGTCCGCCTGCGGGTGGCCCGAGCCGAGTACCGGCATCAGGTTGCCGCGCGGGCAGTGCGGGCACGCCTGCAGCTCGCGCGTCAGCACGTTCAGCTCGCGGATCGCTCGCTCCAGGTACTTCTCGCGGATCTCGTCATCGGTAGCTGGCATGGACGCCGTAGGTTTTGACGACTTCTCGACTTGTCCTTGGCGCTGCATCGCTAGTTGCGCCCGTCAGTCGCGCGACGCACCCGTCGCGCCCGGCTCGCGCGTCGTGCCGCTGGGGGTGTCGCGCGCGTCTGTAGGAACTTCAACGCTTGCACGTACAGCAAGCTCGTCGGGCGCGTCAGGATCTCCGCCTCGCGCAGCGACTGCAAGAACTCCTGCGGACCGTCGAAATCGCGCATCCTCACCCGCACCGAGCCGAGACCCTGCGCGACGTGTGCATCCGAGCCGGCGCCCGCCGCGATCCGATACTTCGCCGCGAAGCGCGCCGCCTCCTCGTTGAATGCGCCGATCGCCACGCGGGGGTTGAACACCTCGATCGCGTCGACCTCCTCGAGGATCGGCAGCAGGTGCTCGTAGTCCGGCACCGCGTGCATGCGGTCGAAGGGGTGCGGCACGTACACCAGGCCACCCTGACGCTTGATCTCCGCCACCGTCTCCGCCAGCGACAGGCCGCGGGGAATGCGCTCCTCGATGAACAGCCCGATCACCTCGCCCTGCGAGGCCGTCTTGACCTCCTCCCCGACGATGACCTTCACGGGCGGATGGGGGCTTGATCCTTGTGCCTGCTCGCGCGCCGCCAGTGCCCCCGAGACCTCGTTGTGGTCGGTCACCACGATTGCTCCCAGCTCCTGCTCGCGTGCGGTCGCCAGCAGTACCTCCACCGGGGTTGCGCAGTCTGGCGAGTGATCGGTGTGCATGTGCATGTCCACGTCAATCAGCTCCCTACCCGCCAGACGCCTGCTCAGATCGGCGTTTCCGCGCGGGTCACGCCGGCGCGCCGCCAGCTCCGCGTAAAGGCGCTCGAGCTCGTCGGCCACGTCGGCCCATGTGCGCTCCGGCTCTCGCGCCGGCGCCAGCAGTCGGTACTGCGCCGGGAAATGCTTCTCCATCAGTTCCGCCGTCGCGGCGTGGCTCGCCGTGCGCACGTCCAGGCGGCCGAAGAACGTCGCCACGAAACGCCGCCCCAGCACCGTCGAGAGCAAGCGCTCGGTCGGCGCATGGAAGCTGCCGACGTTCAGCGTCCGCGAGTGCCGCAGCGCCGCATTCGCCGCGCTCGGCGCGAACGGCTCGTGCACGTGCACGAAGTCGAGGTCCAGCCCGCTCAGCAGCTCCTCGATCGTGCGCGCCACGTCGATCGGTAGCGCGCGCGGCGTACGACCGCGCATACTGCCCTGAGTCGCGCTCCCAGGCAGCGGCACGTCGAGCACCTCGCCGACCGCGATTACCCCTGGGGTCCCGCTGTCGGTGCCCTCCAGCAGCGCCTGCGGGCGCTCACGCGCCGCCCGTAGTGCTCGTCGCGAGGCACGCACCCGCTCCTGCGAGCGCGACGGCGCGAGGATCAGCACGCTGTGCCCGCGGCGCGAGAGCTCTCGCGCCGCGGCGCTCACATAGCTGTTGACCTCGTCCGCCTCCGCCTCCCACGGATGGGGCGTCACATGGGCGATCGAGAATCTGGCCGCCATCGGCCGCCGCTAGCGCACGCGCGTAGCTGGCTTCCTTCGCGATCGCGCCGGCGCTGGCTGGGCGGGGGAGGCGCCGTACTTCGCGATGAATCGCTCCGTCTCCAGGCGCGCGTCGTTGTCCGGACGCTGGTTGTGCGGCGACTTCATCAGGTACGACGACGGGCCGTCCAGCTGGCCGCCGACGCCGTTGTTGAGCGCCAGCTTGCAGCAGCGCACCGCGTCGATCACGATGCCCGCCGAGTTCGGCGAGTCCCACACCTCGAGCTTGAGCTCCACGTTCAGCGGCACGTCGCCAAACGCCTGGCCCTCGACGCGGATGTGCGCCCACTTGCGGTCCGTCAGCCACGGCACGTAGTCCGAGGGCCCCACGTGTACGTCGCTCGCCGGCAGCTCGTGGTCCATGATCGACGTCACCGCGTTGGTCTTCGAGATCTTCTTGGACTCCAGGCGCTCGCGCTCGAGCATGTTGTAGAAGTCCATGTTGCCGCCCACGTTCAGCTGCGAGGTGCGCTCGATCTCAACGCCGCGCTCGGCGAACAGCCGCGCCAGCGTGCGGTGCACGATCGTCGCGCCGACCTGCGACTTGATGTCATCACCAACGATCGGCAGCTTGGCCGCTTTGAAGCGCTTGTCCCAGTAGTCCTCGCGTGCGATGAACACCGGAATGCAGTTCACGAAGCCGCAACCCGCCTCGAGCACCTGCTCGACGTACCACTTCGTCGCCTGCTCGGAGCCGACCGGCAGATAGGAGACCACCACGTCGGTGTGCGTCTCCTTGAGGATCTTGACGATGTCCGCCGTCTCGCCCGGCGCCTTGACGATCTTCTCTTTCAGGTATTTGCCGAGACCGTCGTGCGTCATCCCACGGTAAACCGGCACGTCGAGCTTGCGCGGCACCTTCGCGAACTTGATCGTGTTGTTCTGGCCAGCCCAGATCGCCGTGCCGAGGTCCTTGCCGACCTTCGTGCGGTCGATGTCGAATGCCGCCGTGAACTCGATGTCGCGCACGTGGTAGCCGCCGAGGTCCACATGCATCAGGCCCGGAACCCGCTGCTGCGGGTCGGCCTGCGCGTAGTAGTGCACGCCCTGCACGAACGCCGAGGCGCAGTTGCCCACGCCGATGATCGCCACTCGCACCTTGTCGCGCTGGTAGCGCGCCGCGCCGTTGCTCGCCGCCGTGCCGTTGGACGCTGCTGCTCGGATTGCCGCCGAGGCGGATTTTGTCGGGCGCGCGGACGCTTTGCCGTTGCCGTTGTTCTTCTCGATCGATGTCATCCCGGGAGACTACCCCGCTCGCCCGCTGCGGTGACACCGACCTTCCCGCGAGCTCCGTACTGCCGGCTCCTCGCGGTCACTCCGGACGCGAAAGCTCGCGCCGCACGTGCCAGATGCGCTGTCCCACCGTGATCACGCTGAGACCCGCCAGCACGTACACCGCCGGTTCGAGTAGTTCGAAACCATGTAGTTCGGCGAACAGCAGGCCGATCGAGAGGATCACGACCCGCACTGGGCGCGTCGCGATCCCGACCTTGCACTCCACGCCGAGTGCCTCCGCCCGCGCTCGCGTATAGGAGACCATCAGCGACGCCAGCACCGCCACCACCACCGCCGCCGCACCCGCGCGGTTGCCGGTCAGCGCGAAATACGCTGCCACCGACGTCAGCACGATGCCCTCCTCGATGCGGTCCAGCGTCGAGTCCAGGAACGCCCCGAACGGCGTGCCCTTGCCCGACATTCGCGAGTAGCGCCCGTCGAGCGTGTCCATCACCGAGCCGATCACAAACGCCACGCCGCCGAGCACGAACAGCCTTTCCCAGACCAGCGCCGCCGCCACCAGGTTCAGCGCCAGGCCCGTCAGCGAGATCGCGTTTGGCGTCAGACGCGACTCGATTAGGCGGTTGCGCACCTGCTCGCGTCGCTGTGCCGCGCGCAGCGACGCACGACCGTCGCGCCCGCGCGCGCCCAGGGAGCCACGCCGCTGCGAGCGCCGGGGGGAACGTGTCGGAGGAGCGTGCCGCGGAGGCATCGAGCGCTGTCGCTACCCGCCCGCGCTGATCGGCGCCGGCGAGAAGCGCCACGCCGCCGGGCGCGCGCGCGCCAGCCAGCGCGCGCCATACGCTGCCGTCGCCGCGGTCAGCGCACCGAGTAGTGCGTCCAGGATGAAGTGGTTCGCGGTCGCCACGATCACGAACGCTACGAGGAACGGGTACACGAACCACAGCACCCGCAGCGGCCGCGGTCGCACCAGCCGCGCGAGCGGCCAGCCGATGCTGAGCGCGAACGCGACGTGCATCGAGGGCACCGCCGCGTACGGGTTGAACAGCGCGCTCATCGTCGAGCTCGCGTGCGAGACATGCACGCCCGTGAAGTCCGAGACCGAGTCCACGAAGCCCCACTCCGGCATGAATCGCGGGGGGGCCGTCGGGAACACCGCGTAGGACACCAGCGCGATCGCCATCGCGATCATCAGCACGTTGCGCACGAAGTAGAACGAACGGTTGTGACGCACATACAGGTACACCAGCGCGCCCACCGTCACCGTCGTCTGTGCATTCAGATACAGCCAGCTCGAGACGTCCATCAGCAGCCGGCTGCCCGATGCCCACGCCTGGATTGAGGGCTCCACGAACAGGTGCAGCGTGCGCTCCACGCCGATCACCTCACGCGCATGCGTGAACGCCTCCGTCGCCGTTCCCGCCACTAACCCCCGCGCGAGTCCGTAGGCGAGATACGCAGCGCCGAAGAGCGCTAGCTGCCGCACCACGTCCAGCCATCCCTGCGGCAGAATCCGTGCCTGCAGGAGGCGGAACCGAGCAACCATGGATGGGTAGCCTAAACCATGCCCCCACGGCTCGTCGCAGGCGTCGCGCTCACCCGCGACAGCGCGGACCGCTCGCGAAGATGCGCGCCGGCGAGAAGTCGATGCCCACCCGGATCGTGCCGGCGCCGCGCGTTTGTATGAGCGTCCAGCCCGCCGGCGCCTGGCTCACACAGCCCGCGCCATCCAGCAGCATCCAGTAAGGCGTGAAGCGCACCCGCACCTCAAAGGTGCCCCGCGTCGGCGCGCTCAGCGTGAAGGAATCGGGTCCCAGTCGCGTGAGTACCGCCGGGCGCTGCGCGAGTGCCTGTGCGCCGCGCACCACGAACAGTCGCCAGTGCGCCGCGCGCCACACTTCGCGCAGGTAAGGCAGGCCGCGCTCGATCAACGCTCCCTCCGCCGTCGCCGAGTAGTCCAGACGCACGTCCGGAAGCGCCACGTAGGAGACCGCGTTTTCGGAGAGCCACGCCTGGTAGGCGCGTGCCGTCAGGCGCGAGCGGTAGAACAGCGGCGCGTAGCGCGTATCGAGCTGGCGCTCCCAGCCCCGCGCCAGCTCGATCGTCCCGGTCTGCGGCACGTACACCGACTCCCAGTGCGCGCCCGTCTGCGGCACCTCGACCCGCAGCGCAGCGCCATGCGCGAGCTCGTTCAGCTTCGCTACCAGCGGCGCGTAATAGGACGCGCTCACCGACGGGTCGCCCGCCAGCGCCGCGTAGTCGTTCAGCGGGGTCTCGAGCTGCCAGTACAGCAGCACCGGCGCCAGCAGCGCCAGCGCCAGCCGGTGGCGCTGCCACAGTGCACCCCCCACCAGCGGCGTCGCCACGAGCTCGCCCAGGCGCGCCGCGTTGCTGCCCACCGGGGTCTGCAGTACGTAGGAGCCCACCAGCGCCGCCGCATAGAGCCACGCGCCCCAGCGCAGCGTCGCCTGCACCGCTGGGCGCAGCTCACCGCCAAGTCGCGGCAGCAGCAGCGCGATCGCCACCACGCCCGCCACGCCCGGCCAGAACACCGACGGCGCGAACGGCTCGTAGCCGCCTTCCGGGAACGCCGCCGTTAGGAGCACGATGGGGGCCAGCGCCGCCGCTGTCACCGCTGCGCCGGCACGCTGCCCTGCATGCGGTGCCCCAGCGGTGAGCGCGGAGGTTGAGCGCGCGGAGGTTGAGGTCGCGGTCGCGTGCGGTTGTGGTTCTACCGCCGCGACCCCGCCGCGCGCGGGTGCGCGCGCGCGTACGCCCGCGCGGCGGGGTGTTGCGGCGAGTACCACCGCCAACCCCGCCAGCGCCAGGAACGCGCCGGCCACCGGGCTCGCCACGCTCGTCAAGGCCGCGAGACCCACTGCCACCCATCGGTGCCCGCGGCGCAGCGCCACCAGCGCCAGCAGCCCGACCGCGAGGCCGAGGTCGTACGCGACGCGCCCCGAGAGCAGCTCCACGCAGATCCCTAGCGCGAATAGCGCCGCGGCCACGCGCGCGCCCGCGGCGTCGAACGCGCCAGCGACCAGCAGCCCGAAGAGACCCGCCACGGCGATCGCGCTGAGTGCCAGCAGCAGCTGCTCGCCCAGCAGCGCCCCGAGCGCCGGCGAGAGCAGCGAGTAGCCCGGCAGATAGTGGCCGCCGTACCAGCCGTTGTCCCAAAGCGTGAAGCCCACCCGGGAGAAGAGGTTCGCGCGGTAGGTCGCCGCCGCCAGGTCGCCGCTTGGCGGCTGCCAGGCCAGGTATCCGACCGAAAGCGGGACCGCTACGGCGAGCGCCAGCGCCCACGGCGCCCGCAGGCGCTCGCTCACGGGCGCTCGAGGAAGTCGAGCACGCGCTCGATCGCGTCCGGGCGGTCCAGCCACCACCAGTGCCCCGCGTCGGGCAGCTCGAGTAGCTCCGCACCGCCAAGCGCCCGCGCGTACTCGCCCGCGAAGCGCGCCGGAATGTAGGGGTCGCGCATCCCCCACACCACCAGTGCCGGCGCATCGATCTCGCCGAGCGCGCGACCCGCGTGCACGAGTGCCTCACTCGGCGCGCTGCGATAGAGGCGCAGGATCGCGCGCTGCGTGCCCTGGTCGAAGTGGTCGAGCACCGTGTCCAGCCACGCCTCCGGCAGCGGCCCCTCCGCCACGTTCGCCTCGCGCGAGGCGCGCCGCAGCGTCCAGCGCGTCGTCCAACCCATCGCCAGCTCGCCCAGTAGCGGCGTGCGCCATGCTCGCGCCGCGCGGTGCCAGCGATAGCCGGCCAGCAGCGGCACCGCGTTCATCACCACCAGTCGCGCGATCCGCTCCGGGTGGCGCTGCGCGAACGCCAGCCCCACCGCGCCCCAGTCGTGCACGACTAGTCGCACGCGCTCGACCTCGACCAAATCGAGGTAGCGCTCGAGGAAGTCCGCGTAACCCGCGATCGAGTAGTCGAAGTGTCCCGGCTTGCCCGAGCGTCCGAAGCCCGGCAGGTCCGGTGCGAGGCCGCCGCTGCGCTCCAGGAATCCCAGCTCGTATTGCGGAGGCTCCACCCGTTCGTCGCCGGGACGTCGCGCTCGCCACCAGCGTCTCCATCGCAGGCGGATCCACCGGTGCTCGCGGGGCGCGAGCCACTCGTCGGAGTTGCCGGGCACGCCGTGCACGTAAAGCACCGGCTCGCGCGCCTCACTCGACGGCGGTGGCGGCGCGCTGTGCCAGAAGACCGGCAGCTCGCCGATCCGCGCGTTGTGCTCGCTGGTCTCCGGCACCGTGCCGAGCATATACGGGGTCGGGGTGCGCGGATGCCGGGTCGGATGGGCTGAGCGCGGCCGCGGCATGTCATACCGTGAGCGCCATGCCACCCGCCGCCGCGTGGACACCGCCGACTCGCCGCCGCGTACGCACGGTGCGCGATCGCCTGCGCGCCGTCTACGGCATCCCGCGTATGGCGCCCCACGGTGATCCACTCGCCGAGCTTGTGCTGACCGTGCTCTCGCAGAGCACCAACGACCGCAACCGCGACGTCGCCTACCTGCGCCTGCGCGCGCGGCTGCCGACCTGGGAGGCCGTCCGCGACGCCCCGCTCGCCGCCGTCGAGGAGGCGATTCGCCCGGGCGGCATCTCAAAGGTCAAGTCCGCGCGCATCCAGCGCATCCTGCGCGCGGTCGACGAGGACGGCGGGCTCTCCCTCGAGTGGTTGCCACGCGTCCCGCTGGGCGAGGCCCGCGACTACCTCACCGCCCTGCCCGGCGTCGGGCGCAAGACGGCCGCCTGCGTGTTGCTGTTCGCCTACGGTCTGCACGACGTTCCGGTCGACACGCACGTCTCGCGTGTCGGGATGCGTCTGGAGCTGCTGCGCGGCGGCGCTCCCTTCGAGGAACTGCACGACCAGATGCTCGCGCTCACCCCGCCGGGGCAGGAGCTCGAGTTGCACGTCAACCTGCTGCGCCACGGCCGTCGCACCTGCCACGCGCGAAAACCGGCCTGCCGCGAATGCGCTTTGGCACGCATGTGCCCTAGCTCGCGTTGTTTCTGACGCTTCCATTAGCTTGACTTTTGCAATAGGCTTGCACGGTGCCTCATCCCACTGTCGATGGGGATGATCAACCGCGATCCTCCGCTCGCGGAGACATCGATCGATACCCACCCTGGATCGAGCGCTTCACCCATGCCACGTTCGTGCATGACGGTGAATTCGGCAGCGCCCGCGCGCCGCTGCTCTCACGCGAACACCATCAGTGGACGCCCCTCGCTCGCGCGCTGCTCGCGGTTGGCGATCAGTGGACGCTGCTGATTCTCAGCGCGCTCGCCGACGGATCACCGCGCCTGGCCGAGCTACGCACGCGTCTACCCGGGATCAGCGCCGGCGTGCTCAATCGCCATCTGCAGCAGATGGTCGATCTCGGGCTCGTCTCGCGCCAGCGCTTTCGCGAGCTGCCGCCGCGCGTCGAATATCAACTCACCCCCGCCGGTCGCGAGCTGCAGCCGATTGTGATCGTACTTGCCCGCTGGGGCATCCGCAATCTCTGGACGCGCCCACAGCCGCGCGAGCACATCGCGATCGGCGAGATCTTCCGCATGCTGCCTGACTTGCTCGCCGAGGAGCAGCTCTCGGGCGGTCCGCTCGAACTAGTCATCGACGGTCGTCGCGGACACGAACGGCACGTCTTCGAAATCGATCGCGGCCACCTGAAGCCGATCGCTCCCGGCCTGCGACCCGGCACCCGCATGTCCGGCGAACCTTTCGACTGGGTCGAAGCGCTGGGGCCGCGACGCAACTACGCAGCGTTGCAGGTCACCGGTGATCTGCAACTCGCCAAACGGTTCCTCAAAGCACTGCTCGGATGAACCCATCGCCGCGAGCGGTTTCCCTTACGGCCCGTGCGAGCCGTTCAGGGTGTCGGGAATTCCTGCGTGTGCGAAGACTCACACACGTCTGAGAAAGCCGGTGTGTGCGAACCACCGCTCGCGCTTGACGGGAACGCTCCCGCGGCTCCCCGACGCGGCTCTCGCGAAGGCAAATACAGCGGTATCGGCATCGCCGTGCAGTCGCTCACGGGCTGCGCCGAGTGCGTCGCCGGCGTCGAAATTGCCCGCGAGCCAGGCGAAAACCACAGCAGGACGTTAGCCATACCGGTGTTTATGATTGAGAACATCCGAACTTCGAAGTATGATCGGTGTTCAGACACGCAACCCCGTGGGGGTAAGACTACTCGGGACTAAGGACAGGGGTCCACGGTAAAATGCCAAGAACAAGCACGCATACTGACAGACTAAACGCAGACGGGGAATGGATTCGCTCCGTGCCCAGTCTGCGCGAACCACGTTACTCGCAATCCCTCGAGCGGGGCCTTGCGATTCTCGGATGCTTCACTCCGGAGCGCCCGATTCTCGGGATCGCCGACATCGCCGACGATCTCGGCATGAGCCGCAGTACGACGCACCGTTACGTCATCACACTCGTCGCGCTCGGCTATCTCGAGCAGGGTGCCTCGCGCAAGTACCGGCTTGGTCTGCGGGTGACCGACCTCGGGATGTCCGCGCTCAACTCGACCGGGCTGCGCGAGCATTCGCGGCCCTACCTCGAGGAGCTGCGCCAACGGACTTCCTACACCGTCAACCTGGCCGTGCTCGACGGTCCGGAGATCCTCTACGTCGATCGCGCCCGCAGCTTCCGCCGCGGACAGAGCAAGATCGACTTCGGGCTCGCACCCGGCTCGCGCCTGCCGGCGTATTGCACGGCGATGGGCAAGCTGCTGCTCGCCTATCTGCCCGAGCACGAGCAGCGCAACCTGCTCGCAGAGATGAAGCTCTCCAAGCGCGGGCCGAACACGATCACCAGCAAGAAAGGTCTGCGCGACGAGCTCGAGCACGTTCGTGAGGAGAGTTTTGCGGTCAACGACCAGGAGCTCGCCTCGGGCCTGCACTCGATCTCCGCGCCGGTGCGCTCAGAGTCGCGTGAGGTCGTCGCCGCCGTGAACATGGCCGCGCACAGCTCGATGATCTCCCTCGAGGAGCTCGTCGATCACCTCGGACCGCATCTCGTATCGACCGCGGATCGAATATCCGCGCGGCTCGGTTATCGTCGCGATGACGAGCGCGAGTAGCTCTTTTTTTAGCGCGTGAGCCAAAGCGCTTTGTCGGCGGTCGGTGCTTGTGGGCCGGCCGCCGAACTGAGCTTCACACCGAACTGAGCTTCAGCTCAGCGCGCGGCCGTACTGACGTTCGTAGTAGGCCCGGTAGTCGCCCGAGCGGATCGGCTCCCACCACCAGGTGTTCTCGCGGTACCACGCGACGGTCTGCTCCAAGCCCTCCGTGAAGCGCACCCGCGGCTCCCAACCCAGCGCGCGCACCTTCGCCGAGGAGAGCGAGTAGCGGCGGTCATGGCCGGGGCGGTCCTCGACGTGCTCGATCAAGGACTCATCCGCACCGCACAGCTCGAGGATGCGCTTGACGACGTCCATGTTCGGCACCTCGTCGGGACCGCCGGCGTTATAGATCTCACCCGGCTTGCCGAGCTCCAGCACACAGCCGATCGCGCGCGCGAAGTCGGTCGCATGGATCCAGTTGCGAACCTGCTTGCCGTCCCCATAGACCGGCAGCGGGTCGCCGTGCAGCGCGTTGAGCACCATCAGCGGAATCAGCTTCTCCGGGTACTGGTAGGAGCCGTAGTTGTTCGACCCACGGCAGATCGACGCCTGCAGGCCAAAGGTGTGGAAGTAGCTCTGCACAAGCAGGTCCGCCCCGGTCTTCGTCGCCGAGTACGGCGAAGAGGGGCGCAGCGGCGAGGACTCCGTGAAGGTCCCCACCTCGATCGACCCGTAGACCTCGTCGGTTGAGACCTGCACGTAGCGCAGGCCGCGCTCGCGTGCCGCCTCGAGCAGCACGTAGGTGCCGAGCGCGTGTGTGCGCACGAACGCGTCGGGCTCCGCGATCGAGCGATCGACGTGGGTCTCGGCCGCAAAGTTGACGATCGCCTCCGGCCGTGCGCCGTCCTCCCCGGCGCCGTCCAGCGCCCGCGCGACGGCCTCGGGATCCTCGATCCCGCCGTGCACGAAGCGGAACCCGGCCTCTTGCGAGAGGTCCTTGAAGTTCTCCTCGCGGCCCGCATAGGTGAGCTTGTCAAGCACCGTCACCTCGTCGCCGTGCTCGCGCATACGCACACGGGTGAAATGCGAGCCGATGAATCCCGCGCCGCCGCAGACCAGGAGTCTCATGCGCGCATCATCTCAGAGCTTGGCCTCGCGGTGCTCATTCGCGCTCGATTCCGGCCCGCGCCGCGAGATAGCCCGCGAGGCCGTCGCGCCAGTCAGGCATCGGCACCACCTCGGCGCGTTCGGATTCCAGCACCGACCACGCCGGGCGCTCCGCTGGGCGCGCCATCTGCGCACTGGTGGCCGTATCCACCCGGCAGTCGCGCTCGGCCTGACGGAAGATCTCCTTGGCAAACCCGTTCCACGAGACGGCGCCGCCGCCGGTCAGGTGCACGAGGCCGGCGACATCGCGCTCGAGCAGCCCCATCACAGCCGGCGCCAGATGCCCCGACCAGGTCGGCGAGCCGGTTTGATCGTCGACGACCTGCACGGCCTCGCGCTCATCGGCCAGCCGCAGCATCGTGTCGACGAAGTTGCGCCCGTGCACGCCGTAGAGCCACGCCGTGCGTACCACCGTGTGGCGGCGCGAAGCCGCGAGCACCTGCTGCTCGCCCGCGAGCTTGCTCTGGCCGTAGACCGATCGCGGCCCGGTCGAATCGGACTCCAGGTACGGGCGCTCGTGTCCATCGGCGTCGTGCGGCGCGCGTCCGTCGAATACGTAGTCGGTCGAGATATGCAGCAACGCGACGTCGATCGCCGCCGCCGCGCGCGCGAGGTTGCCGGCGCCATCGGCATTAACCGCGTGTGCCTGCTCGCTATGGGTCTCCGCGCCGTCGACGTCGGTCCACGCCGCGCAGTTCAGGACGGCCTCGGGGCGCTGCTCTGCGAAGAACGCGCTTACAGCTGCCGCGTCGGTGATGTCCAGATCCGGCAGGTCGATCGCAAGCGGCTCGTGGCCCGCGCGCTGCGCGACGCGGCAGACATCGTGGCCGAGCATGCCGGCGGCGCCCGTGACGAGCAGCTTCACAGGATCGAGATGTCCGAGTTGTCGCCGACCATGAAGCGGTAGGCCCGCGGTTGGCGGTCGCCGCGGCGCACCGTCACGTTGCGGCCGAGTAGCGAGGACTCCATGCGCCCGTCCAGGTCGCACACCGAGGAGCCCGCGAGCAGAATCGAGTGCTCGACCTCCGAGCTCGTGATCGTGCAGTTCTCACCGATCGCCGTGTAAGGGCCGACGTAGCAGTCGGTCAGCCGGGCACCCGCGCCGATCACGGCCGGTCCGCGCACCGTCGTGCGCTCCAGGCGCGCGCCGGGCTCGAGTATCACGCGCCCGTCGATCTGCGAGTCGACGAGCTCGCCCTCGACCCGTCCGACGATGTTGTCGAGGATCAGGCGGTTCGCCTCGAGCATGTCGTCCAGGCGACCCGTGTCCTTCCACCAGCCGCGCACGATGTGCGGCTCGACGCGCAGGCCGCCGTCGACAAGGTGCTGGATCGCGTCGGTGATCTCGAGCTCGCCGCGCGGCGAGGGCTCGATCGCGCGCGCCGCGTCGTGGATCTTCGCGGTGAACATGTAGACCCCGACAAGCGCCAGGTCGGTCGCCGGCTGCGTCGGCTTCTCCACGAGCCGCACCACGCGGCCCGGCGCGGAGGACCCCTGCTCCGGCGCCGAGAGCTCCGCGACGCCGTAGTTCTCGGGGTCCGCGACCGGTGTCAGCAGGATCAGCGCGTCCGGTTGGTGCTCGCGAAACGCGGACACTAGATCGGTGATCCCGCCCTGCAGCAGGTTGTCGCCGAGGTACATGACGAAGCCGCTGTCCTGCAGGAACTGCTCGGCGGTCAGCACCGCGTGAGCGAGCCCCAGCGGCTCGTCCTGCAGCACGTAGGTGAGCCGCACGCCGAAGCGCGAGCCGTCGCCGGCCGCCGCTTCGATCTCCGGCCCGGTCTCCGGCGCGATGATGATCCCGATCTCCTCGATCCCCGCCTGCGCCATCGCTTCGATGCCGTAGAACAGCACCGGCTTGTTCGCCACCGGCACGAGCTGCTTGGCGCTCGTGTGCGTGATCGGGCGCAGGCGCGTGCCCTTGCCCCCCGAGAGAATCAGTCCCTTCAACGGCTGCATTGCGCCATGAGCCTACCGGCCGCGCCGTCACCCGGTGTTACCGCCTCGCTCGCGCAGTCCGAGCAGGCTCGCGGCGCCGCCGGGCGGCGCCTGCTCCGGATGGCGTGAGCCGACTTCCGGATGGCGTGAGCCGACTTCCGGACGGCGGGCTGTTAGTAGACGCCCGCGAGCTTGCGGTGATCCCACGTCGAGCGCCGCAGCTCCACGAACTGCAGTCCGACGCGCTTGGCCGCTTGCTGCTGGACGACCGCCGCCGCCTCGGCCGGCAGCTCCACCGCGGGCTCGCCGCGCGCGACTGCGTTGCGCGCGAGGATCTCGCTGCCCAGCGCGCTCACCGTCTCGAGGTCACGGTGGATTCGCACCTCGCATTCGAGCATCACGCCGCGCAGCTCCTGGTAGAGCTCGCCCGTCTCGATCTGCAGCGTCGCGCGCGGATCGCGCTCGATGTTGCGTACCTTCTGCGAGGCCGCATAGGTCCACGCCCAGAGCTGAGGGCCAGGCGCCTGCCCAGCGGTCTCCTCGGCGGTTCGCGCCGCGTCTGCCGGAGTGCTCATTGCCTCGCCCTCCGCGGTCTCCAGGGGCGTGCGCAGCACGTACCACAGCGGCATCAGGTGCGGCCAGCCCCGCGGGCCGAGTGTCGCGCAGACGACGGTGCGCTCCTGCGCGAGGAACTCGTGCGCCTCTATCGAGCTCATCCTGATCTGCTCGCGGCGGCTCATGCCCGGCAGCATAACCGGGGAATCTGTGGTGGTGCCGGCGGACGCGCAAGTAGTGCACGCCCGCCTTTCTCCAGCTGCCCGTCGGAGATCGAGGATACGAATCTCTGGCAGATACACGGGGCTGTGATAACTGAAGAACTAGAATAGATGCATAGATCAGAAGTTGGAAACAGTCATTGACGTCGCTGTGCTACCGCGGGTACGTTGGCAAAACATCGGGTGACCATCCGTGGCGGTCATCCGCAACCGGTAGGTAGGAGGGTCAGGGTTGGTCTAAGGCGCTTGGTAGGCGTGCTCGGCGATTACGCCTGGGCACCTAGCAAGCCCTGATGGCGTGCAGCTGATCGGCATTCCCTATGAGTGAATCG
>DASXZA010000017.1:0-174567 GCA_036502205.1 Solirubrobacteraceae bacterium | reverse complement strand
GATCCTGCGTGACGACGGCTGGGTAGAGGTCGACGAGGCGCTGTCGGTGATCGAACAGGCCTGCGAGGGGCTCGACTACGCCCACCGTCACGGCGTCGTGCACAGGGACGTCAAGCCCGGGAACCTGCTGCGCTCGCGCGAAGGCGAGGTCAAGCTCGCCGACTTCGGGATCGCCAAGGCAACGGAGCAGTCGAGCATCACGCAGGTCGGCTCGGTGCTCGGCACCGCGGCCTACCTGGCGCCTGAGCAGGCGCGCGGCGAGGAAGCGGGACCGAGCGCCGACCTCTACGCGCTGGGGGTCGTCACCTACCAGCTGATCTCCGGGCGCCTGCCCTACGAAGCGGCCTCGCTGACCGAGTTGGCGCTCAAGCAGCAGCGCGAAGAGCCGCCGATGCTCGACACGCTCGTCGCCGCGGTCAACCCCGAGCTGGCCGACGCGGTCGCGATCGCGCTGGCGCTAGATCCGCGCGAGCGTTATCGCAGCGCCCGCGAGATGGGTCGCGCAATGAGCGACGCCGAGCACGGCATCTCTCCGACCGAGCCCGCGACCGGCCTGCACGGCCGGCAGGCAACCGAAGCGACAACTGTGCTCGCGGCCGGCGCCGCGGGCGCCACCAAACCCGACCGCACGCCTACGCGAGCGCACGCCGGCGTCCAGCGCCAGCCGCGACCCGGGCCGGCCCCGCAATCGGCCGAGCCACTCCCTGCGGCGCAGCCGCAGAAGCGCAGCCGCGGCGTGCGACGCGCTCTCGGCGCCCTGCTCATCCTGCTGCTGCTGGCGGCGGTCGTCGTCGGGGTCGTGCTCGCAACGGCGCCACCGTCGACACGCGTCGTGTTGCGCAACGTCGGCTACTCCGACGCCGAACAGATCGTCGAATCGCTGCACGAAATGGTGCGCGAAAACACTCAGTAGGCAAGTGGCGCGCAGCTATCGCGTGCCCACGCCCGGCGCGGCACCCGCGCGCAGCGCGGCGGCGACCTCGGTCAGTCGCCCCTCATGGATCGCGGCGCGCAGATCGGCCATCAGACCGGCGATGAACGCGAGATTGTGCAGCGTCAGCAACCGCATCCCGGTCAGCTCGCCGGTGCGCATGAGATAGCTGAGGTACGCGCGTGAGAGCCCGCGCGCGCAGGCGGGGCAGGGGCAGCCCTCCAGCAGCGGCTCGGGCGACTCGCGCCAGCGGCCCTTGAGCAGATCCAGTCGCCAGCGCGCATCGGGGTCGGGAATCAGCGCTGTTCCGTGTCGGCCGAGGCGCGTCGGCATCGCGCAATCGAACGTGTCCATCCCGAGCTCGACGCCGGCGATCAGATCGTCGATCTCACCGATCCCCAGCAGATGGCGCGGCAGCGTCTCGTAGTCGCCGCCGAGCTCCTCGGCGGCGAAGCGCACGACCTCGTACATCTGTGCCTTCTCCGACCCGAGCGACCCGCCGATCGCGACACCGTCGCAGCCGCTGGCGGCGATGACGCGGGTGGAGGCACGGCGGAGGTCCTCATAGACACCGCCCTGGACGATCCCGTAGACGAGCTGGCCGGCAGGGCCCTGCTCGGCATGCCAGTCCAGGCAGCGCGCCAGCCAACGGTGCGTGCGCTCAGTCGAGCGCTCGGTGTAGGCGCGGTCGACGTGAAATGGCGTGCACTCGTCGAACACGAGCGCGATGTCCGAGCCGAGCGCAGCCTGCACCGCCATCGAGCCCTCGGGCGAGAGGAAGCGCTCGCGTCCGTCGACGTAGGAGCGAAAGCGCACGCCCTCCTCGGCGATCTCGAGGATCGACCCACTGCGCTGAGCCGACGCGCCGCGTGAGGGGCGCGCCTTGATCTCATCGGCGACCGTCCCGTGGCCCATCGAGAAGACCTGAAAGCCGCCGGAGTCGGTGATGATCGGCCGCTCCCAGTCCATAAACCGGTGCAGGCCCCCAAGCCGCTCGATCAGCTGCTCACCAGGCCGCAGCAGCAGGTGGAAGGTGTTGCCTAGCACCATCTCGTAGCCGAGCTGCGCGACCTCCTGCGCCAGCAGCCCTTTGACGGTGGCCTTCGTCGCAAGCGGCACGAATGCCGGTGTGCGCAGCTCGCCGTGCGCGGTGCGCAGGACGCCGGCGCGCGCAAGCGAGCGGGGGTCGCGGGCGGTGATTCTCAGAGCGGCCACCGCGGCATCCTAGTGTCGCGAGTCAAAATCTCGGGTGCCGCGACACTAGAGTCAGACGATGGGCATTCTGCTCCTGCACTCTCTCGCGATGGTCCACGCGCAGCTGCTGCTGGGCGAGTTGATCAACGTCGATCACCTGATCGAAGTCTCCGGCTACCCGCTGATCGTCGCGCTTGTGATGGCGGAGTCCGGGGGCGTTCCCGTCCCCGGCGAGACCGCGCTGATCGTCGGCGGCGTGTTCGCGAGCCAGGGCAAACTGAGAATCGAGTTAGTGATCGCGGCCGCGGCCCTCGGGGCGATCGTGGGCGACAATATCGGCTACTACATCGGCCGTCGCGGCGGCCGCTGGTTGCTGCAGCGTCCGGGACCGTTCCATACGCAGCGCCTGCGCGTGCTGGAGATGGGCGAGCCGTTCTTCGAGCGCCACGGTCCCAAGGCGGTGTTCTTCGGGCGCTTCGTCCTCGGCCTGCGCACGTGGGCCTCGTGGCTCGCAGGAGCCAACCATATGCGCTGGCGCACGTTCTTCATGTGGAACGCCCTCGGCGGGATCTGCTGGGCGACGGGGGTCGGACTGATCGCCTACTTCCTCGGCAGCTCCGCGGGCAACCTGATCACGACGTTCGGGATCTACGGGCTCGTGGCGGTATTGATCGCCGCCGGCGGTGGGTTCTTCTGGCACCGGCGTCACGTGCACGCGGAGCACTCCACGCAAGGTGGCGAGGACGCCCCGAGCCTGCAGCCACCGCCCTCATCACGTGAGCCGCTGCCGGCGGCGGGAGACGGACCGGAGCGCGGCGGGCCCGTTTAGCCCTCGGATCTGAGACTGAGCCCGTCGGACTCGGACGGCGAGCCGCCACCGACCTGGATCGGGACGCGATGCGGCGTGACCGCAGGCACGCTCAGCAGCGTGTGCAGGGCGCGATGCGATCCCACAGCTCGGCGAGTGCGCTGAGCTCGCGCTCGGAGAAGCGAGAGAAGAACTGCTCGCGCACGACCGCGAGATGCGTGCCGCGTGCCGCGCGGAGCCGCTCGCGACCCATATCCGTCAGGCAGGCGTAGGCGCCGCGGGCGTCGTGTTCGCAGGAGCAGCGCTCGAGCAGGCCCTCCTTTTCGAGCCGGTCGGCGAGTCGGGTGAGGCCGCTGCGCGAGAGCTGCGCGTACTCGGCGAGGTCACACATGCGCATGCGGCCTCCGGGTGACTCGACAAGCCGATGCAGGACCTCGTAGGTGCTCAACGGCAGGCCGTGCGTGCGCTCGAGCTCGGCATCGACACGCCGCGCGAGCGCGGCGTGCGCGCGCTGCAGGCTGCGCCAAGCGCGCTGCCCGATCTCCGACGGGTCTCCCTCGGCGAGCGCCGGCGGGGGCGGGACGCTCTTGACGGCCCTGGGGGTGGCTATGGCGCTCGCGGGAGACATGACAGTCGGACCCTCTCTACTCACTCGAACATAGCAGCGCGAGGCGTCCATCTCCGGCTCCGAGGCTTCGCTGTGAGCGGCGCGCCATGCCCGTCCTAGTCCGTCGCGGGCCGCCCGTCGACCGCGATCGACTGCTTGCGCGTGGCACGCCAGACCCACCACATCATCAGCGGCTGCAGCGGCAGCCGCGCGTAGAGCGCCCAGCCGGGGATGCGCGCGAAGCGCGCGGGGTTGCGCGCCATATAGACGTTCGCCGGGAAGACCGCGACGAGCAGCGCGATCAGCCCGAGGCCCGCGAGGCGACGCGTACCGGGCAGCAGGACGCCGACGCCGCCGGCGATCTCGGCGACGCCGCTGATCGCGACAAGCCGCGCGGGATCGCCGAAACTGGGCGGCACGATCTGCTGGTAGGGACGCGGCAGCACGAAGTGGTTGACGCCGGCGCCGACGAAGATCAAGCCGATCAGTCGCTGCGCGCGGGTCGGGCGGCCGCTCGCTGCTGCGGGCTTGTCGAGCGGTCCGCTCATGGCGCCCCCGCTCCCTCGATCAGCGATCCGCCCGACATCCCCTCGGGCTGACGAATACCAAGCAGCTGCAGCACGGTCGGCGCGATGTCGGCGAGGATACCGTCCTGCTGAGCCAGTGCGAGGTCCGGCACGGTGACGATTAGCGGCACCGGGTTGCAGGTGTGCGCGGTGTTGGGGCTGCCGTCGGACTCGAGCATGTGCTCGGCGTTGCCGTGGTCCGCAGTGACGAGGCAGGCGCCGCCGGCCTCGTGGACGGCGCGCACGACCTCGCTGAGGCACCCGTCGACGGTCTCGATCGCGCGGACCGCGGCGGGAATCACACCGGTGTGGCCGACCATGTCGGGGTTCGCGAAGTTGATCACCGCGAACCGCGGGCGCTGCTCGCGCCAGCTCTCGAGGAACAGGTCGGTCGCGCGGCGCGCGCTCATCTCGGGCTTGTGGTCGTAGGTCGGCACGTCGCGCGGGGATGGCGCGAGCGCGCGCTCTTCGCCCTCGTAGCTGGCCTCCTCGCCGCCGTTGAAGAAGTAAGTGACGTGCGCGTACTTCTCGGTCTCGGCGACGTGTAGCTGCCGCGCGCCGGCGGCGGCGAGGACACCGGCGAGCGTCGTCGCGGGACGCTCGGGCAGGAACGCGACGGGGTAGCTCCAGTCTTCCTCGTACTGGGTGAGGCACGTGTACTGCTCGACGGGCTCGATCCCACGCCGTCCCTCCCACCCCGGGAGATCCTCGCCGCGCTCGCCGAAGCCGGGCTCGGCCAGCGCGCGGGTGATCTCGCGTACGCGGTCGGGACGGAAGTTGAAGCACAGGACGCTGTCCCAGGGGCGGATGTAGCCCTCCTCGCCGACGGTGCTCGCAGTGATGAACTCGTCGGTCTCGCCGCGATCGTAGGCCTCGAGGACCGCCTGCACACTAGTCTCGGCGTGATGCTCAGCGCGACCCTGGACGAGCAGGTCGTAGGCGGCCTGGACGCGATCCCAGCGACGATCGCGATCCATCGCGTAGTAGCGCCCGATGACGCTCGCGATGCGCGCTTTGCCGCGCGCGCCGGGCGGCCAGAGCTCCAGGCACCAGCGTTCCAACAGACCGACGTACTCGACACCGGCTTCGGGCAGCGTGTCGCGGCCGTCGGTGAAGCAGTGGATCACGAGGTCGGCGACGCCGAGCCGCCCCGCGAGCTCAACGATCGCCTGCAGGTGTCCGAGGCTCGAATGCACGCCGCCATCGGAGACGAGGCCAATCAGATGGACGCGCTCTGAGCACGTCAGGGCACGGGTGATCGCGGCGTTCTCACCCAGGACACCATCGATCACGGCGTCGTTGATGCGAGTCAAGTCCTGGCGCACGACCGAGCCGGCACCGAGGTTGAGGTGTCCGACCTCGGAGTTGCCCATCTGCCCTTCCGGCAGGCCGACGGCGCGGCCACTGGCGGTGAGCGTTGTGTGCGGGTATGTCTCCCAGAGCTCATCGAAGACCGGCGTGCGCGCCTGCGCGACAGCGTTGCCGGGACCAGGCTCGGCGAGCCCCCAACCGTCGAGCACCACCAGGCAGGCACACGGCAGCGGCGGGAGCGTCATGTCGTGGCGGCGTCGACGATCTGCGCGAAGTCCTCGGCGCGCAGCGATGCTCCGCCGACCAGCGCGCCGTCGACGTCAGCAAGGGCGAGCAGCTCCGCCGCGTTGCCGGGGTTCACCGAGCCGCCGTAGAGGATCCGCACGTGCTCGGCGGCCGCCGGCGCGCGGTCGCCGACGAGCGCGCGGATGAACGCGATCGCCTCCTGCGCCTGCTCGGGACTGGCGGTGTTACCGGTCCCGATCGCCCAGATCGGCTCGTAGGCGATCGCGATCTCGGGGAGACGCTCGTCGGGCACGCCGGCGAGGTCGTCGCGGATCTGCTGGCGCAGCTTGCGCTCGGTGTCACCGGCGGCGCGCTCGGACTCGCTCTCGCCGACGCACAGGATCGGCGCGAGCTGGGCCTCGAGCGCAGCGGCGACCTTCAGCGCGAGTATGCGGTCGGTCTCGCCGAAGAACTGGCGGCGCTCGGAGTGACCGAGCACGACCCCTTGCACATCGAGCTCGCCGAGCATCGGCGCGGAGATCTCCCCCGTGAAGGCGCCCTCGGCCTCCTGATGCATGTTCTGCGCGTAGATCTCCACGCGCGAGCCGCGGGCGCTGTCGACCATCGCGCGCAGGTCGGTGAAGGGCACGCAGATCGCGACATCGACGCCATTGACGGCGGCGACGCGCGGCAGCAACGCCTGGATGTACTCCTCGGCCTGTGCCTCGGTCTTGTGCATCTTCCAGTTGCCCGCGATCAACGGCGTGCGCGCGACGGCAGGCGTACTCATGCGACCCGCGCTCCGTCGAGTGCCTGCACGCCGGGCAGGACGCGGCCCTCGAGCAGCTCGAGCGTGGCACCACCGCCGGTCGAGAGATGATCGACCGAGTCCTGCAGGCCGAAGGTGACGAGCGCGGCGGCGGAGTCTCCGCCGCCGATCACGCTAACGCCGTCGGCGGCGGCGACGGCCTCGGCGACGGCGCGGGTGCCGGCGGCGAACGCAGCGAGCTCGAAGGCGCCCATCGGCCCGTTCCAAAAAACGGTGCCGGCGCGTGCGATCTCGGCGCTGTAGCGCTCGGCGGTGGCCGGCCCGATGTCGAGTCCCATCCAGTCGGCGGGTACGTCGAGGCCGTCGAGCACGCGGTGCTGGGCGTCGGCAGCGAAGCGGTCGGCGATCACAAGGTCGCTCGGCAGCTCCAGGCGCGCGCGATCTGGCCCAGCGGCAGCAGCGAGCGCGCGGCGGGCGTGCTCGACGTCCTCGTCGCCGCACAACGACGCCCCGACCTCACGTCCCTGGGCGGACAGAAACGGGAAGCACATCGCGCCGCCGATCAGGATCACGTCAGCGATCGTCAGGAAGCGGTCGATGACGGCGATCTTGTCGGCGACCTTCGCCCCGCCGATCACGGCGACCAGCGGGCGGGCGGGGTTCTCGATGATCGCGCTCAGCGTGCGCACCTCGCGCTCGAGCAGCCGCCCGGCAGCGTTCGGCAGCAGCTGCGCGACACCGGCGGTGCTGGCGTGTGCGCGGTGCGCGGCGCCGAAAGCATCGTTGACATAGACGTCAGCTAGCTCGGCTAGTCCACGTGCCAGCTCGGGGTCGTTGGCGGTCTCGCCGGGTTCGAAGCGGATGTTCTCGAGCACGAGCAGCTCACCATCGCCAAGCTGCTCGGAGAGCGCACGCACGGACTCTCCGACGACATCCGGCGCAAGCGTGACCCGGGCGTCAGGAAGTAGCTCCCTCAGGCGCGCAAGCACCGGCGCCAGCGAGAGACCCTCGACGTACTGGCCGTCGGGGCGACCGAGATGGGAGACCAGCACCAGTCGCGCGCCGCGTGCGCGCAGCTCCTCGATCGTCGGCAGCGCGGCGCGGATGCGCGTGTCGTCGGCGATGCGCACGGCGCCGTCGTCGTCGACCGCGAGCGGTACGTTGAAGTCGACGCGCACCAGCACGCGCCGGCTGCGTACCTCGAGGTCGTCGATCCCCCGCACGATGCCGGCCCCTACAGGACTTTCTGCACGAGGTCGACGATCCGGTTGGAGTAGCCCCACTCGTTGTCGTACCAGGCGACGACCTTCAGCATCGTGCCGTCCATGACCGCCGTCAGTTTGGAGTCGACGATCGAGGAGAACGGCGAGCGGACGATGTCGGTGGAGACGATCGGATCCTCGGTGTAGGCCATGATGCCGTGCAGCGGCCCGCTCTCGGCGGCGCTCTGCAGCGCGGCGTTGACCTCCTCGACGGTCGTCGCGCGCTCGCACTCGACGGTCAGGTCGACGACCGAGCCCGTCGGGACCGGCGCGCGAACGGCGAAGCCGTTCAGCTTGCCTTGCAGCGTGGGAATCACGAGGCCGATCGCCTTGGCCGCGCCAGTGGAGGCGGGGATCAGGTTGATCGCCGCGGCGCGCGCGCGGCGCAGGTCTTTGTGCGGCAGGTCCTGCAGACGCTGGTCGGCGGTGTAGGCGTGGATCGTGGTCATCAACCCGTGCTTTACCCCGACGGTGTCGTTGACGACCTTGGCGACCGGCCCAAGGCAGTTGGTGGTGCAGGAAGCGTTCGAGATCACGTCGTGCGCGGTGCTGTCGTAGGTCTCGAAGTTGACGCCAAGTACGACCGTGACGTCGGGTTCGGTAGCGGGCGCGGAGATGACGACCTTTTTGGCGCCGCCGGCGAGATGGACGGCGGCCTGCTCGCGCGCAGTGAACAGGCCGGTGGACTCGATCACGACGTCGACACCGAGCTCGCCCCAGGGGAGCGCGGCGGGGTCGCGCTCGGCGAGCACCTTGAGCTCCTGTCCATCGACCTCGAGTGCGCCGTCAAGCGTGCGCACAGAATCGGGGTAGGGCCCGAGGATCGAGTCGTACTTGAGCAGGTGCGCGAGCGTGCCGGCATCGGTGAGGTCGTTGACAGCGACCCACTCGATATCGGGCGCGTCAGGGCGCGCCTTGGCGGCGCGAAGGACGTTGCGGCCGATGCGGCCGAATCCATTGATTCCCACGCGTACGGGCATGTTTTGGCTGTGCCTCCTGAAGCGAAACGAACGATGCCGGACCGTAGGAGCGCTGCCCCGACGACCCGGCTGACAGTTGAAGGCTATCCGATGCAGGCGAGAGGAGCCGGGCGCCGCGCTCGCGGCACAGGTCGAGCGCACGAGGGGTCGAGGCGAGTGTGCTCTCAGCCCGAGTTGGCGACGACCTCGACGCGTAGGCCGTCGGGGTCGAGCAGGTAGGCGGCGTAGTACAGCGGTCCATAGCGCGGCCGCAGACCGGGCTCGCCGTCGCCGCGCCCGCCGTTGGCGAGCGCAGCGGCATAGGCGCCGTCAACGGCGACGCGCCCGGCGGCGCGGAACGCGACGTGTCCGTAGCCGGGCGCGGGCGGACGCCCGCGGGTGACGATCCAGAACGTCGGCGCGGTGACGCCATAGGCGATCGCGTGCTCGCTCTCGTGCATGCGGCGCACGCCGATCGCGAAGAACAGCGCGTCGTAGAAGACCGCGGAGCGCGCGAGGTCGGCGACCTCGATGCCGAGATGATCGATCATCGGCGGCAGTCTGACGCACCGCGCCGGCACGGGTGCCGCGCGGCGGCTCTCACGAGTCGCGCGTGCGCTTCTCGATGTCGCGATGCGTGACGGCGACGGCGACGTCTTCGCGCTCGCCGTAGCGCTCGGCGAGGTGCTCGGCGATCGCGACCGAGCGATGACGCCCCCCGGTGCAGCCGATCGCGATCACGAGATGTGCCTTGCCCTCGGCGACGTATTGCGGCAGCAGGAAGTCGAGCAGCGCGTGCAGGCGCTCGTAGAATTCCTCCAAGCGCCCGTCACGGCCGACGTAGTCGACGACGGCGGGGTCGTGACCGGTGAGCTCGCGCAGCTCGGGCACGTAGTGCGGGTTGGGCAGGAAGCGCACGTCGAACGCGAGATCCTCCTCGCGCGGCGGCCCGTGCTTGAAGCCGAAACTCATGATCGTCAGCGCGAGACGGCTGACGGGCCGGCGCGGCAATAGCTCGTCGGCGATCTTGCCGCGCAGCGTCGCAGCGGACATGCCGGTCGTGTCGATCACGACGTCGGCACGCTTGCGCAGCGGCTCGAGCAGCGCGCGCTCGGCGGCGACACCGGCGGCGACACTGCCATCAGGGGCCAGCGGGTGGCGGCGGCGGGTCTCCTTGTAGCGCGTAACGAGTGTCTGCTCGGCGGCCTCGAGGAACAGCACGTGGTGGTCGAGCCCCAGCGATTTGAGATCGTCGACGACGGCCTGCAGCGCCTCGAAGTAGACGCCACCGCGCACGTCGGAGACGACGGCCGCGCGCTCAACCTTGGAGCCCTTGTGCACGAACAGCTCGGTCAGCGAGCGGATCATCTCGGGTGGCAGGTTGTCGACGCAGAAGTAGCCGGCGTCCTCGAAGACGTTCATCGCGGTCGACTTGCCGGCGCCGGAGAAGCCGGTAATCACGATCAGCTCGCGCAGGCTCGACTCGACGGCCGGCTCGACCGGTGAGCGCAGGGAGCTTCGCAGCGGCCTAAAGACGGACACCGCCTGATTGTGCCGCGCCGGGCGGACGCGCGCGGCGGCTCTGGACAAGCGTCTCCGACAGGCGCGCTTGCGGTGAGCCGCGTGCCTCGCTGCAGATGTTTGCAAAGCGACCCCGCCGCACGCGCGCACACGCGCGCGGCGGGGCCTTCAGCGATTGAGTCACACAACACGGCGAGCGGCGCGAATCGCTCACCTCACGCCGGCCCAGCCCGGCTCGGCCCGCCGCGGCGCGACGCGGCGGAAAACTCAGCCGGCGCGGTGCAGGCTGGCGTGCAGCTCCCGCGCGACCTTTGCCGGCAGCCCGGGCACCGCCTGAAGCTCCTCGCGTGAGGCACCGAGCACGGCGTCGGGCGAGCCGAAGTGGGCGAGCAGGGCGCGCTTGCGCGCGGGTCCAATGCCGGGCAACTCGTCGAGCAGCGAGCTCGTCAGCGAGCGGTCGCGGCGGCTGCGGTGGTGGGTGATCGCGAAGCGGTGGGCCTCATCGCGGGCGCGCTGGAGCAGCTGCAGCGCGGGGGTGCGGTGATCGAGCACCAGCGGCGCGCGGCGGCCGGGGATGAAGATCTCCTCAATGCGCTTGGCCAGCGAGATGACCGCTACGCCGCGCTCACGAA
The DNA here is from genome assembly GCA_036502205.1 of Solirubrobacteraceae bacterium. Lineage (GTDB taxonomy): Bacteria > Actinomycetota > Thermoleophilia > Solirubrobacterales > Solirubrobacteraceae > Palsa-744. The sequence continues at coordinate 163,782 of DASXZA010000017.1, read as the reverse complement.
AGCCGCGCAGTGCCTGCAGGCCGGCGGCGAGTTGGCCCTTGCCGCCGTCGATCACGACGAGGTTGGGGAGCGTGGCGAAGCTGGCGTCGTACTGGGGATCGTGCGGCGAGAGGTCCGCCTGGCGCTCGAACTGCGCGAGGCGGCGGCTGAGGACCTCGGCCATCGAGGCAAAGTCGTCGGAGCCTTCGACGGTCTTGATGTTGAAGCAGCGGTAGTCGGACTTCTTCGGCGCGCCGCCCTCGAGCACGACCATCGAGGCGACGGTGTGGGTGCCGCCGAGGTTGGAGATGTCGAAGCACTCGACGCGCACCGGCGGGACGTCGAGCCCGAGCGCGTCCTGCAGCCCTTCGAGGGCGTCGACGCGGCTCTGGCGGCGGCGCTCAGCACGCAGGCGCTCCTGGTCGAGCGCGAGGCGCGCGTTGCGCTCGGCGAGCTCGAGGATGCGGCGCTTGTCGCCGCGCTCGGCGGCGCGCAGCTCGACGGGCCCGCCGCGCCGGCTGGCAAGCGCCTCGGCCAGCGCCTCCAGCCCCGCGAACTCCACGCCGCGTGCGCGCGCACGCGCGTCGGGCTCGTCACCGTCGTCCTCGCCCGCGAGCGGCGGGCCGAGTGCGAGCTCACGCTGGACGACGATCTGCGCGGGGATCGAGATGTGCGCGGCGTAGTACTGCAGCATGAACTCCTCGGCGACCTCGGGCAGCGTGCGCTCGGTCTCGTTGGCGAGGTAGAAGGACTGACGGTCGGAGAGCACGCCGTCGCGGACCTGGAAGACCTGCGCGTTGGCCTCGGTGCCGTCGAGCGCGACCGCCACTGCGTCGAGCGTCCCGATCGACTCGTTGGCGACGCGTTGGCGCTCGAGCAGCGAGTGCACGGCGCGCAGGCGGTTGCGCTCGAGCGTGGCCTGCTCGTACTCCTGCGCGGCGGCCGCCGCGCGCATGCGGGCCTCGAGATCGCGTTCGATCGCGCGGTAGCGCCCGGAGAGAAAGTCAATGACGCCGTCGATGTTGCGGCCGTAGTCCTCCTTGGAGACGTAGCCGACACAGGGCGCCTCGCAGCGCTTGATGTAGTAGTCCAGGCACGGGCTGCCGCTGCGCCGGCCGGGCTCGGGCCCGGTGCAGGAGCGGAACATGAAGACCTTCGTGAGCAGGTCGAGCGTGCCGCGCACGCGTTTGGCGTTCGAGTAGGGGCCGAAGTAGGCGCGTCCGGGCCGGTGGCGCTCACGCGTGAAGTAGACGCGCGGGAAGTCCTCGTCGAGTGAGATCGCGATGAAGGGGTAGGACTTGTCGTCGCGCAGGCGGATGTTGAAACGCGGGCGGTACTGCTTGATGAAGCTCTGCTCGGTCAGCAGCGCCTCGGCCTCGGAGGAGACGACGACGCACTCGATGTGCTCGACGCTGCTCACCATCTCGGCATGACCCGGGCTGCTCGGCACGTTGGCCTTGGCGAAGTGCGAGGCCACGCGCTTGCGGATCGAGTTGGCCTTGCCGACGTAGATCACGCGACCTTTGCCGTCGCGAAATAGGTAGACGCCGGGCTGGTCGGGGAGGCTGCGGCGCTGCTCCTTTGTCCGCCCCTCGGCAGTAGTAGAATCAGGCATCATGAATCAAGCATCATCGGCACGGACTATCCGCCGCACCACGGTATCCGCACGGCGTTCCTCGCTCGAGACGCTCGAGGCGGAGGCGCGTCGCCGCGGCGTGACGTTGACCGCGGTCTTGTCGGAGGCGATCGACGAGAAGGCCAGCGCGCTACACGCAGCGCGCCGCCCGCGACTGGGGATTGCGCGCTCCACGGACGGGCTTTCAGCGGCTGAGTTGACATCCGAGCCCGTCGCCGAGTCACCTTCCTAGCTTGGCTCTCGTCTTAGATACCGGTCCGTTGCTGGCCGCGCTCGACGCGGCCGATCCGGATCACGAGCGGTGCGTTGCACTGCTGACCGAAGCCGCGGAGGATCTCGTAGTTCCAATGCTCGTGCTCGCCGAGCTCGACTATTGGTGTCATCGGCGTCTCGGCGTCGATTCCTGGATCATCTTCCTCGAGGACTTGCTCACCGGCGCATACCGCCTCGAGATCCCAACCGCCGGCGATCTTCAGCGCTGCCGTGAGTTACAGACTCAGTATCGCGACCAGACCCTCGGTGTGGTGGATGCCAGCGTGCTCGCACTCGTTGAGCGACTCGGAGAGCACCGGCTAGCCACTCTCGACCATCGGCACTTCTCTGTGCTACGCCCCACCCACATCGACGCCTTGGAACTGCTGCCTCAATAGCTGCGTGAGTAGCGGTACAGCGCGACGAACGTGTAGACGACGAGGCCGATCAGCACGAACCAGACGAACTCGCCGAAGCCGGTTTCCCACATCCGGGGTTTGGCGGCGACCGTGACGAGCCCGACCGCGATCGCGCCGTAGAGCAGGCCGCGCCGACGATCGCCGAGGCCGTAGAGATCGACGCGGTTCTGGCGGTAGAGCCACCAGCCGAAGTAGCCGAAGCCGATCGCGAACGCGACCCCGAGGATCGTGCCGAACGTGTTCGCGGCGCGACCGCCTCCGGGGATAAAGGCGACGGCGGCGGCGATCACCAGCAGGATCGCGATATTGCGCGCGGTCTTCCAGCGGTCGTCCATCGCGCTCCAGTCTAGTGTCGCAAGCGCGCGAAGATCCTCCTATGCGGTAGAACTAGCGCCCGACGCAAAGCCTCGACCCAGGCTTTACGGTTTAGCCTTCGCCGGCCCCATTCCGAACTCGTCGGTCCTCGCGCATGAGGTAAGTTCTCGCGCCGTACCGGAGCGGATTCACTCGACCAGCGCTTCCAGGCGCACGTAGGCCTCCTCGACCGCGCGCTTGGCGGCGGTGTGGCGAGCCTCGGACTTAGCGGCCTCGTACTTGCTCGCCCAAGCAGCGGGGTCGGCGAGCTCCTCCTCGAGCGCGCGCAGCGCGCCCTCGGCGTCTTCGACGGCGCGCTCGGCCTTCTGCTGATCGCTGAGGCGGTTCTTGGAGGGACCTTTGGGCTTGGGCTTGGAGGGTGCTCTCGTGGCAGCCCCGCCGTGCGCGTGCGCGGGCGCGTGCGTGCGTGCGGCGGGGCCCTCAGCGGAGGGCACCACCCGCGCTCCCGTTCCCGCCGCCGACCGCGCGCCAGCGTCATTGGATCCGCCGGCCCCATTGGATCCAGCGCCATCCACCGACTCCCCGGCGGCCTTGCGCTCGTCGCGGATGCGCACGTACTCGGGCCACCCCCCGACGTAGCTGCGCAGCGCGCGGTCCTCGACGGCGACGGTGCGGGTGCCGACGGCATCCAATAGCGCGCGGTCGTGAGAGACGAGCAGCACGGCGCCCTCGAACGATCCGAGCGCGTCCTCGAGCGCCTCGCGGCTCTCGATGTCGAGGTGGTTGGTGGGCTCGTCGAGGATCAGGACGTTGGCGCCGGAGTTGACGAGCACCGCCAGCGAGAGCCGCCGACGCTCCCCGCCGGAAAGCCCGGCGAGCGGTTTTTCGGCCTCCTCGCCGGAGAACAGGAAGCGCCCGAGCAGCGCGCGTGCCTTGTTGGGCGTGAGACCGGTTGCGCGTCCCGCGGCCTCGAGCACGCTCTGCTCGGGCCCGCCCCCGGCGCCGAGCTCGTCGGCGTGCTGGGAGAGGTAGCCGACCTTCACGTTGTGCCCGGTGCTCAGACGACCGGCAGCCAACGGGCGGCGTCCGGCGAGCGTCTCGATCAGCGTGGTCTTGCCGCTGCCGTTGGGGCCGACAAGCGAGACGTGCTCGCCGCGCTCGAGCCACAGCTCGGCGTGCTCGAGCAGCACGATCGCGCTGCCGTCGCGTGCGACCTCGGCGGTAGGCTTGGCGCGCCCATCGGCGTAGCGGCCCCCGGCCGCGGAGCGATCCTCTTCCTTGCCCCCCACCTCGACGCGGGCGTCGAGCAGCTCGAAGATCACGCGGCCTGAGCGCTCGGGAGCCTTGAAGGCGAACTCAAGTCCCTGCCCATCGCGTGGATCGCGCTCGATGCGCTCGATCTTGGAGAGTGCCTTGACACGCGACTGGGCCTGTTTGGCCTTCGTGGCCTTGTAGCGGAAGCGCTCGATGAAGCGCTCCATGCGCTCGATCTCGGCCTGCTGCTTGTCGATCGCCTTGCCCAGCGCGAGCTCGCGCGCGGCCTGCTCGCGGCGCCACTGGTGCCAGGTGCCGGGGAAGAAGCGCGAGCGGCCGGCCTCGAGCTCGAGCACCGAGGTCCCGACGGCCTCCAGGAACCAGCGGTCGTGCGCGACCAGCGCGACGGCGGCGTCGAGGCCGGTCAGCGTCTGCTCGAGCCACTCCAGGGACTCGATGTCGAGATGGTTGGTGGGCTCGTCGAGCAGTAGCACGTCGGCGCTCGTGGCGAGCGCGCGGGCGAGCGAGGCGCGCGTGAGCTGTCCACCGGAGAACGTGTCCAGGGGGCGGTCGAGGTCGGCGGTCGCGAAGCCGAGGCCGCGTGTCATGACGGTCGCGCGGTCGCGCCAGAGGTAGCCGCCGAGCGTCTCCAGCCGCGCCTGCGCGCGGGCATAGCGCTCGAGCAGCGGCTCGTCCATCTCACCCTCCCCCATGCGGCGCTCCAGGTCGGCGAGCTCGCGCTCGACGGCGAGCTCCTGCGCGCAGCCCGAGAGCACGTAGTCGCGCAGCGCGATCGCGCGCTCCCGCGGTGGGCGCTGGTCGTGCAGCGCGATCCGCACGCCCTTGCCGAGGCTGAGCTCGCCGCGGTCGATCGACTCCTCGCCGGAGAGCATGCGCAGCAGCGTCGTCTTGCCCGCGCCGTTGCGCCCCGCGATCGTCATGCGCTCGCGGCGCTCGAGCTTGAACGAGACGCCGCGCAGCAGCGGTTTGCCGGCGATGTCCTTGTGGAGGTCCGATGCGATCAGTACGGCCATGGTCGCTGGCCATGGTAGGGCCGACCGTCGCGGGCCGGACGGTCTGATAGCACCGGTCTCGCCCCGGACAGGCGTAATCACCCGCCCGGGGCGCGCGCGTCAGCCTTTCATCGACGGGTGCTTCATCGCTTTGTGCTTCATCGCGTGGTGCTTCTTCATCGCGTGGTGCTTCATCGCGTTGTTGCTTGACGCCTGGGCCGCGGCCGGAACGGCCGCGAGGATCATCAGCGACGCGGCGAGCGCGGTGAGGCGATGCGTGATGCGGGTGCTCTGCATGGGTGTCTCCTCCGGAGGACGGTTTCGATCTCGGGCGAACACCCGAGGCGCACGCAGTGCAGCGCAGAGCCATTACACCTTTCTTACGGACCCCGCCGCGCGTGCGTGCGTGCCCACGCGTGCGCGCGGCGGGGCCCACGGCGAGACTCCTCGCAGGCCCGCCGTCGACGGGGATCGCGGGCGACCGGCGTAAGGGATCGGCAATATCTGCCCGTCAGGATCGTCGCCGTGGTTGTCCTGATCCTCTTCGGCTTCGTCGCCGGCGCCGCCACGGCGGTCTCCCCCTGCGTGCTGCCGGTGCTGCCGGTCGCCCTCTCGGCGGGAGTAACCGGCGGGCGCCGCCGGCCGCTCGGCGTCGTGACGGGCCTCGCGCTGTCGTTCACGTTCGCAACGGTCGCGCTGGTCTACGTGATCTCGGCGCTCGGTCTCCCTGACAGCCTGCTGCGCACGCTTGCGATCATCGCGCTGATCGGCTTCGGCGTGAGCCTGCTCGTGCCACGCATCGGCGATCGCCTGGAGGCACGCCTGAGCCGCATCGGCCCAACCGGTGGCGCCAGCGCGACCGCCGGCACAAGCGCGGACGGAACCGGCGAGCGCGGCGGTGGTGGCTTCTGGTCGGGGATGCTCGTCGGCGGCGGCCTCGGCTTCCTCTACGCGCCCTGCGCCGGCCCGATCCTCGCGGGCGTGATCACGGTCTCGGCGTCGCAGAGCCTCAGCACGGGGCGCCTCGCGGTCGCACTCGCGTATGGCATCGGCTCGGCGGTCGTGCTCTACGTGCTGATGCTCGGCGGGCGGCGCCTGACGGGCAGACTCGCGCGGCGCAGCGGACGCTTTCAGATGGCGATGGGCGCGGTGATGGTGCTGATCGCGCTGCTGATGCTCGGTAACTACGACACGCGCTTTGAGACCGCGATCGCGAGCGACCTGCCGTCGTTCCTGGTAGACCCGACGAGTGGCCTGGAGTCCAGCCACCTAGCCAAGACGCAGCTCGCGGCGCTGCGCGGGCACAAGGCGCGCCAAGCCGGCGGCCTGCGTGAGGCCGACGCGGGACTGCGTCTGCCGGTGCTCGGCGTGGCGCCGGAATTCAAGGACACTGAGGACTGGTTCAACACGCCTGGCGACAGGCCGCTGTCGCTGGCGTCGCTGCGCGGCCACGTCGTGCTGGTGGACTTCTGGACGTATACCTGCATCAACTGCATCCGCACGCTGCCCTACTTGAACGCGTGGTACTCCAAATACCACGCGAAGGGCTTTGAGATCGTCGGCGTGCATACGCCGGAGTTCCCCTTCGAGCACTCGGCGTCGAACGTCGCCGAAGCGATCAAGCAGAACGGGATCCAATACCCGATCGTCCAGGACAACGACTACGGCACGTGGGACGCCTACAACAACGAATACTGGCCCGCGGAGTACCTGATCGACGCGCAGGGCCGCATCCGCCTGGCGGACTTCGGCGAGGGCAACTACGAAGCCAAGCAGCGCGCGATCCGCAGCCTGCTCGTTGAAGCCGGCGCCGGCGGCCTGGGCTCGGCGGCCGACGTGCACGCGCTGACGCCCTCCGAAGCGGAAGTCACCCCGGAGTCCTATCTCGGCACCGAGCGCGGCGAACGCTTCACCAACGGCACGCTGACGAGCGGGCTGCACGAATACGGCGCGCTCCCGGCCCAGGCGCCGCCGCTCAGCGAGCTGCGCCTGGCCGGTGACTGGCGCATCGCCGCGTGGAGCGCGAGCGCGGTGCGCGACTCCCAGCTGCAGTTGCGCTTCCGCGCGCGGCGCGTCTATCTGGTAATGGGACTCACGAGCCGCCCTTCCACCACCGCTTCAGGCGCCCCCAGCGAGACCAGACCCGTGCAGGTGCTGCTCGACGGCCACCCAATCCCGGCTGCGGTCGCGGGCAGCGATGTGCACTCGGGAACGGTGACTGTCGGCTTCGAACGCCTGTACCGCCTGGTGAGCCTGCCGAGCGTGCAGACGCACACGCTGACGGTGCGCGCCGCGCCGGGGGTCTCGCTCTACGACTACACATTCGGCTGAGTCGCTGCGATGATCACTACAGCGATGACCGCCGTCCAGGACAGCGAGCCGCGCGCGTCGGTGCTGGTCGTCGACGACGAGCCGACGATCGGCGAGGTCCTCGCGCGTTATCTAGAGCGCGCGGGCTACGAGACGCGCGTCGCGAGCGATGGGCCGCAGGCGCTGGCACTGAGCGCGGCGAGCCCGCCGGACCTGGTGGTGCTCGACATCATGCTGCCGGGCATCGACGGGCTGGAGGTGATGCGCCGCCTGCACGAGCCGGCCGGCACGCCGCGCGCGCGGGTGATCCTGCTGACCGCGCGCGGTCGCGAGGCCGAGCGGATCGTCGGGCTGCGGCGCGGCGCTGACGACTATGTGGTCAAGCCGTTCTCGCCGGGCGAGCTGGTGGCACGCGTGGAAGCGGTATTGCGCCGCGGTGACGCGCGCAGCGAAGAGGCTCGTGACGGGCACGACGAGCCCGAGCGGGTACTGGAGCTCGACGGTCTGCGCATCGAGCCGGCGACGAGGCGCGTGCGGGCGGGCGAGCGCGAGGTGTCGCTGACGGCGCGCGAGTTCGACCTGCTGGCGTTCCTCGCACGCAATCGCGGACAGGTCTTCTCGCGCGACCGCCTGATGGAGCTTGTGTGGCAGCTCCCGGACTACACCGATAGCTCGACGGTCACCGTCCACATCCGCAGGCTGCGTGCGAAGATCGAGCCCGATCCCGAACATCCGCGCTACATCCAGACGGTATGGGGCGTCGGCTATCGCTTCGAGCCATGACACGCCCGCCCGCTATGAAACCGTGCTCATGAGACGCTCGCCGCGCTATGTCGCCGCACTGATGAGACGCTCACTGCCGACATTGCTGCTGGTCCTGCTGCTCGCGCTGGCGCCGGCGTGCGCGGTGATGGCGGCGATCGGTGGCGCGCACGCGGTGTTACTGACGGTCGAGGTCCTGGTACCGGTCGGACTCTTCGCGCTGCTGCTGGCCGAGCTCGCGGGCGGCGGCGCGGTGCGGCTGCGCACGTTGCGCCAGCGCTTCGAGCTCGGTGTGGCCCTGGCGCTCGGACAGCTGCTGGCGGCGGTCGCGATCGGCGCGGCGGTGATGTTCGTCTCGCCGCACGACGCGTGGATGACGATCGCGATCGTGCTATTCGCAGCGGTCGTCGCGACGCGCGCGGCGCAGCTGCTGCTGCGCGGAGCGGTGCGCGACGTGCGCGCGATCGGCGACGGCCTGCACGCGCTGGAGCGCGGCGAGCGCAAGATCCGCATCGAGGCGAGCTCCGGCAGGGAGCTTGAAGAGCTGGCGCGGACCGCCAACCGCATGATCGACGCGCTGAGCGCGGAGGAGCGTGCGCGAGACACCGCGGACACGGCACGCCGCCAGGTGATCGCGGCGGTCTCGCACGATCTGCGCACGCCGTTGAGCTCCCTGCAGCTACTGGCACAGGCGCTCGAGGACGATCTGGTCGACGCGGCGACCGCGCGACGCTACGTGCGCACGATCGGCACCAACGTGCGCACGCTGGGGACGCTGATCGATGATCTCTTCGAGCTCTCGTGCCTCGACGCCGGCGATGTCGCGTGGAGCACCGCGGCGGTCGATCTCGGCGAGCTGGTCGGCGAGGCGATCGAGCTCGTGCGCCCGGCGACCGAGGCCGCGGGCGTCGCGCTCAGCGCGCAGCTGCCGCCCGATCTCGCGCCGGCGGAAGCGAATGCGGACAAGTTGCGACGCGTGTTGCTGAACCTGCTGCAGAACGCGATCCATCACACGCCACCGGACGGCAGCGTCGCGATCCGCGCGGCGAGCGTCGACGGCGCCGTCGAGATCGAGGTCGCGGACTCCGGTGCGGGTATCGCGGCGCCGGACCGCGCGCATGTGTTCGAGCCGTTCTACCGCGGTAGCGGCGAAGCTGCGCGCACGCAGCCCGGGAGCGGTTTGGGGCTCGCGATCTCGCGTGCCATCGTCGAGGCCCACGGGGGGCACATCTGGCTGGCTGAGGCGACGGGCGGGACGAGTGTCCGCTTCACGCTGCCGGCGGCCGTGACGGCGCTGGCGCCGGCCCAACCGGCCGCTGCGCAGCCGCACTGAGCCGGACGGGCCGGGCGCTGCGGCGAAAGCGCTCCACCCGCGCGCTCCGGTAGCATTCGCAGCGTCATGCGCCGCCTGCTCTCGAGCCTCACCGCCAGCTTCGTGCTGCTGCTCCTGCTCGCCCCCGCCGCGTTCGCCGACAACGACGGCCGCGGGTTCTACGGCGCGACGAACGACAAGGTCGTGACCGAGGCGGGCTTCATCCTCGTGATCTTCTTCCCGACGTTCGCGCTGCTCGCGAGCTTGCTGCAGCGTCATCTCGAACGTCGCAAGGACGCTCGCAAGGCCGCGCAGCAGACGCACGGCGGCGACGCGCACTGGCACGGCGGCTGGTAGACCGGACGCCGGTGGCCGCGGGTGGGCATCGACGACCCCTCGCCTCTGGACCGCACGACTGACGACGTCTTGCCTGCTGCGGGCCAGCCCACAGACGACGCCTTGCCTGCCGCCAGCGAGCCGTCGGACGAGGTGCGCTACGAGCGCCGCGGCGCGGCGGCGCTGCTGACGATCGACCGCCCCACGCGGCGCAACGCCGTGGACGGCCCGACGGCGGTCGCACTGCACGAGGCGTTCGTGCGCTTCGAGGCCGACGAGAACGCACGCGTCCTGGTGCTCACCGGAGCCGGCGGCATCTCGTTCTGCGCGGGCGCGGACCTCAAGGCGCTGGAGACCTTCGGCGACCGCCTGAACGCGCCGGAGGGGCCGATGGGCTTCACGCGTCTGACACCTTCCAAGCCGACGATCGCGGCGATCTCGGGCTTCGCACTCGCGGGCGGCCTGGAGCTCGCACTGTGGTGCGACCTGCGGATCGCGACCGAGGACTCCAAGCTCGGCTTCCCCGAGCGCCGCTGGGGGGTGCCGCTGATCGACGGCGGCACGCAGCGACTGCCGCGCATCGTCGGGCTGGGACGAGCGCTCGACATCATCCTCACCGGTCGCATCATGGACGCCGTCGAGGCGCATGCGATCGGGCTCGTCAACGAGCTGGTGCCACCCGGCGGGCATCTGGAGCGCGCCCTGGAGCTGGCCGAGAATCTCGCGCGTTTCCCACAGCGCACGATGCTCGCCGATCGCCGCGCGGCGATCGAAGGCCTGGGGATGCCGCTCGCCGATGGCCTTGCGCTGGAGTCGCACGCGGGACCGGAGGTGTTTGCCGACGCGATCGCCGGCGCGGCGCGCTTCGCCGGCGGCGAGGGCCGCGGCGGCGCGGGCGCCGGGGCCTGAGGCTCTATGCTCGCTTTCGAGCACTCGGAAAGCTGACAAACCAGGCACAAGGACTACGCACATGGCCTACTTCCTCACCGGCGCGACCGGCTTCATCGGACAGCGGCTCATGCGCCACCTGCTGGAGCACCGACAGGGCAAGGTCTACGTGCTCGTGCGCGAGGGCTCGACGGGGCGCCTGGACGAGCTCGTCGACGGCTGGCGCACCGAGGTCGGCCCGTCGGCGGCCAAGCGCGTGATCCCGGTCCTCGGCGACGTGCGCCGCCCGTTGCTGGGCGTCGGCGACGAGCAGGTCGCGGAGCTGCGCGGGCAGATCAAGCACTTCTTCCACCTCGCGGCCGTCTACGACATGACGGCGCCGGCAGAGCGCAACGCGGCGGTCAACGTCGGCGGAACGACGCACGCGATCGAGCTCGCGCGCTCGCTGGAGGCGGGCTGCCTGCACCACGTCTCCTCGATCGCGGTCGCCGGCGCGTATCGCGGGACATTCACGGAGGAGATGTTCGACGAGGGCCAGAAGCTGCCCTCGCCGTACCACCGCACGAAGTTCGAATCGGAGCGCCTCGTGCGCGAACAACCTTTCATCCCCTGGCGCGTGTACCGCCCGGCGGTTGTCGTCGGCGACTCGCGGACCGGCGAGATGGACAAGGTCGACGGTCCCTATTACTTCTTCAAGGCAATCCAGCGCACGCGTCAGCTGGTGCCGGAATGGGTGCCGCTCGTCGGCCCGGACCTCGGCGCGACGAACGTCGTGCCGGTCGACTGGGTAGCGGCGACGCTCGAGCACCTCGCGCACGAGCCGGGCCTGGACGGCCGTGCCTTCCACCTCACCAACCCGCAGCCGCAGCGCGTCGACGAGGTAATCAACGAGCTCGCCGCCGCCGCGCACGCGCCGCGCGTGGGGCTCACGATCGACAAACGCCTCACCGACCCACTGCCGACGTGGCCGGTCAAGCTCGCACTGAGCTTCCCGCCGTGGCGCCAACTGTGGCGCCTGACGTTGCGCGAGCTCGGCATCCCGCCGGAGGTGCTCGCGCACATGGAGCTGCTGCCGGTCTTCGACAGCCGCGAGACGCAGCTCGCACTTGCCGGCTCGGGTCTCGAGCAGCCGCCGGCGCTGCACGACTACGCGCAGCGCCTGTGGGACTACTGGGAGAAGGAGATGGACCCCAACCTCAGTCGCGACCGCACGCTCGAGGAAGCACTGGAGGGCAAGCGCGTGTTGATCACCGGCGCCTCCTCTGGGATCGGGCGCTCGACGGCGCTGAAGGTCGCCGCCGCGGGCGGCGTGCCGCTGCTGGTTGCGCGCAACGTCGAGAAGCTCGAGGAGGTTCGCGCCGAGATCGTCGCGGCGGGCGGCGCGGCGTACGTGTACGCGGCGGACATGTCCGACATGGACTCCGTCGACGGATTGGTCGCGCGGGTGCTCGAGGACCATCGCAACGTCGACATGCTCGTCAACAACGCCGGTCGCTCGATCCGCCGCTCGATCGCGCTCTCCTACGACCGCTTCCACGACTTCGAGCGCACGATGCAGCTCAACTACTTCGGCGCGATCCGCCTGATCATCGGCCTGCTGCCGCACATGCGCGCGCGCGGCTCGGGGCACATCGTGAACATCTCCTCGATCGGCGTGCAGACGAACCCGCCGCGCTTCTCGGCCTACGTCGCCTCGAAGGCCGCCCTCGACGCCTTCACGCGCGTCGTCGCCTCAGAGACGATCGGCGACGGCGTGACGTTCACGACGATCCACATGCCGCTGGTGCGCACGCCGATGATCGCGCCGACGAAGATGTACGACGCCTTCCCCGCGATCACTCCGGAGGAGGCCGCGGACATGATCTGCGAGGCGCTGCGCAGCCACCCCAAGCACATGGGCACGCGCCTCGGGACCGCCGGCGAGGTTGCCTACGCACTCTCACCGAAGGCCGTCGACCGCATCCTGCACCTCGCCTACCGCGTGTTCCCCGACTCGGCGGCCTCGCGCGGGCAAGAGAACCTCGAGGAGCGCGCGTCATTCGAGCAGATCGCGATGGCGACGCTGACGCGCGGGGTGCACTGGTAGTAACGACGCGTGGGGCCGGATACCCGACGTCGGCGGTCTATCCGAGAAGTCAGTAGACTAAGTCCCCGACTAAGTCCGTTGCTTTCTATCTGCGACCGTCCCACGGGACCGCAGATGTCGGATAAGGGGATATGGCATGCCGAAGTCAGTCGGTGTACACCACGCAAAGACCCATCTCTCGCAGCTGCTCGAGGACGTGGCGATGGGTGAGGAGGTCGTGATCACGCGTCGCGGCGAGGTGGTCGCGGTCCTGGTTCCACCACCGGACCAGCCGCCGCTGCACTTCGGCATCGATGAAGGACGCTTCGTCGTGCCGGAGGACTTCGATGCGCCGCTCCCGGACGAGCTGCTCGCGGAGTTCGAGCGGTGAAGATCCTGCTCGACACCCAGGTCTTTCTCTGGGTACATACCGAGCGGGGGCGCCTAGGCGAGCATCTGGCGCTCGTCGAAGATCCTCACAACGAGCGCCTGCTCTCCGCGGCGAGCTCGTGGGAGATTGCGATCAAGTACCGCCTCGGCCGACTGGCGCTGCCGGAGCCACCGCAGCGCTATGTGCCGAGCCGCATGCGCGCGATCGGCGCACAGGGGCTGGCGATCGAGCACCGCCATGCACTCGCGGTCGAAGCGCTCGAGCCGCTGCACAAGGACCCTTTCGACCGGCTGCTGGTTGCACAGGCACAAGCGCTCGACGTGACGATCCTCACGGCGGACGCGACCGTCGCGCAGTACCCGGTACGCACGCTGCTCGTCGGCGAGCGCCGCTGAGGCCTCGCGCTCGCAGCGCCCGGGCTCATGGCCTGCTGCGATGATTGGCCCGTGAGCGACGCCCCGGCCGCGATCGAGGTCCACGACCTGCGCAAGCGCTACGGCGCGCACGAGGCCGTGCGTGGAATCGACCTGCGCGTGCAGCGCGGCGAGGTCTTCGGCCTGCTTGGCCCCAACGGCGCCGGTAAGACCACGACGGTCGAGATCCTCGAGGGCTATCGCGCGCGCGACGCCGGCGAGGTCGCGGTGCTCGGACACGACCCCGGCCAGCGTTCGACGGCGCTGCGGCGGCGCATCGGGATCGTGCTGCAGTCGGGCGGCATCTACAGTCACATCACCCCGCGCGAGTCGCTGCGCCACTGGGCCGGCTTCTACCCGCACCCGCGCGACGTCGAGGAGGTGCTCGTACTCGTCGGCTTGCAGGAGAAGGCCGACGCGCGCTGCCGCACGCTCTCCGGCGGACAGCTACGGCGCCTGGACTTTGCGCTCGCGCTGATCGGCGACCCCGAGCTGATCTTCCTCGATGAGCCCACCACCGGCTTCGATCCCGAGGCGCGCCGCGCGGCTTGGGAGACGATCCGCTCGCTGCGCGCGCTCGGCAAGACGATCCTGCTCACGACGCACTACCTCGACGAGGCGCAGGCGCTCGCGGACCGCGTCGCGATCGTCAAGGACGGGCGCATCCTCGCGATCGGCCCGCCGCGGGAATTGGGAACCCACCCACCCGGCGCCTCGCACTACCGCGTGACCTACCGCGACGGCGCGGGCCAGCTTGTCGAGCGCGAGACCGACGACCCGACGACGTTGCTGGCCGAGCTGACCGCCGCGGCGCTCGCGCGCGGCGAGCGCCTGGAGGAGCTGAGCGTCGGGCGGCCCTCACTGGAGGACGTGTACTTGGAGCTGACAGCCGACACCGAAGCGCCCGCGGCCAGCACCGACGAGCATGAGGCCAACGACGCGGCCAGCGAGTCGCGCGGCGATTCCGCCGGACTGGCGGCCGGCGGCCGCGGGAGCAGCCGATGAGCGAAGCGATCGCACTCTCCTGGCGCCAGTACCGCCTGGAGCGGCGCATGTTCTGGCGCAACCCGAGCGCGGCGTTCTTCAACTTCGTGCTGCCCCTGCTGTTCCTCGTCGCGGGCGGCGCGATCCTGCATGGCAAACAGCACGACCTCAACCGGCTCGTGCCCTCGATCGCGGGCATGAGCGTGATGTCGACGACGTTCACCGCGCTCGCCTACAACATCGTCTTCCTGCGCGAGCGCGGCGTGCTCAAGCGCATCCGTGGCACGCCGCTGCCGACCGGCTCCTACTTCGGCGGCGTCGCCGCCAACGCCGTCACCAACACTGCCCTGCAGGTCGCGATCGTCGTACTCGCGGGCCGCTTGTTCTTCGGAATCGGCTGGCCGCGCGACTGGGCTGAGCTGATCGTCTTCGTGCTCGTCGGCGTCGTCTGCTTCGCCGCGCTCGGCGTCGCATTCGCGCACGCGATCCCCAACTTCGAGTCGACCGCGGCTTACGTCAACGCGATCTTCCTGCCGGTTGTGTTCATCTCGTTCTACGTCTTCGACGACCGCCACGCGCCGGCGTTCGTGCGCAACATCGCCGAAGCGCTGCCGCTGATCCATCTGATCGACGGCCTCTACGGCGCGCTCGTCAGCGGCGTGGCCTTGAGCGATAATCTCGACGCGCTCGCCGTGATCGCACTGTGGGGCGTGTTCGGGCTGTTCTTCGCCGTGCGCGGCTTCTCGTGGGAGTCGCGCTCGTGACATACGACAGGGAGGCGCAATGAAGCAACTCGCACCCGACGTCTACCAGCTGAGCGGCTTTCCGCCGAACGCGATCAACGTCTACCTCGTCGGCGACGTCCTGATCGACGCCGCCACACGCCAAGCCAAGCGGCGCATCCTGCGCCAGCTGCAGAGTCAGACCGTGAGCGCCCACGCCCTCACGCACGCGCACCCCGACCACCAGGGCTCCAGTCACGCGGTCTGCGAGCAGCTCGGGATCCCGCTGTGGTGCGGACAGGGCGACGTCCCCGCAATGGAGAGCACCGGGGTCCTGCCGAACCCCAAGGCGCCCGGCTGGCTCGAGGCTCTACAGAAGCGCACCTGGCTCGGCCCCCCGCATCCCGTCGCGCGCGCGCTGCACGAGGGCGACGAGGTCGCCGGCTTCACTGTCCTTGAGACCCCCGGGCATTCCGCCGGACACGTCTCGTTCTGGCGCGAATCCGACCGCGTGCTGATCGTCGGCGACGTGTTCGGCAACATGAACTTCATTACCGGCATCCCCGGCCTGAATACGCCTCCTGACATCTTCACCCCGGACCCCGCGCGCAACCACGAGTCCGCGCGACGGCTCGCCGCGCTGGAACCGGCCCTCGCGTGCTTCGGCCATGGCGCCCCGCTGCGCGACCCGCGCAAGCTCGCCGACTTCGTTGCGCGCCTGCCACAGTGAGCGGCGAGAGCCTGCCGGCGAACCCCGGGGGCGCTACGGCCGAGGGCGCCGAGGGCACGACTGAGGTGGCGAGCGTCTTCGTGCCGGGCGACGACGAGCGACACTTGTTCATACCGACTGAGCACGCGCGCGGCCCGTGGGATCCACGCGCGCTGCACGGCGGGGCACCGGCGGCGTTGATGACGGCGGCGCTCGAGCGCATCGAACCCGGCGCGGAGCTCCCGATCGCGCGTCTGAGCTTCGAGTTCCTGCGCCCAATTCCGCTGGCACCGCTGGAGCTGAGCACGCGCATCACGCGCCCCGGCCGGCGCGTGCAGGCGCTGGAGGCCGAGCTGCACGCCGGCGGGGAGCTCGTGGGCCGCGCCCGCGCGCTGCGCATCCTGCCAGTGCCCGAGGAGCTGCCCGAGCGCGCCGTGGAGCTGGTGCGCGAGCACGTCGGGACAGTGCTACGGGGACCCGATGAGGGACACGAGGTGCGCTTCGCGCTCGACGACGACGAGCGCAATAGCTTCGCGGCGACCGCGATGCAGATGCGCTTCCTGCAGGGCCGGCCGCTGAAGGGCGGGCTTCCCGACGAGGGCGAGGAACCATCCCGCAGCCACCCCCTGACAGGCGCCGCGACGGTATGGATGCGCATGCGCCACCCGCTGCTGCCGGGTGAGCCCGCGAGCCCGCTAGCGCTCGTCCCGGCGGTAGCCGACTTCGCCAATGGCGTCAGCGCGGTACTGCCATTCGACCGCTTCCTCTTCATCAACGCCGATCTCGACATCGTCCTCGACCGTCGACCGCAGGGCGAGTGGATCGCGCTGGAGGCCCGCACCCTCCTGCACCCCGGGGGAATCGGCTGGTCTGAGAGCGTCCTGCACGACGCGCGCGGCCGGCTCGGGCGCGCGCGTCAGGCGCTCGTCGTTCAGCCTCGCTGAGCGGCGTCTCTCCCTCCCCCCTGTCTCTCTCTGCAGCACTTGGCGCCAGCCGACTGACCGGCGCGCTCCCCGAATACTTGCGCCAGCAAGTATCTGCTATATAGTTGCCAACGCAACTGTTGCTTGCACAACCACAACCCGCTGTCGGGCCTCGCGGTCTCGACAGATGAACAGCAAAGGAGCAGCCCCGATGTCCACTGAGCCCGCCGCCGCCCTCTCCTCCACGACCCCCCTCCCGACCGGCACCTGGAACGTCGATCCGGTGCACTCGAGCGTCGAGTTCCAGGTCAAACACCTCGGCATCGCGACCGTCAAGGGACTCTTCAAAGAGCTCGAGGGTACCCTCGAGGTCGGCCCCGACGGAGCCGTCGCCTACGGCACCGTAAAGACCTCGAGCGTCGACACGCGCGAGCCCGCGCGCGACGAGCACCTGCGCTCGGCGGACTTCTTCGAGGTCGAGAAGTACCCCGAGATCGGCTTCCGCTCGAACGCGATCCGCACGACCGGCGAGGATGAGTTCGAGATCGTCGGTGACCTCTCCATCCATGGGGTCACGCGCTCGGTCACGCTGCAGGCGACGCTCGAGGGCATCGAGCCCGAGGATCACCAGGGTCAGACCCGCGTCGGCATCTCGGCGCACACGCAGATCAACCGTTCGGACTACGAGATGCGCTTCAACGCGGCGCTCGGCTCCGGCAACGTGGTCGTCAGCGACAAGGTCAAGATCCTCGTCGAGATCTCAGCGGTCAAGGCCGCCTGAGGTCGCCTCAACCCGCGAGCAACGCGCCCAGGGCCTCGTCGACCGCGGCGAGGGTCTGGGCGTCGAGCGTCACACCGGAGGCGGCGGCGTTGGCGTGGACCTGCTCGGGGCGGCTCGCGCCGACGATCGCGGAGGCGACGTTGGGCTGGCGCAGCACCCACGCTAGCGCGAGCTGCGCAAGGGAGACCCCCACGCCCTCGGCGATCGGCAGGAGCCGCTGCACGGCCTCGAGCACGCGGTCCTCGAGCAGCCAGCCGATGAATTCGTTCATCTCGTCGCTGGCCGCGCGCGAGTCCTGCGGCGGGGCCTGCCCGGGGCGGTACTTGCCGGTCAGCACGCCCTGCGCGAGCGGCGACCACACGATCTGAGAGATCTGCTCGCGCTCGCACAGCGGGATCACCTCGGCCTCGGGCCCGCGCCAGATCATCGAGTACTGCGGCTGGCTCGAGACCCAGCGCGCGACGCCGGGCAGCGCCAGCGACTCCTCGATCCGCGCCGCGGGCCACTCGCTGAAGCCGATATAGCGCGCCTTGCCGGCCGCGACGACTTCGGTGAGTGCGCCCATCGTCTCCTCGAGCGGCGCGTGCTCGTCGTAGCGGTGGCACTGGTAGAGGTCGACGTAGTCGGTGCGCAAACGCTGCAGCGACGCGTCGATCTGCTTGTGGATCTGCGCCGCCGACAGACCCTTGTCGGTGTCGGACATCGGGAAGTAGACCTTCGTCGCCAGCACGTAGGAAGAGCGCTCGTAGCCCGCGAGCACCTCGCCGAGCAGTGTCTCGGAAGCTCCGCGTCCGTAGACGTTGGCGGTGTCGATGAAGTTGATGCCGGAGTCGAAGGCTGCGCGCACGCATGCCTCGGACTGTTCGCGCGCGACGCCGCCGGAGTACGTCAGCCACGAGCCGAGGCTGATCTCCGAGACCTCCAGGTCACTCGATCCGAGTTTGCGGAAGTTCATCGCTCCCGCCACCCTATCCACTCGCGGCGGCGAGACGCGCAATCTCCACGGGGGCAAGCTCGAGCGTTGCGGAGGGCATCAGCTCGGCGAGCTGCGCCGGCGAGGTCGCGCTCGCGATCGGAGCGAGCACGGTCGGCTGCATGCGCAGCCACGCCAGCGCAACCGCGGCGAGCGCGACGCCGTGCGCGGCGGCGATCTCGTCGAGCGCATCGAGCACCGCGAAGCCGCGCTCGTCTAGGTACTGCTCGCGCACGCCCGCCGCACGCGGGCTGTCGATCTCGGCGCCGTCGCGGCGGTACTTGCCCGTGAGGAAGCCGCGGGCGAGACCGAAGTAGGGGATGCACGCGAGGCCGTGGCGCTCGCAGAGCGGCGCCAGCTCGCGCTCGTAGTCGCGCTCCATCAGGTTGTAGTGCGGCTGCAGCGCCACGTAGGAGGCGAGATCCTCGCGCTCGCCGCCGAGCGCCAGCGCCTCGGCGAGGCGCGGGGCGCTGTAGTTGGAGGCCGCGACGTGACGCACGCGGCCTTCGCCGATCAGCTCCTGGAAGGCCGCGAGGGTCTCCTGTAGCGGCGTCTCCTCGTCATCACGGTGGGCGTAGTAGAGGTCGATGCGCTGCACCCCGAGTCGCTCTAGTGAGCCCTGCACGCCGTGACGGATCGCCGCGCGCGAGAGCCCGGGCACCTCCTGTGACATGCCGACCTTGGTCGCGATCACGAGCTCGTCGCGGTTGTCGCGCGCGGCGAGCCAGCGACCGATGATGCGCTCCGAGCCACCGAGGCCACCGGCGCCGTTGCGGCCGTAGATGTCGGCGGTATCGATGAAGTTGCCGCCACCGCGCACGTAGGCGTCGAGGACCGCAAACGAGCGCTCCTCGTCAAGCGTCCAGCCGAAGACATTCCCGCCGAGGCTCAGTGGGAAGACGTCGAGGTCGGTATCACCGAGGCGTGCGATTGGGTCAGCGTAGCGGCAGCCGTCGGCAGCGCGGTGATCTCCTCGCGAATGGCTTCCTACCGACGGCGACCCACCCCGAAGCTCTGCACCGGCGGCACCACCGCGCGCAGGCTCGCACCCAGCGCCGCGCCCCGCTCGGCCGCTTCCTCAGCCTGCGCACCCTCCGCCTGCGCTCCCTCCACCTGTGCTCCCTCCACCTGCGCTTCCTGCGCTCGCACGGCGCGCTCGTCCTGCTCCAGCCGACGCTGCGGTAAGTGACGCACCTGCGCCTGCGCGGCGGCCGCTTCCCCGGGAGCCGCGGCGACGAAGCGCTCCAGCGCGAGCAACTCGCGTACGAGCACGTTGACGATCGGCGCGATCCGCTCCTCCCCCAGCCGCTCACCCGCGGTGCGCTCCAGGCGGCCGTGCGCGAGCAACAGCGGCTCCGCACGCGCCAGGGCCCGATGGCGCTCGTAGACCTCGCGTGGCACGATCAGGTTGATCGTGCCCCACTCGTCCTCGAACAGCAGGAACATTGTGCCGTTCGCCGTCCCCGGCCGCTGGCGCGCGATCACGAGACCCGCGACCGACACCGCGCAACCGCGCGGCAGGCGCGCCAGCTGCGCGCTGGTGGCGAGCTTGCGCGCGGTCAGCCGCGGGCGCAGCGCCGCGAGCACGTGGTCGCCGACGGTCACGCCGGTGCTCGCATAGTCGGCCAGCAGCCGCTGCCAACGACTCAACGGACGCAGGCGCGGCGCCGCCGGCAACTCCAGCGCCAACGCCAGCTGCGTGCCCTCCGCGCTCGCGCGTCCCGGCGCCGCAATCCCCAGCTGCCACAGCGCCTGTCGCCGGCGCGCGCGGGCGGGATCGCCAAGCGCGATCGGCACGTCCGTGACGAGTGAGTCGCAGGCGCCCGACCATGCCAGCCGCTCGAGCGTCGGCCGCGCCGCGCCGCAGCGCGCGGCCAGCTCTGTGAGGCTCGCGAAGGGACCGCCGCGCTCGCGCTCGGCGACCAGCGCGCGCGCGTCCTCGGCGAGTATTCCCTTGATGTAGCCGAGCCCGAGACGCACCGCCAGCCTCGTCGCGGGAGCGCCCGCGGCAATACGCTCGATGGTGCACTCCACCGCGGAGGCGTTGACGTCGGCCTCCAAGACCGCGATCTCGCGCCGCCGCGCCTCGTGCACGAGGCTGTCCGGCGCGTAGAAGCCCATCGGCTGCTCGTTGAGCAGCGCGCACAGGAACTCCGGCGCGTAGTGCACGCGCAGCCACGTCGACTGGTAGGCCAGCAGGCCGAAGGCCGCGCCGTGGGCCTTGGGGAAGCCGAATCCGGCGAACCCCTCGATCATCTCCCACACGCGCACCGCCGTGGCCTCGTCGGCACCGACATGCCGCCGTGCGCCGGCGATGAAGCCGGTGCGCTGTTCCTGCATCGCCTCATGCGAGCGCTTACGACTCATCGCGCGGCGCAGCTTTTCGGCCTCTCCGGAGGTGAAGCCGGCAAACGCCTGCGCGACCTCCATCACCTGGTCCTGGAAGATGATTGTCCCGAGCGTCGCCGCCAGCACTTCGTGCAGCGACGGGTGCGGGTAGGGGATCTCATATTCGGGGTCTTCGCGCAGGCGCCGGCGGCGCTCGATGTACGGGTTGACCGCGCCGCCCTGGATCGGGCCGGGGCGCACGATCGCGACCTGGATCGTGAGATCGTCGAGGTTCTGCGGCAGCGTGCGCTTCAGCGACTGCATCTGCGCGCGGCTCTCGATCTGAAAGACACCGACCGTGTCGGCCTGGCGGATCGCCTTGAAGGTCTGCTCGTCGTCGTAGGGGATCCGCGAGAGGTCGACCGGGTGGGTGCGATGGCGCGCGATCAACTCGACGCAGCGTTCGACCGCGGAGAGCATCCCGAGCCCCAGCAGGTCGATCTTCAGTAAGCCGGCGTCGGCACAGGAGTCCTTGTCCCACTGCAGCATCTGCCGCCCCGCCATCGCCGCCGGCACGACCGGGCAGCAGTCGATCAGCGGCCGCGTCGCGATCACCATCCCGCCGGAGTGCTGGGAGAGGTGGCGCGGCAGCCGCTGCGCCTCGGCGACCAGTCGCGCCAGCCACGCCCAGCGCGGCGAGCTTGCCGGGATCTCGTGTTCGGGACCGGTGCGGTAGTGCTCGGCGGCGCGCGCGAGGCGCTCGATCGCCCCGGCCGGCAGCCCCAGCACCTTGCCGAGCTCGCGGATCGCGCCGCGCGCGCGAAACGTCGGGAAGGCCGCGACGAGCGCCGCGCGTTCTTTGCCATAGCGCTCGTGCACGCGCGGGATCAGGACCTCGCGGACCTCGCGCGGAAAGTCAAGATCGATGTCCGGCAGGTGCTCGAGGCCGGTGTGCAGGAAGCGCCCCAGTAACAGGCTGTTCTGGATCGGGTCGATGTGCGAGAGGCCCGTCAGGTAACAGACGATCGAAGAGACCGAGGATCCCCTGCCGCGACCCGGCGCCAACAGCGAGCGCGGCGAGTCCGCGCCGCGGACCTCCGCCGCGACCTCGCGCGCGAGCTCCAGCAGCTCGTGGTGCAGCAGAAAGAAGCCCGCTAGGCCGAGCTCGTTGATGATCGCCAGCTCTTCCTGTAGGCGCGCCGCGGCGTCGGCGTGCGCGCCGTAGCGCTCATTCAGACGCGCGCCGCACAGCTCGACCAACTCGCGCATCGCGTCGGCGTTCTCGGCGCCGGGGTAGCTGTAGCCGAGGCTCTCCTTGAGATCGAAGCGCAGCTCCTCGGCCAGGCGCACGCTCTCGCGCACCGCCTCGGGGTGGTCGCAGAAGCGCCGCGCCATCGCCGCCGGTGCGCACAGCACGTGGCTGTGGTTGCCGCGCCGCAGCGGCTCGCAGGCATCCAGCGTCGTGTGGTGGCGCAGCGCGACGAACGCGTCCTGCAGCTCCGCACGCGCCGGCGCGTGCGCGTGCACGTTGCCGGTGGCCACGCACGCCACTCCCAGGCGCCGCGCGAGCGCCTCCAGGGCGCGGTTGCGCGCGCGGTCGTGGCGCAGGTAGGGGCGCTGCAACTCCACGCGCAGGCCCGGCGGACCAAACGCCTCCAGCAAGCGTCGCGCGGTCGACTCGTCGTGGACGCCGCTGCGCGCGCAGCCGGTCAGGCACACAAGGCCCTCGCTGTGCGCGAGCACCGCCTCCAGGTCCAGGGCGGGCTCGCTGCGCTCGCGGCCCGGCGTCTCGCGCGTGTCGGCGTGCGCCGTCGTCAGCAGCCGACAGAGGTTGCGCCAGCCGCGCGGCTCGCGCACCAGGAGCGTCAGGTGGCGCCCGTCGCGCAGGTCGATCTCAGCGCCGTGGATCGCGCGCACTTTGTGGTCCGCAGCCGCCTGCGCCAGCTCCATCGACCCTGATACCGAGTTGTGGTCGGTCAGTGCCAGTGCCTGGTAGCCGAACTCGGCGGCGCGCTGGGAGAGCTCGTCCGGTAATGACGCGCCGTCGAGGAACGAGTAAGCCGAATGGCAGTGCAACTCGACGTAGGGAGGCGTGCCTGGCGTGCCCACAGCTCACCCCGCCTGCACGAACCACTCGCCGCCGACGAGGTCGTGGAAGACCACGAGGTTGCGCCCGGCCGCGCTGAGCACCTCCCAGTAGCGCCGCCGCAGCGGCCGGCCCGTCCACCAGCGGTCCTCGATCAGCCACGACTCGCGCACCACCTCGATCGATCGGCCGTCGACGATCTCGGGGACGCCTTCGGCGCCGGCGCGCACGCGTGCCTGGCGCGGCGCCCCCAGCGCGCGGCTGACGCTCGCACCGTGAGACTCGCGCCGTCGCCGCGTGCGACCGTGACCCGGGCTCGCCGCGCCGCCGCTCACGCCGCGAAGGGGGTCAGCACGACGCGCCGCTCGGGCACGCGCGAATCGGGCTCGACGCATAAAGCGCGCAGTGCCCCTTCCGGACCGGCCGCGGCGCGCACCTGGCGCACCGCTTCCTGCAGGCGCGCGCGGCGCGCGGCGCGCGCTCCGAGCGGGTCGGCTTGTGCACCGAGTGCGAGCGCACCCTGCGCGCCCTGTGGCGGGCCGAAGCGCTCGACTGCCACCGCCAGCGTCGTCGCCGGCGCCGGCAGCAGGCTCAGGCGTGCGCCCAGTGCGAGGCGCATCCGTTGCGGGTCACAGAGCGCTTCGCGCAGCACGACGCGCTCGCGCCACGTCCCACCCTCGACCAGGTGCGCGGCGAGCGTCAGTGTGCGCAGCGTGCGTCCGCGCCGCTCCGGCCGCGCGAGCAAGCGGTCGATGAGCACGTCGAGCACCCGCTGCAGTGCGAGGCCCGAGCCCGCCTCCCACAGCTCTAGGGACTCCTCCAAGTGCTCGGCGACCGCGCGCGGACACAGCGGCACATCCTCGCCGCTTGCCAGCTGCCAGGCCAACACGCCCGCCGCGCCGAAGCGGTCCGCCAGCGCGGCGCGCCCGAGCTCCGCGAGCTCGCCCAGTGTGCGCACCCCCAGTCGCCGTAGCGGCTCGACCAGGAGCGCCGTTTCGGCGCGGTAGCCGAGCAGCGCGACCGGCTGGACGGCGAGGTAGCGCCGCGCCTGCGCCCCCTCGTGCACGACGACGGCGCGGCGTGAGCGCACCTCCAGTGCCGCTGCCAGCGCGCAGAAGCGCGTCGGCCCGGCGCCAATTCGCGCGATGCGTCCGAGCGCGCCGCGCGCCGCCGCGATCACGCCCTCGTTCCCTCCATACAGACCGCTCAGGCCGTCGGACTGGAAGAACGCGAGGCCCGTCCTCGCCAGCTCCAGCGCCGCACCGATCCCCTCCAGCGCGCGCGCGGCGCGCTCCCATTCCCGCGCGGCGCCTAGCGGGTCGCCCGCCAGCAGCTCGAGCTCTGGGCAGCGCGCGAGTGCCTCACCCAACGTCATTCCGACGGTGACGCCGCAGGCCTGCGCCGCACCTGAGACCTCCCCCACGCGTGCCTCGCCGCCGGGTGCCGGGGCGATCGCCAGCGCGCGGCCCGCGAGCGCCTCCGCGCCGCCGGCGGCGACGGTCAGCTCGAAACGGGGCAGGTAGACACAGATGACCATGTACGAACGTATGTTCGCATACGGCCCGGTGCCCGCAACAGACAGATCGCCTAGCGGCTGTCCTTGACGCTCCTGGGGAACACGACCTTGCCGCCACCGGAGTCGGTGGCTTCGATCACGAGACTCAACGTCTTGACCCTGTGATGGGCGACCTTCGCGGCCTCGCTGGCGCTGACGACGATCGCGGAGCCGCCGATCGCGATCGTGATCTTCGCGGATGGTGTCTCGAGCGTAATCGTGAGCGTCGCGCCGCTCACGCGGATGGTGTGCTTGAGCTGCTTGGCGCCGGCACCTTTGACGCTCAAGCCCTTGCCGAGCTTCTGCTTGTCGAAGCTCAGACTGTGCGGGAGCTTGATCGTGACCTGCTCGAGCGCGGCCGCGCCTGCGGTCAGCGCGAAGCTCAGCTTCGGCTTGCGTTGCGCGACGCCCGCGAGCGACAGCTGCGAGAGCCCCGGCACGACCGCGGGCAGCGATTTGAGGGTCGCTCCGCCGCCTCCGGAGCCGCCACCGGCACCGCCGCCGCCAGACCCACCGGCGCCGCCCGCGCCGCTTGCACCGGTCGATGGTGTGATCGTGATCGACACGGTTTTGGTCTGAGCGACCCCGTTGGTGCTGGAGGCGTGGTAGGTGAAGCTATCGGTGCCGCTGTAGCCGGTCGTCGGCGTGTAGAGCACGTGACCGTTGACCTGTTCGATCGCGCCGAGCGCCCCATGCGCGGACGAGGCGTCGATCGCATACGTCAGCGCCGCGCCGCCGGCTTCCGAGCATTTCAATTCGACAGTGACCGGGGTGTTCTCGCCGGTCGTGACGCTCACGTTTTCGCAGGCCGGCGCGGCCCCGCCGGACGCGTTGTCGGAGGTGGAGTCCTGCACGACCATCGCCTGCTGGTAGGAGTTGCTTTTTTCGATGTACTCGCCGGCACCCCAGCAGTCGCTCGTGTCCTTCGGCGGACAGGAGACCCCCCACAAATCCGCATTGCTGCCGCCGGCGGGAGCGGGCGCCCGTTCGGCCGTACCCCAAACCCCGCCGGACTGTTCGCTGGCGGCGAATCCGGCGCCGGCGTAGTTGCCGACGGCGATGCACGAGTAGAAATCGGGACACGCCAGCGACTGCACCGCTCCGCGCTCGCCAGCTTCGGGCGGTGCGATCAGGGTCTCCTGCCCCCACACCGCGTTTGGCGCCTGGCTGACGACCATCGCTTCGTCGTTATCGCCCCCGCGGCCACCGGCCTCGCAGTAGCCGGTCCCGGGGCAAGCGATCGCGCTCAGCCCGCCGAGCTGTCCGCTGGTCTGCCCCGCGGGCTGGGAGATCGTCGTGATCTCGCTCGTAGAGCCGGCGGCTCCTGCGGCGGATAGCGGCAGGACTTCTCCGGAGGAGCTCGGGTAGTAGCCGATCGCCAGGCACGTACCCGGGTCAGAGCACCCGACGGCGGTGAGCAGCGGCCCTTCGAAGTTGCTGCCGCTCGGCCAGTACGCGCTTCCTTCGGGAGCGGCATCGCCCGGCGGCGTGACCTTCCCCGCCGCGCCCAGGCCGCTGGTTGAGCCGCTCGCGCTCATCATCTGGCGCAACCCGCCGGAGGCGGAGTCGTCCTGGAAGTAACCCACCGCGACGCACGATCCGGACCCAGCGCCAGGACAGGCGACCGAGGTCAGCGCGGCATCGGGATCGGTCGCCGAACCGGCGGGCAGGCCAACCGCGGTCGCGGAGGCGTTCCACGCGCCACTCGTCTGCGTGACCTGCATCGGGCGCGGGTCGTTGGAGCTGTCGGTGTAGGCGCCCACGGCTACGCACTGCCCGACAGCGGCGCACGCGACCGAGGAGAGCAGCGCGCCATAAGGTCCAGTTTTGGGCTGCGATGGCGATTTGACCTCCTGCGCGCGTTCCCAGGTGCCGTCCACCTGAGTCGCGACCAGCGCCTGCTTGATGCCCGAGGAGTCGACGTACTGACCGACGGCTACGCAGTCTCCAGCCGCGGGACAGGCGATCGCGTTCAACATGGCGTTCGGATCGGCGGCCGCTCCGACGGGCGCCTCGATCGTGATCGCCTGGCCAAGTGTCTGCGCGACCGCGACCGCTGGGCCGCCTCCTGGGATCGCCGGTCCGGCCCCCGTGATCGCCGCCGCAAGGATCGCGATGGCCACCGTCGATGCCGCCCTGCGACGCCCCCTGCGCGAGTCTCCCATCGCAGGCATCCTAGCGAGCGCCGCCATCGCCAAGACCGGAGCGGTCGGCGTCGGCAGATCGAGGTCGCCGGGCGCATGTGAATAACCTGAGGAGCGATGACCTATACGACCGCGCAGGGCCGCCAACAGCTACTCGACACCATCGCGCAAGCGATCGACGACATCGGACTCGCGCTCGCGGCGCTCGGCGAGGCCTACGAACAGCTCGACGAACACAGCGCGGAGACGCTCGAGGAGGAGCTGTTCCGACCGGTGCAGGCGGCGTACGGCCGCGCGCAGCGCACGTATACGGAGTTCGCGGCGCGCCACGATCTGCCGAGCCGGACTTTCGCGCCGGCCTCCCCGGGCCATCCTTCGCAAGGCGTGAAGGGCTTCTTGGAGAGCGCTGTCGACGCGGTCGGCCGCGCCGACGGCGAGCTGGCGACGCTGCAGGACTCGATGCTGCCGATCGAGGTCGGCGATCCCGAGCTGCGTGCGGGACTCGAGCAGGTGCGCACGCTGATCGGGACGACGCGCGGACGAGCGCGCGAGCTGGTACGTAGGTTCGGACGCTGAGGACCCCGCCGCGCGCGGACGGGCACGCGCGCGCACGCGCGGCGGGGCCGAAAAACAGAACCACCAACCCCAGACGCGAGACCCCGCTAGCTAAGACCCGCTAGTCCATCCCGAGCGGCCCCTCGGCGGAGCCGCTGAGGAACTGCCGCACGAAGGGGTTCTCCGAAGAGAACATCTTCTCGGCGTCGCCGGCCTCGACGATGCGCCCGCGCCAGAGCAGCGCGATGAATTCACCGATGCGCCGCGCGGAGGCGATGTCGTGGGTGACGACGATGTAGGTGCCGCCGAACTGCCCGTGCATCTCCTTGATCAGTTCGCAGAGCAACGCGGTGCGCACGGGATCGAGACCCGAGTCGGGCTCGTCGAAGATCACGATGTCGGGCTCCATGACCAGCGCGCGCGCGAACCCGGCGCGCTTGCGCATGCCGCCGGACAGCTGGTTGGGAGCGAAGTCCATCGCGTCGCCGAGGCCGACATCGGAGAGGCGCTGACGCACGCGCTGACGGATCAAGGTCTCGGACATGTCGGTGTGCTGGCGCAGCGGGAACGCGACATTGTCGAACACCGACATCGAGCCGAACAGCGCGCCGTCTTGGAAGAGCACCCCGATGCGCCGGCGCAGCGCCAGCAGCTCGGGCATCGGCAGACTGGGCACCGACTGGCCGTGCACGACGATGTTGCCGGAGTCGGGGAACATCAGGCCGATCAGGTGTTTGATCAGCACGCTCTTACCGGTACCTGAGGGCCCGAGCACGACGGTGACGGTCTCGTCGGGAATCGCGACGTTGAGGCCGTTCAGGACGGGGATGCCGCCGAGACGCTTGTAGACGTCGTAGCAACGGATCGAGCTGCCGTCGGCGTGCTCGCCGTCCCAGTCGACCTGCGTGTGGTACTCGAACTCGGCCGCCGCGTCGAGCGTGGCGCGCGTCTGCGGGTGCACGTCTTCCCCCGGGTGCAGATCCTCACCCAGCTCGGCCTCGCTTACGGGCCGGTCCTCACCGGCGCCCCGCTCCTCCTCCATATACCGCAGATACTAGTCCGCGGCTGCGACCAGATCAACCGCGGGGCGCGCACCGTAGTATCGAGGCCGATGGCGCAGACGATCGCGGTTCTCTCGCAGAAGGGCGGCACGGGCAAGACGACGACGGTGCGCACGCTCACCGACGCGCTGCGCCGCGCTGGCGTGCGCACGCTGGCGGTGGACCTCGACCCGCAGGGAAACCTCTCGGACTACTTCGACGTGCCGCCCGACGCGCAGCCGACGATCGGCGACGTGCTCGGCGGGCGCGCGAGCGCGGCGGAGGCGATTCACGCGGATGTGATCCCCGCGAACCTCAGCCTCGCCGAGGCCGAGCTCGCGCTGGGCGGCAAAATGGGCCGCGAGCTCACCCTGCGCCGCGCGCTGGCGAAGCTGCCGGCGGACGCCTACGAGCTGATCCTGGTCGATTGCCCGCCGTCGCTGGGGCTGCTCACGGTCAACGCGCTGGTCGCGGCGGACTACGCGCTGATCACCGCGGAGGCGCAGTACTTCGCGCTGCAGGGCGTCGAGCAGGCGCTCGAGGTGATCGAGCTGGCGCGTGACACCCTGAACCCCGAGCTCGAGCTGCTGGGCGTGCTGCTGAACCTCGCGGACATGCGCACGGTGCACTCGCGCGAGGCGCTCGCGTCGCTACGCGAGCAGCTCGGCGACAAGGTGCTGGAGACCGTTGTGCGCTCCTCGATCGCGTACGCCGAATCGGCGGAGCGCGCGGTCTCGATCCTCGACCACCGGCCGGACCTCGGGGCCGACTACCTCGGGGTTGCTGAGGAGCTGCTTGCACGGCTGCCGGGCCTGTCGGACGCGCGCGGGCGGCTGGCGGCACTGCGCTAGATATTTGGGGATCGTCCACGCGGGTCGGGTCGGACCCAAGGCCGGTGCGCGCGGGGCTTCCGTGCCCCGCGTCGGCGGCGCTACTGCATGACGGATGAGGCATCGGCATTGCCGAATGCCGTGCAGCCATCGTTCAAGACGAGGGTGAAGGCTCCAGTGACGACATCGGTCGCGTCGTCGACGGGCAGCTTGAAGGAGAAGCTCACCTCTGCGCCATTTTGAACGGGGAACGTGAAATCCGTGGTTTGCGGGGTCCCGCCCGTGGCGCCCGCAATGGGCGCCTCGTCGAAATGCGCCGTACCAGACCCGTCGATCGCGCTGGCACCGAAAGACCCGCCCGCTTGTGAGGTGTTGATGACAGCGAGCGTCACGGTGCCGGCGTCACCGGACGGTCCTACACATCCGAGGGTGAGACCTCCGAAGCCATTCAGCAACTTCGCGCTTTCCTCAGCGCCGGCGTGGGCGTCGATCTGCGTGAATTGATGGCCATCGACGTTGGCAGCATTGGTCGCATTGGCAGCATTGGTCGCATTCATGGCGTTGGTCGCATTCGCGGCGTTGGTCGCACTCGTGGCGTTGGTCGCGCTCGCGACCGTCCCCGAGACCTGGCTTCCGTTGATCGCACCCGTGATCGTCCCCGCCGTAGGGGCGCTGCCCGCAGAGCCGGCGCTGGTGGCGGAAGTAGCGCTGCCAGAGGCGGCGGCGAACGCGACGTGAGCCGTACCGATCTTGGCGTTGTAGAGCGCGTCGAACAGCTTCGTCTCGCGACAGGTCTGGTTGCACTTTTTCTTCGCCGCCGAGCCGAGTGCGCCGGCAGCAAGCGCGCTTCCTCCGAACGTGGCGATTGACACGCCGGTCACGATCATCAACTTGAGGTGTGGTGCCCGCAGCCAGCCGCTTACAGTCGTCATTGCCTTTGCCTCCGTGGTGCTCGGATTCGTCGCGACGGTCGGTCGCCCTGGATGCCGACCAGTTTCCCAGCCTGACCCAGCGATACCGACTGATTGAACATCTGTCCATCGCGCGAGCGCCGATCGGCGCCCCGGGGTCTTCTAGTCGGAATAGTTCCGTGACCTGCGCGGGACGGCCACTTGTGAACAGGAGCGGTACATGTTCGGGACGAATCTACAAATCCCCTGGGAAGAGGCCGAGGTATCGAAGGTGGTCGGCACCGACGGTGACTTGTTGCGTTGCGTGTGGAGCAGCCACCCGGACCACACCCGCGACTGCCGCGCATGCATCCCCGCCGAGGCCGTCGCGGCGGCGTGGCAGAGCGAGACCGAGGAGCACGGCACGCAGGAGGGCTTCTTCTACTTCTCGTGGAACGACGGCGTGTGGCTCGGCTACGGCTTTCGCGACCGCCGCGTGCGCGGCGTCTACTGCCCGACGCACTGCGCGGAGCGCATGGCGAACAAGCTGCGCCCCGCACAACCCAGCGCACGCGAAGTCTTCCTTGACTGTCAACGTGCTTGACTAAACTTCTGGATGGGGCTACCCTCCGCGCATGCCATCTACCCCTGAGACCGATGCATCGGCTCGCGAGACTGACGAGGTCGTGATCCCGGCATTGCTGCGCGCGGCGCGCGGCAGCTACGGCAACGCGATCCGCGCGCAACTCGCCGAAGCCGGCTTCGAGGACATCCCCCGCAACGGCGCCTACGTGCTCGGCGGCATGGTCAACCACGGCGGTTCCGCGGGCGGCCTCGTGCGCGAGCTGGGAGTCAGCAAGCAAGCCGCGAGCCAGCTGATCGACACTCTGGTCCTACGCGGCTACCTCGAGCGCGAAGCCGACCCTGAGGATCGCCGCCGCGTGAGGATCGCGGTCACAGAGCGCGGTCGCGCCGCGGCCGCTGCGGTGCGCGCCGGTGTGGTCGCGATCGACACCGAGCTGACCAAGCTGATCTCGCCGGCCGAGCTCGCCGGCCTGCGCGCCGGCCTGACGGCGCTGTGCGACATCAGAGAGTTCATGGAGTACGCGGCGCGCAACGACTAGCGCCGCCTCAACCGGACGCTCTACAACTCCCCGACGTACGCTCCCTGCGGCTCGAACGGAGCCCGCAGCAGCGTCGCCCAACCCTCGATCTGACTCTGCAGCGCCTCGACAACGGCGCCGGTCTGCTCGTAGAAGCACCACACCAGCACCGTCGGGCCGGCGCCGGAGATCGTCGCGCCGAGGGCGCCCAGCTCGCGTGCGCGCAGCGCCAGCTCGTAGGAGCGCGGGAACAGCGGCGAGCGGCGCTGCTGGTGCAGACGGTCGTGCAAGCCGCGCGCGAGCAGATCCCAATCGCCGCGCGCGAGCCCCAGCGTCAGCAGCGCACCGTGCGCGACGTTGAAGACGGCCTCCGCGAGCGGCACCTGCGGGTCGAGCGCGGCGCGCGCGGCGCGCGTGCGCACAGCCTCGCTCGGGATCACAGCCAGCGCCTCCAGGCCGGTCGGCGCCTCGAAGCGCACCGCCTCGCCGTCGGCGCAGATCACAAAGCCACCGTTGAGCGCGGCGGCGACGTTGTCGGGATGGCCCTCGAGCTCGCTCGCCAGCGTCAGCAGGTCGGCGTCGAGCTCAAACAGGTGGTCGGCGGCCATCAAGCCCGCGACGATCGCTGCCGCACTCGACCCGAGACCTCCGGAGAGCGGGATCTCCGAGCGAATGCGAAACGTGAAGCCATCCGCCGGGTGCAGCCGCTCGAACGCGCGCACGCACAGGTTCTCGCGGCCGCTGGGCACCGGCAGCTCGCTGTGCACACCAAACTCGCCGGTCTCCTCGACCTCCAGTTCGAGGTGCAGCGCGAGCGCCGCCGCCATGCAATCGAAGCCCGGACCGAGGTTCGCCGAGGACGCCGGCACGCGCACGACGCGCCGGCGCATCATCCCCACGACGACGCCCCGCCGCGCGCGCGCACACACGCAGGCGCCGGCACGCGCGCGCACGTACACGCGCGCGCCCGCGCGCGGCGGGGTCGCAAGCGGTACACATCACCTGCAGGCCCCTTCGCGCACGCACGCACGCGCGCGCCCGCGCGGCGGGGCCGCAAACGACTATGCCTCACCCAAGACCGCCTCTTCCAGCGCGACCGTTTCCGCGGCGCACGGAATCACGCGGCCGTTGGCGTTCTCGATCGCCGTCTGCTGGTCCTTCAGACCGCGACCGGTCATCACGCAGACGACGCGGCCGGCGCCGTCGGCGCCGTACTTGAGCAAGCCCGCGACCGACGCCGCGGAAGCGGGCTCACAGAAGTGCCCTTCCTTGGCCGCGAGTAGCCGGTAGGCCGCGAGGATCTCACCGTCGGCGACCGACCGGATCGCGCCGCGCGAGGCGGTCATCGCGGCCATCGCGTCCTCCCAGCGCACCGGGTTGCCGATCCGGATCGCGCTCGCGACGGTCTCGGGATGCTCGACCGAATGCCCAAGCACCAGCGGCGCGGCGCCCTCAGCCTGGAAGCCGAATAGTCGCGGAGCGGTCCCCATCTCCGAGAACCCACGCCAGTAGGAGGTGACGTTGCCGGCATTTCCAACCGGGATGCAGAGCAGGTCGGGTGGCCCTTGCAGATCCTCGATCAGCTCAAACGCGGCGGTCTTCTGCCCTTCGATGCGGAACTCGTTGACGGAGTTCACGAGCGTGATCGGATGTTTCTCGACCAGCTCGCGCACGAGCTCGAGGCCGCGGTCGAAATTGCCTTCGATCGCAATTACGCGTGCCCCGTGGATCAGGGTCTGTGCGAGCTTGCCGATTGCGATCTTCCCGTCCGGCACGATCACCGCGCACGTCAGACCGGCCTTTGCCGCGTACGCCGCGGCACTCGCCGCGGTGTTGCCTGTCGAGGCGCAGATCACGGCCTTCGAGCCTTCGCGTACCGCGGCGGAGACAGCGCAGGTCATGCCGCGATCCTTGAAGGACCCCGTCGGGTTGCCGCCCTCCATCTTCAGGTAGACCTCGGCGCCGACCAGCTTCGAGATCACGGGGGCGTGCAGGAGCTGGGTGCAGCCCTCCCCCAGTGTGACTATGGGGTCCTCTGCGGCGAACGGCAGGCGCTCGCGGTAGCGATCGATCAGGCCGGGGTGGCTCACAGGAACTCCTCTTCTATCACTCTGATCGCGCGCGGCGCGGCGCGCACGAAGTCGAGCTCGCCGAGCACGCGCAGCGCCTCGCGCAGGCGCGATTCGGCGAGCGGATGGATGACCATTACCAGCCGCACATCCTCGCGTGCGACGGGCGCGCTCGTCGCGTCCTGCTCGGGCGCGCGGCGGCCGCGCTGCACGAATGACTTGATCGACACCCCCTGCTCCTCCAGCACGCGCGTCACCGCCGCGAGCACACCGGGGCGATCGGCGACTTCGAGGTGCAGGTAAAACGCGCTCTCGACGTCCTCCAGCAGCGGCAGCTCCAGTGGCGGCGCCGGCGGGCGTGCGCCGCCGGTCATGACGCTCACGACGTCCCCGAGAACCGCGCTCGCGGTCTGCAAGCCGCCGGCGCCGGGGCCCGACATCGTGATCTCGGTGACGGCCTCCGATTCGACGGTGACTGCGTTGAACGGCCCCGAGACCGAGGAAAGCGGATGACCGGAATACAGGAATGCGGGGTGCACCCGTACTGAGATGCCTCCCTCGCGCCGCTCGGCGGTGCCGATCAACTTCAGCCCAAGGCCCAACTCGCGCGCGTACTCGAGATCGTCGCTGCGCAGCTGCTCGATGCCCTCGTAGCGCACATCGGACAGGCTTACCGGGGCACCGAATGCCAGCCGCGCGAGGATCGCCATCTTCGCGGCGGCGTCGCGGCCGCTGACATCGTCGCTCGGGTCGGCCTCGGCGTAGCCCAGGCGCTGGGCCTCGGCGAGTGCCTGCGCGTAGTCGCTGCCGCGCGCCATCTCGCTGAGAATGAAGTTCGTGGTGCCGTTGACGATCCCGTGGATGCGCTCGATCGGCGTCGCCGCAAGTGACTCCTCGAGCAGCCGCACGACCGGCACCGCACCGGCGACAGCGGCCTCAAAGCGCAGCCGCACGCCGTGCTCGCGCGCGACCGCAAACAGCTCCTCGCCGTGCTGGGAGAGCAGCTGCTTATTCGCGCTTACGACGTCCTTGCCGGCGCGCATCGCCGCCAGCAAGTACTCGCGCGCCGGTTCGGTGCCCCCCATCAACTCGACCAGCAGGTCCGCGTCGGCGAGTACCTCCGCGAAGCTGCCCCGCGTGCGCGTCAGCACCCCCGTGATCACGGGGCGGCGGCCGTTGAAGCGCTCGATCTCCGCTGCGCGCTCGGCCAGCAACTCGGCGAACGCCCCACCGACCGTGCCGTGGCCGAGCAAACCGACCCTAAAGGGCCCCGGCGCGTCGGTTTTCGCGGGTTCAGAGGACATCGCGCGCCGTCATGTCCTCGAAGCTCTCGCGCCGCACGACCACGCGCGCGTCCCCGCCCGCGCAGAAGATCACCGGTGGGCGCGGCACGCCGTTGTAGTTGTTGGACATCGCATACCCGTAGGCACCCGTCGCGGGCGTCACGATCACATCGCCGGGCCGCGGATCGTCGAGCAGCGCGTCGCGCACAATCACGTCGCCCGACTCGCAGTGCTTGCCTGCCAGCACGCAGCGTGTCAGACCGTCGACTGGACTCTCCGCGCGACCCGTACCGGCACCGCTGTTCGCGCTGGGCGCCGCCGGCCTGCCCATGCGATCTGCGACGTGCGCTTCGTAGCGCGCGGCGTAGAGCATCGGGCGCAGGTTGTCGGACATCCCGCCGTCGACCGCGACCCAGGTCGAGATGTTGCGCTTGACGCTCTGCACCGTGTACAGCGTCACGCCGGCGTTCGCGACCAGCGAGCGGCCTGGCTCGATCAGCAGCCGCGCGTGCTCGCCGAGCTGCTCGCGCGCCGCGCCGACGAGCACCGCGACGTACTCCTCGATGCTCGGCGGCTGCTGCTCGGCGCTATACGCGACACCGAGACCGCCGCCGAGGTCCCATGTCGCAAAGCCCTCGGGACCGGCGAGCTCGCGCAGGGAAGCAAGCTGGGTGACCTCGCGCTGGAAGGGCTCGAGGTCGAACAGCTGCGAGCCGATGTGCGCGTGCACCCCCTCCAGCTCGAGGCCCTCGACGCTTCGCACACGCTCGATCGCGGCCGCGACCTGGTCCATGCCGAAGCCGAACTTCGAGTCGGCCTGCCCGGTCGAGATCTTCTCGTGGGTGTCTCCCTTGACGTTCGGCGTCGCCCGAATCAGCACCCCCTGCGAGCCGCGATCGGCAAGCTCGCCTTGCGCGATCAGCGTCTCCAGCCGGTCGAGCTCGTCGAGGTTGTCGATCACGATCAGCCCGACGCGGTGGCGCAGCGCCATGCGCAGCTCGGCCTCGGACTTCGCGTTGCCGTGCAGCACGATTCGCTCCGGCGCGAAGCCCGCACCCAGGGCGAGATGTAGCTCCCCGCCGGAGGCGACGTCGCACCAGAGCCCCTCCTGCGCGAACAGCGCGAGCACGGCCGTACAAGGAAAGGCCTTGGAGGCGAACACGACGCCCAGCTGCTGCGCATGGCCCGCCGTGCGCGCGGCGGAGAGGAAGGCGCGCGCCCGCATGCGCAGGTCCTCCTCGGCGACGACGTAAGCGGGGGTCCCGAACTCGCGCGCGAGCTCCAGCGTGTCGCAGCCACCGACCTCCAGCCGTCCGTGCTCATTCAGGCGGCTGCCGAGCGGGAACACCCGCTCGAGCCCCTGACCGAGGCCTGTAGTCGTCTCCGTCGCCATGTCGCCGAGGATTATCGCGTGCCGCTCACGCCGCCGCCGGGCGAGGGCGCGCGGAGTGCGACCCGCCGGGGCGTCGCAGCCCGTCGAGACCGCGACCGCGCATCATCAGCGCGAGCCACACGCTCCCGACGATCATCAGCCCGACGCTCGTGAGCTGCGCGGAGGTCAGACCGATGAGGACCTCTTTGTTGCGGCGGATGAACTCGACGAGGAAGCGCTCGAGGCCGCTCAGCAGGCAGTACAGCGCGAACACGACGCCGGGGCGCACGCGGTCGCGCAGTCGCCACAGCAGGAACGCGACGAGCCCCGTCGTGACCGTCTCGTAGATCGGCGTCGGTTGCACCGTGACGCCGGGCGGCGTCGGCACGGTGCCGTGCGGGTAGCCCATCGCCCACGGCAGGCTCGAACGGATCCCGTAGTCGCCGTCGCCGGAGACCTAGCAGCCGATGCGCCCGATCGCGTAACCCAGCGCGAGCGCGGTGGCACACATGTCGAGCATCGTCAGTTCCAGCGCCTCGCGCCAGCGCATCCACGCGAGCACGCCGATCGCGCCGCCGATCGCGCCGCCGTACCAGACGAGACCGGAGCCCGAGAAGATGCTGCTCAGGAGGTGGCCCTTGACTTCGCTGTAGTTCTGGATCACGAAGTACCCGCGCGCGCCGACGATCCCACCGACGAGCGCGGCGAAGACGATCTCGTACGCCCAGTCCACCGGGCGTCCCAGCTCGCGCAGGCGCCGCGCGATCAGCAGCCCGCACGCGAGGAAGCCGAGCGCGAAGACGACGCCGAAGCTCTTAATCGATACGCCGAGCACGTCGAAGGCGGGTTTCACGCCTCGGCACTCTAGAGGGTGACGAACCGGCCCTAGGCCGGTTCGGTGGGCCCCTCTTCTATCAATCCTTAGGGAACGCGAAGCTCGTTCTGCGACAATCGCATCACGATGGCCGTCACCTCACACAAGCGCGGCGCGGCGTTCGGCAAAGACACCGGCCTGCAGGCGCGGATGTTGTTCACGATGTTCCTGCTCGTCGTCCTCTACATCGTGCTGATCGGCGCGCTATTCGCGGTCGGTGCGAGCGGCGTGACGATTCTGGTCGTCGCGCTGGGCCTCTTGGCGGTGCAGTTGTTCACGTCGGACAAGATCGCGATGGGCACGATGGGCGTCAAAGAGGTCTCGCCGGCCGAGGAGCCCGAGCTGCACGGCATCATCGAGCGCCTCTGTGTGCAGGCCGACCTGCCCAAGCCGCGTGTCTGCGTGATGGAGCACCAGATGCCGAACGCCTTCGCGATGGGCCGCTCACAGAAGTCGGCGACGGTCTGTGCGACGCGCGGCATCCTGCAGCTGCTCTCTCCGGCCGAGCTCGAAGGCGTACTCGCGCACGAGCTCACGCACGTGATCAACCGCGACGTGATGGTGATGACGCTGGCGAGCTTCTTCGCGATGGTCGCGTCGCTGATCGTGCAGTTCGGCTTCCTCTTCGGCGGCGGTTTCGGCGGCGGCTACGGACGCGGCAGTCGCGAAGCGGAGGAGGCGATGTTCGTCGCGATCGCGGTCGCGGCGGTGGTGTACGCGATCTCGTTCATGCTGCTGCGCGCGCTCTCGCGCTACCGCGAGTTCGCCGCGGACCGCGGCTCGGCGGTACTTACGGGGCGCCCGTCGGCGCTGGCTTCGGCGCTGCTGAAGATCAGCGGCACGATGGAGCGCGTCCCCGGTCGCGACCTGCGTAGCGTGGAAGGCATGAGCGCGTTCTTCATCGTGCCGGCGCGCGCGAAGAACTCGCTGATGAACCTGTTCGCCGACCATCCCCCGCTCGAGCAGCGCCTTGCGGCGCTCGAGCGGCTCGAGTCGCAGCTGCAGGGCACCGCGTAGTGGGCCTGCTCGACGCGCTGACCGGGCGCCACCAGGTCAAGGGTCCGGCGCCGGACCGCCTGTTCGCGATCACGACGGCCTACGTGACGCTACAAAGCGCTTACGAGATCGCTCCGGCAGGCGTCGCGGCGATCGTCTTCCAGGCCCTTCAGACCAGCGATTTCGAAGCGACGATCAAGGACATGGAAGCGGTCGTGCGCGCGACCGGCGGCGAGAGCGCGACGCAGGTCGCGACGCAGGACGACAGCTACGGCTACCGCTGGATGGTGCTGCGCAACCCCGCCGGCGCGCCCAGCGTCGAAGACCTAGCGGTCGGCATCAATGCGGTCTCGAGCTCGATCGAGACCGCAGGCCACGGCGAGCGCCTGCTGTGCTCGGTGTTCGCTTTCGCGGACGCGAAGGGGCATCCGATCTACTTCATCTACAACTACAAGCGCGGCTTCTGGTACCCCTTCGTCCCGGCCGCCGGCGACCAGCAGCGCTCGACCGAGCGTGAGCTGCAGCTCAAGGCGCAGCTGAGCGGCGAACTGCCGATGGAGCCCGAACTGGAGCGCTGGTTCCCACTCTGGGGCATCCCGATCTAGCGTGCGGCTGACGCCGCGGCATGCACGGCGCGGTGGCTACGGCTGGGAGTGTGGGCGCACACCGGTCGCCCGATAGCCGAGGATCGCGACCGTTGCGATCGCGACGGCGGCGACGATCAGAAAGCTCTCGGCGGCCAACGGGATCCGCGCGGAGAACAGCACCGGGAAGCCGGTGGAGGTCAGCAGCGCGCGGCTCAGAAGCAGCTGCCCGTAGACACCGAAGACGGCCCCGATCAGGCAGCCGGAGCCGAGCAGCAGCACGCTCTCCCAGATCAGCGCGAGCCACAGTACGCCGCGCGGAAGCCCCTGAATTCGGATCCGCGCGAACCGCTGGCGGCGCTGCCAGACGACGGCGCCCATCGAGATCGCCATCGCCAGCGCCCCGGTGATCGAGACCAACAGGGCGATCTGCCGGAGACGCACGAGACCTTTGTAGCTCGCGTCGACTTGGCTGCGCTCGCGTTCGCGCGCGGTCTGCACGGTCAAGCTCGAAGTCGGACCGAGCGTCCGTTTGATCTCGCGTGCGACCTGAGGAGCGCTGGCCCCCGGCGCGAGCATGACGTTGTAGGCGGAGAGATCGGTGCTGTTCCACGCGCGCGCGAAGTCGGCGGAGTTGAGCACGATCGCTCCCGGGGGCCAGCCGAAGTTCGTGCTCAGCGCCGCGACGCGCAAGCTCGTCGGTCGCGGCGAGGGCAGTGTGAAGTACTGCCCGATGTGCAGACGCCGTTCGGCGGCGAGCGTCTGCGAGACGACCGCCCAGCCGCCCGCGCGCAGACGCGTGGTCGCGAGAGCGCGGTTGCCGGCGATCAGCTGACCGGAGGGCAGCGGCTGGCTGGCGGTGGGCGGTGGCGCGAGTACCCAGACGCGGCGGTCGCCGTCTTCGAGGAAGGCGGAGCGGTAGAGACCGACGGCCCGTACACCGGCAAGCCGCGTGAGCGCCGGCCCGCTGGCGTTCGGAAAGGGCGTCGTGACCAGCAGGTCGTTCGCGTCGGCGGGGAGCACCCACAGGTCGGCGACCGCCGAGAGCTGGTGCGTGAGGCGGTCGATGCCGTCTTCGAGGTTGGTGCGCGACCCCTGAATCGTGACACTACCGAAGACCGCGATGGCGCCGGTCGCGGCGATCGCGATCGAGCGCAGCCGC
Organism: Solirubrobacteraceae bacterium; assembly: GCA_036502205.1. Taxonomy (GTDB): domain Bacteria; phylum Actinomycetota; class Thermoleophilia; order Solirubrobacterales; family Solirubrobacteraceae; genus Palsa-744. The sequence goes on along the minus strand of DASXZA010000017.1, from coordinate 124,474 downwards.
GTCTTCGGCGAGCGCAGTTCGATCACCGCGATCTCACTCGCCGGCGCGCCGACACGACGCTGCACGCGATCGAAGACGGCGAGGATCGCATCGATCAGCAACGGCAGCAACAGTGCCAGACCGACCGTCAAGGTCACGATCGCGACGATCGCCGATCCCGGCGCCGCGAGCACGATGATCGTCGTTGCGAGCAGGCACAGCAAGCCTGCGCTCAACATCGCGACCCGTCCGCGTTCGAGGATCGAGCGCTGGTATCCAGCGTCGTCGTCCTTTGCGTGCGCCCAAACGTCGCGCAGCGGTGCGAGCACGCCGACCGCGGCGGCCAGCAGTCCGGCGCCGACGGCGAGGACGACGCTCTGCCATGTCACGACCCGCTGGGCGGCGATCGGGAACGCGAACGCGAGATACCCAGGATTCGAGCCGAAGACGCCGATCGAGAGTAGATCGCCGAGTGCCAGCCCGAGCAGTGCACCCAGCCCACCGAGCACGAGCGCATCGAACAGCAGCGCCCGGACTGTCTCTGGGCGCGTGGCGCCGGTGCGCCGCAGTTCTCTGATCAGCCGCTGGCGCGTGGGTGTGGTGAGCAACATCGAGCTGAACGCGAAGACGAAGCCGACCAACGCGCAAATCGCGGCGAACGTCTCGGTGGATTGGTTGACCGGCGCGGCGGCCTGCGCGAAGAGCGTCGCGTCGAAGTCCGCCGGCTCGACGTTCAGGTGTCCGGCGGCGAGTCGCGTCAGACCGGCTCGCACCTCGCCGCTGTCGCCGGGCTTGGCCGTGACGAAGATGCGTGTCAGCCTGCCGGGCAGACCGGTGAGCTGCTGCGCGTAGGCAAGTGGCGTGACGGCGACCGGGCTGTTGGCCAGCGCTCCCAGCTCTGCGGGTGAGAGGCTCGTGGCGACGAGGCTCGGTACGACGTGCGCGCCGACCTGCACCTTGATCGGTTCCAGCGGACCGGCGCCGATCGCGTGCGCGACCGCTTCCGGCAGCGCGAGCGCGTGCTGACCGGCGAGCTGCTGGGGCGTAAAGTGCCGCAGCAGCGGTCCCGCGAGATGCAGGTCGCGGGGGTCGGTCGCGAGCAGGTCCACAGCGACCTTCCTGCCGCTCGCGCCGATCAAGCTCACGGGATGCTCGAGCACCGGCACCGTGGCGCTGACACCAGGTAGATGCGCGACCTGCCCGAGCAAACTGGCGTCGAAGCCCTCGAGGTCGCGTGCTTTGAGCTGGTACTGCGAGTGACCGATGATGCCGCTCGTGAGCTGACGCACCGAACCGTTGAGGCTTGAGCTGGCGACCTGCGAGGCAAACAGCAGCGCGACCCCGACGGCGATCCCGAGCAGTGCGAGCGCTTCCTGCCCGAGCGCGGCGCGCGTTTTCAGGCGCACGGCGTAGAGCTGGGCTACGGCACTCAGCTTCATTGCCGCGGTTACCGCTGGATGAGCGGCGCGAAGACCTCGTCGGGCTCGAATTTCACGATCTGCCCGTCGCGCAACATGTAGACGTGGTCGGCGAACTGCGTCGCCTGGGGATCGTGGGTAACCAGCAGCACCGCGGTGCGGTGCTCGCGACAGATGTCGCTCAGCAGCTGCAGCACCTCGCCGCTGCGCTGCGTATCGAGGTTGCCGGTGGGCTCGTCGGCGAGCACCAGCTTCGGCTCGGTCGAGAGCGCGCGCGCGATCATCACACGCTGGCGCTCGCCCATCGAGAGCTGCTCGGCGCGATGGCGCAGCCGCTGCTCGAGCCCGAGCCGCACGAGCAGCGGTCGCACACGTCGCTTGCCCTCGCGGACACCGACGGCGATCCACAGCTTCATCGAGGCGTTCTGCACGACGTCGCCGCCGGGCAGCAGATCGAACGACTGGTCGACGAATCCGAGCTCATGCAAGCGGTAGCGCGAGGCCTCGGCGTCGGACAGCGTGGAGATGTCGCGACCGTCGACGATCACCGCGCCGCCGTCGGGGCGCAGCAGTGCGGCGATCAGGTTCAGCAGCGTCGTCTTGCCGGAGCCGCTCGGCCCGTACAGCGCGACAAGCTCACCGGCGCGCACGCGCAGCGACGCGCCGTCGACCGCGCGCACCGGCGGCCCGTCACCGACGGGGTAGTGCTTGACGAGCTCGCGCAGCTCGAGCACGGTGGCCGCCTCGGGCGTCGCCGTCATGAGCTTTTAGAAGATCGGGATATTTCCCAATTCTAGGAGAACCGGTCGGACCGGTCGATCGTCCGTGCCGCGAATCAGTCCGGGATTAGGCCCTCGCCGGTGAACTCACGAGCGGCCTCGGCGAGCGTCAGATCGGAGGGCGGCAGGATCAGATCGGAGCCCTCGAGATCATCGTCGGCGACGACGGCGCCGTTGGCGCGCACAAACTCGAGCAACCGCGCGTAGGCGTCGCGGAAGCGCTCTTCGCCACCGACGTCGACGGCGGCGAGGACGTCGTTGTCGAGTTCGTTCAGGCGTCCGTCGTGGGCGGGATCAAGGCGATACTGATCCTCGCCGGAGATGCGGACGATCATCCCTGCCCGTCCTCGGCGGGCGCCTGCGGAGCGGCCGGCTGCGACCCCTCGGCGGGCGCGGCCGCGGAGGCATCGGGCGCGGCAGCCGGCGCGCCGAGCTGCGCGGCGGGGGCGCCTTGGCCGAGTTCGCTCTTGAGCTTGGCCAGATCGTCCTCGACGGCGGGCGCGCTCGAGAGCTGCTTGAGCTGGCGGTCGATGTCGTCTTCACCGGAGCCGAGCTCGGTGATGTCGTCAAAGGTCCCGGCGGCTTCGAGCTCGCTGACGGCGCTCGCGCGGGCCTTCATGTTTTCGGTCTTGTCGACGGCGCGCTGCATCGCGAGCCCGACATCGGCCATCTGCTCGCCGACGCCGGTCGCGGCCTCGGAGATGCGGACCTGGGCCTCAGCGGCAGAGTACTGCGCCTTGATGACCTCCTTCTTGGTGCGGAAGGCTTCGATCTTGGCGCGCAGTTTCTGCTCGGAGTCGGTGAGCTTCTGCTGCTGGTCCTCGAGTTCGGCGACCTGCGTGTCGAGCCCCTGCAGCTCGCTCTGCACGACGTTCTTGCGCTCGAGGGCGGTGCGCGCGAGCTCTTCCTGACCGCCGGAGAGCGCCTGGCGCGCCTGGGTGTCGAGCTTGACGACCTGCTGCTGGAGGGTGCTCTCCTGCATCTGCAACCGCTTCTTAGCGGTTACGACGTCGGCGATCCCCTTCTTGACGTTCTGCAGCTGTTCGACTTGCTTCTGATAGCTGTAGTCGAGCGTCTCCGCGGGATCTTCGGCGCGGTCGAGCAGTTTGGAGACCTTCGCCTTCACTACCGTCGACATGCGCCCCGTCAAGCCGGGCATCGCGTTCCTCCTGATCTCTTCAACACTTGGGGGCTCAAGCGTAGCCTACGCCCGCTCGCCCCCATGCCTCAGAGTCCGACGGGGTGGCGCATCATGAAGCCCGCGTTCGCGGGGCGCAGCGGGCGCCAGCGGGGACCCTGCTCGTTGGTCGGATCATCGGCCGAGCTAGTATCGAGACGCAGGCCGGCGACCGTCATGTAGGCGTGTTCGGGATTCGTGAAGATCGTGACCCAGCGGCCGATGCCGTGGCCGCCCCAGCCCTCGAATTCTGAGGAGTCCATCGGCGTCGAGATCAGGCTCGCTCCGTGCAGCGCGAAGGACACGGTGCCCGAGCAGTCATAGCCGGGCGAGACGAATGAGGCGTGGCCGCCGCCGTAGATGTAGGGCAGCCCGATCAGCTGGTTGCCGGCCCAAATGATCTCCTGAACCGCCGGCGGCGCCGAGATCGGTGCGGCGGCGAGACCGTTGACGTAGCGTGCGGTCGAGCCGGGGACGAGCAGCTCGGGCTTGGTCGCGGCGGCGAGGTCGGCGATGCTGCCGCCGGTCTCGCCGTTGGTCTGGCCGACGGGCGGCGGGACGACGTACGGCACGACTTCGCCGGCGGCGGTCTTTTCGTAGACGGGGCCCTTGTAGAGGACGCTCGAGCTGCGAGCCGTCACGGGCGCGTGGGGCCCGGCGGGCTTCTTGGTGACCGGTGCGGGCGAAGAGCTCGTGGTCGTCGATCCACCGGTGACCGCCGGAGTGGTTTCGGTGGCGGCCGTCGTGAGGGCGGCGGCCCCGGCGGAGGTGCCGCCTGAGACTTTTGCGCCCGCGGCAAGGGCCGGCGAGGCAAGCCCGGCCGTGGTGGCCAGGAACGTCAAACCGCATAGCGTCGCTCGAAGGGCTCGCACCCGCAACACAACCTCTTTCGTTGGCCTGCGGGGTTAGCTGACGGGCTAGCGCTAAAAGAGCCTGCGCTTCTCACGGATCCACCGTGAAATTCGCCCCAACAATTTGGGTCCCCCGTTCCATGGCGTCTGACCATGGATTCGGCGTTCGGGTCGAGACCCTAGCAAAGCGCAATGACGGTTGCACGCGTTGAACCGTCTTTCCCGGGATTTCCAGGGATCGGCTCGCTAGTGTCCCGCGCCGATGCACGCTCGCCCGCGCCGCTCCCGGCCGCTTCTTTCCCCGCCCCGCCTGCGTGCGTTTCGCCGGCGTGTGTCGCGACGACGCCTGCCCGGCGGGCGCGCCTCGACGCAGTCACTGCAGCCCAGCGGACGCGCCTCGGCGCAACTGCTGGCCGTGGTCCTCCTGCTGGCCGTGGCCCTCCTACTGGCGTCGGCGCTCGCGGGCTGCGGCAAGTCGCTGCCCGGCGAAGGGCAGGACCGCGGGGCCGGGGTGACGACGGTTCCCGGTGCGGGGACGCTCGTGGCGAGCGGCGTGGCGACCAAGAACACGACGCGACTTGGAGGCGCGGACGCGGTCGCAGATGCGGCGGCGGTCGCGCTCGCGGTGAACCCGGGCCTCACGCCAGCAACGCGCCCGGCGGCGGTGGTGCTGGTCAACGACCGCGACTGGACGGCGGCGCTAGCCGCGTCGGCGCTGGCGGGCGCGCCGCTCGGCGCGCCGCTGCTGTACGCCGAAGGCGACACGCTGCCGGCGATCTCGCGCGAAGCGCTCAGTGCGCTCAAGCCGCGTGGCTCAGCGCTGCTCGGCGGCGCGCAGGTGATCGAGATCGACACGAGCGCGGCGCCGGCGGGTTACCGCACGCGTGCGGTAGTCGCCACCACGCCGGCGGACGAAGCGGGTAGCAGCGCAACGGGTGGCGGCGCAGCGAATGGCGGCGCAGCGGGCGGTGGCGAAGCGGGCGGCGCCGCGAGCGAAGCGGGCGGCGCCGCCGCGAGTGAAGCTGCGCTAGCGGTGCGGATCGAGCGGCTTGTGGCGGCGGCGCGCGGCGGGGCACCGCGACGCGTGATCGTGGTCGGCGCGGATGGGCCGCAGACACTGGCGATGCCGGCGGCGGGGCTCGCGGCAGAGACCGGTGCGCCGGTCTTTGGGGTCGGCGCGCGGAGCATCCCGCGCGCGACGCGGAGGCTACTGGCGAGCCTGCGGCGACCGGTGATCTACGCGATCGGACCACCGGCGGCGGTGAGCGAGGCGGTACTCGCGAAGCTGAGCCGCCTGGGGACGGTGCGCCGCATCGCTGCAGGGCCGGGCACGCCGGCGAGCCTGACGGTGGGCTCGCGGGGTCGCAACCTGGAAGCGACGAGCGAAGCGGTCGCCAACGCGATCGCGGTGGCGCGCTATCGCGACGGTGCGTTCGGCTGGGGCGTGGAAGAACCGGGCCATGGCCTGGTGTTCGCAAACGCGGCGCGGCCACTCGACGCGCCGGCGGCGGCGCCGCTGTCGGCGAGCGGCGACTTCGGCCCGCTACTGCTACTCGAAACCCCGGCCCGCCTGCCGGCGGCGGTGGCGCACTACCTGAGCGACATCCAGTCGAGCTATCCCGAAGACGAGCCGACGCGAGGGTTCTACAATCATGGCTGGCTGATCGGCGACGAGCTGGCGATCGCGGCGACGACGCAGGCGACGTTGGATGCGATGCTCGAGATCGTGCCGCACAGCTCGACGGGCGCGGCGAGCGAAGCGAGTGTGCCCGCCGAAGCCGAATCCCCCACCGAACCGACCTCTCCGCGCGAACCGACCTCCCCGTGACCCGATGAGCCAAGCCGAGGATCCACGCCGCCTGGAGCGCGCGAGCGCACACGAGGTCACTGTCGAGGACGTGCGCGCGCTGATGGGAGCGTCGACACCGCACTTCGCGCTGCAGCTACGCGAGCGCATCGTGCGGCTGATCGCGGATCTGCCGGCGGGTCATCCGGCGCGTCGCGAAGGCGAGCGTGAGATCGCGCGCCTGCGGCGCCTGGGGTTCGATGGCGAGGTCCGCGGCGAGGGCGGGGCGCTCCAGGAGCGGCCGCTGCCGTCGCTCTCGGGCGTGCCGAGCGGCGAGGCGTAGACCGCGCACTGACAAGAGCGAGCCGAAAAAACCTGCATGGTGCAGGATCCCTCCTGCCTCGCGCCGGAGCGCTTGCTTGACTGGTAGCGATGCCGCGCACCCCCCAGAGCTCGACCTCGACCTCGACGCCGTGTCCCTTCGACGCGTGCGATGGCAGCGGCTTTCAGGTCGACGAGCAGACGAACACGGCGCGCGACTGCGCGTGCCGCGCGCAGCGCGTGGCGGACGCGCGTGCGCACCGGCTGCGCGACCGCGTGCCGCGCCGCTACATGGACCTCTCGTGGGAGCGCAACCCGCTGGCGCAGATCGCGCAGGACCCGGCCAACAGGGACTCGGTGCGCCGGGTCAAGCTCTACTGCAAGGACATCGCCCGCAAGCTCGCGGCGGGCGAGGGTCTGTGGATCATGGGTCATACGGGTACGGGCAAGACGACGCTCGGCTACACGATCGCGGCGACGGCGACGCGCGGCCGGCACTCGGTGCTGAGCTTCAACGCGGTGGCGCTGCTGAACCGCCTGCGGGCCTCGATGAACCCCGACAGCCGCGAGACGAGCGAGGAGATCATCAGGACGCTGACCGAAGTGGAACTGCTGCACATCGAGGACCTGCGCGTGGTGCGCCCGACGGACTGGGTGCTCGAGCAGCTCTACCTGATCGTCAACGCGCGCTACGAGGAGCGGCGCGCGATCGTGTTCACCTCGGACATCGACTCCGACGCGGACGGACCACTGCAGCCGATCCCGCGAGAACTGGCCGAGCACATCGGCACGCGGACGTTCTCGCGCCTGATGGAGATGTGCGGAGAGCCGGTCGTGATCGCGGGCCTGGACAAGCGGATCGATCTCGACGTGCCCGGCGCCTCGGTGGGAACGGACCCCCCGTGGGGCACGGCGAAGCGAGCGCGCGAGGCGGCGGTGGCAGCGGCGGGCGAGGAAAGCTTGGCCTCGCCACCGCTCACGCTTCCGTGAGAGCGCCGCTCACCCTTCGCTGAGGACGCGTGCGTGGCGCGCATCGAGGAAGCGCGCGCGCAGCATGCGGAACATGAAGACGAACAGCAGGATGTCGAGGGCGAGCAGCCCCGCGCTCAGCAGCCGCGGCGGGGTGGTGAAGAACGAGACGACGAGCACGATCAGCGAGTCGACGACCAGGACGGGCAGCATCGCGAGCATCACGGTGTGCGAGCGGTAACCGCTGCGGTGCTCGCGCAGCGTGACCTCGAACGTGCCGATCGCGACGGCGGCGATCCCAGCGATCAGCGTCGGCGCGCCGCCGGAGCCCTCGCTGTTGACGCGTTTAAAGCCGAACACGGCGACGATCGCGCCGACGAGAATCAGCAGCTCGGAGAGCGGCAGCGGGTGCCAGGGGGCGGTTGGGCGCTCACCGTAGGTCGGCGCGGCGGGCGAGCTGTGCGGTTTGCGGGCCTTGGGCGCCGCACCCTGGACTCGCTGTTGAGCGCGTTTGGCACCGCCCGCCTGCCGAGCTGGCCGCGCAGCGGCCGGACGGCGCTTGCGGGAGCGGGTACGGGCCATTGAAGGTTCGATCCTACCGCCAATCTATGCTGGCTCGATGCTCGAGGAAGATCGACCGACGCTGATGAGCGCGCCGCTCGCGACCGCGCAGGCGCCCGCGGCGGAGCCCGCGACGGGCATTCCGGGCAGCGCACTGGCGGGTCCGTTCGCGGTCGGCGAATACGCGGCGGCGCTGCGCGGCAAGCTGCGCGCGTTCGCGCGCGTGCAGCTGGTGGGCGAGCTGGTCAACCTGCGTCCGTCGCGGGCGCGGGTCTATTTCGAGTTGCGCGATGCGACCGGCGCGGTGGCGTGCGCGGCGTGGCGCGCGGACTGGGAGGCGATGAGCAAGCGCGCGGGGACGGTGCGCGAGGGCGTGCAGGTGGTGGTGGCGGGCGGCTGTGACTACTACGCGGGCAGCGCGAGCGCGTCGCCGAGCTTCTCGTTCGCGGTCAGCGACCTGCGCGTGGCGGGCGAGGGCGACCTGCTGGCGCGCATCGACCGCCTGCGCAAGGTGCTCGACGCGGAGGGCCTGCTGGCGCGTCAGCAACGCTTGCGGCGCCCGCTGCTGCCGCGGACAATCGGCGTGGTGACGGGTGAGGGCGGCAAGGCCCGCGACGACGTCCTGGCGGCGCTCGCGCGTCGCGGCTGGGCGGGTCGCATCGTGTGGGGCTTCGCGCCGGTCCAGGACCGCCACGCGGCGCCGGCGATCGGACGCGCGCTCGGCGATCTGGCGGCGCTGGGGGGCGTGGATGTGGTGATCGTTGCGCGCGGCGGGGGCTCGCTGGCGGACCTGCTGTGTTTCTGTGATGAGACGCTGTGCCGCACGGTGGCGCTGCTGGCGGTACCGGTGATCGCGTCGGTCGGCCACCACACCGACCGCACGCTGCTCGACGACGTGGCGGCGGTGAGCTGCTCGACGCCGACGCACGCAGCGGAGGCGGCGGTGGGCGTGCACTGCGAGCAGGCGCGCCAGGAGCTCTCGCAAGCGGCGCGCGCGCTGCGCGATCACGGCCGCCGCGCGGTGCTGGGTCGGGCGCGCGTGTTGGCGAGCCTGACGCGCGCACCGGCATCGCAGATCGCGCGCCAGCGAGCGGATCTGCATCAGCAGCTACGCGAGATGCGCGCGGCGGGACGGCGGCGCGTGACCGAGGAGGACTCGCGCACGGCGCGGCGCGCGCTGGTGCTGGAGCGCAAGCGCGCGGCGGCAGCGCTGGACTGCCGGGCGCGACGGCCGCGGGAGCTCGAGCGCCTGGCGCTGGCGCTGGCGGCGCACGATCCGCAACGGACGCTGGAGCGCGGCTATGCGCTGGTGCAGACGCCTGCGGGCGAGCCGGTCTCAAGCGCGGCGGTGGCGCGCTCGCAGACAGCGGTACGCGTGCGCTTCGCCGACGGAACGGTGGCGGCCCAGATCGAGGAGGACGCGTGAGCGGATCAAGCGGAGCGCGTGAGCGCGACGGATCGAATCGCGGGCGACGCGTGAGCGCGTCGACTCAAATCGAGGAGGGCGCGTGAGCGCGGAGCGCACCTACGAGGCGAGCGCGGCACGCGTGGAGGAGATCATCCGCCGCCTGGACGCGGGCGAGGCGAGCCTCAGCGAGACGCTCGAGCTGGTGCGCGAGGGCAAGGACCTGATCGAACACTGCGCGCGCGAGTTGGAGGCGGTGGGCGACGCGCTGGAGGAGCTGCACCTGGAGGAGCTAGTCGCGCGCCTGGAGCGCGAGGGCGCGAGCGGCAGGGACGCGGCGAGCGGCGCCGGCCGCGGTGGCGCGGGCGCAGCGGGCGGGCGCGACGCGAGCGAGGCGGCACCCGCCGACGACGGGCGGTCGCGGTGAGCACGTGGGAGCGACTGGCGCGGCTGCCGGTCGAGATCGAGGAGTACTCGCTGGAGGGGCTGAACGCGCAGGTCTCGAGCGGCTTCGAGCGCGCGAGCACGATAATCGCCCTGCGCGGCGCCGGCACGGAGGGCCTCGGCGAGGACGTGACGTACGACGCGGTGGACCACGAGATCCTGCAAGCGGACTTCGGCGCGGCGGACGGCGGGCCGCTGCCGCTGGCGGGGCACTTCACGATCGCGTCGTTCGCGGAGCGGATCGCGGAGCTCGACCTCTTCCCGCGACCGCCGCAGCGCGAGGTCTCGCGACGCTACCGCGTGTGGGCCTATGAATCGGCGGCGCTGGATCTGGCGCTGCGCCAAGCGGGCATGACGCTGCACGAGGCGCTCGGCCGCGAGCCGCGGCCGGTGCACTTCGTGGTGTCGCTGCGACTTGGCGAGCCGCCGAGCATGGAGCCGCTGATGCGGCGCCTGGAGCCGTACGCGGCGCTGCGCTTTAAGCTCGACCCGACGAGCTCGTGGGATGAGGAGCTGATCGCGCAGCTGGCGGCGACGGGAGCGGTGGAGTCGGTGGACTTCAAGGCGTACTACTCGGGCTCGATCGTCGACCAGCCGGCCGATCCAGAGCTCTACGCGCGCGTGGTGCGGGCGCTACCGCAGGCGTGGATCGAGGATCCGGCGCTGACACCGGAGACCGACGCGGTGCTCGCGGAGCATCGCGAGCGCTTCTCGTGGGACGCCCCGATCCACTCGGTCGCGGACATCGAGGCGCTGCGCTATCCGCCGCGGATGGTCAACATCAAGCCGTCACGCCTGGGCGGTCTGCGCAACCTGCTGGATGCCTTTGACTACTGCGCGCAGCGCGGGATCGGCAACTATGGGGGCGGCCAGTTCGAGCTGGGCGTGGGCCGCGGACAGATCCAGTACCTGGCGTCGCTGTTCCACGCGGACGCACCGAACGACGTGGCGCCGACGGGCTACAACCTGCCGGATCCACCGGCGGGCCTGCCGGACAGCCCGCTCCCCGCGACGCCCTCAACGGTGGGCTTTCGCTGGGATTCGCTGCCCAGCTGAGCATTCTGCAAGCCGGCGCCCAACGACGGGCGCAGGTCGGCCGGGGCCGCAACTTCCGTCCCGCCACTCGGTTGCGAACGACATAACCGCTAAGGTCGGCACGCCGTCCGGCCCGCTCGCTATGGAAAGCCCTGGTGCCCACAAGCGATCCAGACTCTCGGCCGCGGCAGCGGCATTCGCGCTGCTGAGCCTGCTGGCACTCGCACTCACACTTTCACGCGCGGGGAGCGCGCTGGCGTCCTCGACGGTTGCGGGCGGCACGGCCCCGCCGAGTGGCACGGCGCCCGCGGGCGGCACGACCCCGTCGAGCGGTGGCGCGCCGGCGGGCGGAACGTCGAGCGGCAAGTCGGCGCCGGCGGCCAAGCACACCAAGGCACCGGCGGCGAGAACGGGCGCGGCGAGCGTGAAGATCGCGGGTGCGCACTGTGTGCCGGCGATCAGCTGTGGCACCAAACAGCACGAGGTCTCGACGCACGGGACGCTGCTGATGCAGGGCAGCAACCTGAAGAGCGGCGAGTCGGTGGCGTTCCCGCGCGCGTGGCACGCGCGCCTGGCAAGCAACTCGCCGAGCGCGCACCTGCACAAAACGAAGCTGGGCCTGGTGGTGACGGTGCCGGCGCGCGCGCACTCGGGGAGCATCGAGGTGCTGCTGGGCGGCGGACGGCACTCGAACGCGTACGGCCCGATCAGCGTCGTGACCTACAAGCTGCACCCGCCGACGCCACCGGCCCCGGCGACGCCGGCGCCCCCGACGAGCACGGCGACGACGACGAGCGGCACGGCCTTCGCGGGCCAGGGCATGTGGATCTGGTACATGAGCGCGTCCGACGGCGGCAACGTGGCGTCGATCGTCGCGCAGGCGCACGCGGCGGACGTGAGCACCTTGTTCGTCAAGAGCTCGGACGGCTCGAGCAACTACTGGAGCCAGTTCAGCGCGCAGCTGGTCGCCGAACTGCACGCGAACGGCTTGAAAGTGTGCGCGTGGCAGTACGTGTATGGGACGAACCCGACAGGCGAGGCGAACCTCGGCGCGGAGGCGGTGGCCAACGGCGCGGACTGCCTGGTGATCGACGCGGAGTCGCAGTATGAAGGTCACTACGCGGCGGCGCAGACATACATCGAAACGCTGCGCGCGAAGATCGGACCGAGCTATCCGGTGGGCCTGGCGTCGTTCCCGTACGTGAGCTACCACCCGTCGTTCCCGTACTCGGTGTTCCTGGGCCCGGGCGGCGCGCAGTTCAATGCGCCGCAGATGTACTGGCACGACATCGGCACGAGCGTCGCGCAGGTGTTCGTGACGACGTTCGAACAGAACCTGATCTACGGGCGGCCGATCCTGCCGCTAGGCCAGACCTACGGTGGAGTGAGCGCAACGGAAATCGCCAATTTCCGCACGCTGGCGGGAGCGTACGGCGCGGCGGGCGACTCGTTCTGGGACTGGCAGGAAACCTCGTCCTCGGGCTGGAGTGCGATGGTGGCGCCGCCGAACACGGCGCTGACGGTGCCCCAGCCGGAGCTGACCTCGCCGCTACTCAAAGAAGGCAACAAAAGCGACCAGGTGCTGTGGCTGCAGGAGCACCTCGCCAGCGCCGCCCCGGGCCAGCCGACGACGGGCATCTTCGAAGCGAGCACGAAGGCGAACCTCGAGCAGTTCCAGACCGCGCACGGCATCGCGGCGAGCGGCGAAACCGACCCGAGCACGTGGGCGGCGCTGCTGGCGCTCGCGCCGGTCGCGGTGAACTGGACCGGCGGGGGACCGTCAACTTAGTGCTGTGGCTCGGAAGTTCGGTGGTCTTGTACTTCCGTGCTGCGTGGATCGTCTTTTGGATCCAAGTATTCAAGGCCGAGCGGCCCAATCGCCGTCACCTGAGTGACATACTCGCCGGACTTTGCCCAGTGGAAATGGTAAGTATCACCGGGTAGAACGATGACGCTACCGGGCGGATACGCTTGCAGCTGATCGTCGTCGAAGTGATCGCCGAGACCGATATAGAAGACCCCGGAAATGACCGTGTACACGCGGTCCTCGGGGTGCATGTGGGGCATGAGCTTCACGCCGCCGGGCACTTTGACTCTGATCACGTAGGGGGCGACCTCGGAGGGCTGGCCAACAACGACGGCCAGTCGGACGGAAGGTGGGAATGCCGGGAATGGCTTCCAGTCGATGTTGTCCGGGAGAACCGACCTGAAGACGGCTTGGTCTGGCTGATGGGTTCGACTCATTGGGGAATCTCCTAGGTGGTGAACGAGCGGGCGGGCAAAGGCGTGCACGCCCGCTCATTGGGTCTGCTAGCGCGACGACCCGCGGCGTTACGAGTTGTAAGACGATGGCAGCGACTCGGGGGAGCGCTTGTTCCAACCATGAAACGGCGAGAAGTCGCCCGCATCCCACGCTTCGTGCAGCCCGGGTTTGCTCAGATCCCAGTCGGGGCGGATCTCGCTGGTCACGGTTCGTAGGTCGCGCCAGAGATCCGCGAAGCAGGGGCGTCCCCAGAACCAATAGCCGTTGTAGATGCTGTGGATGACCAGGCCGGGGCCCAGCACGAGGGTGTGAGGGATCATCGGGTCGTGCTCGGGGTCTGTGTACTCCTGAATCTCGAGATCCTTCTGGACGATCCGCTCGGGGTCAGAGAGAAAGGGCCACTGGGCGCCGACCGACGCGCGGAACTCCTGGCTGGAGTGATGGGTGTCGGTCGAGATCGTGGCGAGCTTCGTGTAGGCGACCGCGATCTTGGCGTAGTTGGCGGCAAGCTCGAGGTGCTGCTGGTGCTCCTTGGGACAGTAGTTCCCGCGCGCGAGCGTGAGGATCAGGGGGTCCTCGCCTTGGATCTCGCTGAGCTTTCGAGCAAGGTTCTCGTGATCGGGCAACTCGTAGTCGGGGAAGGTTCCGCCGGGGGCGATGTCGCTGCGCATGATCTGCTCCTGTCCATGGTGGAGGAGTGACTAGGCTCTACGCTGAGCCTAGTCAATCGGCGCGGCGCGCCAGAAAGGCGATCGTCCCAATGAGTAGCTATACGCCGGTGTGCGAGTTGCTGGGGATTGAACATCCGATCGTCGAGGCGCCGCTGGCTGACGATCCCCGCCTGCCTGCCGCGGTCTCCAATGCGGGCGCTCTCGGCAGCGTGTCGCTGTGGTGGGCCGCTGACGCCGGAGCCCTGGTTCGTGAAACGGCGGCGCTTACCGACCGGCCCTTTGCGGGGAATTTCGTTCTGACATCAGATCAGCACCGTCGGCTCGATCAGGCGCTTTCCGCTGGCCTGCGGATCGTCTCGTTCCTGTTGGGCGATCCCGACGGCTATGTCGAGGAGGTGCATGACGCGGGAGGGCTCGTCATGCACACGGTCGGGAGCGCCGAGGAAGCGCGCCGTGCAGTCGGATGCGGAGTCGACATCGTCGTCGCGCAGGGCTGGGAGGCCGGTGGGCACGTACGGGGTCGCGTGGCAACGCTGCCGTTGGTACCGGCGGTAGTCGACGCGGTAGCGCCGGTACCGGTGATTGCGGCCGGCGGGATCGGCGACGCTCGCGGAGTCGCGGCCGTGCTCGCGCTCGGCGCGCAGGCCGCATGGCTCGGCACGCGGTTTCTGTTGGCCGAGGAGATGCCGATCCACGAGGAGTATCGAAGCCGCCTGATCGCGGCGGCCGAGACCGATGCGCAGTGGTACCCCGACCTCTATGACGTGGGATGGCCGGACTCTCCACACCGCGCCATCCGTAACTCGACGGCCGAGAGCTGGGAGGCGGCGGGCCGGCCGCCACTGGGCAGTCGACCGGGAGAAGGGGCGATAGCGCACTTCGCTTCGGGCGAAGAGATCCTTCGATACTCCCCCGCGCCCCCGATGGTCGGCACCACCGGTGAGATCGAGGCGCTGTCGCTGTGGGCCGGACAGAGCGTCGCGCTCGCCAAACAGCAACAGTCCGCCGCGGAGATCGTGGCCGAACTGGTCTCGCGCTTGTAGCCCCGATGCCGCGACACGGGCAAGCCCTGGCAGGAGCACCCGAAGCGCGGGACACTGACAAATCGACTACGACAACGGAGGTCGGCATGAGCAACATCGACGAGCAGGTGGTCCTGGCCCACTTCATCGTTTCAGATGATGTCGAGCGTTCGCGCCGTTTTTACACCGAAGTACTCGGCGGCAGGGTCGCCTTCTCCGGCCCGGGAGGGCTGACCTATGTCGAACTATCCAACAGTTGGATCGTCATCAATGCCGGCGGGGGCCCGACCGACGACAAGCCGGCGGTCACCCTCCAGACGCCACGCGACCTGGACCGGGTCAGCAGCTTCCTCAACATCCGGGTCAAGGACATCGAAACCGTGTACGCCGAATGGAGCGCCCGTGGTGCTGATTTCCTGACGCCGCCAAAGCAGCACCCCTACGAGATCCGCTGCTACATCCGCGATCCCGACGGTCATCTGATCGAGGTGGGGCAAACCACGGACCCTGAGGGAGACTGGACCCCCCCTCAGTGGCTATCGAGTACGTCGGCCGCGGAGTCATGACGACCGCGATGACGACCGCGATCATCGGCACCGGGACGCTCGGATCGGTCATCGCACGCCTGGTGGCCTCAGGCGGGGAGAGCCTGCGGCTCTCGAGCGCCGACGATCAGTCGGCACGAACGCTGGCCGCAGAGATCGGTCCACCTGCGGTCGTTGCCGGCGAGAACCGATGGACTTGACGATGCTGACCATCGCTCATCGCTTCACTCCCACCCCAGTCCCCTCGGTGTAGCGAATCGCCTCTCCTTCGACTGGACTCACCAGGAACTGCTCGCGCGCGCCGCGATCCCAGGCCTCGCGCAGCCCTGGTGCGCCCAGATCGAAGTCGGGGCGCAGGCTGCGCATGACCTCGCGCAAGTCGCGGTGCAGCTCTGGCACCGTCGGGCGCCCCCAGTACCAGTAGCCGTTGTAGATCGCGGAGATCTCGAGCCCCGGAGCGAGCACGAACGTATGCGGGACCATCGGGTCGTGGACGGGGTCGGTGTACTCGACGGTGTCGAGATCGTTCCGCACCGTTCGCCGTGGGTCAGAGAGGAACGGAAACTGCGCGCCGACGCTATCGCGGAACTCATTGATCTCGAGCTGGTTGTCCGTCGAGATCACGGCCACACGCGTGTACCCGACCCGGAAGTCGAGGTATGCGTCGACCAGCTGGCGAAGGAAACGATGCTCCTTCGGGTCAAACCCGCCGCGTGAGAGGTGGAGCACCATTGGATTCGAGCCCTGCAGGTCCGACAGACGGCGCAGGACGCCGTCCTGGTCGGGCAGTTCATAGTCGGGAAGGCGTGCCCCGACCTCAATGTCGCCGCGCATAATGGCCTCCAATCGAATTTAGTTGAACTTCGTCACGGGCCGCTCCCGCAGGATATGACCGCGAAGTCCCCACTGGCCATCGGCCCCAAGTACGGCCGCCGCACGTGGTCATCGCCAAAAGCAGGCACGTCGTAGGCCGGAGGCGAGAGGCATGCTTGGGAGGACAAGCAGCCCTCTGTCTCGGCACCGGACACGCGCCTGCTGGCCCCGCCGATCTTCGATCGGCGGGCGGGGCCGCACATGTGCGGCCCCGTTCCGACCCGTGCATGCACGGGTCGGCCGGGTGGCGCATGCGCCACCCGGAACATCCCTTCGCTTCAGCCGATACGCGAGTGCAGCGCGTCGGCTATGCGCACGTCAGACCCGCTGGATCAGTGTGGCGGTGCCGAGGCCGCCGCCGCAACACATCGTGACGAACCCGATCTCCTTGTCGGAGCGCTCGAGCTCGTGCAGCAGCGTCGTGACGAGGCGCGCGCCGCTGGAGCCGAGCGGATGCCCGAGGGCCATGGCGCCGCCGTTGACGTTGACGCGGTCCATGTCGGGGTTGTGCTCGCGCCGCCACGCGGCGACGACGGGCGCGAAGGCCTCGTTGATCTCGATCAGGTCGATGTCGTCGATCTTCATGCCGTTGCGCGCGAGGATCTTCGTGGTCGCGGGGATCGGACCCTCGAGCATTTTGATGGGGTCGCAGCCGACGGTCGTCTGATCGACGATCCGCGCGCGGGCGCGCAGGCCGAGCGCCTTGGCCTTCTCGGCGCTCATCAGCAGCACGGCGGCGGCGCCGTCGGAGATCTGCGAGGCGTTGCCGGCGGTGATCTTGCCGTCGGGCTTGAACGCGGGCTTCAGCTTCGCGAGCGTCTCGAGGTCGGTGCCGGGACGGATGCCCTGGTCGGTGACGAACGTGTCGCCGTTGACCTGGAAGGGCACGATCTCGCGCTCGAAGCGGCCCTCCTCGGTGGCCTGGTGGGCGAGCCGGTGCGAGCGCACGGCGAGCTCGTCGAGCTCGGAGCGCGCGATCTCCCACTGGTCGGCGATCATCTCGGCGCCGAGGCCCTGGCCGACGATGTTGTGCTTGGCCATCAGCTCGGGCGTGAAGGCGAAACCGAAGTCCTCCTGTGTCTTCATCCCGGCGGCGAACGGCAGGTGGCCCATGTGCTCGACGCCGCCGCCGATCATCGCGTCGTGAACGCCGGCGGCGATCAGCGCGGCGGAGAAGTTGACGGCCTGCTGCGCGGAGCCGCACTGGCGGTCGACGGTGGTGCCGGGGGTCTCGATCGGCAGGCCCTCCTGCAGCCAGGCGTTGCGCGCGATGTTGAAACCCTGCTCGCCGAACTGCTGGACGCAACCGGCGACGACGTCCTCGACCTCGGCGGCGTCGATCCCGGCGCGCGCGATGACCTCGGTGTAGACCTTGCCGAGCAGCGCGTTGGGGTGGGTGTCCTTGTAGTAGCCCTTTTCCTTGTGCCCGCGGCCGATCGGCGTGCGGACGGCCTCGACGATCACGACCTCGCGGCCCTCTGGTTTCCTCATGGGGAAGTCCTCCGGTGGTTAGCGCGGCGTTGGCTGGCGGGGCGCGGCGGGCGTCCCACGTCTGTACCCCCTAGTCTACCGCGTGAGCGGACTAGATTGACTGGTCAGTCAACCAGGACAGGAGACAAGGAAACGTGCAAGAGCAACTGGCGATCGTGGGCTCGGGAGCGATCGCGTGCGGGCTGGCGGCGACGGCTGCGCACCACGGCCCGGTGCTGCTGCTGGCGCGCTCACGGGACTCGGCCGATCGCGCGCGCGCGACGGTCGAGAAGACCCTGAGCCGACTGGAAGCGGAGGTCGACCCCGACCACGTGCAGGTCGTGACCGAGCCGCGGGCGCTCGCGGCGGCGACGTTCGTCGTGGAGGCGGTCGTCGAGGACACGGCGGTCAAGGCGGCGCTGCACGGCGAGCTGCGCGCGATCGTCGCAAACGGGACGATCCTGGCGAGCACGACCTCGTCGCTGTCGGTCGCGGAGCTCGCGCGCGCGAGCGGCGATCCGGAGCACTTCGTGGGCCTGCACGTCTTCAACCCGGTGACGAAGATGCAGCTGGTCGAGCTGATCTTCCCGAGTGAGGCCAGCGAGAGCACGCGCTCGCGCGCGCTGGCGTTGTGCGAGACATTCGAGAAGAGCCCGGTCGAGGTGCCGGACGTGCCGGGCTTCGTGGTCAATCGCCTGCTGTTCCCGTACCTGTTCAGCGCGGTGCGCCTGCTAGAAGAGACGGGCATGCAGGCCGGCGGGATCGACACCTGCATGCGCCTCGGCGCGGGTCACCCGATGGGACCGCTGGCGTTGCTGGACCTCGTCGGCCTCGACGTCGCGGCGGCGATCGGACGAACGCTCGGCGAGCCGGTACCGGCTCGCGTCGAGCAGCTGATCGACGAGGGCGCGCTCGGTCGCAAGAGCGGCCGCGGCTTTCACACCTACTAGGGGCGCGCCGCTTCACAAGAATCTTCTTATGCGCGCGCACTTTTAGGTGGGCTTCATCAAGGGCGGCATACTTGCTAGTGCGACTCAGGTCGCAACGCACACCCGCCTCCTCCCAGTGCACACGCTCCGGCCCGCTCCCCCCGCGGGCCGGACGTGTATTAAGCCCCACCCGCCCCAGGCCCACCCACTCCCCCGCCAGTTACGGGCTGGGCGCCTCGCTAGGAGCCGGCCGGCACCTCGCTACGAGCCGGGCGGGCACCTCGTTATGAGCCGAGCCGGCACCTCACTGCGAGCCGGGCGGGCACCGCGTTATGAGCCGGGCGCCTCGCGCGACTCGGCTTCGCGGATCGGCACGACGCGCCGCTCGCGGATGCGCACGGACTCGATGCGGTTCTCGCGCACGGACTCGACGCGGATCGAGTAGAGGCCGGCGGTGACGGTGTCGCCGCGGCGCGGCAGGCGCCCGAGCTCGGCGAAGACGAAACCGCCGACGGAGTTGTAGGCGTCGCTGTCGGCGGGCAGGTCGACGCCGTAGTCGGCGAGATCGGTGACGGCGACGTGCCCGCGGACGAACCAGTCGCCGTCGGGCAGCCGGCGGACCTCGCCGGCGGCGGGGTCGGTCTCGTCGGTGATCTCGCCGACGACCTCCTCGATGATGTCCTCGACGGTGACGATGCCGGCGACGCGACCGTACTCGTCGATTACGACCGCGACCGAGCTGCGCTGGCGCTGCAGGTCGGCGAGCAGATCGTCGAGCGGCTTGGTCTCGGGCACGATCGGCGCGTCGTGCACGGCGGGCTCGATCGAGGCCTCGGGACCCTCGTCCATCAGGATGCGCGCGAGCGCACTGGCGTGGACGAGCCCGCGGATGCGATCGCGATCGTCGCCTTCGGTGACGACGAGCCGCGTGTGACCGGAGGCGATGCACAGCTTCAGGGCGGTCTCGACGTTCTTGGAGACGTCGACGGCGACGACGGCGGGGCTGGGCGTCATCACCTGGCGGGCCTCCTGCTCGTGCAGGTGAAAGACACCGCGCAGCATGCCGGCCTCGCCGGGGTCAAGCTGGCCGCCGGCGTGAGACTCGGCAATCAGGCGCTTGAGCTCGTCGGGGGAGCCACCGCCGGGCTCCTTGCCCATGTCGACGCCGAGCATGCGCAGCAGGCGCGAGGAGATCGCGGTGATCGCGCGGATCACGGGACCGAACAGGACGCTGAAGCCCTGCAACGGGCGCGCGATGCGCCGCGCGACGCGCTCGGAGCGGTCGATCGCGTAGAACTTGGGCACCATCTCGCCGAAGATGAGCTGCACCAAGGTGACGACGATGTAGGCGAGCACGACGGAGATTGCGACGACGACGTCGTGCGAGAGCGAGCCGCCGAAGGCGTTTTCCAGCGCGCGTGCGAGCGTCGGGGCGCCGAGCGCGCCGATCGCGATCGAGGTCATCGTGACGCCGATCTGGACGGCGGAGATGTACTGGTTGATGTTCTCGAGCTGGCTCAGCGCGAGCGCGGCGCCGCGAGCGCCTTCCTCGCGCATGATTTCCAGACGCTCGCGCCGCGAGCGCACGAGCGCGTACTCGGCGATGACGAAGAACGCATTGATGGCGACCAGGAGGGCCGCCAGGGTCAGCTTCAGCCCGGTCACGCCTGAGTGCGGGCTGCTTGGGTGCGGCTACTTCGGGGAGGTTGGTCGTCGTTCATCGGTGGCCGACGAGCACACGGTATCAAGCGCCCCAGCGACCTCCGCCGGAGTGGCCTCTGCGGCTGCACGCGCGCCCGCGGCGGACTGGCTTCAGAGCGGCTCAGGCGAGCGCGTCGATCTGCTCGGCGAGCGCGAAGTCGGCGGCGGTGAGACCGCCGGCGGAGTGCGTGGAGAGCTGCAGGCGCACCTTGTTCCAGCCGTGCACGAGGATGTCGGGGTGATGGTCGGCGGCCCGCGCGAGCGCGGCGACGCGCTCGACGAAGACGATCGCGGCGTCGAAGTCGGTAAGGACCCACTCGCGCGCGATGGCGTGCCCGTCGCGCCGCCACTCGCTGCCGGCGAGCCGTTGCTGGATCTCGGTATCTGAAAGCGGTGTCATCGGAGCGTCGGCGCGTGGTTGGCGACAGTCGGCACGTGGTTCCCGACGATCGGTGCGCGGTTCCCTACAGTCCGAGCATGCGCATCGTCAGCCTGGTGCCCCACGCGACCGAGTTGCTGTTCGCGCTCGGCCTCGGTGAGGAGGTTATCGCGGTGACGCACGAGTGCGACTATCCGCCGCGCGCGCGGAAGCTGCGGCGGGTGACGCGCGATGTGCTGCCGGCGGGCCTCGGCGCGGCGGAGATCGACGCGGCGGTGCGCGAGCGCACTGAGCGCGGCGAGGCGATCTACGCGCTCGACGAGCAGCTGCTGCGCGAGCTGGAGCCGGAGCTGATCGTGACGCAGGCGCTGTGCCCGGTGTGCGCGGTCTCCTACACCGAGGTCGCGGAGCTCGCGCGCAAGCTGCCTTCATGCCCGCAGGTGATCGCGCTCGATCCACACACGCTGGGCGAGACGCTCGGCGACGTGCGCACGCTCGCGCAGGCGACGGGCCGGCGCGCGGAGGGCGTGGATCTGGTGGCGCGCACGGCGGCGCGGATCGATCGCGTGAAGCTCGCGGTGCGCGGCCGTCGACGCGTGCGTGTCGCGGCGGTGGAGTGGCTTGACCCGGTGTTCATCGCGGGGCACTGGACGCCCCAGCTGATCGAGCTGGCCGGAGGCGAAGACGTCCTGGGGATGCCGGGGGAACCATCGCAGCAGGTCTCGTGGGAGGAGCTCGCGGCGAGCGAGCCGCGAGTCGTCGTGGCGATGCCGTGCGGCTACGACGCGCCGCGCGCGCACGCGGAGGCGCTCGCGTACGCCGATCGCCTCACCTCGCTGGGAGCCGAGCGGGTCGTGGCGGTGGACGCGTCGGCGTACTTCTCGCGGCCGGGGCCGCGGCTGGTCGAGGGCTTGGAGCTACTCGCGCACATCCTGCATCCGCAGGCGCTGCCGGAGGCGCCTGGCGAGGCGCTCGCGGTCGCGCCGGCCAAGGTGTGATGCGCTAGCTCGCCGCGGGCGGCGAGCGCGACGTCAGCTGGTAGCGGCGACGGCAAGCGCGGCGCTAGCCGGTAGCGGCGAGGACAAGCGCGGCGCTAGCCGGCCTACGAGTGAGGAGTCAGCTGGCGCCGGCGAGTGAGAAGTCAGCTCGCGGCGGCGAGCGCGGCGAAGACTGCGGCGGCGCTCAGCAGCCCGCAGGCGGCGTATCCGAGCGCGGGCAGCTTGCGATCGTCGGCGGTGCGGATCGCGAGCGCGGCGAGGCCACCGCCGATCAGCCCGCCGATGTGGGCGCCGACGGAGATATTGGCGATGGAGAAGCTGAGGATCAGGTTGAGGATGATGAGCCCGCCGATGCCGGACTCCATGACGCTCATGCGACGCGAGCGCAGCTCGACGACGGCGGCGCCCATCAGACCGAAGATCGCTCCGGAGGCACCGAGGCTCGGCGCGGACGTCGCGAGCAGCGCGCCGAAGGATCCGCAGAGCAGCGCGGTGAAGTAGATCGTCACGAACTTCGCGGTGCCGATCGCGGGCTCGAGCATCATGCCGAGCAGGTAGAGCAGGTACATGTTGAAGCCGATGTGCAGGATGTTCTCGTGCAGGAACCCGCTGGTGAGCAGGCGCCAGTACTGGTGCTGCACGCCGATGCCGTAGCGCCAGAGGATGCCTTCTTCGATCACTTTGCCGTGGATCGAGGAGCCGTAGATCGTGAACTGTCCTTGCTCGGTGAGGAATGCGAGCACGTTGATCGCGATCAACGCGTAGGTCGCCTGGGGCCTACGCGCGAGCTCGCGCGCACGCACGACTTTGGTGCGCTGGCGCGCGCAATCGGGACAGCGCATACCCACGGAGGTGGTAGTCATGCAGTCGGGGCAGATCGGACGCCCGCAGGAGGAGCAGGAGACGCCGGTCTCGCGCGTGGGGTGGCGATAGCAGGTGGCCATGGTGCGGCAAGAGCCTACCTCGGCGACGCCGCGCTCTCGACCGCGGCGACTCAGACTTTCGCGACGATGACCGGTGTGCGCGTCGGTTTCAGGCTGCCGCCGAGCGGCTCGGCGGTGACGAGCACGTCGCTGACGCCGTGCAGATCGCCGGGCACGCCGACGGAGCCGGCGCCGGTCTTGGTGACGGAGAACAGCGCGTCGGTCGGCTCGGGAGCGGCGGTGCCGTGCTCGAGCCAGATCTCATAGATGTGTCCGGGTGGAGGCGCCGGCATTCCTTCGACGACTAGCTGCAAGTGCGAGCCGACTTTGCGCACCTCGGCGGTGACGCGGCGCCCGGGGATCGCGACCGCGGCGTGGATGACCTCGGTCGACTGGTGCGTGGTGGAGCCGGTGTTGATCGCGAAGGCCCCGATCAACAGGCCGGCGGCAAGCGCGAGCGCACTGGCGAACGCGGGCAGCAGGCCGCGTCGCACGCGACGTTCGGGGACGACGCGATCGGCGTCGTGACCGGCGGCTTTGAGCAGCTCGGCCTCGGCGTAGACGGTGGCCATGATCCGCGCGGCAAGCGCCGGCGGGGCCTCGGTGCGTGGTACGCCGGCGGCGAGCGCATCGGTGACGGACTGCAGCTGCGCGAGCTCCTCGCGGCAGACCGGGCAGCTGTGCAGGTGCTCGCCGAACGCGCGGGCCTCGGCCTCGTCCAGCGCGTGGAGGGCGTAGGCGGCGGCATCGAGGCGCTGCGCGCAGTCGAGATCGTGCTCGGGCGTGAAGCTCATGCGATCGCCTCCTCGACCGCGCGGCGGCGGCATCGGACGGATGCGAGCGTCGATTGCTGACGGAGCGCGCGCATCAGGAGACCACCCGTTCGGAGCTGAGTTGCGAGCGCATCTTCTGCAAGCCAAGACGCATGCGGCCCTTGATCGTTCCCACCGGCGTATCCAACATCGTGGCGATCTCGGAATGGGTGAAGCCGCCGTAGTAGGCGAGCTCGATGACACGGCTCTGATCGGCGGGCAATTCGACCAAAGCGGCGCGAATCTCGCGTGCTTCGTCGCGGCGGCCGACCTCGCGCTCGGTGCGCTCGCTGGCTTCGAGCTGCTCCTCGATGCCCTCGTCGCTGACCCAGCCGCGATCCTGCACGACGCCGCGGCGCAGGGCGTCGATCGCGCGGTTGTGGACGATGCCGAGCACCCAGGTGCGCACGCTGCCGCGCGTGCTGTCGTAGCGGGCGCCGCTGCGCCACAGCGACAGGAACGCCTCTTGGACGATGTCTTCGGCGAGCGCGCGCTTGCCGCACATGCGGAACGCGAGTGAGAACGCGGCGGTGGTGTGGCGCTCGTAGACGACGGCGAAGGCCGCGGAGTCGTTCTCGCGCACGAGCTGCATGAGCTCCTCGTCGGCGAGCATGCGCAAGGCAGTCGAGGCGGCCTTGGCGGAGCGCTTGTAGCGAGCCATTTCGGACATAGATACGTACCGAGCCGGTCTCGCGGATCAGGGAATCCACTGCCGACTTGTCCAAGTGAATCATTCCACCCGGACGGAATTAACCGACTACCAGAATAGTTCCGTCCGCGTTCAGCTCTCGGCGCGCGGTTGCGAGCGGGCCGGCGAGACCGAGATGTCAAGGCCGCTCGCGCCCGCGGCGGCCTGCCCGCGGCGGCGCGCACGCAGTAGTACGAGTGCCATCCCGGCGCCGCTGCCGACGATCAGGGCGGCGGCGGGGCGCACCCAGTTACGCGGATCGCGCATCGCGGAGAGCTCCCAGCCTTCGAGCTCCTCGGCGGCGAGCTCGGTGAGGTTCGTCAGCGTGCCCTCCAGGCGCAGCGCGAGAGCCTCGGGCGGCTCGACGGGCGCGAGCGCGCGGCGCAGCAGACCCTCGAGGTTGGGGGTGCTCTCAGTCATCGCCGCCGTCCTTGGGGCCGGCGCCGTCGTGTGAGGACACGCGCACAGGATCGGACACGCGCACGAGATCGCGATCGCCGTCGGCGACGAGACCCTCGAGCTGCTTGATCGCGCGATGCAGCAGGACCTTGGTGGCGCCATCGGTGCGGCCGAGCGCGCGGGCGATCTCGCGGTTGTCCATGCCGAGTGCGAAGCGCATGATCAGCGCCTCGCGGCGGTCGTCGGGCAGCTGGCGCACACCGGCGAGCACGCGACTGAGCTCGTCGCGGTCTTCGACGAGCTCCTCGGTGGTATGTGGCGCGCTCAGCGGCGTCGTGTCGTCGATCGGCGAGACCGGCTTGCGCGAGCGATCGCGGTAGAGGTTCGCTGCGAGGTTGTGCGCGATGCGGATCAGCCACGGCCGCAGCGGACGCCCGTGTGACTCTTGCTGGGCGCGCTCGAAGTGGCGATAGGCCTGCAGGAAGGTCTGCTCGGTGAGGTCCTCTGCATCGTGGTGGTTGCCGACGCGGTAGTAGGCGTAGCTGTAGATGTCGCGCAGATGCGCGCGGTAGAGCTCGGCGAACTCCTCGTCGAGCTGCGCCTTGGGCTTGGCGGCTGGCTGCTCGGCCACACATTGCACCCTACCTCCGCCCGCGCGCCTCGCCGGTGCGAGGCCTCAGGCCGCCCGCGCGTGTCGCTCGGCGGGCAGCTCGTGTACAGAGCGGACGCCGGCGCGCGCAATCGAGGTTGGACCGGTGGGGGCGCCGCTGCGCAGCCACTCCCACTGCAGGTCGACGCGCGCCCAGACGCGCGCGGTGACGGCCGCGGCGAGCGCGGGCGAGGGATGCTCGACGGCCGGAAAGCCCAGCGGGGCACCGCAGCGGATGCGGACCTTACGCGGCCGGATCCGCCAGCCGCGCCGGACGTCCTCGGTGCCGGTCAGCGCGACGGGCACGACGCGCGCGCCGGTTTCCAGCGCGAGACGGCCGATCCCGCGGCGCGGCGCTCCGAGCGGCCCGCTGCGTACGCGCGTGCCCTCGGGAAAGATCACGACGCAGTCGCCGCGTCGCAGGATCGCGCGCGCGGTCGCCATCGCATCGGCGTCGGCGGCGCCGCGATCGATCGGAAAAGCGCCGAGCGCGTTCAGCACCCAGGCCTGCCAGCGCCGCGCGAACAGCTCGCGCTTGGCGACGTAGTAGACCGGCCGCCGCGTCAGCGCGCCGATCACGAAGGGGTCGAGGAAGCTGCGGTGGTTGGCAGCGAGCAGCAGCGGGCCCGAGCGCGGGATGTGCTCTGAGCCGATGCGCTGCAGGCGGAAGTAGACGAGGAAGAACGGCAGCAGCATGAGGCGCACGAGCCAATAGAGGACGGGGTTCACGCCGCGGCTGACGGCGTGAACCCGCAGCCGCTGCAGCTCCTCGCGCGAGTCGCCCGCGGCGAGGACCGCGTGCGACGGGCCGGCCGGTGTAAGCGTCGCGCGGACTCCGTCGGGATGAGGATCGCGCTCCATGCTCTGGATACCCGCGGGCGCGCGGCGCGTTACAGTGAAGCGAGATGGGAATCGACCGGGGCAAGACGATTCGCGGAGCCTTCGCCGGCGCGCTAGCAGCGGGAGTGTGGGCGGCGCAGATGCCGCTGGACAAGCGCGTCTTCGGCTCGAACTTCGACGACGTCGAGCTGCTTGGCAAGGCACTGACGCGCAAGCGCGCGTGGCCCGTGGCGGGCTGGGCGCTGCACCTGCAGAACGGCGCGCTGTTCGGAGCGCTCTACGCGAACCTCGCGCCGCGCGCGCCGCTGCCCTCGTGGGCGCGCGGCCCAGTGGCGGCGCTCGGCGAGAACTTCGCGACGTGGCCGCTGGCGGCGCTCACCGACCGCGTGCACCCCGCGCGTGAGGAGCTTCCGGCAGTGTTCGCGAACCCGCGCGCGCTCGCGCAGTCGACCTGGCGCCACCTGCTGTTCGGCGTCGTGCTCGGCGAGCTCGAGCGCCGGCTGAACGCGCCGGAGGAGATCGAAACGCCGGACTATCTGCGCGGCGTCTCGACCAACGGGCACGGCAAACTCGAGCACCTCGCGGCGACAAGCTGAGCGGGCCGCAGCGGCATCCATGCCGCCTGCGTCCGCGCCACTCGCACACCAGCTCGAGCTCCGCGGCCGCTTCAGCCGCCCAAACCCCACAAGAACTCCTGCCACCAGAGTGCTACACAAGAGTGCTACCATCGAGCGATGGCTGCTCGTCACCCTCGTCTCGGGGTCACGCGTGACCCGGCAGTGGAGCGCGCATTGGCGCTCACCGCGCCACTGCTCGAACCGGCCGAGACCCGCTCCGCCGCGGCGCAGATCCGCGCGCTCACCCTCCGAGGCGCTCAGGCAGTGCTCGCCGGCGCCGACTCGGAGTCCCAACTACAGGCCCGACTTACCGAGCGCTACGGCGCAAACCCGGGACGAGGGAGCCTGCTGGATCTGGACCCCCCACCGGGCACGCCGACAAGCACGACGCCGGCCTCCGACGCGCTGTGGTGGGTACGCGGCGAGTGAACGCCGCGTACCTCGACGCGTCGGCGCTCGTAAAGCTATTCAAGGCCGAGCGCGAGACAGAAGCCTTCCGCACCGCACTAGCCGACTGGCCCGTACAGGTCGCAAGCAAGCTGATCCGCGTCGAGGCCATCTGCACCGCAAGACGCCTCGGCGGCGACGACGTCCTGCAGCGTGCGCGCTCGACGCTCGAGCGGATCAACCTCGTCCCCCTAACGCCCGAGATCATCGAGCTCGCGACCGACACCCACACCCCGCCGCTGCGCGCGATGGATGCGATTCACCTCGCCACGGCACTCACCATGCGAGAGGATCTCGGCGCCATGTTCGTCTACGACGGCGACCTACATGCCGCGGCAGGAGTCCGCGACCTCAACCCTCTCGCACCACGATGAGCCGGCACATTGGTAAGTGTCCTCGTGCTATGGCTTGAATGTCAACTTCGCGGTTCTTGACTGCTTCTTGCGGTCTTTGCCGGCGTTGGGTGTGTAGGTGACTTGCACGGTCGTCTTCTGCTTGCCGGCTCGCTTCTGCTCGAGGATCAGCGTGAGCGTTTCTTGGCCCTTGGCGGTCTTGGTTTGGGTGGTGAGGCCTTGGCCGGCGGCGGTGATCTTGCCGGCCGCGGGGGCGTAGATGCTGAGCGTGAGTGTTCGGTGGTTGATCTTGTGCTTGAAGGTCAGCGAGCATCCTTCGACGGTGATCGGGGTGTTCTGTTTGAGGGCCGCGCCGTTTTGCCCGACGAATTGGGTGGGCATCGTGAGGGTCTGTCCGCAGAAGCTGCCGTGCGCCTTTTCCGGGAGGTTCGCTGCGAGCGCCGAGTAGGGGCCCTCGGGGAGCTTCAGTTCGAAGCTCGTGATCGGGACGTCGGGGACCTGCTTGAACGTGCTGCTGGTGATCCCGGCTTTGCTGATGAACGTGTCGCCGACGAGATCGACGGTCACGCCGTAGCCCTGGAGGACGACGATCAGCTGCGGGAACGCTTCCCCGCCGTGGCTCACGAAGTACGCGGGCCCAGTCAATGGGACGGGGAGTACCGGCGTCACGGCTGTCGCGCTGCCGACCAACGAGTCCGCAGGGCACCCACCCGGGTTGGAGTCGAACTGTGCGGCGGTGCAGGCCTTCTGCAGCGTCGTCAACCGCGAGGGGAGCTGCTTGGGCAGGTCGACCTTGACGCTCTTGATGTTCGCTTGTGAGGAAGCCTGGTTGTTCCCAAGTGCGCCCGTCGGGTACACGATCTTCGCGTCCAGGCTCGCTCCGTTCAGCCTGGAGGTCTTCCCCGACGTGGACACTTTGAAGTCGGGCTTGAACGTCAGGCTTTTGCACGATCCCACCTGGAAGTGGCTCGAGATCGGAGCGCTGGCGCCTTCGCTACCGGTCGCCGTGCCGGAGAAGCTCCCCGGTTCACAGCCAGTCGGATTGAACATGAACCCGGGCTTGTCGATCACCGCGTCGATCGCTCGCAGGTCAGCCGGTATGCCGTCGATAATCGTCGGCAGCGGATCGGTCGTGACCGTCAGCTGTGCGGTGAGCTGGTCGACTTCGATCTTCGCCCGCACGACCTGGGTCTGCAACGTGAATGGACCGACGACCAGTGGCACCACGATCGACAGTCCGTACGGAGCGCCCCGATAACCGCCCGTCAGATAGATCGGAGCCGGCGGCTGACCCGGCTGGGGCACGACCAGGGGATACGGGCCGGGACCGGCCTCCACGACCGTGTGCCCTATCTGGGAGGCGCTCGAACAGGTCCCCTGCGACGCCTGCGGTTCGGGACACAGCGGAACCTTCGCGATCATCCCCAGCAGGCCCTCGGGCGTCTTGAATTGGAGCGTCCCGATCCGCTGCTGGCCGTCTTCCCTGGACAGCAGCATCGAGAAGTCCGTGAAGCCACCGGCCTGGTCGGTCGTCGAGCCCGCCGTCAACGACGGGCTAAACGGCAGTGCGCCGGGCGCACACGAGGTCCCGCCTGGACCACTCGTGATCGCGAATTCACTCAGCGGGAACACGTCGGGCACCGATAGCGCTCCCCACGGCGTGAAGTCGCTCGTCGCCGCATACGAGCCACAGTGAGCGGGGGTCGCCAAGGCCGCCTGGGCACCGCCGCTGAACGCGAGCCGGAACGTCGTGAACGGCAGCTCCGGCGTTTCGCTGAACGTCGTCGTCAACCGACCCGTGGCTTCGTCCAGATGCACGCTTCCTACCAGCTTCAAGTTCACGCCTTCGCCGGAAGCGGCGACCAGCAGCTTGAGGTTCGGCGGATTGGATTGCAAGATATACACGTTGCCCTTCAGCGTGTTCTTCAGCAGCGGCGTTTCGATTTCATCGGTGCCCACTTTCGAATCGCCGGGACACGACGGCGCTTCGAGCGTGCCGACCGCGCTTTCAGCCGTCTGGCACGCGCCCAGGCCGGCTGCCTGACCGGGGTTGATGACGACGCCTGCGGGCAGCGTCACAGTCGTGTCCTTGATGTTCGACGTCACGATGCCGCCAAGACTTTCGAGCGCTTCCTGAGGAGTTTTCAGTTCGACCGTCAAGCCGGCCGGCGTGTCCGCGTCGGCCGTGTCCGGCGCGACGCTGATCGCCGGCCTGAAGCTGAGATGGTCACAACCAGACAAGCCCTGCGCTATGCCGTTCTGATCGTGGGAGAGGAAGCTCGTCTGATCGATCACGCTTTCGTCCGCCCACTCGCTGACAGACGCCGAGTATTCCTGCGGCCCCGTACACGAGGTTGGCAGCGTCAGGAATGGCACCTTGACCGCCGCGGGAGACGGGCACCCTTCGACGTCGGTCGCACCCACGAGACAGGTCCTCTGCCAGTCGTGGCTCGGATTCGCCGGGTCGCCCCAGATCTCAACCGCGTTGGTCGTGACGCGATATTGGGGAATGTCGTTGACGCGCTCGGTGATCCCGTAGTCGCCGTCGCTGCGCACAACCGCATCCAAGAACACGTTGATGCCGAAGATCGTGAAGGCGAACTCGGCGGGATGACCGCCCGGTGGAACTAGGTTGTACACCGGGAACGTGAACGTGAACGGCAGGCCGTCGCCGCCGAGCCCGACCGGAGCGACACCGATCTGCGAGCCCGTCGGGCATTCTTCGAGGTCGAACTGTTCGCGAGTGCACTTCGTGGCCGCGTTCGGATTGCCGATCAGGCCCGGAGGCAGGTTGACTTCGATCTTGCGAGCTTCGCTTTCGGTGACGCTCGACTGCGCATCGGCGTTCATCGCGAAGTTGAACGTGAACTCATACGGGTGCGACCCAGCCTGCTGATCCACGGTTCCGTTGGCGTTCGTAAACCACGCATCGGTGTTGGCGAAGCCGAATTTGGCGGGAGTTCGGCTGATGGTCAATGCGTTCGTCGCTCGCGACGCCGTCAGCGCCCCGCCACCCGAGATCGACACTTCGTTCTCCACCGAGCCGAGCCCCAGATTAGGACTGACGTGCACTTCGAGGCCGATTTCTTGGCGCTTTCCCGGCAGGAAGCTTTCCAGTTCGGAGCTGCAGACCGAAGGTTCGCTGCCCGCGCAAGTCCAGCCTTCCCCCGCAACGCCTTCCAGGCCGAGCGGAAGCGTGTCCACAACTTTGGCGCCGGCCTGGCTTTCGGCGGCGCCGACGTTGTATATCTCGATGGCTACACGGCCTGTAGATCCGGGCGGCAGGTTCGTCGGGTAGCTGTGCGAGTTCAACTCCCATCCGGGCAGGTTTTCCGCCATCGCCGGAGCGCTGGAGACAGCCAGAGCGGCCAGACCCAGCATCAGCATCAGCGCCGTGAGTTTCACTACGACTGCTCGGCGTGTCCGATGTACCCGCATCACTTGCTCCTCCCGTGGCTCTTGACGGACTTGTGCACGGGCTTCTTCGCCTGCCGGCGGCTACCCTTGCGCTGCTTCTTGGCCTCGCGCTTGTGCTTCTTGGCCTTGCGCTTGTGCTTCTTCTGCTGCTTCTTGGCCTTGGGCTTCTTCGCTTTGCCGGCCGCCGTGGGGGCCGGCGGGAAGTTCCCGACGCCGCTGTAGGTGACGCTCGACGGTGTCGCGAACACCGGCGGCGGGGCCGGCACTCCCTGACAGCCGGTGCCGGAGCACTGCGGTTGCACCGGCGGCAGCGGCGCATTGGCGCGAACGTCATAGACGTCGACATTTTCGTTCTGGTCTTCGCTGGTCAGCTGCGACCGCGTCTCGATGAAGACGTCGTCGCCGCTTTCGCTGGTGTCGAGCAGCCACGAGCTTTCCGGACTCGAGCCCGCCGAGAGGAGATAGATGCAGCCCTGCGCGCGCGTGCAGCTGCCGGCGCCGTCCTGCTCCCACTCGTATACGTCCACTCGGCCATTGGTGTCCTGCGGGACGAGCGCATCCAGCGAATCGAAGAACACCCTGGTTCCGTCCGCCGACATCGAGCGCGGCGTGTAAGTGTCCATACGGCTCACCGGCAGGAAGGCTGAGATTTCAGCGTGCGCCGGCGCTTCGCCGGTTGGATTGCAGGACGCGCAGAGGATCCGGGCGCTGCCATAGTCGTAGGTGAACACCTCCTCGGTTTCGCGGCTTTCGTAGCCGGTCAACGGCTTGACCGACCCGAACACGAGGTGGCGCCCATCCGGAGATACCTCGGCTTCCTTGCTGCCCATACCGGGCTGCCAGTCGCCGTTCGATTCATAGAAGCTCTGCGGAATCGAGTCGTTGTCGATGGGCGAGAGCTTCGCTATGAACCTCAGAGGTTCGCCTTGGTGCAAGACATACAGGTTGCAACTGGTGGTCGTCTCCGACCTGTAGCCGTTGAACGGCACGCATTCCTGATGTTCGGCTCCCGTCGTCAGGGCCGCATCGGCTACGAAGTAGATGTACGTGAGGTCTTCGCTGGTGCCGACGACGCCCTGAGCTTCGGCTCCCTGCACTAGGTCTTTCGTCTTGCCGCTTTCTACTTCGTACTCGTAGATGTCGCCGGCCTTCGTGAACAGCACCTCCGATCCGTCGGCGGTCGCAGTCCAGAAGACTCCGCCGCCGCCGACTCCAGCATCTATCTGGACGGTCCTGTTTTCGTCTTCGCGCAGATACAGGTTGCCGTTGTTGAGATCGGTCCAGAAAATTCGCCGGCCGTCTTCGGAGATGTCGTGGCTGAAGGACGGCGCGTCATAGCCGGGGCCGTCGTAGGAAGGCTCTGGACCGCCGAATGTCGCGTTTGGCTCGGTGCTGCCGTCCGGCAGTACGTTGACAAGCGTGAGCGCGCCGTCGTGGGAGTCGTACAGGTTGTTTGCGCTTTGACCGCCATCGACGGCATTGGGGGTGAGCGCGTCATTGGCCATGAACAGCACGTGGCTGAGATCCTTCGAGCTGCCCGCGTATGCCGGTTTGCCGCTGCCGCTTCCTCCACCAGTGGGGATGTCCGCAGCCGTAAATTCTTCAGGACCGCGATTCGGTGGCTTGACGGTGAAGAGCGGTTCGAATGGACCCGTGCTCAGGGTGCGCTTGTAGAGCACTCCGTATCCTTCGGCGGGGACACCCGGCACCAAAGGATGATTGCCGTTGGCGAGGAGGAATCCGGTAGTGAGATCCTCGGTGAAGGCCTGGTACTCCGGTATGTCGCCCGATTCGCTGGATGCCGGTGTGATGTTCTCCGTCACCCATCCGCCGTTCGGCGAGCGTCGGCTGAGATACTGGTTATCGCTGCCGGTGCCCTCACGCCCGGTACCGCCGGCTTCGGATGGGGCGCCGATGTATGTGACCGCATTCCCATCGGCGGCTGCCATGACCGGCAGCCTGGTGTAATTGCCCTCGGTGGCAAGCCCCGTCGGCGCTACCGTCATGACGTTGCCGTTGGCATTGGCATTGGGCGACACCTTTTCGTAGCGGCGATCGTCCGGCAGGATCAGGCTGGGTACGGGTGCCGTGGTGAACGTCGAGTCTTCCCCGTCGACCACTCCGAATTGGTTCTTTGTGACTACTCGGAAGTGATAGGTGGTTTCGGTCGCCAGCCCCTCCAGCACTGTTTGCGCTTCGCGCGAGAGGATTTCTTCCGGCGTGGTCGAGCCGTAGGAGCTCGTCGGCCCGTATTCGAAGTAGTAGGTGCTTGGCGCTCCGAAATCTTCGATGCCCGCCTTCAGCGTCACTTCCGTGTTGGCGGCACCGGATACCGACTCGCCTGTGATTCGCACGGCGACGGTAGTCGAGACGGTCTCGTCGGGACCGTGGGCCGTGCCTTCGCCGTTGGCTACGACGAACCGGTAGTGATAGACCGTGTCCGGCTGCAGGCCCTTCAGTTCTTCTGAGACGTGACCAGCCTGGATGCCCGCACCGGCAGGCGCGGTGATCGAGCCATAGCTTTCACTCGTGCCGT
The DNA here is from genome assembly GCA_036502205.1 of Solirubrobacteraceae bacterium. Lineage (GTDB taxonomy): Bacteria > Actinomycetota > Thermoleophilia > Solirubrobacterales > Solirubrobacteraceae > Palsa-744. The sequence goes on along the minus strand of DASXZA010000017.1, from coordinate 91,217 downwards.
ATTCGACTTGGTAGCGAGTGTCGAGCCCATCCGGTTCGATGTAGGCACCGACCACAACTGAGCTCTGTGCTTCTTTGCTCGCAGACTCGCCGGCAACGCCGGGCGGCCCGTTGGTCTTGAACGTGAGGTCCTGTCCGTAGCCGGTGCCGTTCGCATTGATTGCCAGCAACCTGTAGTGATACTCGACGCCGGGCGATAGGCCGGTCAGGTGAGCGCTCAGTTCGTGAGTCGTCGAATCCGAGCCGACGCTCTGCGGTGTGGCCGGCGCGAGCGATCCATAGGATTCGCTCGTGCCGTACTGGAACTGATAGGTGGTGGCCATACCTTCGGGGTTGACGCTGCCGCTGATCATCGCTGACGAGCTCGCTACTTCTGAGGCTGCTCCGCTGCTGACCGTCGGTAGCAAGACCGACGGCCCGAAGGCGATCACGCGCCCGTTGCTTGGGACGTACAGATCGTTTTTGGCGTTGTCGATCGCGACTCCCAGTGAGCCTCTGAGCTGGTCGGCTCCAGAGCGTCCGAGCGGGTTGCCGCCGGCGTTGTATTCGGCTAGGGCATCGCGCTCATTGACATACAGATCGCCGGTCGATGAATCTACTGCCAGCGTGTTCCCCGCTGCGTCGATCGAGGTTCCGCTGGCCACGGGCGAGCCGAACTGGAGGGCTTCATAGCGAGTAATGCCACCTGAGTAGGTCGCGGCGTACAGGTTGCCTTCGCCATCCGCCGCGACGTTGCAGACCCCTTGCAGGCCTTTCATGGATGCGACTTCGCTTTGGTTGGTCACCGGGTTGGCGGCGGGCACGTACTTGCGAGCCGTTTCCGGGTAGATCCCGACGTAGACAGACCCTGACGCGTCGACTGCGACCCCGCACATCTCGCCGCCGCTCAGTGTGCCGATCGACGATCCCGCGGCGCTGTAGATCCGAACTTCGCTGTTGTTGGCGACGTAGATGTCGCCAACGTCCGGCCCGCTGGAGCTGTCGACCGCGATCTCCCCTTCAGCGGCTCCGGCAGCGCCGACCCCGGCGATCACGTTCGTGCCGGTGCTCGCGAAGTCGACGGGTTCGCCGGTCGCGCTGAACTTGTAGACGCGGCCGCCTTCGGAGTCCGCGTATACGAACACGTCGCCACTGAGCTGGTCCACGGCCACTCCGCCGACCGCAGCGAACAGGCCAGCACCGGTGCCTTCCGGCCCGAAGGACAGGCCCGTATAGGGACGTTCCTGGCCGGCAAGCGCCGTGGCGCCAGACACGAGCACAACGACCAGCATGAGTCCGATCCCCAGCAGCAGGCTGAGGGGCGTGGCGACGATTTTTCTCACCGTGAGGCCTCCGTGTACGAGCCCCGACCAGTGGGGCATGAGTTGACCGGAAGCTCAGAGACCCTGAGCTCCCTCCCTTCGGAAAAGCTCGAACCGCGAGAGCGGTGCAGGCCGCGCTCCTCAGCGCAGTAAATGCTCACTACAGAAAAACTGTCGACGTTTGGCTGGAGCATGACGCTAGGCGGCCTTCTCGCCGTGGGCGGGAATGTTCACAAGTAGGCGCTGCGCGACCCGCTCGCCGAGTGGTGTGAGACTCCAAACGTTCGCTTCACCTTTGAGCTGTCCATCACCGGTGTTCTCGATCAAGCCGAGGCGCTGCAGGCGCGCGAGCAGCTTCGAGACCTGCCCCTGATCGTGAATCCCTGCGTAGTCCGCAACCCTGCGGTTGCTGGCGCCGGGCATCTCTGAGATGCCTTGCATCACACGCGTGGTGCGATACGTCCAGCGCATCTGCAACCCCCGCAGCGGATCCTCATGATGCGCAGCGCACACCAGCAACCCGCTCGGTGCCGGCGCCGGCACCGTCTTCGGGGCCGGCATCAGCTGCTCGCGGCGTGCCGCCGCCGGGCCGAGGTACGGCAGAATGATCATCCCCGTCAACTGCCCCACCAGTGTCAGCAGCGAGTTGCGCTCGCCGCGCAGCAAGCGCGCGTGCACGATCCCAAACGCCGCGCCAACCAACCCCTCGGCCGTCAACGCAGTGCAGTCCTCTCCCCGCTGGCTCTCCCCGCGGCCGGCATCCAGCACGTCAGCCAGCCGCGCGAGGATCCTCTCGCGACGCTCGAGGATCCGCGGGCCGCTACTCAGTGCCTGCACCACGCACACTCGCGCGAGCGTCGGCTCGCGGTCGAAGAAACCAAGGATCACGGCCAATCCACCGCGGACCCGATCCCGCCACGGTAGACCCTGCAGGGCCGCCCGCTCGAGCTCCTCTTCGAGGAGCGCCAGGGTGTCCTCGATCAGCGCTGCTACGCACGCTTCGCGGTCCTCGAAGAGCTCGTAGAACGTACGCCGCGAAACTCGCGCGCGCGCCGTGATGTGCGCGACCGTCATCCCCGTGTATCCGTGCTCCTCCAGCGCGCCGGCCGCGCCGACCAGCAAGCGTGAACGCTGAATCTCCATCACCTGCTCGCGCGGCGGGCGATCACCCGCAGGAGTCCGCCGCGCCGAGGCCGGCACGCTCTCCGTGCCCCGCGAGCGCGACCGCGCGATCGGCCCACCCACCGCAGATTCGGAATCCCCACGGTGGCGCATCACGACCCGTCCCCCAACAGCCAGGCGTGCGCACTCCGTGTCTCGTGGAGGAAGAGACACCCGGGGCGCAAGGACGCAACGCACCTCGCCCGCACACCCGGGGCTGGAAGACGGCGCGCGTGCGCCGAGTGCTGCTGGCTAGCTGCTAGCCGGCAGCGTGAAGAGAGAGAGAGAGAGAGAGAGATGCATCAGCAAGCTGCTGATGCATCTAGTCACAGCAACGCCAACGGCATCGCACATCCCCGACACGTATCTCCCTTCAGAAACCACGCTAAGACGACTCCCTCATCGCTCTCGACCCAGCCCCTCTCCCAGCACCGACCCCTGCGAAGCGCTCTGAGTCAACCGCAAAACCGGATGACCCAAGCCAGGCCCTATGTATATCCGACAACCACCGGACAAGCACATCATAGGCACACTTGACTATTTCTGTCAATACTCAAATTGCACAGGCGCTCACGCGAAGCTCTCCATCGAACCGCTCGTCGGCTTCTGTGGCCTACCGAAACCCCGGTTGAACACTGAGATTCGCAAGACTCACGGCCTTTGTCGAGCAGACCGGTCGCGACGTAGATAAACCTACGGCCGGGGTGATCGTTCGTAAACCCACACACGGACAGCGCTAATGTCAGATGTCGGGACGTGTAAGCTCGGGAGGGTCTCGCGCGAGCGCGCCCGGCGATCCCGAGCGGACTGGTCTGCCACAGCCGTGCCGAGACCGGACGAATGATCTGAGTCGACGCGCGAACGCACCGGTACGATAGGCGCACAAGCCGACGTAGCTCAGCTGGTAGAGCACCGCTCTTGTAAAGCGGATGTCGCCGGTTCGATCCCGGCCGTCGGCTCTCCTCGCGGTCCCGCAGTCCCAGTCTCGAGCTCCGCTGGAGACCGTGCTCGGGCGTTCGTAGCCCTGACTGGCCAGCCAGCCAGTATTATCTGTGCCTCATCGGGGCGGCGTGTGCGCGCGACGCAGAGGACGGCTAGCACGGAGGTCGAGATGGAGTCGGTCGGGAGCGATCTAGAGGTGGACAGTGATCTGGACGAGGTGCTGGTGACCGAGCGCGAGCTCTGGGAGGAGGGACCGCCGCATGAGCTGTTCGCGCAGCTGCGGCGCGAGTGCCCGGTGCACTGGACGAAGTCGATCAGCGAATTCCCCGAGGAGCCGGGCTTCTGGTCCGTGACGACCGCGCAAGACATCCACACTGTGAGCCGCGACTGGGAGACATACTCCTCTGAATTGGGCGGCGTGACGGCGGTCAACGCGGTCTTCCCGCTCGAGCTGACACGCGCGATGTTCATCGGGATGGACCCACCCAAGCACGACCGCGTGAAGGCGCTGTTCCAGTCGGGCTTCACGCCGAAGCGGATCGCGGCGCACGAGCCGGAGATCCGGCAGATCGTGCGCGGCGTGCTCGACGCCGTCACCGAGCGAGGCGAGACATGCGACCTCGTCCTCGATGTCGCGCAACCGGTGGTCTCGCGCGTGATCGGCAGCTTCATGGGCATTCCGCCGGAGGACGACGCAATCTGGGCACGACTGATGAACTCGACGCTCGGCGCGAACGACCCCGACCTGAACCCGGGTGGTGTCGAAGGCGCGACCGAACGCGACGTGCCGGAGATCTTCGAGCGCTGCGGGCGCATGATCGCGGCGCGGCGCGAGCATCCGACCGACGATCTGACGAGCGTGCTGGTCCACGCCGAGATCGACGGACAGCGCCTGGAGGAACACGAGATTGTGATGGGTTTCTTCCTGCTCGTCGCGGCGGGCAACGACAGCACGAAGGCGACGTACTGCAGCGGGATGCGCGCACTGCTGGAGGATCGCGAGCAGTACGAGCTACTGCTCGCGGACCCCGGTCTGGTGCCGAGCGCGGTCGAGGAGGCGCTGCGCATGTTCCCGGCGTTCGGGCACTTCCGGCGCACCGCGACGCGCGACACCGAGCTCGGCGGCCAGCCGATCCGCGAGGGTGAGAAGGTCGTGATGTGGTACATCTCCTCAGGCCGCGACGAGACTCGCTACGAGGATCCCGACCGCTTCGACGTGCGACGCAACCCCGAGCACCAGGCGTTCGGTGCCGGCGGGCGGCACTACTGTCTGGGGACCGCGCTGGCACGCCTGGAGCTGCGCGTCCTCTTCGAGGAGACGCTCGCGCGCTTCCCGGAGATGAGACTCGCGGACACGCCGACGACGGTGCTCTCGCCGTTCATCAACCAACTCAAGACGCTGCCGGTGCGGCTGGCCGAGTAGTCCGCTCGCGGGGCCGCTGGGCGCGGCCCGCGCATGAGCTACCCGAGGACGTGTTCGAGCAGGCTGCCGACTTCGTGCACGACAGTTCCGACGAGGCCACCGGACTGCGTGGCCCCTGAGGATTCCGATGCGCCGGTGCCGCTCTGCGTGCCGGAGCTTTCGCTGCTCGGTGTCGAGCCGCCGGCGGATTCGCTTTCCGATGACGCCGGCGCATCACCGGTTCCTGTGCCGGACGCGGTTTCGGTGCTCGAGCTCGACCCGGCGGCGGAGCCGACCGGACCGCCCCCCGACGCGCCGCCGGCACCACTTCCGCTGGCGCCGGCTTGCGTCTGCCCGGAGCTCCCGCTCGGAGCGGAGCTCGAGCTCGGCGACGTGGCGTCGCCCTGTGTGGAGCCGACCGGCACGCTCGGCGCGGGCGCGCCTCGCGGCGCGACACCGGGACTGTGTGCCGGCGCCGATACGAGGTGGCGTATGCCAGGCGCGGCAGCAACCGGCGAATGGGCGCGCCCGATATGGACGCGTACAGAACTACGGCGCGAGGCGGAGCGATCGTGATGCACGAGCGCGACCGGTGCCGTCGGGGCCGCGGTCGCTTGGGTCCGCGTGCCACGTACCGCGGCGGAGGCACCGTGGGGCGACGTCGCGGCGGCGCCCTTGTGATGAGCGTGGTGGGCCTGCAGACGCACGACGGCGGCACCGGTGAGCAGCGTGCCAGCGGTGACCGCGACGACGGTTCCCTTAAGCAGCAACCCGCCGAGACCCGCGGTGCCACCGCCGGCCGCGAGTTCGCTGAGCCGTTCAGAGGCCGGCGCGCTCTGCTCGGCGCGCCCGGCGAACCAGCTGAGCCACGACACCGGGGTGACCGCGGTCGTAGCGGTGCGAAGCGTCGCGCGCGCACGATAAAGCAGGCCTCTGACGGCGCCGTCGGTGATCCCGAGGTCGCTGGCGACCTGCTCGTGGCTGTGCCCGCCGACGGCGGTGCGCACGATCGCCTCGCGCTGCAGCCGCGGCAGCGCGGCGACTTCGGCGAGCGCCTCGCGCATGACGAGCCCGCGCTCGAGGTCGGCCTGACCGATACCTGCTCGTAACGTCGGGTCGGCGAGCCGCTCGCGATCGTGCGCGGCGTCGCGCACGGCGTTGACCGCGGTGTTATGGACGACGCGGTAAAGCCAGGCTTTGATGTCGCGTACTTCAGCGCCGTCGCGCAGTGCGATCCACGTCTTCAGCAGCGCCTGCTGCAGCACGTCTTCAGCGCGTGCCTCCGACAGCGACAGACGGCGGCAGTAACCGAGCAGTGGCCGGCGATAGCGGTTCACGAGGGCCTCAAAGGCACGCTCGTGGCCATCGCGCACAAGCGCGAGTAGTCGCTCGTCGGACTGAGTCGCCAATAGGCGGGTTGAAATTCCTGGACTCATAAGGCGGCCGTGGGCGCGTTTGCGACCCGCTTGTCCCATTCTTCGACATTCGCGGCCGGCCGCCCACAATCCTCGCTACCCAATAGACACAAATCGCATGCCAAGATCACGCCGAACTGGACGAAAAGCATCCAGGGCGCGGGCGCGGGATCTTCCATGGACGGCGAAATGCTCCGTAGAGCGGCCCGGGGCGACCCGCCAGGATGGGCCGCCCCGGGACCTTGGCACACGCGGAACCCAGTCCGCCGATGGAGGGATGGAGCGCCATCGACGGCCTCTGAGAGCGGGTCCCGCGCGTAACTTTCGCTCGAGTCCTTTTTGTTGGACGCCCTTGAGACACGCGGCGCGGGAAAACTTCACGCGAGTCGTTCAAATTCGTGTGGCAGCAGCGCTCGGACTGCGGCAGCGCTCAGACTGCGACCGCGCGCGTCTGCAGGTGCGCGCCGACCTTGCGCTTGACGCGCTGCAGCGCGTTGTCGACGGTCTTCGTGTCGCACGCTAGGTGCTCGCCGACCTGCTCGTAGGAGAAGCCGTCGAGGTAGAGCGCGAGGACGCGACTCTCGAGCTCGGAGAGCGCGGTCGACAGGCAGCCGACGAGCGAGCGCAGCTCCTCGGAGGAGATCACCTGGTTGACGGGGTCGTGGACGGTGGGGCCGGGAAGGACCTGGTCGAGGGTCGGCAGGTCCTCCCCAGCTGCGGCCGGCGTCGAGGAAAACGAGACGTACTGATTCAGCGGCGTGTGCTTGTTGCGCGTCGCGGTCTTCACGGCGGTGATGATCTGCCTGGTGATGCAGAGCTCGGCGAAGTTGCGGAAGCTGGACTCGCGATCGGAGCGAAAGTCACGGATCGCCTTGTAGAGGCCGACGAGGCCCTCCTGAATGAGATCGTCGGAGTCGCCTCCGGCGAGGAAGTACGAGGAGGCCTTCAGACGGACGAAGCCGTGGTAGCGCCGCACGAGGCGGTCGTAGGCCATGCGATCGCCCTGTTTGGCCATCGCGATGAGAAAGCCATCATCTACCTTGACCTCAGATTGAGGGTTACTGGAGAAACGAGCCACGAGCAGGTCCTTTCCCGGGCCAGCGCAGCCCGGATCGCTCAGTGGCGCACTCCTCCCCCGGCGCCAACTTCTATTTGGATTTTATTTTGAATCTAACTGCGAGGTCAAGCTTAGGTTTAGCGTTATGGGCGCGAGGTTCGCACAGTTATGGAGCCTTGTCAAGGGCGCGGCGGCGATTGTGCAAGATCTCGTACAGGATCGCGGCCGCGGCGGCACTGACCCCGAGCGAATCGATGCGCCCGCGCAGCGGCAGCGTGATTAGCTCGTCGCAGGCGGCGGCGACGCGCGGACGCAGGCCGTCGCCCTCGCTGCCTAACACAAGCACGACCCCGCCGCGATAGTCGGGCGCGTCGTAGGCGACCGGGATCCGCGTCCCGCGCGCGCGGGCGGCGCCGACCCGCGACTCGGCGTATCCGGCGGCGTCGGCGAGACGCTCGCGGTCCGTGTCGGCCCCTCGCTCGCCGCTCGCGTCCTCGGGGGCGCTGGCACCGTAGCTCCAGCAACCGGCCTCGCGACTGGCGATCAGGAAGTCGGCAAGGTTGCGCACGCGCGCGATCGGCAGATGCTCGACGGCACCGGCCGAGGCCTTGCAGACCGCCGGGGTGACCTCGGCGGCGCGCCGCTCGGGGATCACCACTCCGGCGGCCCCGGCGCACTCGGCGGTGCGGCAGATCGACCCGAGGTTCTGCGGGTCCTGGACCTGGTCGAGCGCGACCAGCAGCGGACTCTCGAGCGCCAGCAGCGCGGCATCGTCGGCGTAGGGATAGTCGCCGACGCTTGCGCACAGCCCCTGATGGGAGGCGGAGCCGCAGCGGCGCTCGATCTCCTCAGCGGAGGCCGTGCGGACGGAGACTCCGGCCAACCAAGCCTCGCGCGCCGCGCCGCGCGTCGCCCACACTTCCCGTACGGTCCGCGCGCGGCGGCCGCGTAGGGCCTCCATCACGGGGTTGCGGCCGTAGAGGATCACAGCGGGAGCAGCTCGAAGCCGCCCGCTGCGTCGCGGACCTCCCAGCCGGCGGCGGTGATCTCATCGCGCAGGCGGTCGGCGGCGGCAAAGTCGCGCTCGGCGCGCGCGCTCTCGCGCTGCGCGGCGAGGTCCCGAACATCCGCAGGCGCTTGCACGGCGGCGTCGAGCAGACTCTCGAGGCCGAGCACGCCGAGCATCTCGCGCAGATGACCGTCGCCGGGAGCCGTCTGCGCCGAGCCGGTTGCCTCGCGAATCCATTCGTTGAGCGCGGCGAGCGCCTGCGGCGTATTGAAGTCGTTGGCGAGCGCCACAAAGAAGCGGTTGCGTAAACCGTCGAGCTCCGCGGGCGACTCCCCCGGCGAGAGCCGCCGGCCGGCCTCGCGGATGCGGTTGACGTTGGCGCGCGCCTGCTCGAGCGCGTCCGGCGAGAACGCGAGCGGCTGGCGGTAGTGGCCGCCGATCAGATACATCAGCACGGCCTCGCGGCCGACCTGCTCGACGAGCTCGTGCAACAGCATGATGTTGCCGGCGGACTTGGCCATCTTCTCGCCGGTGAGCTGGATCATGCCGTTGTGCACCCATAGCGCGGCGAGCTCGTGGCCGCGGGCGGCGCGCGTCTGCGCGGCCTCGTTCTCGTGATGAGGAAACACGAGATCGGAGCCGCCGCCGTGGACGTCGAAGCCGACGCCGAGCAGGCTCTCGGCCATCGCGGAGCACTCGATGTGCCAGCCGGGACGCCCCGGCCCCCAGGGCGAGGGCCAGGCGGCGTCCTCGCCGGGCTTCTGCGCCTTCCACAGTGCGAAGTCGCGCGGGTCCTCCTTGCGCTGCGCGCCCTCGACTCCTTCCCCCTGGTCCATGTCCTCGAGCTGACGGTGCGAGAGCGAGCCGTATGCGTCGTCGGAGCGCACGCGAAAGAGGACGTCCTGGCGCGCAGGGCCGTCCTGCGCGTCGTCATAGCTGACGGTGTAAGCGTGGCCGGTGTCGAGCAACGTCTGAATGTAGGCGACTATCTCCCCCATCGTCTCCGAGGCCAGCGGCTCGTGGTCGGGGCGAGCGATGCCGAGCGCGTCGGTGTCGGCGATGTAGGCGGCGGTCATCTCGCGCGCGAGACGCTCGCTGGGCACGCCGGCGGCCTGCGCGGCGATGTAGATCTTGTCGTTGACGTCGGTGACGTTGACGACCAGCGTCACCCGCAGACCCTCATGTTCGAGGAAACGCTTCATCAGGCTGAAGAGCACGAACGGTCGCGCGTTGCCGATGTGGATGCGGCTGTAGACGGTCGGCCCGCAGGCGTAGATGCCGACGCGACCGGCGTCGCGCGGGCGCAGCGGGCGCAGCTCGCCGCTGCGGGTGTCGTGCAGGATGATCTCGCGCATGCTGGGAGCCTAGCTTCCTAGGACGGTTCTCGACCAAGCAGCGCCAGGACGCACCGAGCGAAGCGTGCTTTGCACGCGAGCGGGGGAGGACACCGCGATGCGCAGCGTCGAGGCCCGTCCTAGCGGGCGCGCAGGCTTGCGATCGCCAGCGCCGCGACACCCTCACGGCGTCCGACGAAACCGATCCCCTCGCCGGTCGTGGCCTTGACATTGACGCGCTGGGCGGACAGCCCGAGTGCTTGGGCGAGGTTCGCGCGGATCGCGTCGCGGTGGGGCCCGAGCTTGGGTGTCTCCATCACGACGGTGCAGTCGACGTTGACGACTTCCAGTCCGGTCGCGATCACGCTCGTGACGACGCTCGCGAGCAGCACCAGCGAGTCGGCGTCGCGGTAGCGCTCGTCGGTGTCGGGGAAGTGCTCGCCGATGTCGCCGAGGCCGGCGGCTCCGAGCAGCGCGTCGATCACGGCGTGAGTCAGGACGTCGGCGTCGGAGTGTCCGTCGAGGCCGAGCTCGTGCGCGATCGTGACGCCGCCGATGATCAGCGGGTGACCGGCGAGGAGTCGGTGAGAGTCGTAGCCGATCCCGCTGAGGCTCATCGCACGCCCGCGCCGATCGGCTCCAGACGGCGGGCGCGGCGCTCGAACACGCACAGCTCCCGCACACCGGCGCCCTCGAGCAGCTCGAGCGCGCGGTCGTAGTCGGCGCCGACGTCCTGCGGTCGATGCGCGTCGCTGGAGAGCGCGACGGGCGCGCCGGCTTCCAGGCAGAGCTCGAGCAGCGCGGGCGCGGGATAGAGCTCCTGCGTGCGCTTGCGCAGCCCCGCTGTAGACACCTCGACGGCGATCCCGGATTCCGCGATGCCCTCGAGCGCGAGCTCGTAGTAGCGGCGTAGGTCGCCTTCGGGGCGAGGACGGTCAGCGCCCCAGACCTTGACGAGGTCGGGGTGCGCGAGGATGTCGAACAAGCCGCTGCGCGCGGCCTCGCCGAGCGTCTGGAAGTAGCGTCGCCAGATCTCCTCGGCGCTGCGTCCGGAGGACCAGATCCCGTACTCCTCCATGTCGAGCGACTCGTCGCGCAGGAAGTGCACGGAGCCGACGACGTAGTCGAAATCGTAGGACTCGAGGAGATTGGCCATGCGATCCTCGGTGCCGGGCACGAAGTCGGCCTCGATGCCGAGCTTGAGGTCGGTGTGCTCGCGCACGAACTCGCAGTAGGCACCGAGGTCGTCGATCGCGTATTCGCGCCAGAAGGGATGCTGCCAGACGTCGAGCGCGTGCTCGAAGCGGTAGACGTGCTCGGATACGCCGAGCTCGGCGATGCCGCGCTCGTCGGCGACTTCGCGGTAGCGGTCGACGTTGGCGCTCGCGAAGTACTCGGCGGCCGCCGAGTCGCGCCCGTCGGGGCGTAGGTGGAGGTGGTAGTCGGTGAGCATCTCGATTATTGAGTGGGGGTCCGGCGCACGGGCCTACAGGCCGGCAGCGCACCCCTGTGGGCGCGATTCAAGCACGACGGCGCGCGAGAAGCAGCTCGGCCATCGCGAGGTCGACTGGGGTCGTGATCTTGAGGTTCTCGCGCGGCGCCGACACGACCGCGACGGCGCCGCCGGCGCGCTCGATCAGCCAGGCGTCGTCGGTCGCCTGCGCGAGCACCTCGTCGGGGACGTCGAGCGCGCGTTGCAGCGCGCCGCGGCGGAACACCTGCGGGGTCTGCACGGCCCACAACTCCGAGCGAACGAGCGTCTCGCGCACCAGCCCGTCGCGACCGGCGCGCTTGACGGTATCGGTCACCGGCGCGGCGGCGATCGCGGCCTGGACCTCCCGGCGACGGTCCTCGCGCGGAGTGCTCTCCCCCGGCTCGCCGCCGCACTGCAGCGCGGCGAGCACGCGCTCGATCAGCTCAGGAGTGAGCAGCGGCCGCGCGGCGTCGTGCACGAGGACCGGATCGGTTCCGGACGCCTCGCCGGCGGCGGCGAGCGCGAGGCGCACGGACTCCGAGCGCACAGCGCCGCCGAGCACGCCAATGGTGCCAACCGGCGCGTCGACCCCAGCGGGCAGCGCGACGACGATCCGCTCAATCGCGGGGACGGCGCGCAGCGCGTCGAGGCTCCACTGCAGCAGCGTGCGACCCGCGAGCTCGACGAGCGCCTTGGGACCGTCTGCCCCGAGGCGCTCGCCGCGGCCCGCGGCGAGGAGCAGTGCGACCGCCAAGCCCTGTTACTCGGCCAGCACGAGCCTGCTGGAGGCCGAGTTGGCGAGCAGCTCGTCGAGGTAGCTCTCGGCCTCGTCCTCGTCCTTGTCCAGCGCGTACATCAGCTCGGAGGCGAGGATCTTCTTGGCGCGGGTGAACATCTGCTTCTCACCGGTCGAGAGACCCTTTTCGGTCTCGCGCAGCGCAAGGTTGCGTACGACCTCGGCGAGCTCATAGATATCGCCGGTCTTGATCTTGTCGCGATTGTGCTTGAAGCGGCGGTTCCAGTTCTTGGGCATCTCGGAGACGTCGTCTTCGAGCACCGCGAGCACCTTTTTGACGGTCTCCTCGTCGATTACGCGGCGCAACCCGGCGATGCCTGCGTTTTCGGTGGGGACCTTGACGGTCATGTCGTTGTGGAGGATCTTGATCGTCAAGTACTCGCGACGTTCGCCAAGCACCTCCATCTGCTCCTTCTTGAGGACCTTGCCGGCGCCGTGGTGGGGATAGACGACGTGATCACCCAGCTCGAACTCGATGCACTCAATCTCGGTGGTGACCTCGAGATCCTCGATCAACTCGGCTTCGATTGTTTGGGGGGAAATGATGGTCCTCCTTTGTTCGGGCCGGCCAGGGGGACGGCGTTGACGTCAGTTCCTGCCGCTGCGGCTTTGCCGGCAGCGGCTCATGTCTGCAGGTAGCGGTCCACGAGATTGATCTCCTGCAAGCGGCGAAGACCCTCGCGGATGTCCTTCGCGCGTATCTCCCCGACACCCTCGACGGCCTCGAGGTCGGGGTCGGTGGCGGCGAGCAGCTCATCCAGGCCGCCAAACTCCTTGACGATCTCGCCGACGACGAGTTTCGGCAGCCTGGGGATACGGGCCAAGATGCGATACCCGCGGGGTGAGACGGGATAGTCGAGCGTGTTCAGCTTGCGGTCGTATCCGAGCAGCTCCGCGAGGCGGCCGAAGTCGAGCAGGTCCTGATGCGCGAGCCGTCCGACCTGGTCGAGCGCGGAGGCGAAGGCCTCATCGGAGTAGGCCGCCAGATAGTCCTGCGCGAGCGCGGCCTTTTCGGCGGCGGTGCCAACCATCGTCTCCTCGAGCTGCATCTCGATCAAGCGGCCCTCGGTCCCGAGCTCGACGATGTAACGCTCGATCTCGACCGCCATCCGCGTGACGAGCTCCGAGCGCTGCAGCACGGTGAGCACATCGTGCAGCGTGACGCCGCCCTCGAACTCGAGCGCGGTCAGGCGCGTGGAGACCTGATCGAGGCGTGTGCGGTACTTGTCGAGCGTCGCGAGTGCCTGATTGGCCTTGGCGAGCACGACGGGGATCTCCTCGAGGATGCACTTCGTGCCGTCGACATACAGCGAGACGACCTCACGTCGCTGGGAGATCGCGATCACGAGCGCGTCGGTCTGCTTGGAGACGCGCTCGGCGGTGCGATGGCGGGTGCCGGTCTCGTGCGAGAGGATCGTCGGATCCGGCATCAGCTGGACGTTGGCCATCGCGATCTTCGTCGCGTTAGCGTTGAGGATGATCGCGCCGTCCATCTTCGCGACCTGGTAGAGGAAAGCCGGGGTGTAGTCGATGTCGAGCTTGATGCCGCCGGAGAACAGGAAGCTGATCTCCTCGGGCTCGCCGATCACGATCAGCCCGCCGGTGCGCGCGTTGAGGATGTTCTCCATGCCGTCGCGCAGCGCCGTGCCGGGCGCGACCATCTCCAGTGCCTTCATCAACCCAGGCTCCGGGCGTGCTTCTGTATCGAAATCTTCCCCGGATCGTGATGGCACTACCCAGCATTTTAGGGCATTTAGCCGCGCTTTAGCGCCTCCTTGGACGCATACCGACGCTCTTACGCGGCAACTCTGGCGCGACGCGGCTGGGCTTGGGGTAATACTTGGGTGAGCGCGTCCTTGAGCGTCGCCGACTCGAGCGCGCCGGCGCCGCTGCCAGCCGGCGCGAGCACGTCGCGCAAGCCGTGCCTCGCGGCCTCCTCTAGGCGGCGCTCGGGGTGCCCGACCCAGCGCAGCTCGCCCGTCAGCCCGAGCTCGCCGAAACACGCGCGCGGAGCGTCGCGGAGCGGCACGCCGCGGCTTGCGCTGGCGACCGCAAGCGCGATCGCGAGGTCGACGCCGGGCTCGTCGACGCGGACGCCGCCGACGACGTTCACGAAGACGTCAGACCCCCCAGTTCCAATGCGTCCGTGACGGCCGAGGATCGCGAGCACGAGCGCGAGGCGGTTGCGATCCAGGCCCGAGGCGACGCGTCGTGGCTGCTCGAGCTCGGAGGGCGCCACCAGGGCTTGGACCTCGACGAGTAGCGAGCGCGAGCCCTCCATCGCGGCCAGCATCACACTGCCCGGGGCGCGCGTGGCCTCCGCGACGAAGCGCGCCGACGCGTCGAGCACCTCGACGAGGCCGCCCTGGCGCATCTCGAACAGGCCGGCCTCGTTGGTCGAGCCGAAGCGGTTCTTGAGCGCGCGCAGCTCGCGGTAGGGACGCTCGCGCTCGCCTTCGAACTGCAGCACGCAGTCCACGAGATGCTCCAGCACGCGTGGGCCGGCGAGTGCGCCGTCCTTGGTGACGTGGCCGACGAGGATCGTCGCAATCCCGCGCGCCTTCGCGAGCTCCATAATCCGCGCGGCGACCTCGCGCACCTGTCCCACCGACCCCGGTGCGCCGCCGAGCTCGCTCGAGCGCAGCGTCTGCACGGAGTCGATCACACACGCCTCGGGAGCCTCGGCGGCGAGCACGTCGAGCACATGCTCGAGGTCCGTCTCGGCAAGGATCGGCACGCGCAGCGCGGGGCGATCGGGGCCGAGATCGAGTCGCTCGGCGCGTAGCCTGACCTGCTCGGCGGACTCCTCGGCGCTCACGTACAGCGTGCGCCGGCCGCTGCCGGCGAGATAGCCGAGCACCATGTTGGTCAGCGTCGACTTGCCAATGCCTGGAGCGCCGCCGAGCAGCACGAGCGAGCCCGGCACGAGCCCCCCGCCGAGCACGCGGTCGAGCTCGCCAATGCCGCTCGCGAGCCGCTGCACCGGCGCGGATCCGACCTCGGCGAGCGGCGTCGAGGTCGCGACGACCCGGCGGGCGCCGCCGGCTCCCCCACGGACCCCCGCGGCGCGGGCGGCCCCTACACCGGCGCCGCGGCCCGACGGAGCGCGCTCCTCGACGAGTGTGTTCCAGGCGTCGCAGCCCGGGCACTGCCCGTGCCACTGAGCTGACTGCACGCCGCACTCCGTGCAAACGTGGATCGATTGTGCGCGGGGCATGCTCGCAGCCTACGCGCCACCGGGGACGCTACGGCTCCGCCCCCGCCGCGCGCACGAGCGCGCGCGTACACGCGCGGCGGGCTCGATTTCGTCGTGCTCTACCCAAGCACGACGCGCTCTACCTGAGCTCCCGATCCCTTCGACGCGGTGGCCGCTACCGGACCACACAGACCGGTGATCGAGCTACTCGGAGTCCGTCGACTCGTCGGGCGCGACGGGGTGCACGTCCTCGCCCTCACCCTCGACCGCCGGGAGACCCTCGGCAGCGGCGAGCTCGCCGCTGCCATCGGCACCGACGCCGACCGGCGTCTTCTGCTTCTTGGGCTTGACGATCGTCAGTTTGACCTCGCCCTCTTCGCCGTCCTTGGCGGGGTCGACGACGACGGTCGCGCCAGGCACGACCTGCTCGCGCAGGACGAAATCGGCGAGCGGATCTTCGATATAGCGCTGAATCGCACGGCGCAATGGACGGGCGCCCATCGCGGGGTCCCAGCCCTTCTCGACGAGCAAGTCCTTGGCAGGATCGGTCAGCTCGAGCTGCAGCTCGCGTTCGGCCATCGACTCGCGGATGCGCAGCAGCAGCAGCTCGACGATCTGACGGATTTCCTCCTTCTGCAGCTTGTGGAAGACGATCACGTCGTCGATACGGTTGAGGAACTCGGGCCGGAAGACCTTCTTGAGCTCGCCCATGATGCGGTTCTTCATGTCGTCGTAGGTGATCCCGGTCTCGTCGTCAGAGACCGCGAAGCCCAGCGGCGTGTTGCGCGCGATCTCGGCGGCGCCAATGTTCGAGGTCATGATCACGATCGCGTGGCGGAAGTCCACGGTGCGGCCCTGAGCGTCGGTCAGACGACCGTCCTCGAGGATCTGCAGCAGGATGTTGAAGACGTCGGGGTGGGCCTTCTCGATCTCGTCGAGCAGCAGCACGCAGTACGGCTTGCGGCGCACGGCCTCGGTGAGCTGGCCGCCCTCGTCGTAGCCGATGTAGCCCGGAGGCGAGCCGACGAGGCGCGAGACGGCGTGCTTCTCCATGTACTCGGACATGTCGATGCGCACCATCGAGTCCTCGTCGCCGAACAGGAACTCGGCGAGCGTGCGCGCGAGCTCGGTCTTGCCGACACCGGAGGGGCCGAGGAAGATAAACGAGCCGGTCGGGCGCTTGGGATCCTTCAACCCCGCACGCGAGCGACGGATCGCCTTCGAGATGACCTCGACCGCGGGGTGCTGGCCGATGACGCGCTTGTGCAGTTCGTCCTCCATGCGCATCAGCTTCTGGGTCTCGGCCTCGGTGAGCTTGAAGACGGGGATGCCGGTCCACATCGAGACGATTTCGGCGATCTCCTCTTCGCCGATCGCGGGGCGGTCGGCGGACTCGCCGGCTTCCCACTCCTCCTCGAGCTCGCGCTTGCGGTGGGTGAACTTGCGCTCCTTATCGCGCAGCGCCGCGGCCTTCTCGAACTCCTGGGCCTCGATCGCGGCCTCCTTCTCGCGGCGCGTGGTCTCGATCTGCTCCTCGAGCTCGCGGTTAGCGGGCGGGGAGGTCATCGACTTGATGCGCATCCGCGAGGCGGCCTCGTCGATCAGGTCGATCGCCTTGTCGGGCAGGAAGCGGTCGGATATGTAGCGATCAGCGAGTTCGGCGGCGGCGCGCAGGGCGTCGTCGGTGATCTGCACCTTGTGGTGCTGCTCATAGCGGTCGCGCAGTCCCTTGAGGATCTCGACGCTCTGATCGATCGAGGGCTCCTCGACGCGGATCTGCTGGAAGCGGCGCTCGAGGGCGGAGTCGCGCTCGAGGTACTTGCGGTACTCGTCGAGCGTCGTCGCGCCGATCGTCTGCAGCTCGCCGCGCGCGAGCGCGGGCTTGAGGATCGACGCGGCGTCAATCGCACCCTCGGCGGCGCCGGCGCCGACGAGGTTGTGGAGCTCGTCGATGAACAGAATGATGTCCCCGCGCTGGGTGATCTCCTTCATGACCTTCTTCAGGCGCTCCTCAAACTCACCGCGGTACTTCGAGCCGGCGACAAGCGCGGCGAGGTCGAGCGTGTAGATCTGCTTATTCTTGAGCAGCTCGGGCACGTCGGCGTTGGTGATGCGCTGCGCGAGGCCCTCGACTACCGCGGTCTTGCCGACGCCGGGCTCACCGATCAGCACGGGGTTGTTCTTAGTGCGGCGCGAGAGGATCTGCATGATCCGCTCGATCTCGGTCTCGCGACCGACGACCGGGTCGAGCTTGCCTTCGGCGGCGAGCTTCGTCAAGTTGCGACCGAACTGGTCGAGCAGCTTCGAGGACTTCTTGCCTTCCGCGGGGCCACCGGAGCCTGCGCCGGCGCCGGCGCCGGGCTGTCCCTGGCCCTGGCGGCGTCCGCTGGGACCGGAGAGCATGCGGATGACCTCGTTGCGGATCTTCTCGGAGTCGGCGTCGAAGTCGAGCAGGATGCGCGCGGCGACGCCCTCGTTCTCGCGGACGAGGCCGAGCAGGATGTGCTCGGTGCCGATGTAGTTGTGACCGAGCGAGAGCGCCTCGCGCAGGGCGAGCTCCAGCACCTTCTTGGCGCGCGGTGTGAACGGGATCTGCCCGGAGGTGACCTCCTCGCCGGAGCCGACGATCCGTACGACCTGAGCACGGACGCGCTCGACGGTGATGTCGAGGCTCTCGAGCACACGCGCGGCGAGACCCTCCTCCTCGCGCAGCAGCCCGAGCAGGATGTGCTCGGTGCCGATGTAGTTGTGCTTGAGCGTACGCGCCTCTTCCTGCGCGAGAACGACTACCTGGCGGGCCCGTTCTGTAAATCGCTCGAACATGATGCTGATTGGCCTCTCCGGTACGGGTATCTCGGTTGGCGGGCGATCAGCCGCCTGGAAGGGTGGCTGCCTTGGTGGGTAGGAGTCCTTGTACCAACCTCTTCGTCGGAATCCCCGAGAAAGATGAGCTACGTACTCCCATCGCCGCCATAGGACAGTCTACCAACGGCCCCCCGGCCCCCTGGCGTGCTCAGCGCATCGCCGGAAACAGCACGACCTCGCGAATCGAGCTCTGCCCGGTGAGGAGCATGACGAGACGGTCGATGCCGACGCCGACGCCGCCGGTGGGTGGCATCCCGTGCTCGAGCGCCTGCAGGAAAAGCTCGTCGTGGGGCTGGGTCTCCTCGTCGCCGGCGAGCGCAAGCCGCTGCTGTGCGGCGAAGCGCTCGCGTTGAGCGTCGGCGTCGGTGAGCTCGCTGAAGGCGTTGGCGATCTCCATGCCGTCGACGAACGCCTCCCAGCGCTCGGCGAGGCCGGGGCGCGAGCGGTGCTGGCGCGCGAGCGGCGAGAGCGCGGTGGGATAGTCGAACACGAACGTCGGCTCAAGCAGCTGCGGCTCGACGTGGACGGAGAGCAGCTCGTCGGCGATCTGCGGCCAGCTGGCGTCGGGCGGCGGGGCGGGCAGACCACGCGCGACGACGGCGGCGGCGAGCGCAGCGGCGTCGGGATGCTCGAGCACGTCGACTCCGGTCGCGTCGCGGACGGCCTGCACGAAGTCGATGCGGCGCCAGGGCTTGGCGAAGTCGACCGGCGCGGCTCGTCCGTCGCCGCCCTCGCCGGCTTGCTCGACATCCTCGCTCTCGTCGCCGCTGGGGCGCTCGACGGCCGCGGCGGCGGTGCGCGCGAGCGCTTCGAGACGTGCGGCGGCGTCGTTGTAGTCGGCGTAGGCCTCATACCACTCGACGACGGTGAACTCGGGGTTGTGCTTGGTCGAGATGCCCTCGTTGCGGAAGTCCTTGCCGAGCTCGTAGACGCGCTCGAGGCCGCCGACGATGCAGCGCTTGAGGTAGAGCTCGGTCGCGATCCGCAGATAGAGCGTGCGGTCGAGCGCGTTGTGATGCGTGGTGAAGGGCCGTGCGAGCGCGCCGCCGTAGATCGGCTGCAGCACGGGCGTCTCGACCTCGACGAAGCCCTCGCCGTCGAGATAGGCGCGCACGGCAGAGATGATGCGCGCACGATCGCGAAAGCGCCGGCGGACGTCAACGCTTGAGATCAGGTCGAGCTCGCGCTGGCGGTGGCGGGTCTCGATGTCGGTGAGACCGTGATGCTTGTCCGGCGGCGGGCGCAGTGCCTTGGCGAGCACGACGAAGCGCTCGACGCGCAGCGTGAGCTCGCCGTGGCGACTGCGCAGCACGGCGCCGTCGACGCCGAGCAGGTCGCCGAGATCGAGCGAGCGCAGGCGCTCGAAGAGGTTCTTGCCGAGGACGTCGAGACGGGCGTGCAGCTGGATCTTGCCGCTGCGGTCGACGAGGTCGAGGAAGGCGGCGCGTCCCTGGCCGCGCTTGCCGGCGAGCCGCCCGGCGACGCGGTGCACGTCATCGGTTTCCTCGCCGATGGCGAGGTGCTCGTAGGCGGCGCGCACGTCGGCGATCGGCTCGACGTCGGGGTAGGAGTAGGGAAAGTCGCCCTCGGTGGCGGTCTCGTGCAGAGCCAGTGCCTTCGCGCGGCGCTCGGCGATCAGCTCCTGCAGACCGTGCCTCGCACCCGACTCGGACGCATCGGCCTGACCCGACGCGGACTCGCCGACGCCGGCATCCTGCGGCTCATCGGTCCGGCTCACGTCGGAGAGCCTATTTGAGGCCGACGTCGATCTTGGTGATCTTGAGCTTGCGCGCGGGCCCGCGCGGGACCTGGACGGCGACTTCGTCGCCGCGCTTGTGGCCGATCAGAGCGCGTCCGACGGGCGACTCGTTGGAGAGCTTGCGCTCCTCGGGGTTGGCCTCGGCGGAGCCGACGATTGTGTACTTGACGGACTTGCCGGTCTTCTCGTCTTTGACGTGCACGACCGAACCGACCTGGACCTCCTCGGTGGAGAGCTCCTTGGAGTCGATGACGGTCGCCATCCGCAGCTTGTCCTGCAGCTGCGCGATGCGGCTCTCGAGCATCGCCTGCTCGTTCTTGGCGTCGTCGTACTCGGAGTTCTCGGAGATGTCACCGAACTCGCGGGCCTCCTTGATGCGTTCGGCGACCTCGCGGCGACGCGCGGTCGAGAGCACCTCAAGCTCGTCCTTGAGCTTCTCGAGTCCTTCGGGGGTGAGGATGACGTCCTTCGGCATTGGCTATCGCGTCTCGCTTGCGGTTGGTCTGGGGAGTAGCGCCTGCGAACAAACAAAACCCGCCTCTGAGCGGGAAGTTCAGCGCCTGGCGGCCAGCAGCGAGCGCAGCAGTATAGCGATGGTCGAGATCGCGTCTCAGAGCTCTAGGCTGCGAGCGCTGGAGGCGCAGCAGTGGCGAGCAGATCGTCCAGCAAACGCCGCACCTGTGCGAGGTTCTCGGCGTTTTGCAGGGACTCTTGCAACGCCACGATCTGTGTCCGATCCAGCCCGAGACGGGCGACATACCAGGGGTAGAACTTGCGCAGGTAGCGCACGGCGCGCTCGGCGCCGAGGTGCTCGACGGCGCGCGTCATCGTCCACTGAAGCTCAGCGACGACCTCGGCGCGACTGGGACCGGCGTTGCGATCGCCGACGAGCTGCTCGAACAGCCAGGGGTTGCCGAGGGCACCGCGCGCGAGCATCACGGCGGCGGCGCCGGTCTGCGCGAACGCGGCGCGGACGCTCGCGGCGTCGTGCAGGCCGCCGGTCAAGATCACCGGCGCGGGGAGCACAGCGACGAGGCGCGCGGCGAGCTCGTAGTCGGGAACGCCTTTGTGGTGCACCGCGGCGGAGCGCGGATGGAAGGCGATCGCAGCGACGCCGGCATCGTGGACGAGTCGCTGTGCGAGCTCGAAGCCGGAGGTATCGCCGGGGCGCTGCCCCGAGCGCAGCTTGACGGTGACCGGCACCGGGCCGGCGAACCGAGGGGCGGTATCGGGTGTCCAATCCGACACTCCGCCGCGTGGGCGCGCGCCCACGCGGGCGCGCGCGGCGGGGCCTTCAGCGGAACTATCGACGACCACCCTCTCGTCAGCCCCACCATCAACACCGGCGACCCCCTCGGCGGCATGATCAACCGCAAGCCTCTCTTCAGTGGCACGAGCGAGCGCGGCCCGCCCTTCAGCGGCGCCATCGACGGCGGCCCTCGCGACGGCGACGGCAAGCGCGGGATTGGACAGGAGCGCGGCGCCGGAGCCGGTCTTGCAGACCTTGGGCACGGGGCAGCCCATGTTGATGTCGATGGCATCGGCACCGGCGGCGACGGCGCTGGCGGCCGCGGAGCGCATGATCTCGGGGTCCTGTCCGAACAGCTGGATCGAGGTGGGCCCGCGGGCGCCGGCGGTGCGCTCCTCGGGATGGATCAGCAGCAGCTCGCGTAGCGTGCGCTCGTTGCGGTAGTGAATGGCGTGGCTGGAGACCATCTCGGAGACGGCCATACCGGCGCCGTGGCGCTTGGCCTGCAGGCGCACGAACCAGTTGCCGATGCCGGCAAGGGGGGCGAGCAGCACGCGGTTGGGCACGTGCAGCGCGCCGAGCGTCCAGGAATCGGTGAGCTGGGGCGTGGATGCCACGCGCTCATTATGGGACAAGCAATCGGCGCGGGACGTGCGAGCGCGCGTCAGCGGTTGCGCTCGTAGATCAGCCGCAGCCCGGTGAGCGTGAGCAGATCGTCGACGGCTTCGATCGTCGTGGTGAACGGCACGATCGCACTGGCGAGCCCGCCGGTGGCGATCGTCTTCGCCTCCAGCCCGAGCTCGGCGCGCAGGCGGTGGACGATCGCGTCGACCTGGCCGGCGGTGCCGTAGACGATGCCGGAGCGGATCGCGTCGATCGTGGTCTTGCCGATCAGCGCGCGCGGCGCGGTGACGTCGACCTTGGGCAGCGCGGCGGCGCGCTCGGTGAGCGCCTCGAGCGAGATCTCGACGCCGGGCGAGATGATCCCACCGAGGTACTCGCCCTCAGCGGAGACAGGGTCGTAGGTGATGGCGGTGCCGAAGTCGACGACGATGCAGGGCCCGCCGAGGCGCGCGTGGGCGGCAACGGCGTTGACGAGCCGGTCGGGACCGATCTCGCGGGGGTTGTCGTAGCGGATCGGCATCGCGGTCTTGACGCCGGGCCCGACGACGAGCATCTCGTGGCCGAGGTAGCGCTTGGCCATGGCGCACCATTCGGGACCGAGGACGGGCACGGTGGAGGAGACGATCGAGGCGTCGATGTCGCCCATCGAGACGTGGCGCAGCTCGAGCAGGTTGCGCAGCGCGGCGCCGAGCTGGTCGGAGGTCGACTGGCGCACAGTGGCGAAGCGCCAGTGCTCGCGCAGCTCGTCTCCGCAGAAGGTCCCGAAGTGGGTCTGGGTGTTTCCGACATCGACCGCCAACAGCATGAGCCGGGAGACTATCTCGAACATGCCAAATGGATCCGGGCAAACCGACGGATCCGGGCAAACCGACCCATAGCGCGCAGCCCGCAAGGGCGGAGCGATCCCAAGCAAGAGCGCGCCACCGCTCCTATATGCTCGGTCGTCGCGATCGAAAGGGACGAACTGAGATGAGCAAGATCAAGCTGTACGTGCTCCCCGCCTCGCATCCGTGCGTCGCGGTGGAGGCAGCGCTGAAGCTCAAGTCGATTCCGTTCGACCGCATCGACCTGCTGCCGCTGACGCAACTCGCGGTGGGCCCGCTGCGCTACGGCGGCAACACTGTGCCGGGGATCCGGATCGACGGCGAGCGGATCGTGGGCTCGCGGCCGATCATGCGTCGCCTGGACGAGCTGGAGCCCGAGCCTGCTCTGCTGCCGGCGCCTGACGATCCGGCCTACGCGCAGGTGCTGGAGGCCGAGCGCTGGGGCGATGAGGAGCTGCAACCGGTGCCGCGGCGGCTGCTGCCCAGGGCGTTCGTGCTCGAGCCGGCCCTGATGGAGAGCTTCCTGGCGGACGACGTCAAGCTGCCGCTGCCGCGTCCGATGCTGCGCCCTGGACTGCCGCTCACGGCGCATCTGATGGCGAGGAGAGCCAAAGCCTCGGACGAGGGCGTGCGCGCCGCCCTCAACGCGCTGCCGGCTCAGCTCGACAAGGTCGACGCGTGGATCGCCGACGGGCTGCTCGGCGGCGAGCAGCCCAACGCCGCGGACCTGCAGATCGGCGCGACGATCCGCCTGCTGCTGGCGATCGCACCCGCACGCGAGCTGATCGTCGGCCGGCCGGCGGAGCAGCTCACGCGCTACTTCCCACCGATGGTCGGCGAAGTGCCCGCCGGCACGCTGTCGACGCAGTAGAGAGATCGAGAAAGGAGCAAAAGCAAAGCGATGAGCAAGATCAAGCTGTACGTGCTGCCGGGCTCGCACCCGTGTGCGGCGGTCGAAGTGGCGATGGAGCTCAAGGGGCTGGAGTTCGACCGCGTCAACCTGCTGCCGATGATGCAGGTGCTGGTCGGGCCGCTGCGCTACGGCGGGACGACGGTGCCGGGC
This sequence comes from Solirubrobacteraceae bacterium, assembly GCA_036502205.1. Taxonomy (GTDB): domain Bacteria; phylum Actinomycetota; class Thermoleophilia; order Solirubrobacterales; family Solirubrobacteraceae; genus Palsa-744. The sequence continues at coordinate 67,747 of DASXZA010000017.1, read as the reverse complement.
ATGCGACTCGACGGCGAGCGGCTGGTGGGCTCGCGAGCGATCATGCGCCGCCTGGACGAGCTGGCGGGCGAGCCCGCGATGCTGCCGCCGGCGGGCGACCCGCAGCGCGCGCGGGTGCTCGATGCGGAGCGCTGGGGCGATGAGATCTTCCAGAGCGTGCCGCGGCGCATCCTCGACGTCGCCTTCCTGCGTAAGCCGGCGGCGATGGAGAGCTTCGCGGGCGACACGCCGCTGCCGCTGCCGCGCGCGGTGCTGCGCCCGGCGCTGGGGCCGACGGCGCGCCTGATGGCGCTCAAGAACCACGCTCGCGACGACACCGCGCGGGCCGACCTCGCAGCGCTGCCGGGCCAGCTCGACAAGGTCGACGCGTGGATCGCCGAGGGCCTGCTGGGCGGCGATCAACCCAACGCCGCGGACTTGCAGATCGGCTCGACGATCCGTCTGTTGGAGACGATCGGCGATGTGCGGCCGCTGCTCGCCGGACGGCCCGCGGCACAGCTCACGCGCTACTTCCCGCCGATGGTCGGCGAGGTCGAGGCGGGCACGTTTCCCGCGCAATGGCTGCCGGCGCTCAGCTGAGCGTCAGCGGCGGCGAGTGCCAGCGCACGCCCTCCTGTGGCGGCAGTGTGGCAAGCGCGTCCGCGAGTGCGCGCCCGTCGGGCACTCGCAGCTCGAAGTCGAGCTCAAGCGCGGGAATCAAAACGAAGCGACGAGTGAGGACCTGCGCGTGCGGCAGCGTCATGCGCTCGTGGCGCAGCTCGAGCTCGCCGAGCAGCAGGATGTCGATGTCGATCGCTCGCGGCCCGTGGCGCGGTCCGCCGGCGGCGCGGCCGCGCTCGCGCTCGAGCTCCTTGACGGAGTCGAGCAGCGCGAGTGGCTCCAGGGCAGTGCAGACGCGCACGCAGGTATTGAGGAAACTAGGCTGGTCGAGAATCTCGCCGACGGGGTCGGTGTCGTAGACCGAGGCGGATGCCAGCACGTGCACGCCCGCGGCGGACAGCGCGTCCACCGCTGCCTGCAGATGCGCGCGGCGCTCGCCGAGGTTCGAGCCGAGCCCGAGGTAACCGATTCTTTGGGGCATCGCGCAGGAACCTAGCCGTTCAGCACCGCAGCAGCCCGACGGAGGCGAAGCGCTCCAACGCCTGCTCGAGTTGTGCGGCGGTCGGTGGATCCTCGGGCGGCGAGGTCGTGGAGGCGAGCTCGTCCAGCAGCCAGGCGCGATCGTGTGTTCCGTCGAGCAGTCCGAGCAGCCGTGGCTCGAGGCTCCCTTCGAGCCGCACGCTGGCGTGCAGCAGCGAGCTGACGGCGGGCGCGCCAGCGGCGCACTGGGCGCGCGCAAGTGCGCCGGCGAGCGGCAGCGCGCCGGGCTGGGCGCGCAGCGGCGCGGGACAGCCTTGGAACTGCACGATACGCGCGAGATAGGCGTGCAGCAGCACGGCGTGCAGCCGCTCGGCGACAAGCTCGGCGGAGACCGCCGGCGGCGCGGCGGCCCGCGCAGCGTCGAGCAGTACGGAGAAGTCGAGTGCGGCGGGCCAGGCCTGCGCGAGCACGTGCATCGCGGCAACGAGGGGCGGCTCGGAGGTGGTCAGCGAGAAGCCCTCGGGTGTGGCGTAGGTGCGCTCGTCGCGTGCGGCGCTCTCGGACTCGTGCAGGCGCGCGGACGAGGAGATCACGAAGCGCTCGAGTACGCGGTCGTCGAGCTCGCGGCGCACGGGTGTGTTGTTGTGGCAGAGGAGGGTCTGGCGGAACATGCGGTTGCGAAAGAAGTCCATGTACTGCTCGCGCGCGAGCGCATCGTCGCCGAGCGTTGCCATCAGCCGCGCGGCGCTCTCGGGGACGTCGCGCATCTGACTGTCGGAGAGGTCGGCCTCCGCGAGAAAACGCAGCTCGTAGCGAGTCGCGTGCTCGACGAACTCGTGGAAGTAGAACGGCGTGCTGATCTCGGCGAGATCGTCGTGGAAGAGCAGCGCGTCGCCGTAGCGCAGCATGCGCTCGACCTGCTCCCGCAACGCCTGCGCGTAGGGCGACGGGGTCTCGATCTCGACGATCGTGCGCATCAGGTCGTGAGCGCCTTCCAGGCGCTGCCGCGGATCCTCGACGTCGCGCAGGTGATAGAGCAGCATGTCGCGTGTCATGTCGCGCAGGTAACTGCCGGGGTAGGCGTTGTAGCTGACGTAGGCGATGCCGTGTGCGTTCAGGCGCTGCCGGCAGCAGTCCAGCAGCGCGCCGCGCGCACGTGGCGGGATCCACGAGTAGACGCCATGCGCGAGAACGTAATCGAAGCTGCCGAGCCCTTCGGGCAGGTGTTCGAGGTCGGCGCAGATCAGCTCGACGTTCTCGAGTCCGGCGTCGCGCGCAAGCTGAGCCCCGCGCGCGATGGCGCTCGCAGCGAGGTCGATCGCGACGAAGCTGGCCGCTGGCAGCGCCTGGGCGAGCGAGAGCGTGTTGCCACCGTCGCCGCAGCCGAGCTCGAGCACGCGACACAAGCGCGCGGGGGCGGGTGACAGTCCGAACAGCGCGCCGATGACCTCCAGCCGCGCGGGGTGCGTCGCGGGATAGGCGAAGCCAGGGTAGGCGAACTGCTCGTAGCGCTCGGCGGTGCTCAGAGCTTCTGGTTGGTGGCGACGTTCCAGCCGATGCTGGCGATGCTCTTGCCGTTCTGCCCGACAAGCGTCTCCTGCAGCTTCTGGAAGGCGAAGGTCACCTGCTCGGAGGGTGCGCCGCCGGGAGACTGACCATCGGAGATGCTGGAGATCACGATGTTGGAGAAGTCGTACTTGAGGTAGGTCTGCTCCTTGCCGGCGCTCTTGTGCGCGAAGGAGAGCTCGGCGCTGTCGATGTGCGTACCGGCGGCTGCGTCCTGCATCAGGGCCGGAGAGCTCTTGTCGAGGGACTTGGTGATCGTGAAAGATTGGATCGAGGTCTTGCCGGCGCCGGCACCGGTGCCAGCCGAGCCGATGGCGCCCTGGGCACCGAGTGAGAAGGACTCGATGTTGATCTCGCCCTTGTGCTGCTTGTCGGTCGACTCCCCGGCGATGCCGTCGAGCTTGAGGAAGGTCTGGCCGGAGTTGTTGGTGAGGCCGAAGGAGGTGCCACCGATGAGCGGCGAGCCGGGCGAGCCTGCGGAGCCCGCTGCGCCCTGCCCGCCGGCGGACCCTTGCGGTCCAACTGGACCCTGTGGTCCGGTGGGACCTTCCTGGTTCCACGTGATCTGCGTCTCGTCACGCTGACATTCGTATTCGTCGGAGACCGCATTCGGTTCGCCGCGCTGGCTCGGATCGATCACACGCAGCGCCCCGTAGGGCTCTTGGATGTCGTTGACGTAGACCCCGTTGATGTTGGCGTAGCAGCCGGTGATCGTTTTGCCGTCGGCGCCACCGGGGATGGCGCCGACGGCAACGGCGGCGCCGGCGCCGAGCGCGGCGGCGGTGGGAAGCGCGACCTTCAGAAGGCCGCGCGAACGGCGCATGCGCTGCGCGGCTCGCACTATTCGGTTTGCCTCTTGCTGGCTCATCTCGTTCGTGCACCCCCCGAGCGATGACTGACGTGCGGCACGTTCGACGCCGCGCGCGGACTGAACGCGAACCAAATCAGAGACATCGGACGCTGTCAAGACGCGCTGGACGCAAGGCGGTTCAGCGGCCGGGCTCGGGCAGCACGACCGGCCGCTCGCGCTGCACAGCGGGTCCCTCGCGCAGCCCGATGCGCGCGTGCAGGCGGCGCAGCGGCCGCGGGGCCCACCAGGTGCGCTCGCCGAGACGGCCGACGATCGCGGGGACGAGCAGCGCGCGGACGATCGTGGCGTCGATCGCGACGGCGAGCGCGGCACCGAAGCCGAGCTGCTTGACGAAGAAGACGTGCGAGGTAACGAAAGCGCCGATCGCGACGCAGAACAGCAGCGCGGCGGCGGTGATGAGCCGCCCGGTGCGCTCGAGGCCCACGACGACGGCCTCGCGCGTGGGCAGGCCGTCGTCGTGGGCCTCCTTGATGCGCCCGAACAGGAAGACGCCGTAGTCGGTCGAGAGGGCGAAGGCGACGATGAACAGCAGCACGAGGTTGGACTCCTCGAGGCCGCCGATCGGGCTGAAGCCGAGCAGCGAGGAGAGGTGGCCGTCTTGGAAGACGAGCACGAGCAGCCCGGCGCCGACGGCGACGGTGAGCAGGTTCATGGCGAGCGCGACGAGCGGCAGCAGCAGCGAGCCGGTCATCAGGAACAGGAAGCCACCGGTGACGAGCGCGAGGATCGCGAGTGCGAGCGGCGTGTGCGCGGCGATCGCGCTCTTCTGGTCGACGAACCACGCGGTGGCGCCGCCGACGAGCGGTTTCGAGCTCCCACCGACTCCGCTCGGCAGCGCGCGCAGGCGGCGCACGAGCTGCTGGTTGGCGCTCGCGCCGTCGGTGCCGCGAGGCAGCAGTTCGATCTCCCAGGTGTCGCGGCCGAGGTAGCGCGGCGGTGCGACGCTGGCCTGCGTACCGGCGGTGACCTGCGCGCGCCGCGCGAGCGCGGCGACGCTCGGAGTGACGGTCACCGACGCGTGCGACGGGCTGCGATGCGCGGCGGCCGGAGCGCCTGCGACGGCGGGCGGCGCGGCGTGCGCGACGATCGTGATCGCCTGCGAGCCGTCGACGGCGAACTCGCGCGTGAGCGCTTCGGCGACCTGGCGCGGCTGCGCGGAGGTGGGCAGGACGTGGGCGTCGGCGGGGGTCAGTGCGAGGCGCAGCGCGGGCGAGGCGACGAGCAGCAGCGCGACGGCGGTCGTGAGGGCGATGAGTCCGGGGCGGCGCATGACGGTGCGCGCAAGCCGCGTCCAGAAGCCGCCGTCCTCGGCACTGGCGGCGCGCGCGGAGCTGCGCTGCAGCCAGGCGGGTGAGAGCGCGTTGATGCGCGGCCCGAGCGCGACGAGCACGGCGGGCAGCACGATCAGCGAGACGGCGCCGGCGCTGAGCGCGACGAGCGCGCCGCCGATCCCCATCGAGTAGAGGAAGCGCAGCGGGAAGACGAGCATCGAGGCGAGCGCGCCGGCGACGGTCAGCGAGCCGTAGAGGATCGTGCGCCCCGCGGTCTGCAAAGTGCGGGCGATCGCGGCATGCGTGTCCAATCCGCGGGCGAGCTCCTCGCGGTAGCGCGAGAGGATGAACAGGCTGTAGTCGATGCCGAGCCCGAGCCCGACGCCGGTGACGAGGTTGACGGCGAAGATCGAGAGCCCGAGGAACTGGTCGAGGATGCGCAGCAACAGGAAGGTGATGACGATCGCGAAGCCGCCGACGAGCAGCGGCAGCGTCGCGGCGATGAGCCCGCGGAAGACCCAGAAGGAGAGCAGCAGCAAGAGTGGGAAGGCGAGCGTCTCGGCGGTGCGCAGGTCGGAGGAGGTGCGTTCGTTGAGTTCCTGGAAGGCGACGTCGTTGCCGCCGAGCAGGACGCCGCTGCCGGCCAGTTGCGGGCGCACGCGGGCGACGGCGGCGGCGGAGCGTTCGCGCGAGGCGAAGGCGGCGAGCACCAGCGTGAGGCGCCCGTCGCGCGAGACGAGCTCGGGCAGGCGCGCGGCCGGATAGTCGACGACGCGCTGAAAACCGGGCTGGGCGGCGAGCAGCGCGGCGACGCGACGCGCACCGGCCGCTGCCGCTGGGTTGGTGCGCACGTCGCGCGCGGCGGGCACGAGCGCGGCGACACCGTAGGTCGCGGACTGGCCGGTGGCGCGTTCGATCGCGCGCAGGACCTGCTGGTTCTGCGCGTGGGGGTCCTGGAAGTCGGAGGATTCGCTCTTCAGCAGCGAGACGACGGGCGCGCCGATGGCGGCGGCGAGCAGAAAGATGGCGCCGGCGACGATCAGGACGCGCCGGGTGCGGTGGGTGGCGAGTGCCGTGAGACGATCGATCATCTCGGGAGTTATAAGTGACTGCTAACTAATTGTCAAGTTTTTGGAGATCGTCACTCCTCGGCCTCGCGCCAGACCTCGACGGAGACTTCGTCGACGGGCAGCGCGATCGGGGGCTCGGGCTTGGTGGCCTTGACCCAGACGCCTTCGAGCTCGTAGTCGGCGAGCAGGCGCTCGGCGATCGTGCTGCAGAGGCGCTCGAGCGTGCGGTGCGAGCGCTGCTGGGCGATCAGCGCGACGAGCTGACAGACCTCGGCGTAGTCGACGGTGTCCTCGACGCGATCGGTGACCGTCGCATCGGTCTCGCCGACCTCGAGGCGCAGGTCGAGCATCAGCCGCTGGCCGACCTCGCGCTCGGCGTCGCTGACGCCGTGGTGGGTGTAGAGCGAGAGGCCGGAGATCTCGATCGTGACGGTCTCGAGGCCCTCTTCGCGCTCGTCGTCCTCCCCCCCGTCCTCGTCGTCCTCTTCAGGCTCGGGCGTGCGCGGATCGTCGGGGCTCAGCTCGTCGTCGTCGTCCATTGCGCGCCCAACGTAGCAGCCGCGGTAGCCAGGGCTGCGCGCGCGGGAGCGACGTCGTGCACTCGAAAGACGCGCGCGCCGCGCTCGTATGCGAGCACGCAGGTGGCGAGCGTGCCGGGGAGCCGCTGCTCCGCGGCGACCGGTTCCGGGACGGCGACGGGATCCGGAGCGCCTACCGGTCGCGCCGCACCGGCGTCGGCGTCGGCGTCGGCGAGGATCCGCCCGAGGAAGCTCTTGCGGGAGGTCCCGACCAGCAGCGGGCGCCCCAACGCGACGAGCTCGTCGAGACGTCGCAGCAGCTCGAGGTTGTGCGCGAGCGTCTTGCCGAAGCCGATCCCGGGGTCGAGCAGCACCCGCTCCTCCGCGACGCCCGCACCGACGGCGAACGCGAGACGCTCGGAGAGGAACGCCTTGACCTCGTCGACGACGTCGGCGTAGTGTGGTTCGCGCTGCATCGTGCGCGGGTCTCCGCGCATGTGCATCAGGCAGCATTCGACTCCGCTCTCGACGACGACCCCCACCATCTCGGGGTCGGTGCGAAAGGCGCTCACATCGTTTACGAGGCTCGCTCCGGCGCTGAGGGCGGCGCGTGCGACGGATGCCTTTGAGGTGTCGATCGAGACCTGCGGGCCGGTGAAGCTCGATCCCGGCGGCCCGCCGCGCAGCGCGGCGACGAGGCCCTCCACGGCGGGCAGCACGCGGCGCAGCTCCTCGGCCTCGGATACGGGCGCGGCGCCCGGCCGCGTGGACTCTCCGCCGACGTCGAGGATGTCGGCGCCAGCGGTCGCGAGCTCGAGGCCGTGCGCGACTGCGGCTCTGGCCTCGAAGAACAGACCACCGTCGGAGAACGAGTCGGGGGTGACGTTCACGACGCCCATCAGGCGAAAGGGAAGCTCCATTCGTTGGAGCCTACGTTCCCACCGCGCCCATGCGCCGTGACGGGTGCCTGTACGACTGTCGCGACTACGGCGACGTCAGTGCTTGACGATCTTGAACCCGGCCGTCTCGGCCGAGCTCGTGCCGCCGGCGCCGTGCGCGGTTGCGACCAGCCGGTAGGCCCCGGGCTTGAGCGCGCGGCCGGCGAGGCGACCGGTGAAGCGCAGGCGGTTCGCACCGGCGCTGTCACTGTGGGTGAAGCTGCCGAGCGCCTTGTAGTAGGTGCAGTGCTTGGCGCCTTTCTTGAGATGCCGCGGAGCCTTGCCGCAGCTCTTGGACTTGCCTGAGCCCGTGACCACACCGCGCAGCGGCCGCTGGACCGTGAACGTGGTGGTTGCGGCCAGGGAGTCGGCGTAGGAGATCACGGTGCCGGTCGCCGCCGCCGCGCTGAGCGCGCTGGGACCGGAGGGGGCGGCGCGGAAGGTGCCGGGCGCCAGCGACAGGGCGCTCAGTGCGGGGGCGTGCGCCACGGGCGGTGGCGGGGGCGCCAGACCGGCGACGCCGGCGCCGCTCAGCGAGACCGTTTGCAAGGTGTTCGCCGCGGATGAGGAGATCGCGACGGTCGCGTTCTCGGGTCCGGGGGCGGTGGGAGCGAAGAGGTAGGCGATCGTGCACGTCTGGCCGGCGTTCAGCGTGGCGCCCTGGCAGGTGTCGGATGCCTTGTTGAACGCGCCGGCACCGGATCCGGTCAGCACGTCACCGGAGATCGCGAGCGGCGCGGGGCCGTTGTTGGTCAGCACGAGGCTCTGCGCGGCGCTTTTGGCGCCGATGGTCTCGTCGGGGAACGCGAGGCTCGAGCTGGACAGTCCGGCGAAGGCTCCCTCGAGCGCGAGCATGTCGTAGTTGTAGTTGCCGCGGCCGAAGGCGAAGACGCCCGTGAGACCATTGAGAACCTCTGGCGAATGGCGCTCTTCGTAGCTGCCGTCGCCGAGTTCGCCGTCATCGTTGTAACCCCAGCCCTCGACCGTGCCGTTCGTGAGCAGCGCGTAGCTGTTGTACGCGGCGGCGCCGATCGCCGCGGCGTTGGACAGCACGACCTCGGGCGAGTCTTTCTGTTCTTTGGTGCCGTCGCCGAGTTCGTAGTAGTCGTTGTAGCCGGTCCCCTCGACGGTGCCGTTGCCGAGCAGCGCGAGCATGAAGTACCCGCCGGCCGCAAGCGCCCGCACTTCTGAGAGTCCCGGCACGAGCACCGGTGAAGTCTCCTCTCCGAGACTGCCGCTGCCGAGCCCGAGTTCGCCGTACCCGCCATAGCCCCAGGCCTTGACGGTGCCGTTGGCGAGCAGCGCGTAGCCGCCGTAACCGGAGGCGGCGATCGCGACGACGTTGGACAGGCCGGGCACGATCACGGGCGAGTCTTTCTGTTCGGTGGTGCCGTCGCCGAGTTCGGCATAGCCGTTGTAGCCCCACGCCTCGACCTGGCCGTCGGAGCGCAACGCGAGCGCAAAGCTGTAGCCGGCCGCGATCTCGACGACGTTGGAGAGCCCCGACACGACCACGGGCGAGAGGGATTCTCCAGGTTTTCCGTTGCCGAGTTCGCCGTATCCGCCATATCCCCATGTCTCGACGGTGCCGTCCGAGCGCAGGGCGAGGCTGAACTCGTCGCCCGCCGCGACCGAGGTCACGCCGGACAGGCCCGGAATCAGCTCGGGGGCTTCGTGCTGCAGCTTCGTGCCGTCGCCGAGTTCGCCGTAGCCGTTGTAACCCCAAGCCGCCACCGTGCCGTCAGGGCGCACGGCGAGAGTCTGGTAATAGCCTCCGGCAGCCGACGTCACCGTGCCCAGACTCTGCAGCAGCTCGGGAGTGTTGCGTCCTTTGGTGGTGCCATCGCCGAGCTGGCCCTCTCCGTTCGAGCCCGATACGTAGAGCTGACCCGCCGGCACGGCGCCGGCGCGTGGCGCGATCACAGCCGCAGACAGCAGCACCGCGAGACTCGCGGTGAGCATTGCGGTAACTGGCCGGCCCCCCCGGCGTCTCGCGCTCTCAGCCATGCGGACGGCAGTATGCACAGCCGCCGCACGCCCTGTCAATACCTGCAAGCAAAATTCGACGAAGGCTCTACGCCAGCTCGGGGCGCTCAGGGTCGGTGCCGCGGATGTCCGCGGTACCGCCGGCGAGGCCCGGGCGAGGCAGCGGTCGCGGCGCTTCGCGACCGGGACGGTCCAGCGACGCGGGCGGCGCGGCGGGCAGCTCGGGCTTGTGTCCCTCTTCGGGCCCGAAGGCCTCCTCTTCGCTCTTGCCGGCGAGCAGCGCGATGAACTCCTCCTTCTCGATCGTCTCGCGCTTGACGAGGATCTCGGAGATCGTGGTCAGCCGTTCGCGATGTTCGGTGAGGATGTCGCGTGCGCGCTTGTGCGCGACCTCGACGATGCGGCGGACCTCGTCGTCGATCTCGCGGGCGATCTCATCGGAGTAGTCGGGCTCGGTGGAGAACTCGCGGCCGAGGAACGGCTGGCCGTGGTCGTGACCGAAGACGCGTGGGCCGAGCTTCTCGCTCATGCCGAAGCGCATCACCATCTGCTTGGCGGTGGCGGTGACCTTTTCGATGTCGTTGGAGGCGCCGGTGGTGATCTCTTCGAAGACGATCTCCTCGGCGGCGCGGCCGCCGAGCGTCATCGCCATCGTGTCGTTGAGCTCGGCGCGCGTAGTCAGGAAGCGATCCTCCTGGGGCATCGAGATCGTGTAGCCGAGTGCCTGCCCGCGGGAGATCACCGAGATCTTGTGCACGGGGTCGGAGTGCTCGAGGTAGTGCCCGACGATCGCGTGGCCCATCTCGTGGTAGGCGGTGATGAGTCGCTCTTTTTCGCTCATCACGCGCGTTTTCTTCTCGGGGCCGGCGATCACGCGCATGATCCCCTCCTCGAGCTCGACCTGGCCGATTTCGCGCTTGCCGGTGCGGGCGGCGAGCAGCGCGGCCTCGTTGATCAGGTTCGAGAGGTCGGCGCCGGTGAAGCCGGTGGTCTGGCCGGCGAGCGCGTCGATGTCGATCTCCTTGGCGAGCGGCTTACCGCGCGTGTGGACTTCGAGGATCTTCGCGCGGCCCTTGCGGTCGGGGCGATCGACGGCGATCTGGCGGTCGAAGCGGCCGGGGCGCAGCAGCGCGGGGTCGAGAATGTCGGGCCGGTTGGTGGCCGCGATCATGATGATGTTGTCCTTGGCCTCGAAGCCGTCCATCTCGACGAGCAGCTGATTCAGCGTCTGCTCGCGCTCGTCGTGACCGCCGCCGAGACCGGCGCCGCGGTGGCGCCCGACGGCGTCGATCTCGTCCATGAAGATGATGCAGGGCGAGTTCTGCTTGGCCTGCTCGAAGAGGTCGCGCACGCGCGAGGCGCCGACGCCGACGAACATCTCGACGAAGTCGGAGCCGGAGATCGAGAAGAACGGCACGCCGGCCTCGCCGGCGACGGCGCGGGCGAGCAGCGTCTTGCCGGTGCCCGGCGGCCCGTAGAGCAGTACACCGGTGGGAATCCGCGCGCCGAGCGCCTGGAACTTCTTTGGGTTCTCGAGGAACTCCTTGATCTCGTGCAGCTCCTCGACGGCCTCGTCGACCCCGGCGACGTCGCGGAAGGTGATCTTCGGTGAGTCGGCGGAGAGTCGCTTGGCGCGGGACTTGCCAAAGGACATGACCTTCGAGCCCCCGCCCTGGACCTGGTTGAGCAGGAAGATCCAGATCCCGAAGAAGATCAGGAACGGCAGGACGTAGGTGAGTAGCGAGAGGATGATGCTGCTCTTGGCGGGTTCGGTGTTGTAGGGAATCCCAGCGGCCTTGAGCTCTTTTTCGAGTTCCGGCACCGACTGATCGATGTAGCCGGTTTCGTACTTGGAGCCGTGCACGGGCGTGACTTCGAGGACGTTGCCCTTCGTCTTGAAGAGCACCGATTTGACTTCGCCCTTCGGGATTTCCTGGGTGACGAGCTTGGAGTAGCTGCGTGCGGGCCCGCCGCTCGAGCCGGGCGAGATCAGTTTGGAGGCGAAGAACGCGAGCACGACCACGATCAGGATCGGGAATGCGGCGCTCTTGAAGAAACGGCTCATAGCAAGATCTCGGTTGTCCTGGCGGCGACTCGGATTAAGCGCCTACCAGCCGTCCAGCGTACCACGGAGGTCCGGTTTTGCTGGGAAAGCGGGCCCGGCCGACGGCCCGCTCGAGCACGACGCGCGGCGCTAGTCATGCCTAACCAACGCGGCGACGAACGGAAGGTTGCGGTGACGCTCGGCGTAGTCGAGGCCGTACCCGATCACGAAGCGATCGGGTATCTCAAAGCCGACGTAGCGGGTCGGTAGATCGACCTTGCGCCGCTCGGGCTTGGTCAGCAGCGCGCAGACCTCGAGCGTGCGTGGGTTGCGCGAGCCGAGGTTGCGCAGCAGGTACTGGAGCGTGAGCCCGGAGTCGACGATGTCCTCGACGATCAGCACGTCGCGACCCTCGATCGAGGCGTCGAGATCCTTGAGGATGCGCACGACACCGGAGGAGTCGGTCGCCGATCCGTAGGAGGCGACGGCCATGAAGTCGACCTCGACGGGGATCTCGATCAAGCGCATGAGGTCGGAGAGGAAGAACATCGCGCCCTTGAGTACGCCGATCAGCAGCAGCGGACGCGTGGCGTAGTCGATGGAGATCCGCGCGGCGAGCTCGGCGACGCGCAAGCGCAGATCCTCGGCGCCGACCAGCACCTCACCGACCTCGGACGCGGCAGCACCGGGCTGGGTCGCTGCGACTCGCTCCGGGGGCATGACGGTCACGCGCGCAGTGTAGGGCGTATCCCGTCGCATCCGCGCGCCCTCGCGGCGGCGCTGCGATCGAGCGCTCAATCGCGCGGTGGGAGCCGCTCCATGCGCAGGCGCCCGTCGGCGACGACGGCGCGCAGAAGACCGCCGACGTGCAGCTCGGCTCGGCCGCCGCGGCGGCCGAGCGCGAGGATCTCGCTGACGCGCGTGCCGGCCTGCGGCACGAAGTCGCCGGCGGCCTGCTCGGCGAGCCGGATAACGAGCAGTCGCGCGAGCGCGGGCGGCAGGCGTGCGAGTCGCTCGAGCGCGATGCCGTCGGCACCGGCGAGCTCGGCGTCGAGCAGCTCCTCGAGCAGCTCGGCCTCGGCGCGCAGCAGCTGCGCGGTGCGCAGCACGTTGGCCTCGGCGGCGGGATGCACGGCGCGCAGCGCCGGAACCAGGCCGTGGCGCACGCGTGCGCGGGCGTAGCGCTCGTCGTCGTTGCTGGAGTCCTCGCGCCAGCTCAGCCGACGCGCGCGGCAGTAGTCGGCGGTCTGCTCGCGCATGAGTTCGAGCAGCGGGCGCACGAGGCGGCCTTCGCGCGCGGGCATCCCCAGCAGCGCGCGGCGACCTGGCGAGGCGGCGAGACGGTAGAGGATCGTCTCGACCTGGTCGCTCGCGGTATGACCGGTCGCGATCGCGGTGACGGCGAGGGGCTCGTTGTATTCGTCGAGGACCCCGCCGCGCGTACGCGCGCGCGCGGCGGGGTCGCCAAGACGCGATACCACACCCTCGTCGAGACGCGACGCGAGACGCTCGGCCTCGCAGTAGCGCAGCTCGCGCGCCCACGCCTGCAGATTGCCGGCATCGGAGGGACGCGGCGGCGCGCGCACGACCTCCAGCTCGACCCCGAGCTGCCGGCAGAGCTCGCGGCAGTGGCGCTCGTCGCCATCGGCGTCGGCGCGCAACCCGTAGTTGACATGCAGCGCGTGCACGGCGTCGGCTCCGCGGATCGCGGTGGCGAGGTCGAGCAGGCAGACGGAGTCGCGTCCGCCCGAGAGCATCGCGACGAGCGGCGCGGCGCGCGGCAGCAGACCGCGCGCGCGGACCTGCTCGCGGAGCTCGTCGACGTTCATCCCCGCAGCGAGGCGAGGAACAGCTCGGTGGGCTCGGAGAAGCCCTTGAGGCCGACCTCGCCGATCAGCTTGAACGCGAGGCCCTCGATGCCCTCGGCGAGGTCGACGACGGTGCGTGTGACGAGCACCTCGCCGCCGGCGGCGCGGGCGACGACGCGCGCGGCCTGGTTGACCTCGCGCCCGTAATAGTCGCCATCGCGGTAGATCGCCTCGCCGTAGTGGATCCCGATGCGCGGCGGTGGCACGCCCACGGGCGCACGCGCCTGAAAGCCGACGGCCCATTGCGTCAGCGCGACGGGGTCGGAGGCGACCGTCATGACCTCGTCGCCGAGCGTCTTGAGCACCCGCGCGTCGATCGGCAGCGTGCGCTCGACCTCCTCGACGAAGCGCTCGACGGCGCTGACGGCGTGCTCGTCGCCCTGTTCCTCAGTCAGGCGCGTGTAGCCGGCGAGATCGGCGAATGCGATCGCGACGCGCAGGCGACCGAGTTGGAGCCCGTGCTCGCCCATGTCGGCCTCCATGTGTCCGATCACGTCCTGCTCGACGAAGTGTGCGAGGAAGCGACCGTGCATCCAGTTCATGATCGGCGCGGTGAACGGCAGCAGCTCGCGCGCCATGCCGTCCATCTGCGCGGCGATCTCGCGTCCGGGGACACCGTCACGCATCAGCGGCTCGTGGATGTACATGTGGAAGAGCCGCACCTCGGTTTCGGCGATCTGCGCGAGCGCCTGCCCCCAGACGCGCGCGATCTGCATGAAGGCGGCCTCGGGCAGACCGGCGTCGAGCACGGCGGCGACGTACTTGAGCATCTCGAGGTCCTCGTCGGAGATCGCCTCGACCGACATCGCGCTGAGGCCGAGCGCGACGATGATGCGCTCGATCAGCTCGGGCGAGAGGCCGGTGGCGCGGGCGGTCTGCCGCAGCGTGTTGCGACCTTCGGGAGGCGAAAGGAACTCCTCGACGTCGCCGAGCGCGAGCCGTCCGCTCTCGCTGGCCTCGCGGATCTGCTCGACGGTGTAGCCGCGCTCGCGCAGTCGCGCGACGATCCGCACCTGCGCGGCGGCGGCGGGCGTCCAGCTGCCTTCGTACTGGGCGATCAGCCCGGCTTTGACCCAGCGCCTGACCGTCGCCGGCGACACACGTGCGCGCGCGGCGGCCTGCGCGAGCGTCGATCCTCCCTCCCCGCTCATCTCGCGCTCAGACCCCCAGGTGCGGGTACTCCGCGGCGACCATCGCCCGGTAGCGCTCGTAGATCGGCCGCGTGATCGGGATCAAGCGCAATGCCGCCGCGACGTCGCCGCCGGCCTTGATTCGGCGGCGCGCGATCGCCAGTGGGACGTTCTCGCGCCCCTGGAAATAGCGGTTGGCGGTCTGCGAGGACATCTTCATGCGCACCTTGGGCTCCCAGTCGACCTCGTCACTCCAGACCCAGTGGAGGTTCTTGCGCTCGCGTCCGCGACGCGCACGGATGTTCAGGACGAGATCGAAGTCCTCGAACTCGAAGCGCTGTGGGACATCGGCGTCGCGCAGCTTCGGGCCCATCTCGGCATCGTCGCTCATGATCGTGAACAGGCGGTCCATCACCTCGCGGAACTCTCCGCGCGAACGGAATGGGGTCTCCATGGCGAGGAGTCTAGGGCCAGCCGCCCATGGCCCGGCGGGCCCCTTAAAGTCGTGTCGCACGATGACACCCTCGGTCCCCATCCACGTGCGCCCGACCACCGAGCTGGCCGAGCGGGTGCTGCTGCCCGGCGATCCGGGCCGCGCGCTGGCGCTGGCGCAGGCGCTGCTGGAGAAGCCGCTGATGTTCAACCATCACCGCGGCCTCTGGGGCTATACCGGCAAGGCCGCGGACGGCGAGCCGCTGACGATCCAGAGCACCGGCATGGGCGGCCCGTCGGCGGCGATCGTGCTGCACGAGCTGATCGCGCTCGGTGCGCGGCGAGCGGTGCGCGTCGGTACCTGCGGCGCGCTCGATGGCACTCTGCAGCTGGGTGACGTGGTGGTCGCGCGCGAGGCGATCGCGGCGGACGGCACGAGCCGTGCGCTGGGAGCCGGCGAGCGCGTCGCCGCCGATGCCGCGTTGACGGCGAGCCTGGAGCGCGCCGCAGCGGGTGACGCGGCGACGATCGTGAGCACGGATCTCTTCTATGAGCCGGAGCGCGAGCGCGAGCGCGCTTGGCGTGCGGCGGGCGCGGTCGCGGTCGAGATGGAGGCCGCGACGCTGTTCGCACTCGGCGCGCGCTTGCAGACACCGGTCGCCTGCGTGCTGACGGTCTCCGACCTGCTCGGTGCCGAGGACGCCGCGGGTCAGGCGCGACGCGTACATATCGACGACGACGCGCTGCTCGTGGCGGCGGAGCAGATGGCGCGACTGGCGCTCGACGCGCTCACGGTTTAGCGCATTGGCGACAGTGTTCTTGGCTCAGCTGGCACCAGCGCCTTGGCGCTTGGCGGGCGGCGCCCGGGGGGAGCTTTGTGGCGGGCCGCCTGAGGACGCTTGCGGCGTGCGTCTTAGGTGCTTTGCAAGGGGGCGTTTTAGGACGCTTTGCGGGCGGGCGTCTTAGGAAGCTTTGCGGGCGGCACCTTTAGCTGATTTGCCACCAGCGCCTTTGGTTGCTTCGCCGCCGGCGCCTTTAGTGCTCTTTGCTTTCGCCGCCGGGCGTGCTTTGGCGGGAGCGCGGTTTGCGGCCGGCTTCGCCGTGTTCCCCGTGGCGCTGGCCCCGGACGCCTTGACGGCGCCGGCGGATCCCCCGCGCAGCTCGCCGAGCGCCTTCGAGAGTCCCTTCAACTGCTCCTCGATCGCGCCCAGACGCGAGTCGATCGACTGCCCGGGGAAGGTGCGGCCGAGGCGATGCACGCCGTCCTCGATGCTCTCCAGGCGCTGTGAGACCGAGCGCAGGCGACGTGTGAGGCGTTCGACGTCTGCCGCGGAGGGCAGGTTGAGCGCTCCCATCGCGAGCTCCTGGGCCTGGGCGGCCTTCTCGCGGGCGTCGGAGGCGCGGCCGATCGCACCGTGCAGCACGGAGTTCTCGAGGAGATCCGTCAAAGCCCGGCCGAGCCGATCCTCAGTGCCGCTGGTGAGGCGCTCGCGCAAACCCTTGGTCGCACCGGCTTCGGACATTCCAGACACTCCTCGCTTAGCTCGCCGCAGTCTCAAGGAGGATACGGTGCCACGGTGGCCGAGCGCCTCTTCCTCTTCGTCCAAATGGAGTTCCCGTGGCAGCTCGGTCCTGCCGACGGCCGCTACCTGCTGCGCGGCTACGCCGACGGCGAGCCGGAACGCGTCGTGGTGCTGGAGACCGTCGGCGCGGCGCGCGCGGTCGGCCGGCTCGCGGCGCGACGGCGCCCGCCGGTGGAGCCGAAGCCCGAGCCGCAGACCGTGGCGAGCACGCGCGCGACGGTGATCGACCCGGTCTCCGTCTCCGCGGAGCGCCAGGCGCAGGCGTGGCTGGCGGAGCTCGACGCGGAGCGCGAGACGCGCACGGCGACGGCAGCGCTGAATCGGATGCTGGCGGCGTACCGCGTTGCGACCGCGGACCCGTATCTGCACGAGCTGACACCGTCGCGCGCGCTGACCGTGCGCGCCGGCTGGGGCGAGGGCGAGCAGGTCGCCTACGGCGACTGGCTGCACGCGCGCGAGCTGCGTTGGCGCGAGCCGCGCGGGCCGCAGATGCGACGGGGGCTGCGCGCGCAGGAGCACCTCGCGGCGCTGCTCGGCGCGCGCGAGCCGCTGCTCCTCTGTGAGGAGCTCGCGCTGCGCGCGCGTCACGACCTCGACGCGGGGCGTCTGCGCCACGCGGCGCTCGAGCTCGATCATGCCTATGCGGCGGCGCTCGGCGAGTTGCGCGAGGAGCGCGCGGCCGATCTGGGCAAGCGCGTCGAGGAGCTCGCGGAGCTACGGCCGAGCGTCGCGCAGGCCGCGCGGACCGCGCTCGGCGAGGACGCGCAGGAGCCTGACGAGACGCAGAGGTCCGAAGGCACGCAGACACACGGCAACACGCAGACGCCCGGAGGCGCGCAGACACCCGGAGGCATGCAGACACCCGGCAGCACGCAGGGGCCCGGAGGCACGCGCGAACCGGACGGCGAGACCGTCGCCCACGCGCTCGGCCGCCTGGAGGCGGCGCTGCGCGCGCGGGCGGCGGGGGGCTTTCAGGCCTGACGCCTGCTCAGATGCCCTGCCCGTAGTTGCTGCAGGTCGCTTTGAACGACGGGTTGGGCGTGGCGCTGAGCTGGTTGAGGACGTTCTGCAGCGCGGGCGAGTCGTCAAACATGCCGATATGCGCGACGGGATCACTCGGGCACTGACTCTGGATCGTGATGTCGGTCACGTTGGACCCGCTGAGAAACGCGTGCGTGTATGGCGTGACGACCTCGTCGTGAGTGGTCTCGATCACGGCGTAACGCACGCCGGCGGCGAGCGGTTCCCCGGCGCCGAACAGCTTTTTGATGAACGCCGAGTTTTCCTCCTGTTCGGGCAGTGAGGGCGCGCCGAAGAATTCGAGCAGGCCGGTCGTGAATTCCGAGGCGAAGGGGAAGACTTCGAGCAGCGTCGTGACCCCGCTGAGTGTCGTGCCGTGGTTGCTCGGCGCGAGCCCGACGAGGACGTTGACCTTGGCGGCGCCACCGAGGAAGTGGATGTAGTAATTGGGCATCATCCCGCCCTGGGAGTGCCCGACCAGATCGACCTTCGCGGCGCCCGTTTTGGAGAGCACGCGGCTGACGAACGAGCTGAGTTCTTCGGCGGAGCGTTCGATGTGGCCCAACGCATCGATGCGACCGGGTGTGACGAACGGGATGATCGGCAGCGAGGCCGCGGTTTCGCCGTAGTTAAACGCGTAGACGCAGTAGCCGCTGTTGGCGAGCAGCGGCGCGAGCGTGACCCAGTTGGACCCCTCGTCGGCGAGCGTCGCGTGGACCAGTACGACCGGATACGGATGCGCGGCGCTCGGTTTGCAGCCGTTGTTTGCGCCCGCCACTGTTTCCGGTTCCCACGTCTCGTGCCAGATCGCTTCGCCCAATGCTTCGTTGCCGTACGGCACGTGATAGCTCGCACTCGCGGGCGCGGCCGCCACGACCATCATCAGCGCCACCGCTGCGGCAGCGACAATCCCCATGACCCTAGACATCGCAGTCCCTTTCTTTTGCTGTGATTCCAACCTTCGGATTACTAGGAGGATATTCGATCCCTCGCCCGCCGGCGAGCGGCGCTGTGCCGACGCCGTGAGCCCGTAAAGTGCACGCGGTGGACCCGACCTCGACAGCCCTCGGCACGTGGAGCGGCGGGCGCTTCATGCACTTCGGCGAGCCGCTGGAGGAGGAGCGCCTGCGCGCGCTGCTGCGCCCCGGCGCGGGGATCGACACGGTGCTGAGCGCAGACGTCTACGGCGAGGGCGCCGCCGACGGCCTGCTGGGTGAGGCGCTGCGCGGCGTCGACCGCGAGAGCTACTGCCTGGTCGGGTCGATCGGGCACGACTTCTACACGGGCGAGCGCGAAGGCGCGAAAGGCTTCCCGCGCTTCACCGACGCGCGGCTGCGCGGCGAGGCGGACTACGCCGGCTACATCCGCATGGCCACCGAGCGCAGCCTGGAGCGGATCGGCGTCGAGCGCTTCGATCTGCTGCTGCTGCACAACCCCGATCGCACCGGCTACTCGAGCGCGGCGGTGTGGGAGGGGATGCAGGCGGTCCGCGAAGCTGGCCTGACACGCCTGCTGGGAGTCGCGCCGGGGCCGGCGAACGGCTTCACGCTAGACCTGATCGACTGCTTCGAGCGCTTCGGCGCACTGATCGACTGGGCGATGATCATCCTCGGGCCGTTGGAGCCATGGCCGGGCGAGCTCGTGCTCGATGCCGCGGCGACGCACGCCGTGAGTCTGATCACGCGCGTCGTCGACTACGGCGGGATGTTCCACGACGACGTGCTGCCGGGCCACGACTTCGCGCAGTACGACCACCGCCGCTTCCGGCCCGCGGGCTGGGTACAAGCGGGGCGCGAGAAGCTAGAGCAGATGCGCCCATACGCCGAGCGCCACGGCCTGACGATGCTGCAACTCGCATGCCTGTGGAACCTCGTGCACCCCGCAGTGCGCTGCGTCGCGCCGACATTGATCCAAGAGAGCGGCGCCGACGCGCGCGCCATCGAGGACAAGCGTGCCGAGCTCGCGGCGCTCAGCGAGCTGCGCACGCGACCGCAGTCCCAGCTCAGCGAGGCGGAGGTCGCCGAGCTGCGCGCGATCGGCGATAACACCGGCAGCATGGCGCTCAAGGGCGCGCATCCCACGCACGAGGGCCCCGAGCTGTCCGACCGCTGGCCGCTGAGCGACGAGCTGCAGGCGCTCGCGGCCCGTTGGGATATCGCCCCCGAGCGCGATCTCAGCGCCGTAGCGTAAGCGCGGCAAGCAGCCGGATGCGAGACATGCCAGAGGACACGCTCGGCGTCTCGCTCGCGGAGGCAACCCGGCTGGTCGAGGAGGATGGAAGCTACTACGCGCTGCTTTCGCCGGCGTGGGAGATCTGGGGACCCAACGGCGGCTATCTCGCGGCGCTCGCGCTACGCGCGGCGGGCACCGTGGCCGAGATCGCGCGGCCGGCGAGCTTCTACTGCCATTTCCTGCGCTCGCCAGATTTTGACCGCGTCGAGCTCGATGTGGATGTCCTCAAGCGCGGGCGCCGCTCGGAGGCGTTTGCGGTGCGTATGACCCAGCGTGGTGTCCCGGTGCTGCAGGCACTCGTGCGCACGGCGGCTGATGCTGCCGGCCACGAGCTCCAGGAGCTGCCGGCGCCGGACGTTCCGGGTCCGCGGGAGCTGAGCAGCATTGAGCAACTCAGCGCGGAGGACGAGCGCGCGAAGTTCCCCTTCTGGGAGAACATCGAGCGACGGCCGCTCGACCAACGCTGGCCGCTGGACCTGAACCCGGATACCGCATCGCGGCCGGCGCTCGTGCGTGAGTGGGCACGGTTGCGCCCCGAGGCCTGCTTCGAGGACCCCTTCCTCGAAGCGGCGCGCTCGCTGATCCTGCTCGACACGTATGGCTGGCCGGCGCTGTATCGCAAGTATGGAGAGCAAGCTCACATGGCTCCCAACCTCGACACCAGCGCCTGGTTTCACAGGCTCAGCCCAGCATCGGAATGGTTGCTGATCGACCACGAGTGCCTGACCGGCCACGGCGGACTGCTGGGCGTCAGCGGCCGGGTGTGGAGCGAGGACGGCCGGCTGGTCGCGACCGGTGGCGCGCAGCTCTGCTGCCTCTCAGCCCCGCAGCCCTGAACGGGCCACACCGCTGAGCAGACCCGCTCGACCTGTGCGTCGCCGCACAGCGAGCGAGTCCGCGGTGAGGCGCGTCTTACTTCCCCTCGAAGCGCGGCGCGCGTTTGCCGAGGAACGCGGAGATGCCCTCCTTGGCGTCGGCGCTCCGGAAGGCGGTCGCGAACGCGCGCTTCTCGGCCTCGATCCCCTCGTCGAGATCGCCGGCCGCCGAGACCTGCTTGATCTGCTCTAGCGCGATCGGCGCCTGGCCGGCGAGCTTGCGCGCCCAGGCGAGCGCGGTGTCGAGTAGTTCGTGGTCCTCGACGACGGCGCTGGCGAGCCCGAACTCGTAGGCCTCCTCGGCCGGCAGGGGGTCGCCGACGAGGTTCATCTCGAGCGCCTTGCTCTGACCGACGAGGCGCGGCAGACGCTGGGTGCCGCCGAAGCCGGGGATGATCCCGAGCTTGATCTCGGGCTGCCCGAATAGCGCGGAGCGCGCGGCGATGCGCACGTCGCAGGCCATCGCGAGCTCGCAGCCGCCGCCGAAGGCGAGGCCGTTGACGGCGGCGATCGTCGCGATCCCCTCGCGCCCAAGCTCACGGAAGAGCGCGTGGGCCTCGTGGATCAGCTTCTCTCCGCCGGCCTCGTCCATCGAGGTGAACGCCTTGATGTCGGCGCCGGCGCTGTAAAGGAAGGGGTTCGAGGACGCGATCACGAGCGCGTGTACACCGCTCTCCTTGACCTTGGCCCAAACCTTACCGAGATCCTCGATGACGCTCGGCGCAATCGAGTTCATCTGCCCGTTGGCGAGCCACGCGATCGCGACGCCATCGCCGCGGGTCTCGAGCTTGACGACCTCGGCGGGCTGCTCGGCGTCGGGCTGGGGGTAGGCGTAGAAGCCCTGCCCGCGCTTCTGGCCGAGACGACCCTGCGCGACGAGGCGGCGCAGGATCGTCGGCGGCGCGAAGCGCTCCCCGTGAAGCTCGTGCAGGTTCTCCAGACGCTCCAGGACCGAGTCGAGACCTTCGATGTCGGCCTTCATGAACGGCGGCAGCAGCCCCCGGCGCGGGTCCAACCCGGCACCCGCCATCAGACCGAAGTCGATGTCGCGGTGCACGGCGACCCCCTCCTCCAGCTCCAGACAGGCCTCGACGAAGATCCTCAGCGTGAACAGCTCGACGAGCGCGTCCACGTCGGGCTCGGCCTCCCCAGGCAGATTGGACTCGCCAGCGGCGTTGTAAAAGCCCTCGCCACCGGTCTTCGCGCCGAGCTTGCCCTCGGCGACGAGCCGCTGCATTTCCTTGGGCACATAGAAGCGCTCGGTCCCATAGGACTCCGCGAGGTGTTCGGCGACGTGCAGCACGGTGTCGAGACCAAGCAGGTTGAGCAGGATGTAGGGCCCCATCGGCGCGACGTTGGCCGCTCCGACGCCCTCGTCGATCAGCTTGATCGATAGACCCTTCGCTTCCTGCTCGCGCCCGATCTCCGAGATCCCGCAGTTGAGGATGCGGTTCACGACGAAGCCGGGGGCGTCGGCACAGACGATCGGCTGCTTGCGAATCGCCTGCGCGAAGGTGATCGCCGCTGTGACCGTCTCCGGCGCGGTCTCCTCGCCTTCGACGATCTCGATCAGCGGCATGATCGAGGCGGGGTAGAAGTAGTGGAAGCCGACGACCTTCTCGGGACGCAGCGTCGCTTCGCCGATCTCGGTGATCGACAGCGAAGAGGTGTTGGAGGCGAGGATCGCGTGGCCGGGCGTCGCGGCGTCGAGCTCGGCGAAGACGGCCTGCTTGATCTCCATCCGCTCGGGCACCGCCTCGATCACGAAGTCGACGTCGCCGAAGCCAGCGTAGGAGGTGCTGCCGTGGATGCGACCGACGATCTCCTCGATCTGCGCCTGCGCCTGCTCCTCGGTGAGCTTGCCGCGCTTGACCAGTTTTGCGACCTGGCCGGCGGTGACGTTGCGAGCCTCGTCGAGCCCGGCCTGCACGAGCTCGTCGTTGATGTCCTTGAGCTCGACGGGGATCCCGGCGGCCGCGATCGTCTGTGCGATCTGCCCGCCCATCGTCCCCGCGCCCACGACCGCTGCCTTGAACACGAACATGCCGGTTTTCCTCGATTCTCTCGCTCGTCGGTGGTGATCTCTCGCCCTGCTCGACGCGGGAGCCTAACGCGGCGCCAGTCGGCGCGCGCGTCTCGCGGCTTAGATCGGGGTGATGTCGCCCAGCTTCCAGCTGCGGTCGAAGTAGGCGGCAAGCGGACCGTAGAAGCGGAAGTAGGAGAACCAGTGACGCCCGGGGATCGTCTGCACCCAGTTGGTCTGGCGCCCAGTGGGCTCGGTCGGGCCGAACCAGAGATCGATCGAGCCGTCGGGGTTGCTCTGTAGTTCCGAGTCGCGTGAGCCGCGATCGCCGCGCTGCTGCTCGTTGTCGATCAGGCACCGCGTCCGCACGTCGTAGACGGTTGCCGACCAGAACAGCTTCGCCGGCGGATCGGCCGGCACGCGCAGCGTGTACTGACGGGCGCCGTCCAGCCATGCTCCGTCTGCGTCGGTATAGGAGCTGAGGTAGGCCTGCCCGACGCCAGGCGTCTGGCTCTTCATCGCCGCCGAGAAGCTGACCGCCTCGTAGAACCACGCGGCGCGCTCGAGCAGTTCGTCGTAGTGGGGGCCGCGCTGGTTGGAGCGCTCGAGCTGCAAGACCAGGTCCCAACGGCGGTCGGGCCAGTAGCGCGCGCCGGCGAAGCGCTTGGCGAAGCTGTTGACCTGGGCCATCAGCTCGCCGGCGGCCGCGGCGTCGGCGAGGATCGCGGTGAGCCGCTCGTCGGGCGCGAACGGCTTGTCCTTCTCAATGCCGAGCTGCTTGAGCATCGCGAGATAGAAGCGGTCGCGCTCGTCGACAATCTCGCTCTGGTAGATGCCGTGCAAGCATCTCCAGTAGTCGATGCCGCGCGGCTGATCACCGGACCAGGGACGTCCCGCGGGTGAGATCACGCGCGTCGGCGGCGGATCCTCGCGCCGCGCATACGGGTAGATCCTGACGCCCTCGACCAGCGCCTGCGAGCGTGCCGGATCGGGGTCGAGCGTACGAAAGCCGAACATCACATTCATGCCGGTCGAGCACAGCGGGAAGTAGCCGGGATACTCGGCGTCCGTGGCGCCGGGCGGGACAATCACGTGCCTACCGCCATTGCCCCGGTCGGGACCCATCTCGCCCAGCACACCGATCTCGCGCTGCCAGAAGTCCGAGACGCCGCCCGCGGTCGGACCGGCCGGCAGCTCGATCACGAGCGGCCCCGTCTCGCCGAGATCGAAGAAGTTCAGGATGTAGGGCGTCGTGGCGTTCGCGGTGATCAGCCCGAGACGATCGCGGTAGCTCACGTAGTGGACGATGTCCGAGCTGCTCGCACCGAAAACCTCGTAGTGCTGTTCTTTCCAGCGCGCGTAGGCGACGAGCGGCAGCGCCCAGAGATAGGCCTGGCAGGCCATCTGGTAGTCGAGCTCGTCGAAGACGCTGCCGACGTCGCCGCGCACGGGCAACTCGCCGTCGAGCTCGACCTGACCCAGCCGGCCCGGAAGCGACTGCCTGGACACCTGAGAACCTCCTCGCATCGAACACTCGCGTTGGCGCACGCAGTATCCGCACCGTCGGGATGGGCCGCACTCACCCGCGCCGGATGATCTGGCCGTGTTCGCTTTCACCGGCGCGGCCAGCGCACTCGTCTGCGTCCGTCTATTCGGCTCGCAGCGCACCTCCGGATGTCCACGCGGGTTTGAAGTCAATGGAAAGACGGGCAACGCAGTCGCAGCAGCCGAGTCAGGCACGCAGCATGACTGGCACGACGACAGTGAAAGGGTGAGCGAGACAGATGACCAATAAGAGCGAGCACAGACATACGCGGCAAACCGCTGCGACGGCGGCCGCACTGGTCCTTGGACTGCTGACGCTGGCGCTGCCGGCCGCCGCCCTCAGCGCCTCACCGCCAGCGGTCGCGACGGACGCCGCGCACAGCGTGAGCTACGGCTCGGCGACGCTCACGGGGAAAATCGATCCACGTGGCAGCAACACCTCCTACTACTTCCAGTACGGCGCAACGACGGCCTACGGCGCCCAGACGGCACTGGCCGACGCCGGCGCGGGCACGACAGCCACCGCAGTCAGTGTCCCGGTGAGCGGCCTGCTGCCGCTCACCGTCTACCACTACCGGCTGATCGCCGTCAACGCCGCCGGCGCGGCAACCGGTGCTGATCGCGCTTTCAAAACCGCGAAGGTGCCGCTCTCACTGGCGATTCTCGTGGCGCCCAACCCGACGGTGTACGGCTCGACTGCGACCGTTCAAGGCACGCTCTCGGGCACCGGCAACGCGGGACGCGCGGTGGTCCTGCAACAGAACCCCTTCCCGTACACCGCGGGCTTCAGCGACGTCGGCAACGCCGAGCTGACGAACACGACGGGCGGCTTCTCATTCCCGGTCGCGGGGCTCACGCAGGCGACGCAGTATCGCGTGGTGACGACGACCAACCCGCCAGTCGTCAGCCCGATCGCGATCGAGGGCGTGGCCGTCCAGGTGAGCGCCCACGTCGGACGCGCACACCGGCGCCACTACGCGCGGATCTACGGCACCGTGACGCCCGCCGTCGAAGGCATGCAGGTCGGGATCATGCGCGTGATCGGCGGGCGCAACGTGCTCGTCTCGGGCACGATTCTGCGCCACAAGAACGCGAGCAGCTCGAGCTTCAGCCGCACGATCCGCGTCAAGCAGCACGCGCTCTACCGCATCTTCGTAAAGGTCACCAACGGCGCGCAGGTCTCGAACTACAGCTCGCCGCTGTTCATCCGCTGATCTCCCGGATGACGGACCGGCCGGAGCCGGCCGCGGGGTCGCGCAACGCGACCCCGCGGACCGCGTCGCTGGGCACGGAGGCCCAGCGCCCACAGGCCATGTTGGGACCGTCCACTCGCGTGGACGATCCCAAGGCACTCCCCGACTAAGCGACTGCGGCGGCCGGCTCCTCGACGCGCCGCGGCAACAGTGTCTCGCGCGCGATCACCAAGCGCTGGATCTGCGAGGTGCCCTCGTAGAGCTGCATGATCTTCGCGTCGCGGAACAGCTTCTCGACGGGATACTCCTTGATGAAGCCGTAGCCGCCGTAGACCTGCACGGCGTCGGTCGCGGTCTTCATCGCGGTGTCCGCCGCAAAGCGC
Organism: Solirubrobacteraceae bacterium; assembly: GCA_036502205.1. GTDB lineage: Bacteria > Actinomycetota > Thermoleophilia > Solirubrobacterales > Solirubrobacteraceae > Palsa-744. The sequence continues at coordinate 42,119 of DASXZA010000017.1, read as the reverse complement.
TTGGCGTGTGAAGAGACCAGCGTGTTGCGTTCGCCGTTGTCGAGCATGCACGCCGACTTCCACGTCAGCAGGCGCGCCGCTTCGATCTCAGTCGCCATGTCGGCGATCATGAACTGGATCGCCTGGTGCATCGCGATCGGCACGCCGAACTGCACGCGTTCCTTGGAGTATGCGGTCGCGAACTCGAACGCCGCGCGCGCGATCCCGGTTGCCATCGCCGCGACGCCGGGGCGCGTGCGGTCGAGCGTCATCATCGCGAGCTTGAAGCCCTTGTTTTCCTCGCCCAGCAGGTTCTCGGCGGGGACCTCGACATCGTTGAAGGAGATCGTCGCGGTGTTCGACGCACGCTGGCCGAGCTTGTCCTCCTTCTTGTCGACCGTCACCCCCCACTCGCGCTCGACGACGAACGCCGAGATGCCGCGGTGGCCAGCCTCCTTGTCGGTCTTGGCGTAGACCGTGAAGTAGTCCGCGTAGCCGCCATTGGTGATGAAGCACTTCGAGCCGTTAAGGACGTACTTGTCGCCCTGCTTGACCGCCGTCGTGCGCATGCCGGAGACATCCGAGCCGGCGTCGGGCTCAGTCAGGCAGAAGGAGGCGAGCTTCAGCTCTTCGGTGAGCGGACGCAGGTACTTCTGCTTGGTCGCGTCCGAGCCACCTAGCGTGATCGGCGCCGTCGCCAGACCGTTGCAGCCGAGTGAGGTCTGGATGCCCGAGCAGCCCCACGAAAGCTCCTCCTCGATCAGACAGCCGTCGAGGTAGCCGAGGCCGGGACCGCCGTACTCCTCGGGGATGTGGGTGTTCATCAAGCCCACCTCCCATGCCTTCTGCAGGACCTCCTGCGGCCAGGTGCCCTCCTTGTCGTACTCCCACGCGACCGGGCGGATCTCTTTCTCCGCGAAGTCGTGGGCAAGTTCGCGCAGGTTCTTCTGCTCGTCGGTCAGCGTGAAATCAACCATAGGGGTCTCCGCAATCTCCTTCGGACTCGCGCCGAGTGACTGGACGCGTGCACCGCTAGCGGGTCGCGCGCCACCCTGCGCAGAAAATAGATTGACTGGTCAGTCAGTCCTTGCAGCGGCCCAGGGTAGCGGAGCGGATCGCCAACGGCAAGCACGCGCCCGCCCGCCCTTGCCTCTGCGGCACAGCCGGCGCAGCGCCAAGGAGCCGACATCCGACTGTGTCGTAGATCACAATTCTCACATGCAGAACGACACGGTCTTGCCGATCGTCGTCTTCGGCGCAACCGCCGTCTATGTCATCTCGGGCCTGCTCTCGATGCTCTCGCGGCCCAATCTCTATGACCAGATTGGGCAGGGCGGCCTCTCGACCGTCAGCGAAGACCGCCCCGGCGGGGGACTGCCTGACCGCGCGCTCGGTCTGGCCGCGGCGGAGGCCGAGCGCGAGCTCGAAGTCCGCCAGATGCTCGATGCGCGCAGCAACCGCCTGGTCCGCCAGGGCGCAGCGCCGCTCGACGTCGACGCCGAACTGCGGCGGCTCGAGCACCTCGCCGCGATCCGCGTCGACCGCCGCGACGAGGATCTCGTCGAAGAAGTGCGCCACCTCACGATCGTCCGCAACGAACGCCGCGCGCGCCAGGGCCTGGAGGGCCTCGACATCGAGACCGAGATCGAGCGCGTGCTGGTCGAGCTGGACTACCTACACTCCTAGAGAATGCAGGCCGTCTTCCCGATCGTGCTGTTCGGGTCCATCGCGCTGTTCGTCGTGCTGGGCGTCCTCTCGATGTTCACGCGCAACAACCTCTATGACCAGATCGGCCAGGGCGGTCTCACGCTTGGAGACGATCGCTCCGCCGGCTACGGCGCCTCCGGGCTCGATGGACCGCATGCGCTCGACGGCGCCGAGCGCGAGCCCGGGTCGCGATCCGAGCGCGAGGACGAAATCCGTCAGATGCTGCAAGCTCGCAGCGACCGCCTCGTGCGCCGTGGTGAGCGTCCGCTGGACCTCGACGCCGAGCTCGCCAAGCTCGGTGAGGCTGAGGGCCTCGCCGGCGGGCTCGGGGGCGCCGGCGCGCACTCCCACGACAGCGGGCTCGCGCTCGAGGTTCGCCAACTCGTCGTCGCCCGCAACGAACGCCGCCGCCGCCAGGGCCAGCCTGCGCTCGACGTCGAGTCCGAGGTCGAGCGGACGCTCACCGAGCTCGGGCCCTCCTGACGTCCCGTTAGATTTTGCGCGCGCCTGCGCGCAACGCAACTATTCGCCCAGCCGCGCGCAAGCAGCGCAACCATCGCGCTCAATGCGGTATTGAAGCGATGTGTCCCGCGCGCAGCGACGCTCCCACGCTGACTTTTCCTACCGCCGCATCGCCGGCGGCTCACCGCTCCTCGCGCTCGTCCTCGCCGTCACTCTGGCAATCGCGGCGCTGCCTGCCGCCGCCGCGCGCGGGCGGCGCGCGACGGCCGCCAAGCCGACGGTGCCAGCCGCCCTGCAGAGCCTGCAGCGCAGCGGCACCCTGACCGCGACCCTCTACACCCAGTACGCCTCCGCTTATACGCGCGCGACGAGCACGCTAAAGAAGCTCAGCGGCACGCGCCGTGCCGAACTGGGCAGCGTGCTCGCGAACGTCCAGCAGATCGCCGCCGCACGCGAGTTCATCCCGTCGCGGCTGCCCGCGCTGTTCCTCACGCTGGAACGCAACATCCAGTGGTGGAGCAGCGAACCGCTACTCGCCGCCGACCAGCGCGTGAGCTTCCCTGGCAGTCACATCGTCTGGGAGTACTACCCCGGGCAGGGCATCGAGATCCAGTGGCTCGCGACCTTCGGCGAGGCCAACGGCTACTACCTGCAAGGTCACGAGAACACTCAGTTGCAGGAAACGCTGAACGAAGTCATCCCACTCGCCACCCAGCGCGCCGGCGGCATCGCGTGGGAGTACATGTTCCACTTCGACGGCGGCGCGCCACCGTGGACCAGCGGCCTCTCGCAGGGCACCGCGTTGCAGGCGCTCTCGCGCGCGTACTCGCGACTAAAGAATCCCGCCTACCTCGCCGCCGACAAACAGGCACTCGGCATTTTCCTGACGCCGCCGCCCGCCGGCGTGCTCGTGCGCACCGCCGCCGGGTCGCACTACCTCGAGTACACCTACGCTCCGCAGGAGCGCATCCTCAACGGCTTCATCCAAGCCGACATCGGCCTCTACGACTACACGAAGTACACCGGCGACCCGCTCGGGCAGAAACTCTTCGAAGCCGGCGACGCCGAGGCCCGCGTCGAGGTGCCGCACTACGACACCGGCGCCTGGTCGATGTACGACCAGCACTCCGAATCGAACCTCAACTACCACGAGCTGCTGACCGAATTCCTGCAGAACCTCTGCACGCGCACCACCAAGGAAGGCGAGCCGCTGCCGAGCGCCGCGCCTGCGCCCGTGCCGACCCCAACGCCGGGACCCCCGCCGCCGACGACCACGACGAGCACGACCACGACCGCCACGCCGCCGGACTCCTCGAGCACCGGCGGCGCCGCCGCCACGCGCGTCGCGCGCGTATCCGCCGCCGGGGGCGCCGCGCCGGCCGCCGGGAAGTCCACCGCCACCGGCCTAGCCGCGCGGACCGCCGCTGCCGGCCCGGCTGCAAGGGCCGCCATCACAGCCCCCGCCCCGACGCCGATCCCCGGCGACTCGATCTACTGCACGACGGCGCAGCGCTTCACGGCCGACCTGCACACGCCACCCGCGATCGCGCTGCTCACACGCAAGCTGCCCACGAGCGCGCGCGGCGGCGTGCAGCTCTCGCTCTCGAAGGTCGCGACCGTCAGCCTCAGCGTCAGCCGGGGCGGGCACCTCGTGTGGAGCAACAGCGCCCTCGTCGAACGCGGCAAGCCGCGCCTGCTGTGGATCACGCCGGCGAAGGGCGGCATCTACACCGTGACGCTGCGCGCCGTCGACCTCGCGGGCAACAGCTCGACGACGAGTGGCACGATCGCCCTCAGCGCCGCGCGGCACGGCTGAGACTCACCGCGCGGAGGCCGGCGGACGCCTCCGTACAATCGAGGAGTGCCGAGCGAAGCCCGTCACCCGCGCGACGGCGCCGAGCAGGGACCCCGCTCGATCGGGCCGCGGCTGGTCTACGCCTGGAGCGTCCTCGACCGCGACCGTCGCCTCGCCGCCGTCGCGGCGGTGCTGTTGTTCGTGACGATGCTGCTGCCGTGGTATCAGCAGAACGCGATCGTCAGCGCCTCCAAGACGGCGCCGCTGGTGAGCCAGAACCTAAGCGCATTCGCGGTCTTCTCATTCGTCGAGGCCGCCGTCCTACTGGTCGCGGTCGCGGTGCTCGTGCTGCTCTACGCGCGCGCCAACGCGCGCACATTTCACCTACCGGGCGGCGACGGCGGCGTGATCTTCGCCGCCGGCATCTGGGCGGCACTGCTGCTCGTGCTGCGCCTCTTCGACAAGCCCGGCATCACGCACAACGGGGTCGCCGCCAACGTCGGTATCCAGTGGGGCATCTTCTTCGCGCTCGGCGCCGCCGGCCTGCTCGCCTACGCCGGCTCGCGGATGCGCGGCGCCCAGCGTCCCGAACCACCGCTGCTACGAGACCCACACCGCACGCCACGCACCGAGCGCCGCCGCGCGCCGCGCGCCGACGAGGACGCGACGGTCGTCACACCGCGCCGCGCGCGCCGCGCGGATCCGCCGCCAGCGCTGGAGTTGGAGCCGGAGTTGGAGCCGGAGCCGGAGCGTCCCGCGACCAGCACCCCAGAGCGCCCTCGCTTCCCGCCCTCACCATCGGCCCGGCCCGCTCAGCGCACTCCGATTCCGGCGAGCGCCGACCAGCTCTCCTTCGACGATTCACCCACCCACGGCGACTAGCGCGAGCTCCAGCAAAGTGGGACCGCCCGCACGCCGGCCCTATGATTCTCCGACGATGTCCTCTGCCGCGACTCCCACCCCGGTTAGCACCGCAGATGTCGCCGCGGGCCTGCGCGCCGCGGGCTACCTACCGGGCGAGTCGACCGCGCTGGTCGCGTTCCTGGCGACCAAGCTAGGCAAGCCGATCCTCGTCGAGGGCCCCGCGGGCGTCGGCAAGACCGAGCTCGCGAAGGCGCTCGCGCGCTATCTGGGGCGCGAGCTCGTGCGCCTACAGTGCTACGAGGGTCTCGACGAGGCGAAGGCGCTGTACGAGTGGAACTACCGCAAGCAGCTGCTGCGCATCCAGGCACAGGGCGGCGAGGCCGCCTGGAGCGACGTCCAGGAGGACATCTTTGGCGAGGACTTCCTGCTCGCGCGCCCGCTGATGAGCGCGATCGCCTCTGAGCAGCCCGTCGTGCTGTTGATCGACGAGATCGACAAGACCGATCAGGAGTTCGAGGCGATGCTGCTCGAGGTGCTCTCCGACTTCCAGATCTCGATCCCCGAGCTCGGCCGCGTCGAGTCGCGCACGCATCCCGTCGTGCTGCTGACCTCCAACAACTCGCGCGAGCTCACCGAGGCGCTCAAGCGCCGCTGCCTGTACCTGTGGCTGGACTACCCCGAGCTCGAGCACGAGCTCGAGATCGTGCGCCTGCACGCGCCCGACCTCGATGAGGCCATCGCGCGGCGGCTCGTCGAGGTCGTCGGGATGGTGCGCGAGCTCGACCTCAAGAAGCCGCCTTCGATCGCCGAGTCGATCGACTGGGCGCGCGCGCTGCTGCTACTCGGCGCGCGGGATATCGACTCGCGGGTCTTCACCGAGACGCTGTCGGTGATCGTCAAGCACCGCACCGACATGGATCTCGTCGCCGAGCGCGTCGGGGTCAAGCTGTCGGCGACCGTCGATGCCTGACGGCCTCGCCGCGCGCCTGCTCGAGCTCGGTGAGGAGCTGCGCCGCGAAGGCGTCGCGGTCGGCACCTCCGAGCTGCTCGACGCGTTCGCGGTGCTGCGCGAGATCGAGTGGACCTCACAGCGCGACTTCCGCGAGGCGCTCGCCGCGACGCTCGCCAAGAGCCAGGAGGATCGCCGCGTCTTCGAGCTCGTCTTTGAGCGCTTCTTCTTCCGCGCTGTCGAGCTCGCCGCGGCGAGCGAGGGCGTACGCGAAGAGCTCGGCGGCGGCGATGACGGCGAGCTCAACCTCGAGGAGCTGACCGACGAACAGCTCGAGGCGCTACGCCGCCAGATCGCGGCCGCCCTGCGCGACGGCTCGGAGGGCGCGATGCGCGATCTCGCGCGCATGGCGATCGCCGTCTTTGGACGCCGCCAAGAGGGCTCGGGCGTCGTCGGCGTCGACGTCCAGCGCATCCGCCGCTCACTGGGACTACGTACCGAGCCCCGACCGGAGCTGCCCGCAGATGACCCGCGTCACGAGGGACTGCCGCGCGAGTCGCTGCGCCACTTCGAGGCGCTGCTGCGCCGCGAGCTCGAGCGCGCGCAGGCGCAGCGCACCGGGACGCTGCCGCCGGCGCGGCCGCTCGGTGAGCTCGATCGCGCACTGCCCGCCGGCCCCCTACAGGACCTCGCCGCGGTACACCGCGTCGTCGCCCAGCTGCGTCGGCGCCTGGCGACACGCGGCAATCAGAGCCGCGGGCACCGCCATCATGCGCACGTCGACGTACGGCGCACGATGCGCGCCTCGCTGCAGACCGGCGGCGTACCGGTCGTGCTCAAGTACCGCCCGCGCCGCCCGCGCCGGCCGGAGATCTACGTGCTGTGCGACGTCTCCACCAGTGTCACCTCGGCATCGGTCTTCTTCCTCTCGGTACTACACGCGCTGCACGACTCGTTTCGCAAGATGCGCTCGTTCGTGTTCATCGAGCGCATCAGCGAGATCACCGACATCTTCGAACGCGAGCGCGACTTCAAAGCAGTCAACGAGCGCATCTCCAGCGATGCCGGCGTCGCCGACATCTCGGGCTACACCGATTACGGACGCGTCTGGTCGGAGCTGCTCGAGCAGATCGGTGACGAATTGAACCCGCGCGCGACCTTGATCGTGCTCGGCGACGCGCGCACCAACGGCCGCGACCCCCGCGCCGACCTGTTCGCGCAAATCGCCGCGCGCGCCGGGCGGACCTTCTGGCTGAACCCCGAGCCGCGCCTGTACTGGAACTACGGCGACTCCGTGATCGCGGCCTACGAGCAGCACTGCACCGCGTTTGAGTGCTGGACGACCGCGCAGCTCGAGGACTTCGTGCGCGCGCTCGCGCGACCCGAGCTAGCATTGCCCGAGAGGGTCACCTAGCCGGCCGCACCCCATGCGGGGCACACCCGTTCGGGGTGCAGGCAGACCGGGAAGCCGGGCCCTCTATCTTTAATTCCAAGCTGAAACACACCAGGGGGGCTGGCGGGCAGGCCGGCTGAGATGGCGCACCGGAAGCGATTCCCCGGCGCCGACCCTTTGAACCTGTGGGGTAATGCCCGCGGAGGGAGCGGTAGAGCGACGTGGCGATAGGACTCGGAAGTAGCGGATCGCGAAGCCGGTCGTCGGACGCGATGCCTTTGGACCCCGCTCCGCACCCCGCCGTGCGCGTACGCGCGCACGCGCACGCGGCGGGGGCCGTGAACGTCGACAACGCGAGCCGAACCTACCGTGAGCCCGGCGACGCGTCCCGTAAGCGCCGCCCTCGCTCCAGCCGGTCGGTGCCGGCGCTCGCGGACGTCTCGCTGCGCGTCGCGCGCGGAGAGCTGCTCGCGGTGGTCGGACCCAGTGGCTGCGGCAAGACGACGCTGCTCGAGCTGATCTGCGACCTGCAGCAACCCGACGCCGGAACGGTGCGCAGCGAACCGGCCGCGCTGATGCCGCAGCGAGATCTGCTGCTGCCGTGGCTGAATGCCCTCGATAACGCGGCGCTGGCGCTGCGCGTCGCGCGCCAGCCGCGAGCTCGGGCACGCACGCGCGCCGCGGCGCTGTTCGCCGAGCTCGGCCTCGCGGGCTTCGAGCAGGCGCGTCCGCATGAGCTCTCCGGTGGCATGCGCCAGCGTGTCGCGTTCCTGCGCACGCTGCTCGCGGACAAGCCGGTGCTGTGCCTCGACGAGCCCTTCGGGGCACTCGACGCGATCACGCGCACCGAGATGCAGGGTTGGCTGGCACGCGCGCTCGAGCGCGAGCCGCGTACGGTGGTGCTGGTCACGCACGACGTCGAGGAGGCCGTGCTGCTGGCCGATCGCGTCGTCGTCATGAGCGCGCGTCCCGGACGTGTCGTGGCCGAGCTCGACGTCGAGCTGTCCCGCCCGCGCACGCGCACGGACCCGCGGGTCCTCGAGCTGCGCGAGCGCGCCCTGGTCGCGCTGGGCATGGAGCGCAGCGCGTGAGGGTCGGTGCCGCCCGATGACTTGGCGCCGCGCCACCGACGCACTGCCTGCCCTGCTGCTGCTGGCAGCGGTCGTCGGCGCGTGGGAGCTCTACGTCGACCTCGGCGGCGTCGATCCCGCGCTGCTACCCGCCCCGCACTCGGTGGCGAGCGCGACCTGGGAGAACGCCGACCTCCTGTGGAAGAACTTTGCGATCACCGCGAAGGAGGTCGTGCTCGGACTGGGCCTGGCGCTGCTCAGCGGCTTCGCGGTGGCTGTCGCGATTCACCTTTGGCACCCCGTTCGTCGCGCGGTCTATCCGCCGGCGGTCGGCTCGCAGGCGGTGCCGATCGCGGTGATCGCGCCGCTGCTGGTGTTCTGGTGGGGTTTTGGGATCTTTCCGAAGCTGATCGTGATCGCGCTGATCTGCTTCTTTCCGGTCGTCGTCACGACCGTCGATGGGCTCGCCGCCGTCGACCGTGACCAGCTCAAGCTGCTGCGAACACTCGACGCGTCGCGCTGGCAGGCCTTCCGCTTCGCCGAGCTGCCGGCGGCGCTGCCCGCGGCCCTCAGCGGCGCGCGGATCGCGGTCGCGGTGGGCGTCATCGCGGCCTTCATCGCGGAGTCACAGACGGCGACAATCGGACCGTACAGCGGCCTGGGCCGCGAGATCGTCAGCGATCAGAGCTCACTGCAGGAGCCGCGCGCGTGGGCCGCGGCGACGGTGCTGTGCCTGTTGGCGATCGCCTGCTTCTACACGTTGACGCTTGCCGAGCGCAAGCTCGCCCCCTGGACCAACCAACCGACAGGAGACCGACCTTGACCACGCGAGCACCGCTACGCATCGCACTCGCAATCGCGACGGCCCTCGCCTGTGTGCTGGCGCTCGCGGCCTGCGGAGCCAAGCAGGACGTGACGAGCGCGCCCGCGACGAAGCGCTTCACGGTGATGCTCGACTGGTTTCCCAACGCCGACCACGCGGCGCTGTACTCGGCGATCGCCGACGGCGACTTCCGCGCGGTCGGCCTCGAAGTGCAGCCGGTCGTTCCCTCCGAAGCAGTCGAACCGCTGAAGCAGCTCGCGGCCGGCAAGATCGACATGGCGATCTCCTATGAGCCCGAGCTGCTGCTGGCGCGCGATGAGGGTCTGAAGCTGGTCTCGATCGGAGCGCTCGTGCAGCGCCCGCTGACTTCGATCATCGCGCTGCCCGGCCAGCACGTGAGCACCGTCAAGGACCTCGCGGGCAAGCGCGTGGGCACGGCCGGCATCTCCTACCAGGCCGCCGAGCTGCACACCGCGCTCCAGCACGCCGGTGTGAACCCGGCGAAGGTGCAGGAAGTCAACGTCGGCTTCAATCTCGTGCCGGCGATGCTCTCCGGCAAGGTCGCGGCGACACTCGGCGGCTTCTGGAACTACGAGGCGATCCAGCTGCAGATCATGCACAAGCACCCCGTCGTGATCCCGGTGAACGAAGTCGGCGTCCCCAACTACGACGAACTGGTGCTGGTCGTGCGCGCCGACGAGGCGCGCAGCGACGGCGTCGACCTGCGCGCGTTCATGCAGGCGCTGACCCGCGGCGAGCGCGCCGTCCGCGCAAACCCCGCGGCGGCCGCGAAGCTGGTGCAGGCCGCTAACCCGAGCCTCGAACCGAAGCTGCAGCTCGAGTCGATCGAACGGACGCTGCCGGCGGCGCTGCCGGCGCAAGCGGGCAAGCCCTTCGGCTATCAGGATCCGACGCAGTGGGCTGCGTTCGGACGCTGGATGTTCCAGCAGGGCCTGCTGAAGAGCGACCCGGACGCGACGGGCCTGCCGCCGTTCACGAACGAGTTCCTACCGGGACAGGGCATCTGAGGATCGACGCGCAGTCGCCGAGACGCGCAGCCCTAGCGCCGGGGCGTCATGCGACGCTGCCCGGCGCTCCGACGCGCTGGACCATCGTCAACGCGAGCTCGAGACCGAGCCGATCATCCTCCAGTGGGCGGCCGACGAGCGCCTCGGCGCGCTGGACGCGATTGCGGACGGTGTTCTTGTGGGTCCGCAGGCGTTCGGCGGCGCGGCTCGCGTTGCCGCCCTCGCGCAGCCAGACGAGCACCGTCTCGCGCAGGCGCCTCGCATTGGGGCTGCCTGCGGCGAGCGCTCCGAGCTTGCGCTCGACGAAGTCGGCCAGCAATTGTGGATCCTCGCTCATCACGCACAGCGTCTCGACCTCGTCGAAGCGCACCACGCCGCGCTCGACCTGTGAGAGCTCCGCGAAGCGCCGTGCGCGCAACGCCTGGCGATGCCCGCCGCGGAATCCCTCCAGACCGCTGCCGGCGATGCTGAGCGACAGGCTCTGGCCATCGCGCAGCTGCTCTGCGGCCCGCTGTGCCAGTGCATCGAGATCAAAGCAATCGTCGATCGCGAACCACGCCCACATGCAGCTCGACTCGGCGGGCACGATCAGGGTGCGCTCGATGCCGACCGCGCCCGCGATCGCCCCGGCGGTCAGCTCCAGCCGGCTCATCGCGGGCGCGGGAGCGTCCACCGCGAGGGCCGGCGCCGCCTCCCAGAGGATGCCCGCGACCAGCTCGCGATCGAGCGTGTAGCCGATACTGCGCAGCGCCTTCTTCGGCGCGGCGCTCTCTCCCGCGAGCACCGTGCGCACCGCCTCGGCGCGCTGCACCGTCAGCCGGCCGGACCAGCGCTCGCGCTCACGCTCCCACATACGCACCTGCTCCGCGACCACGGCGTCGACGTAGGCAAACATACGCTCCGAAGAGCGCTCGATCACTTCCAGCAGCAGCTTGTGGTCGGAGACCTCGTGTGCGAGATGCTCCATCCACCACGACCACGCGAGGTTCTGGCCGACCCGGTAGGCCTGGATTAGCGCCGCGGTGTCGATCCCATGGTGCTGAACGGAGATCGCGAAGCTCAGCGCCTCCGCTGGTGCGACGAGCACCTCGCTGGAATCGCTCGCGAGGACCTGCCCAAAGAACCACCGCAGATTGGTCTCGATCGTGAGCTCCAATTCGCGCTCGAGCTCCGCCGTCTGTGCAAAGACAGGCCAGTTCTCCAATAGTCGCACCCGGGTCCTGTCGGTCAAGGCCTCGATCGACGGCAGCGCACGAGCGGCGGCCGCGGTGAGCGCCTCGCACGCGACCTCACTGACCTCGGCGCTGAGCGCACCCGGCGAACGGCGTAGCGAATCGACATCCTCTCGCAGGACATCGAGATCCGGCTGCAGAGCGTTCATCGGTCGATCACCAATCACTAGCTTGCGGCGCAGCCGGCTCGCTCAAAGCCGTACCGCCCATCCGTGCCGCCCATAAGTACTACACGCCGTCCACCTGTCCAACTTAACCCATCCATCCGTCCATTCCCAGCTACCCGGCGCCCATTTAAGCATCGCCTAGCGGCACGGCGCAAGCCGTGCATACGATCGCCCCACCCGGACATCGCTTACCCGCCTGAGCTCGAGCTCAAACACCCAAAGACACCAAGCTTCAACCCCCCGTTGGACATCTCGAACAACGGAATTTCGTGGGAAAGTACGCATGCGCACATGGCGCCAAAGCGCAATCATTGAGGGTGGATGCGCCAGGCACCCAGCAACCGGGAGCGCGCCGCCGCGCCCCCGTTGATCCCAACTGTCTCGACCAAGCTGCGAGTCCCTTCACCGCCGCGTCATCTGCTGATGCGCAAGCGGCTGCTCGACCTGCTCGACCGTGGCGCCGCCGATCGCCTGACGCTGATCTCGGCACCGGCCGGCGCCGGCAAGACCGTGCTGCTCGCGTCGTGGCTGCGGACGCGTCGGCTGCCGGGCACGCCGTGTTGGCTCTCGCTCGACGCCGACGATAACGACGCTTCGCGGCTGATCGCCGACCTCCTATGCGCACTGAACGACGCCGGAGTAACCGCGCCGGGTGACACCCTGGCAGGGCTCACTGCGCCCCCGGGTGCGCGCACGGAGCGTTTCCTGCCCCATCTCGTCAACGCGCTCGGCGAGTTGGCAACGCCGGTGGTGATGGTGCTCGACGAGATTCACGAGCTGACCAGCCCACAAGCGACGGCGACGATCGACTTTCTCGTGCGCCACGCCCCCGAGCAGTTGCGACTGGTGCTCGCCGGCCGCGCCGATCCGCCGCTGCCGATCGAGCGGCTGCGCGTCAGCGGCGAGCTCACCGAGCTGCGCATCGCGGATCTGGCGTTCGACTGCGAGGAGACCGCCGAGCTCTGCAGGCAACTCGAGCTCGCGCTCTCGGACGATGACATCGAGCTGTTGTGGGCGCGCACCGAGGGCTGGGTCGCCGCCCTGCGCCTGGCCGCGCTGTCTCTGCGCGGACATCCGGAGCCCGCGCGTTTCATCGCCGAGCTCTCCGGCACCGACCGCGCGGTCGCCGACTACCTGGTGTCGGAGGTGCTTGCGCACCTCGCCGAAGAGCGGCGCGAGTTCATGCTGCGCACCTGCATCGTCGACGCCGTCAACCCCGAGCTCGCGGATGCTCTCACCGGCCTCGAGGGCGGCGAGGCGACGCTGGCGGCGCTCGAGCACTCCGGCGCACCCATCCACCCGGCAAGCATCGATGACCACGGTCATTGGTTCTCCTTTCATCCGCTCTTCCGAGAGCTGCTGCGGGCACACCTGCACCACGCCCACCCAGAGGAGATCCCGTTTCTGCACCGCCGCGCGGCCCGCTGGTATGCGCAGCAGGGACAAACGATGTCCGCGATTCGCCACGCACTCGCCGGCAGCGACTGGGAGCAGGCCGGCAACCTGATCACGGATAACTGGCTCGAGCTTTTCCTCCTCGGACGCTCGGCGTCGATGCGCGAGCCGATGGCGCAACTACCCCCGGATGTCCTCGCCGCAGATGCGCGATTGGCGGTCGCCTTCGCCGGCAGCCGCCTCCAGGACGGCGATCTGGAAGGAGCCGAGCAGCACCTCACGATCGCCCGCCAACACCGCGCAGAGCTCCCTCCGGGGTCCCGCGAGCAGCTCGACCTGACCCTCGCCGTTGTCGCCCTACACCACGCCAGGCTGCGGGTACGCCCAGGGGATGCGGAGCGCCTCACGCGCAGGCTCGCTGGTCTCACGCGCGCAGTCCCCCGTTCATGCAGAACTTCACTGCGCAGCTTCGCGCTCGCGAACCTCGGCGCCACCTGCCTGTGGTCTGGCGATCCCGAGAGCGCGACAGTGCACCTGCACGAGGCGCTCGCGCTCGCCACCGAGCATCATCACGAGCTCGTCGCGCTCGACTGCCTCGCCCAGCTCGCGATCGTGCAACTGCTGCGCGGCGAGCTCACCGAGGCTGAGGACTCGAGCACGCGTGCAATCGAAATCGCTGAGCAGCGCGGATGGTGCGAGGGCCCGGCGGCCAGTAGCGCCTACCTTGCCGCTGGCGCCGTCGCTTACCGGCGCGGCGAGTTCGAGCGCTCCGAGGGCCTTGTGAGCCATGCCGCGAGCGCAGCGGAGACGGCCGAGACGCCGGTGCGTTTGGCCACGGTGCTCCTACAAGCGCTCACGCTGGCAGCCGCCGGTCCCCGCTCGGCGGCACGCGGCGCGCTCAAGCTGCACGCACTGCGCGCCGCCACCGCACAGGAGGATCCGCTGCCGAGCTTCATCTTGCTGGCCCTCGCGGATATCGAACCGCGCGTACTGCTGGCCACCGGGGAGATCGAGCAGGCGCGGGCGGCACTCGCCGCGGCCGGTGCCTCGCTGACCCCCAAACCCGAGTTGCAGTTGCGGCTCGCCGCGATCGAGCTGCGCGCCGACAAGCCGGAGCACGCGGCAGAGTTGCTCGCCCTCACACTCCGCGAGCATCCCGACGGCGATGAGCTGCATCCGGCTACCGCGCTGGAAGCGTGGCTGCTGCTGGCACTCTGCGAGCACCGACGCGGCGAGCAGCGCGCCGCCGCCGATGCCCTGGAGCACGCGCTCGCGTTGGCCGAGCGCGAGCCGTTCCGCGACGCCTTCCTCCTGAACGGACCCGATGTCTGCGAGCTACTGGAAGCGCAGGCGCAAACCGGCACGGCCCACCCCGCGCTGCTGGAGGTGCTGCTCGAGGGTGTCTGCCAGCGCCCGTCCGCACCACCGGCGCTCGCCGAGGCACTCACCGAGCGCGAGCTACGCATTCTTCGCTACCTGCCGACGATGCTCTCCAATGCTGAGATCGGCGCCGAGATCTTCGTCTCGTTGAATACCGTCAAGACCCATCTGCGCAGCATCTATCGCAAGCTCGGCGCCAATGGTCGCGCCGAAGCCGTCGAGCAAGCGCGAGCGCTTGGACTGCTCCCTTCCGGGATCAAGCGCCCGCGCGTCGTGCAGCGGCTCTAGCTGTCACTCCGCCCGCGCCTCCGGTTCCTGTCACTCCGCCCGCGCCTCCGGTTCCTGTTACTCCGCCCGCGCCCCGGCGCCTGTGTTACTCCGCCGGCGACTCCGGTTCCGATACACGCCGCACCTCAATCAACTCCAAACCGAGTGCCTGAATGCGGTCCAGCAGACCGTACAGCGCGGCTTGGTCGGCAACCGGCCCGCGCAGCACGGTCTCAACCGATTGCTCGGAGGCTTCCATGCCCTCGAAGACCGAGAGCAGCTGCTCGCTGACCCTCCCCTTGATGTGAATCTCATATCCCGGGGAGCTCACTGGTCCGCATTCCTCAGCCGCTCGCTCTCTAATCCTCGGCGAAGGCTGCGCGGAGTCGGGTCTCCTCCTCGCCGGAGAGATTTGTCTCCAGCAGTTCGGGCTCGTGGCCTTTGAACGCCTCGCGCACCCTGTCGAGGACGGCGTCGGAGGTCAATGCGAACAGCGCCGAGGTTCCCGGAGTCACCTGCTCGCGTACCCGCTTGATGAAGTCGTCGTCGATACCGACGTCAGCCATCGAGCCGCCAAGCGCACCGGCCGCCGCACCGATCGCCAACCCGAGGAAGGGCACGAAGAAGATCAAGCCGAACAACAGCCCCCAGAACGCGCCGCCGAGGGCGCCCGCGCCGGCGAGGTTGTTCAGCTGGCGCGTACGCGGCTTCTTCTTGTCTGCCGGCCAGGTCACAATCGCCGCATCGTGGACTTTGATCAGTTCCTCGCTCTGCAGTTGCTCGAGCGTGCGAACCGCATCCTCGGCTCCGTCAGCGCTAGGGAACTTCCAAACAGTGAGAGTCGCCATGTGCAGATCTCCTTGATCGGTGCTCGCCGGCGGGCCGAGCGATGACGTCGCGTCGGCTCGATACCGGCCTGGTCTCGACGGTGAGCGCCGGTACCGGCCCGGCGCCACGCGCAGTGAGAATGACGCTAAGCCCGCGCAGGATGAGCGGTCGTCACCCAGCACGGGTGGGATGACTGTGCGCCCCGCGCGCGGCAAGCAGCGCGCCACTCAAGCCCGCGGCGCATCGGCCTTCTCGGCCTCGCTCAGTTCCTGCTCGAACTGCTCGGTGTCAGCCGTCAGTTCCTTCTCCAGGAGCCGTTCGGCGCCACTCAGCAGCTTTTCGGCCTGCTCGAGCACGCGCGAGCGGCCGATCACGATCAAGCCGGCTTCGCCCGCATCGAGAGCTTCGCCCAGCTCATGCACATCCCCGCGCGACATGCCGTGCCACAGATGTCCCATCAGACCCCCCGCACCGGCACCGACGACGCCCGCGGCGATGATCGACGGAGGGAACAGGATGCCGACGACGGCACCGACCGCGGCGCCCGTCCAGGCACCGTGCTGGGTCGGCTTCTCATGCTTGTGCACATGGACCTTGCCGGCGGTGTCCTTGAAGACGACCGCCGCGTCGTAGGTGCCGACCAGGCCGGCGGCGTGCGCCTCGCGCAGCGCGTCGTAATCGGCGTGAGCGGCCTCCTGACTCGGGTAGGCGCCGACGAAGACGAAGAGGGGCTGATCAGCCATGGAGAACCTCCGGGTGGTCGAGTCGTACCGAGCGATCGATGTTCGCGGTGCGCCGGGTGAGCCATCCTCACCCAGTGCGAGCGATCTGGAGCCGCCAGCCGCCAACCGGCGCGTTTCACCCCAGCGGAGTGAGGAGCGCTCACCTGCCACGCGCTTAGCGTGCTCGCAATTCATCGACTTCGGGAGGAATCGCAATGAGCGCCACGCCACCCTCGACTCAGCAGTACGGACAACCGGGTAGAGAACGGTCCTCACCCGGCTGGGCGGTGTTCGTCGCCGCCTATCTGGTGATCGCCGGCGTGCTCAACATCGTCTGGGGGATCGTGGCCCTGGACAACAAGTCCTACTTTGCCAGCGGCGGGCTGCTGTGGTCCGAACTGAACACCTGGGGATGGGTCGCGATTATCGTCGGCGCAGTTCAGATCCTCGGCTCGATGCTCGTCGCCGCGCGCCGCGCCGGCGGCGCGATCATCGCTGGCTCTCTGGCGTTCTTCGGGATCATGCTCAACTTCCTCTCGATCGGCGCCTATCCCGTCTGGTCGGTGATCCTGCTTGTCGTCGACGCAATGATCATCTGGGCCGTCACGGTTCACAGCGACGCGCTGCTGGGCGACTAGCGACAGGGCAGCCCCGAACAAGTGCCGCCGCGGGACCCTGTCCGGGTGCCGCCGCGGACCCTGTCAGCTGAGGTTCTGCTCGGCCTCGGCGGCAGCGAGCAGACCGACCTCTACGAGGTCTCGCGGATGCAGCCAGGCATCGATGATCGGGAAGCCCCCGGCTGTGATGATCGCCTCACGCAGCGGGATCGCCCAGCGGTGCTCGAGCAGCGCGATCGCAACAGCGGTGTCCGGGGGGATCTCGGCAAGCACATCCACGAGATCCTCCTCGGTCAGGCCGTCCTCAGCCGACCACAGCCGAGCGGCATCCTCGGCGTCTCCGCCGGCCGCCGCACCGAGACCGATCAAAGCGGCGGCGAGCGCACCTAGGTCCTGTGCCTCTTGTGTCGATAGATCGCTCACTTGGCGCGTCTCGAGCGCGCCCGCGGAGTCCTTGTAGACGAGCAGAATGTCGATCACGCGCACGAGATCGTGCTCGCGCAGACTCTGTAGGTGGGCGAGCACCTCGCCTTTGAAATCGGGCTGCTCGAAACCGACGACGAGTAGTTGTACGGGGCCGATCATCGCCATCACGCTCCCCCACCGGCGAGCAGCTTCTGCTTCTCGCGCTCGAACTCATCAGGGGTCAGCACGCCGCTGTCGCGCAGTTCTCCGAGCTGTTTGAGCTGCTCGATCACGCTGGCCGCAGCCGGCTCGGCGGGAGGCGCGGCGGCCGGGAGCGCGGCGGGCGCCTGCCCACCTTCGAGGTTCTCGATGCGCTGTTCCTGGGAGGACTCCTGAGCGGCGCGGCTGGCACCTGCCTTACCCGCCATGTAGCCGACACCGCCAACCATCGCGCCGCGCAGCAGTGGCCTGCGTCGGCGGATCATCGCCCGTACTCCGTCTGCCAGCGCGCGGTGAGCTGATAGAGGATGACGATGTCAAGCGCGATGATCATGATCGACCACAGCGGGAACAGGCCGAAGGTGCCGAACTGGACAAGGATGTCGAGCGAGACGAAGAAGATGCCGAACCAGCGCGCCCAGCTCTGTCCCGCCAGCAGCCCGAGACCGGTGAGGGCGACGATGACACCGAGAATCAGGTGCCCCCACCCCCATGCGCTGATGTCCCACACGACGACGCCGCCGCGCCCGCCGACGGTCACCACTTCGTTGTTGATGACGGCCGCGAGGCCCCACATCGCGTCGAGGAACCCCTCGACGAGCATGATTACGCCGGCGAAGACGATCCAACCGCTGACGCCGCCGGTGGACTCGTAGCCCCCGGGGACGGCGCTGGGATCGGGAGTGGTGCTGGACATAGTGCAATCCTCCTAGCGAAGACGTTTGGCCGCCTGGACGGCACTGCTACGCGGGGGGCGCTCATCGCCCACCTCTTGCCCGCTCAGCATTCCGGCTGCGCGGGTGAAGTTTCCTCACCCCCACGGGATGACACCTCACACCCGACCAACGCGCCGGGGTATACGCAGACACCTTTCTCAAGTGAGTGTGATGAGACCTTTGACGAGCAGGTAGAGCCCGAGGCCGGCGAGTACGAGCGTCAGCAGCAGGTGTGAATGAGCGCGCAGCCACGCGTCGATGTTCGTCATCACCGCGCGGGTTCCGTCGGGACGAAATACGAGGAACCCCAACGGGATGAAGCCGGGCGAGAGCATCAGCACGTTAAAGAGGACGATCGCCAGCACCTGCTCGTGAGCTGAGACATTCGCGACGACGATTTCCTTCATCGCCTCGATATACCTGACACTTGGGAAGTTCAGCAGCACACCTGCGAGGAACGCGAGCCACACGGGCCCCGAGAGCAAACGCTCGGCGAGCGGTTGTTTGGTCGGCTGTTCCTCCCCACTGTCGGCGGCGACCTTGGCGGCGGCCTTGCGCGCCTTGCGTCGCGCGGCGCGCCCGGTCCCGTACCAGGCCGCGCTCGTAAGCAGCGCGAGACCGGCGAGGAGATCGAAGACGGGCCGCGAGGGCGAGGATCCGCCCCCGAAGGCGTCGACGCCGCTAGCAACCCGCACGGCCCCGATGCCGAGGCCGACGCTCCATGTAAAGGCACCCGCGACATACGCGCCGAGCATCCGCTTGGGTCGCTCGGAGGCGAGCGTCAGCAGCACGATGCCGAGCAGCACCGGGTTCAGCGCGCAGCTCAGCCCGAGCAGCGCGACGTTCTCGATCACCGCCTCATCACATGAGCTTCTAGTGTCCGGTCAGGTGAACAGCCGTCACCCACCTCGGATGATTGACTGCACTCGGGCGCCGACCGGCGTCGTCCATGGGCATGATCGCGAAGGAGCACCGATGAGCACACCTGCCACGACCAGCATCCTGCCGCTGCGTGAGCGCCCCGCGTGGGCGGCGCTCGCCAAGCACCACGAGACGCTGCGCACAGAGCACCTGCGCGAGCTGTTCGCCGCCGATCCCACTCGCGGCGAACGCCTGACGGCGGAGGGCGCGGGCCTGTATCTCGACTACTCAAAGAACCGCGTCGTCGATGAGACGCTGGCGCTGCTCATCGCCCTGGCCGAGCAGTCCGGGCTGACGGAGCGGATCGAGGCGATGTTCGCGGGTCAGCGCATCAACGTCTCCGAGGACCGCTCGGTGCTGCACGTGGCGCTGCGCACGCCGCGTCATGCCTCGTTGATCGTCGATGGCACGGACGTCGTGGCGGAGGTCCACGCGACCCTCGACCGCATGGCCGCTTTCGCCGAGCGCCTGCGCTCGGGCGCTTGGCTCGGCCACACGGGCCGGCCGATTCGCAACGTCGTGAACATCGGTATCGGTGGCTCGGACCTCGGTCCGGTGATGGCCTACGAGGCGCTGCGCCACTACAGCCGCCGTGAGCTGACCTTCCGCTTCGTCTCGAACGTCGACGCGACGGACTTCGTCGAGGCGACCCGCGATCTCGATCCGCAGGAGACGCTGTTTATCGTCTCCTCGAAGACCTTTACGACGCTCGAGACGATGACCAATGCGCACTCGGCACGCGCGTGGTCGCTGGCGGCGCTGGGCGCGCCGGAGGCGATCGCCAAGCACTTCGTCGCCGTCTCCACGAACGCCGCCGAGGTCGAGAAGTTCGGGATCGACACGACCAACATGTTCGGCTTTTGGGACTGGGTCGGAGGGCGCTACTCAATGGACTCCGCGATCGGGCTCTCGACGATGCTCGCGATCGGCCCCGAGCACTTCACCGAGCTGCTCGCCGGGTTCCACGCGATGGACGAGCATTTCCGCGGCACTCCCTTTGCGCACAACCTGCCGGTACTGATGGGCCTGCTGGCGCTCTGGTACGGGGATTTTTTTGGGGCGCAGACCTGCGGCGTGATGCCCTACGAGCAATACCTGAAGCGCTTTCCGGCGTATCTGCAGCAGCTCACGATGGAGTCCAACGGCAAGCACGTCACGCTCGACGGTCGCGAGGTCGACTATCAGACGGGCGCGGTCTTCTGGGGCGAGCCCGGAACCAATGGCCAGCACAGCTTCTACCAGCTGATCCATCAGGGCACGAAGCTGATCCCGGTCGACCTGATCGGCTTCGCGAAGTCACTGAACCCGCTTGGCGAGCACCACGACATCCTGATGTCGAACGTCTTCGCGCAGGCCGAGGCGCTCGCCTTTGGCAAGACCGCGGAGGAGGTGCACGCCGAGGGTACCCCCGAGGCGCTCGTCGCGCACCGCGTGATGCAGGGCAACCGCCCGACGAACACGATCCTCGCCGAGCAGCTGACGCCGTACTCGCTCGGGACCCTGATCGCGCTCTACGAGCACAGCGTCTTCACGCAGGGCGCGATCTGGGGCATCGACTCCTTCGACCAGTGGGGCGTCGAGCTCGGCAAGGCGCTCGCGAAGCGGATCGTCCCCGAGCTCGACCGTAACGTCGAGCCGCAGCTCGCTCACGACAGCTCGACGAATGCGCTGATCCGACGCTATCGCGCGCTGCGCTGATCGCCGACAGCCCCGCCGGGGCGCTAAGAGCTCTGGGGACGCTTACAGACCTGGGTGACGCTAATCACCCCGCTCGGGCGATGCGTTCCACCCCGACGCGCGGCTACGGTCGGCGAGATCTCGCCGACGACGACCCCAGAGCCCTTGAGCGCCGCCGCCGAACCGTCAAGCGCACCCGCGCGCGGCGGGCTGGTGCTTGTCGCACTAATCCTGGTCGCGTCGGTCGCGAACCTGAACCTGTCGGTCGCGAACGTCGCGCTGCCGTCGATCGGTAAGGCGTTTGACTCGACACAGACAGCACTCGATCTGATCGCGGTCGGCTACTCGCTCGGCCTCGCGGCGTCAGTGCTGTGGCTCGGCGCGCTCGGCGATCACTACGGACGCAAGCTGATGCTGCTGGCGGGCGTGACGCTCTCGATCCCCGCGAGCCTGCTCGCGGCCTATGCCCCAAGCGACGGCGTGCTCGTCGCGGCGCGCATCTTCGGCGGGGTCGCGGCCGGCATGGCCTACCCGACGACACTCGCGCTGATCACCGCGCTGTGGTCGGGACCGGCGCGCACGCGCTCGATCGCGCTGTGGTCGGGCCTCGGCGGGGCGACCGCGGCGCTCGGCCCGCTCGTCGCGGGGCTGCTGCTCGAGCACTACGCGTGGGGCTCGGTCTTCCTGATCACGCTGCCGCTCGCTGTGATCGCGCTGGTGATGGCGCTGCGCTACGTCCCTGCTCACGTCAACGAGACGAGCGAGCCGGTCGACAACCTCGGCGGCATCCTCTCGCTCGTGTGCGTCGCGTCGCTGATCCTCACGATCAACTTCGCGCCCGTGCCCGATAGAGGCAAGCTGATCGCCGGCCTCGCCGTGGTCGCGGTCGCGGCCGGCGTCGCCTTCTTCGCGCGTCAGCGTCGCGTGCGCGAGCCGCTGTATGACCTGCACGTCGCCGGGCGCCGTGTCTTCTGGGTCGCGGCGTGCGCGGGGATCGTCGTGTTCGGCTCGCTGATGGGCGCGATGTTCGTGGGCCAGCAGTTCCTGCAGAACGTGCTCGGCTACTCGACTCTGCAGGCCGGGGCGTCGATCCTGCCGGCAGCGGTGCTGATGGTACTCGTCGCGCCGCGCTCGGCGAAGCTCGTCAGCGCGCGCGGTGCGCGCTTCACGCTGCTCGTCGGCTACGGCTTCTGCCTGCTCGGCTTCCTGACGATGCTGCTGCTCTGGAAGGACGGCATCGCCTACTGGAAGGTCGCTCTCGGCTACGCCTTCATCGGCGTCGGCGTTGGCTTCGCGGGCACGCCGGCATCGCACTCGCTGACCGGCTCGGTACCGGTCAAGCGCGCCGGCATGGCCTCCGGAACGGCCGATCTGCAGCGCGATCTCGGCGGCGCGATCATGCAGTCGATCTTCGGCGCCCTACTCACCGCCGGCTACGCCGCGGCCGTCGCGAGCGCGATCGGCGCCGCACCCAACAAGCAGCAGATCACCAGCGGCGTCGAAAACCAGCTCACGAAGTCATTCGCAGGGGCGGTCGATACGGCCAAGGAATACCCGCACTACGCGAGCCAGATCACGGCTGCCGCAAAGACCTCGTTCCTGCAGGGCGACCAGTGGGCCTACACCGCCGGCATCGTCGCGATCGCCCTCGGCGCGCTACTCGTTTTCCTGCGTTTCCCCGGCAAGCAGGAGGAGGACGAACTGCTGGCGCGATACCACGCGCAGGACACCGCGTCCTCACCGCAAGCGCCGGCACGCGGTGTAGTGCCGGCACCCAGAGCGCCGCTCACCCACGGCGAGTGAGGCCCACTCACCCAGGCGTCCTAGATTGTGTGAACGATGGCGAGCGCCGATATGAGCAAGAAGACGACCGCATCTCCTCCGAAGCGACGGGTCGCGACCGGCGAGGGACCGCGCGTGCCGCATCTGACGCCCGCCGAGCGCGAAGCTCGCGGCCGCGCGGCGCGCGAGGAGTCCCCGCGCTCGCGCCATGCCGAGTGGGAGCCGTGGGCGGAGCGTCCCGATCCGATCGCGCTGCTCGAAGAGCAGGCGGCCTCGCGCGTGCCGGAGCTCGTGCCGATCCGCTACGGACGGATGATGGCCTCGGCGTTCGCGTTCTTCCGCGGCGCGGCGTACGTGATGGCGGCCGACCTCGCCTCGACGCCGCGCTCGGGCCTCAACGTGCAGCTCTGCGGCGACGCACACCTCTCGAACTTCGGCGGCTTCGCCTCGCCCGAGCGTGAGCTGATCTTCGACGTCAACGACTTCGACGAGACGCTGCCGGGACCGTGGGAGTGGGACCTCAAGCGCCTCGCGGCGAGCATCGCGATCGCTGGTCGCGAGCGTGGCTTCAGCGGCAAGGAGCGCCGCCAGACCGTGCGCGCGGCAGTCGCGCAGTACCGCGAAGCGATGCATCGCGTCGCCGGCCAGAGCGACCTCGACATCTGGTACAGCCGCATCGACCGCGCCGAGCTGCTGGCGCGCTTCGAAGGAGACGCCAGTGAGCAGCAGCTGAAGACGTTCCGCAAGACGACGGCGAAGGCGAAGAAGAAGGACAACTCGCGCGCCTTCGAACGTCTCGCGCACGTCGTCGATGGTGAGCCGCAGATTGTCAGCGACCCACCGCTGATCGTGCGCATCGAGGATCTGCTGCCGCAGGCGCGCGCAGAGGAATTCGAGGACGGCATCCATGAGTTGCTACGCGCGTACCGCGCCAGCCTCCCCAACGACCGCCGTCATCTACTGGAGCGCTTCCGCTACGTCGACCTCGCACGCAAGGTCGTCGGCGTTGGCAGCGTCGGCACGCGCGCCTGGGTCGTACTGATGCTGGGGCGCGATAACGAGGACCCGCTGTTCCTGCAGTGCAAGGAGGCACAGCCCTCAGTGCTCGAGCCGTTCCTTGGCAAGAGCGAGTTCGGACACCACGGACGGCGCGTCGTCGAGGGTCAGCGGCTGATGCAGTCCGCTAGCGACATCATGCTCGGCTGGCTGCGCACGACGGGGATCGACGGCGAGAGCCGCGACTTCTACGTGCGTCAGCTATGGGACTGGAAGAGCTCGGCGGACGTCGGCGTGATGATCCCGTCGGGCATGTCGATCTACGGACGGATGTGCGGAGCGACGCTCGCGCGCGGGCACGCACGCTCGGGCGACTGCATCGCGATCGCGAGCTATCTGGGCAAGGGCGACACGTTCGACCGCGCGCTCGCAGAGTTCGCCGAGACGTACGCAGACCAGAACGAACGCGACCACCAAGCGCTTGTGGACGCGGTCGCGAGCGGTCGCGTCACCGCCGAGCAGGGCATCTAAGCGCCTACTCTTTCGCGGCGTCACCCATCCTGCCGCGCGCTGCGGCCAGGCCACCGGCGTCGCCACCAGGACCGCGCAGGATGTAGGCGCAGGCGACCGCGATCAGCCCGCCGACAAGCGGCCCGACGAGGTAGACCCAGTAGTTGCCGAAGTTCCCCAGCACGAGGTCCGGACCGAACGAGCGTGCGGGGTTCATCGAAGCGCCACTGATTGGGCTCGACCAGAGGCCGGCGAGCACGATGTAGCCGCCGACGCCGACCGCCGCAAGCGTGCCGACGCTCTGCGCCTTGGAGGCCGTCCCGAGAATCGTGCTGACCAACCCGGCGGTCAGCACCAACTCGATCAGCATCGCCTGCCAGTCGTGGACTCCGGGACCGGGCTCGGTGGCGCCTAGCATCCCGACCTTCCCGAAGACCGCTGCGAGGAACAGACACGCCAGTGTCGCGCCGAGCAGCTGCGCGACGATGTAGCCCGGCACGCGCCGCGCCGGGAAGTCGCCGCGCAGCCAGAACATGATGCTGACGACGGGGTTCAGGTGCGCGCCGCCGACGGCACCCATGAACAGGATGATCGCCAGCACCGTGAGGCCCGGCGCGGTCACCGCCGCGCCACGCGAGATCGCGCCGTGACTGACGGCGTTCACGACACCGCCGCCGGCGCCGGCGAGCACCAACAGGAACGTGCCAAGGATCTCTGAGAACAGGCGCCGCCACTCCTGTGTGGGATCGTCGAAGTCGAACGCCGAGGGACTCTCGAGCTCCAGCAGCCGACTGCGCACGCTGACTACCGCGGCGTGCCGGGCACGCGGGTCCAGCGGGGTACCGGGACGCTCCTCAGTGCTCATCCCACCACCGCCCGCTCACGCCGCGCGCTGCTCACGCCACACTCCCCGCGCTCACTCACGCCGGCGCCTCACGTCGCTGCCTCCCGCTCCAGGCGCTCGGCGGTGACCTGGCGGCGTAGAGCGAGCACGCCGATGACGATCAGCACGAGCTCGACCAGCAGCGGCAGCACCTGGCCGGGCGTGCGCTCGGGCCCGAGCGTCGCGACCAGCAGCACCAGTCCGGCGGCGCCGAGTACGAACCAGGCGGGATGTCGCTCCAGCGGTCGCGCGATGAGGCCGCGCAGCTTGACCGCGACGCGCATCGGTCCGGCGAACCAGCCGGCGAAGATCGCGAGCACCCCGGTGATCAGCAGCCACAGCGCGCGGTCGCGCCAGCCGGCGGTCACGATGCTGAGCACTTCACGCAAGGCGGGACGTGCGCCTTCATTCAGCACGAGCGTGTTGACTACGTAGGACTCGACCCAGCGCCGCAGCAGCAGCGCGATCAACGAGCCGACGATGATCCCGACGCCGATCTCGAGCAGCACGCGACGCCGCGAGCCGGCGGCGAGCGCGAGCGCGCCGGCGTAGAGCAGCACGACCAGCGCGGGCAGCACGAAGCTGAGGTCGCGCAGCCCTTTGATGACGTCCTGCGCAGCGCGCAGCTGCTTGGAGCGAAACAGCACGACGCGACGCTGTTCGGGCGGGAGCTTCGCGCCGACTTCCGAGCCCACGCCGAGCTGCGACCCGAGCCGATCCAGCAGCGCTTCGAGGTTGAGCGTGACCGCGCCGCCGGTCGTCGAGAGTTCCTTGCTGCCGCCGTCGAGCAGCCTGATGACGCGTGCGTGTGCGAGACGGTTCGCGCGGCCCCACAGTTCCTGCACTTTGGGCACCTCGAGCGCGCGATCGATCGCCTGGGGCACTAGCTGCGAGGCGGCCGTCGCGAGCGCGGGCGCCAGCGGCGCGAGCGCGTGCGGCAGCTTGTCGGCCGCGATGTTCTGCACGTCGACGACTTTCAACAAGCGTTCGGAGAGATCGTTCGCGACGTATTCGCGCACCTTTTCGTTTTCGAGCAGCTTGACGCTGGTCTGCGTCCAGCCATTGGTGTCGATTATTTGCGCGCGGATCCAGGTCGCCATGATCGCGATGACCAGCGCCGCGCTACCGAGGATGACGAGCGCCCGCGCGCGACGGAAGCCGCGGCGGCGGGGAGCGCCCTCACCTGTGCTCACCGCTGCCGGTGGGGTCCTCGGCGGCGCAGCTAGCGTCGGATCACCGCCGGACGTAGCTGGCGCTGGATCACCGCCAGACGCAGCTGGCTCCGGATCATAGCCGGGCGCAGCTGGCCCCGGATTATCGCCGGACGTATCCGCCCCGCTCATGGGCTCGCCTCCCATCGCTGCAGCCTGACAGCGCCACCGGCGACTCGGAAAGGCGCGCTGCAGGTCGGCGCCGATGGGCGCGCGCCGACCACCGTGTCAGCCACGGTGCTCGGCGGGCGCTCGCGCGGCGGCTCGCCCGGAAGAGCGCCCGGCGCGCTTGGCAAGCGTGAAACCGAGTAGCGCGCCGGCGAGCAGCGAGACGACGATCACGACGATTAGCGGTGTGCTCCAGCTGCCGAGAAGCCAGTCGACTTCGACGTGATCGGTGTTGAGCAGCGCGAACGCGACGGCGAGACCGCCGAGCAGGCCGGCGAGCAGCAGCCGCAGCTGTTCAGACCGCGAGCGCCCGCCCGCCTTTGAGCGGGATGAGCTCGACGCGGAGGGTCCAGACGCGCTCGTCACGGCGTCGATCGTGCCACTGTCGGAGGTGAGCCGTCCTCGCCCGCGGCGGGTGGTGAGCACGCGCTGGCGCCGGAAGCCCGCGGTGCCGGAGCACCCGCGCACGAGAGCGATGCACGGGCAGCGACGCACGGGAGTCCTAACCTGTGGCACGTGGCGCGTATCGGCCTGCTCACCGGCGGCGGGGACTGCCCCGGTCTGAACGCAGTGATCCGCGCGGCGGTGCGCAGCGGGCTCGCCGGCGGGCACAGCTTCCTGGGCTTTCGCCACGGCTGGGCCGGTGTGCTGCAGGACGATGCTTTGGAGCTGACGCTCGAGCGCACCGTCGGCATCCTGCCGCGCGGCGGCACGATCCTTGGGACTTCGCGCACCAACCCCTTCGCGGAAGGCCGCGACGGGCTCGGTGCAATCCGCGCGACGCTCGACGCGCGCGGGGTCGACGCGCTGATCCCGATCGGGGGCGAGGACACGCTCGGTGTGGCACTGGAGCTCGCACGCACCGGCATCCCAGTCGTCGGCGTGCCGAAGACGATCGACAACGATCTGGGTGGCACGGACGTCACCTTCGGCTTTCAGACGGCGGTGCAGATCGTGACCGACGCGATCGATCGCCTGCACACAACTGCGGAGTCGCACAACCGCGTGATGGTGCTCGAGGTGATGGGTCGTCATGCCGGCTGGATCGCGACGCACGCCGGTCTCGCGGGGGGCGCCGATGCGATCCTCGTGCCGGAGCGGCCGTTCGACGTCGAGCAGGTCTGCGAGCACCTGCGCCGCCGCCACGCGCGCGGCCGCGACTTCTCGATCGTCGTCGTCGCCGAGGGGGCGATCCCGCGCGCGGGGTCCCTGCGCGAGGATGAGGACGGCACGCCGATCTCGCTCCTGGGCGGTCGCGCGGCGGATGCGACGGATGCCTTCGGACATGCCCGGCTCGGTGGCATCGGCGTGCTGCTCGAGGGCGAGATCGAGGCGCGCACGGGCTACGAGACGCGCGTGACGATCCTCGGCCACGTGCAGCGCGGCGGCACGCCGGTCGCGTTCGACCGCGTGCTTGCGACGCGCTTTGGTGTCGCTGCACAGCGCGCGGTCGCGGCCGGGCGCTTCGGAACGATGGTCGCACTGCGCGGCACCGCGATCGTCGAGGTGCCACTGGCAGAGGCGCTCGCCGAGCCGAAGCTGCTGGATCCCGAGCTCTACGCGACAGCCGAACTGTTCTTCGGATGATGCGCGCGATGGTCTTCGAAGGCGTCGGACGTCCGCTGCGAGCGGTCGAGCGCGCCGTGCCGGAGCCAGGTCCGGGCGAGCTGCTGCTGGAGGTCCACGCGTGTGGGGTCTGCCGCACCGACCTGCACCTGCTCGACGGCGAGGTCGCGATCGCGTCGCCGCCGCGCGTCCTCGGTCACCAGATCGTCGCGACCGCGCCGGGCGATGGCGGTCGTCGCGTCGGCGTGCCGTGGCTGGCCTGGACGTGTGGGCACTGTCGCTATTGCCGCAGCGAACGCGAGAACCTCTGCCCGCAAGCGCGCTTCACCGGGCGTGACGTCGACGGCGGCATGGCGCAATTCACGGTCGCCGATGAGCGCTTCTGCTTCGCGATTCCCGACGGCTACCCCGACGAGCAGGCCGCGCCGCTGCTCTGTGCGGGACTGATCGGCTACCGCGCGCTGCGCATGTGCGGCGAGGCGCGCCGGCTCGGCCTGTACGGGTTCGGCGCAGCCGCGCACATCCTCGCGCAGGTCGCGACGTGGCAGGGGCGCGAGGTCTTCGCCTTCACACGTGACGGCGACGAGGACACGCAGCGCTTCGCGCGCGAGCTTGGCGCGCGCTGGGCGGGCAGCTCCGAGCAGGCGCCACCGGAAGAGCTCGAAGCGGCGATCGTGTTCGCCCCCGAGGGCGCGCTCGTACCGCTCGCCCTGCGGGCCCTGGCACCCGGTGGGACGGTCGTCTGTGGCGGTATCCACATGAGCGACATCCCGGCGTTCCCCTACGCCGACCTGTGGCAGGAGCGCAGCGTGCGCTCGGTGGCCAACCTGACGCGCCACGACGCCGAGGAGTTCCTCGCGCTCGCCCCGCGCGTGCCGGTGCGCACGACGGTCACGACGTATCCGCTCGCGCGAGCCAACGAGGCACTCGCAGACCTGCGCACGGGGGCGTTCTCCGGCGCGGCGGTGCTCACGCCGTGAGCGCAGAGCGGCTTGATCTGCCGTCGGCGTCGACCTCGGCGCCGTTGCCGGACGCGCGACGCGCGCGCTCGCGGATGACCGCCTGGGCGGCGGCGACGCGTGCGATCGGCACGCGATAGGGCGAGCAGGAGACGTAGTCGATGCCGGAGCTCTGGAAGAAGTCGATCGAGTCGGGGTCGCCGCCGTGCTCACCGCAGACGCCGAGCTTGAGCTCGGGCCGGGTCTTGCGCCCGAGCCACGCGCCCATCCGCACCATCTGCCCGACGCCCGGCGTGTCGAGCGTCTCGAACGGCGAGCGGTCGAGGATCTTGACGTCGATGTAGCGAGCCAGCACGCGCCCCTCGATGTCGTCGCGGCTGAAGCCGAGCGCGGTCTGGGTGAGATCGTTGGTGCCGAATGAAAAGAAGTCGGCGTCGCGCGCGATCTGGTCGGCCTGGAAGCAGGCACGCGGGAGCTCAATCATCGTGCCGATCAGATAGTCCGCGTGGGCGTGCTCCGCTGCGACCCGCTCGATCAGCGCGCGGGTCAGCTCGAGCTCGCGCTCGTAGGCGACCAGCGGGACCATCACCTCGATGCGCGCGCCGACGGTGCGTGCGGCGGCTGCGAACAGCGCTCGGACCTGCATCTCGTAGAGCTCGGGAAACAAGATCCCGAGGCGCACGCCACGCGTCCCAAGCATCGGGTTGGCCTCCTGCAGCTGCTCGACGCGCTTGCGCTGCGCGGAGCCCACGGGCAGATCGGCGGGGTGGGGAAGGAACTCGTGCAGCGGCGGATCGAGCAGCCGCACGGTCACCGGGCGCCCGTCGAGCGCGCGCAGGATCTGCTCAAAATCGGCCTCCTGCAGGGGGCGCAGCCGCTCGATCGCGGCGGCGCGCTCGGCGCCGTCCTCGGCCATGATCACCGCCGCCATCAACGGCTGGCGCTCGCCAAGGAACATATGCTCAGTGCGACACAGACCGATGCCTTCGGCGCCGAGCTCGAGCGCCTTCGCGACGTCCTCGGGTGTGTCGGCGTTGCCGCGCACGCCAAGCGTGCGCAGCTCATCGCACCACCCGAGCACCGTCTGGAACTGCGCGGAGACCTGCGGCTCGACTAGCGGCACGTCCTCGAGTGTGATCCTCCCGAGGCTGCCGTCGATCGCAATCCGATCGCCGGCGCGCAGCACGTGCTCGCCGACGCGAACCTCCCCCACCTCGAGATCGACCTCGACGGCGCCGGCGCCGGTGACCGCGGGCCGTCCCATGCCGCGCGCGACGAGCGCCGCGTGCGACGCCTTGCCGCCCTCGCTGGTGAGGATGCCGCGCGCGGCGTGAAAGCCGGCGACGTCGTCGGCCTCGGTGAACGCGCGCACAAGGATCACATCGCGCCCCGCCGCGGCAGCCTGCACGGCATCGGCGGCGCTCAGCACGATCTCGCCCTTGGCGGCGCCGGGCGAGGCGGCGACCCCGGTGGTCAGGACCCGATAGTCAGCGTCGGGATCAAACGTCGGGTGCAGCAGCGCGTCGAGCGCCGAGGGGTCGATCGTGAGTAGCGCGGCCTCGCGATCGAGCAGACCCTCGTCGACGGCGTCGACGGCGAAGCGCACGGCGGCCTGCGCGGGGCGCTTGGCGTTGCGGGTCTGCAGCATGTAGAGCCGCCCGTCCTGCACGGTGAACTCGGTGTCCTGCATGTCGCCGTAGTGACGCTCGAGCGTGCGCAGGATCTCGAGCAGCTGCCGCTGCACGTCGGGCAGCCACGTGCGCAACTCGGACAGGTCGCTCGGCGTGCGCACGCCGGAGACGACGTCCTCACCCTGCGCGTTGGTCAGGAAGTCCCCCGACGGCTGCGGCGCACCCGTGACCTCGTCGCGCGAGAACGCGACGCCACTGCCGCTGCTCTCGCCGAGATTGCCGAACACCATCTGTTGCACGTTGACCGCGGTGCCCCACGAGTCGGGAATGTGGTTGATGCGCCGGTAGGCGACGGCGCGCTCACCGAGCCAGGAGTCGAACACCGCCGCGATCGCCCGCGCGAGCTGCTCGCGTGGATCGGAGGGGAACTCGTAGAAGCTTTGAAACTCGCGCGTCAACTGGCGCAGCGCGTCGACGTCGAGCTGGGTGTCGAGCGAGACGCCGAGCGCGGACTTGGCAGCCGCGATCGCGCGCTCGAAGCGCTCGCCGGGGACGCCGACGACGACGTTGCCGTACATCTGCGCGAAGCGCCGGTAGGAGTCCCAAGCGAAGCGTTCGTTGCTCGAGCGCCGCGCGAGGCCGAGGACGCTCTCATCGTTGAGGCCGAGGTTAAGCACGGTGTCGAGCATCCCGGGCATCGACTCGCGCGCGCCGGAGCGGACCGAGACGAGCAGGGGGTCGTCGGCGTTGCCCAGGCGCCGGCCGGCCTGCTCCTCCAGCCGCGCGAGCGCGGCTGCAACCTGCTCCTCCAGCCCGTCGGGGAAGGCACGCTCGCCGCCCATGTAGGCGACGCAGGCGGCGGTCGTGATCGTAAAACCGGCGGGCACGCGCTCGGCACCGAGTACACGAGTCATCTCGGCGACGTTCGCGCCCTTGCCGCCGAGCAGGTCGCGCATCTCACGCGAGCCTTGCGCGAAATCGAGCACCCAGGTATTCGCCGAACCGTGGCGCGCGTCGGTCACGCGACGCCCATCAGATGCGCGGCGGCGAGACCGGCCCACTCGCCGAAGGGCGCGAAGAACGCGCGCACCTCGGCTTCCTCGGCGCGCGCATGAGGATCCCCGCCGCTGCGCAGACGCCCGACGAGCTTCAGCAGCCCGACATCGCCGGCGGGCACCTGGTCGTAGCGACCCTGACCGTGCAGCGCGAGTATCTCGCATGTCCAGGGACCGATGCCGGGGATCGCGCGCAGACTCCGCCAGACACGCTCGTGTTCGGCGTCGTGCAGGTCGATGCGCCCGCGCGCGACCTCGCGCGCGACGCGCACGAGCGTTCGCGCCCGCGCGCCACCGAGATCGAGCGATTGCAACAGCGCCGGCGCGGCCGCGGCCAGCGTCGCCGGGGTCGGCAGGTCGCGCAGCTCGCGCTCGGGCGCGCCGCGCGGGTCGAAGCGATCGCGCTGCGCGGAGTTCCCGTGCCAGCCTGGCCGGCGCCGTCCCAGCCGCGCGACGACGCGGCGCTCGATCGCGGCGGCGCGCTCGTACTCGATCAGCTGCTCGCAGATCGCCCAGGCGAGTGCCTCGAAGGGCTCGGGCCGACGGGTGACGCGCAGCCAGGGACGCCGGCGCACGGATGGCCCGATCAACGGATCGCGCAGGAAGTGCCGCCGGAAGGCTTCCAGGTCGTCGTCGACGCCGAGCGCGAAGCGCATCCGCGCGATGCCGTGCTCGGCGGCGGCGCGCGTGGCGGCACGCGCCCCGAAGATGACGCGATCGGGCGCGCATTGCGCGATGCGGACGACGACCGGCTCCTCGTCGTAGTGCAGCAGCCGTTCCAGCACGTCTCCGCGCCGGCGCAGAACCCCATCCATACCGCCGCGCAGCGGCAGCCGGAAGGGACCTCGGGGTCGCACCTCTACACGCACCTCAAGCAGTGCCTGCGCGCGCCGTGCGCGCACCTCTGCGGCCGACGAGCGGCGTCGTTCAGCGGTTGCGAGGAGGGACACCGAGCAGGTGCACGTCGACGAGCAGCGAGCGGCTGCCCACGATCTGAACCAGCTCGCCGCCCGCGCGGCCGCCGCGGCCGGAGCGCCCTCGGCCGGCGACCACACGCCGGCGTGCGGAGCCGGCGCGTACGAGCTCGCGGCGGTGGCGCCGACGGCGCACGAGGCCGGCCGCGGCGGCGCCGGCGACGAAGCCAGTCGCGGCAACGGCCGCGGCCTGCACGGTGGGCACGATCGCCCGCATCGGGCGCGCCGCCGAGAGCCCGGGCTGGCCAGGCGCGACGACGATGGCGTCGACTTCCTCGGTGTCGCCGCTGTGCTCGTGCGGCTCGAGCGAATCGCTCACGCGGCGAAGTGTAGAGGGCGCTCCAGACCGCTAGGCGCGGGTGGCGCCGCAGCCGGGCCGCTCAGACGGTGGGCGCCTGCTCAGGCGCTCGGGGAGATGTCTGGTCGAAGACGCGCTCGTAGACGCGGTAGCGCTTGACGACCTTGCCGCCCATCGCTTCCATGCCGCGGTTCATCGGCGTGTTGGTCTCGAGGATCCAGCCCATCTCGCCGCCCTTCTGCGGGCGGACTTCGGCGGCGTCGAAGTGCATCTGGTAGAGCTTGGCGGCGATGCCGGTGTGCTGATACTCGGGCTTGACACCGAGGAAGCCGACGCGCACGCGCTTCGTGATGCGGGCCTTGTTGAGGAAGTGCCACCAGCCAAGCGGCAGCAGCCGGCCTTTCATCTTGGCGAGCACTTCGTTGACGTCGGGGATCGTGATCGCCATGCCGACGACCTCGCCGGTGT
Source organism: Solirubrobacteraceae bacterium (assembly GCA_036502205.1). GTDB lineage: Bacteria > Actinomycetota > Thermoleophilia > Solirubrobacterales > Solirubrobacteraceae > Palsa-744. The sequence goes on along the minus strand of DASXZA010000017.1, from coordinate 9,002 downwards.
CTTCGCGCTCGGCGATCATGAACCAGTGGCGGTCGTAGACGAGGTGCATCTCCTGCGCGTAGGCGTCGAGGTCCTTCTTGGAGAACGGCACGAAATCCCAGTTCTCGGCCCACGCAGCGTTGTAGACCTCGGCGAAGGCGTCCATTTCCTTGCGCAGGTGGCGGCGCTCCATCGGCCGCACGCGGATGCCGTGCTCGCTCTGCGCCTTATCGGCTAGATCCCAGATCACGGGCAGGACCTTGTCGCGTTCGGTGACCTCGAGTTTCCACATCAGGAGATCCATCGCCTTGGTCATGCCGACCTGCTCCATCAGCCGCTGGTAGTAGGGCGGATGCCAGGGCTGGCGGATCATCGGCGCGATCTCGAAGCCCTCGATCAAGATGCCGCTCTCGTCGTTCATCGAGAAATCGGCGGGACCGACCATGCGCTCGCAGCCCTTGGCGCGCAGCCACGCGGCGGCGGCGTCGAGCAGCGCGGCGAGCACCTCGGCGTCGTCCTCGAACTCGAGGAAGCCGAACCACCCCCAGCGGGTGTCGTGCTGCTGGTTGAACGCGTGGTTCACCTGCGCGCTGACGCGCCCGACGACGCGCCCGTCGCGACGCGCGAGGAAGTACTCGGCTTCGCCGTGGGTGAAGTAGGCGTTCATGCGCCGGTTCAGGAAGAGGTAGCGCTCGAGCTTCAGCGGGGGCACCCACAGCGGGTGGTTAGCATGCAGGCGGAACTGCAGGTCGACGAAGCGTTTGAGCTCGCGCGCACCTGAGACCGCTCTCACCTCGACACTCACAGCCTCGGCACCCTACACCCAGCGGCCCACGGAGGATTCATGGCGATCACGACCGACGCAGCGCCGGGTCCGGGCGAGGACGAGCGGGGTCCGGTGGACCTCTTCGCAAAGGTGCGCGATCACGAGCGCAAGGAGCTGCTCGCGGCGGCGCGCGCGGCGGACGTGCTGCCGTACTTCCATCTGCTCACCTCGCCGGCGATGCCGGTCGTCGAGATGGAGGGCGCGCAGCGGATCATGCTGGGTTCCAACAACTATCTCGGACTGACGGGCGATGAGCGCGTGCTGGGCGGCGCGGAGGATGCGCTGCACCGCTACGGCACGGGGCTGACGGGCTCGCGTCTGCTGAACGGCACGATCCCGCTGCACCTCGAACTCGAGCGCGAGTTGGCGGAGTGGATGAACACCGAGGACGCGTTGGTGTTCACGACCGGCCACCAGACGAACCTCGGCACGCTCGGCACGATCCTCGCGCCGGGCGACACCGTGATCGTGGACTCCGGCGACCACGCATCGATCCTGGACGGCTGCGTGCTCTCGCGCGCGAAGCTGCGCCCGTTTCGCCACAACCGCCTGGACAAACTGGAGAAGATGCTGCAGCGCGCGCGCGGCGACGGCGGCGGTGTGTTGGTGGTGGTCGACGGCGTCTTCTCAATGGAGGGCGACGTGGCGCCGCTCGTGGAGATCTGCGATCTCTGTGAGCGCTACGGGGCGCGACTGATGGTCGACGAGGCGCACGGCGCGGGTGTGCTCGGTGCGCGCGGCGCGGGCACCTCAGAGTTGCTCGGCGTGGAGGATCGCGTGGATTTGCGAATGGGCACCTTCTCGAAGTCGCTGGCCTCCTGCGGCGGCTTCGTCGCAGGACCGGCGGAGGTGATCGAGTACTTGCGCCTCTACTCGCGCCCCTTCCTGTTCACTGCTTCGGCGGTGCCGGCAGCGCTCGGCGCGGCGCTCAGCGCGCTGCGGGTGCTGCGCTCCCCTGAGGGACCGGCACTGCTGGCGCGGGTCCTGGAGAACGCTTGGCGCTTGCGCGACGGCCTGCACGCGCTGGGCTTCGCGGTGGTCACCCCACAGCCGCTGCCGGCGCGGGCGAGCGTGAGCTCGGCGCCGGGCGTGCGCAGCGACGCAAGCGGCAAGCCGACGATCGTGACCCCGATCGTGCCGGTGCTCGTCGGCGACGACTGGAAGGCGGCGCTGCTGTGGCGAGCGCTGTACGACGCGGGCATCTTCGTCAACACGGCCCTGCACCCCGCGGTGCCCCCGGGCGGCGCGCTGCTGCGCACGAGCGTGATGGCGACTCACGACGAGGCGACGCTCGACCGCGCGCTCGAGACATTCGCGCAGGTCAAGCGCGAGTTCGAGCACGAGCACGGACCGCTGCCGGGCCCCGACACCGTCCATCCGAGTCCCGAAGCCGTCCATCCGGACTCCGACGCCGTCCATCCGAGCCCCGACGCCATCGATTGACGCGCTCACGACAGCACCCTGCTATGGGCACGACGGCGGCGATTGTCCATCGGACCTATGAGGAAAGAAAAAGGTCGCTTCTAGCGCACGATCTGCGCCAAAACTGTTGACCGGAACTCCGCCGCTGAGTAGCTTCTTGGAGCGCTCTGCACAATCGCTCGGGACCTGCCCCTGAGCCACCGGACGAGGGGTACCGGAGGCCGGACGGGACATCCGGAGGGTGGAGTACCGGGCAACCGCTGCGGGTGCGCGCTACTCGTCAAACAAGCAAGGATGTCGCACGCCGCGGATGACCCCTGCGGTGGCGACGGGGAGTGAGCAAAACCATGAACGCGACGGCGACGATTACCCCTGCCGGCCCTCAATATATGCGTGCACTGGAGCGGGCCAACAAGGTGCGTCTGGCGCGCGCCGAGCTCAAGCGGAGAATCGCGACCGGCGAGATCGGCGTCGCGCAGGTGATCCTCGAGTGCCCGTGGGAGGCAGAGAGCATGGCGGTCTCCGACCTGCTGACTAGCCAGCGCCGCTGGGGCGAGAACCGCGTGCGCAAGTTCCTCGCGCTGGTCCCGATGTCGGAGACCAAGACGGTGGGCTCGATGACCGAGCGCCAGCGCCGCACGCTCGCGGCGATGCTGTCTGTCGGACGGCGGGAGCGTGAACCGGCGCTGCTTGCGAGGTGAGGATTGGCCCGGGACCGCGCGATGCGCGGTCCCTAGGCTAAGGGACAGCCGGAGGAGAGCTTCAGCTGCCACCAGCCGGCGAGCATTCCGATCAGACCCAGCCGCGGGCGCACCTCCCAGACGCCGCAGCCGCGTTCACCGAGCGCGACGACGGGCAGACGCACGAACTTGTAGTGCCCCGGAGTCGCCCGCATCCGCTCCAGCAACTCACGTGCGCGACGCTCGGAGACGTCACGCTCGCGTGTCTGGATCTGCGCGTCGCGCACGCGCGTGGCGAGCCGATCGCGCAGCTGCTCGAGCTCGGCAAGCGAGAGGAGGTGCGGACCGCGAGCCGCCCCGCCGCCGGGTACTCCAGCTAACGGCAGCGCATCGGATGCGGGAGCGATGTGCGGGAAGCCGCCGGCGACGATCGTCGAGAGCTCGCGCTCGAGCCTCGCGATCTGCGCCTTCAGAGCATGGCGCGCGGCGCGCTCGGCCAACGGACCGGGTGCGACCCACGGATCCTGGACATCGACCTCACGACAATCGGTGGCGAGCTGCTCGGACGTGATCATCAGCGCATCACATTCCCCACTGTCTGCCCGGCGAGACGACCGCGGGCGCGGCCGACGCGAAGATTCTACAGCGCCAAGACGGCTATTACCAGGGTCCTTGCAGCATCGCAGTGGACATCCACAGAGCCTCCTCGATGTGCAGCGAGGGCACGCCGGGAACCTGCAGCGAGAACAGGGTCAGCTCGCCGCTAACGGCGCGGGCGGCATGACCGGGGGCGATCTCGCCAAACAGCACGGCGAGCGCGGCCGACTCGTCCGCGACGACCAGCCGTCCGCCGGGCAGCGCGGGCGCCCCAGAGGCGCGTCCGAGTGGCTCGCCGGGGCGGCTGGCGCGAATGCCGAGCGGGCCGTCGATGGCGTCGGCCGCGAGCGCCCACACCGGCACCCCGGTGTCGACCAGCGCAATCAGCAGCGCGTCGGCGAGGACGTTGCTGGAGATGAAGCCGCCCTGCAGCATGCGCCCCAGCATCGCCTCCTCGATCGGGGTCGGCGCGACGTCGGGATCGAGCCCGATGTGCCTGAAGAACACGCGGTAGGCGGCCGGTACGGGCCGCTGGCGCAGGTTGATCGCGTGCGGTCCGGCCCAGCGGCTGGACAGCTCGTGCAACCGTCGCCGCAGCGTGGGGGGCGAGGAGCGGCCTACCGGGCCGATGTTGGCGCGGGTGTGCACGAGACGCAGGCCGGGCAGCTCGGTGCGGACCTCCTCGTCGCACCAGCCCGGCGTCGGCGCGAAGTAGCCGTCGGGCTCCTGCGCGGGGGTCTCGGGACGCTCGCGGGTCATGAGTGTGGATTCCAGCCACGGGCGCGGCTGGCGGCGAGGAGCGCGGCGACCCGCGCGCGCAGCGTCGCCGGCGGCGGGCGCAGCAGCAGCGGCTTGCCCTGCGTGACGCCACCGGGGTAAGCGAATGTGAGCTGGGGACAGCTGGCAACTTTGTAGAGCGTCGCGAGCACTCCGTCGCCGTCGATGCCGACTGGGAAGCTCAGCCGACGACTGTGCACGAGCGCGCGCAGCGCGGCGCGGTTGCCTTTGATCGAGACCGCCGCGAAGCGGACCGCGGGAAAGCTGGAAGCGAGCGCTTGCATGTCTGTGAGGATGCGCGTGCAATTGCCCTCATCGACGAACAGGGCGAGCACGACGGGACCGCGTTCGTAGAGCTGGCAGATGTTGAGGATGCGCGGACCGCGCAACGTGCAGGCCGGATGCTTGCCGGCTTCGCCGTCGTCGGCGTGCGTCGCGATGTCCGCGTCGCCCTGCAGATTGCTCGTTACGAGCGGCAGCGCGAACGGGGGCAGCGCCGCGCCAGGCGCGAGGCCGGCGGCGCCGTTGGGCTTGGTGAGCGCGGTGTTGAGCGTGATCAGCGCGAGGATCACCAGCGCGAGCACGCCGATCCAGCGGCCGTAGCGCCGATTGGGCGTCGGGCTCATCAGGCGGGCTCATCGCGCGGACGCACGAACTTGCGCCGTCGCGCGGCGCGGCGGGGCAGCCGCGCGGCGAGCCCTCCGGGCTCGCTCAGCAGCAACGCCGCGGGCAACGCGATCAGCACCCCGACGAGCGAGGCGCTCAAATCGACCAGCGTGACGACGCCAAAGTCGCGGAGCATCGCGATGTCGGACAGCACGAGCACACCGAAGCCCATGATCGCAGTGACACCGGAGGCGGCGACGGCGGCACCGGTGTGGCCGTAGGCGCGTCGCAGCGCCTCGACGGTGCTGTGGCCGGCGATCCGCTCTTCGCGGTAGCGCTCGGAGAGCAGCACGCTGAACTCGGTCGAGATCGCGATCACCAGCGCACTGAGGGTCACCGACATCGGGTTCAGCGGAACGCGGATCGCGAACACGATCAGCGCCGACCAGCCGGTCGCCAGCAGGACCGGCAGCAGCGGCGCGAACGCGCGGCGCGCGGCGCCGCGGAAGGCCGCGAGCAGGACGAGCGCGGCGGCGGCCAGCCCGGCCAGCAGCGTCAGCACGCGCCGCCACGGCGAGGCGACGATCGCACCGGACTGGGCGGCGAGCACCGGCAGCCCGACTAGCTGCACGTCGATCCCGCGCGGCGGATGCAGGCTGGCGCGCATTGCTTCGATCACCTGCTGCTGGCGCGCGAGCGGCAGCAGGCGGATGCCGAAGGCCATCGTCGCGACATGCCGATTGGCGGTAATGACGTCCTGGGAGAAGTAGGGCGGGATTGCGGCGAGCAGTGCGCGCACGGCGGTGCGCGTGAGCTTCGGAGCGGCAGCCTTGCCTTTGCCCTGACCAGCGGCAGCTGCGGCTCCGCTGCCCGCCAGTCCGCCGCTGGCGAAGAGGTCGGGCAGCGAGAAGGCGGGGCACAGGAGCGCCTTCCCGCAACCGCGCGTCGCGCTGTAGCCGTAGCGGCGCAGGATCGTTTCCTCGTAGGCGCTCATCCATTGCAGCGTCGCGGGCGTCGCAAGCTTGGCGCCGGAGACCATCAGATCGATTTCGCCGCCGACCCCGGAGGTGCGCTCGAGCGCATCGAGGTTGCGCAACGAGGTCAGGTTCTGCGGGACGAGCTTTTCGAGATTGGTTTCGACGTGGGTCTGAGTGTCGAGTCCCCATCCGAGCGCGGCTAGCACGAGCCCAGCGGCGAGCACACGCCCGGGATAGCGGACGGCGTGCACCAGAGCGGCCCGCGAGATCGCACGTGTGATCGCGTTCTCGCGCAGCAGCTCGCGCGCGCCGCGCCAGGAGGACGCGAGTTGCGCAGCAAGCGCAAGCGGTAGCGAGGCGAGCGATCCGCGCAGTGTTTGCGCAGACCCGGTGGATGGTTGCCGCGAAAGACCCCGTCGCGCGCGTGCGCGGGCGCGACGATCCGCGAGGACGAGCAGCGCGGACCCGACGGTGAGTACGCAGACGAACGCGATGAGGATGCCGGCTACGAGCAGCAGCCCGAAGCCGCGGACGGTCGGAACGGGCGAGAGCGCGAGCACCAGCAGCGCGGCTCCACCGGCGGCGGCAGCGGCAGCGATCGTCGGCCCGGCGAGCGCAGCGGCGCGCTGCACGGCCTCGACGGTGCGCGCCTGCTCGCCGCGCACGTCCTCGCCGAGCGCCCCCTCGCCAAGCGCCCCCTCGCCGAGCCCGTGCGTGCCCATCCTGTCCTCACCGAGCGCGTCCTCCCCCGCGCGCGACTCGGCGGCGCGCAGCTCGTGAAAGCGCGACTGGAACTGGATGGCGTAGTCGACCGTGAGCCCGACGAGCACGGGCAGGACGGCGACCTGGGCGACGGTCAGCGAGGCGCCGACGGCGGACAGCGCACCGAACGTGAGCGCGATGGCGAGCGCGGCGAGCGCGAGCGGCAGCAGTCGCGGGCGCCCGCCGAAGACGAGACCAAGGGTGATCGCCATGACGATCAGCACGACGAGCAGCAGCAGCTCGATCGCGTGGGTGATCGAGTGCGTCAGTTCGGAGATGATGACCGGCTCGCCGGTGATCAGATAGTGCTCGCCGTGCTGCAGACGCCACTGGGGCATTGCGACGGCGCGGCGGATCAGCGCAATCGTGCGGGCGCGCTGCGCTTCGTCGAGACCGGCGCGCATCCGCACTGAGATCAGCGCGGCTTCACGGCTGGGAAAGAGGTAGGCGAAGCGCTGCTTGGGAGTACCGGGAAGCGTGGCGCCGCTGTCGAAGACGACACGCTCGATGAAGCTGGGATCGTTCAGTTCGGGGGGGCCGGTGAGCCCGTACTCGGCGCCCAGCAGCTCGAGTTCTTGGGCGTAGCGTTCGAGTGTGAGCTTGCTGGCTTCGGAGCCGAGCTGGTGCGCTTCGGCGGTGCTGCGACCCTTGGCGAGGGCGGCACTGTAGATGGCTTGCTCGGCCCGCCGTGCCTGGCGCTCGGCCTGCTCGCTCTGCGTGGCGAGCTCATGGTCGATCTGTTCGGCGGCCTCGTTGAGGAAGGTGCCGGGCCCGAGCACGACCTTGACGGTGCGTAGCGTCCCAAGCTGCCCACACGGTCCATGGACGCCACCCTCGTGGACGAGACCGGCGGCGGGCACGTTGCCGGAGAGGCAACCCTCGAGACCGACGAGGCGATCAAGGTCGGAGCTCAGCAGGAGCTTCTGCAGGTTCCCCTTGACCATCACCTCGACGGGCTCTTCGCCGAAGGAGCGGTAGAAGCTCTGGGTGGCGCGATAGCTCGAGCTGGAGCGTCCGACGAACGTGTCGCTGGCGGCGCTCGGATGCAGTCTTAGCGCGAGTCCCGCGCCCGCCACGACAAGCACAGCGCCAATCGCGAGCACGAGCACGGGGCGCCGCGCGGCGCTGCCGGCAAGCGCGGAGAGCAGCCGGGCGGGCTTCACTCCATCCCGAGGGGACCGGCCGATTCGCCGGAGAGGAACTGCCGCACGAACGGGTTCTCCGAAGCGAACAGGTCTTCGGCGGGACCCGATTCGACGATGCGCCCGCGCCAGAGGATCGCGATGTACTCGGCGACGCGGCGGGCACTGAGGATGTCGTGCGTGATGACGACGTAGGAGCCGCCGTTCTCGGCGTGGACTTCCTTGATCAGTTCGCAGAGCAGCGCGGTGCGCACGGGATCCAGCCCGGAGTCTGGCTCGTCGAAGAGCACGATCGCGGGGTCGAGCACGAGCGAGCGGGCGAAGCCGGCGCGCTTGCGCATGCCACCGGAGAGCTCGTTGGGCATCTTCTCGTTGGCGTTGCCGAGGCCGACCTCGCGTAGGCGCCGGTTGACGATCTCGGCGATCTCGTCCTCACCCTTCTCGGTGTGCTGGCGCAGCGGGAAGGCGACGTTGTCGTAGAGATTGAGCGACCCAAATAGCGCACCGTCCTGGAAGAGCACGCCGAACTTCTTGCGCGTCTCGAAGAGATCGTCGTCGGAGAGCGAGGGGATCGACTGCCCGTCGACGATGACGTCGCCCTCGTCGGGATAGAGCAGCCCGACGATGTGCTTGATGCAGACCGACTTGCCGGTGCCGGAGGGGCCGAGGATCATCGAGACCTGGCCTTCGGGCAGACCGAGGTTCAGCCCGCGCAGGACGCGGTTGGAGCCGAAGGCCTTGTGGACGTCGACGAACTCGATCGCATCGGGGACGGAAGTGGGACGGTTGACGCCGGTGTGGAACTGGAAGAGCTCCTCCTCTTCGGCGGGGTCGGATGCTCCCTCCTTGACAGCCATCTGCTTATCCTCCGATTGGGGCTCGTGGGTTGGCTCCCCAGAAGATTTGGGTGCCGAGCATGCCGATGAGGTGTACGAGGATGAGGTTGAGGACCATGGACTTGGCGGTTGCGGTGCCGACGCCGACAGGTCCGCCGCTGGCGTTGTACCCGTAGTAGCAGCCGACGAGCACGATCGCGGTCGCCATGAACATCGCCTTGAGCAGGCTGAAGATGAAGTCTGGTGGGTTTTGGAATTGCCAGAAGATGAGGAAGTACCCGCCGGATGAGACGACGCCGACTTGTTGGACGACGGCGATGTAGGACGCGAGGAACGCGCCGCCGATCCCAGCCAAGTACATGAAGGGCAGTACGAGCCAGGCGGCCAAGAGGCGTGTG
>DASXZA010000016.1:0-8905 GCA_036502205.1 Solirubrobacteraceae bacterium | reverse complement strand
AACGGATCTCAGGGAGATCCGCCCAAGCAGATGCGCCGTCTGCTCCATCTTTCGGACGGATGGGGGCAGAAGTGGAGCGCGGCGAAGCTTTGTGGACCTTTGGTCGAGAAAGGCCGCGAGATCCCTGCAGCGCGCGGCGCTCGAGGCCGCTGAATCCCTTCGTCTGCAAGCAATCGTGCAGAAGACGAGCAAAAGATAGACATTTCGTCCAATCCCGCTACTATTCTCCTCGAACCTACTCAAAGGCGTCGGTGTCCTGTGGATGGAGACAAACAGGGCCCGCATGGCAAATGAGCCCCTTTGGGGCTCCAAGCGAGGGAGATCTTCATGGGCCACCACTTCTAGACCTCAGAGCTGTATTGAGCTCGGACAGGCCGCAAGGCGGCATGTCATCGGAAGCGCCGTACCTTGTACGGCGCTTCCGTCATTTAAGGCTCGGATTGGTGGTCTAAGGACCGCAACGGCACGGGGTATTGAGACGGAGATCCGTCCGAGTACTGCCCGATGAGAGCTACCGGCTTGGTCAGCCGCCGACTGCGGGCTGCGCGATCTTGCGCGCGCGTCGCTCGAAGGCGAGCTCGGTCTCGAAGTTGGCGTCGTCGCCGTGCGCGGAGGTGACCGGTCCGTCGCGCTCGAGCATCGCGATGAAGCTCTCCACGAGCTCCGCGTCGAGCTGGCGCCCTGCGACCCGCCGCAGCTCCACGATCGCGTCCTGCGGGGTCATCGGCGAGCGGTAGGTCTCGCGCGCGGTGAGCGTGTCGTACGTTGAGCAGACCGCGATGATCCGCGACGCGAGCGGTATCTCGTTGCCGATCAGGCCGGCCGGGTAGCCGCTGCCGTCGACGTGCTCGTGGTGGTAGAGGATCGCGTCGGCGACCGGACCGTAGCCGTCGAGCCTGCCGACGAGCGTCGCCCCATCCTGCGGGTGGCGGCGGATCACCGCCCAGTCCTGGTCGGAGAGGACCTCGGCGTGGAGGATGCTGTCGGGCAGCGCGAACTTGCCGATGTCGTGCAGCAGCCCCGCCGTGTGGACGAGATCCTGCTCGGCCTCGTCGCGGCCCAGCTCGGTGGCGAGCTCCCGCGCGTAGCGGGCGACGGCGGCCGCGTGGCGCGCGGTCATCCGGTCGCGCAGCGCGAGCGTCTCGACGAGCGTCGTCAGCACGCCGAGCTGGAGCGAGGCAAGGTGGATTGAGCGCGCCTCCAGCTGGTCGGCGCGATCCTCCGAGCGCAGCAGCGCGACCGCGAGATACTGGAAGATCAGCAGCAGCAGGATCGAGCCGAACAGAATCGGAAAGCCGATGTTCGTGTAGGCAACGGCGAGAATTGCGGCTACCGCCCCCGTGGCTACTTGACCAGGCATGAACGGAATCAACACTTCGCGTATTTGACTGCGAAACGAACGTTCGTTGATTACTCGTATGTGCGCCGCGATGATCGCGAAATTGAGCGCGTTTGTGATCATGAACACCCCGAACACCACGAGTCCAAAAGTGATGCTCTTTGTCAGTGGGTTATTGGGGTCATGCACGTTGCCGATCAGTGCCCGGATCAACAAGCCGCCAACAAGCGGGAAGACGGCATAGTTGGCGAGGTTGTTGAGCCACTGAGCCGGCGGTAGTCGTCTCATGGCTGACGAAAGTGCGACGGTGACAATCCCGAAGCACACGGCCGGTGTCGGTCCGAGCAGGCTCATCGCGAGCACAAGCGCGAGAAAGTCGGCGGTCACCTGCTGACTGCGAAGGGTTACACCAAGTCGCTGTCCGACGAGAGCAAGCGCAAACAGCAGGCCGACCAGCGGCAGGGGGCTCCATTCCTGGGCATGCGCCGTCAATGCGGTTGTAGCGATCGCCGCCACGAGCAGCAAAACCTCAACAAACCGGCAGATCCATGTCTTTGTCTGGGTGGTCAACATCTAGCTAGTCCTGTCGTACTTAACGGCCGATATGACGTCGGACTTAAGGTGCTCACGGGTAGGAATGGACGCGGGCACCGTCGCCTGCAGGAGGCTCACAAGCCCGTGGCTCACCGACTCATCCAGTTGCGTGGGCGCAGCCTCCATCGCCGTTGCCTCAAGACTCGCCGCCACGAAGCGATCGAGCCCCCTCAACACGAGCGCCAGGAACACGAACGTCATCGCCGTAGCCCCGATCCCGACCGTCAAGAACGCAGTTCGGGGCGAGCTCAGCGCGACCAACGCTCCCCCCAGCCCCAACCCGAGCGCGAGCGACAGCGCCCCGATCGATTCGACGGCGCTCATCAGGCGACCGTGCAACGCTGGCGGCGTCAGTCGCTGGACGAGGCTGATGACGGAGGCCCACTCGACACCGTTGCCCAATCCCCCGACCACGGCCGCGACGCAGGCGAGCGCCAGCGATCCGGCCGCGGCAAACCCAATGTAGGCAAGGCCCATCGCGAGCGTGCCACTGGTGAGCATTGCGCCCAGCCCGCGCTTCGGCGAGCGGGCGAAGACGAAGCTACCGATCACCACACCGACGCCCCACACGCCGAGCAGCAGGCCGAAGCCGCGGTCGCCGGCATGCAGCGTCACCTTCGCGTAGGCGATCTCGATCGGATCGGCCGAGTTGAAGAACACCAGCGCGATCGCCTCCGCGAGCAGCAGGGCGCGCAGCAAGGGTACCTCGTTGACGTACTCCCAAGCGGCGCGCAGGCGCTCGAGCACGGTGGCGTCCGCGGCGTCCTCGGCGTGCGGCGAGAGGTCGAGCAGCATCGCGCCGCAGATCAAGAAGGAGGCGGCGTCGATGAACAGCGCCGCGGGCGCGCCCGCGGCGGCCACTACCACGCCGGCGATCGCTGGTCCGAGCATGAAGGTGGCCGAGAAGGCGATGTTGAGGGTCGCGTTCGCCTGGCGCTCGGCCGCCTGCGCGAATGTCTCGAACTCCTTCTCCCGCGCCCCATCCCACTCGACCTCCGCCTGCTCGCGCGCGGCCCGCGCCGTCTCGGCCCGCAGCAGCGCGCTCGCGGCCAGCGCAGCGGTGCCGTCGAGCGCCGCCAGGATCAGGATCGCGGGCAGCCAGAAGTGCCACAGCAGCACCGCCAGCACCGTCGTCACGACGCCCTCGAAGATGTACAGCCCGCTCAGCACGCCGTGTCGCGAGGAGGCTTCGACGCGTGCCGCCAAAGCGGGCGCCGCGAACGCCGGCAGCGCCTGTCCCGCGATCAGCAGGCCGGCGACCGCGAGCGCGCTGTGCGTGTGGTCGAAGACGGCCAGGGACAGCGCGACGAAGCCGAACCAGGTGCCGAGCCGGTTGACGGTGTAGGCGCCGATGATCCGGCGCAGCCGGTGGGATCTCAGTGTCGATGGCACGCCGCCACGCTAACGGTTGTCTGCGACGGGATCGAGTCCTGCAAGCGCTCGCACGGGCTGTGACGCGCCGGCGCCGGTGGGCGCGCGCGCCGGCGAGGGCACCCGTCACGCCCCGGGCGTGGCGACCCTCCGTGAGGTTCCGCGCTATCCGTGCCGCAGGTGGAGCTCGTCGTTGTACACCGCGCGCCCGGCGCGCGACCTGTGCGCATCGGCGGGGCCGTCGACGATCAGCACAGGCATCTCCGGATGCCGATGCGCGAGCGTCTGCATCAGCGACTCCGCGGGCGCGTCGTCGAGGTCGCCGGCGATGAACGTCATGCGGCTGCCAGGAGCATGCTCGAGTGCCTCGCTGACCGCGTCGGCCTGCTTGAACACGGTGCTCTCCGACAGTGTCCGGCTGAGCTCGTCGAGCAGCTTCGCGCGCCGGCCGGCGTCGGCTCCGGCGATCAGGATGCTGGTCGGGCCGGCGATCACACGCAGCGCCGGCGGGTGAGCGTACCCTTCGCGCGGCGGCTCCGTCCGCGTACGCAGCTCGGCCGGGCTCGGATCGGGCAGCAGCCGCAGTGCGGGGACGCGCGAGTGGGAGCGACGCGTGACGGGTATCTGCATGGGGCTCATGTGCGGCATGGCCGACATGATGGGGCCTGGCGGGCCGTTTGTCTGTAGAGCAGATGGTGCCGATCGTGTAGTCCCAAAGGTGCCGATCCGTGTGGTCCTTCCGGTGCCGTCGCGCGCTCCAGCGGGGGTGGGCGGGGGAGCGTGCGGGCGCGATCGACAGGCTGCATGCCGGATTCTCGCCTCAGGCTGCCGGACGCAACTCACCAGGCGGCCCGCCTTCACCCGCGAGTGAGACCCGCCGGTGGAGGCGGTACTGTGCGCTCGATGGAGGGCGGCACACCAGGGGTTGATCGACCGATCGACGTGATCATCGCCGACGACCACGGGGTCGTTCGCGACGGCATCCGCATGGTGCTCGAGCGCGAGGCGGGCGAGTTCCGCGTCGTGGCGGAAGCCGGCGACGTGCCCGCCACGATCAGGGCGGTGCGCGAGCACAAGCCCGATCTGCTCACGCTCGACCTCTCGATGCCGGGCGGTTCGAGCCTCGCGGCGCTGCCCCAGTGCTTCGTCGCCCATCCCGCGCTCGCGGTCGCGATCTTGACGATGCGCGAGGATCCCGAGTACGCCCGCCAGGCGCTGCGCGCCGGCGCGCGCAGCTACGTGCTGAAGGAGGCCGAGCCGGCCGAGCTGCTGCAGGCCTTCCGGCTGGCGGTCGCCGGCGGCAACTACCTGCACCCACGTCTTGGCGCGCTGATGGCCACGGGCGACGAGTCCCCCAGCGACGGCATCGCGCTGTCAGAGCGCGAGCGTGAGGTCGTCCGTTTGATCGCCAACGGCTTCACCAACCCCCAGATCGCCGAGCAGCTGCACGTCGCGGAGCGTACCGTCAAGACCTACCGCGCGCGGGCGATCGAGAAGCTCGGCTTCTCCTCGCGTGCGGAGATCACGGCGTATGCGCGACGTCTCGGTCTAGTGGAGTAGGTCATGTGCTGTGCGGGTCGGCACATGTGCCGCGGAGGCCGGCTCCACATGCTTTTGAAAAGCTGATGATGTGCCAGTCGGCGCATGCGCCGACTGCCGGGCCCCACATGTGGGGCCCGGGTGGAGCCACATGTGGCTCCACCTTCCTGACGGTGCATGCACCGTCAGGGACCTGGCCGCATGCGGCCAGGTCTTCTTAAACTGGAACGGGACGATCCGCGAGCGGGACGGTCAGGCGCATGACCGTCCCTTTGCCGGGAGCGGGCACGAGTTCCAGCTCGCCCCCGACGAGCTCCGCGCGCTCGCGCATCCCCGACATCCCGAACCCGCCCTCCAGGCCGTCCCCGCGCGGCCCCAGCCGGTCGGCTTCGGGGAGCCCCTGCCCATCGTCGGTGACCGACGCGCGAATCGTCCCGTCGCGCTCGACGATGCTGATCGTCGCGCTCGTCGCCTGGGCGTGGCGGCTGACGTTCGTGAGCGCCTCCTGCACCACTCGGTAGATCGTGCTCTCGAGCTCGGCATCCAGACGATTTTGCTCGGGCTCGGGACCGAGATCGATCTCGGTCTGCACCTCCAGGCCGTCGATCGCTTGCGCGCGGCGCGCGAGCGCCTCCAGCGCGGCTGCCAGCCCGAGGTCGTCGAGCGCGGCGGGGCGCAGCTCGGTGATCAGGTGGCGCAGCCCGTCGATCTCGTCGCCGAGTCCTTCCAGCGCCTCCTCCACGGCGGCGCGCAGCGCCTCTTGCTGGTCCTGGTCGCGCGCGTTTGCAAGGCGCATGCGCAGCGCGCCGAGGCCCTGGATTGTTTCGTCGTGGATCTCGCGCGCCCAGCGCGTGCGCTCGCGCTCGCGCGCCTCCATGCCGTAGCGCAGGCGCTTGATCTCGACCGAGCGCTCCGCCGCCATCCGCTGCGCGATGCTCGTCGCGAACGCGTTCAGCGCCTCCTTGTCAGGGCCGCGGAAGCCGCCGTCGCGGCGCAGTGCGATCACGAGGCCGCCGCCGTAGCCCTCCATGCTCAGCGGCTCCACCAGCGCCGCGCGCGCCTCCAGCCCCAGTTCGTGCAGCCAGGCCGCCTCCTGCCCGCGCGGACGGTCCAGCGACATCGCCTTGCCCTGGCTGTACAGCTCGCCGAGCGCGCTGCCCTGCACGGGCGCGATCCGCAGGCGCACGGTTTCCTGCCCGCTGGACGCAGCCACGCGCAGCTCGCCGCGCTCCTCGATCACGACCAGCAGCGTGCCGGCGTCGAGTAGCGCGAGGCCACGGTCGGCCATCAGCCGCAGCAGCCACAACTCCGATCCCGAGAGCATCGGGGGAGATTATGTCTCGATTGTCTCCAGGCCGTTCTCGCGGCGCGCGGCGGCCCTCGTCTGGGCGAGCAGCTCCTCGCCATCGAGATCCTCTCGCCACACCGCCAGACCCACCGACACGCGCAGCGGCCGGCGCTCTCCGCCGGCTTCGATCTTGATCGCGCGCAGGCGCGCCAGCGCCCGTCTGGCGACGATCTCGCCGCGCGGACCGTCGGCCCCGGGCAGCAGCACCGCGAGCTCGTGCTCGCTCGGCCTGCCCACCCTGTCGTAGCGGCGCAGCTCGTGTCGCAGCGCCTCGCCCACGTAGAGGAGCGTCTGCTCGGACAGCTCGCCGCCGTGTGCGCTTGTCAGCTCCTCGAGGTTCTCGATCACGACCAGCAGGCAGCTGAGCGGCGTGCCCTGGCGCCCGGCGCGGTTGATCTCCTCCTCGATCCGCTCTCCCAGGGCCGCCGCCGGCAGGCATGCGATCGCGCCCGCGGGAAGCGGGTCTGCACGAAGGTCCGGGCCGGCGGGATGCATATCTCCCATCATCGTCAATCTGGCGCGTTCGCTCAAGCTTCCGCGACAGGTCCGTCCCCATCCGCTGCTACACCTGCCCCTGTGCTTCAAGAGCTGAACGTCGAGAACCTCCTGCTGATCGAGCGCGCGCAGCTACGTCTGTCGCCCGGCCTGAACGTGCTCACCGGCGAGACGGGCGCCGGTAAGACGGTGCTCGCCCACGCGCTCGATCTGCTCCTCGGCGGCCGCGCGCGTCCGGGAATAATCAGGCCCGGCGCCACCGAGGCCTACGTCGAGGGCGTCTTCGACATGCCCGAGACGCCGTTCCCGGGGGAGCTCGCCGAGCGGCTCCCCGACGGCGCCGAGGAGATCGTCCTCGCCCGCCGCATCGGCGCCGACGGGCGCACGCGCGCCTATCTCAACGGCCGCTCCGCGACCGTCTCGGAGCTGCGCGAGATCGGCTCGCGGCTGCTCTCCTTCTATGGCCAGCACGAGCATCGCAAGCTGACGCTCGCGGGCGCCCAGATGGAGATCCTCGACGCAGGTTGCGGCCCCGACCACGCGCTGCGCCTGCGCGCCTGCGCGAAGAGCTTCGCGGAGTCCCGGCGCCTCGCCGCCGAGCTCGACGCCCTGCGCGAGCTCTCCGCCGCGCGCGAGCGCGAGCTCGATCTGATCGAGCACGAGCTCGCCGAGATCGACGCCGCCGGTCTCGACCAGCAGGAGTACGAGGAGCTGCTCGACGCGCGCGCGCGCCTGGGGCGCCTCGATGCGCTCTGCCTGGCCGCCGGCGCGGCGGCCGACGCGCTCGCCCCCGAAGACGCCTCCGCCGGCCTCGGCGCCTGCCAGCAGATCGCCGCCGGCGCGGCGGGCCTGGACACGCTCGCCGGTGTCGATCGAAGCCTCGACGCGCTCGCCGAGCGCCTGCGCGCGCTCGCGATCGAGTCCCAGGACCTCGCCGCCGAGCTGCATGGCTACTGCGAGCGGATCGCCGGCGAGGACGGCTCGCTCGACGCGGTCGAGGAGCGCCTCGCGTCGATCGAGCGGCTCGTGCGCAAGCACGGCGGGACGCTCGCCGCGGTACTCGACCATGCCGCCGACGCGCGTGCGAGACGCGAGCGGCTCGTCGGCGCCGAGGTCGCGTTCGCCGAGGTCTCGGTGCGTCTGGATGGCGCGCAGGAGGAGCTCGCCGGCCACGTCGCCGCGCTACGCGAGGCGCGCGAGCGCCACGCCCCGCGCCTCGAGCAGGTGGTGCGCGAGCAGCTCGCGACGCTGGCGATGGCAGAGGCGAGCTTCGCGGTCTCGCTCGCCCCGTGCGAGCCTGGCCCCACGGGCGGCGACGCGGTCGAGTTCATGATCGCGCCGAACCCCGGCGTGCCGGCCGGCCCGCTGCGCGAGATCGGATCCGGCGGCGAGCTCTCGCGCGTGATGCTCGCGCTGATGAGCGCCGCCAACGCGTCGTCCCTGGATACGACGCTCGTGTTCGACGAGGTCGACGCCGGCATCGGCGGGCATACCGCACGCGCGGTCGGCGAGCGCCTGCGCCAGCTGGCCGCTAACAGGCAGGTGCTGTGCATCACCCACCTGCCCCAGATCGCCTCGCTCGGCGACCGTCACTTCTCGATCGTCAAGGACACCTCCGCCGACCCCACCCGCACGTCGGTCCTGCAGCTCGCCGAGCCCGACGTAGTCGCCGAGCTCGTCCGCATGCTCGGCGCCGACGCCGCCGACGGCGCCGCGCGTAGGCATGCGCGAGATCTGCGCAAGGCCGCCTGAGGGTTGACTTGAATACCTGAGCGGGTGCGCAAGTTGGCTGCGGTCGTTACCCTCGATGCGATATGGCCGCGAACCCCCGCAGCCCACGCAGGTCCCCGCCGGAGGGCTCGCGCGAGGCGCCGATGCCCGAGACGGCGGCCGGAGCGCTGCCCGGAGGCGATGTCGCGCCCTGGCGCACGGTCACCGGGCCGGTGCGTCCCGGCCGGCGCACGAAGCTGCTCGTCAAGCATCTCTCCCGCGGGGACGTCGCGCTGATCGACCACCTCGACATCGACCGGGTCTCGGCCGAGGAGCTGATCGCCGCGAACGTCGGCGCGGTCTTGAACTGCCGGGCCTCCTCCAGCGGCACCTACCCGAACCTCGGTCCCCAGCTGCTGGTCGAGGCGGGCATCCACCTGCTCGACCTGCCCGACGATTCGCTGTTCGAGCTGCTCTCCGACGGCGAGGCGATCACCGTGCGCGACGGC
>DASXZA010000015.1:0-23452 GCA_036502205.1 Solirubrobacteraceae bacterium | reverse complement strand
GGCGCGGTGTAGGTCAGCGCGTCGAGCGAGGTCGCGGCCATCAGGTCGGTTCCGGTGGCGTGGTAGACAGCCGCCGCTCCACCCAGGCACAACACCGCCTTGAGGAATACGGTGGCTATCAGAGCCACTCCGCCGAGCGTGCGGGCGATGCGCTGCCTATTTGTAGGGGTTCGCTGACCCGGCTGCAGCCAGTCGTCGCGGCTGGTCCTGGCCGAGATATCGGCAGATACCCGCGGATAACTGACGGGTTTGGACAACGGCTAGGGGTCGTTGTCCAAACCCGTGCGCGACGGTTGCCGTCATGGCTGAGTGAGCTCACTTCTTAGCTGGTGTGCCAGACACAGGCGCCTGCACCGGTCGTTTGGTGGAGCCGCGCGGGATGATGCGGCTCGGGACGTGCACCTGCGAGCGCTCCGGCTCGCGGCCCTCGATCAGCGCCGTCACGAGCTTGACCGCCTCGGCGCCGATCTGACTCGGGTGTACCTGGGTCGTCGTCAGACCTGGCCGCGCCCACTTGCAGGGCTCGCTGTCCGCGCCGCCGGAGACCATTAGGTCGTGCGGCACCGAGAGTCCGAACGCCTGCGCCGCGAGCAGCGCGCCGAGCGCGAGCCGGTCGTGCGTCGAGTGCACCGCGTCCGGCGGTCGTGCCCGGCGCAACAGCTTCATGGTCGCCTCGAAGCCTGCGCTCTCCGTGAGGTCTCCGCGCGCAACGGTCGCGATCACCGGCTGGCCGCGCTCGGCGCACCACTCCTCGTACGCGGCATGCGAATCGAGTGCATACGACGTCGTCGGCAGACTCTCCAGCAACGCGATCCGCCGCGCGCCGCGCGCCGCGAGGTGGTCGAGGATCCCGCGCGTCACCGCGCGGTGATCGTTGTCGACCCAGTGGCCGTGCCGGGCGCCCGGCACGCGGCCCGCGGTGACGAGCGGCGCGCCGGTGCGCCGCACGTGCTCGATCAGCGGATCGCGCATCACGGGATCGACGATGATCGCGCCGTCAATCTGGATCCGCATCCATGACTCCACCTGCGCGCCCGAGACCAGCATCAGCCCGTAGTCGCGGTCGAGCGCGGCGACGCTCGCCGCGCTGATCAGCTCCACGAAGTACGCGTAGTCGGCAATCGCAAAGCTTCCTTCGTCGGTCTGCGTGACCGCCAGCCCGATCAGGCCGCTGCGGCGCCCCGCGAGATTGCGCGCGGTCGCGTTCGGGTGATACCCGAGCTGCTCCGCTATCTCGTTGACGCGCTTGCGTGTCTGTGGTGAGATGCGGCCCCTGCCGTTGAGCGCATGGGAGACAGTCGTCACCGACACCCCCGCGCGTTCCGCGACGTCTTTGATCCCCACCACCCTCGCCATGCATCATCTCCAGTTTCGGAGTCGATCCGGCAGTTGACATGTCCCTTCCTCGCAGCCCCCGGCTAAATGCCTGAGTACGACCGGCGCGTATCGGAGGATAACCGCTGTCCGTGGAGCCTTTAACGAGGAAAAGCGCTTTTGCAATGGTGTTCCGGTAGCTGTAATGAGTGCACTAGGCAGATATGAACCCGTGGGGCTGGTGTCAGGCGATGAAGCACAGAGGATGCGGTGGTAGTGGCGTGCGAGGTGGCGTTTGAGGCAGCGCATCGCCTCGATCCGCTCTTGCCCTCGGCTTCCTTGTGTGCAAGATAGACACGGGTCTCGGGGTCGATCCGGCCACGGGTAACCGCTCGATTCCCTCACGCAGTACCGCGCGGACAATCGCCCTCGCGTCGATCTGGTCAGACTTTCCGGCTCGCGTGCTCCACGACGAGAGGCGCCCATCAGCTTCGGCGCGACACGCAAAACACGCTCGCCCGCGGCCACAAGCGAGCGCTCGAAGCGCTGCAAGACGTGCCGACAGTCCTCGACTGCCCACGCGATTTCGTGGCCGAGTTCGTGCGCCCCGCACAGTCCTTCGAGGTGTCCCTGTTCGGTGGCGGCGATCTCTCGCTCGCCGAGCACCTGCCCCGTGTCCGCGTCGACGGCCGCAAGGGCATGGGTGCGCTTGTGGATGTCCACGCCGATCACGATCATCCGTACGTCCTTTCAATCGAGGATGGACCTCCGGCGGACAGTTCTGAGTGGGGGCGTTTGCCACGCTCCTATCAAGTCACGCCATAGGCCCGGACGACGGCGGGCGACACAACGGCCGTAGGTCAGGCACCTGCGCCGACAAGCAGACTACGAGTCAGCCCACCGCCGGCCCGGACCTAAACCGGCCAGTCGGACGCCAGCACGAACGGCCCAGAAGCACGGTCGTCCGGCCTGACGATCAGGAGAAGTAGTGCACCTGATCGAGGTCGGCGATTAGCCCAGGCTGGGTCGGCTGCCATCCGAGCAGCTCGCGGGTCAGCACGCTAGACGCCGGGCTATCGGCCGCGAGCAAGGGCGCCAACCAGCCGAAGTGCCCGTCCGCGTCCTGCGGCGCGATCGAGACCAGCGGCAGGTCTAGATGCCGGCCGATCACAGTCGCTACGTCGCGGATCGGCACTCCCTCGTCGGCCACCGCGTGCAGCGTCGAGCCCGCCGGCGCCAGCTCCAGCGCGAGGCGAAATAGGTGAGCGGAATCCAGACGGTGCACGGCGGGCCAGCGGTTTTCGCCATCGCCGATGTAGCCCGAGACGCCCCGCTCGCGCGCGATGCCGACCAGGAACGCGAGGAAGCCGTTGTCGCCGTCGCCGTGATTGGTCGGCGGCAGCCGCACGACGGACGAGCGCACGCCGCGCTCGCTGAGCGCGAGTGTCAGCTCGGCGGTCTCGCGCCGCGTCTGCGGACCGCCGCCCAAGCCGGCCGCGGCCGAGCTCGGGCCGTGTCCGTCCTGCTCGCCGGCGACACACCCTGGTGCCAGCCCGAGTGTCCCGGAGGCAATTAGCAGCGGCCGATCCGAACCCTCCAGCGCCTCACCGAAGGTCTCCACGGCACGGCGGTCGGCGTCGGCGGCGCCCTGGAAATCTCCCGAGAAGGCGATGTCGTGCTTAAACGCGAGGTGAATGACCCCGTCTGACGTCGCGGCCGCATCGCGCAAGCCGTCGAGATCGTCGAGCGTGCCGCGCCGCACATCTGCTCCAGCGACCTGCAGAGCCTCGGCTGAGGCGTCCGAGCGAGCGAGCGCGACGACCGTGTGACCCGCATCGAGCAACTCGGGCACGACCGCGG
Source organism: Solirubrobacteraceae bacterium (assembly GCA_036502205.1). Taxonomy (GTDB): domain Bacteria; phylum Actinomycetota; class Thermoleophilia; order Solirubrobacterales; family Solirubrobacteraceae; genus Palsa-744. The sequence continues at coordinate 20,278 of DASXZA010000015.1, read as the reverse complement.
AGCCGATCCAGCCGGACGCGCCGGTGACGAATACGCGCATGAGAGACCTCCAGGGGGAAGATAAAAGAGCGATGACAGTGACTGCCATCAGCGTAGCACGCGATGTCAGTCACTGCCCTCAGCTAGGATCGAGGGATGGGTCGATGGGAGCCAAACGCCCGCGGGCGCCTCATGCAGGCGGCCTTTGCGCTCTACGCGGAGCGCGGATTCGAGCAGACCACGGTCGCCGAGATCGCCGATCGCGCGGGCCTTACGGAGCGAACGTTCTTTCGGCATTTCGCCGACAAGCGCGAGGTTCTATTCGCCGGTGCAAACGCGCTGCAGGAGCTGCTGGTGAGCACGGTCACCAACGCATCTGCCTCGCTGACCCCGATCGACGCGACGACTGCCGGCCTCCAAGCGGCGGGTGCGCTCATCCAGGAAGGAGCGCAGCTAGCACAGCAGCGCCAGGCCATCATCGCCGCCAGCGTCGAGCTGCAAGAGCGCGAGCTGATCAAGCTCGCCACGCTCGCGGCGGCGCTCGCCGACGCATTGCGCCAACGCGGGGTCGAGGATCCGATCGCGCGACTGACCGCAGAGACGGGAATCGCGGTCTTCAAGGTCGCGTTCGAACGCTGGGTCGATGCGCCCGGCGAGCTAGAGCTGCCGAGTCTGATCCGCGAGTCGCTCGGCGAACTGAGGGCTCTCACCGCCGGTCAGTGATCCTCGCGGGCCGCCGGCAACCCGCGGTCGAGTCGCGCGACACGTCGTCGCGTCGGCCGGCCAACACAGGCCGCGCCTAGTGCGAAGGTGCCACCAGCCGCCGGGCGATCGCGCCAAGCAGCCGCCACTCAGGCGGCGATGCCTCGAATGTCGAGCTTGGCGACGAGCTCGGGGTCGTTGAACACGTCGATCGCGACCGCGCGCTCGCCGACGACCGTGAACGCCAGCACCGCGAACGGCCGCTCGCCGTCGAACGCGACCGCTCCGGCGGCACCGTTGACGAGCGCCGCGCGGACGTACGACCCGGAGCGCCGGGCGCTGATCGCGCCGCGCGCGACCTGCGCGGGCCCACGCAGCTCGACCGCCTCGCCGTCGCGGCGGTGGGCGCGCAGCACGACGTCGGGGTCGAGCACCGCCACCAACGCATCGAGATCCCCCTCGCGCGCGGCCGCGAAGTATGCATCGACGACGGCGCGCTGGTGGGTGAGGTCTGGGTCGGGAGGCGGCGCCGCGCTACGCACCCGCCGGCGCGCGCGACTGGCGAGCTGACGGGTCGCCTCGGGCGAGCGCTCGAGCATCGTCGCGATCTCATCGAAGGGCACCGCGAACATGTCGTGCAACACGAACGCAAGTCGCTCGGCCGGTCCGAGCGTTTCCAGCACGACCTGCAGCGCGATCCCCACTGCGTCCGCGAGCAGCGCCTCATACTCGGGATCGCCTCCGGCCGCCGGATTGTCGACGATCGGCTCCGGCAGGAAGCTCTCCAGCGGCTGCTCACCGCGTGTCCGGCGCGAGCGCAGCATGTTCAGGCAGATCCGCGCGAGCACCGTCCTCAGCCACCCGTCGAGGCTCTCGATCTGCTCGGCATCGCTGCCCTGCAGCCGCAGCCATGTCTCCTGCACCGCGTCGTCGGCCTCGCTCAGCGAGCCAAGGATCCGGTAGGCGACCGCCCGCAGCTGCGGGCGCTGACGGTCAAATCTATCTGCCAACTGGAGCTCGTCCATCGCTGTCACATCCTCCGGGTCTCGTGGGTCATACCGGATAGACCCGCGAAACCCAAGCTACGTGACAGGCGGCAAGATCCTAACCACGTCACCGTTTGAGTGACAAGCTCCTCGCCGCCTTGACCGCCGCTTCTCCTTTAGGCGTGAAGGTCGCTGTTGCCTCGAGCTTGGCCCTGCGCGCTCGCGCGAGGAGCTTCCGCCCGAAGGTCGTCAGCTTGATGTTCACAGCGATGGTCTCCCCCGCCGTCAATTTAGCCTGGCCTCCAGCTACCAGTTCGCGCTTGCCCCCACGTGGTGTCAGATACCACTTCACCACCAGCGTGCCCGCATCCGGAAGCTTGAAGCCCGCGCGCAAGCTTCCGTGTTTGAGCAGCGCCGCGATCGATGTGCTCTTGCCTGTCGGCGCCAGCTGGTTGAGGAGCAGGGCCTTGATCTCAGCCGCGCCCACGTGGGCGGGCTGTTCACAACACGCGACCGGCGACCCGCCACCGCCACCGTTCGATCCCCCACTCGACCCGCCGCCGCCGTGCTTGCCTGCAGTCCCAGCCTGTACGACCGCGGTCGGTTCGGATACGGAGGGCGTCGTAGCGCCTGCGGCATCTTGCGCGCTCTCCCCCACGCGGATCCTGTAGCCGACGTCGGCAGCCGTGAGCCGGTAGGTCTGCATCGTAGCTTTTGGTATGGAATTGCAGTCCACGCCTGAGCCGTTGCATCGTTGCCACTGGTAGCCATAGCCGACGGGTGGCGAGCTCCAGGTCGCGTGTCCCTCGGTCAGAGTCTGCCCTTCCACGGCCTGGCCGGCGATCGTGGGTAGTGAGAAGTTTGTGAATACAGCTGCACCAGCCGGCGTTTGCCCGATTACGCCAAGTGCACTAGCGAACGCGGCGATGACTAGAACGAACGCGGCTCTTGCCACGCTCCCACTCGACCGACGCCTGTCCGTGAGCGGCGGCTCGACACTCGGCACGCAGCTCAACAGCTGCTCCCCCACGAACGGGCCGACCGGCCGGCAGAGGAGCAGAGCAGCGATATCAACATCGCGCCGCATCCTAGCACTCCGTATGGACTTGGTGCTAAAAGACACTAACCTCAGCCACGGGCGCCGAGCAGAACGCCTGGACCGGCCGACGCACGAACGCGGTCTGGCAGCCGCTTACCGGCGTGAGCTCTGGAGGCGATTTGCCAACTCTTCGCGCGAGCGAATCCCGAGCTTGTCGTAAACGTGCCGCAGGTGATATTCGACGGTCTTTGGACTCACGAAGATCGCTGCCGCGGCCTCGCGTGTGGTCTTTCCGGCCGCGAGCAGACGCGCGATCTGCAGCTCTTGGGGCGTGAGCTCGTCGAGCGTGCTCACGTCTCTTCGCCGTGCCTGTGCGCCCGTGGCGGCCAGCTCCACGCTGGCCTGCTCTGCCCACGACCGCGCACCGAGGCGCTCGAAGATCTCGATCGCCGCGTACAACTCCCCGCGAGCCTGCACACGCTTGCGCACGCGGCGTAGCCGCGCACCGTAGGCAAGCCGCGTGCGAGCCATCTCGAACGCATCCGGGGTGCGGTCGTGCAACCTCAGTGCCTCCTCGAAGCAAGCTTGCAAGTCATCGGCATCCGCGAGCAACCCACGGCAGCGGGCTGCGCGAGCCAGCGCCCACGGTTGGCCCTTCGCGGTGGCCTGCAGGATGAAGTCGCGCGCCACTGCGACGGCCTCGGCGTCCCGACCGAGCCGTAGAAGCGCCTCGAGTTGCTCGGGCGCCGGCGAGAGGTCGACGTCGGCGATTCCGCAGGAGCTCAGCGCCTGCTCCTGCAACCTGTAGTGCTCGAGCGCCGCCGTCGGTCGGCCGAGTCCCAACTCGAGATCGCCGAGGGCCTGAATGGCCCAGATGCGATACATGCCGACGCCGAGCTCCTCGCACAGCTCAATTGACTCCTCGGCATGCTCGCGACAAGCGACCTCGCGCCCCTGGCGTGCCTGCAGCCACGCGAGCCCGGCCAGCGAAGCAGCTAGCTCGACCCGCTGCCCCGTCTCGCGTGCCAGTCCGATCGCTTCTTCGTAGCTAGTCTGGGCCGCTCTCCATTGATCGGTCGTCGCCTGATCGCGCGCGAGCAGCTGCAGGAGGTTGGGCAGGGCGCCAAGGGCCGCCTGCGCGCGCACTCGCTCGAAGGCTCGCTCGAGCAGCCCGCGTCCCGCTTGGGTCTCGCGGAGCAGAAGCGGCCCGAATGCCGCCCAGCCGAGCGTCCCCGAGTCCTCTCGCAACTCCTCCGACGCTTCGAGGATCGTGACCGCCTGCCGGGCTGAGGCGGCACCGTGCTCGCCTTGGCCATCCACCATCAAGGCCATGCCTCTGGCCATCGTCGCGAAGAACGTCGCCCGGCGGGAGCCCAGACTGCTGGCCAGTGCCAAGGCTCGGTCGGCGGCCGCGATCATCGCCTGGGCGTCGCCCGTGTAAAGGCAGCCGTGAACCGCTTGGGCGAGCATCACGACTGCCAGCTCTGGATCGCTCTCAGCGATTCGCTCGGCCGCATCGACGATCAGCCGATACCCGACCATGACCGGCCCACGGCGCATCACCACCTGGCCGCGCAGGTGGTCGATGCGTGCCGCGACGGCGGGAGCAAGCGCGCGCAATTGGGCGGCGTCGAGGAGCGCGAGTGTGCGCTGTGCATCCCCTGCCAACCACGCCGCCTCGGCCGCGGCATACAGCAGCCGGTCCTTGACCTCCTCACGCGACGTCAAGCCGGCGCCTCGCTCGAACGCGGCGGCGGCGACGGCGTAGGCGCTGCGCTCGCGAGCCCGGCTGCCCGCCTGCTCGAGCGCATCAGACGCCTGGTCATTCGGGCCGACGCTCGCTGCCGCGAGATGCCACGCGCGCTGATCGACGTCGCGGTCGGGCAGCGCCGAGGCCAGCGCAGCGTGCGCTTCGCGGCGCTCCGGCGCCGACGCGTCGGCGTACATCGCCGCACGCGCGAGCGGATGCGCGAACTCGATCTCGGTCGTGCCTACCGTGACTAGGCCCGCGCGCTCCGCCGCCGCGAGATCATCGATGCTCACCCCAATCGAGTCAGCGGCACGCACAAGCACAGCGGGCGCGCACGTATCGCTTGCCGCGACCAGCACAAGTGCGCGCCGCGTCGGCTCTGGCAGCCGCCCGAAGCGGCGCAGGAATGCCGTCGCGATGCTCGTCGAGATCGGGACCGGCGTCGTGTTCGGCTGGGTGGCGAGCTGGGCGGCCTCAGGCGCGAGCTCCAGCAGCGCAAGCGGGTTGCCGCCGCTCGCGCGATACAGACGTTCGATCATCTCCTCTGGAAGATCCGACAGTGAGATCAGCTGCGCCGCCTCCGCGCGGTCGAGGCCGGGCACGTGCAGTGTCCGCAGGTCGGCGCCGTCCAGCAACGATGGCTCGCCCTCGCGCACGGTGATCACGAGCGCGATGGGATCCGCAAGCAATCGTCTTGCGGCGAACAGAAGTGTCTCGGCGCTCGAGCGATCGAGCCAATGCGCGTCGTCCACCAACAGCGCAAGGGGTCTCTCCTCGGCGCTTGCGGACAGCAGGCTGAGCGTCGCCGCCCCAATCGCAAAGCGATCTAGGGCGCTTGCCGGTCCGAGCGCCAGCGCACCGGCGAGCGCCGTGGCCTGTGGTGTCGGGATTCGGTCCAGCGCGCTCAGCGTCGGACGCAGCAGCTCCGCCAATCCCGCGAAGGGGATCACCGCCTCGGACTCGATGCCGCGGGCGCGCAGGATCCGCATTCCGTGCGCGCTCTCGGCGGCGTGCTCGAGCAGCACGGTCTTGCCGATACCGGGCTCGCCGACGAGGGCAAGCACACCACTGCGGCCTTCCCGCGCTTGCGCGAGTAGGCGATCGAGCGCCAGCCGCTCGTCGTTGCGGCCTAGCAACATCGACCGATTCTGACGAGTAATCGCCGCCCATGGCAAGCAGGATCGCGCTTGTCGAGGACTAGGTGGCCCCCTGATGCGATCGCGTGTGCCCACAACTACGGTCGCGGTAATCAATCCAAGGAGGCCATCGTGGCAACCGTGCAAGCGACCGCTGAGGTCGACCCTCAGAAGCTTGAGCAGTTTGTGTTTCGCTCCGTCGAAGAGGTCGGCGCCACCCTCAATACGGCGCTCGTCGTGATGGGCGACCGGCTCGGCCTATATCGAGCACTGGCCGGCGCGGGCGGATTGACGCCTACGGAGCTGGCGCGACGTGCAGAAGTGAGCGAGCGCTACGTGCGCGAGTGGTGCAGTGCGCAGGCCGCCGGCGGTTTTCTGGAGTACGACCCGCTGGACGGCACCTACACGTTGGCGCCCGAGCAAACGGTGGCGTTTACCGACGAGTCCAGTCCCGCTTTCCTGCCGGGTCTCTTTCAGACCGCACTCGGCTCGGTGATCGACTCGCCGCGCATTACCGATGCGGCGCGCAGCGGGGTCGGCGTCGGCTGGCACGAGCACGACCACAACGTGCACCACGGCTGCGAGCGCTTCTTCCGACCCGGCTACAACGCGAGCCTCGTGTCCGCCTGGTTGCCGGCCCTTGACGGCGTCGTCGAGAAGCTCCAGGCCGGAGCCAAGGTCGCGGATCTCGGCTGCGGCCATGGTTCCTCGACGATCCTGATGGCGCAGGCGTTTCCGAACTCGACGTTTGTCGGATCCGACTACCACGAAGGCTCGATCGAGACCGCGCGCCAACGTGCCCAGGAAGCGGGCGTCGCCGATCGGGTCCGCTTCGAGACGACGCCGGCCTCGGCAGCGCCGGGCGAGAGCTTCGACCTGGTGACGATGTTCGACTGCCTGCACGACATGGGCGACCCGGTCGGCGCAGCCCAGCAGGTACGTCGGATCCTGGCACCGGACGGAACGTGGATGATCGTCGAGCCGCAGGCCGGCGATCGCGTCGAGGACAACCTCAACCCCGTCGGACGTGTCTTCTACGGGTTCTCGACACTTCTGTGCACGCCGGCGTCGCTCTCGCAGGAGGTCGGGCTGGCGCTTGGTGCGCAGGCCGGGGAGGCGAGAATCAGCGACGTCGTGGCCGGCGGTGGGTTCACTCGCTTCCGCCGCGCGGCGGAGACGCCCTTCAACCTGGTGTTCGAGGCGCGGCCTTGAGCCCTACGATCGGCGAGATGGATCTGGAGACGCGAGCAGCGGACCGACCGGCATCAGTGCCGGTCGGTCGCGACGGCGAGCAGAGCCGCGCGCGCTACCCCGAGGTGGAGGGCTTCGTTGAGCGTGATGGGCAGCGCCTCTTCTACGAGGTCTACGGCGAGGGCGAAGATACGGTCTTCCTGCTGCCGACCTGGTCGCTGGTGCATTCGCGCCACTGGAAGCTGCAGATTCCGTACCTCGCGCGTCACTTTCGCGTGCTCGTCATGGACGGTCTCGGCAGTGGGCATTCCGATCGCTGTCGCGATCCCCGGCGTTACAGATCCGTCGAGTTCGCGCGCGACTGCCTGGCTGTGATGGACGCGACGGGGACCGAGCGCGCGGTGATGGCAAGTCTCTCCACCGCAGCTCAGTACCAATTGCAGTTGGCGCGGCTCGCGCCGGAGCGGGTCGCCGGCGCGGCCTTAATCGGTCCGGTGTTTCCCTATAACCCTTCGATCCTGTGGCTGCTGCGCAGCCGCCTTGTCTGGGAGCTGTTCAAGCGGCCGCTGAACTTGCGCTGGTCCTACCGCTGGTGGCTGCGCTACAACGCCGTCCAATGGCGCGAGGAACTGCCGGCATTCGCCAACTGGTTCATTTCCCGCTGTGTCCCCGAGCCGCACTCGACGAAGGCCGTCGAAGACGGAGTTGGCTGGGCGCTCGAAACCGACGGGGAGACCCTGGTCGCCACCGTCCTCGACAGTGAATCCGGTATTCGCCCCCCCAATCGCGCTGAACTGCGTGCGCTGGCGGGCAATCTGCGCTGTCCAGTGCTGGTCGTTTGCGGCGAGAACGACAAAATCACCTCGCCGCGTGATGCCCGCTCGCTCGCGCGCTTGACCTCCGGGAGGCTCGTGTCGGTTCCGGGCTCGGGTCACTTCACCCACGGTCGTAAACCGGTCACGTTTAACCTCGCGATGCGCGAGCTCTGCGAGGAATCCTTCGGGCGACGACTGCACACGCCGCGCGACCCCACGGTCCACCGCTCCGACGGCCGCCCGCGCGCCTTGTTCGTCTCCTCGCCGATCGGCCTGGGCCACGCCCAGCGCGATCTCGCGATCACGCGCGAGCTGCGCCGCCTACAGCCCGACCTGCAAGTCGACTGGCTCGCCCAGGACCCCGTCACACGGATACTCGCCGCCGAGGGTGAGCGGATTCATCCAGCGAGCGCCCACCTGGCCAACGAGTCGCGGCACATCGAGTGCGAGTCGGCCGAGCACGACCTGCACGTCTTTGACGCGCTGCGCCGCATGGACGAGATCCTCGCCGCGAACTTCATGCTCTTCCACGACGTCGTGCGCGAGCAGCATTACGACCTGTGGATCGGAGACGAGGCCTGGGAGCTCGATTATTACCTGCACGAGCATCCCCGTGAGAAGCGCGTCCCGTTCGTGTGGCTGACCGACTTCGTCGGCTTCCTACCGATGGATGATGGAGGCCCCCGCGAGCAGTTTCTGACGGCCGACTACAACGCCGACATGGTCGACCACGTCGCCCAACATCCCGAGGTTCGCGACCTGGCCCTGTTTGTGGGCAACCCCGAGGACATCATCACGCGGCGACTAGGTCCGGAGCTGCCGACGATCCGCGACTGGACCGAGCGCAACTTCGACTTCACCGGCTACGTCACGGGCTTCGACTCGGCCGACCTCAGCGATCGCACCAAGCTTCGCACCGAGCTCGGCTACCACGACGACGAGCAGGTCTGCATCGTCACCGTCGGCGGTTCCGGCGTCGGCGCCGCCCTGCTGCGGCGTGCGATCGCCGCCTTCCCGCAGGCCAAGGAGCGCATCCCGGATTTGCGCATGATTGTCGTCGCGGGCCCTCGCATCGACCCCCTGTCGCTCCCCTCCCATGCCGGGCTCGAGGTGGTTCCCTACGTACACAACCTCTATCGCCACCTGGCGGCCTGCGACCTGGCGGTCGTGCAGGGTGGCCTGACGACCACGATGGAGCTCACCGCGCAGAAGCGCCCGTTCCTCTACTTCCCCCTACGCCACCATTTCGAGCAGACCTTCCACGTCCGCCACCGCCTCGAACGCTACGGCGCCGGCCGCCGAATGGACTACGAGGACTCACCGCCCGAGCGAATCGCCGAGGCCATCGCGCAGGAGATCGGCCGCGAGGTCGACTATCGCGCCGTCGAGCGCGACGGTGCGGCCATCGCCGCCCGCCGCATCGCACAATTGCTATAGCCCGCTGGGCGGGCCGCGGAGACGCCGGGGCTCAGCCGTCAAGCAGAAACAGCGGCCAGCGTCCCGGCGCACCCTTGAGCTCATGGAAGCCGCGGTCGGTGAAAACGAACGGTCCACCGACGACCGTCCCGAACACAGTGCCCGAGACCAGCACCTCGCCGGCGTTGGCAAGCGCGGCGATGCGCGACGCGATGTGGACGGCCATGCCGCCGACATCCTCGCCGATCAACTCGCACTCCCCGGTGTGTGCGCCGATGCGCACCTCGAGCCCGAGCTCGCGCGCCGCCGCGGTGATCGCCAATCCACAGCGCAGTGCTCGCGACGGCGGCCCCGCGAAGGTCACGAGGAAACCGTCCCCCACGGTCTTTACCTCGCGCCCGTCGAACCGCGCGAGCTGCTCGCGCACCTGCGCGTCGTGATCGGCGAGCAGATCGCGCCAGCGGGCATCCCCCAGCCGTGCTGCGCGTGCGGTCGCGTCAACGATGTCCGTGAACATCACCGTTAGCAGTGCCCGCGCCGACTCCGCGCCGCCGCGCACGCCGGTCAGGAACTCCTCGATCTCCTCGAGCACCGCGTCGCTGTCACCGACGAACGGCAGCGAGTCGCTGCCTTCGAGCTCGGCGTAGCGCGCGCCCGGTATGCGCTCGGCCAAATAGTGCGAATGGCGCGGGTCCCACGCCGTGTCGCCGGCTCGGTGCATGACCAGTGTCGGAACGCGGATGCGAGGCAGCACGTCGCGCACGTCCAGCTCGACCGCCGCGTTCAGGAGTGCGCGTGCGGCGCTCGGGCTTGCCGCCAACCGTTGCAGGCGTGCGAACCACGCTGTGAGGCCCGGGTCATCGGCCATCGAGGGCGCGACCAGCGCCAGCCCGGGACCACCAATCTCTCCCCAGGCCGCCACGGTCCGCTCCGTCCACGCGGCGCGATCCTCGACCGTCATCGCCCACTCATACTCCGGAGCCCACGAGGTGCGCGCGATCGACGCATACATGATCAGCGCGCCGACGCGCTCCGGCCAATCAGCCGCGAGCAATGCACCGACCGGCCCGCCCAGGCCATAGGTCAGGAGCGCCGCCCGTTCGCTGCCAGCGGCGTCGAGCACCGCCAGCGCATCGCGGGCCTCGTGCTCGAGGGTGTAGGAGTCCCCGGCGCCGTCCGAGAGCCCACTCCCGCGACGGTCGAACAGAATCAGACGGCTGAATACCGCTAGGCGCTCTAGGAAGCGGCGCAACGCGGGTCCCTCCCACAACTGCTCGATCTGCGAGATCCAGCCCGGCAAGAACAGCAGATCGAGTGAGCCCTCGCCCGCAACCTGGTAGGCGATCGTCGCCTCGCCGCTGCGCGCATAGCGAGTTGTGGGAACCATCAGTGGACCTCGTGAATCGCAGGCGTCGACATGCAGGTATCTACCTTAGGCGAGCCCCATCGAGCCTCGCCCAGTAGCCGGGCTGTCGCGTCTGGATCGCTGAGCACGCGGTTCGTGATTGAATCGCCCGCATGAGCGATTCAATGACCACAGAGACGATTCTCATCGGCGGCGATGGCGGCGATGAGATCCAGGCCTACCTTGCTCGCCCCACCGAGGAGACCTCGCGCGGCGGCGTGATCGTGATCCATCACATGCCCGGCTACGACCGTGGAACGAAGGAGATCGTCAGGCGCTTCGCCGAGCTCGGCTACGACGCGATCTGCCCGAACCTCTACTGGCGCGAGGCACCCGGCGCCGCGCCGGACGACGCCGCCGCGACCGCGCGGGCGCAGGGCGGCGTGCCGGATGCGCGTCTGATCGGGGATGTCGCCGGCGCCGCTGCCTTCCTGCGCTCGCTGCCGAGCTCGAACGCGAAGGTAGGGGTCATCGGCTACTGCTCGGGCGGACGCCAGAGCGTGCTGGCTGCATGCAACGTCGACGTGAATGCCGCAGTCGACTGCTACGGCGCCTATGTCACCGGCATACCGCCGGAGAGTTTCCCCCTGAAAGTCACCAATCTCGTCGACCAGCTCCCGCAGCTGCGCGCGCCGTTGCTTGGGCTCTTCGGCCAGGAGGACTCCTTCCCCAGCCCGGAGCAGGTCGCCGAGCTCGACGAGATCCTCACCGCCAACGGCAAGCCGCACGAGTTTCACAGCTACGAGGATGCCGGCCACGCCTTCTTCGCCACGGAGCGGCCGGCTTATCGAGTGGCTGCCGCCAACGACGGCTGGGAGCGAATCGCGGCGTTCTACAACACTTACCTCGGAGGCTGAGCATGTGCACTTACGCAACCGTGCAAACCGCGCTGCAGGGCAGCGCCAAGGGACCTGAGAGCAACTGGTTTCGCCTCACCGACGGCACGGTCTACTTCGATCATCCGGTGCATGCGATGGCCGAGCATACGCTCAACATCGACTTCGCCGACCCGGCAAGCGGGCCCGCGGCGCGTGTAGCCATAGAGCTCACTGCAGCTTCCGCTCGCGAGCTGGTCGCAGCGATCCAGACCGCCCTGGATTCCGCGCCCGCTGAGCTCACCGTCTGAGCGCTCAGACAAGCTCGACGGGAAGGATCTCAGTGCGGGCGATAGCCGCCTCACGCTCGTCGGCGAGGGCCGCGCGCCGCTCGTCCTCCAGGTAGCCGTCGAGCGCGGCCTGCGAGGGGTACTCCAGGATCTGTATCTCCAGAGGCGCGCCATTGGCGCCGTCGGTACGGGCCCGTTGCAAGACGCGAGCACCGTGGTCGGCCATCAGCTCGAGCACGCGGTCCTCGTAATCCACGAGCGCCACCTCGGCGTCGGGGTTCGCCCACAACAGGACGCAGAGGCAGACGTTCTCACGTGCGGCGTTCGCGGGGGGCGGTGGCGTGCGGCTCGAAGACATGCCCGGGCACTATATGGCGCTGGCCCGAACCCCTCCAAGCAGTTGCACGTCTACTGGCACATGGCGGCTCTCGTAAAGGCCGTGGAGCGTCTCACTGAGGCTACGCGCATGCACGCCATCTACCCTGAGCACCACCCCCTCAGGAACAGGACGACCGATTCAGGGCACTCTGTGTTTCGGGCACGGCTGTCGGTAGGAAATTGTCACCGTTTCACCGCTCATGAACTTAAGTTCGGCCTTCAGCGGGGCACCGCCTTTGGGGCATTGTCGCGGCAGCGTGATGTAGGACACCGTCTTGCCCGCCCGCCTGTAGGCCGCGCCGACCTTGACTCTGAAGGAGAGAATCGACGCGTCGTCGGCACCGGGCACCGTTTCAACCAGTGGCAATTCGACGGTCAGCTGCGGCCCGTAGGGAGCGCTGGCTGGGCTCCAATAGCCCTTTTCGAGGATTTCAAAGGAGGTCGGTGTCCTGCCGACGGCGTAGAAGGTCAAGCCGCCCGTCGGCGCGAAGAAGCTCTGCAACGAGACCTTCTCGTTGACGCGTTCACCACCGAAGCTGACGACGCCCAGGCCTTCCCCGGTCGGCCCGGCGCGCGAGCTCCGCGGGCACCCCGGCGGACCGTCGGCTTCGAGCGCGGCCGGCGCGCAACTGCCGAATCCCTTGCTGGTCACCTCGACTCCATGCGGCGCATCGATTGTCATGCCGACGAGCGGGGACGGGAAACCCCCATATTCGGTGCCCGCGATCGTGACCTTCACTTCCACCTCGGCGCCGGCCCCCAGAATGTCCCCCGTGCCCGGAAAGCCGGGGATCGCGACTGGCGTCGTTTGGAAAGTCACCTTTGGCGCCGCGGCGGCCGCGGTCGCGAGCACCAGCGCGAGGAGGGCCGCCACGAACGTCGAGGCGCTTGCCCTACGCATTGCGCTGTCCGGCCTTTGGCGCTGCGCTCATCTAAGCTCGCTTCAGTTCGCCTCCAAAACCAACCGTCCTAAACGTACCATCCGATTCGGATTAAGTCAAAGGCCCCTCTATGCCCCGCGAGATCGAGCTCACCCACACCTCCCACATCGTGCTCGGGCTGCTCTCGATGAGCGGCGAGGCCACCCCGTACGACCTCAAGCAGATGGTCGCGGGCACCGTCGGGCACTTCTGGTCGCTACCCCACTCCCAGCTCTACGCCGAGCCCGCGCGCCTTGCCCGCGGCGGCTATGTGACCGAGACGCGCGAGCCCGACGGTCGGCGGCGCAAGCTCTACTCGCTCACCGAGCTTGGGCGCGAGGCTCTGGAGGCATGGCTCAGAGAGCTCACCCCCGAGCCCTACATGCTGCGCGACCTCGCGCTGCTCAAGCTCTTCTTCGGCGCCGACATCCAGGCGCTAGCCGAGGTGCAGCTCGCCACCCACCGCCAGAAGCTCTCTGAATACGAGGCGCTGTTGGCAGCGCGACCCGATCAGGGTTCGGCCGGCCCGTGGCTTGCGCTGGACCTCGGCACTCGCCACGAGCGGGAGACCGTTGGCTTCTGGGCTGAGCACACGCAGCCCGGCGCAGAGGACTCCTAGACGCCCGGGCCCGTCATGCCGGTGCGCTTGCGCCGCCGAGCCCCTCCACAGTGAGCTCGCTCTCGATTGCCGCGCGGATCGCCGCGAGCGCGTCTTTGCGAGCGCGGAGCTTAGTTGCGGTGTGCGCCGCAGCGTTGAGCCCGGCGAGCTCCTCGGCCGCGGCGAGGCTCGTGGCACGCAGCTGGCCTGCGTCTACGACGTGGTCGAGGAATCCCGCTGCCAAAGCTTCGTCGGGTCCATACATGTGTGCGGTCACGACCGCCCGCGAGAACGCCGCCGGCTGCAGGCGCTGGCGCGCAAGCTCAATCGCGAACCACGGCATCGTCAGGCCGATCTTCACCTCGTTGAGGCCCAGGCGGAAGGATCCTTCGGTCCCGATCCGCAGGTCCGCGGCCAGCAGGACGAACGAGCCCGCCGCGACCGCATGTCCGTTGCAAGCCGCGAGCACCGGAGTCTTGAAGGAGAGGATCCGCTCGGTGAGTGTCGCTCCCAGCCGCAGCATCTCGACCACGCGCCCGACATCGCCACTCGCGAACACCTTGAGATCGAAGCCGGCCGAGAAGTACCCCTCGCGACCCGTCAGCACCACGACCGCGTCGTCCTGCTCGGCTCGGTCGAGGTCCGCGCGCAGCGCCTGCAGCATCGGAATCGAGAACGCGTTGACCTTGCCGTCGTCCATCGCGATCGTCGCGATCCGGCCGTCAAGCTCGTAGGTCGTCAGGTCACTCATCGTTATCTCCTGTGTTTCGCTCGCGAGGGAACCGAACTATAATGTAACGATGTTCCGGAACACAGTTCTGAAAATCCCGGGCAGCGACTGATGCCGCGACCCAAGCAACGCACACCTGAGCTGCGCGACCACGTCCTCGGCGCCGCCGTCGAGCTACTCGCCAGAGAAGGCGTCTCCGGATTCACGACGCGCAGCCTCGCGCGCGAGGCGAACACCTCCACGCCGGCGGTCTATGAGCTCTTCGGCGACCGCGCGGGACTGCTGCGCGAGGTGTTCTTCGAAGGCTTCCGGATGCTGCGTGGCGAGCTCGATGGCCTTCCGCCCTCAGACGATCCGCGCACCGAGCTGATCGCACTCGCCAACGCCTACCGCGGCTTCATCCGGGAGCATCCCGTGCTCACCCAACTGATGTTCTCGCGCCCGTTCGCCGACTTCGACCCAAGCCAAGCCGAGGTGCAGGCCGGAGCCTCGGTGCGGCTGTTCATCGTCGCGCGCGTGCGACGCGCGATCGAGGCCGGGCAGCTCTACGGCGAGGAGACCGACCTCGCGCACGTGCTCGTCGCGCTCGTGCAGGGCCTCGTCGCCGCCGAGAACACCGAGCGCCTGGGCAGCACCCCCCAGTCGATCGGCCGCCGCTGGTCGCTCGCCGTGAACGCGATGCTCGACGGCTTGAGCCGGCCGTCCGCGTACTCGGTGGCCTGAACCGATCGTCCGGGCGCTCGCGCGGCAAGCCGGTAGCCTCGAGCGCAGCAGTGCGTCCGATCGACGGCATCCACCACATCACGCTGATCACCGGCGATGCGCCCCGCAACGTCGACTTCTATGCACGCGTGCTCGGTCTGCGCTTGGTCAAGCGCACCGTTAACCAGGACGAACCAGGTGTTTACCACCTCTTCTACGCCGACGAGCGCGGCTCGCCGGGCGCGGACCTCACGTTCTTCGAGTACCCCGGCGCACGGCCCGGGCGCGCCGGCGCCGGCATGATCTCCGCGATCGTCCATCGCGTCGCCAACGAGGCCACGCTGGACTTCTGGGAGGCGCGCCTCACGCTCGAGGGCCTCGCGGTCGCGCGTGAGCTCGGACGTTTGCGTTTCGCCGATCCCGAGGGCATGAGCCACGAGCTCGCGCTCGACGAGAGCAACGACGAGCCGCTGATCGCGCGTTCGCGCGAGGTTCCCCCCGAGCACGCGCTGCGGGGCTTCGAGGCCGTCCGCGCGCTGGTCGCCGATCCGGCTCACAGCGAGGCGCTGCTGCGCGAGAGCCTCGGCTTCACGGAGCTCGCGAGCGACGACTGGCAGGCGCGCGGCGAGCACCGCGGCGGGCGCATTCACTTCGAGCGCAGCGATGCCCGCGGAGTCCCCGGCGCTGGGACCGTGCACCACATCGCCTGGTCTGTCTATCGCGCCGAGCAGGAGCAGTGGCGCGAGCGTCTGATCGCCGCCGGCGTGCATCCCACGCCGGTGATCGATCGCTTCTACTTCGAGTCCGTCTACTTCCGCGAGCCCAGCGGCATCCTCTACGAGCTGGCGAGCTTCGACGGCGCCGGCTACGCCGTCGACGAGCCCGCCGAGACGCTCGGCGAGGCGCTCTCGCTGCCGCCGAACTATGAGCCGCTGCGCGACAAGATCGAACCGGTGCTCACGCCGCTACCCGATGTCCGGCAGTGGCGGCCGTAGGTCGCCAGGTCGCCAGTATCGCATCGTGAATGTTCGATAGACCTGTGGGCATGCCCGACGCGATTGCCGAACTGCTCGTGACCGAGGCCGCAATCGACAAGCTCGGAGCACGCAGCATCACGACCCACGATGCACGTGAGGTTCCTCGCAACAACCATGTCCTCGTCCGCAACCCGCGCGAGATATCCCCTGGCAAACGCCGACTGTTGATCGGCCACACCGACGGGGCCCGAGCCCTGACGCTGGTCATCGAACAAACCATCGACCCGACGACCTGGCTGATCATCACGGGCTGGAACTCCTCGCCACGCGAGCGTAAGCTGCTAGAGAGATGAGCATGGCCCGCGATCCTTGGACCGACCCTGACCCCCAGCCCGGCGATTTCGATGCCGACCTCACCGCGATCGACCCGCGCTACGTCGAGGCCGGCGTCGGCAACCCCGACGCCAAGCTGACAATTGTCGTTGGCGTCGAGGACGAGGACGCCGAGCGGCTGCAGCAGCTCGCTGCACGCCGCCACCAGCGGCCCGCCGAAGTAGTGGCAGACCTACTTCGCAGCGCCTGACCAAGCGGTCACCCCTTAAAGAGAGCCATCTGCCACCCGAGCGCGAATGCGGCCGTAATCCCGCATAAACGCGCTCACCCTGCCAGTAGCCGCACGATCGCCGTCGTGCCAATCACCACGATCAGCGCTCGCAGCACCCTCGGCGGCAACCGTCGCCCGTAGCGCGACCCGAGCTGGCCACCCACGATCGAGGCGCCCGCGATGATTGCCGCCGGCGCCCAGTCGACGTGCGCCGCGAACATGAAGTACACGCCGGCCACCCCGTTCACCAAGCCCGCGAGCACGTTCTTTAGCGCATTCGTGCGATGCAGATCCTGATCGAGGGCGGCTCCGAGAATCCCCAACAGCAAGATGCCCTGGGCGGCGCCGAAGTAGCCGCCGTAGACGCCGGTGAGATAGATCGCGGGCGCCAGCAGCAGTCGGCGGTTACGCGCGCGCCCCGCGGCCTCGCGCGCCGCCAGCGCGCGGTTCAGGCGCGGCTGCAGGATTGCCAGGATGAGCGCGAGTGCGATGAACACCGGCACGATCGCCGTGAATGCCGACGCCGGCAGCACGAGCAGCAACACCGCTCCGGTGATGCCGCCCAGAAATGACATCGACCCCAGCCGCAACGCACGGCCGCCCTGGCCGGCGAGCTCGCGGCGATAGCCGATCGCCCCGGAGACCGATCCCGGTACGAGACCGATCGTATTCGAGACGTTCGCCGTCACCGGCGCGTAGCCGAACGCCAACAGGACCGGGAAGGTGATCAGCGTCCCACTGCCCACGACGGTATTGATCGTGCCCGCCGCGACACCGGCGAGCGCGATCGCCAGGAACTCGCCGATGCTCACGCCGCGGACTGTTGCACAGCGGGCCGCTTCGCCGATCATGCGTCACGTCGCGGGCCCCTTCAGCGACTGTAAGGGCATGAGGCAGGCGTGCTATCGCTGCCGGCGGCTGCGCCGGTGAGCTTGGATGGGAGTGACATCATCGCGCTCTACGACCGCCACGCGCGCGAGCTCGTGAGCTTCTTCGCGCGACGCACCGGTGATCCGCAGCTCGCGATGGATCTGCTCGGAGACACGTTCCTCGGGGCTTTCGCCGCGCGCGAGCGCTGCAGCGCCATCGCCCCCGAGCAGCAGGCTGCTTGGCTCTATCGCATTGCGGCGAACAAGCTCGCCGACCACTGGCGTCGCGGCTCGAGCGAACGGCGCGCGCTGGAGCGAGCCGGCCAGGGGCTGCGCGCGTTGAGTGACATCGAGTACGAGCGCATCGAGCAACTCGCGGCCTCCAGCCAGCTGCACGGCCAGGTGAGTACGGCACTCGAGCACCTCAGCGTCGAGCAGCACGAGGCGATCCGCTCGCGCGTGCTCGGCGAACGCTCCTACGCCGAGGTCGCCGAGGACCTCGGCGTCAGCGAGCAGGCCGCCCGCGCGCGCGTCAGCCGCGGGCTGCGGGTGCTGCGCCGCGTGCTCTCCCCTTCCCATAAAGGCGCGTCGTGAGCGGCGGGCCCCAACGCGACCCCTTCGCCGATCTGCCGTTGCTTGGCGAGCTGCGCGAGCGCCTGGAGGCTCACTTTCGCGCGGCTGAGCAGCAGCCGCTATCCGGTGCAGGAAGCGCGAGGCCATCTGTCCGGCGTCGCTGGCTCGCTCGCCACTCGCGACTGCTGATGGCGCTGGGGGTGCTCCTGCTCGCGGCAGGCACCGCGACAGCCGCGATCACGCTGGTCGGCACGCCGTCGGCGCCACTCTCCGGCAGCGTGCCCGGGTTCCCCCCAGGAACCGCCAATGAGCCCGGCCGGAGCGAAACCTTCACGGAGGTCGGCAAGCAGTACCGCATCGTCTTCGCCCCCCAGCTCTCCGGTGGGCAGGCCGGTTGGCGGACGTTCATCGACTTCGATCTGCACGGCCGGCCCGAAGGTGGTGAAGGCGGCGAAGCCGGATATCCCACGCACAGCACCCCGCTTGCCGGCGGCGCCGGCGTCGGCTTCACCTCGACTCCACTACCCAGCGGCGACGCTGTCGACTATGTGCTGACCGCGCCGCGCGTGGCCGCGGTGCGCGTCGGCAATCGCACGATCCGCACGCGTGCGGTCGCGACGCTACCCGCGGAAGATCGAGCCGCCGTGTTTTTCGTATCGGCCGGCTCCCCCCCAGTCGCGATCCCGCCCGCCGGCGCGCGGCTGCCGTATTACATCCGCGTACCCGTCATGCGCCGCCCACCCCGCTTGCGAGCGCCAAAGTCTGCCGGTGCTCAGCGCAGCGCCGGCCACTTCTACCGCGAACGTCCGCCGCTCACGCTGCGAGAACGGGACCGCTTCGTTCGATCTCGCGCCGCTGCGCGTGCCATCCCCAGCCGCATCCGCACGGTCCTCGTGCGCACGACGCCTCTGATCCCGCTCGATCGCGAAGGACACGCGATTGCCTACACCCCCCCTCGTCCCCAGAGGACCGCTCGACGGATCGGCGCGTGGCAAGTCGAGCACCCCGGTGAACGCCACCCCGGCGCCGCTGCGACGCATCCTCTCCCCGGCGCGTGCGAGATCGCCCAGAACGGGCTGCCAGGACTGCGGGCACAGTGGGGTCATGTGCTCGCACGGATCGAACCGGTCACCAATGCCGAAGGTGAGCTCTTCCTCTCCTGCGTGGATACCGAGTACTTCCTGCACGGCTGGCCGCTGGACAGCGCGGTCCTGCTCGATGCGCGTCGACCCGGCCTCACCCTCGGCCCCCTTCCTGGTGCGAGCCCCGTCGCCGGGCACCCCGGGGTCGTCAACGTCGCACTCGGCGCGCTGCCCGGCGATCTGACCGCCCGGCACATCGGGAACGCTTGGCTCGTCGTCGAGGGCGGCGCGAGCCTCGTGCAACGCCTGCAAGTGCTCGACGCGCTACGCATCGCGAAGCTCTCGCTACCTCCTCGCTAATCGGCTCAGCGTAAGCTCCTGGAGTGATCGGCCGCCCCTTCCGCTACCACCGGCGGCGGCTCATGCGAGCGGGGCGCTGGCTGAGGTGGTCAGGGTGAGCCTCGCGCGCGAGATCGCGCAGACCTTCCGGCCGCCGGCGGACGATCCACACGGCCCGCTCGTGCCACTGCTCGTCGCGCTCACGGTTCTCACCGGCGTCGTCGACGCCGTGAGCTATCTCGAGCTCGGGCACGTGTTCGTCGCGAACATGACCGGCAACATCATCTTCCTCGGGTTCGCTCTCGCCGGTGCCTCGGGGCTCTCGCCTATCGCCTCCTTGGTCGCGCTCGCCGCATTCCTCTTGGGCGCGCTCGCCGGCGGCTGGCTCGGCGCGCGCTACCACGCGCATCGCGGATATCTGCTGCGCGCCGCCAACGCCGCTCAGATGATTCTGATCGGCGCGGCCGTGCTGCTCGCGAGCCTCGCGGTGGAACCGCCCGTCAGAGCAACGCGCTACAGCCTGATCGTGCTGCTCGCGCTCGCGCTCGGCGTGCAGAATGCCGCCGCGCAGCGACTCTCGGTGCCCGATCTCACGACGACGGTGCTCACACGGACGTTGACCGGGCTCGCCTCCGAAGCGGGGCTCGTCGGCGGCGCGGGCTCGAAGTTGGGACGACGGCTCGTCGCGGTCAGCGCGATGCTGCTCGGCGCGTTGATCGGCGGCCTACTCGCGCTGCACGTCGCGATCGCCGCAGCGCTCGGCGTCGCGCTCGGAATCGTCCTCGGCAGCGGGGTTGCCGTCCATCTGCTCTCGCGCGGTGGCGGCACGTGGACGCATAGCTAAGCGAGACGCTCGTCCTCACGGCGATAGCCCAGTCGTGCCGAGATGCGATCGGCGGTGGAGATCAGATGTGGACCCAGCTGCTCGAGGAGTCGCTGCCGGGAGATCATGGAGCTATGCGCGGCCATCCCGGCGGGCGGG
>DASXZA010000014.1:0-62810 GCA_036502205.1 Solirubrobacteraceae bacterium | reverse complement strand
GGCGGGCAACTCGCTCATCGCCCCCGCCGCGGCGTCGAGCATCGCCTGCTCGATCGCGACCGGGACGAGGTCGGGCTCGGGGAAGTAGCGGTAGTCGTGCGCCTGCTCCTTGGAGCGCAGCGAGGTGATTCGTCCGCTGTCGGGGTCGAAGTGCAGCGTCTCCTGCAGGACGCGACCGCCGCCGCTCAGGATTCCTTCCTGGCGGACGATCTCTGCGCGGATGCCGCGTTCGATGAAGCGGAAGGAGTTCATGTTCTTCAGCTCGGTCTTCGTGCCGAGCTCGCTCGTGCCCACCGGACGCAGCGAGATGTTGGCGTCGCAGCGCAGTGAGCCCTCCTCCATGTTCACGTCCGAGACGCCAAGCTGGCGCATGGTCGTGCGCAGCAAGCGCAGCCATACCCCCGCCTGCTCGGCCGAGCGCAGGTCGGGCTCTGTGACGATCTCCGCCAGCGGGGTGCCGCCGCGGTTGAAGTCGACGATCGAAGCGTCGGAGGCGTGGATGCGCCCGCTCGAGCCGACGTGGACGAGCTTGGCGGCGTCGTCCTCCAAGTGCACACGGTGGATGCGCACCTCCGCCAGCTGCCCGCCCAGGCACAAAGGCTCGTCGTACTGGGAGATCTGGTAGCCCTTGGGCAGGTCGGGATAGAAGTAGTTCTTGCGGTGGAAGATCGAGCGCGGCGCGAGCTCGGAGCCGAGCGCGAGGCCGATCATCAATCCGAAGTGCACGGCGCGCGCGTTGGCGACGGGCAGGCTGCCGGGCAGGCCGAGGCAGACGGGGCAGGTGCGCGTGTTGGGCGGCTCGCCGAAGGAGAGCGCGCAGCCGCAGAACATCTTCGTCGCGGTCGCGAGCTGGATGTGGATCTCGAGGCCGATGACGGGCTCGTATTCGATGGAGCCCGCAGTATCCGCGTCGGCGGCCCCGCCGCGCACACGCGAGCTCGCGTGTGCGCGCGCGGCGGGGTCCTGCGCCTCGCTACTCATATGCGCGCTCCGGCGCTCATACCCGCGCCGCCGATCCGTCGAAGCCGATCGCGCGCTCCAGCGCGTAGGCGGCGTCGAGCAGGCGGTTCTCGCTGAACACGGGCCCGGCGATCTGAAAGCCGACGGGCAGCCCCGCGCCAGCGGGGCCGAGGCCGGCGTCGGCCCCGCTGAGACCGCAGGGGATCGAGATCGCGGGGATGCCGGCGAGCGACATCGGAACGGTGCAGAAGTCGTTGATGTACATCGACCACGGATCGCCGGTCTTCTCCCCCAGTCCGAACGCGACGGTCGGGCTGGTCGGCGTGACGATGAAGTCGACCTGCGCGAAGGCGGTGTCGAAGTCCTCGACGATCTTGGTGCGCACGCGCTGCGCGCGGCCGTAGTAGGCGTCGTAGTAGCCGGAGGAGAGCGCGTAGGTGCCGAGCATGATCCGCCGCTTGACCTCGGCGCCGAAACCGTCGTGGCGGGTGCGCGTGTACATGTCGAGCAGGTCCGCGGGGTTCTCGGCGCGGCGCCCGTAGCGCACGCCGTCAAAGCGCGCAAGGTTCGAGGAGCACTCGGCGGGCGCGAGCACGTAGTAAGCGGAGAGCGCGTGCGGAGCGTGCGGCAGGCGCACCTCTTGGATGCTCGCCCCTAACTCCTCGGCGCGGGCGAGCGTGGCGTGGAAGGCGTCGAGCACACCTGGTTCGACGCCCTCGCCGGTGAGCTCGGCGGGCACACCCAGCCGCACCCCATCCAGGCGTTCGGCGCGCGGCGGCGTGATCTCCTCGGGGAACTGCAGCGAGGTCGCGTCGCGGTCGTCACGCCCGATCATCCGCGCGAGCAGCAGCGCGGCGTCGCTCACGTCGCGCGTCAGCGGTCCGGCCTGGTCGAGCGAGGAGGCGAAGGCGATCATCCCGTAGCGCGAGACCGCGCCGTAGGTCGGCTTCAAGCCGACGATCCCGCACAGCGCGGCGGGCTGGCGGATCGAGCCGCCGGTGTCGGTACCGAGCGCCCACGGCGCAAGCCCGGCGGCGACGGCGGCGGCGCTGCCGCCGGAGGACCCACCGGGTACGCGTGTGCGATCCCAGGGGTTCAGCACGGGGCCGTAGGCGGAGTTCTCGTTGGAGGAGCCCATCGCGAACTCGTCCTGGTTGGTCTTGCCAAGCAGCGGCGCCCCCGCTTCGAGCAACCGCGCGACGGCGGTCGCGGTGTACGGCGGGCGGTAGCCCTCGAGGATCCGTGAGCCGGACTGGCTGGGCACGCCGGCGGTGCAGAAGAGATCCTTGACCGCGAGCGGCACGCCGCGCAACGGCGTCGACGCGGACGCGAGGCCGCTGGGCGCCGCCACGTCGCGCCGAGCGGCGTCGGAGCTCTCCTCCTCGCCGCCCGCACCGGCTCCCGGCTCGTCGGCGACCCAGGTGAAGCAGTTCAGCTCGTCGGCGACGGCGCGCTCGCGGTAGGCCGCGAAGAGCTCCGCGGGCGAGAGCCGTCCGGCCTCGATCTCGGCGATGGCCCCGGCGGCGGTGAGTGCGATGAGGTCAGGGTCGGCCATGGGTATGCGACGGGAGGCTCTCGCTAAGCCTGCGGGCTGGGTACGAGGAACCCGTCGTCCTGCACCGCGGGCGCCTGCGCAAGCGCGACCTCGCGCGGCAGGCAGGGCTGCGGCTCGTCGGCGCGCAGCCGACCGGTGACCTCGACGACGTGCGTCGTCGGCGGCACGTCGTCGAGCTCCAACTCGCCGATGCGCGCAATGTGGTCGAGCACGGCGGAGAGCTGGCCGGCCATCGCCTGGACCTCGCTCTCGTCGAGCTCGAGCCGGGCCAGCCGGGCAACGTGCAGCACCTCGTCGCGGTCGATCACGGTGGGGATTCTATGCCGGTGGCGTCGGCTGCACCGGCGGCTCGGCCGACGCGTAGAGGCCGGGGCGTTCGTCGCGCATTGACTGCCAGCAGCCAACGGCGACAAGCAGCGCACCGGCGAAGGCGATCCAGGTACCGGCGCATAGCGCGGTGGCGTGGTCGGGCCGCTCGAGCAACCGGACCACTGCAGCAATGACGCCGACGATCCCGAGCAGCGTCCCCCACACGGCGGCCGCGACGGGCAGCGCGGTGGTGCGCTCGGTGACGGTGGCCAGCGCCAGCGCGAGCCCGCCGGCGGCGGCGAGCATCAGCAGGACGATCGTCGGCCCGAAGGTGTCCCAGGCGTCGAGATTGCCCTGCGGGGCCTGGTACCAGCTCCGTGTGAGCGCGATAACGATCGCGATCGCGCCGATCAGCGCGAGCAGCTCGCCGGAGCGCAGACGACGCAGGCTCACGCAGGCGCTCCGGCAGCGAGCGCGGCCTCGGCAGCCTGCAGTGTGTTGCGCAGCAGCAGCGCGATCGTCATCGGCCCGACGCCGCCCGGCACGGGCGTGATCGCTGCGGCGATCGGCGCGACGGCGGCGTAGTCGACGTCGCCGACGAGCCCGCTCTTGTTGCCGGCCTCCTCGGGCGTGAGGCGATTCATGCCGACGTCGATCACGATCGCGCCGGGCTTGACGAAATCTGCTGCGATCAGCCGCGCGCGGCCGACCGCGGCGATCAGGACGTCGGCGCGGGCGCAGACGGCGCGCAGGTCGCGTGTGCGCGAGTGGCAGACAGTGACGGTCGCGTTGTCCTGGAGCAATAGCTGCGCCATCGGCTTGCCGAACAGGTTGGAACGCCCGACGACGACGGCCTCGGCCCCGGCGAGCCGCGCCTCGACGCTCGCCAGCAGCTCCATGACGCCGAGCGGCGTGCACGGTCGCAACCCGGGCTGCCCGAGCGAGAGCAGGCCGGCGTTGACGGGGGTCAACCCGTCGACGTCCTTGCCGGGGTCGATCATCCCGGTGAGCGTCGGCCCATCGAGGTGCGCGGGCACGGGGAGCTGCAGCAGGATGCCGCTGACGTGCTCGTCGGCGTTCAGCTCGGCCAGCAGCTCGGCGACCTGCTCGAATGAGGCGTCGGGGGGCAGCCGCCGGTCGAACGGCGTCATTCCGACCTCGGCGCAGGCGCGCTGCTTGCCACCGACGTACACCGCCGAGGCGGGGTCCTCGCCGACGAGCACCGTCGCCAGCCCCGGCGTGCGCCCGTGGCGCGCACCGAACGCGGCGACGTCCTCGGCGACCTGCGCGCGCACGCGCGCGGCTATCGCTTTGCCGTCGATGATCGTCGCGGTCATCGACCGGATCGTACGGTTCGCGGCGGGCGGATGCACCCGCGCCCGCACAAGGCGCTATCGACCCGCACGAGCACTACCTACCCGACGACTCGACGGCTCGTCTCAACCGATGCGCAGCGCGCTGTGCCCGACGACGACAGGCTTCCCGTCGGCGGGTAGCTCCAGCAGCGTCAGCCGGTAGTGCCCGGCCTTGAGGCGCCGGAGCGTCAGCTTCAGCCTGCGATCGCGAATCGTTCCGGTGCCGACGATCTCGCTCCTGCCACCGACCTCCGCGACCGCCTCGGCATGTGCACGAGCAGCCAGTGCGGCGGTCGCTGCGTAGATGTAGGTCGCCGTGCAGGTCGTCCCTTTCGATTTCGCGCTCGTGCACTTGATCGTCGACTTCGTCGGGCTCGGGCCGGCCGGCCCGGATGGTCCCGCTGGACCCGAGCTCCCTGCCGGCCCAGCGGGACCGGCGGCACCGTTGGTGCCATCGGTTCCGGGAAGACCCTGCGGTCCGGCTGCGCCGCCGCTCGCGGCCCCGACGGTGAACGAGGCGTAGATGTAGTTCTGCACGTCGACCACGCCTTTGCATTCGGCGGAGACGAAGTAGGAGCCGCCCGGAGCTTCGGCGGGCACCGTCAGCGTTCCGGCCCAGTCCTCGGAGCTATCGGTCAGCTTCGCCGTCGCGCTCGCGACGACGGTCCCAGCGGAGTTGTGCAGCGCGAGCGGCACGCTGGTCGTTTCGCCGACCGGACACGGGGTGATCGAGGTGACACCGATGCTTGTGCCAGCCGACCCCGAGGCGGGCGAAATCAACAGCGCACCGGCCGGCGGCTCGGTACCGACCCCGGTGAGCGTGACCGCCGCCACCGCTGGGCAAGAGCCCGTGCTCGTAGGGCACTCAAGAGGATCGAACGAGAAGCTGCGCGTACCCAGCACGCCCGGGGTGAAGGTGACGTTGATCGCGCACGTAGCCGGACCTTTGACGCCATTGCATTCGTTGTAATCGATGTTGAATTCGTTAATCGCGCTCTGGTTGGACCCCGGTATGTAACCCTCGAACTCGTAGCCCGAGTCGATCGTGATCGTCGCCGTCTGGCTCGCGCTGGTGGTGCCGATCACGCGGTTGCCAAAGTTGAGCGTAAGCGTCGTGATCGCCGATGCACTCGTGGCAAGCGCCAGCAGCACGCCGGTCGCGATCGCCAGCAGCGTTACCGCGAACCGCACCCGAGCCGGCAAGACGTGGCGATTTTCACCGTGCATCGCGGCGGAGCCTAACAAGCGCCTCGGCGACTCTAAGAGCGCCGCGTGACCGGCGCGAGCTCGGCCATCAGCTTGCGCTCGGCGCCGTCGCCGGCGAAGCGCACGACGATCACGCCGTGCGGCTCGAGCGCGGTGACGACGCCCTCGCCGAAAGCGGCGTGCACGACGTCCTCACCGAGCCTGAAGGCGACCTGCGCGCCGTCGCCGCCGCGCGCGCCGCGCGCGGCGCCTGACCCGCCGCCGTTACCGCCGCTGCCACTGCCACCGGACCAACTGGTCGCGCGCGCGTAGGCGCGCTCGCGCGCCGTGGCGGACCCCGCCCCCGCGCCGGCGAGCGCGGCGCTACGCACGATCACGGGCTCGTCCTCGCGGTCGGTGAGCTCGGCGGGGATCTCGGCGAGAAAGCGGCTCGGCAGCCCGTAGGTCTGCGCGCCAAAGACCGCGCGGCGGCGCGCGCGGGTGAGATAGAGCTGGCGCATCGCGCGCGTGATCCCGACGTAGAACAGCCGGCGCTCCTCCTCGAGGCCGCCCTCGTCGAGCGCGCGCGAGTGCGGGAAGACGCCGTCCTCGCAGCCGACGATGAAGACCGTGGGGTACTCGAGTCCCTTGGCGTTGTGCAGCGTCATCAGCGTGACGAGCCCCTCGTCGTCGCTGCGCGTGTCGGCGTCGGCGACGAGCGCGATCTGCTGCAGGAACACGTCGAGCGTGTCCTGTGCGGCCTCGGCGGTGGCATCGAACTCGTGCCCGACCTCGACGAGCTGCTCGAGGTTCTCGATGCGCCCCTGAGCCTCGATCGTGCGCTCGGCTTCGAGCGCCTCGACATAGCCGGTCCGCGCGAGCACGGTCTGCAGCAAATCGCCGACGGGGACTCCCTGCGAGGTCTCCTCGGCGGCGTCACGTCCGTCGGGCGCGGGCATACCGGCGAGCACGCGCAGCTCTTCCATCGTCCCCATGAAGCGTCGCAGCGCCTTTACCGCAGCGGTCCCCAGACCGGGAATCCGATCGGGCGCGGCGGCGGCCTCCCAGACGGAGATGCCGACGGTCGCGGAGTGCGCGACGATCTTGCCGAGCGAGGTCTGACCGAGCCCGCGGCGCGGCGAGTTGGCGACACGGGTGAAGCTGACGACGTCGAAGGGGTTGGCCAGCCACGAGAGGTAGGCGACGGCGTCCTTGATCTCGGCGCGTTCGTAGAACTTGGTGCCGCCGATCACCTGGTAGGCGATCTCGCGGCGCACGAGCGTGTCCTCGAGCACGCGCGACATCGCGTTGGTGCGGTAGAGCACGGCGATCTCGGTGCGCGAGGCGCCCTCGTCGACGAGCCGCTCAATCTCGCCGACGACGAAGCGCGCCTCGGCGTGCTCGTCGTCGAGCTCGCGCACATGAATCTCCTCGCCGGCGCCAAGCTCGCTCCACAGGCGCTTGGCGATGCCGCCGCGGTTGTTGGCGATGACGGCGTTGGCGGCAGAGAGGATCGTCTCGGTCGAGCGGTAGTTCTGCTCGAGCTTGACGACGCGCGCGTCGGGGAAGTCCTGCTGGAAGTCGAGGATGTTGCGGACGTCGGCGTTGCGGAAGCTGTAGATCGACTGCGCGTCGTCGCCGACGACGGCGAGGTTGCGATGTCCGGCGAGCTGCACGCGCTCGCCGCGCGCAGGCGCCTTGCCACCGCCAACTAGCAGCTGCAGGAAGCGGTACTGCGCGTGGTTGGTGTCCTGGTACTCGTCGACGAGGATGTGGCGGAAGCTCGCGGCGTAGCGCTCGCGCACGTCGGCGAACAGCTCGAGCAGGTTGACAGTGCGGAACAGCAGGTCGTCGAAGTCCATCGCGTTCATGCGCAGCAGGTCGCGCTCGTAGAGGCGGTAGACCTCGGCGATCATTTCCTCGAACGGCGAACCGACCTGCTGCCCGTAGGTTTCGGCGTCGAGCAGGCGGTTCTTGGCGGAGGAGAGCTGGTTGTTGATCGCGGCGGGCGTGTAGCGCTTGGGGTCGATGCCGACAGCGTCCATGCAGCGCTTGGTCAGCCGCCGCGCGTCGGCTTGGTCGTAGATCGTGAACTGACGCGTGTAGCCGAGACGCTCGGCCTCGGCGCGCAGGATGCGCGCGCAGGCGGAGTGGAAGGTCATCAGCCACATGCCGCGCGTGCTGCGCCCGAGCAGGCGCTCGACGCGATTGCGCATCTCGCTGGCGGCCTTGTTGGTAAACGTAATCGCGAGGATCTCGCCGGCTTGCGCCTGGTCGGTGTAGACGAGGTAGGCGAGGCGGTGCGTGAGCACGCGCGTCTTGCCGCTGCCGGCGCCGGCGAGGATCAAGAGCGGCCCCTCACCGTGCGTGACCGCCTCGCGTTGGGGCTCGTTGAGTCCCTCCAGCAGCTCCTGGAGGTGCGCGGCGTGAGGGTTCTCGGACATCGAGCTCAGCATAGTTATGACTCCGGTTGGCGCGCCGGCGTGATGTTCAACGTTGGCGACCCCGCCGCGCGCGTGCGTGCTCGTGCGCACGCGCACGGCGGGCCCCAAAATCATGAACACGACACACCCGCTCTAACGTCCTCGACGCCCGTCCCTCGGCACCCGCTCTAACACCCTCGATGCCCAGCCCTAATGTCCCTCGGTGCCCGCTCTAATGCCCAGCGGCGCCCGCGCTAAGCCCATCGGCCCCCCGCTCTAACGCCCATCGGCCCCCCGCTCTAACGTTCTCGGGCGATGCCACTGCTCGAGGAGGTCCGCCGGCACTGCACCGAGATCGCCGCACAGGCACGCTCGGTGCGCATCGATCTCGACGCGGCGTCGGCGCTCGAGCCCGATCGCGCGGGCCTACCGGAACCGTTGGACCCCGAGAGCCACTACCTGGAGGGCGAGCCGGTGGACGTCGCGGACTACCTGCTGGCGCTCGACGCGATCAACTTCGGGTCGGGCTGGTTTCCGGCGCTGCGCAAGCGCGCCGAGCACGGCCGCACGCTGAGCGGCTACTTCACAGTGGCGTGGGCGCTCGCGGACCACGTGCGTGCACACGGCGCGCCGACAGCGGCGTGGTTGCGCGAGGTGCAGACGCAAGAGCTCGCAGCGATCCTCGGCCAGCGCGCGGATCTCGAGTTGATGAGCCTCTACGCGCAGGCGCTGCGCGAGCTGGGGCGCTTCCTCGGCACGCGCCGCGCGCTCGACCTCGTCGAGCAAGCCGGGGGCTCGGCGGAGCGCCTGGCCGAAGCGCTCGCGCGCGGCATGGCGATGTTCGACGACCGCGGCCTGTACAAGCGCGCGCAGATCCTCACAAGCGACCTCGCGCTGGCGGGCGTCGCGAGCTTCGCGGACCTCGACGGCCTGACGATCTTCGCGGACAACCTCGTGCCGCACGTGCTGCGCTGCGAGGGCGTGCTCGTCTACGAGGAGTCGCTCGCAGCGCGCATCGACGCCGGCGAGCTGCTGCCGCTCGGCGGCGCCGAGCACGAGATCCGCGCGTGCGCGGTGCAGGCCTGCGAGCTGATCTCGCAGCGCACCGGCATCCCCCCGCGGCTACTGGACGGATGGCTGTGGAACCGCGGGCAGGCGCCGGAGTACAAGGCGCGCCCGCGCCACCGTTGCCGCACGGTCTTCTATTGATTGCCGGCCCTGAGGGCCGGCCACGGGGGCAAGCAAGCGGGCACCGCCACGCGGCCGGTGGTGCTTCCCGGCCCTACTTACCGGACTTCCGCTTCTTGTCCTTCCTCGGCTTGGGCGCCTTGACAAGCAGCGTCGAGCCCTTGGATGCGGATTGGCCGGCGCCCGCGCTGGATTCGACATCGGCCGTCAGCTTCAGCGAGTGGCGTTTGGCGAGCAGCTTGGCGACGGCCGCGGGCAGTGTGATCGTGACGGTGCTCCGCGCGCCGGGGGCGACGCGGAAGGAGACGTGTCCCGCCGGCACTGTCACGGCCACGGCCTTTGGCTTGGCGCGTGCCGCGACCGCCAGGCCGGTCGCGGTCGCCGGTAGCGTCAGGCTGACGGTCCCCGTGCACGTCGCTCCGCCGGCGGGGCAGGCGATCACGAGACGCACGTGCCCGTGGCTGTCGGATGTCGCGGTGGCGAGCGCGAGACTCGCCGGGTGAAACGCCGCCGCGGGCGGGATCGCGGCTTCGCCGACGACGATGCTGGCGCTCTGCGTCGTCGTGTTGCCGAAGGCGTCGGTCGCGGTGAGCGTCACAGCGTAGGTTCCGGGTTTGGCGAACGTGTGCGTCACAGTGGTTCCGCTAGCGCTGCTCGCGTCGCCGAAGGACCACGTTGTGCCGGTGACCGAGGAGATCTGGTCGAGCGGCGAGACCGAGAACGTGACCGGCACGCCGGCGATCGCGGTCGCGGGGATCGACAGCCCACTGAGCCCCGGCCCGGCCCCATCCAGCAGCGCAGCACCCGTGCGCTGGTTGGTGCCGTCACTCGCGGTGTAGCCGAACAGGGCATCGCCGCCGCCGTCGATCGCGACGTTCAGCTGGTCCTCGTCGCCGGGGCCGCCCGCGACGATCGTCTGTTCGGTGGGAGAGATCCCCAGCGGGCCACTGAACGCGCCGCCGGCCGGCCGGTAGACGGCGGCGGCCTGGTGGGCGACGGGGTCCCAGTAGCCGATCACGGTGGCCCCTG
The DNA here is from genome assembly GCA_036502205.1 of Solirubrobacteraceae bacterium. Taxonomy (GTDB): domain Bacteria; phylum Actinomycetota; class Thermoleophilia; order Solirubrobacterales; family Solirubrobacteraceae; genus Palsa-744. Next base: position 52,806 of record DASXZA010000014.1, on the reverse strand, counting down.
CGGAGTCCTCCGCGATGCTCGGGTACAACGCGAAGTCGGCAAGGTTCTGCGGCTGGGAGAAGACGCCGCCACGAGTGCCGGTGGCGACCTGCAAGATGTTGTCACGCGCCCACGCGACGGTCGGTTCGCCCTGCGCGTCCAGCGCGACGTTGGCAAACTCGGCGTTCTGGCCAGACGCCGACAGGCTCACGGGCGTGCCGAACACCGAACCGGCGGGGCGCAGGGCGACCTGCGCGATTTCATCGCTGCCGTCCGAGCGTTGCCAGCTGACCGCGGTGTCCCCGGCGCCGTCCATCGCCACGGACGGGTCTTTCGCGGACTCGCCGGTCGCCGACAGCGCGACGGCGGCGCCGAAGCTGCCGCCGGCGGGCCGGTATGCGGCTTCGATGATCGTGTTGGTGCCGTTGCTGCGCGTCCACACCACCGTCGCATCGCCCACCGCGTCGATCGCGACGCGCGGGAATTCGGCATTCTGACCGGACGCGGAGAGGCTGACGGGGACGCCGAACACACCCCCGGCAGGCCGGAATACGGCGGTCGCGATTTGGTTGCTGCCGTTGCTCTGCATCCAGGCGATGACCGTGTCGCCGCGGTCGTTCACCGCGACTGTCGGGAGGGAGGCGGCGGCTTTGGCTTCCGAGACAGTGACCGGCGCCGCGACGCGCCCGCCGGCGATCGTCGCGGCTTCGACGCTCGATTCGCCTGGATCCCACCACACCACGGTGGTTTCGCCGGCGCCGTCCTGCGCGACCTGCGGGTAGATGGCGCTCTGTTTTGCAGGCGAGACCGTCAGCGGCGCCTGGAAAGCGCCGAAGGGGGATCGCAGGGCGACCTGAACGCGTTCGTTGCTGCCGTCCGAGCGCGACCAGGCGACGCTCGCGCCGCCGTCGGCGCCCATCGCGGCGGCGGTGAACTGCGCCGGAAGGCCGACTTCGGAGAGCTCCTGCGCAGGGAGCCAGCTCGGCGCGCCCCAGGCGGCCGCTGGCAGCGCAGCACCAAGGCAGACCACCGAGATCGCCGCCGTCCGCATCGCTCTTCTACGCATCGTGCCTCCTTGGGTTCTCGCAAACTGTCGAGCCACCGGCCGCCGGCTGGCCGGTGTACGTGTCTTTCTGCACGTGTGTACGCGCGTGAAGGTAGCGGGCGCGGCCCCGGCGTCCGGGGACGCTGGACGATTGTCGGCCCGCTAGCCGCCGGCGGGGTTCTGCCCCTTGACCGGCCGCAGCGGCCGGACCTCGGCGGTCGGCTGCACGCGCCCGCCGGAGAGCTCACCGAGCGCGCGCTCGAGCGCGCCGATGCGGCTCGAGAGCCCCTGGATCGCCTCGGCGATCGGGTCGGGTAGATGAATCCAATCTGCATCCGGCCCCTCGACGCGGCGGCCGTCGACGCGCACCGGATGGCCGGGGTTGCCGACGACGGTCGAGTTCGGCGGGACGTCGGTGATGACGACGGTGTTCGCGCCGATCTTCGCGCCGTGGCCCACGGTGATCGGACCGAGTAGCTTCGCGCCGGAGCCGATCGTGACGTTGTCTTGCACCGTCGGGTGGCGCTTGCCCGCGGCGAAACCGGTACCGCCGAGCGTGACGCCCTGGTAAAGCGTTACGTCGTTGCCGATCGTCGCGGTCTCCCCGACGACGACGCCGGCGCCGTGATCGATGAATAGACCCTGTCCGATCTCGGCCGCCGGATGGATCTCGATGCCGGTCAGTGTCCGCGTGAGCATCGAGATCGTGCGCGGCAGCAGCGGCACACCCGACTCATACAGCGCGTGTGCGACGCGATGCGAAAGCAGGGCGTGGATCCCGGGCCACGTCACGACGATCTCCGCCGGACCGACCCCGCGAGCGGCAGGATCACGATCGCGCGCCGCCGCGACGTCGCGGCGCAGCTCCTTCGCGACGCCGGCGATGGTGCCCAGGCCGAGCATGCCCTCAGGGTAGCGTCAAGCCATCGCACCGCCCCTGACCTCGACATCGCACTACGCAACCCATCCGGGACCCCGGAGGGGTCCAATCCGATGAGGTCGCGCTCGCAGAAGCTTGGCTATGGCGCGAAGAACGCCTGCGAGACGTAGCGCTCGCCGGAGTCGGGCACGACCACGACGATCCGCCGCCCCGCCGACTCGGCGCGCGCGGCGAGCTGCAGCGCGCCCCATAGCGCGGCGCCACCGGAGATGCCGGCCAGCAGGCCGGTGCGGCGCGCGCAGCGCCACGCGGTCTGGATCGCGTCGTCGTCGCTCACCGCGAGCACCTCGTCGAGCAGCTCGCGGTTGAGCACCGGCGGCACGAAGCCCGCGCCGATCCCCTGGATGCGGTGCGGTCCGGGCGGCTCGCCGGAGAGCACGGCCGAGGAGCGCGGCTCAACCGCGACGACGCGCAGCTCGGGGTTATGCTCGCGCAGGTACTCGCCGGTGCCGGTGATCGTCCCGCCGGTGCCGACGCCGGCGACGAGCACGTCCGGCGCGCCGTCGAGCTCGCGTGCGATCTCGGGACCGGTCGTGCGGCGGTGCGCCTCGGGGTTCGCGGGGTTGGAGAACTGGTCGGGCAGGAACACGTCCTGCGAGCGCGCGAGCTCGCGCGCGGCGGCGACCGCCTCGCTCATCCCGCCGAGCGACTCGGTGATCTCGACGCGCGCGCCGTAGAGCCGCAACAGGCTCTCGCGCTCGCGGCTCATGCCCTGCGGCAGCGTCAGCACCAGCTCGTAGCCCTTCGCGGCACAGACGAACGCGAGCGCGATCCCGGTGTTGCCGCTGGTCGCCTCGACGATCGTCGTGCGACCCGGCTCGATGCGACCCTCGGCCTCGGCGGCCTCGATCATCGCGACGCCGATGCGATCCTTCACGCTGCCGCCGGGATTACGCGACTCGAGCTTGGCGAACAGCTGCACGCCGCGCTCGCGCTCGACCTCGCCGAGCAGTGCCGGCAGCCCAACCAGCGGTGTGTCTCCGACAAGCTCCGCAATGTTGATCGGAATTCCGCCCATGCGCCTTCGACAATAGTGGGCACCAGGCGCGAAACACAACCCTGCGGGCGCGCGCGAAGGCTCCGCGATCATGCAAGCGAGCACCCAGCGACGCTCAAGCTCGCGGCGCGGCGGCCGATGAGAGGCAAGGCACTCGCCGTGCCGGTGCCCCAGCGCGGCTCGCCGCCGACATCCCACACGCGCACCGCGACACGCCCGGCCCGCCGAGCCTTCCGCGTCTAAACCGGCCCCGCGGCCTCACTTTTACGAACCCCTTCAAGAACCGTTAGCCAGCGCTTTAGCGCGTCGAGGACCCTCGTTCCATGACAAACCCCACCCTCTCCCATCCACACGCGAAGACCGCGCACCCGCCGTTCTCCCGGCGACGCCACTCACCGGGAGCGATGCTGCACTGCCCCAGCTGCCATCTCAACCTCCGCCAGCGCCACCCGCAGGTCTCGATCGACTACTGCCCGCGCTGCATCGCACACAGCCACGAGCTCGTGCCGCTGTTGCGAGCAACGGCACGAACCTGACGCGGCTCGCCGCTAGCGACTCCGACGTAGCGTGCGTGGCCGCGTCGGCTCGCGGCGCGCGACATCACGGCGCAACCGCCCGCCCCTAGGAGACGTACGGGGCGGGCGGTCAACCGTCAAGCGGTGCTACTGCTCGCTTTCGCGCACCGGCACCGCGGCCGCAAGCGAGAGGCTGGCTTCGACGATAGCCGTGTTGCTACCCGCAGGCGAAGGCAGGCCGATGCCGTGATCGAGCAGACCGTCGAGCGCACCGAACAGCCCGCATCCGTGTATCGCGCTAATCGCGGATTCGTTGTTAACGAACGTGCCGTCGGTGAGCGTTGCGATCGTGCCTTCCTGTTCGAGCGCCAGCACCCCGGGTGAGCCCTTGATCGGCTGATTGGGCGGCGGCGGGTTGGTCGTGCCATCGGTGAGCGCGAGCGTCAGCGGTTCGGCGGCGGAGCCGATGAAGCACTCGTTGCCGAGCAGCGGATTGCGGAACCGCAGCCGCGCCGGCAGCACGAGCGTCGGTCCTTCTTCTACCAGCAGGTTGTACTCGCTGACCTGCACCGGGCCGACGAGTTCGAGGGTCACGGTGACTGCATTGACCGCCTGCGACCAGCGCGCAAGCGGGCCTCGCGGTGGCGGGTTGGGGCTGCTGTAGCCCAGCATGTGCAGCAGACCACCGGGCACTTCCAGTGGCGTCTGCGACAGCGTTTCACCGTCCACCGCGGGCGCCAGCGTCGTGTTTTCTGTTTCCGGTTCGCGCGCCAAGCCTCCCTGCAGCGTGAGCGTGCGGTTGATCGGCACCGTGATCTTGCCGAACGTCAGCTCGCCGCCGCTGACCGCGCCGACCAGGCAGTCGTACACGTTGGGCGTGGCCAGGGGGCACTCGCCAAACGGCGCATAAGGGCCTGTGGGGCTCGGACTGCTTGGCGTCGGGTGGCTCCAGGGCGGGCCGGTCGGCGGTTGATGCGCAAAGGCCGACGTCGCCAGCGACATCGCGATCAGCATCGCAATCGCGACTGCCGGAAAGATCAATTTGATCGGGGTTCTCATCCTCATGCAGCTCCTCCTCCACGTAGGGTGCTGTGAATATGCGAAGGTATCAAAATACCGAAGTCCGATTGAATGGAAGTGCACCGTTGATCGATCCACGACTAACACGCGGCGGACCGCCCGGCCGACCCAGCATTTAGCCCTAGCTCCGGCGCACGTGCGATCCGATCGGCACTGGGTCGGGCCTGCCGGCGCGGCCAAGCTCGGCCAGCACGAGCACACATGCGGTGACTTGCTCGCGATCGAGAATCGCAGGGTTTCGCAGAACAGGGGACCGTAAATGCCAACGCGATCCGGATGTTCGCGTGGTCACACAGACGTCGAGCGCCTTGGCGTTGAGCTCGACGGCGGTCGCGAATGGTGTGCCTCGTCTCGCACAGCGTGAGCGGCGTTGGCCGGCGGCCCTGCCGCTACGCGAGCAGTGACTCAGTTGGGCCTCGTATCGACGACGAGACCCAACTGAGCTCAAATACCTACCTCGAAGCCCCGCCCACCGGAAGCAGACTTCCGGTGGGCCGTCCTAGTTCAACAGGTACTCAGGTTTTGTGACACGTGGACTGGTTAATGTTTTCGCGAAGGAACACGCCATTTGGATAGCCCTCTGCGTGGCCCAGGTAGGTTGTGGTCGTGTAATAAGCTTCGATGCGCATCGGCGTGTTCGGTGGAACTTCGTAATAGGCGCCTTCGCCACCCGCGACCAACACGGCCGTCCACCGATTCGTGTTACATACTTCCCCCGGATTGGCGTCTGGATGGACGCCAATTTTTTTGTATTCCTGCACAGCCTGATTGAGCAGGCGCACTTGTTCCGCGCGAGCCTGACTATGCCTAAATTCAGCCGCACTCTCGGCCGTCGCCGTCGCCGGAAGCATGCTGAGCAACGCGATCGCCGCTACAGCCAAGAGCGACCCAACAGATGCGATCGAGATTCGTCTCATAACCTAGGGTTCCTTCCATTTATTGCGCATGGGCCACGTGCCTAACGCAGGTTTCACCGCGGAATCACTTACATCCTTATATTCCAGTTGGTAGACTAGATCCACGCTTTCTAGCACATCCGCATGTCCATCGCAAACTAAAATCTTGCTCGACCTGCGCCCTTTAGTCGACCCGCGAACGGCAGCCTGGCACGAGCATCAACCTGCAGAAACACCTAGACGTCGGCGGCATAAGCCGCCTCGTGGCGTAGCAGTCGTGCGACATCTCGGCGCTCCACCAAGGAGTTCCAACGTCGCAAGACCCGTGATCGGGCCAAGACCGGCTCCCCTACTGGACCGCTTCTAGATGTAGTACATGCTGGCGCCGGCCTCGCGCGACTCGCGCTCGATGACGTCAGCGATCGTCGTACCCGCGAGCACCTTGCGCGCGGCGGCCGCGGCGTCGGCGAAGACTCCCTGGGAGTCGCGGCCGAGGGGACCGTCGAGTAGCTCGACGACCTCCAGCACAGTGACCGTCGCGGGCTCGCGCGCGAAGCGGTAGCCGCCCTTGACCCCGCGCTGCGAGCTGAGGATGCCGGCGCGGCGCAGCACGGCGAACAGTTGCTCGAGGAACTGCACCGGCACCTCGCGGCGGCGCGCGAGCTCGCCGATCGGCACCGGATCGGGGCCGCCGCTGCGCCCGAGCTCGGCCAGCGCGAGCACCGCGTACGGCGACTTGCTCGTGATCGAGATCATCTCGCGCGCGCCCTCACGTCAATCGATGCTACGCGACCGGACCCGAGGACGGGTTCAGCGCGGCGGCAGCGGTGGCGCCTACAGCCAGCCGCGCTCGGTGGCGATCAGCACGGCCTGCGCGCGATCGACGGCGCCGAGCTTGCCGTAGATGTTGTGCAGGTGTGTGCGTACGGTGCTCGTCGAGAGCGTCAGCTCGTGCGCGATCTGCTTGTAGACCTTGCCTTCGGCCAACCGCTGCAGCACGCCGAGCTCGCGCCCGGAGAGCGGGCAGGGGTCGACGTGGCGCTGGCGCTGGCTCGTCGGGTTGGGTAGTTCGTACATCACGCGGCGCAGCTCCTCGGGGCCGAGCCCGACGGTGCGCGCGCACTGCAGCAGCTCCGCCGGGGAGACCGGCGCGCCCTGCGCGTAGTGCGCGAGCATGTCCGCGAGACGTACGAACGCGGCCTCGCCGACAGCGTCCTGGCTGTGGTGGCGTTCGATCACCGTCGCGATCGACACCGGCATGCCCCAGCGCCGTGCGAGCACGCCGCCGACCAATGCGTGGTCGACACCGAGCTCGCGGCGCTCCTGGTGGATGCGCGCCTCCGGCGTTTGCGCGCCCTGGTGGACCTGCGCGGGGTAGCCCGGATAGGCGTGCATCAGCACGAGCTTGCCGATGTCGTGCAAGAGGCTCGTCACGGTCAGGCGGTCACGATGCTCATAGCCGACCTCAGACGCGAGCTGATCGGCGGCGTGTTGTGTCGCCAGCGCGTGCAGGCGGAAGCGCTCCGGTGCCGCGTCCCAGACGGTCGCGCGCTCGAAGAAGTCGAAGGTGCGTACGCGTCCCGCGAGCGCCTGAACGGCCTGTGGGGAGAGTACCTCGACGGCGGCGACGACCGTATCGATGCGTCCGCGCGCACCCTGCGCCTGGTTGGCGGTGCGCAGCACCACCGTGACAAGCGCGACGTCGGACTCGACGGCCGCGACGACGTCGGCGGTGGCGACGTGATCCTTGGACATCACGCTCAGCAGCCGCTTGCGCGACTCGGCCAGAGCCGGAAAGGCCTCGAGCGCTTCGAAGGCCTGTGTCAGACGGCGGCCGTGGCCCTCGTTCTGGTGTCGCGTGCCGGGCGACCCCGTAGCTCCGGCCTGTACGGGACGTCGTGCTGTCGCTGTCGCTGCCGTTGGCCTATCCGTGGCCGCTGGCTGGCGCTTGGTTGCAGTGCTCTGCATTGCTCTCGGCCACCCTTGTCCAATCGCAGACCGCCCAATCCGTTGGGCGACTTGTTCGGACCTCCTATCGGCAGGCATGGACGAACGGTTGAGGTCCCTGGCCGCATATCCGGGAAATATGTCTTCAAACGCGCCGCGCGGCGCGTTCACACCGCCGCGGCGGCGCTCAGACGCGCTGCGCGAGTGCGGCGTCGATTCGCCGCAGTGTCTCCTCGCGGCCCAGCAGCGCGAGGCTCTCGAAGATCCCCGGCGAGATCGTGCTCCCGGCCAGGGCGACGCGTAGCGGCTGGTAGATGTCGCGCGGCTTGACCTGCAAGCGCTCTTGCAGCGCCTGCAACGCCGCCTGCACGCCGTCCTCGTCGAAGCTCGCCAGGTCTGCGAGCACCGCGCGTGCGTCGCGCAGCGTCTGCACGCCGCGCTCGTCCAGCCAGCGCTCCCAGGCGCGCTGCGCACCCTCCGAGCTCTCGGGGGCGGCGGCCCCGGCGAAGAAGAAGCCGGCGAGCGGCCAGAAGTCGGCGAGCGTCTGGATCTTCTCCTGGCTGATCGCCGCCGCACGCGCGAGCATGTCGGGATCCAGGCCACGCGCCTGCTCGGGACCCTCGCTCTCGAGGTAGGCGGCGAGACGCTCGGCGAGCTCCGCCGGTGTAAGCGCGCGGATGTAGAGCCCGTTCATCCAGCGCAGCTTCGTCTCGTCGAACTGCGCCGGGTTGTGGCTGACGCGCTCGAGCGCGAAGCGCTGCGCGAGCTCCTCGGTGTTTAGCACCGTGCTGTCGTCGCCCGAGCCCCAGCCGAGTAGCGCGAGGTAGGTGCGCACGGCCTCCGGCAGGTAGCCCGCCGCGCGCAGCTCGCCGACCGACGCAGCGCCGTGGCGCTTTGAAAGCTTCTTGCCGTCCGGGCCGTGCAACAGTGGTAGATGCGCGTAGAGCGGCTGCGGCGCGCCGAGCGCCTCCAGCACTAGCAGCTGCTTGGGCGTGTTCGAGAGGTGGTCCTCGCCGCGCACGACGTGCGTGATGCCGGCGTCGAGATCGTCGATCGCGACCGCGAAGTTGTAGAGCACCGAGCCATCCGCGCGTGCGATCACAGGATCGTCGAGGTGCACGTGCTCGAAGCGCGTATCGCCGCGGATGACGTCGTGGACGATCGTCGCGCCGTCCTGCGGCACCCGCAGGCGCACCGCGCCCTCGGCCTCGGCCTCGGCCTCGGCGCGGAAGCCGCGGTCGGCGCCGTGCAGCTGCTTGTAGGCCTTGACGTCCTCGGCGGTCGCCGTCGAGCGATACGCGTGACCGTCGCGGAGCAGTTGCTCGAGCACTTCGCGGTGGCGCGCGGAGCGCTCGGTCTGGAAGATCGGGCCCTCGTCCCAGTCGAGCTGCAGCCAGCGCAGCGAGTCGAGGATCTGCTGCACGTTCTCCGGCGTCGAGCGCTCGCGGTCGGTGTCCTCGATGCGCAGCACCAGCGCGCCGCCGGCGCCGCGCGCGAGCAGCCAGTTGAACAGCGCGGTGCGCGCCCCGCCAATGTGCAGGGCGCCCGTCGGCGATGGTGCGAAGCGAACGCGCATAGGATCCCGCGCATGCTATTCGCCGCGGACACCGACGCTCGCCACGGTCGCCGGTCAGACCCGAGGATCGCGGACACGAGGATCGCGCGGCCTTGCTGATCGGAGCGCACGTCTCACCGGCCGGCGGCCTGCCCAAAGCGGTGCAGCGCGGCGTCGAGCGCGGCTGCCACGCGATTCAGATCTTCAACCAGTCGCCGCGCATGTGGCGCCCGACTGTCTATCGCGAGGAGGACGTCGCGGCCTTCCGCGAGGCGCTGGCCGATAGCCCGATCGACGCGGTCCTGATCCACGCGGTCTACCTGCTCAACTGCGCCAGCGACGATCCCGACATTCGTGCGAAATCGCTCGCTTCGCTGACGCACTCGCTGCGCGTCGGAGCGCAGATCGGTGCCGCCGGGGTCGTGCTGCATCCCGGCTCGGCCAAGACGGGGCACGTCGGTGAGGCGATCGCGCGCGCCGGCGCGACAATCGCCGAGGCGCTGGCCGAGAGCGAGGATTGCGAGCTGCATCTCGAGAACACCGCCGGCGCCGGCGGCACCCTCGGTCGTTCGTTCGAGGAGCTCGCCGCGCTGCTCGAGGCCGCCGGTGGCGCGGACTCGGGGAACGGCGAGCGGCTCGGCGTATGTCTGGACTCCTGCCATCTGCTGGCCTCCGGCTATGACATCCGCACCGCGCAGGGCATGGGCTCGGTCCTGCGCGAGGCGACGCGCAGGCTCGGACGCGGGCGGATCCGCTCGCTGCATCTAAACGATTCGCAGACGCCGCTCGGCTCCAACCGCGATCGGCACGCGAACATCGGAGGCGGCGAGCTCGGCGAGGATGGCTGCGCCGCGTTTCTCTCGGCGCCCGGCTTGCAGAAGTTGCCCTGCATCCTCGAGACCCCCGGCGAGAATCGCGAAGGTGCCTCACGCGAGGAAATCGAGCTCGCGGTGGCGCTGCGCGAGCGCGGCCTACAGGCCCGCAAGCGCCGCTGAGACCCAGGCGCTGAGACCGGCAGCGCTAGCTCCGGCTGATTTCCGGACTCAGGGGCGCACAGCACGGGCCCGGTCGGGACATGCGCGAGCGTTGGGAAGGTTCGACGGCCGGCGGCGTCCTAGTCGCTAATGCCCAACCCGAAACGATGGAGGATCTCGTGAGACGCATCGCGCTTTTGATCGCCGCCGGCGCAGCGATCGCCCTGCCGGTCACCGCCGTCGCCGGAGCCGCCTCGGCGGGTACGAAGGTCAATCTCCGCTCGACCCACGACGGCAAGATTCTCGTGAACGGCAGCGGTTTCACGCTGTACGCGTTCACCAGAGACGCCACTAAACGGGACAACTGCATGAAAGTCAGCGGCTGCACCGCGGTATGGCCGCCGCTGACGACGACCGGCAATCCCGTCGCCGGCCCCGGCGTCAAGGCGAGCCTGCTCGGCACCATCCCCTACAAAGGCAGCCTCAAGCAGGTCACCTACGCCGGGCACCCGCTGTACACATACAAGAACGACGACGGACCCGGCAGCACCGAGTACATCGACGAGTCACAGTCCGGCGGCCGCTGGCCGGCGCTCAGCGCCTCCGGCCAGGAGGTCGGCTCGGACTCCGACTGAGCCGCCCCGCCCCGCGCAGTCTCGAGCCGCCGCGGTGGCGGCTCGAGTCGAGCGCTAGGCGACGGCCAGGCAGGCCGGTGCGAGGACCTGCTCGAGCTCGGCGCGCAGCGTCGAGGTCGGCGCGACGCGGTAGGCGTCACCGAGGCGCAGATGTCGCGGTCCGGTGGTGGTGTCCATCTCGAGCACCACCTCGGCGGGACCGGGGAAGTTTCCGATCACGTGCTTGAGCTCGTCGATCACGCTCGCCGGCAGCCGCGTCGCATCGACCCGCAGGCGTACCGGCTGGGTCTTCGTCGTTTCGGCGGCGCGTGCCGCGGATGACTCCTGCTCGGCGCGCTGGCACTCCTCGGCGGTGGGCTCGAACAGCTCGGCGGACTGCACGACCAGGCACGTCTTACCGGCTTCCTTGTGGTCGACGCGGCCGCGAACCAGCACGATGCGGTCGACCGCGAGCACGGCCTCGTGCTCGGCGAGGGCCTTGCCGAAGACCAGCATTTCGACCGAGCCCTCGAGGTCGTCGAGTGTCGCGAACATCATGTATTCGCCGCTGCGCGTTTTAATGCGCTTGGCCTCGGTGACGATCCCGCCAACGGTCACCCAATCCTTGTCGCGCTTGTCGGCGAGCGTCGCCAGCGCGCAGTCGGCCCGCGCACGCAGCGCCTCGCGGACGGGCTTCAGCGGATGCGCGGAGATGAACAGCCCGATCGCTTCCTTCTCGACCGCCAGCAGCTCGGCCTGCTCGAACTCGTCGCTGGGAATCGGCAGGTGCGCGGCGCGCCCGCCCAGCAGTCCCGCACCGGGTCCCGCCGCCGCCGGCGCCGGGTCCGCGCCGCCGTCGAGATCGAAGATCGATCCCTGGCCGATCTCGGCGTCCTGCTGAGCCTTCTGCCCGGCTCCCTGAGCCTGCTCGAGCACCGCGAGCATCCCCTTGCGAGTCGCCGCGGTCGAACCGAACGCGCCGCACTTGATCAACGCCTCGATCGCCTTCTTGTTGACCGCGCGGTTGTCGACGCGCTCACAGAAATCCCATAGCGAAGTGAATGGTCCACCCTCCTCGCGCGCCCGTTTGATCGCCTCGACGGCCTGGTAGCCGACGCCCTTGACGGCGTCCAGGCCGAAGCGCACGTTGCCCTCTACGACCGTGAACTCGTGGTCGGAGAGGTTCACGTCGGGTGGCAGGATCTCGATTCCCATCTCCTCGCAGCGCGCGACGAAAAACGGCACCTTGTCCTTGGTCGACATCACCGAGGAGATCAGCGCCGCCATGTACTCGGCGGGGTAGTTGGCCTTCAACCACGCCGTGCGGTAGGAGATCAGCGCGTAGCAGGCGGCGTGGGACTTGTTGAAGGAGTAGTCAGCGGACTTTTCGTTGGTCTGCCAGAGGAACTCGATTACCTCGGACCGCGTGCCCGACACGCGGCAGCCCTCGACGAACTCGGGCTTCAGCGCCGCCATCGCCTGGCGGTTCTTCTTGCCGATCGCCTTGCGCAGGTCGTCGGCCTTGGCGCCCGAGAAGCCGGCGAGCTCCTTGGAGATCTGCATCGCCTGCTCCTGGTAGAGGATCACGCCCTTGGAGGACTCGAGGATCGGCGCGAGGCGTTCGTCGGGGTAGGCGATCGCGTCGGGGTTGCGCTTGCCCTTGGCGTAGACGGGGATCTGGTCCATGGCGCCCGGCCGGTAGAGCGCGCCGAGCGCGATGAGGTCGTTGAACTCGTCGGGGCGAACCTTCTTGAGCGCCTCGCGCATGCCCTCGGACTCGAACTGGAAGACCCCGATCGCGTCGCCGCGCGCGAGCATCTCGTAGGTCTTGGCGTCGTCGAGCGGCAGCGTCGTCATGTCTAGCCGCCCTGAGCTCGCCGGCCCGGTGCCATCGGCAGCTCGCGCGGCGCTCGAGCGCTCGATGATGTCCAACGCATCCTCGATCACGTCGAGGTTGCGCAGGCCGAGGAAGTCCATCTTGAGCAGGCCGATCTCCTCGATCGGCTTCATCGAGAACTGGGTGACGGTGCGGTAGCTGCGCTCGCCGTCCTCGCCGGTACCGGCGTCGGCGAGCTGCAGCGGCACGATGTCCGTCAGCGGCCGGTCTGCAATCACGACGGCGGCGGCGTGGATCGAAGAGTTGCGCACGATCCCCTCGAGGCCCTGAGCGACGTCGATGATCTGGCGCGCGGGGGCCTCCTCGTCGTAGGCCTTGCGCAGTGGCTGCCCGGCCTTCAGGCATTCCTCGAACGATGGCGAGCGGCCCATGATCGGATCGGGAATCAGCTTCGCGAGGCGATCGCCGGTGCCGTAGTCGAAGCCCAGCACGCGGGCCGCGTCGCGCGTCGCGGCGCGCGGGAACATCTTGCCGAAGGTCACGATCTGCGCGACCGACTCGCGCCCGTACTTCTCGGTCACGTAGCGCATCACGCGCTCGCGCCCGCGCACCGAGAAATCGATGTCGATATCGGGCATCGACACACGCTCGGGGTTCAGGAAGCGCTCGAACAGCAGCTCGTAGCGCAACGGGTCGACGTCGGTGATCCGCAGGCAGTAAGCCACGATCGAGCCTGCCGCCGAGCCGCGCCCGGGCCCGACCGCGATGCCGTTCTCCTTGGCGTACTTGACGAAGTCCCAGACGATTAGGAAGTAGGCGTTGAAGCCCATGCGGTCGATCACGCCGAGCTCCATCTCCATGCGCTCGACCGCCTCCGCGGGCGGCGGACCGCCGTAGCGTGCGCGCAAACCCTCTTCCACGCGGGCGCGTAGGTACTCGCGCTCGGGCAGCCCGTCGGGGGTCGGGAAGCTCGGGATCAGCTGCTTGCCGAGCTCGATCTCCAGTGAGCAGCGCTCGGCGATCTCGAGCGTGCTGGCGAGCGCCTGCGGCCATTGCGCGAACGCGCTCGCCATCTCGGCGCTGTCGCGCAGGTAGAACTCGTTGGTGTCGAACGTCATCTTCGGCGCCGCGAGCGTGCTCTTGGTCTGCACGCACAGCAGGGCCGTGTGATGGTCGTAGTCCTCGCGGCGCAGGTAGTGCACGTCCCCCGTGCCGACGAGGCTGCCGCCGAATTCGCCGGCGATGCGCTCGATCCCCTCGTTGCACTTGTCCTGCAGCGGGATGCCGTTCTTCTGCAGCTCGAAGTAGACGTTCTCGGGTCCGAAGATCTGACGCAGCTCGTCGGCGTGGGAGCGCGCGTCGTCGAAGCGGTCTTCACCGAGACGCTGGCAGAAGCGCGAGGCCAGGCATCCGGTCAGCGCGATCACGCCGTCGGAGTGCGCGGCGATGCGCTCCAGATCGACGGTCGGCTTGCCGCGCTGCAATCCCTCCAGGAAGCCCGCCGAGGAGAGCTTGACCAGATTGCGATAGCCGGTGTCGCTGGCGGCCAGCAGCGTGAGGTGGTTGCGCTCGACCTTCGTCCCGGCACCCATGCCGCCGCCTCCGGGCCGCGCTGCCGGTACGCGGTCGGCCAGGTAGATCTCGCAGCCGACGATCGGCTTGATCCCGTGCTTGGCACAGGCCTTGTAGAGCTCGATCGCGCCGTTCATCACGCCGTGATCGGTGAGGCCGAGCGCGGGCTGCTCGAACTGTGCCGCGCGCGCCGCGAGCGCGTCGATCTTGCAGGCGCCGTCGAGCAGGGAGTACTCGGAGTGGACGTGCAGGTGGGCGCAGCTGGGGTTGGTCACCGAACTGGATACTAGGCCGACGGGCGGCGGAGGCTCGCCGTCGCGGCGGATCTTCCCTGGGCGCGGTCGGCCCACTCGATCAAACGCTCCAGCGGGTTCGGATCGCCGTCGAGCAGAATGCGCTCCCCGGCCGGCAGCTGCGTCCCGGCGAGCATGCAGATGAACGCCCGCTCGCCAAGCCGCACGGTGGCGACGGGCGGCTCGGACGGGGTCGAGGTGACCGCCAGCGGCATCCCGTCGCGCACGAGCACGTGCAGCGTCGCACCGTCCGGCGCCGACCGGGATTTCTCGATCTCGAAGGCGATCGCAAAGCGCTGTCCGGCACTCCACGCCGGATCGATCGCCTCGGCCAGCGCCAGCAGCAGCAGACCCGGCCAGATGTCGATGCCGGCGCTCGCGAGATCCCACAGCGCGAGCGGGCGGCGGCAGGCGCGGCGCAGAGCGCGCAGACGGCGACGGCTGCCGCGCACCTCGATGCCGGGCAGGCGGCGGCCGACGCCGCCGGCGGCCAGCTCCGCGAAGTCGGCTGCGCGGCCGCGCAGCTCGAAGTCCAGATCGCACTCCGGCGTGATCGGCAGGACGCCGATCTCCGATCGCCCATGCGCGAACGTCGCGCGCCAGTCGGTGTCGAGCTCAGCGAGGTGCAACCCGTAGCTCAGCGGCCGCTGCACAACTAGCCGCTGCGCCGGCAGCAGCTCCGTGATCAGCTCGGCCGCAAGTCGCGCGTCGCGGTGCTCGGCGATACCGCGGATCGCCGCAGCGAGCCACGGCTGGCGATCGGACGGCGGTGGGAGCTGGCGCGGCACGACCTGCGCAGCGGGCCGCGCGCTGCTCGCCGCCGGCGGGTCCACCTCGTCGGCGGGCGGCGCGTCTGCGACCTCGGCGACCCGTGCACGCAAGCGCTTAACCGCCGCAGCGAGCGCACCCGCCATCTCCTCGCGACGCGCCTCCGGCGGGCCGGCGACGCCCGGTGGGCTCGCGAGGGCGTCGTCGTGTTCGAGCTCGCGGATGCGCGCCGCCGCCTCGGCGCGCTCGACCTCGAGCTCACCGATACGCGCCGCGGCGGCTTCGCGCTCAGCCTCCAGCCCACCGATACGCGTCGCGGCGGTCTCACGCTCAGCCTCCAGCCCGCCGATGCGCGTGAGGGCCGTCTCATGCTCGACCTCGAGCCCGCGGATCCGCTCGGCGATGGTCTCACGCTCGGCCTCGAACCAGCGAATTCGCTCGGTGGCGGTCTCACGCTCGGCCTCGAGCGCGCCGATGCGCGCAGCGGTGGCCTCACGCTCGGCGTCGATCTCGGCGCGCAGCGCGAGCGCGACGGCCTCGAGCTCGCTCATGCCGGCGCGCAGCCGTGCGCAGCTCTCGCTGACGGTCGCAAGGCGCGCGGTGAGGGCCGCACACTGCTGCTCGGCTTGCAGACGTTCGCGCGCGGCGCTCGCCAGCGCCCGCTCGGCCTCCTTGCGGCGACGCTCGGCCTCGTCGCGGTCCTGCTCGGCACGAGCACGCAGCCCCTCGGCGCGCTCGCTGGTGCTCTGCATCGCGGTCCGCGCCTCGGCGACGTGACGCTGTAGACGGTCGATCTCCTCGCGCTGTCGGCGGCGCAGGCGCGCGACGTTCTCCTCGGCCTCGACGCGCAGCTGCTGCTCGGCGTACTCGCGCTGCTTGACGCGGCGCAGCTCGTGCTCGCGATCGGCGAGCTGCTCGCTCGTGTGCTTGCGCTCGCGCTCGGCCTCGAGCTCGCGCCGACGCAGGTCGGCTAGCTGGCGCTCGAGCGCGTGCACGGCCGCCTCCGCGGCATCGGCGCGGCGGATCTGCGCGGCCTCGGCGGGGCTTGCGCGGCGTGCACGGCGCTCGGCCAGCACATCGCGCTCGAGCTCGCGCGCTCTGCCCTCCGCGGGCGATATCTCGTCGTCGTCCTCTGCGATCACGCTCGGCCCAGCCTAAGCGCGCGGCCGGACGTTCCGGCTCGGCGTCTACTGCTCGTTGCGCAGGCGCCACGCCATGCGTGACTGCAACGACCACAGCTCGATGAAGCCCGGTGACGCGCTTTGCGAGAAGAGGCCGCCGGACTGTGCGAAGGAGGCGAGCGCGGCGTCGTAGACCGCGTTGGGCGACTCGCGTGTGACGACGCGCGCGTGCCCCTTGTAGAGCTTCATCGCGATCTCGCCGCTGACGCGCTCGTTGACGGAATCCATGTATGCGTCGAGGTCGCCGCGCAATGGCTCCCACCAGAGGCCGGCGTATACGAGGTAGGCCCACTGGCGGTCGAGCTCGGGCTTGAACTGGTTCTGGTGGATCGTGCCGACGAGCCGCTCGAGCTCTTGATGGGCCGGCAGGATCAGCGCAGCGGCGGGCGCCTCGTAGATGTCGCGCACCTTCAGGCCGACGATGCGATCCTCGATATGGTCGACGATCCCGACGCCGTGGCGCGCGGCGATCTCGGCGGCCGCTTCGATCAGCTCGACAAGCCCCAGGCGCTCGCCGTTCAGCGCTACGGGCACACCGCGCTCGAAGGCGATACTGACGGTCTCGGCCTCGTCGGGCGCCTCCTCAGGGCGAGTCACAAGTTGAAAGACGTCGTCTTCAGGCGCCTGCGCGAGATCCTCGATCCAGCGTCCCTCCGAGGAGCGGCCCCAGAGGTTGTCGTCGATCGAGTACGGCGCGGTCTCCGTCCCGCCCTTGACGGGGATACCGTGCTCGCGCGCGTAGGCGATCTCCTCCTCGCGGCCCATCTGCCAGGAGCGCACCGGCGCGATCACCTTCAGCTCGGGCGCCAGTGTCGCGACTGTCGCCTCGATGCGCACCTGGTCGTTGCCCTTGCCGGTGCAGCCGTGCGCGACTGTGTCGCACCCGCTCGCGCGCGCCTGCTCGACGGCGAGCTTGGCGATCAGCGGCCGCCCGAGCGCGGTGAACAGCGGATAGCTGCCGTAGAGGGCGTTGGCCTTGATCGCCGGTGTCAGGAAGTCGCGCGCGAACTCCTCGCGCGCGTCGATCACGTGGCACTCGACGGCTCCCAGGCGCCGCGCCTTGTCCTCGATCACGGCGTAGTCCTCGCCGGGCTGACCGAGATTGACCGTCAGGCAGACGACTTCAGCGTCGTAGCGATCCTGGATCCACTTGAGCATCACGCTCGTGTCGAGGCCGCCGGAGTAGAGCAGTAGGACGCGGTGGACCTGCTCGGGATCGGCCTCGTAGGAGGCGGTGCGCGTGGGGTGACTCTCGCTCATGGCAGCGCAGGCTACTGAAGCCGTCGCATCGAGTCTCAGGTCAGCGCCGTCTGCAGGCGCGCCACGGCATCGTCGAGCTCGCCTTGCGTGAGGATCAGCGGCGGCAGCAGCCGCAGCGTCGTCGGCCCGGTCGCGTTCGCGACGAGCCGTTGCTCGAGCAGCAGCCGACGCACCAGATCTGGTGCCGCAACCTCCAGCTCGCAGGCGAGCATCAAGCCGCGACCGCGCACCGCAAGCACGTGCGGCAACTCACCAAGCGCGGCGGCTAGGGCCTCGCCTAGCTCGCGCACTCCTGCCAGCAGCGCCGGGTCGTCAATCAGCTCGAGCGCGACGAGCGCCGCGGCACAGACGACCGGGCCGCCGGCGAAGGTCGAGCCGTGGTCACCGGGCGCAAGCACGTCGGCGAGGCGCTCGCCGGTGATCAGCGCGCCGATCGGCAGCCCGCCACCGAGCGCCTTGGCGGCGGTCAGCGCGTCGGGCACGACGCCGGTCTGCTCATAGGCCCAGAGTGTGCCGGTGCGGCCCATGCCGCACTGGATCTCGTCGAAGACGAGCGCCGCGCCGTGCTCGTCGCAGGCCTCGCGCGCGGCTCGCAGCAGCTCCTCGGAGAGCACGTGCACGCCGGTCTCGCCCTGAATCGGCTCGATCAGGACGGCGGCGGTGCGCTCGTCGACGGCCGCGCGCAGCGCGTCGGGGTCGGGAGCGACGGCGCGAAAACCGGGGACCAGCGGCGCGAAGGGCGCCTGCTTTGACTCCTGCGGAGTTGCCGAGAGCGCACCGTATGTGCGTCCGTGAAAGGCACCGTGGACGACGACGATGTCGCCTTCAGGCCGCGCCTTGCGCACCAGCTTGAGGGCCGCCTCGTTGGCCTCGGCGCCGGAGTTGCAGAGGAACACGCGCCCCCCGAGACTCGAGCCCGCAAGGCGCTCGGCCAGCTGCATACCTGGCGCGGTGTAGTAAAGGTTGCCGACGTGCATCAGCCGCGCGGTCTGCTCACGCACCGCCTCGACAACCCGCGGGTGACAATGGCCAAGGTTGGTCACCGAAATGCCGCAGAGGAAGTCGAGGTACTCGTTGCCTTCGGCGTCCCATAGACGTGCGCCCTCGCCCCGCACGAACTCGACGGGGAAGCGCGCGTAGGTGCGCATCAGGCTCTCCGCCTCGATCCGCTGCAGCTCGGCGACGCTCATAGCACCGAGCCGATCTTCGTGCCGATCCCCGCATCGGTGAAGAGCTCGAGCAGCAGCGAATGCGGTACGCGCCCGTCGATGATGTGCGCCGATCCGACGCCTGCCTGGACCGCCTCCAGGCAGGCCTGCAGCTTGGGGCGCATGCCGCCATCGAGGCTCGGCAGCGCGTCACGGACCTGCTCGGCGGTGGCCTGTCCGATCAGGCTCTGGGGGTCAGCGGGGTCTGCGAGCCAGCCAGGGACATCGGTCAGGAAGATGACCTTGTGCGCGCCCAACGCCCGCGCGACCGCCCCGGCGGCCTCGTCGGCGTTGACGTTGTATGAGCGTCCCTCGCGGTCGGCACCGACTGAGGCGATCACGGGGATGTAGTCGCTGGCGATGTGCTGCAGGACATCGACGCCGACGCGCTCGATCTGGCCGACGAAGCCGATGTCCTCTCCTCCGGGCGCGCTGCGGCGAGAGACCTCGAACAGCGAGCCGTCGTCGCCGCAGAGCCCGACCGCGGGCTGTCCGTGCCGGGCCAAGCGTGTGACGATCTCCTTGTTGACCTTGCCGACGAGCACCATCTTGGCGATCTCGACGGTCGCCTCATCGGAGACGCGCAGGCCGGCGACGAACTGCACCGGCAGTCCGAGGCGCTCCATGTAGGAGGTGATCTCGGGCCCGCCGCCATGGACGACGATTGGGTTCAGGCCGACGTACTTGAGCAGCACGACGTCGCGCGCAAACTCCTCGCGCAGCTCCGAGTCCTCCATCGCGGCGCCGCCGTACTTGATGACGACGGTGCGGCCGTGGAACTCGCGGATGTAGGGCAGCGCCTCGAGCAGCGTGCCGATCGAGGTCTGCAGGCCGTCCTCGCTCATGTCGTGTACTCCGCGTTGATCTTCACGTACTCGTGGGAGAGATCGGAGAAGAAGACCTCGGTCTCGGCACCATCGCCGGGCAACACGATCTCGTACTCGATCTCGTCGGCTTGCACGGCCCGCGCGAGCGCGGCCTCGTCGTAGTCGATCGCCGCGCTGGCCGAGCACACCAGTGTGCCCTCGATCGAGAGGTCGACCGCCAGCGGCGCTATGCCCGGCAGCGCGGCCCCAACGGCCTGGATCAGCCTGCCCCAGTTGGGGTCGGCGCCATGCAGTGCCGTTTTCACGAGTGGCGAGTTGGCGACGGCGCGCGCGACGACCTCGACCGGCTCGGGCTCGCCGCCCGCCGCGCCAGCGGCGCCGCGAACGACGACGCGCGCGATCCGCCGCGCGCCCTCGCCGTCGGCGACCATCATGATCGCGAGCTGGCGCAGCAGCGCATCGAGCGCCTCACCGAAGCGCAGCTCATCCTCGCTCTCGGGCTCGATACGCACGCCGCTCGCGCCGGAGGCCAGCAGGATCGCGGTGTCGTTGGTCGAGAGCTGGCCGTCGACCGAGCAGCGATCGAACGAGCGCTTGACGCAGACGCCGAGCAGCAGATCGGCGACGTGTTGGGAGAGCATCGCGTCGGTCTCCACGAAGCAGAGCATCGTCGCGAAGTTCGGCGAGATCATGCCGGCGCCCTTGCACTGGGCACTGAGGCGCACCGTCCCGGACGCCAGCTCGAGCTCGAGGTTCGCGCGCTTTTCGAACGCGTCGGTCGTCTGGATCGCGCTCTGCAGCTCACCGTCACCCTCCCGGCGCAGCTGGCTGCCAGCGGCGATAATCCCCTGGAGCACCTTCTCGACGGGCAGCAGGTGGCTGATCCCGCCGGTCGAGGCGAGCGCGACCTCCTCGGGCTCGACACCGAGCGCGAGCGCGGCGGCGCCCTGAGTCTTGGCGGCGTCGTCAAGGCCGCGCCGGCCCGTTGCGGCGTTGGCGCAGCCGGAATTGACGAGCACGGCGCGCAGCGCGTCGAGCTTGCAGCGCTCGCGGCTGAGCTGAACTGGCGCGGCGGGTGTCCCGGTGGCGGTGAAGCGCGCGGCGCTGCTCGCCTGTGGAGCCGTCGTGTCGCAGATCAGCAGACCGACGTCGGGGTTACCGCTCGGCTTGATCCCACAGGCGACGCCGGCCGCGCGAAAGCCCGCCGGCAGGCCCGCATCGGGCTCAAGTTCGCGAACGTGCGCCGGGCGCTCGACCCAGCGCGAGCCAAAGAACGGCCGCGGCGTGGGCGCCGCGGCCCGGTCGCCCCAGTCGTCGTTTCCGGCGCTCATAGCAATCCCTCGGTCTCGGGGAGGCCGAACATGACGTTGAGGTTCTGGAGTGCCTGTGAGGAGGTGCCCTTCCAGAGGTTGTCGATCGCCGAGAAGACGAGCACCTTGCCGGTATGCCCGTCGGTGGTCGCGAAGATGCGGCAGAAGTTCGTCTCGCGCACCTCGCGCACGCCGGGCGGTCCGTCGACGAGCTCGACGAACGGCTCGGCGTCGTAGGCGTCGCGGTAGAGCTCTGCCAGCTCCTCGATCGTGACGGGCCCGCTGGGCGTGACATAGCAGCTGGCGAGCTCGCCCTGGTCAAGCGGCACTAGGTGCGCCTGGAACTGGACGGCGAGCCCCGGATGCGCGGGATCGAGCGCGTCGAGCTGCTGCTCGATCTCCGGGGTGTGCCGGTGGGCGGCGACCTTGTAGGGGATGATGTTCTCGCCGGAGGTCGAGAAGTGTGTGGTCTCGGTCGGCGCGCGCCCGGCGCCCGAGACACCCTGCTTGGCGTCGATCACGACGTCCGCGAGCAGCCCGGCGCGCGCGAGCGGCGCGAGGCCGAGCACGGCCGCCGTCGGGTAGCAACCGGGATTCGCGACGATCGCGGCGCCGGCGATCCGCTGACGATGCAGCTCGGTGAGCCCGTAGACCGCTTCGCCCAGCAGCTCAGGGCGTGGATGCTCGCCGTACCAGTGCTCGTAGGTCGCGAGATCCGCGAGGCGAAAGTCCGCGGAGAGGTCGACGACGCGGACCCCGCGCTCGCGCAGCGCACCGACGGTGGGCGCGGCGGCGGCGTGCGGATAGGCGACGACCGCGGCGTCGAGACTCGCGGCGTGACGGTCCAGGTCGAGCTCCTCGATCGCGAGCGGCACGCGATAGCGCGGATAGAGATCGTCCAGACGCCGACCGACCTCCGAGCGGCCGCTGAGACCGACGAGCTCGAAGCCCGGATGACGCCAGAGCAGCTGTGCGGCGAGCGCCCCGGCGAAGCCCGTCGCGCCCGCGACGAGCACGCGCGGGGAGCCCGGCGCGAAGTGCTGATCAGCCACGCAGCTCACCTCCGAGCCGCTCGCGGAGCGCCGTGAGGATGCGCTCGCGCGCTGGCGCGACCTCGACGTCGGAGAGCGTACGATCGGACGCGCGGAAGGAGAGTGCGATCGCAAGCGAGCGCCGGCCCTCGCCGACCTGGGGGCCGCTATAGACGTCGAATACGCGCGCGTCGTCGAGCAGCTTGCCGGCGCTCTCGCGCACCGCCGCCAGCACATTGGCTGCGGGTACGTCCTCCGGGAGGACCACGGCGATGTCCTCACGCAGTGTCGGGAAGGAGATCAGATCGACGTAGCGCCGCTCGTCGGCCTCGCCTTGCGCGAGCGCGACCAGGCGGTCGAGGTCGATCTCGGCGACAGCCGCGCCAGCGGCGTCCCAGCCGTCGACGAGCGGGTGCAGCTCGCCGAGCCAGCCGATCGACTCGCCGTTGGCGAGCACTTCCGCGGCGCGGCCGGGATGCAGGTAGGGGTGGTGTTCGGGATCGGGCGCCGGCGCGCAGCTCACGGTGACGCGCAGCGCCTCGCCGAGCGCTTCGAGGATGCCCTTGACCGCGTAGAAATCGACGGGCGGCGGATCGGCTGCCTGCCAGGTCGTGGGCGCCTGGCGGCCGCACAACAGCACGCCCAGTGCGCGATGCTCGCTGACGCCGGTCTCGCGCCGCGGGTCGGACGTCGCGGGAGAGGTTGCGAGCGCCGAGCCGCTAAAGACGGTCCCAACCTCGAACAGGCGCAGGTCGACGTTGCCCCGCGCCGCGTTGTGCGTGGCGCTGTCGAGCAGCGAGCCGAGCAGCGTTGTGCGCAGCAGCGCGTGATCCTCAGAGAGCGGGTTCTCGAGCGCGAGCGCCGCAGCTCGGCGGGAGTCCTCGGGTGCGAGGCGCAGGCGCTCGAGCGTGCTCGGCGCGGTAAACGTCCAACCGATGGTCTCGTACAGACCACGTCCCACAAGCGCGTCGACGGCGCGCCGGCGCAGCCGCTGCTCGCGCGAGAGCCGCCCGGCCGGTCGCTTGGGCGGCAGCGTCGCCGGGAGCTTCTCGACACCGTCGATGCGCGCGACCTCCTCGATCAGGTCGGCCTCGCGCGTGACGTCGGCGCGGCGCAGTGGCGGCACGACCACATCGAGACCGTCCTCGGCGTCGCTCGTCTGGAAGTCGAGCGCGTGCAGGATCTCGCGCTGACGCGCGCGCGGCACGGGCACCCCAAGGATCGCCTGCACGCGCGACTCGCGCAGGCGCACGGGCGAGGGGGCCTGTGAGCGGTCGCTCTGTGCCCACGGCCCGGCGTCGATCGTGCCGAGCAGCACGCGCGCGCCGCAGAGCTCGATCAGCAACCGCGTCGCGAGTGCCTGCGCGTGGTCGCACTGCTCCGGTGCGAGTCCCTTCTCAAAGCGTGCGGACGCCTCGCTGCGCAGCCCGAGTGTCCAGCCGGTGCGGTGGATGTTCGGCCCGTTCCAGGTCGCGACCTCGAGCAGCACGCGCGTCGTGCCCTCCCCCACCTCCGAGCGGGCGCCGCCCATCAAACCGGCGATCGAGGTCGGTCCCTCGGCATCATCGATCACGACCATCTGCGCGTCGAGCGTGCGGGTCTGGCCGTCGAGCGTCTGCACCTGCTCCCCCTCGTGCGCACCGCGCACGACGAGCCGTCCCCCGGCGACGCGGTCCAGGTCGAAGGCGTGGAGCGGCTGGCCGCTGAGCAGCATCGCGTAGTTAGTGATGTCGACGACGTTGTTGATCGGGCGCTGCCCGGCCGCGCTCAGCCGCGCCTTCAGCCACGGCGGTGATTGGCCGAGACAGACGTTCTCGAACACTCGCGCGGTGAAGCGCCGGCAGAGCTCGGGGCACTCGACCCGGACCTCGACCGACGGCTCGCCGGCATCCACGAGCGGCCCAGGACTGCCGAGATCCTCGCCCCATGGGACCGGTGCGAGTGGCGCGCCGGTGGCCGCGTGTAGCTCGCGCGCGACTCCGTAGACACCGAGGCAGTCCGGTCGGTTGGGCGTGATCTCGAGCTCGATCACCTCGCCCCCGAGCGGCAGGACATCCGCGAGGGGCGTCCCCGGCGAGGGCAGCTCCCCCCCCGCGAGCTGTCCGTCGCGCAGCAGCTCGTCGAGCACGAGGATGCCTTCGCGGCCGGCGCCGATCGCAAGCTCCTGCTCGGCGAGGATCATCCCTTCGGAGGCCACGCCGCGCAGCTTGGCGCGCTTAATCTGGGTCCCGTCGGGCATCACCGCGCCGGGACAGGCAACCGCCACGGTCTGCCCGGCTACGACATTTGGGGCGCCGCAGACAATCGTCACGACTCCGTCCGGGGCCGCGGCGCCGAGATCGACCTGGCAGACACTCAGACGATCGGCGTCGGGGTGGCGCTCGCATGTCTGCACCCGCCCGATGACGAAGCGCTCGTGGTTGCGCACGCCGTGCTGGTGGATCGCCTCGACCTTCGTGCCGGTCATCGTCAGGCGCTCCTCGATCGCGCGCACGTCGAGGTCGGGGTCGCAGTATTCGCGCAGCCAGTCGAGCGGGACTCTCATCCGAACTGCTCCAGGAAGCGCAGATCGTTCTCGTAGTAGAGGCGCAGATCTGGAATCCCGTGCTTGAGCATCGCGATCCGCTCGATGCCCATGCCCCACGCGAAGCCCTGAACACGCTCGGGGTCATAGCCGGGCGCGTTGCTCGCGTTCGTCGGGATGTGGGCGTAGACGTTCGGGTCGACCTCGCCGGCGCCGAGGACCTCGAGCCAGCCCTCGCCCTTGCACAGGTAGCAGCGGGCGCCGTCGGCAAGGAAGCCCTTGCCCGAGCAGTGAAAGCAGGAGACGTCGACCTCAACGGAGGGCTCGGTGAAGGGAAAGAAGTGCGGGCGCAGGCGCACGTCGCGCTCGTCGCCGAAAACGGCGCGCGCGAATGCGAGCAGCGTTCCCTTCAGGTCGGCGAGCGTGATGTCGGTGTCGACAGCGAGCCCCTCGACCTGATGGAACTGGGGTGTGTGCGTCGCGTCGCTGTCGGGTCGGTAGACACGTCCCGGAATCACTACATACAGCGGTGGCGGGTGCGCTTCCATCGCGCGAATCTGCATCGGCGACGTGTGGGTGCGCAGCACGAGCTCCTCTG
Organism: Solirubrobacteraceae bacterium; assembly: GCA_036502205.1. Taxonomy (GTDB): domain Bacteria; phylum Actinomycetota; class Thermoleophilia; order Solirubrobacterales; family Solirubrobacteraceae; genus Palsa-744. The sequence continues at coordinate 27,855 of DASXZA010000014.1, read as the reverse complement.
GTCGGCCAAGCACAGCGGACCCGAAGGAGTCGGCCGCGACGCCGTCTGCTCCTGGCTCACACGAGGCAGGCGACTGGACGTAGAAGGTGTCGGTGCGCGCCCGCGCCGGATGCGTCGGTCCGTGGTTGAGCGCGTCGAAGTTGTAGTGGACCGTCTCGACCTCCGGGCCCTCCAGAACGGTGAAGCCCAGCCCGACGAAGATGTCCTCCAACTCGCGCCAGGTCGCGGTGAGCACGTGCAAGCGACCAACCGGCTGCTGTGGCGCCCCCGGCAGCGTGACGTCCAGGCGCTCCTCGCGCAGGCTCCGCTGGAGCTCCTGCTCACCGAGCTGCGCCGCACGACGCTCGATCAGCGCCTCGAGTTCCTGGCGCGCGACGTTGGCGGCTTTGCCGACGATCCCACGTTCCTCGCTGGGTAGCTCGCGCACGCCACGCAGGATCTGCGGCAGCTCGGCCTTGCGTCCGAGATAGCGCACGCGCAGCTCCTCCAGCGCATCCACGCTGGCGGCAGCCTGGATCTCGCTCTGGGCGACCGCGCTGAGCTGTTCGATCCTCTCGTTCATGCCGGCAGGACCTTAGAGGGTGGCGCAGCCGGCAGGACGCCGGCGAGCCGGGCCCCTCCATCGTCAGATCCGAGTGGCGCAGCCGGCAGGACGCCGGCGAGCCGGGCCCCTCGACCAGTTGCATTACTCATTTCGTACAGCGCGATGGTCGCCGCCATCGCCGCGTTCAGCGAGTCGCCGGCGATCGGGATGTGCGCGACACGCCCACAGGCTGCCAGCACCTCGTCGGGCAGCCCCTCGCGCTCGGCACCGACGAGCAGCGTCAGCGGACCAGTGACCTCGAGATCGCGCAACGGCCCTCCCGCGTGCGCGACCAGCGCGATTCGCTCGCCAGGCAGCTCTGTGATCTCGCTCACGCGAGCAAGCGGGACGTTGAAGATCGCGCCCATGCTGGCACGCACGGCCTTCGGCGAGAACGGATCGGCGCAGCCCGGCCCGAGCGCGACCCCGCTTGCACCGAACGCGTGCGCCGCGCGCAGGATCGTCCCGACGTTTCCGGGATCGGAGAGGGCGTGCAGGTAGACCCACAGCGGACCGTCGAGTGTGGCGCACCAGCGCTCCTTGTAGACGCCGATCGCGCGGGTGCCGGACCCGAGCGTCGAGACCGCCGCCAGCGCGGTCGGCTCGACCTCGAGAAACCCCTCGTCCAGCTCGCTGCCCGTCGCGCGGTAGCCCTCGAGCGGCTTCCAGCCGGCGGCGGCAGCCGCGACGATCAGGTCCTCGCCCTCGGCCAGAAAGCTCGCGCTGCGCGCGCGCTCGCGGCGGCGGTGCAGACGGCGCAGCCGCTGCAGGCGCGGGTTCTGGGGGGAGACGATGGCGGTCATTCGTGAATCATCCTCACTGCTTGGGACACAAAAAAGGCGCCGTCCTTTAGAGGAGCGGCGCCCGGGAGGCTTCGGTATGTCGGTTGCCGATTGGCTCAGGCAGCCGACGCCTCGCGAGCGACCTCGGCGAAACGTCGGAAGCTGTCGGCGTCACGGACGGCGATGTCCGCGAGCACCTTGCGGTCGAGCTCGACGCCGGCCAGCGTCAAGCCGTGCATGAACTGCGAGTAGCTCATCCCGTTCTGGCGCGCGGCGGCGTTGATGCGCGTGATCCACAGCCGACGAAAGTCGCGCTTGCGGTTGCGCCGATCGCGGTAGGCGTAGGTATCCGCCTTGATCAGCGCCTCCTTGGCGCGCTTGTAGTTGGAGTGCGCCTCGCCGCGGAAGCCCTTCGTCAACTCGAGCGTCGCGCGACGCTTCTTGCGCGCGTTCAAAGAGCGCTTGACGCGTGTCATTTACCGACCCCCAGCATGCGCTTGACGCGCGGCGTGTCGTGATCGGAGAGGATCGCCGGCGTGCCCAGCTTGCGCTTGCGCTTGGGCGACTTCTTCTCGAGAATGTGGCTCGTGAAGGCGTGCCGACCGCGCACCTTGCCGGAGGCGGTGACTTTGAAACGCTTCTTCGCGCCGGAGTGAGTCTTCATCTTGGGCATCGCGAGCGGAGATTATGACAGAACGTCCCGGCGACTCGCGCGACGGGGCTCGACTGGGGTCATCGGCTCGTCCAAAGGCGTCCATGCCTGTCATGTAAGGGACGCCGCGGGCCGATTACAGCAAGCGATGGATCGAGCCTCGATCGCAGACATCGACAACGCACAGCCAGGTCGTCTCGCGGATGACGCGCCGGGCGCCATCGCGCATGCGCTGCGGGAGATCACCGAGGCGGCGGGCAACGACACCGAGCATGCGCTGGACCTGGCCTGCGAGCGTCTAGCGCAGTCGATCGCCACGGTCGAGCGGCTGCGCGGGGAGCTACGCAGCGGACGGGGCGAGCAGCGGGTCCTGGAGAACCGCATGCAGATCACGACCGAGATGCTCACCGAGGGGGTGCTGGTCTTCGACCGGCACGGCCGAGTCGTCTACACCAACAATGCGGCCGGGCGCATCCTTGGTATGAGCCACGACCAGCTGCTCGCCCGCCACGTGCGCGACCGGCGCTGGCGCTTCCTGCATGAGGACGGCTCGCCGTGGCCGCTAACGACGCACCCGATGGCTGAGACGCTGCAAACCGGCCGTGCGCAGCGGAGCGTGGTGATGGGTGTGCAGAAGCCGGGCGACGCGATCGCCTGGATCTCGCTCAGTGCACGTGTCGCGCCCGACGAGCAGGGACGACCGTGTGGGGCGATCGCGACATTCACAGACATCAGTGAACGGCGCACGATCCTCGAGCGTCTGCAGCACCAAGCACACCACGACCAGCTGACGAACCTCGCCAATCGCAGGCTCTTCCACCAGGAGCTCGATCGCGCGATCTCGCGCGCCGAACGCCACGGCTGTGCCGTCGCGCTCGTCTACATGGACCTCGACGGCTTCAAGCGCATCAACGACACCCTCGGCCACCGCGCCGGCGATCAGGTGCTGCGCACGCTCGCCGAGCGCCTCACCGCGGCGACTCGCGAGGACGAGCTGGTCTCGCGCTACGGCGGCGATGAGTTTGTGGCGCTGCTCGCGATGCTGGCGAGCCCGAGCAGCGAAGTGCGGGCATTCATGGAGCGCATGAGCCAGACCGTCAACGAACCGATCCAGCTGGATGCGGGGGCGGTGCGCGTCGGCGCGAGCCTCGGCGCAAGCACCTACCCCCATGACGGCGCGACCGCGGAGCAGCTGCTGCATCACGCCGATGCGGCGATGCTCGCGATCAAGAGCGCCCGGCTCGTGGGCGCCACTTCGCGCTAGCCGCCGGACGCGCCTCCTGCCGCCAATGGCGGCGGCCGACAGCTGGTCCTCGCGTGCGCCCGCGCGGCGGCATACTCGCCGCAATGACGACGGCCGGGCATCGCGCGCGCTCGCGCGGCGGACCTACCCCGCAATGACACGGCCCAAGCCTCGCGCGCGCCCGCGCGGCGGGTCCTACTCGCCGCTTGCAGCAGCCGGCGCGGGATCCTGGCTGGGATCCGGCTGCGCGTCCTGCGGCGCCGGGGCAGGCTGAGCGTCCGCAGCAGGCTGGGTATCCGCAACGGGCTGGACGTCCGCGGCGGGCTGAGCGTTCTCGGTACCCGCCGCGCCGTTCTCGGCGGCGGGTGAGATATCGACCGCGGCACCGTCGCCGTTCTCGGCGTGCTCGTCCTCGCCGGCGCCCTCGAAACGACCGGTGAGCACGGCTTTGGAGGGCGCGAGCATCATCGTCATGTTGCGGCCCTCCTGCATCGGGCGCTGCTCCACTACGCCGAGCTCGCCGAGCTCCTCGGCGAGGCGGTCAAGGATCATCGTGCCGCGCTCGGGATGGGTGACCTCACGTCCGCGGAACATGATCGTGACCTTGACCTTGTCCTTGTGGCGCAGGAAGCGTTCGACGTGGCCCTTCTTGGTGTCGTAGTCGTGCTGAGCGATCTTCGGGCGAAACTTGATCTCGCGGATCGTGATCTGCTGCTGGTGCTTGCGTGCCTGCTTGACCTTCTGGGCCTGCTCGTACTTGTACTTGGAGTAGTCGAGGATCCGGCAGACCGGCGGACGCGCCTCGGGTGCGACCTCGACGAGATCGAGTTCGCGCTCTTGGGCGAAGCGCAAGGCATCGGGGGTCTTGAGCACCCCGACCTGATTGCCCTCGTCGTCGATCAGACGCACCTCGGGAACACGAATGCGCTCGTTGATTCTCGTGGTGTCCCGCTCGGGCGGACGCCGGTCGAACCTGCGAGGTACCGCCACTAGTTGTCCCGACCGCGCGTCAAGCTGTGACTGGGCGCGGCGACATTGAATGGTTGCGGTCGTTCAAGGCGGCCGAGTATAGCGGTGTGCCGGCGCCGCGCAAAGTGCCTCATACGCCAGAGTGCCCAGGTGCGTCGCCCCCACAGGCCACTTCGCGTGCGACTCACGCGGGAGCCCGCCCGGACTCACGCTGCAGCAACTGGAGGAGCTCCTCCAGCGCGATCGCCCCGCCGGTGTCTCCAGCTCCGCGGCGGCGCACGGAGACGGTTCCCTCGCCGGCCTCGCGCTCGCCGACGACGAGCATGAACGGCAGTTTGCGTTTTTCGGCGTCGCGGATCTTGCGCCCGATCGACTCGCCACGATCGTCGAGCTCGGCGCGCAGGCCAGTCTCGAGCAGGCGCGCGTGCACAGCGGCGGCGTACTCGCCGAAGCGCTCGGAGACGCTAAGCACAATCGCCTGGACAGGCGCGAGCCAGAGCGGCAGCTCGCCGGCGTAGTGCTCGATCAGGATGCCGATGAAGCGCTCGAAGGAGCCCATCAGCGCGCGGTGGATCATCACGGGGCGATGCTCGGCGTTGTCGGCGCCGGTGTAGACGAGCTCGAAGCGCTCGGGCATCGAGTAGTCGAGCTGCACGGTCCCGAGCTGCCAGGAGCGCCCGATCGAGTCCTTCATGTGCAGGTCGATCTTTGGACCGTAGAAGGCACCGTCGCCGGGGTTGAGCTCGTACTCCAGGCCCTCGGCGCGCAGCGCTCCCTCCAGCGCGCCCTCGGCGCGATCCCACATCTCTTCGCTGCCGATCCGCTGCGCGGGCCGCGTGGAGAGCTCCAGACGCGGCTCGAACCCGAATAGCTCGTAGAGGTGAAAGCCGAACCGCAGGCACTGCACGACCTCCTCCTGGACCTGCTCCTCGGTGCAGAAGATGTGGGCGTCGTCCTGGGTGATGTGGCGTACGCGCAGTAGGCCGTGCAGCACGCCGGAGGCCTCGTGGCGGTGCACGAGCCCCTGCTCGGAGTAGCGCACGGGCAGGTCGCGGTAGGAGTGGCGGCGATCCTTGTAAATCTGGATGTGCGCCGGGCAGTTCATCGGCTTGAGCCCCATGGGGCGGTCCTCGACCTCGGTGAAGTACATGTTTTCGCGGTACTTGTCCCAGTGCCCCGACTGCTTGAACAGCTCGACGTCGTAGAGGATCGGCGTTTTGACCTCGCGGTAGCCGCGGGCGCGGTTCTCCTCGCGCCAAAGGTCGCTGAGCGCGTTCCAGACGGCCATCCCGGGGGGCTTCCACAGCGGCATGCCGGGCGAGAGCTCGGAGAACTGGAAGAGGTCAAGCTCGCGCCCGAGCTTGCGATGGTCGCGAGCGCGCGCCTGCTCGAGGCGCTCGAGGTGCTCCTGCAGATCGGCCTTGGCGAAGAACGCGGTGCCGTAGATGCGCGTGAGCATCGTGCGACTGGAGTCCCCGCGCCAGTAGGCGCCGGCGACGGACTGCAGCTTGAAGGCGCCGACGGTCTTCGTCGAGGGCGCGTGCGGGCCTCGGCAGAGGTCGGTAAACGGGCCGTTGGTGTAGAGCGAGACGCTCCGTAGCGGCTCACCGGCGGTCTCGGCGGCGGTGATGAGGTCGTCGATCAGCTCGACCTTGTAGTCCTGGCGCTCGGCGACGAAGCGCGCGCGGGCGTCAGCGACAGTGACGTCCTCGCGCACGAAGTCCTCGGACGCCTTGATGTGGGCGCGCATGCGCTCTTCGATCTTGGGGAAGTCGGACTCGGAGATCGCGACGCCATCGGGGAACTCGAAGTCGTAGTAGAAGCCCTGCTCGATCGCGGGTCCGATCGAGATCTTCACGCCCGGATAGAGCTCCATGACGGCCGCGGCGAGCACATGCGCGGCGTCGTGGCGGATCAGCGCGAGCGACTCGTCGCCTTCGCTGCGCGCGGTGAGGATCGCGATCCGCGCGCCGTCGGGCAGCGGCCGTGCGAGGTCGCGGACCTCGGGGCGCGCATCGGCGTCGGCGGGGATTAGTTGAATCGCCAGCGCGGCGCGCGCGAGGCCCGGTCCGATCGCAGCCGCGGCGTCGGCGCCGGTGGCGCCGTCGGAGAGCGCGAGCTCGTTGCCGTCGGGGAGGGTGACTGTGAGGGTCATTGTTGATGTGCGGATCCGGGCGCGACGGTGCGGTCCTTGCAGCGAGACCGCCGTGCGCGCTGGAGGCTACCCTCCCGTCGGTGAGCGTGGAGCGCAGCTGGGTCGCCATTCAGCATGTGCCCTTTGAGGGCCCGGGGTCGATCGCGACGGCCGCGGCGCGACTGCAGGCGCCGCTGCGTGTGTGCCATCCCTATCTGGGGGAGGCACTGCCGCGAGTGGAGAAGCTGCGCGGGCTGATCGTCATGGGCGGCCCGATGGGTGTTTCTGACACTAACGCTCATCCCTATCTCGCGGGGGAGCTCGAGCTGCTCGCTAGTGCCGTCGCGGCGGATCTTCCGGTCCTGGGCGTGTGCCTCGGCGCACAGCTGCTGGCCGCGGCGCTCGGCGGAAGGGTCTATCGCGGTGCGCAAGCGGAGATCGGGCTGGGCACGGTCACGTTGAGCGCGGAGGGGCGCGCCGATCGGGTGCTCGGCGCGGCGGCCCGCACGGAGCTGCCGGTCGTGCACTGGCACCAGGACACGTTCGAGCTACCCGCGGGCGCGGTGCGGCTGGCCGGCAGCGACCTCTACCCTAACCAGGCGTTTCGTGTGGGCGCGCGGGCTTACGGCTTGCAGTTCCACGTCGAGGTCGATCGCGCACTGGCGCAGGGTTGGCGCGAGCACCTGCCAGCTGGGATCGAGCTGCCCAAGTCGGCTTGCGCGGCGGTCGCGGCAGTCGGTGAGCTCGTGCTGCCGGCGTTCCTCGTGCTCGCCGAGCGCTGAATCCCGCGGCTCAGCTGGCTTGCCAGAGCGCGTCGTCGCCGATGGGCGTGCGGCGCGCCTGCCCGGCTCCCGCCAGCTCGATCAGCGCGCGTTCGGCGCTGGCGCGGTCGGGCGGGTCGTTGCCGGCGGCCATGATCGCGGCGACCTCCTGTGTGACGAGGCCGTCGGGGAAGCGCTGCAGCGCCGCGAGCGGGCTCTCCGGCGGCGGCTCGCGCTCGAGCGTGGGGTCGAGATTGGCGACGAGCACGTCATAGGCCTCGATCGTCTGAAAGCCGCCGGCCTCCAGACGCCGGCCGCCGTTAGCGGGGTCGCCGACCCGAAAGACCAGCGAGGGCGCCGAGTAGCGCACCGGACCGTCGGTCTGGCGGGCCTTACCCTGAAAGTGGGTGGGGCCGCCCTCGGCCTCGCGGGTCTCGCGCTTGTCGGCCTCGTAGGCCTCAGTTACACGAGGGTCCTCGAGGGCGCCAACGATCGCCTCGACATCGAGGCCGGAAACCGAGCGCAGCGCCTGGGCGATGTCGTGGTCCTCGTCGAGCAGCAGCGTCGTGTTGAACCAGGCGAGCTGCAGCGCGCGCAGCACGGCGAGCTCGCGCTCGGGGTCGAGCAGGCGCGTGGCGACGATCGCGCGACAGGCGCGGGCGGTCGCGAGCACGCGTGATCGCGGAGTCATCGCAAACGGCATCCCGTAGCGCTGGCGGAACATGACGTGGCCGGCGGTCATGCGACTCGGGGTGTACCCGGCCTCCGCGTAGCGCTCGGTGCTCTCGGCGAGCCCGATCGTCACCAGGCGCCACTGCAGCTGCGAGCCGTAGCGCCAGCGAAGCACCGCCAGTGCGGGGCTCTCGGAGTAGCCCCACGGGCAACCGGGATCGTTGAAGAGGGTTAGGTCGATCTTGGCCACAGCCACCAATATAGTTGCTTGTGCAAGCGTCTCTGTTGACGAACATCGATGAGCGACGCGTGGCCATCGACAGGAGCGATTGGATAAACGGGGTCGAACTGACTGACGAGACCCAGAGATCAAACTTGTCGTGATGTCAAATGGGGGACGATCCGCGCGCTATATGCTCGCCGTCTGTGAAGGCGAGCGAAGACTGTCAGCGTCGCGCCGTGCCTCTGCGCCGACGGCGGAGGCGATGGAGGGGACGAGTCCTTGCCGCACTTGTGCTCGCCTCCGCGGCGCTGTGCAGCGGCGTGCCGATCGCCGCCGCATCGAGCTCCGACGCGCAGGCCACGCATGCCTACCTGGTCGCTCGATACGAGCTCATGACGGCGTTGTTGCACGAGTCTGCCGCGGCACGTGGCGCTGAGAGCGACGCGGCGGCGCACCTCGCTCGCGAATGCCCTGGGGTGGTGTCGGGGATGCCACAGGAGCCGTCCGTGAGACCGTTCCCGGGGCCCCCACCCCGCGTCAAGGGGGAAACCGCGCGCCTATCCGAGCAGCAGCAGACGCTCGAAGCAGAGCTGGATACGGTGGTCGACCGGCCCGGCGCGAGCCTGTTTCGCCCGGCCGAGGAAGCGTACGCCGCCGCAGTGCGCCGGTTGTCGTGGAGCGACCCGTCGATCGCCGCGACGCTCCAGGCCGCGGCGACGGCCGAGCTCGAAGCCGTCTCGGCCCCCGCCCCGCCGTTCTGCGCCGACGCGAAAGCCTGGGCGGAGAGCGGCTATCGCGCCCTGTCGGCGGCCAGCCGGGAATTCTCGAGGCTTCACTGGCAGCGCGGAAGAGCTCCGATCAGGGAGAGGAACGCTCCCGCAGCACGCTGCTGAAGCCTTACGAGGATGCATCAGATCGAGCACTGGTCCGTAAGACCGACGCGGTCGAAGGCAAGCTCTTTGCCAGAGTCGAAGTCACGGTGCGGACGGTTTTCAGCCTGGAGCGAACCGTCGGGTTCCCGCGAGTCGGGACCGAAGCGCCCAAGCAGATCGCCGTGGGCCATGGGCGCACGGCCGCCGGCACTCGCTTCGAGGTGAGCACCGGGTTCGACCAGTTTGGCGCTCCGGACTGTCACCGGTCGGCGACGGTGGCATACACCCGGCCGGGCGCTCCCGAAGTGCTGATCCTCGGCGGCCCCAACAACCCCATCTGCCTCTCCTCGCCCAGGTACCGACGCCCGGCGCTGTTCTGCGAAGCGGGCATCGAGACGATCCAGACCGCGACGCCGGCCTCGGTGCGCACGGCCAGGCTGGTACTCGCCGACCGGCGGACGATCCAATCGCGCGTGATCCGCGTGCCGCGACGAGCTGGCGGCCCTGCGGGCATCTACACCCAGGAGCTCCGTGGCAGCACGAGCCACGCGGTCTCCCTCGTCGAGCTGAATGGCAGCGGGGACGTCGTACTCGCCGTGGAGCTGCGGCGATACCGCTGTGTCAAACCACGCAGGGAACCGGAAGCGCTCCCGACGAGCGCGAAGCTCGCCAGCGGGCGGACCCCCGAAGGAGTGGCCTTCACGATCAGCGCTTTCGGCAGCCTTAACGGCGAGCCCGTCCTCAGCGTGGACACCGGCGTCGACCCGCAGCTCGATGAACCGGCGATCGGACTGGAAGCGAGCAAAGCGTTCGGTTGGTCGCTATCGATCGGCTGTGCCCCGCACCCCTACACGATCCTCTACGGGATTCTCGCGCCCCCAGGGGAGTCGGTGGTGGTGCAGACCCCCCAAGGCGCGGTCGCGCTGAACGTGGCCGCGGTCGAACCGCGCGTGCACGCAAAGGGACCGCTCGTCGACGGGGTGTTCAGCACACTGCCCTCTGAGCTGACGGTGCTCGGGGCAAACGGCGCGACCCTCTACACCGAAAGCCTGCAGGCAAAGGCGACGGAAGCAGCGCAGTTCTGCGAAGGCTACGCGGAACCGTGACGGCGATGCGGCGGCGAAGCGTGCTAGCCCTCGGTACGCGAGGCCAGCGCGGCGGGTAGCTCGCCGCGGGCGCCGAGCCGCGGGCGCCGAGCCACGGCCGCCGCGGTCGCGCGCCGGCGGCGAGCAACTCCTCGCGCGCGTGCGCGACGAGCGGTTCGGCGCGTGCCTCGGGGCCGAGCTCCAAGCCGCGGCACAGCGGCTCGCAGGCCTCCCCGCAGACGCGCAGGCCGGCGCGCGCGAGCGCGGCGAGCGGTTCGGCGCGTGCCTCGGGGCGAGCTCCAAGCCGCGGCGCTGCGGCTCGCGGGCCTCCCCGCAGGCGCGCAGGTCGGCGCGCGCGAGCGCGTCCTCCCAGAGGGCCTGGCGCACGCGGGTGCGCGCCTCCAGCAGTGTGACCCGGCGGACGTCCCGGCGAGCTCGGGCCCGATCTCGATCGGCGCGAGCAGCTCCGTAAGGCCACCCGGCGCGTAGAAACCAGACAAGCCGGGTAAGCAAGTCGTGCTTCAAGGTGTGACCAGAACGACTCTGGCAGGAGAGGAGGACGCTCATGAGGTTCCCCAGCACAGGGGTCCGGCCGCGACATGGCCTGATCTCGCTCATCTCGCCGCTGCTGATCGCCGGCGCGATCGCGTTCGCGACGATCGGCGTGGCCGCTCCGGCGGCGTCGGCGGCCTTCGGCGTGCAAACGTGGGAAGCGGGAACCTGCAAGGAGTCCTCCTGCAACATTGAAGGCAAAGATCCCACCGCGGAATTCTTCACTCAGGCCGCCGGCCATCCCAACTACGGCATCACGAACTTCTCGTTTAACTACAAGGAAGTCGGGGCGCTCGTCAAAGCAAAGGAACCGGAAGGCAAAGTCAAGGACGTCCGCGTGGATCTTCCGCCCGGCTTGGCGGTCGACCCGGAAGCCGTCGAACAGTGTTCGGAAGAACTGATTGTCAAGCTCGAATGCCCGGCGGCCAGCCAGGTCGGTGAAGACGAAGCGATCGGCACCGCGGAACTGACGCTCGGCATCAAAACGACGGTCACCGAAAGCTTTCCCGTATTCAACGTGCAGCGCCAGCCCGGGGAGCCGGCGCGATTCGGCGTCGAGGTCAAGAGCTCGACGCTGGCGCTCGCCGAAAGCGTGACGGGTCACAAGCTGCAGAGCGTGATCTACCTCGAGGGCGGCATCAGCTGGTACGACGAACCTGCGATCAGTGAAAATAGCGGTGTGCAAAACAGCGATTTCCACGAGTTCTTCAAGATTCAGAACATCGCCCAAGAACCTGAAATCGTCAAATCCAAGCTGATCTTCTGGGGCGTGCCGCACGAACAGAACCCCGCGGCGGCCGACAACACGTTCCTAACGATGCCGAGCTCCGCCGACGCCTGCGCCAAACCGCAGACGACCTGGCTGCACGTCGCCTCCTATGAAAACCCGACGAGCTTTCTCGCCTACACGAGTGAAACACGCCTGGAAAACGGCACGCCGCTCACAGCAACCGGTTGCGGCGCGCTTGCGTTCGACCCATCGCTCGCACTCAAATCGGAAACCGGTCAATCCGATGCGCCCGACGGGGCGACGGTCGAGCTGCACATTCCCCAGAGCACCGGCGAACCGTCGAAGCCGAACTCCCCCGACGTGCAGACCGCAGAAGTCACGATGCCGGAAGGCATGACGCTGAATCCTTCGGCGGCGCACGGCCTTCAAGCCTGCACCAACGCGCAGATCGCGATCGGCAGCAACCAGCCGGTCGCCTGTCCGACGGCCTCGAAGATCGGGACCGTGACGATCGATGCGCCCGGCATCCCCAACGGCTCACTGAACGGCGGCGTCTACGTCGGCACGCAGGAAAGCCAGAACCCGGAATCGGGCAAGGAGTACCGCATCTTCCTCGCCGCGGAAGCACCGGGGTATGGCGTCGGCGTGCGCCTCGAAGGCCGCGTCTACGCCAAAGAAGGCAGCGGCCAGTTGCGCGCCGTGTTTAACGACAACCCGCAGGTGCCCTTCGAAAGCGTGATCCTGAACTTCAACGGCGGCCCGCGCGCACCGCTGGCCAACCCGCTGAGCTGCGGCCCGGCGACGCCCTCTGCGAGCATCACCCCCTACAGCGGAGAGCCCGCCAAAGCTGCGAAAAGCAGCGGCTTTACGGTCGGCAGCGGCACCTCCGCGCCGTGCGCCTCCCCCCTCCCGTTTGCGCTCACGCAGAGCACGACCAATACGACGCCGAAAGCCGGCGCGTTCACGTCCTTCACGCTGAACCTCACCCGCGGCGACGGCCAGCAGTACCTCTCGAAGGTGCGCACGGTGCTGCCGGCGGGGCTGCTTGGAGCGATCCCCTCGGTGCCGTTGTGCGGCGCGGCTCAAGCGAGCGCCGGGACCTGCACGACAACGAGTGAAATCGGCAAAGTGACGGCAACCGCCGGCTCGGGCTCGGAACCGTACAGCTTCACCGGTCACGTCTATCTAACTGGCCCCTTCGAAGGCGCGCCCTACGGACTGTCGATCGTCGTACCGGCGGTCGCGGGACCGTTCGACCTCGGCAACGTCGTCACGCAGGCGGCGCTGGGAGTCGAACAGTACAGCGGGCGGGTCGTGGTCACGGCGGCGATCCCGCAGAGCAAGGGCGGAGTTCCGCTGCGACTGCGGACGCTCAGCGTCGCGATCAACCGGCCGAGCTTCCTGTTCAACCCGACCAACTGCTCAACGCTGGCCAGCGAATCGGGGCTGACCTCGGCATCCAGCGCGACGCAAGCTCTCTCGACCCCCTTCCAGGTCACGGAATGCTCGAAGCTGCCGTTCAAACCGAGTCTCAGCGCGGCGACCGGGGCGAAGACCTCCAGGGAAAACGGCGCGAGCCTCGAAGTCAAGATCACGCAGGGCAAAGGCGAGGCGAACCTCCACGAGGTGCAGGTGCAGTTGCCCAAGCGTCTGCCCTCGCGCGTGACGACACTTCGCAAAGCCTGTCTGGCAGCGACCTTCGAAGCGGGACCGGCGCCCGGCGGATGCACCGATGCCTCGAAGGTGGGCACCGCGACCGTCGCGACTCCGGTTCTGCCGGGCACGCTCACGGGACCCGCCTACCTGGTCTCCCACGGCGGCGAGGCGTTCCCGGACCTGGATCTGATCCTCCGCGGCGACGGCGTGCAGGTCGTGCTCGTGGGTCACACTCACATCTCGACCACGGGGATCACGACCTCGACCTTCGAAACGCTGCCCGACGTCCCGATCTCGAGCGCCGCCATCGATCTGCCGGTGGGCCCGCAGTCGGTGCTGAGCGCGAACGGTAGCCTGTGCAACTCAAAGCTGACGGCGCCCACCACGCTCATCGCGCAGAGCGGCACGAAACTAACCCAGCAAACGACGATCGCGGTGCGCAACTGCCCGTTTGCGATCGTCAGTCACAGGACCGTCAAGACGCGCGCGATCCTCAAGGTGAGGGTCCCTGCCGCGGGGCGCATCACTGTCAGCGGTCACGATCTGCGGGTGCTCAGGCGCCGCGTCGGCAAAGCCACCACCGTGCGGCTGACGGTCCACCTCACGCGGTCCGGCGTGCGCTCGCTGCGCGCGCACAAGCACCTGCGGATCAAGCTGCGCGTGACGTTCGCGCCGCACTCGGGCCGCCATCTGTCGGCCTCGGCGAAGGTCAAGTTCCACTCCTGAGGGCAAGCGCACGCGGCGAATCGCCGGTGTGCGTGACAGAAGCGATGTTTGAGCGGCGCTGCGAGGGGCATATCGCGATCACATGAAAATTCTTGGAGGTCGACGATGAGCCAGGCGGAACAGAAGATTGTGCAGTACCTCAACGAGGCGCACGGCGCCGAGCAGGGCCTTACACGCGTGCTGCAGACGCAGATCGCGATGACACCGGGTGGACGCCACCGTGCCGGTCTCGAAGCGCATTTGGAGCAAACTCGCGGTCACGCTCGGAAACTCCGGACGCGCGCCCAGGAGCTGGATGGCTCGGGCAACCCGTTGCAGCTCGGAATCGGACTACTGCAGAGCGTGATCGGCCAGGCGCTGGCGCTCAGCCAGGCGCCACTGGAGCTTGTGCGCGGCACCGGCGGCGAGGAGAAGATTCTCAAGAACGCGAAGGACGCGTGCGCGAGCGAGGCGCTCGAGATCGCGACCTACACGGCGATCGAGCGCCTCGCGCGGTCACTCGGCGACACCGAGACGGCGGCATTGGCGGCTTCGATTCGCGAGGACGAGCAGAAGATGCTCGACCGCCTGCTCGGTGAGATCCCCAAGCTGACGGATGCCGTCGTGGAGTCCGAGATCCACGACAAGCCCTCCTATGAGGTCTCTGAGACCGGCGCGGCCGATGCCCTGCGCAGCGTCGGCGAGACGGTTCAGGAGGGCGCGCGCAGTGTGCAAAGCAGCGCAAAGCGCACCGCGCGTCGCGCTCGTAAGGTACCCGGCGTGGCGCAGGTCGAGGGTCAGATCAAGGGCGCGATGGCCTCCGAGGAGGATCTGCCGCTGAGCGGCTACGACCAGCTCACCGCGGCGGAGATCGTCGAACGGCTCGCGGGCCTCTCCCAGATCGACCTCGCGAAGATCGACTCCTACGAGCGCCGCCACGAAGATCGCACGACAGTGCTCAGCCGGATTACCAGCCTGCGCACCGAAGAGCCGTGGCCCGGCTATGACGAGCTCACCGTGAGCGAGATACGCGCGGCGCTCGGCGGCGCGAACGGCGCCGAGGACGACCTCGCAAAGCGTGTGCGCGCGTATGAGCGCTCGCACAAGGATCGAATCGGCGTTCTCAGCGCGACCGAGCACGAGGCGGTCTCGCACGCCTAGCCCGCGTGCGGTACAGGCCTTCCCTCATCAACTTGGAGGACCGCTCGCACAGAGCGGGTGTGTGTGTGTGTGTGGACCGCTGCGGCAACTTGCCGCAGCGGTCCAGCGCTCTGATCCGTCCCTCAGCCCGTCTGCTGGGTGGGGCGAATCAGTACCTCGTTGATGGCGACGTGGCGCGGACGGGTGAGGATGTAAGCGATCGCATCGGCGATGTCGTTGGCCTGCAGTCGGTCGATGTCCCCGAAGCGCTGCATCATCTGCTCGCGGATCTCGGGGCGTAGATGGTCGGGCAACTCGGTCTCGACAGCGCCGGGCTCGACGAGCGAGACGCGGACGTGGCGCTCGGCGAGCTCTTGACGTAGGGACTCGCTGAAGGCGCCGACGCCGTGCTTGGTGAGGTTGTAGACCCCGGAGCCCGAGCGTGCGACGCGCCCGGCGACGGAGCTGATGTTGACGAGATCGGCGACCCTTCGTGGCTCTCCCTGCGCCGCCTGCAGCAGATGCGGTAGCGCGGCATGGGTGACGTGCAGGAGGCCTTGCAGGTTGAGCGCGACCATGCGATCCCACTCCTCGGTGGGCGCGTCGAGGATCGGGCCGAGCAGCATGACGCCGGCGTTGTTGATCACCGTGTCCAGGCGACCGAGCTCGCTGACGGTGCGCTGCACGGCGGCGATCGCCTGCTCGCGGTCGGTGACGTCGGTCTCGATCGCGATTGCCTGACCGCCGGCCTGCTGGATCTCACGCGCGAGCGCCTCCAGGCGGTCGACGCGGCGCGCCGCGAGCGCGACGGTCGCGCCACGGCCGGCCAACGCCTTGGCGGTGGCCTCACCGATGCCGCTGCTGGCGCCTGTGACCAGCGCGACGGTGCCCTGCAGTGCCACCTCGGACATACGCTCCTCCAATCGAATGGGGTCTGTTCGCGCACGATACGCCTCCTGCTGAGGGCGAGCTCGCCGCGATCTGTCAGCAGCTCTTACCCGTGAGCGATGAGGATCACGCCGGCGGTGTTGCAGGCGCGGCAGGTGTGGTCTTGTAGGCGTCGATCCACGTCTGGACCCATGCGGCGAGCGGCGCGACGCGCGTGAACACGGTCGGCAGGCGCGTCGAGCACTGCGTGTAGCCGTGCACGACGATGCCGACCTCGACTGCTTCTCCGCTCGCGTCGTGGGCGAGCAGCGGACCGCCGCTGTCGCCGCTGCAGGCGCCGGTGGCATAGTTTGGGGGATCGATCGCACAGATCTCGCTGCGGCCGTAAAACGGTGGCGCGTTGCGCTTGCACCAGCGGTTGCTCTGCGCGGCGCTGTCCGCCCAGTGCAAGACGTGGGTCGGGCCGGTCTGTCCGTAGTGCGTCTCACCCCAACCGACGATCGTCACCCGCGTACCGGCGTGGAGCTTCACGCGATGTGAGCCGGTGGCGAGGCTTAGCGGGGGTGCGGTAGTAGCCGTCGCGAGCACAAGCAGCGCGGCGTCGTCATCGTCGACCTTGCGCGCGTAGCCTTCATAGGGCAGCACCCCTGAGACCGTCGAGATCTGCTGTTCGCTGCTTTCTTCGACGTCACCGGTCAGAATCCGATAGCCGGTGGAGCCATTGGCGATTCCGGTCTTGACGTTCTCGGCGCAGTGACCGGCGGTAAGGACCAGGTTGGGGGCGACGACGGTCCCGGTGCACTGACCGATCATGTTGCCGTGCAGGTCCAGGATCTCGGCAACCGAGGCAAACATGCCGGGCTGCGCGGGCCCGCCGCCGATGACCGCCGCATGGGCTCTCGCGATCTCCGTACTGGCGCGTGGAGTCTGACCACGCGCGAGCGCGTGGCCGTTCAGCGAGATAACGAGGACGCTCGCCAGCGCGAGCGGGATCAGCAGGTTGCGCATGGCTCCCGCGGGGTATCGACCGCGCCGCGGACATTCTGAAGCCGGCCGTGGCGGCCGCGATGGGGTCGAGCGCGGTCTCATTCAGCGGATCACGCGCCGACCCCACGCGAATGAGCTGCCGAGCCAGCTGCCGCTCAGCGGCAGCACATAGACGCCCTGTCCGGAGGAGTGGATCACCCAGTTCTCGCCAAGGTAGATCCCCTCGTGGATGACGTTGCGCTCGGTGGCCTTGCTGGTGAAGTGCGCTGTGCCGAAGAACAGCAGGTCACCGGGCTCGAGCTGGCTGGCGGTCAGCCTTTGCGAGCGCGGGATCTCGCCGGCCTGTTCGGCTGCGGTGCGTCCATGGATCGCGCGCCCCCAGGGAAGCCCGGAGACCTTGTAGACCCGCCACGCGAACCCCGAGCAGTCAAAGCCGCCGTGTTCGAGCCCGTCGGCGGTGTTGTCAGTGGTGCCGCCCCAGACGTAGGGGTAGCCGATGCGTGCGACCGCGATCTGCAGTGCCTGGCGCTGGGCGGCGGTCATCTGCGGGAGCGCGAACGCGGAGAGCTGTTCGCGCGTGGAGCTGATCTCCCAGGCGCTGAGACTCATCGCCTTGGCAAGCGACCAGGCGGCTTCGGCGCGGGTGATGGGTTCCTCGGGGAAGAGATCGAGACGTTGCGCGCCGACGGGATGCTCGTATCTCAATTCGAGCATTCGCGCGACGGTCTCCGATCCGAAGTAGGCCGGAGGATGCAGGCCAGCGCTCGTGGCGACCGTCTGGACATGGGCGGCGACGCTCGTCAGCCCGAGCTCTTCGATGAGCAGCCGATCGAATGTGACGAGAGTGACGGGATTCTGTGCGGTGTGGGCGACAGCGGGTACGGGAGCTGGGACTGGGGCGTCGGCTTCGCCGTTTTGACCCTGTCCGTCGGCGCTGGCAGATGCGCCCGCGGCGACTTCCGCTTCTTCGGCTTCGGCGGAGCCTTCGGGTTCGTCGCCCACGGCCTGCGTACCGGTCGTATCTTGCCCGCCGGCTGCCGGTGGAGCAGCCGCTCCAGACGTATCGCTCAGCACCCCTTCCAAGCGGACGGCGAGAGCGCTCATCGTCGCATTCGTCTGGGCAGCCGTGAGGTCAGCGGCCCCCGCGAAGGAGCCGCCACTTTCCGCCATCAGCCCGGCCGCGAGGACCTGGCGCTGTTGCGCGGCGTCCCAGCTCGCGGCTGGGGTCGCAGCAACCGCAGGCCCAGCTCCGAGCGTGCCACACGCCGACGAGAGCGCCGCAGCCAAGACGGCCCCTGAGAGCGCCCTAAAACGCGCGTGGGCAAGCAGGCTAGACCTCACGAACTCGGTATCGACCGGCGATCGCGGGCGCTACAGCCGACCGGCGGGGGCTCGACCGATTGGCCAGAGCCCCCGCACTTGGGAGCACCTTCACCCCGCGATCGGGGCAGATTTAGAACACGGCTTCGATCAGCGTAGTGAACTCCGCTTGCCCCGCGATGTTCGGGTGATAGCTTTCGTAGGTCGGGCTGACCAGTCCATTCAACCACGGCGTCGTCGAGCAGACCTCGTGCGATTCAAAGGCGCTGGTGGGGTTCACGTAAGTGAATTTTGCCGCTTCGGCGCGGCCCTTGATCGCGTTGTCGAGCAGTTCCGCGGTTTCGTTCAGTTTTTCCTCCTTACCGGAGGTCAGGTAGGTGGTCCCGCATGTTTTACCTTCTTTAGTAAACAGCTTAGGATACCCCAACACAATCACTTTGGCCGTCGTCGCTTTTGTGCTGATGTCTTTGTAGGTGGTTTCCAGCAAGCCGGGCAGTTTGTTTTTGATGAAAGTATTGGCTTCGCTGATCGCCGTTTCACAGCCGGTCGGCAGCGCGGCGCAGTCGGTAAGCACCGTGCCAAAGCCGGCGTCGTTGCCACCAATCGTGATCGTCACACGGCTGGTGGTGGCACTCAGCGTGCCGAGCTGTTTTTCGTTGACTTCGGCGGTCTTTGCGCCGGCGCATGCCTGGAAGCTCAGCGTGTATCCCTTTGACGATGCGACCTTCGGCCCGTAGGCGTCAGGGCTACGCAGGCATTCGCCCGCTTCTTCATAGTAGACGCCAGTCCCGACACCAGATGAGTATGAGTCCCCAAGCGCGACGTACTGAGGGAGGGCAGCCGCCGACGCCGCTGGAACCAGGGCGACAAGCCCCAAGACAAGGATGCCTGCAATACGGTTTCTGTTTCTCATTGTGTCTGTTCTCCGACTCTTTAGGTAATCTGGCGGTGCGGAAGCTTGGAATAGCAGCGCTTTCCGCGCTGCGCACAACCAACGTAACCACACCCCTCGATCCCAGTCAAAGACGGCACAGTGGTCCGTGCAGATTGTGGGTCGGCCTGAACAACGACCCCCCGCCACCGCCGCCGTGCTTGCGTTCGGCGATCGCATTTTCCAAATAGGGCCGCAGCTGCCCTGCCGCGCGCGCGGCTGTGGTGTGAATCTGCGGGTCGTCGCTGACGTTAAAGAAGATGTCGGCCCGTCGCGCGCGGCGGCGTCGGCGACGAGCTGCTCGGCGAGCTGCGCCAAGAAGCCCGTCAATGCAGCGACGTCCGAGCGTGGGGCGGCCAGACGCATGATCGAGACTTCGCGTTCGTAGCGCAGCGAGTCCTCCAAGCCGAGGATGAACTCGCCGGCGAGCGCGCGCATCTTGACGCCGTAGGGATCCACGCCAAAAGCGTCATCGTCGCCCAGCACCGCGAGCACGTCCTCGTGGCGAGTGACGATCGCGATGCCGTGGATCACCAACACCGGCTTGAGCCCGCGCAGCAGCGCGAACAACGGTTGGGGATGAGCTGTCAGGTGCTGCGCGAGCTCCTGCTTACCATCGCGCACGAAACGCTCGACGTCGGCCCCGAGGCGTCTGCCGAGATGCTCGAGCTCGGCGAGCGCGCTCACGCTCAGACGCCGCCCGTGCCGCCCGCCAGGAATCGCAGCGCGGCAAGCCCGGGCACGAACAGGTACTCGCCGCCGCGGGTGTTCACGAACGCCGGCTGGGGGGTGAGCATGAACGGCGGATCGCCCTGCACGGTCAGCTTGTCGGTCGTGCCGGAATCGCCCAGCAGGTAGTCCTTGTCGTGGCCCAGGTGGAAGACGTTGCCGTCATTGATCCACTGTGTCTGGATGCCCTCGAACTGCCGAGAGATGCTGGCGTTGAAGCACACGAACACAAGTCCGCGCTCCTGGCCTCCCCCCTCGTCGGGCTCGCCACCCGCCGGCCCGTCTCGCTGGCGGTGGCCGGGAGCGGCGACCCGTAGGGCATGCCGCGTCGGATGATGCGGTGCCGAAAGCTCAGCAGACCCGAGTCCTCGAGCCCCTTCCAACCGAGTGCGTCGCGGGGGTTGGCGCGACGGATGTGCGCGCCGAGCGGGCAGCGGACGCCATCGGCATCGGTGTCGAGGTAGCGGAAGGCGTTGTTGCGTAGGTCCTTGGGGTTGAAGTCGCGGATGGGCTCATCCGGAGAGCTGACGAGTGGCGTGCCGTTGCGCCAGCGCCCGGCGACCTTGGCGGCGAGCTTCTCCTCGTCGCCCACCTCATACAACCGTGCGGCGTCGCGAAGCGTCTGGCGGAACAGCGCGACATCTTGGGAGAGCTTGCGGTAGATCATGTAGGTCCCCGAGCGCCCGAGCGGTTCTTCGGGGGCGCTGGGCAAGCGTCGCTGCGGGTCGACGAGCGTGTCCTCGTCGGGATAGCCGAGGATGAACTCGCCAAGCGCAAGACCGCGCCATTTGTCTTCCTTTTCGGGAACGCCACCTCCGAGCGTCCGGTGTGGCGTCACGCCCGCGATCGCGGGCTGCGCGAAGCCGTCGGCGTAACCGAAGTGTTCACGCGCGCCGCGCAGCATCTGCGTGTGCTGTTCGTGCACGATGCTCACACTCTGCGTTCGCTCGACGCCGAGGCGGAGCTCCGCGAGCTCGCGATCGAGCTGCTCGGCGGTGTGCGCCTTGATCGCGATCAGCACGTGACCCTCGCCACTACCGAGTGGGGCCTCCCAGTTGGTGGGTGCGCTAGGACCGATGTCGCCGAGCAGCTCGGCGCGCGCGGCCATGCCTTCGCGGAACTCATCCGAGAAGCTCGCCAGCAGGCCCTCGGGCACACCGAGCGCGCGCACGCCGGCGAACGTCAGCGCGACGTTCAGCGTCGTCGCGGGCTTCGGCCCGCTCCAGTGCTCGGCATTCGTGATCCGCCCGAGCAGCCCTGCAAGCCACGTCTGCCCGCCGGCGGGGGCCGCGACGTGCACGAACAGGTATGACGCGCGGTCGTAGTCGTTGCCGTATGCGCGCAGGATGTCGCCCTGGATGTCGGCGTAGTCGATCGAGGTTGACGAGTCGGGCATCAGGGGAACGCCTCCCTGAATGCGCGCTGAAGGGTCTCGGCGTCCATGCCCTGCGAGCTGACGGCAAACGCGATCAGCTGTTCGCGCAGCGCGAGGCTCGCGTGTACTTCTTCGACTGATGCCTCGGGGTAGGCCGCCACGAAGAAGCCGGTTTCGATCCGGTTGTGCAGCAGGTAGGCCTTCAGCGCCGCGCCGGAAGCAGGCTGCGGAGCGCCCGCGCAATGGCTCCAGATGGCCGCCGCCTCCGCTCGCGCGCACAGCGCATCCAGGTAGGCGTCGATCGAGCCGTGCGAGTTGCTCGTGAAGATCAGATACGGGCAGCCGAGATGGTCTTGGCGAGGCTGCGCGCGACTGTTCACCCAATCGCGGATGATCACCCAGCGCGCGAAGTGCGTCTGCGGCAGCGCGGCGAAGGGGCTCGTCTGCTGTGTGAAGGACTGCAGGAGCTCGCGCAGCTCGTGCTCGCGCTCCTCGATGACCGGGGTCATCGCCATGAACGCGTATGCCTGCCCGGCCTGATTGCTCACAAGCTCCCCTGCACTTGCGTCAGGAACGTGTGCCAGGCCTGCTCGAACTCTGCGGCCGGCTTGCCCTCGTTCTGCCGCTTGAACGTCGCGAACGCAGGCGCCAGCTCAAGCGCGGCGAGGACCATCGTGGTGGTTGCCTGCGGATAGGCCGAGTAGAAGTGGCTGGCTTGCAGTTCGTTCTCTTTGATGTATTCCTTGAACGGGCCCGTCGGCAGCGGCTGCGGGAATCCGTAGGAGGTGCCCCAGAAGACCTTCATGCCCTTCGTGAGGATGTGAGAGAAGGCGTCGATGTACTCCTCCCAGCCGCCGTTGAAGTTACTCTCGAAGAACAGGCGCGGGTAGCTGAGCTGCTCTTGGCGCTGGGGCGGCCCGTTGTACGGGATGCGGCGCACGAGCGTCCAGCGCGCGAAGTGGATGAACGACAGTCGACCCAGCGTGCCCGTCGATTTGGGGAAGCGCTCGGCGTACCAGAAGACGAGCGGCAGCCACAGCCGGCCGAGCCATTTGACCGAGCTGAAGACCGTGATCGCGATCGCCTGCCCGTCGACGTTGCGCGGGGTGGAGCCCGTCGCGGTGATCGGTTCCACCGGGCTGGCGCCTCCGTCGCTCACCTTCGGGAATCTAATCTCCGGAATCGGCTAAGTCAAGGGACCCGTGAAACTCTCCGCAAGACCCATCAACCGATGCTACACCCGCAAAGGCCGAGCGTAGGCAGCGAGGTGCAGCGGTCTGGTGCTTCTCGCCCCCCATGACACGCGGGCCCGCGAGGACGCAATGACCTGGTCGGCCGCCGGCGCCGATCATTTCTTTTTGGTCTTCGCCGGCTTCTTCACGATGACCGTCGTGCCGCCGATCGCTTTGCCCGCGGAGGTCACGCTCACAGCCACCGTGATCTTGCCGTGCTTATCGAGCAGCGCCCGACCGGTGGCGTTGAGCGCGAGGGTGAGCGTCTTCGTCGTACCGGCCGCGAGCGTGGCGCCGGCGGCGGCGATCACCACCTGCTTGGTGTGGGCAGGTGCTTTCTTCTTGCGCTTGCGCGCGGAAATCGCGGTGATCCTGCCGCCCTTCAGATGCTCGGTCACGGCTGCGGCGACCGTCGCCATCTGACATGCCGCGCTCCCAGGCGGACAGGACAGGATGACACTCAAGCGGCCGCGCCCACCGGCGGCCGACACCAAATGAACGAGCGACACGGGCGGCGATATTGCTTTGGCGAGTGGGGAGCCGCCGCCTGATGCCTGATACACGAGCCCGACGTAATTTGGGCTGGGAGTTTCATAGGACTCGTGCGAGTAGTCGGCGCTGAAGCCGTTGCCTACCGAGGCGAACGTGCCCGTGAACTTCCCGCCTGTGAGCAGGAACACCGGGAACTCCTGGTTTGCGCTTGGCGCGTAGCCGCCGACGAGCACCGGCAGCACCGTGCCGCCCCCGGTGAAGATCCCGTTTCCGTTACAGCAGGGACTGCTCATTTGAAAGCTGCCGACACTCGTAGCGCTGGCGATCTCGGGCGAGAGCGTGCCGTCATTGACGAACGAGGAGCCCTCCTGCAGGAGATAAAGCGACCCCGGCCCGAGTGTGGTCAGCCCTTCGTTGACCGTCGGCGTTCCCGCCGTTTGATTCAAGGTTCCGCCGCTCAATTCGAGCTTGCCACCGGGAGCGTTGGTGAGCCCGACTTCCAGATAATCCGCCCATGAAGGATCGGTCACCTCGGCAAGCATCGTGCCGTTGTTCAGAAGGGAGCCGCTGTTGACGTAGACCGAGCCGCCGCTGGTGTTTGCGCTGCCGTCCGCTTCGAGCACGAGCGTTCCGTCGTTGACAAGCTGAGCGTCGTCGAGCGAGAGGGCGGTGCTGTTGTAGGTCTCACCGCCGGAATCGAACGGCTCGCCGCGAACCGTAACCGTCTGTCCCGTGGGGATCGTGCCGGTGAGCTTGGCCCCGGCGGCGTTCAGCAGGAACGCTCCCGACCCAGCGGAATCGTCAAGCGTGGCACCGTCTTGCAGCACCGCTTCGTTGCCGGAGATCGAGCCGTCGCTCTGCGTCCAGGTGGCTTCACCGGAGCTTCCGTCCATCGCGATCGAGCCGTCATTGACGATCGAGCCGTCGTTGGTGAAGCCGGCTTTGCCGGCGAAACTCGTTTTCATCAGCCACGAGGCGCCGCTGTCAACCGTTACCGCACCGTCGTTGGTCTCCGACCACGGATAGGCTCCTTCGCCTTCCTGCTGTGAGTTGAGCGTGCCCGAAGCGATCTGCACGCTCCCACCGGGCTCGTTGGTGAGGTTCCCGACCTTGAAGTAGTCGGCCCATTTGCTGTCCTGTACTTCGGTCTCGATCTGGCCGCTGTTATTCACCGCGCCGGCCGTGAGATATCCACCGGCGCCAAGTTCTTCACTGCCGGAGTGAGCTCCGCCCGCGGTCGCGTCGAGCAAGATCCTGCCGGCCGAGGAGATCGTCGCGGTGCCGACCACCGAAAGTGAGGTCACATGCTGGGTCTCGCCTTGATAGATGTAGCTGGCTCCGACCACGTCAATCGTCTGTGTGCCACTCGATCCGCCGAGGGTGAGCGAGGCGGCCTGCCCGCCTTCGGGAGGCAGCGTCACGGTGTAGGTACCGGATGCGGTCATGCACACGGCGTCCGTGTTCGTCGGCACTCCGTGTGGAGTCCAGTCATTTGCTTCGCCCCAGCTGCCGCTCGAGGCACCCCACGTCTTGGTGCACGCCTGAGCACTGGCCACCGATGCCACCAGGCAGGCAATGGTCGAGATACAGAGCACCAGCGAGCGAGGACGAATCAAGGCGAGCCTTTCGTTGGGGTTGCGGCGAGGCGGCCTGCGGCGGTCGGGGGTACCGCGAGACGGTCAAGCACGCTATCGCCGTCCAGCCTGGCCATGTGAGAACTTCTGCGTAACCGGATCCGTGAGACCTCGACGCAGGCGACGCCACCCGCGAAATCCCTGCAAAGCGACCCTATCTGAGTATGGTTGGGGATCGCCTCTTTTACGCACTCAACGCGTATGGACAGCGCTCGCTACTCGCGGGCCTGTACGGTTCTTGCGATGTCAGCGGGGCTGGAGCGACGTGTGCTTGGGCTGATCGGCGAGGTCGTCGGACTACTCGATGTCGAGGAACTGTGCCACGGCTTGCTTCGGGCACTACGCGAGGCTGTGCCCGCTGAATGGTGTGCGCTCAACGAGCTGCCGGCCAATCTTCCGCACACCGTCTCGATAAGCGAACCGCTGGCGCCTCCGGAGATCCACGCGGCTTTTGCTCGCTACGCGGCGGAAAACCCGTTGGTCGTGCATCACATGAGAACACACGACGGTCGTGCGACGCGCTTCTCCGACTTGATCACGCGTCGCGAGCTGCACCGTTTGGATCTCTACCGCGAGGTCTACCGCCCGCTTGGCGTCGAGTATCAGATGGCTTTCACACTGCCCTCCGCACGTCAGCGTGTCCTTGGCATTGCGCTGAGCCGGGGCAAGCGCGACTTCACCGCCGTCGAGCGCGATCTACTCAATCTCGCCCGGCCCTATTTGATCCAGGCTTACCGCAATGCCGTCGACTACACCCAACTCGCGCGGGGCGCCGGGCGCCGGATCTTGGCGGAGGACCTGTGTGCGCTCGGTCTCACCCGACGTCAAGCCGATGTGCTGCGCCTGGTGGCGATGGGTCACTCAGACCAGGACGCCGCCGCCGCGCTCGGCATCAGTACGCGCACAGCCCAGAAGCACCTGCAGCATTGCTATCGGGCACTCGCAGCGACAGGCCGCTCGCAGGCCGCGCGGTTGGCTTGGAGCGCCGCGTCTGGGTAGCGTCCGTACAATCGGGAACAAGAGTTGCAGATAATCGTACTGTCGCATCTGTCAAGCTTCGCGATATGACTATCGAATCCATCAGCCACCCAGCAGATCTCGCGCAGTGGAAAGGCGAGGACGAGGACCCCTTCTATCTCGAGGTCTTCGGGGAGACGAGCCCCGTGATCGACACGACCTACGCCGAGGTGATCCGTTCCCCCGATCAAGGGCTTCGAATGGTCGGCCGGCAAGGTCACGTTCGGCAACGAGCAACACGGCGTCAAACAGGGCGTGATGTGGACGCTGCCGGCGTCGATGTTCCGTGAGCTCGGCGGCCGTCTAACCGGCAGCCTCGCGGTCAGCTTCATCCCCGACCGCCGCCAGACCCCGGGCGCCGTGTCAGCCGATGCACCGCCGCCGCAGCCGCTTGACATGCTCGCGCACGCCGTCGTCTACAGCCCCGATGGCCACGAGCACGATCACTGGGCGCCGGCGAAGAGCAAATTCGCGCATCTGCGCCTCGCTCCGCGGCTGCCGAGCTAGAGACGGGTGCCGCGCGGCGCGTACTGATCGATCGACAGACGCCTACGCACCGATTGCGTAGTGAGATCGTCGCGTACGCATGTGCACGCGTCGCTCGTTGATATACAAGCGACAGGCCATCGGCACGGGGTGGCGCCATCGATCTCGGAGAGACATATGCGTCCTGCAGGGGTAGCGCTTCGTTCATTCGCTCGTTTGATCTCGCCGGAGCCCTCGAGGCGATCGATACGAACGTGCTTGGCGACACTGACGGCGCTCGGCGCGCTATCGCTCGGAGCAGCGACGGCTAGCGCGAACGAACCGCCGTCGTTTGAATGCAGCAACGGCGCGGCGACGTTCTGCAAGGACACGACCCCCGGGGGCATGAAGTGGACGGTGCCGAGCGGCGTGGCGAAAGTGACTTTCGTCGCCGACGGTGCTCAGGGCGGCCCGTCGTATGCGTGGCTGTCGAAAACAGTGCTCTACGAAGGCGGATACGGCGGCGAGACGAGCGCGACCTTTGAAGTGACGCCGGGCGAGGTCTTCTATCTCGCCGTCGGTGGCAAGGGCAGCGGCCCCATGTATGAACCGCATCCCAACGGCTACTCGGCGACCGGTTGCGAAGGCGGCGCCGGCAACTACCACCCAGGCTTCAGCGGCACCGGCTTCGGTGGATGCGGCGGCGGCGGCTCATTCGTAGCGACGCAGGTCAACCCCGAAGGCTTCCCGTCGATCATCCTCGCCGCGGGTGGCGGCGCCGGCGCGGGCTCGGGCGGCAAAGGTGGCGACGGCGGCGGGATCCCCGGCGAGGCGGGCGCAGCTCTCAACGGCTCTGGATCGGGCGCGGGCGAAGGCGCCAGCGAAGTCGCGCCCGGCAAAGGCGGTGCCAGCCAGGGCAAGGAATCTCCGGCGGGCGGCACGGGATATCCGGCGGCGACCATCTACGGCTCGCAAGGCTTCGAATTCAGCCAGGGGGGATCGAACCCGTCGTCCGAGAACCATCCGTTCGCCGGTGAACCGTTCTACCTCGCCGGCGGCGAGGGCGGCGGCGGCTACTACGGCGGGGGTGGTGGAGCTGGCTGCGAGGAACCGGAAACACCCTGTGTTCCCGGCGGCGGCGGCGGAGGTGGCGGCAGCGCCTACGCGGCACCGAAAACGCTTGGCGCCCCGACCGGCTTCGATGGCGGCGCGACTGGTGGCGGCAATGGCTCGGTGGAAGTGATCTATGTCTTCGGCGCCAGCAGCGATACCGGTGGCTCGGGCGGCTCCGGCTCGGGGGGTTCTGGCTCGGGCGGGTCCGGCGGATCTGGCGGCTCGGGCACGTCGGGTGGTTCTGGTGGCTCCTCGCCCAGCACAGGCCCTTCGAGCGGCTCCGGCAGCGACTCGACTCCGACACTGATCGGGCTGCCCGGCAAGGTGACGGTGCCATCGGGTC
The DNA here is from genome assembly GCA_036502205.1 of Solirubrobacteraceae bacterium. Lineage (GTDB taxonomy): Bacteria > Actinomycetota > Thermoleophilia > Solirubrobacterales > Solirubrobacteraceae > Palsa-744. The sequence continues at coordinate 570 of DASXZA010000014.1, read as the reverse complement.
ATGCGGGGCTTACGCTCAACGCGACCTGCTCGTCGACGAGCGCCTGCAGCGGCACGGTGAGCTTCGAAGCGGCGAGCACCGGGAAGAAGGCAACGCACGCGGTGTACGGCAGCGGCACGTTCACGATCGCGCCTGGCAAAGGCGGGAAGATCAAGATCACGCTGAGCAAGGCGGCGCGTGCCCTCCTCACACGCCAGCATCACCTCAAGGGCGTGCTCGTCATCCAGCTGAAAGGCCTTGGCAAGACATTGACGAGCAGCTCGAAGCTGCAGGTCACGCTTATCAGCAAGCACAAGCGATGATCGCGTTCTCCTGCGACAGGCAGCGCACCACGGTGGTGACGTCGCTGAGCGTGTGAAGTCCGCGAGGCCATAGCGTGAGCACGCTCCTGCTCGATGCAAGCGTGCTGCTTGCGGCGTTCGATGCAGATGACCGGACCCCGTTCATAGGTCCATTGCTTGTGAGAGTCGGTGGTTGTTGTCTGGTTGAAGGGTAGGGGTGTCGCCGTCTGGTGGAGTGAGCCCGTAGGGCGAACGCAGCGAGGCGGCGAGCGGCTCGTCGTGGTGGGCG